>NZ_CAJQUD010000007.1:0-119404 GCF_907163205.1 Candidatus Accumulibacter sp. ACC007 | reverse complement strand
GGGGCGGCAGCTGACGGTGCGCGATTCGAAGGTCGCGGGTCTTCGTCAATGAAGGCAAGATGCCACGTTTTAGCTCCCGGTTGTACACCACCCCTAGACGACGCGCACGCTGTCCGTGGCTACCTATCTGAAAGACTGGGGACAAGACTTGTCGAGTAGCCGTTTCAAGTCCGACGCTATCTTTTCGAACGCCCGTCGCAGCTCGGATCGAAATGGGGAACGTCGAATCCGATCAGCTCCATCCCGGACTAGGACTTCGGCATGCGTGCGGATGCTTGTGCTTTTTCGGGCATCTTACTCGCGTACCAGTTTGATGGCGATGCGAAGAAGTTCTACAGCGAGATTCCGAACGCAGCGCCCGAGATACACGGGGTAGAGGAGAGTATTGGGAGTATAGGACAGTGAGCAATCGTGGTGATCCGAGTTCGATGAAGACGCCCAACGTTTACAGCTTATGAACGGGCGGTGCCCCTTCATCGATATGGCAGCCAACCAGGCGACGAGCTTGAGTAGGGCGCTAAGGTCTGGATGGACCACCGAACCACTTCGCTCGCTACGGGCGACTCCTCGATCGTGTGTGTGGTGTGGCCAGGAACAGAATGAGTCACCTGCCGAGGAACTGCAGAAGGTTCCGAATAAGCGTATCGGCATGAACATGATCGGCGACCTCGACGTTACACAGCAGAGTATCCAGGTGGGCGAGCTAGGCATTTCGCTAGGCCGCACAGGAACGAAGGCGGCCCATCGCCGGCTCGGCGGCGGCTCGGTGCCGGGCTCGGAACCGGACAGACGATGACGGCGCGAGGGGGCGGCGATTGCGGCCGCGCTGGTGCCAGCCGCAGGCGCCTCGCCGCCGCGCGGAGAGGTCGTGGCGACGCTGGAGAAGCTGCAGTGCGCTGGTCGGCAAGGGCGTCCTTTCGCAGGCTGAATTCGACCAAGAAGGCCAGGCTGCTCGGCTAAGCTCGTCTGAAGCGGCAAGGGCCGCAGATCGGCGGCGTGGCGGGCGTCCCGGGTCGCGGTCTGTCAGCGCGTGCTGGGGCACAGTCCGGACCAGATTCGTGAGAGTCGAGGGGAAGTCCCTTTGGCGGGTCTCGCGGCTGCATGATCTTCTTGACGGCAGCCCGGCGAGCGCGAGGTCGAGTACGCGGGAGAATCAGGCCGCTACGGTCCGAGAAAAGACCTTGCCTGGGCTGAGGAGCGATTCGTGTTCGGCTCGATAGACCACGCCGAGGCAGGGCCACAATGAGCAGCACCAGCGAGCCGATGGGGATAGAATGCCGCTGCTCATGACGAAGGCCTGAAAGGACGGCAGGCATCGAAATGGCCCTTGCCCTCCACTCGGCCATGATTTGCGAAAGGACTCGGCGGATCCCAAGCGGCATTGTAGGGGGGCGAGTCGAGGTGATCGCGGTAATAGACATCGCAGGACCGCCGCCATCTGGAGAAAGATGCTGTCGCCGTGCCTGCAAGGCGCCTGGGGTAGACCGAGCCGATCTCCTTTCGTGAGTGGTGGGAGGACAACATCCAGCGAGACCGGGCGATCTCGACCCCCCCCCCACCTGTCGGGAGTACAGACATCGCGGCCCGTTCTCCGGCATGTCTCCGTGGACGCATCGCAAACTCGGGCATCGGGAGCTGCACGGGGCTGTGAGGGATTCGAGCGGTATCGCCGAATTGCGAGGTCGTGCAGCGGCCGCAATTCCGGCAGAAAAGCACCTTTCGTCGCAGCGTCCCGATGTTGCGGGCAAGGTGGACCCTCAGCGCGCAGACGGCAACCGAGTGCATGTAGGTTGTAATCGTCCGGCGTATTCAGGCGCGCCAGGCCTGATCAACGCGCACGCGCTGCGGCTCACCGAGGTCAGATTTATCTCTCGACAGGCGCTGAGCGCAAGCTCGTGTTGACCGCATGCCCATCGCGCGCCTCTTCGAAACACGAGGTCACCGCCTGACGGATTTGGACGACAGATCTGGCCGCGGCGTGCAACTATGCGGCACTCGAAACGCGTGCGTGTCGCGCCCCGGGCGCGCGCAGTCAGTCCACTTCTTTCGACTCGGACCGGCTCAGCCTCGCCGACCGCAAACCGACCGCCTCGACTGGCGGAAGATCATAGGCCTTTGGCGCAATCGATTCCCATCACTGACGACGGCGGGATGGTATCGATTTCTTTCGCGTCGGTGGTAATGACAAAGACGGCGCCAGAAGGGCATGTTCCAGCGGAGCCGCAGAAGGCTGAGGACATGCCGACCAGCAAGCTGTGGACGCCGATTCGTTTGAGCATGGCTCCCCCTTTGCACACCAGTGTCGAGGCCATCGGGAGGGAAAGAAGGCGAGAGCGAATGACCAAATAGTGGGCAGCTCCACACGGAGCCGACGACAGGTCTACAAGTCTTGCGTTATCAGAAAGCAAAGCGGCTCGAGAGGCCAGATCTCTGTTGGACTCGTGACCACCCCGCCCGCCTTCTATCTGGATATGGAGGCTTCTGCGCGCCAGGGGCTGAGCCGCTATCGCGTGTTGGTTATTATAAGTGGAATACGGCTCCATCGCGACGTGTAAGTCAGACGCTGTCAGGCCGCTGGTCGGTCGGATAGATCGTCCGCAGGCAGGTGAGCGCCGGGATGATGCCCTTCGGGCGCAGGTCCGAATGTGTCGCGATAGTGCGCGAGGACTTCGTCTGCTGACTTTGCCGGTGCCGAAGGTATGGACCATCAGCGATACGGCGGAGGGCAAACGCCGTGGCCCGCGGTGAAAGCCACCCGGACTCACAAGCCGTGCGGCGAGGCGTCCGCGACGACGTTTGCTGACGTGGCGCGCGGCGTAGGCAGCCGAGCGACCGACCTTGGATAGGGCCCTTGCCGAGTGCACGCACGGTAAAGCGCCACGCAGCCATGTCTAGAGCACGCGCACAACGTAGTATCACGAACGCTGATCGTGCGCCGCGGTTCCCCAGTCCGTCACGGTCTCCGTGCGGGTCGCCAACGCAGAGCTCGGCGGTCGCGATTGACAGAAGCGGGTGCGTTGTTGGCAGTTCCGGCGGTTGATGACCGGCTTGATGATTCTCGTCACCGCTTCCGAATATCTGGACGTGCGAGACTGTTCAGGGTCGTGTGCGTCGGTGACGACGAGGTGTCGAATCGAGACGGGTTTTCCGTCAAATATGCGGACGGTGAGTGGCTCTGGCGTCGGGCGCAGCACGGCAGGCGCGCCGTCGTGGCGCACTTCACCCTGGCGTTGAATGAGCCGGTGGCCATAATGGTATCGGCCGCGGCATCAGCGACGGTTGTCCGTTGCAGGGTAGCCGAACATCAGCCTGGCGCCTGCGCCCGGTCGCGGTCGATGCCCTGGCCTTCCGTTGACGCCTGCGCATCCGGTGACGGGGTTGGATGGCCACTCAGGATGGCGGAAAAAAAGGCTTGTTAGTCGCCCCACCGCACGAGTCGGCACGGTCAGATGTATGTAGACCCTAACGGTTATCCCGACGCCGTGTCGCTGTGTGTGTGGTATGGTGGGCCGTGGTGGTGATCGCCGGAGATGCACACGACAGTCAGGTACGGACAACAGGTTGTAACAGGCGACCTTTGCGGGCGGGGTCTTCGCCAGAAGGGCGTCGCGGATGGCGTCGGAAACTATGGGGAGTCGGCCGACCTTGTCGGATGGCCTTCGGAACCGATTCCGAAGTAAAGAGGGCTCTGTGCTCATGTTTCTGTCTTGCGCCAATGAGAAACCCGAAACGGCGGCGTTTGCGGTCCGGGGGTTCGCGCAGACGACGCTTGCAGTATTGTTTGGCGCCGCTTGTTACGGCTTTTCCCGCCTCTGCAAGTGTCGATTAAACGGCGGAGGGATAATATAGTTTTTCTATTGGAGCGGGGCGGGTCGAAACGCGGCAGCGTAACCGGAGGTTAGTAGATACACTTTTTCGCATACTCAGCCGCCTGCCGCCGCTCTGGCTGCATTGTCTGTGCTCTGTATCGGGGGTTGCTGGAATGTGTGTGTCGCCAAGGTATCGCCGGTCACCTGCGCCCGAGAAATTTGCTTGCACTGGGCGAAGTCGCGTAGCCGGGATCTCCGTGATGATGACGCTCGCAGCCCACAGATGGATTTATGATACTGCACCAGAGATTTTTAGGGGAAGCTCGAACGGCCAGTAGCATGGGGCTGGCGCTTCGCGAGAACGCCAGCGTGTACGCGACTCGGTCTCTGGACGGGAATGGTACGTAAGCCTGGCCTAGCGTTACGGGCAAGGGGATATCTTACCTGGACGCGCTGATCTGGGATGTCGGATGGTCACCGCACAGTGACCGTGGCAGCCGCATGCGCCGATGTAGCCGTTGAGTCTATCGGGCGGACAAGCAGCCTGGTTGCAAACGGATCGGCAGCGCGGGCAGCGATGACCGCGCGCAATTGCACCTGGCGGCGGGCCGGATCTTCCGTGGGCGTTCAGGCCTGCTCCAAGGCGTTGAAGAGCGGTGAAAGCGATGGGCCTGACCTGGCCGCAGACCCGGCACGCCCGCGGGCGGCGAAGGGCGCTTGGCTGGAATTTTCCGGCACGACCCGCCTAACCATGACGCCCGCGCGCCGGAATGGTCGAGCCTGGGGCTGAGTGTGATTTCATGGTCTGTGGGAGGCCGGAGCGCCTATGACCGCGGGAGAAGGCTACCATTGCTCTGCATGGGACTCGACCGAGACGAAGTTGCGCGTATGCCGCTGAGAGAAGCGACGCCACGCATGCGGATTCCAACCAGTACAGACTCGAAGTGCTGGGTCGCCAGTGCACACAGCAGTACCCTCTGGGGGCTACAAGCGCTACACTGCGGCTGGCGGTGCAGACAGCTCGATTGCTTTGCCTTCGCCCCTCGCGCAGAAGCGTGCGGAGCAGAGCGCCCAGTCGAGGGCGCCGCGGTGATGATTCGGCCTGGATGGGCGGCATGCCGTGCGTTCCGGCGAAGGGGATTTCCCTGACGCAAGATCGCTTCGTTTGTACACAAGTACTTCGCCCTTACGGCGTCCTGCGCCGCAGCGGATTTGTCGCGTATTGCACCTCCCGCTGCGCAGCCCCTAATCGCGGCTTGCAGCAGCCAGTGTCACGCCATCAGGGTACTACTACCAAGCGAGGAATGGCGCGGCAGCGCGATTATTCCGGGGGTTCGACAGTGTCTCCTGGTGCCCGTCAAAAGGCCCGCTGACCAATCAACCGACGTTATGCGCGAACATTCAGTGGCGGGTGGGATGACACTATCTGGCCGAGAGCGGCCGCTCGGGTCGGTTGGTTTCAACAAGATCTGGACTGGAACGTCATTTCACGCGAGGGCTACACGACAGCGTGTGCTTGACGGAAAAAGCGCGTACGTTGCGCGGTGACGCTCTATAGGAGGACGGGAGAACCGCTACCGCCATTTCGCGGAATCAACGAGACGCGCCCGTTTTCGCCGGCGTCAACGGCGTGCTTTACCAGATGTCCCGTCATCTCGCACGCTGGCCAAGGCCGTTGTTCGAGGAAGTACTAAGCCACGCCCCGAGCGCTTCCATCTTCTGCCGCGGGGATCGCGCTCGATCGCCGGCGCCGGCCCCCCCCCCCCAATCGCCGCCGAGATCCGCGCCGCTTTCGGCGCACCGAGTCGCTGCGGCAGAAGCATTGACCTGCTGCGTGGTGCGGCAGTGATCGGGCGGGCTCAGCGGACCCAAGGTACTGCCCAGTCGCACGCCTAGAAGGCTCTCGCCGCGTGAGCGGCAGCGTTCAAGCCAGCCGTTGCCACGCTGTTCGCCACGCGACGACGAGGCGAAGCTTTTCATGCCCAGGCGCGGGCACTCGGAGTGCGGGGCCGAGCTGGGGTAAGTACCTGGCGGTACGCAGCGACATCCCGCGATTTCTCTCGGGGTCGGCCGGACCCGCTATCATTCGGTTGCTACAACGAAGAAGTATCACTTGGCATACCGGGAGTGTCGAGGCGATGGTACGACCGGCATGCGCGGTGAGCTCACCACCCGCGTTTGCGGCTACGCCGCATTCGTCGAGTGATGCCCAACGCGGGCTGGTCGTTTCGGAGCCGTTCAAACAGGCGCTCTCTCCGACCCGCTGTGATGGCGCAGATGCTGAGCGACGAGCCGGCACGATCGGCATGGCATGGACGGCAGGGTAACATGGGAGTTGACGAGGCAGGGCAGGAAATCTACAGCAACGGCCAAGGACCCAGGCAGGGCGGCCGAGTTGAGTCATGAAGGCTCGGACTGCAGCGGCGGCGTGCTCGCTGCCTTGACGAGACCCTTTCGCTCGCTGTGGTCGGGGCAGGATGCCTCGCCGCCTCGATGGCCTCGCGGAGGAGGTCTTCCGCGAACTCGAGGGGCCGCCGCACCCTGCGCACAGAAATAGGCGGGGGGATACTTCGTAAGATCCATCGTGGAGCTGGGTGGCCCGAAATCGTCGAAGAAACCTGATTTCGCTGAGCCTGCCGGTACTCGGCCTGCTTCGAACGAGTGGCGGGCATCCGGCTGGGCGAACTCGGTGCGTCGACAGCATGGCGTGCCGTCGCCTTCGGATGCGCGGCCGCAACCCCGGGCGTGCATGCACTGTTTCCACACACCGCGGAAACTTGGCGCCCGCGGTCAGCCCTCGAAGGACCTTTTGCGGCGCTTCTTGGCATATCGTTCAGCCCTCGGCGTTGGCATGAGAACGCGCGTGACATGGCCGCGTCGACGGCAGGGGGGAACAAAAGCAGTAGGACGGAAGTAATGGTGAAGAGTGAAAAAGAAGGAGACCACCGCGGAGTTTGTATCTCATGTCATTTCTTCTGCACACGACCACGCACAGGACGCCGAACGTTCAGGCTGTCTATGACGATCTGCACGGTTGTCGCACGCGACGAGGGCAGTTGCCGCGGCCGCGGAGACCATCAAAGACAGCACCCACAATGGCGGCACTCTATTTTTCGGCGCCTCGATATCGGCTGACAACGTGACCTGCTGCGCTTTCTGGGCTTATTGCCGCCCCTTGCGCAGATTCTGCGCGAATGACGCGCCATTGCTCGCCACCTGGAGGGCAAGAGGGAAAGACGCCCGCTCGCAGTGCCGCTCGTTTCCGACGTAATGTGGGCTGGCGGGAATCGAGCACACAGCTGTCCGTGTTGTGTTGGATTATTAAGTTATCCCACTGTGTCTCGCCGCAGCAGTGCGAAGCCGGGCGAGCGCTTTGGCGACATCGACAAGGTCTTTGCGCTGGATGGCGAGACGATGGCCCAGGACTCGCTGAGTCGAGTGCTGCGTGTCGGCGTCGGCGGCAAGCGCTACTACGTCAAACGCTACAGTGGCAACGGCAAGAACCTGCGCCGTCGCTGGTTCGGTCTGCGGCGCTGGCTGGGGCCGCCGCGGGTGCGTGCCGAATGGCGGAACCTGCTGGCCTTTCGGGCCTGGGGCATTCCGACCGCAACCCTGGTTGCCTACGGCCTGGAACGGCGTTTGGCGGCTTCCTTCGCGGCGCGCTGGTCACCGAGGAAATCCCGGATACCATGGACCTCGCCTACCTGGCGCACAGCGACGATCCGCGTCTGGCCGATCGTGCCTGGCTGACCCAGGTCTCGCGACAGATCGCCAGGCTCACGCGGACTCTGCACGACGCCGGTTTCGCGCACAACGATCTGAAGTGGCGCAACCTGCTGGTCGATGGCGGACCGTCGCCGACCGTTTATCTGATCGATTGCCCGAGTGGCAGCTACTATCGCGGCACGATTCTCGACTACCGGATCGTCAAGGATCTTGCCTGCCTCGACAAACTGGCGAGCAAGACACTTTCGCGCAGTCAGCGTTTGCGTTTCTATCTTGACTACACGCAAAACTCGCGCGTGGACAATGGCGATCGGCAGCGAATCGCCAAGATCGTCGGCTTCTTCGATGGCCGAGACTAGGCGCGGCGCGGCGGTGCCGCGGCGCGCGACCGCGTCGGAAACCGGCTTGCCCGTGGTGAGCGATGCGGCAACGCTGCGCGCCGCCGGTCGCCAGCCGCCACTGCCGTTTTGCGTGACCCTGGCCGATGGCCGCCCCTTGATCATGCGCCGGCTGTTGCGCGTCCTTCCCGGCAAGCGGCTGGTCGGCGAAGCGGAACTCGATGGCCGGCGGGTGCTCGCCAAACTGTTCGTCGGGCGGCGCTGCGAAAAACACTGGCGGCACGAACGTGGCGGTCTCGATGCGCTTCGGCAGGCGGAGGTGTCGACCCCTGAACTGGTCGTCGCGACGGCCATGGCCGCTGGCGGCTACGCTTTGCTGACGGTTTTTCTCGAACCCGCGCAGAGCCTTGCCGAAGCCTGGGCGGGAGTCTCGGAACGAGCAGCTGGGGACGCTGAAGCGCTGGCTGTCCTGGCGCCGGCGCTGGGCATGCTTGGCCGTCTGCACGCCGCCGGCCTGGTGCAGGACGACCTGCACCTCGGAAATTTCCTGCGTCATCAGGGCAGGATGCTGGTCGTCGACGGCGACGCGGTGCGCGTCATCAGCCGGGGACAGCCCCTGCCGCCGGCGGACGCCGGCGCCAACCTGGCGGTTCTGCTGGCGCAGTTGCCACCCGTGTGGGACGGGCAGCTCGCCGCCTTGCTGCCGGCCTACACGGCCGAGCAGCCGTTGTTGCCCGAGCAGGCGGTCTTGCGGCGCAATATCGAACGCGTCAGAGCCTGGCGGCTGGGCGACTTCCTGGCCAAGACGGTTCGCGAGTGCACGCTGTTCGCAGTCGAGCACACCCGCGCGCGCTTCAGCGCCGTGCGCCGCGAGGAGGCTGAAACACTGGCTCCCGTGCTGGCCTCGCTGGCCTCGCTTGACAGCGCCGTGGCGAGCGGCAAGGTATTCAAGGATGGCGGCACGACCACGGTGGCGCGCATCGTGGTGAATGCGCGGACGCTGCTCATCAAACGCTACAACCTCAAGAACCTGCGCCACGCGTTCGGCCGCCTGTGGCGCCCCAGTCGCGCCTGGCATTCGTGGCGCGAGGCGCATCGGCTACTCTTCTTCGGCATCCCGACGCCCGGGCCGCTGGCGCTGGTCGAGGAGCGCTGCGGGCCGCTGCGCCGACGTGCCTGGCTGATCTGCGAGTACTGCCCTGGCCCCAATCTGCTCAACCATCTGGCAGCGGATTGCGAGCCCCCGCCTGCCGAGGCGAACGCAATACGGGAGCTATTCGGAGCATTGCGTCGGCATCGGATCAGTCATGGTGATCTCAAGGCGACCAATCTGCTCTGGGACGGCGAGCGCGTCCTGCTCATCGATCTCGACGGCGTCGTGCAGCATCGGTCGGTGGCCGCGTACGAGCGCGCGTGGCGGCGGGATCGCGCCCGCCTGTTGCGCAACTGGCCGTCGGCCTGTGCGCTGCAGCGCTGGCTCGACGAGCAGCTGCCCGGCGCCTGCAGCTGAAGCGACGGCTTGTGCGACTGATCCGCTCCGGGTGGTCGCCTGCGGCAGACGATCAGCCGACGGCGGCCGGGGTGTTGTCCGCCGCTGGCTCGCTGAATTGCATCGCGTGCAGGCGTGTGTAGTGGCCGTCGTTGGCCAGGAGCTCGGCGTGATTGCCGCGTTCGACGATGCGTCCCTGATCCATGACCAGAATCAGGTCGGCCTTTTCGATCGTCGACAGGCGGTGGGCGATGACCAGCGTCGTTCGGGCGGCGATCACCCGGTCGAGAGCGTTCTGAATATGGCGTTCGGACTCGGTGTCGAGCGCTGAAGTTGCCTCGTCGAGGATCAGGATCGGCGCATCCTTGAGCAGGGCTCGGGCGATCGCCAGCCGCTGCCGCTGGCCGCCGGAGAGCATGACGCCGTTTTCCCCGACCATGGTCTCGAAGCCGTCAGGCAGACGGTCGATGAACTCGCGAGCGAAGGCGGCTTCGGCGGCGTTTTCGATGGCCTCGCGTGGCGAGTCGGAAAGGTCGCCGTAGGCGATGTTGCTGGCCACAGTATCGTTGAACAGCACCACCTGTTGGGTGACCAGGGCGAGATGTTGGCGCAGGTTGCGCAGCGTGAAGTCCTCGACGTCGATGCCGTCGATGAGAATCTGGCCCGAGTCGTGATGGTAGAAGCGGGGAATGAGATTGGCCAGTGTCGACTTGCCGCTACCCGAGCGCCCGACAAGGGCGACCATCTGTCCTGGTTCGATCGCGAAGCTGATCCGGTCGAGAATGCGCGCAGTGCTGCCCGGATAGACGAAGGACAGGTCCTTCACTTCTAGCCGACCGCTGACTCTCTGCTTTTCGATGCGTCCGTTATCGGGCTCCGGCTCCTGGTCGATCTGGGAAAAAATGCTTTCGGCGCCGGCCAGCCCTTTCTGAATCGTCGAGCTGACTTCGGACAACTGGCGAATGGGCTTGGGCAACATCCCGGCGGCGGTGAGATAGGCGACCAGGTCGCCCGCCGAGGCGTCGCCGCGCAGCGCCAGGACCAACACCAGCAGGACGGCCATCGCGGAAAAGGTGACCAACTGCAGCGCCGGGGTGTAAGTCGCGCTCGTCCTGACCATGCGCAACTGCTTGGCGGTGTTGTCCTCGCTGGCCACCCGGAAGCGCGTCGACTCGTAATTCTCGCCGCCGAAACTGCGTACCACGCGGTAGCCCTGGATGGTTTCCGAGGCGACATGCGTCAGGTCGCCCATGGTCGCCTGGATCTTGAGGCTTTGCCGGCGAAACTTGCGGCTGGCCCGGGTCACCATCACGCCGATGATCGGCAGGATGGCCACCATCACCAGCGTCAGTCGCCAGTTCATCCACAGCAGGTAGCCGAAGAGGAAGATGACCGTCAGTCCCTCGCGAATGACGACCTTGATCGCGTCGGTCGCCGCGCCGGTGACCATGGTTACGTCGTAGGTGATTCGCGAGATCAGATGACCGGTGTTGTGTTGATCGAAATAGCCATTCGGCAGGTGTAGCAGGCTGTCGAAGAGGGCGCGCCTGAGGTCGTGGATCAGGCCCAGCGAGACCCTCGCCAGGTAGTAGTTGCCAAGAAAGGAGCCGACCCCCTGCCAGGTGACGACAATGACCAGCAGCAGCGGTACGCCGTAGGTCAGGTCGAGGTCGCCGGTGAAGGCATTGGCGTGTCGCGTGACGCTGCTCGGTTCGTTCAGTTCGTCGACAAGGTACTTCAGAATCCCGGCCATCATCGGTTGCGACGAGGCGAAGATCATGTAGCCCACCAGGCTGATGGCGAACATGCCGAGAAACGGCCGCAGATAGCCGAGCAGCCGGAAATAGATGCGCAGTGAGGAGGTGGCTGGTTTGGCTGGTTTGGCGGGGTTGCTGGCGGTTGACATTCTCTGGCAGGCTGTCGAGGGAACTCAGTCGACGGCTTCGCTGCTGTCGTCGGTGGGCCACACAGGCTCGATTTCGGCCGGCGCGTTTTCCTTGTAGAACCATTCCCTGGCAGGTCCTTTGCCAGCATCGGGAATGGCGACCGAGACGACTCCGTCCGGAGTGGGCAGAAACGACTCGGGGACATCCTTCAGTGCCTTGCCCATGTAGCTGATCCAGATCGGCAGCGCTGCCGAGCCGCCGGTCTCTCGCCGGCCAAGATTCTTCGGTTGGTCGAAGCCGATCCACGCGCAGGCAACGACGGTTTGCTGGTAGCCGCAGAACCAGGCGTCGACCTGATCGTTGGTGGTTCCCGTCTTGCCGGCGAGGTCACGCCGCTTGAGCGTCGCCGAAGCACGCGCCCCGGTTCCGTAGATGGTCACGTCGCGCAGCAGGCTGTCCATCAGGAAGGCGTTGCGGGGGTCGATCGCGCGCAGGCGTTCATCGCCGGCAGTCGTTGGCGCGGCCTGCGCCAGCAGCTGATTCTTGTCATCCAGTATCTGGCTGACTATGTACGGCCGAATATGGTAGCCGCCGTTGGCGAAGATCGCGTAGCCGGCGACCATCTGCCAGGGGGTGGCCGCGCCGGCGCCCAGTGCCATGGTCAGGTAGGGCGGGTGTTTGTCGGCGTCAAAGCCAAAGCGCGTCACGTAGTCCTGGACAAAGCGCACGCCGCTCGCCTGCAGGAGACGGATGGAGACCATGTTCTTCGATCTGGCGAGCGCTCGACGAATGCGCATCGGCCCTTCGTACTTGCCGTCGTAGTTTTTCGGCTCCCAGGCCTGACTGCCAGTGACCGTTGCCGGGAAGCTGATTGGTTCGTCGCTGATCACCGAGGCGGGGGTGAAGCCCCTTTCTAGCGCTGCCGAATAGATAAACGGCTTGAAACTCGAACCCGGCTGGCGCCATGCCTGCGTCGTGTGATTGAACTTGCTGCGGTTGAAATCAAAGCCGCCAACCAGTGCGCGTATGGCGCCGTCGCGCGGATCGGCGGCCAGGAAGGCGGCTTCCACCTCGGGCATCTGAACGATGCGCCAGTTGTCTTTCTCGTCGCTCTGAACGCGAATGACCGCGCCCCTGCTGAGGCGCTTGTTGGCCGGAGCCTTGTCATCGATCATGCGTGCTGCGAACTTCAGCCCCTCCCCACTGAGGGTGACGATCTCGCCGCCCCGCCGGTAGGCTCGAATCGCCTTGCTGCTGGCTTGCAGGATGATCGCCGGGTGCATGTCTTCGGCGTCGGTGAAGTCCTGCAGCAGTTCTTCGAGACCTTCGTCCTGCTCTGATTTGATCCGGCTGATGTCGACGTAGGCCTCGGCACCCCGGTAACCGTGTCGGCGGTCATAGTCGAGGACGCCTCGCCGCACGCTGTCGTAGGCAGCCTCCTGATCGGCCTTGAGAATGGTCGTGTAGACGCGCAGGCCGCGTGTGTAGACATCCTCCGGAAAACGCTCGGCGGCGATCTGGCGCGCCATTTCGGTGACGTACTGGGCGTGCATTGGCGTCTCGCTGACGTCGCGCTTGATCACCAGGGCTTGCGCCAGGGCGGCGTCGTACTGCTCGTCGGTGATGAACCCCAGGTCGTTCATGCGCCGCAGAACGTATTGCTGACGAATGCGCGCACGCTTTGGTTTGGCGACCGGGTTGTCGGCAGAGGGGGCTTTCGGCAGCCCGGCAAGCATGGCCACCTCGGCGATGGTCAGGTCAACCAGCGGTTTGCCGAAATAGGTCTGCGCCGCAGCGGCGAATCCGTAAGCGCGCTGGCCGAGAAATATCTGGTTGATATAGAGTTCGAGAATCTGATCCTTGCTCAGGTTGTGTTCGATCTTGAAAGACAGCAGCGCTTCGTAGAGCTTGCGGGTGTAGGTTTTCTCGGAGGAAAGAAAGAAGTTCTTGGCCACTTGCTGGGTGATCGTCGAAGCGCCCTGGCGCTTGCCGCCACTCATCAGGTTGGCTTGCAGTGCGCGCAGGATGCCCAGCGTGTCCACGCCGCTGTGCTGATAGAAGCGCTCGTCTTCGGCGGCCAGGATGGCCTGCTTCATGATCGCCGGAACCTCATTTATGCTGACCACGGCGCGACGTTCCTCAC
Organism: Candidatus Accumulibacter sp. ACC007; assembly: GCF_907163205.1. NCBI lineage: Bacteria > Pseudomonadati > Pseudomonadota > Betaproteobacteria > Candidatus Accumulibacter > Candidatus Accumulibacter sp. ACC007. The sequence continues at coordinate 106,013 of NZ_CAJQUD010000007.1, read as the reverse complement.
CGAATTCGCCGATCAGATAGCCGTCAGCGGTGTACACCCGCAGCGGCACTTTGGGCCGGTAGTCGGTAAGGATCTCCAGCGACGGCAGGTTCGGGTAGGCCAGGCTGAGAACCACAGCCACCATGGCCAGGGCTATGGCGGCGAGGCCGGCAACAAACACGATCGGGTACAGGATCCAGCGGAGGGCGGTAGGCAACACGGCGTCCGGAATGAAAGGCAGATCCCGCTATTATATTGGCGCGGCCGCGAAAAAGGCGCGAAGATCGGCGCGGCTATGCTGTCCGGAGGCGAGCGGCGAAGCGACGGAAGCGACGATGCTGCCCTCGACGTTGCTGCCCGCTGGCGCCAGGGTCTTTCACGCTGGCCATCTCCTGGTCATGGTAAAGCAATGGAAAGCCAATAGTTTTAGTGGTTTACGCTACACTCCTGGCCTAATGAGCGATGTCCCCAGTAACAACCATGAAATTGCTTTACACGTCGGGAGCTTGTTGCTAGCATCTAAAGTAAAGTATCAATAAATACGCTAACTACAAATTTTTGAAGGGTTTTTTGTCGGAGGGTGGCGATTTGCAGCTTGATCTTTCGATCTTCAATCCCAAGGCGCGCTCCCTGATCGGTCTCGATATCAGTTCATCGTCGGTCAAGATGGTGGAGCTGGCCAGCGACGCAAAAGGCGGTTACCGCGTCGAGCGTTATGCGATTGAGGTCTTGCCCAGGGACGTCGTCTCGGATGGCAACATTGTCAACCTGGAGGCTGCGGCCGAGTCGGTCCGGCGCGCGTGGAAGAGGATGGCGACCGTGACCAAGCAGGTTGCCATTGCCTTGCCGGCGTCGCACGTCATTACCAAGAAGATCATCGTTGCGGCCGGCCAAAGGGAAGAAGAGCTGGAAGTGCTGGTCGAGTCCGAGGCTAACCAGTACATCCCCTTTGCGCTCGAAGAGGTCAATCTGGATTTTCAGGTGGTCGGGCCGGTGCCATCGTCTCCGGACGAAATCGAGGTGCTGATCGCGGCGTCGCGCAAGGAAAAGGTGGAGGACCGTGTCGCCGTTGCCGAAGCGGCAGGTCTCAAGCCTGTGGTTCTAGATGTCGAGTCCTATGCCGTACTGGCGGCGTTCGAGCTGATCGAAAAACAGCTTCCCGAGGGTGGTCAGGGGCAGATTGTCGCCTTGGTCGATGTCGGTGCCAACGTGATGAACCTGACCGTCCTGCGCAACGGCCAGCAGCTTTACGTTCGCGAGCAGGCGTTTGGCGGAAACCAGCTGACGCAGGATATTGCTCGCCTGTTCAGCATGAGCTTCGAGGAGGCAGAAGCGGAAAAGCGCCGCAACAACTTGCCCGAGCAGTACGAAGCGGAGCTCTTGCGGCCGTTTCTTGAGTCGATGGCGCTGGAGCTGTCGCGTGCCCTGCAGTTCTTTTTTACTTCGACCCAGTTCAACCAGATCAACCACATCGTTCTGGCCGGCGGCTGTGCGGTCATCGCCGGAGCCGACGAAGTCGTCGCGTCGCGCACGCAGATCAACACCATCATTGCCAATCCGTTTGCCAATATGCTGCTTTCCGATCGCGTGCGCACCAAGAATCTGTTGACTGATGCCTCGTCCTTGATGGTTGCCTGTGGTCTTGCGCTGCGGAGGTTCGACGAATGATCCGCATCAACCTCCTGCCGCATCGGGAAGAGAAGCGACGCGCGCGGCGACAGCAGTTCTATGCCCTGTTCGGCTTGATCAGCGTTCTTTCCGGGCTGATCGTCTTTCTCGTTTACTCCGTGATTGGCGGCTATATTGCCGCCCAGGACGCCAAGAACGCCTTTCTCCAGACCGAGATCGCCGTACTTGACAAGCAGATCGATCAAATCAAGCGGCTCAAGGCGCAAAGCGACGCCCTGATGGCGCGCAAGCGGATCATCGAATCCTTGCAGCGAGACCGGGCGGAAGCCGTGCGCTTGCTCAGCGAACTCACCAAGCAGATGCCTGAGGGGGTGTATGTTCGCTCGCTCAAGCAGGTCGGACAGAGCATCCATCTGATTGGCTACGCGCAGTCCAGCGCTCGCGTTTCGACGCTGATGCGCAACATCGAGGCGTCACCGTGGCTTGAGAAACCTCGTTTGATCGAGATCAAGGCGGTGCTGGTTGACAAGCGTCGCCTCAACGAATTCAGCATGTACGCCTCCCTGAAGAGGGCTGCTGCGGGCCAGGAGGGGCAGAAATGAAGAAGCCCGAGCTGCCATCTATCGATTTCCGCGAGATGCTCAGAGACTTCGAGAATCTCGATCCACAGGATCCCGGGGCGTGGCCCGTTGCGCCGCGGGTGACCGTGCTGGTTGGTTTGTTGGTGATCCTCTTGCTGGCTGGCTGGTGGTTTGTCTGGGCTGACCAGCTCGACGCGCTGGAGAGCAAGGGTCACGAAGAGCAAAGGCTGAAAGACCAGTTCGTGGCCAAGAAGAAGCAGGCCGTCAACCTCGACCTCTACGTTCAGCAGCTGGATGAAATCGACCGCTCCTTCGGTGCGCTGCTCAAGCAGCTGCCCAACAAGTCCGAAGTCGAGGCGTTGCTGGTCGAAGTCAACCAGGCGGGGATGGGCCGGGGCCTGCAGTTCGATCTCTTCAAGCCCGGTAGCGAGCAGGTGCAGGATTTCTATGCCGAACTGCCCGTCGACGTGCGCCTGACGGGGACCTACCATGACTTCGGGGCTTTCGCGGGAGATATCGGCAAGTTGTCCAGAATTGTCACCTTGAACAATATCTCGATCGTAGATAACCCGCAGCGCAAGGATGGAAGCCTGGTGCTCGATGCGGTTGTCAAGACCTTCCGCTATCTTGATGCGGAAGAGCTGGCGGCGAAGAGGAGGGCTGCCGAGGCGGCGGCCAAGGGTGGCAGGCGATGAGCAAACTCCTTGCCTTGCTGGCTAGCGCTTTTCTGGTCGCCTGCTCCAGCGGCGATCATGAGGATATCCGCGAGTGGATGAGCACGGTCGCGCAGGATGCCAAGGGAAAAATACCGCCGCTGCCGGTGGTCGAAGCCTACGAGCCCGTGCCCTACGACGTGGGCGACCTGATCGACCCGTTCAAGCCAGCCAAGCTGGGGTCGGATACCAGAAAGGGCGGCGGTGGCTTCAAGCCTGATCTCGATCGACCCAAGGAACCCCTGGAGCTGTACCCTCTGGAATCGCTGAAGTATGTCGGCGTGATGACCAGGGCGAAGGTGTCGTATGCCATCATTCAGGTCGAGAGCGCCTTGTACCAGGTCAAGATCGGCAACTACATGGGGCAGAACTTCGGCGTGGTGGTCGACGTTTCCGAATCAGAGGTGGTTTTGCGAGAGCTTGTTCAGGATTCTGCCGGTGATTGGGTGGAGAGAACGAGCAGCCTGCTGTTGCAGGAAAAGGGAGCGAAGTAAATGAAGCAGATCAAACGATACCTCCTCGGCCTGGTCGGAGCCGTGCTGTTGACCTCCGGGATGGTCAACGCGCAGGACGGTGGCTCGAATTCGATCGAGTCGATGAATGTCATTCAGCAGGGCTCGGTGCTCAACGTCAAGCTCACCTTCAAGGAACCATTGAAGGTATTGCCGCCAGCATTCAGTGTCGCCAAACCTGCGCGCATCGCCTTCGATTTTTCGAATACGACCAACGGCCTGGGCAGATCGAGTCAAGCGTATAACGAGGGCGATCTGAAGAGCGCCAATATCGTCCAGGCCGAGGATCGCACCCGCCTGGTCCTGAACCTGCACAAGCCGATGACCTATGAGGCGACCATTGAAGGCAATAGCCTGCTGCTCGCTCTGGTGCCGAGCGCCACGACGCAGGGCGCGACCGCCGTCGAGCATTTCGCCAAAGCGCTCCCGTCGAGCAGCGCGAACACCGTTCGCGACATCGTCTTCCGGCGCGGCAAGGACGGTGAGGGACGGATTACCGTCGATCTGAGCGACGCCAACGCCGGTATCGACATCCGCCAGCAAGGCGCGAATCTGGTCGTCGATTTCGCCAACGTGACCGTTCCGGCTGCGCTGCAGAAGAAGCTCGATGTGACCGATTTTGCAACGCCGGTGGTAAAGGTGAATACGGTTCAAAAAGGGCCGAATACGCGCATGACGATTACCCCGCAGGGGCTCTGGGAGCACAACGCCTACCAGAGCGACACGCAGTTCGTCATTGAAGTCAAGCCGATCATCGAGAACCCGAACAAGTTGGTGCAGGGGAGTCGCGGTGGCTATCAGGGCGAAAAGCTGTCGCTCAACTTCCAGAACGTCGATGTCCGCCGCCTGCTGCAGGTGATCGGTGAGTTTACCGGCATGAACATGGTGGTCAGCGATTCCGTCGGCGGTGCGATTACCTTGATCCTCAAGGACGTTCCCTGGGATCAGGCGCTGGACATCATCATGCAGCAGAAGGGCCTCGACATGCGCAAGAATGGCAACGTCATTCTGATTGCGCCGCGCGAGGAGATCGCGACCAAGGAAAAGCTCGACTTCGAATCGAGAATACAGATTGGTGACCTCGAGCCCCTGGTGGCCGAGAGCTTCCAGATGAACTACATCAAGGCCGACGCGGTGCAGAAACTGCTCATCGACCCCAAGCAGACCGTGCTTTCCAAGCGTGGCAGCGCCGTTGTCGAGGAGCGCTCGAACATTCTCTTCGTCAAGGACACGCCGAGCCGCCTGGACGAAGTGCGAGCGATGATTGCCAAGGTCGACATCGCCGCTCGGCAGGTGATGATCGAAGCGCGGATCGTCGAGGCTGGCGACAGTTTTGCGAAGAACCTCGGCGTCCGCCTGGGCTGGCGGCAAACCTTCCCCGACGGCGCGGTCAGCGTCGGAGGGGGAGCCGTCAGTGGTCAGCTTGACATGGGCGGAACGCAGGTCAACCTGCCAGCGACGCCACGGACCGGAAACGCCGGTACGCTGAATTTCCTGCTCTTCAACAACGCCCTGACGCAGTTCCTGACGGCCGAAATTTCGGCGCTCGAAGCCGACGGTCGCGGCAAGGTGATCTCCAGTCCGCGCGTGATGACTGCCAACCAGGTTGAGGCGATCATCGAGCAGGGCGTCGAAATTCCCTATCAGCAGGCAACCAGTTCAGGTGCCACCAGCGTCTCGTTCCGGAAGGCCAACCTGGCGTTGAAAGTAACGCCCCAGATCACGCCGGATGGGAAGATTTCCATGAAACTGGACGTCAACAAGGACACGCCGAACACCCGTCTGTCGACCGGCGCCGGTGTGGCCATCGACACCAAGCACGTCAAGACCGAGGTTCTGGTCGAGAACGGCGGCACGGTCGTCATCGGTGGCATCTACACGCAGGAAACCCGTAACAACACCACGCGGATTCCGTTCTTTGGCGACCTTCCCTACATCGGCTTCCTGTTCAAGAACCGCGAGATCATCGACGACAAGACCGAACTGCTGGTCTTCATCACGCCGCGGATCGTTGCCGACAACCTCTCGGTACGCTGACCGGGGCTTGGCGAGCACACAAAGCCGGCGTCGAGCCGGCTTTTTTCCGGCCCGCCTCGGTTATTTCAGCTTGCGATAGAATGGACCGGTGAACATCGCGGACGAGAAACGCAACGTCTACCTGGTCGGCCTGATGGGGGCCGGAAAAACGACGATTGCCAAGGTTCTGGCCAAACGGCTGGCTTACCAGTTTGTCGACTCCGACCACGAGATCGAGGCTCGTACCGGCGTCAGCCTGCCGACAATCTTCGAGATCGAAGGTGAGCAGGGATTTCGCAAACGCGAGGCACAGGTCATTGCCGACCTCGCATCCTTGTCCGGCCGCGTCGTGGCCACCGGCGGCGGTGCCGTGCTGCGCCCGGAGAACCGGGCGAGCTTGCGAGGCAGCGGCCTGGTCATCTACCTCAACGTGCCACTGCAAACCCTCTGCGAGCGCACGCGACACGACAAGAACCGGCCGCTGTTGCAGGTCAGCGACCCCCTATTGAAACTAAAGGAGCTGCACGAGCAGCGCGACCCGCTCTATCGAAGCATCGCCGATCTGGTGGTCAGCGGATCTCGAATCAGTGCGCAAGCGGTCCTGCAATTGCTGGTCAAGGAAATGGAAAAATCATGGAAACGCTGAGCGTCGCCCTTGGGCACCGCGCCTATCCGATTCATATCGGGCGCGCACTGCTCGACAAGAGTGATCTGTTGCTGCCGTTTCTTCGCCAACGAAAGGTGGCGATGGTCACCAACACCACCGTCGCGCCGCTGTATCTCGAACGCCTGTCGGAGTCGCTGCGCCGTGCCGGAATCGAAGTCGTCGAAATCATCCTGCCCGACGGCGAACAATTCAAGGACTGGCAGACGCTGAACCTCATCTTTGATGTACTCCTGCAGCGGCGTTGTGAGCGCTCAACGACCCTCGTGGCTCTTGGCGGCGGCGTCGTCGGCGACATGACCGGATTTGCGGCCGCGTGTTTTCAGCGCGGCATGCCTTTCATCCAGGTTCCGACCACCTTGCTCGCCCAGGTCGATTCGTCGGTGGGCGGCAAGACGGCGATCAACCACCCGCTCGGCAAGAACATGATCGGTGCCTTCTATCAGCCAAAACTGGTCCTTGCCGATACCGATACCCTGACCACGCTGCCCGATCGTGAGCTGCGCGCCGGGCTGGCCGAAGTGATCAAGTATGGCCTGATCCGCGACCTGCCGTTTTTCGAATGGCTGGAAGAACACCTCGAACGCCTGCTGCTGCGCGAGCCGGCGGCGCTCGCCGAGGCCATTTCCCGTTCCTGCCGCAACAAGGCGGAAGTGGTCGTTGCCGACGAGCACGAGAGCGGTGAACGCGCCTTGCTCAACCTTGGCCACACCTTCGGGCACGCCATCGAAACCGGGATGGGGTATGGCGAATGCTTGCATGGAGAAGCGGTCGCCGCGGGCACCATGATCGCCGCCCAACTATCGTTGCAACTGGGCTGGATCGGCTCGTCCGAGATTGACCGGATCGAGCGGCTGTTTCAGCGCGCGGGATTGCCGGTGTCCGGACCGGCGCTGGACGTCGAGCGCTACCTGGAGCTGATGCAGCACGACAAGAAGGTGCGCGACGGCAAGCTTCGCTTCGTGCTCCTGCAAGGAATAGGTCGGGCGGTGGTCAGCGACGCGGCGGCGCCGGAAGAAGTCAGAACAGCGATCCTGGCGCGGTCCCCGCATGCCTGAGCTCGTTGCCTACGCCGTATCCGCCGAAAACACGCGCGGCCGGCGCTACCCGGACACCGAGCCGCTTCATCGCAGCGAGTTTCAGCGCGACCGAGATCGGATCGTACATTCGACGGCCTTCCGTCGGCTTGAATACAAGACGCAGGTTTTCGTCAATCACGAAGGCGATCTCTTCCGCACCCGCTTGACGCACAGTCTCGAGGTCGCCCAGATCGCCCGTGCCATCGCACGTTCGCTGGCGCTCAACGAGGATCTTGTCGAAGCCATTTCGCTGGCCCATGACCTCGGCCATACGCCCTTTGGCCACGCCGGGCAGGAGGCGCTGAACGAGTGCATGCGCGATCACGGCGGCTTCGAACACAATCTGCAAAGCCTGCGCATCGTTGATTCCCTCGAGGAGCGCTATGCTGCATTCGACGGACTCAACCTCTGCTTCGAGACGCGCGAAGGAATCGTCAAGCATTGTTCCCTGGAAAACGCCCGCCAGCTCGGTGAGGTCGGTGAACGCTTTCTGGTGCGCCGGCAGCCGTCGCTGGAAGCGCAGATCTGCAACCTCGCCGATGAAATCGCCTACAACCACCACGATGTCGACGACGGCTTGCGTTCGGGGCTGATAAGGCTCGAGCAGCTCGAAGAGCTGCGCCTTTTTGCGCGCCACGTCGCCGACGTCCGGCGGATCCACGCCGCCGTTGGCGGGCGCCGTTTGATTCACGAGACGATCCGGCGAATGATCAATGCCCAGGTTTGCGATCTGATCGAAACGACCGCCGCCAGGATCCGCCAACATGCGCCGCGTGACCTTGCCGAGGCCAGGTCAGGGCCGGCCCTGGTCGCTTTCTCTGACGAGTCTTTTCAGGCGCAGCGGCAAATGAAGCACTTCCTGCGCACGCAGCTCTATCAGCACTATCAGGTCTTGCGAATGGCCAGCAAGGCGCGGCGTATCGTCAGCGATCTGTTTGCCGCCTTCAGCAGCGACCCGCGCATGTTACCCCCGCAGTATCAGTCGGCTGGCGAGGGCGATCAGGCGCGTCAGGTTGCCGACTATATTGCCGGGATGACCGACCGTTATGCCATCAAGGAGCATCGGCGCCTGTTCGCGGTCAGCGAGGGCTGACGCCCGGCAGCGAGTCCGCAGCAAAGGCCTTCGTCGTCTCGTCAAATGCTGCAGCCAGCTCAACCGCTCAAGGCGATGGCCAATCCTTGATGTAGGCCTTGAGGAGCTTGTTCTCCATATTGCGTTCTTCGAGAACCGCCTTGGCAACGTCGTGAAACGAGACGATACCGATGATCGTGTCGCCTTCCATGACCGGTACGTAGCGGGTGTGCGTATCGACCATCACTCGACGCAACTCGTCGACGTCCATTTCCAGAGTCGCGGTGGGCGGATTGGTGTCCATTGCCTCGACGACCAGGATCTCGGCAATCGGTGGCGTCGGGCCAACACGACGTTCGCTCTGGCGCTTGGCGAGGATCAGCATCACCTCGCGGAAGGTCAGCATCCCTGCCAGCTTGCCTCCCTCCATGACGATGACCGAGCCGATGTCGTTTTCCGCCATCATGATCACCGCCTCAGAGAGAGGCGAGTCGGGATTGACGGCGAACAGCGCGGTATCTTTGACCTGCAGAACTTCTTTGACCTCCATGTTACCCCCTGGGATAGGAAAGCTGGCTGACGCGCTTCTTGACTGTTTGGGCCGATTCTATCAGATGTCGATCGACATCCGAAAACCCGCTCGTGCCCTGCGGCAGCGGATCGCGCGGAGAAAGCACAACGCCCGCGAAGGCGGGCGTTGTGGGGTCGTGCCGGGTGCGAAACGAAGGCCCTGTCTTTTAGGCCTTCAGCGCCGTCAACACTTCATCCAGCATCTTCTTCGCATCGCCAAAGAGCATGCGATTGTTCTCCTTGTAGAAGAGTGGATTGTCGACCCCTGCATAGCCGGAGGCCATGCTGCGTTTCATCACAATCGACGTGGTTGCTTTCCACGCCTCGAGTACCGGCATCCCGGCGATCGGACTGCTCGGGTCGTCCTGCGCGCCGGGGTTGACGATGTCGTTGGCGCCGATGACCATGGCCACGTCGGTTTTCGGAAAGTCGTCGTTGAGCTCGTCCATTTCGAGGACGATATCGTAGGGAACCTTGGCTTCGGCGAGCAGCACATTCATGTGACCAGGCATGCGGCCGGCGACCGGGTGGATGCCGAAGCGCACGTTTACGCCCTTGTCGCGGAGAAAGCGCGTGATCTCGTAAACGGTGTGCTGCGCTTGCGCGACCGCCATCCCGTAGCCGGGGATGATGATCACGTTCTTCGCGTCACGCAGCAGCTCGGCGGTCTCCGGCGCCAGGATCGGCACCACTTCCCCGGCTGGTTGCGCGCCACCAGCCGCGGCAGCGCCGCTGGTGGTTCCAAAGCCGCCGGCGATGACGCTGACGAAGTGCCTATTCATCGCCTCGCACATGATGTACGAGAGGATTGCGCCGCTCGAACCAACCAGTGCGCCGGTAACGATCAGCAGGTCGTTGGAGAGCATGAAGCCGGTCGCAGCCGCTGCCCAGCCCGAGTAGCTGTTGAGCATCGACACCACCACCGGCATGTCGGCGCCGCCAATGGCCATGACCATGTGCACGCCAAAAGCCAGCGCGATGATGGTCATCACGATCAGGTAAGCCATTCCCTCGCCGGTTGTGTCGGCGTGCAGGAACTGCCGTCCGAAGAAGATGACCACCAGCAGACCAATGAGATTGATCCAGTGGCGTCCCGGCAGCAGCAGTGGGTTGCCGGAAATCTTGCCGGACAGTTTGCCGAAGGCGATCACCGATCCCGAGAAGGTCACCGCGCCGATCAGGATGCCGACGTAGATCTCGATTTCGTGGATCGTTTTCTCGGCGCCGCTGAGGTGCGAGGCGGCGATCGGATCAACGTAGGTGGCGAAGCCAACCAGCATTGCCGCCAGACCGACCAGGCTGTGCATCAGGGCGACCAGTTCGGGCATCTGCGTCATCTGCACTTTGCGTGCGGCGTAAAGGCCCACGCTGGCGCCGATCAGCATTGCAAAGATGACCCACACCACGCCGCCGAAGCCGGCAACGTAGGGGCCAAAAATCGTTGCCACGACGGCAATGGCCATGCCGATCATGCCGTAGAGATTGCCGCGTCTGGCGGTCTCCTGGTTGCTGAGTCCTCCGAGGCAGAGAATGAAAAGAATCGTAGCTCCAATGTAGGAGGCGGTTGCCAAGCTGTAAGACATATTCATCGACTCCTATTTGCGAAACATTGCCAGCATGCGCTGAGTTACAGCGAAGCCACCAAACATGTTGATCGTTGCCAGGGCGATGGCCACGAACGCCAGCAGTCGAATCCAGCCGTCAGGCCGGTCGAGACTGCCTCCATCCATAGGTGGTGAAATCTGCACCAATGCGCCGATGGCGATGATGCTGCTGATCGCATTGGTGACGCTCATCAGCGGCGTATGCAGCGCCGGTTTGACGTTCCAGACGACCATGTAGCCAACAAAGCAGGCCAGTACGAAGACCGTGAAGTGGGAGAGGAAGGCCGGCGGTGCTCCGGCGCCGATGAGCAGGAAGAACAGCGCCGCAACGCCGAAAATCACTGCCGCACGAGTCGCCGACGACGGCGCGCCGGGTTTGCCGTGACCCGAGGATTTCGAGGCCGCGGCAGCAGGTTTGGCTGCCGCTGGCTTGGGCGGCGCGGCGGCAATTTTTGCTGCGGGTGGCGGCCAGGTGATTGCGCCGTCCTTGACCACCGTCGTGCCGCGGATCACCTCGTCGTCCATATTGACGTCGATCGTGCCGTCCTTGTTCTTGCACAGTTCCTCACTCAGGCGAAAGAGGTTGGTTGCGTACAGCGTGCTCGATTGCTTCGACAGGCGGCTTGGCAGGTCGGCGTAGCCGATGATCGTCACGCCGTGCTTGACGGTTACCGTTCCCGGTTCGGTCAGCTCGCAGTTGCCACCCTGCTCGGCCGCCATGTCGACGATGACGCTGCCGGGCTTCATCGACTGCACCATTTCGGCGGTGATCAGCTTGGGTGCCGGCTTGCCGGGGATCAGCGCCGTGGTGATGATGATGTCGACGTCTTTCGCCTGCTTGGCAAAGACTTCGCGCTGCGCCTTCTGGAAGCCTTCGCTCATCACCTTGGCGTAGCCGCCAACGCCGGAACCTTCTTCCACGTAGTCGACGGGGACGAATTCACCCCCCATCGAAGTCACCTGGTCGCCGACTTCCGGGCGCGTGTCGTTGGCTCGGACAATGGCGCCCAGACCCGATGCCGTACCGATCGCGGCCAGCCCGGCAACGCCGGCGCCGATCACGAAAACCTTGGCCGGGGGCACCTTGCCTGCAGCAGTGATCTGGCCGGTGAAGAAACGACCGAATTGATGCGCCGCCTCGATCACCGCCCGATAGCCGGCAATGTTGGCCATCGAACTCAGCGCGTCCAGCTTCTGCGCCCGCGAAATGCGCGGCACGCTGTCCATCGCCAGGACGGTCACCTTGCGCGCGGCAAGCTGTTCGAGCAATTCAGGATTTTGCGCTGGCCAGATGAAGCTCACCAGGGTAGCGCCCTCGCGCAGCAAGCCGACCTCTTCGGTCGACGGTCCACGCACCTTGAAGATAATGTCGGAAGACGACCACAGGGTGGCCGTGTCTTCGATAATTTGCGCGCCAGCGGCGCGATAGGCGTCGTCGGACACCGTCGCGGCATCACCTGCGCCGGCCTCGACCTGAACAGCGAAACCCAGCTTGATCAGCTTCTCGACGACCTCTGGTACGGTCGCAACGCGCTTTTCCCCTTCTGCAATCTCTTTCGGAACTCCGATTAATAACGGCATTCAGTCCTCCATCTCGTGTCTCGTTGGTGCCAGTGTTCAAAAAAACGATCCGCAAGCTGCGGAGTTCGCCTCCCGCACGAACGCGAATCGCCAGCCTCTATCCTGAAAACGGTCGAAGAATTTCCCGTTCCGCGGGGCGCGGAACGACCTCCCCCTGGCTTCGGCCTTGCCGGCCGGCACAGACGCCCCCGTCAAGCGCCTAGCGCCCGCAGCTTACCACAAGCGCAAAAAGGAATTCAGCATGCGGAACACCCTGAAAAAACGCCGTTCTATATGGGCAGCCGGGCTTGACGACGAAGCCGGGTAGCCGCGCGCTTGCGCCGCCATGGGTGGCGATGCCGGGTGCCGTCATTGCCTTGGCAGTCGGCAGGCGCACCCAGCAAGCTTTGCGTGGCGATAGGCGGTGGAGGTGGCGTGAAGATTGCTTGCAGAACGATCTGTGGGCGCCGCGGAGCAGCGTTCACAGGCCGGCGGTGGTCGCCAGCGCTGTATTTCGGTGCTCCCGCGGGGCTGCGCCGCACTCCGTTGGTGCGGCGCAGCATGTTGAACGCGGGCAGCATTAGGGGTATAGTCGCGGGTCGCCCGGAGTGGCCTTCTGACCGTCTTCGCGCCCGTTTTTTGTGGGATTGCCGGTGCCACTCGCCCGGGTACATGCAGCTTTGCTTTATGAGGATTCGAGCGTGATCGATTCGACCATACCTGAAAGGCAGGGGCTCTACGACCCCGCCAACGAGCACGACGCCTGTGGCGTCGGTTTTGTAGCGCACATCCGGGGCCAGAAAAGTCACTCGATCATCGAGCAGGGGTTGTTGATCCTGGACAACCTGGATCACCGTGGCGCAGTGGGTGCCGATCCCCTGATGGGCGACGGCGCCGGGATCCTGATTCAGCTTCCTGACACGCTCTTTCGCGAGGAAATGGCCCACAAAGGCGTGCGCCTGCCGCCCGCGGGTGATTATGGCGTCGGCATGGTCTTTCTGCCAAAAGAGTCGGCGTCCCGCCTTGCCTGTCAGGAAGAAATCGAGCGCGCGGTACGCACCGAGGGTCAGGTCGTCCTCGGATGGCGCGACGTGCCGGTGGATCACGATCTGCCGATGTCACCCGTGGTCCGGGCCCGCGAACCGGTGATTCGCCAGATCTTCATCGGCCGTGGTCCGGACATCATGGTCACCGACGCGCTCGAGCGCAAGCTCTATGCCATTCGCCGCAGTGCCGCCAACGCCATCCTGGCGCTCGGCTTGAAGCACAGCAAGGAGTTCTACCAGCCGTCGATGTCGGCGCGGACCATTGTCTATAAAGGCCTGCTGCTGGCGACGCAGGTTGGCGAGTACTACACCGACCTCCAGGATCCGCGCTGCGTTTCGGCGTTGGCCCTGGTTCACCAGCGTTTCTCGACCAATACCTTCCCGACCTGGCAGCTTGCCCACCCCTACCGCATGATCGCGCACAACGGCGAGATCAACACGGTGCGCGGCAACTACAACTGGATGCGCGCGCGCGAGAAGGGCACCTCGTCGCCGATGCTGGGTGCCGATCTGGAAAAGATCTGGCCGCTGATCTACCCCGGGCAGTCCGATTCCGCAGCCTTCGACAATTCGCTCGAGCTGCTGGTCATGGGCGGCTATTCGCTGGCGCACGCGATGATGATGATGATTCCCGAAGCATGGGAGTCGCACACCCTGATGGATCCCAAGCGCAGCGCTTTCTACAAATACCACGCGGCGATGATCGAGCCCTGGGATGGTCCGGCGGCGGTGGCCTTCACCGACGGCCGCCAGATCGGCGCGACGCTCGACCGCAACGGCCTGCGTCCGGCGCGTTACCTGGTGACCGACGACGATCTGGTGGTCATGGCCTCCGAAGCCGGTGTCCTGCCGATCCCCGAAGAGCGGATCGTCAAGAAATGGCGCCTGCAGCCGGGCAAGATGTTCCTCATCGATCTCGATCAGGGGCGCATCATCGAGGATCGCGAGCTGAAGGACACGCTGTCGCACCTCAAGCCCTACGAGGACTGGCTCAGCCGCATCAACATCAAGCTCGACGATCTGCCCGCGCCGACCACGGGGCCGGCACGCACCTACTCGGCGACGCTGCTCGACCGCCAGCAGGCTTTCGGTTACAGCCAGGAAGACGTAAAGTTCATCCTTGAGCCGATGGCCAACTCCGGCGAGGAGGCCACCGGGTCGATGGGCAATGACTCGCCGCTGGCCGTCCTCTCGAACCGCAGCAAGCCGTTGTTCAACTACTTCCGGCAGCTCTTCGCGCAGGTCACCAATCCGCCGATCGACCCGATCCGCGAACAGCTGGTGATGTCGCTGGTCTCGTTCATCGGCCCCAAGCCGAACCTGCTCGGAATCAACGAAATCAACCCGCCGTACCGCCTGGAAGTCGCTCAGCCGGTTCTCGACTTCGACAACATGGCCAAGTTGCGCCGCATTGCCGCGTACACCGGCAACAAGTTCCACTCTGCCGAACTCGATATCTGCTATCCGCTGGCCTGGGGCAATGAAGGCGTCGAAGCGCGGCTCGCCTCGCTGTGCCACGAAGCCGAGGATCACGTCCATCGCGGCTCGAGCATCCTGATCGTCTCGGACCGCAAATTCGACGCCGAACACGTCGCCATCCCGGCCTTGCTGGCCACCTCGGCGGTGCATCAGCATCTGGTCACCAAGGGTCTGCGCACGCGCGTCGGGCTGGTCGTCGAAACCGGCGCCGCGCGGGAGACGCACCACTTTGCGGTGCTCGCCGGTTACGGTGCCGAAGCGGTGCACCCCTACCTGGCGCTGGAAACGCTGCAGCACCTGGTCGGCGGCGACGTCGAGAAGGGCGACAAGGCGATCAAGCATTTCATCAAGGGGGTCGGCAAGGGCCTCCTGAAGGTGATGTCCAAGATGGGCATTTCGACCTACATGTCCTACACCGGAGCGCAGATCTTCGAAGTCGTCGGCCTGCAGAAGGCGCTCGTCGACAAGTATTTCACCGGCACCTCGACGCAGGTCGAGGGAATCGGCGTCTTCGAGGTCATGGAAGAAGCCATCTGCCTGCACCGCCAGGCTTTTGGCGACGACGCGGTACTGGCGACGATGCTCGACGCGGGTGGCGAATACGCCTATCGCGTGCGCGGCGAAGAACACATGTGGACGCCCGATGTGATCGCCAAGCTGCAGCACGCGACGCGTACCGGCAAGACCGAGACCTACAAGGAGTACGCGGCTCTGATCAACGACCAGACGCAGCGACACATGACCTTGCGTGGCCTCTTCGAGATCAAGGCGGCAGGACCTGCCATCGCGCTCGACGAGGTCGAGCCGGCGAAAGAGATCGTCAAGCGTTTCGCCACCGGCGCCATGTCGCTGGGGTCGATCTCGACCGAGGCGCACAGCACCCTGTCGATTGCCATGAACCGTCTCGGCGGCAAGTCGAACACCGGCGAAGGTGGTGAGGACCCGGCACGTTTCAAGGTCCTCAGCGGTGGCGAGACCCTGGCCGGTGTCATCGGCGCGTCGCGCGTCGAGCGCGATTACGTGCTGCAACCCGGCGACAGCCTGCGCTCGGCGATCAAGCAGGTCGCCTCCGGGCGTTTCGGCGTCACCGCCGAATACCTGGTCAACGCCGACCAGATCCAGATCAAGATGGCGCAGGGTGCCAAGCCCGGTGAAGGCGGTCAGTTGCCCGGCCACAAGGTCTCCGAATACATCGGTTTCCTGCGCCACTCGGTGCCCGGCGTCGGCCTGATTTCGCCACCACCGCACCACGACATCTATTCGATCGAAGACCTGGCGCAACTGATCCACGACCTCAAGAACACCAACCCGAAGGCCTCGGTGAGCGTCAAGCTGGTCTCCGAAGTCGGTGTCGGTACCGTTGCCGCCGGGGTCACCAAGGCCAAGGCCGATCACCTGGTGATCGCCGGCCACGATGGCGGCACCGGTGCCAGCCCGCAGTCGTCGATCAAGCACGCCGGCTCGCCGTGGGAACTCGGTCTCGCCGAGACGCAGCAGACACTGGTTCTCAACCGCCTGCGTGGCCGCGTTCGCGTCCAGGTCGATGGGCAGATGAAAACCGGCCGCGACGTGCTCATCGGCGCGTTGCTCGGCGCCGACGAATTCGGTTTCGCCACCGCGCCGCTGGTCGTCGAAGGCTGCATCATGATGCGCAAGTGCCACCTCAATACCTGCCCGGTGGGCGTGGCCACGCAGGATCCCTTGCTGCGCCGCAAGTTCTCGGGCCAGCCCGAGCACGTCGTGAACTACTTCTTCTTTGTCGCCGAGGAACTGCGCGAGCTGATGGCGCAGATCGGCGTGCGCACGGTCAACGAACTGATCGGCCGCTGTGACCTGCTCGATATGCACAAGGGGATCACCCACTGGAAAGCCAGGGGACTCGACTACAGTCGCATCTTCACCCGCCCGGCGGCAGCGAGCGAGACGCCCGTTTTCCACCAGCAGGAACAGGATCACGGTCTTGCCAGGGCGCTCGACAACGAGCTCATCGCGCTTGCTCGACCGGCTCTCGAACGCGGTGAAAAAGTGGTCATCGAGCTGCCGGTGCGCAACATCAACCGCACCGTCGGGGCCATGCTCTCCGGCCGCCTGGCCGAGCGCTATGGTCACGCCGGCTTGCCGGACGGAACCATCGACATTCGTCTTACGGGTACCGCCGGACAGAGCTTTGGCGCCTTCCTGGCGCGCGGCGTGACGCTCGACCTGGTTGGCGAAGGGAACGACTACGTGGGCAAGGGTCTTTCCGGTGGGCGGATCATCGTTCGTCCGAATGCCGGTTTCCGCGGCGAAGCGCTGCACAACATCATCGTCGGCAACACCGTTCTCTACGGGGCAACCGAAGGCGAAGCATTTTTTGCCGGCGTCGCCGGCGAGCGCTTCGCCGTCCGCAATTCGGGTGCGACGACCGTCGTCGAGGGCGTTGGCGATCATGGCTGCGAGTACATGACGGGTGGAACGGTCGTCGTGCTCGGGATCACCGGGCGCAACTTTGCCGCCGGGATGTCCGGTGGAGTGGCCTACGTCTTCGACGAGGACGGCAGCTTCGAGTCGCGCTGCAACATGGCGCAGGTATCGCTCGAACCGGTCGAGGAGGAGTTCGCTGCCCGTCAGGGCAGCGACGCCGGTGACGAACTCGAAGGCCACGGCAAGGTCGACGTGCGTCACCTCGGCGTTGCCGACGAAGTCCTGCTCAAGGGCCTGATCGAGAAGCATCATCGCTGCACGGGCAGCCTGCAGGCGCGGCGACTGCTCGACAATTGGGCAAAGTATCGCGCCAGCTTCGTCAAGATCATGCCGCACGAGTATCGCCGGGCACTCACCGAGATGGCGGCGCAAAAGCAACTGGAGGCAGCATAAGCATGGGTAAGCCGACTGGATTCATCGAGTATCAGCGTCTGGCGGAAGTCAGTGAGCCCGCCCAATCGCGTCTCAAGCATTACCGCGAGTTCATCGTCACTCTCGACGATGAACAGGCCAGCCAGCAGGGCGCGCGCTGCATGGACTGCGGCATTCCATTCTGCAATACCGGCTGCCCGGTCAACAACATCATTCCCGACTGGAACGACCTGGTGTACCGCGGGCACTGGGAACAGGCGCTGGCCGTCCTGCACTCGACCAACAACTTCCCCGATTTTACCGGCCGCATCTGTCCGGCACCGTGTGAAGCCGCGTGCACCCTGAACATCAATACCGACCCCGTGGGCATCAAGTCCATCGAGCATGCGATCGTCGACAAAGGCTGGGAAAAAGGCTGGATTCTGCCGCAGCCGCCAAAGGTGAAAACCGGCAAGACCGTCGCCGTCGTCGGCTCCGGTCCGGCCGGACTGGCGGCCGCGCAGCAGTTGGCGCGGGTTGGTCACAGCGTCGTCGTTTTCGAGAAAAGCGACCGCCTCGGCGGCCTGTTGCGCTACGGCATTCCCGACTTCAAGATGGAGAAGGTGCATATCGACCGGCGCATCGCGCAGATGGAGGCCGAAGGCGTCGAGTTTCGCGTGAACCACGAGATCGGCGGCAGTGGGCCCGAGGCGATTCCGGCTGAACGCCTGCTGGCCGAGTTCGACGCGCTGATTCTTGCCGGTGGCGCCGAGTCGCCGCGCGACCTGGCCGTGCCGGGCCGCGATCTGGATGGCGTGCACTTCGCCATGGACTTCCTGCCACAACAGAACAAGGTCAACGCCGGCGATCAGGTTCCGGAGCAGATCAAGGCCACCGGCAAGCACGTGGTGGTGATCGGCGGTGGCGATACCGGTTCCGACTGCGTCGGTACCAGTAACCGGCACGGAGCCTTGTCGGTGACCCAGTTCGAATTGATGCCGCAGCCGCCGGAGAGCGAGAACAAGAGTCTGACCTGGCCGTACTGGCCGTTGAAGCTGCGCACTTCGTCTTCGCATGAAGAGGGCTGCGCGCGCGACTTTGCCGTTTCCACCAAGGAATTCATCGGTGAAAACGGCAAGGTAAAGGCTTTGAAGATGGTCCGCGTCGATTGGCAGAATGGGCGCATGAACGAGGTTCCGGATAGCGAGGTGGAGATCCCTGCTGATCTGGTGTTGCTGGCCATGGGTTTCGTTTCACCCATCAAGAATGGCTTGCTCGAACAGCTGGCGCTGGAACTCGACGCCCGCGGCAACGTCAAGGCGACCACCGATGGCAGTGGCTGCTATGCCAGCAGCGTCGCCAAGGTCTTCGCCGCCGGCGACATGCGGCGTGGCCAGTCGCTGGTCGTCTGGGCGATCCGCGAAGGCCGCCAGTGCGCTCGCGAAGTCGATACTTTCCTGATGGGCCGTTCCGATCTGCCCCGCTGAGCGTCCGGCAGCGGCGCCGCCGTCCGTGTTCTGCTATGGCGACGAGACGCCGGGCAGCGCCGCAAACTCCGCGCTGTGACTTAGTGCCGGGTCGCGCTTGCCCGCTGCTGCAACAATACGGCTTGTGGCAGGGGTATTTCGGAATCGACCTGGCGCGGGCGCTTGGCGCCCGCCGCCGAGCGCCGGATGCCCGCCACTGAAGGCTGCGGGAGCGCGACAATACCGCACCGTCCAACTGGCTGTTAGGGGTCTTCGCCAATGAATATCGTCATTCTCGCTGCCGGCCAAGGCAAGCGCATGCATTCGAACCTGCCCAAGGTTCTTCATCCGGTGGCCGGCAAGGCCCTCGTCGCGCACGTCATCGATGCCGCCCGCAGCCTCGTTCCACAGACCATCTGCCTGGTCTACGGCCACGGTGGTGACGCCGTACGCACGAGTGTCGATGCGCCCGACCTGCACTGGGTCGTGCAGGAACCGCAGCTGGGTACCGGCCACGCGGTCATGCAGGCCGTCCCGCAACTCAGCGCTGCCGAAACGACGCTCGTGCTCTACGGTGACGTGCCGCTGATTCAGGCCGAAACGCTCAGGAAACTGGTGCACGCCGCGCGCGGCGCACTGGCCATTCTCACCGTCGAACTGGCCGACCCCACCGGCTACGGGCGTATCGTGCACAACGCCGCCGGCGAGGTGGTACGCATCGTCGAGCAGAAGGACGCCACCGCCGAGGAGCGCAGCATCCGCGAAGTCAACACCGGCATCATTGCCTTGCCCACCGCGCGCCTGGCCGAATGGCTCGGTCGTCTGTCGAACGACAACGCGCAGCAGGAGTACTACCTGACCGACATCGTCGGCATGGCGGTCGCCGACGGCGTGCCGATCCGGACCACTCAGCCGCAAGGCGAGTGGGAGGTGCTCGGCGTCAACAGCAAGGTGCAACTGGCCGAACTCGAACGCGTCGCGCAGCGGCAGACCGCCGAGCGCCTGATGGAGCAGGGCGTGCGGCTGGCCGACCCGGCACGCATCGACGTGCGTGGCGAGCTGCTCTGCGGGCGCGACGTCTTCATCGACGTGAACTGCGTTTTCGAGGGTCGCGTCGTTCTCGAGGAAGCGGTCGACATCGGCCCTTGCTGCGTCCTCAAGAACGCCAGCATCGGCGCCGGCTCGCGCCTCGCCGCTTTCAGCCACATCGAGGACGCTATCGTCGGACCCGACGGCGTTATCGGGCCTTTCGCACGCCTGCGCCCGGGGACCGAGCTGGGTGCCGGCGTGCACGTCGGCAACTTCGTCGAACTCAAGAACACCAAGGTAGCCGCACAATCCAAGGCCAATCATCTGGCCTACGTCGGCGACGCGATCATCGGCAGTCGGGTAAATATCGGCGCCGGAACGATCACCTGCAACTACGACGGCGCCAACAAGTTCAAGACGATCATCGAGGACGACGCCTTCATCGGTTCCGACACCCAGCTGGTGGCCCCGGTGACCGTCGGTCGCGGGGCAACGCTGGGCGCCGGGACGACGCTGACCAAGGACGCACCGCCGGACACGCTGACCATCTCGCGTGCCAGGCAGGTTTCGATTAGCGGCTGGAAACGGCCACAAAAAGTGAAGAAGTGAGCCGATCATGTGTGGCATCGTTGCCGCGGTCGCCGACCGCAACATCATCCCCGTCCTCCTCGAAGGTTTGCGCAAGCTCGAATACCGTGGCTACGATTCGGCCGGGCTGGCGCTGATCAACGCCAGCGGCCTGCAACGCCTGCGCTCCGTTGGCCGGGTTGCCGAACTCACCGCGCAGGCCGACAGCTCGCAGGTTTCCGGCCACATCGGCATCGCCCACACGCGCTGGGCGACGCACGGCGTCCCCAGCGAGCGCAATGCCCATCCGCACATCTCCGCAGGGCTGGCCGTCGTGCACAACGGCATCATCGAGAATCACGAAGCGCTGCGCGCGCGCCTCAAGGCCGCCGGCTACGAGTTCACCTCCGATACCGACACCGAGGTGGTCGCCCATCTCATCGCTGACGAGCTGAAGACGACCCCCGATTTCCTCGCCGCCGTGTGCAAGGCCATCAAGCAGCTGCACGGCGCCTACGCCATTGCCGTGCTGCGCGAGGCCGATCCCGGCCGCGTCGTCGTTGCCCGTGAAGGATCGCCGCTGCTCCTCGGCCTGACCGACGACGGCTGTTACGCCGCCTCGGATGCCTCGGCGCTATTGCAGGTCACGCGGCGCATGGTCTACCTCGAAAACGGCGATTGCGCCGAACTGACGCGCGACAGCTACCGCATCACGCGCATCGACGGCACGCCGGTCGAACGCGCCGAGAGCGAGTCGCACCTCTCCGCCGACGCCGTCGAACTCGGCCACTACCGGCATTACATGCAGAAGGAGATCTTCGAGCAACCGGTAGCTCTGGCCAATACGCTCGAAATGCTCGGTACCGCGCACAGCATCCAGCCCGGCCTGTTCGGCGCAGCCAGCGAGGAGATCCTCAAGGATGTCCGGCAGGTGCTGATCATCGCCTGCGGAACCAGCTACCACGCGGGCCTGGTCGCCCGCTACTGGCTGGAATCGATCGCCGGCATCCCGTGTTCGGTCGAAGTCGCCAGCGAGTACCGCTACCGCGACTCGGTGCCCGATCCGGCGACGCTGCTGGTGACCATTTCGCAATCCGGCGAGACCGCCGATACCCTGGCCGCCCTGCAGCACGCCAAGACGCTCGGCATGCTGCGTACGCTGTGCATCTGCAACGTTCCCGAGTCTTCGCTGGTGCGCGAGAACAGCCTGCGTTTCATCACCCGCGCCGGTCCGGAAATCGGCGTCGCGTCGACCAAGGCGTTCACCACCCAGCTCGCCGCGCTCTACCTGCTCACCCTGGTGCTTGCCAAGCTGCGCGGTCGGCTCGACGAGCAGGCCGAGGTCGCCGAACTGAACGCCTTGCGGCACCTGCCGATCGCGGTGACCAAGATCCTCGAAATCGAGCCCGAGATTCGCGAGTGGTCAGAGCAATTCTCGATGAAACAGCACGCCCTGTTCCTCGGTCGTGGTCGTCACTACCCCATCGCCATGGAAGGCGCGCTGAAGCTCAAGGAGATCTCGTATATCCACGCCGAGGCCTACCCGGCCGGCGAACTCAAGCACGGCCCGCTGGCGCTGGTCGACCGCGACATGCCGGTGATCGCCGTCGCTCCCAACGACGCACTGATCGAGAAACTGAAGTCGAACCTTCAGGAAGTGCGCGCCCGTGGCGGCGAACTCTACGTCTTTGCCGACGCCGACAGCGAGATGCAGGAGTCGGACGGCATCCACGTCCTGCACCTGCCCGAGCACTACGGCGCCCTGTCCGCCTTGCTGCACGTCGTGCCGCTGCAGCTGCTCGCCTATCACGTCGCGCTGGTCCGCGGCACCGACGTCGACAAGCCGCGCAATCTGGCCAAGTCGGTGACCGTCGAGTAGGCGCCGGTAGGGCGCGCGCCGAGGGGCACTGAACGGCCGGTTTCCCGGCAACCCGCGTTCAGTACTTGACGCGCGCGAAGTAGGTCTTCTGGGACGCCTCCAGCGCCTGGCGCAGGGTGATGATGCCCATCTGTTCGAGCAGCGGCAGCATCTTCAGGAAGACCTCGCTGGTGGCGATGGCGTCGCCGAGCGCGTTGTGCCGGCCTTCGATGCTGATCCCCAGGCGCTCGGCGATCTTTTCCAGTTGGTGCGAGTCCTGGTTGGCGTGCAGGACTGCCGAGAGGAGCAGCGTGTCGAGGACGGGCTGGCTGAAAACCACAGCGGTGCTCTCCTCCTTGAGTTGCAGGAAGCGCATGTCGAAGGCGGCGTTGTGCGCGACGAGAACGGTGTCGCTGCAGAAATCGTGGAAGGCCGGCAGCACCGCGTCGATGGTCGGCTGGCCGCGAACCATGTCGTCGGTGATGCCGTGGATGCGGGTTCCTTCGGGGCGCAGCAGGCGCTCCGGGTCGACCAGTTCGTTGAAGTTTTCCTGGCGCAGCATGCGGCCATTGACGATGCGCACCGCACCGATCTGGATGATCTCGTCGCCGGCCGCCGGTTCGAGGCCGGTGGTCTCGGTATCGAAGACGGTGTAGCTGAGGTCGGCCAGCGGTCGGTCGAGGTCGATGCTCTGGTCGCGGAAATCGAAGAGGTCGAAATCGTAGTACTCGGGGCGCACCTGGCGATCGTCGATGCTCTCCGTTGCCGCCAGCGTTTCGGGGATCGCCACCGGCAGGACCAGCCGGAAGAAGGCGCAGTGCGCGGCTTTGTCGCGCTGGTACCATACTTCGCCACCGTGCCGGTCGATGACATCGCGCAGCGACAGCGGCGAGTTCTGCGTGCCGACCTGCATGGGTTCCGTTTCCCAGGTGTAGAAAGTTTCCGACGACATCGTGCGTCCACTCCAGATGACGTCGAGGTAGGCCAGCTTGCCGAAAGGCTGCAGCCGGAAGCGCAGCTCCTTGATCTGATAATGCTCGAGCAGGCGGGAGGCCAGGCAACAGATCGAAAAGACCAGCGAGAAGCTCTCGGCGCGTAGCCACAGCGTCTCGTCGACCTCCTCGGTCTTGCTCGGCAGCCCGAGTTGTTCCTCGATGCGGCGCTGGGCGGCGGCGATGATGTCGATCCCCAGCACGTCTTCCAGCGGCCAGCGCGTTTTCAATGAATCGGCGAATTCGTTCATCGTCTGGTCGAGGCGCTGGCTCATGCGCAGCACCTCGTCGCTGACGATGCCGACGAAGCGCTCGCGTACCGCCGCTTCCATGTCCGGGTAGTCCATCAGGTTACCGACCGCAACGCGGATGTTGGCCAGGCTGCCGCGGCTGCCGTCGGTGAGCGATTGCAGGACCTGATCGCGGCGCGACTCCTGCTCCAGGCTGCGGGTGATGTTGTCGACGGTGAGCACGTAGCCGCTGATCGCGTCGCTCGGCGAGTCGTCGGCAATCGCCAGCACCGGGACCAGCTGCACGCGCAGCAGCTGGCCTCCGCAGGCGGTGGTGATGAAGTTGGCGATCGATGTGCCGGCACCTTTTTGCAGGCGCTGGTGCACCACTTCGAGTGCGTGATCGATCTGGTTGCGTTCGAGGATCGAGAAGATCGAACGCCCGAGGCCGATCAGCGCGCCCCCTCCGGCAAGCGCCGTGCTGCCTTGCGCCAGCGCCCTGAACTGCAGCCGGGCGCGGCTGTTGTAGAGCAGGATACGGCCGTCCAGATTGCACACCACGACCGCCTGCGCCAGCTCCGACATCAGCGCTGCGAGGCGATTCTTCTCTTCCTCAACCGACGCCTTGGCGGCAGCGATCTGGGTTTCGACGTCGTCGAGCAGACCGTCGCGCTGTTGCGCCAGATCGTTGGTTGCTGCGGCGAGCTGGCGGACTTCCGGCGGGCCTTCGCTAACGACGCGGAAGTTGCGGTTGGCGGTGAGCATCAGGCGCAGGCTCTCGGCCATCTTGAGCAGGCCCTGCACATACTGGCGGAAGAGGTAGCGGATCACCAGCAGGCCGAGGACGAAGCCGAAAGTGGTCATCATCGCGCCCAGCGACAGGTGCGGAACGATCAGCTGGACGAGCATCGCGCGCTCCGGCGCTTTCGCTCCCGCCCAGATCAGCAGCGCCGTGATGACGAAGGGGCCGGTCATCAGCAGACCGAGGATGACCACCGAGATGGCGAAGCGGATACGTGCATTCATTCACTGGACCTGTTCAACGATTGCGGGTGCTCTGGTTCCCATCACCCCCCTCCCATAGTGGCGTGCATCGGCCCAGAAAAGTCGCCGGAAAGGCGACGAGCCATCACTTTAGCCGACTGGCAGCGGAAATGAGCAGGTGAGAGCGGGTCCTTGCCACCGCGCTCACTAGCTCGCCGGTCGGGGGCGGCGAGTTCGTGCCGCGATGCGGCAGAATGCCCCGCGCTGTGCACTAGTTCATAACCGACGATTGCCTGCTCGGGGGACACTGCCACTCGACGTGGTGCAACGGCGCCAGCGTTTCGAAAACCCTCTGGAGCACAGGCAAACCATGAAGCGAATCCTCTCGCGCACTATCGCCCTTCTTGGCCTCCTCGGCAGCGTGTCGGCCGCGGCGATTACCATTGACGGCGATCTTTCCGACTGGGGGATCAATCGTTGGACCTGGGAGCCGACGCCCGGGATCGGTATCCAGGCGAAGATCGAAGATCAGACCGGCAGTGGCAACTTTCGCCTGGGTCCCGGCTGGGGCGGGCAGGCCTACGACGCCGAGGCGCTCTACGCACAGAAGGAAGGCGACACCCTGTTCATCGCCCTGGTCACTGGCCACAATCCGCGCACCCTGGACCAACCCGGCCGCAACAGCTACGGCGCCGGTGACTTCGCCATCGATTTCGGACGCGACGGCAGCTTTGAGCTGGGCATCAACATCAAGCATGCCACCAGCGTCAGCGCCGGTGGGGTCTACAGTTTCGAGTCCTTCGGTGTCGAAGGCGGCGTTTACATGAATCCCACCTGGGCCTACGGCCTCTGGGACAGCGCCGGCAATTACACCGATCCGGGCAGCGGCGCAGCCTACACCCCCGATCGGAGGCATCCGACGCATCTGACCGGCGGCACCCTGATCGGCATGGTGAGCGCGCTTTCCTACACCCTGGCTCCGGTGACCGGCTACGGCAGCAATCAGGGCGACGCGCACTACATCTACGAGATGAGTATCCCTCTGGAGCTGCTGCGGGATGCCCGCTGGAACGGCGAGCCATTCGACATTCACTGGACGCAGAACTGTGCCAACGACAGCATTGTCGTTGATCCTCCGGGCAGCGTCCCTGAACCGGGGACCCTGGCGCTGTTCGCTCTCGCCGCAGCGGGATTGCTCGTCGGGTGCAGGAAGAAGAAAGCAGCGAGTTGATGCGCTGCGCGTAGCCGCAGTTTTCGGGGGCAGCCGCCCCCGTTTTTGGTCAACCGATCGCCGCGCCCGGCGCTGGCCGCCGCGCCTGCCGTGTCCGTCGGGCGTGATATTCACGCGATTGCCCTGTTCGCTTTGACGACAGAGAATCGATTCGATATACTGCCGCACTCGTTGGCCAAGTAGCTCAGTTGGTAGAGCAGCGGACTGAAAATCCGCGTGTCCGTGGTTCGATTCCGCGCTTGGCCACCAGAAAAAAATTCAGCCCGGCCATTGGTCGGGCTGAATGCGTTTGGGCGGCCCGCTATGTCGTCGGCGCCACGGGTCGCTCGGCCGGCGTGGCGCCGAACTCGCGCATGTATTTCTCGAGGCTGGCGGTCGTCCCACAGACGAAGAGGACGTCGTCCGCGCGCACCTTGAACGCCTGGTCGAACTCCACCAGCACCTCGGTGCCACGTTCCACCGCCACCACCGCCGTCGCCGTCTTCTCGCGGATACCCACCTGCCAGGGGTGTCCCCCGACCAAGGCACCCGGCCCCACACGGGCCAGCTTGAGCCGCTGTTCGACGCTGACGGCGTCCTCGCCGAGCAGGTGGTGGGCGAGAATCTGGCCGGCGACCTGGCCCACCGAGAGCGCGAAATCGGCGCCCGCCTGGTAGAGGCGGGCGACGTTCGGTGCCAGGTTCACGCGCGCGATCAGGCGCACGTCCGGGGCATAATCGCGCACCACCGCGGTGGCAAAAACCCCGGCGCTGTCGTTGCTCAGGGCGAGGACGACCGCACGCGCCTTGCGTACCTCGGCGCGTTCCAGGGTGGCGTGTTCGAGGACATTGCCAACCACGTCGACGGCCGGGTCGGCGACCTCGTCGATGACGATGATTGTTTCGCCCGCGTCGCGCAGCATCTCGACCACCTTGCGGCCGACTGCGCCGTAGCCGGCGACGACGATCGGGCCGTAACGGCGCAGGGGCGTGGCCATACGTTCGACCCTGGCCAGGTTGGCGTGCGCCCCGGCGGCAACCAGGATCGCGCCAGCTGCAATACGGGTGTCCGGGCCTTCGGCGGGGGCGAAACGGCCGCCGTTCCATTGTCCGATCACCGTTACCCCGTAGCGCGCGCGCATGCGCAGGGTGCCGAGCCGCTGCCCGGCCAGCGGGCTGCCAGCCTGCACGCGGAAGTCGGCGATGCCTATCCTTTCGCCGAGCAGTTGCAGTCCTTCCACCTTCGGGCTGATGCGCGAGCTGGCGCGGGCCGCCAGGGCCGCACCCAGCACGTGCGATGGTGTGAACACCGCGGTGGCGCCGATCTTTTCCATCGCCGGACGGTGCAGGGGCTCTTCGGCGAGCGCCAGAATCGTTCCGGAAAAGCCGCGTTCGCGGGCCATCATGATGAACGTTGCGTCGGCGTGGTCGTCGGCGTTGGTGATCAGCGCCTGCGCCGTTTCCACGCCGGCCAGCATCCCGGGTTGTTCGTCGAGGGAGCCGAACACCACGTCGTAGCCACGATCGCGAAGGCGGCGGGCCTGGCGTTCATCCTGCTCCAGGATGACGAAGGCCGTGCCCACGCGGCGCAACTCCTCGACCAGCGAATCCACCGCCGGGCCATAGCGGTGGATGAGCACGCGCCCGCTCATCTCGGGCAGATTTCCCGGCAGGCGCTGCTCGAAGCGTTCCTCGAAGTAGGGCAGAAAGAAGACCGGGAAAATCAGCACGTAGAAAGACATGCCGACCAGTTCAAAAAAAATCACGAACAGGATCATCGCCGGATGGGTCCAGTGCGAGTCGTGTCCGTAGCCGGTGGTGGTCAGCGTTTCGGAAGCCCATTCCAGGCTGCTCCAGAAGTCGCGCGGAGAATTCTCCAGATGGGTCATCAGGAACATGTAAAGCAGCGCCCCGGCCAGGATCACCAGAGGAATGCTGAGCAGCAGGGCGAACAGGCGTCGCGTCGAACGCTTGAAATGACCAATCACGGGGCATCTCCGGTAATCGTGAAGGGGCGGGAGGACAAGCCCGGGCCGAGCGCGCAGAGGGTGCACGCGCTGGGGTGGGACGGGTCCCGTCGTCCTGCTGCGCTGGCGAATACAGCCGAGCCACCGCAGGGCCGAAAGTATCGGTGGCGCGATAGAGGCCGTCAATGGACAATTTTGCCTACGACGCCAGGGCCCAATGTCGTCTTCTGCGCGCCGACCGGCGGGCAGGCGTCGAAGCGGACCGGGCGTGCCGATCGGCCAGCGAAATGGATGGCCGGGATTGCCTCCGCCGGCTGTAAGAATGCCTGCCCGCAGTGGCCTTTCCTGGCGCGAAGAAGGGGCAGTTCTTTCGCTGCCGTGGGTCGATATTTGCCGTCGCCGCCGCCTTTGCCGCGTGGCCCTTCGACAAGAAGAATGCCATTTGTGTTGCCCTGGCCACTTGCGGCTTGCCCTGATCGGCGGCATCATTCGCGGCGCGCAACGCTTCCGCTATCCGTTGCCACTCGCGAACATCCCCGATAGCGTGGTTTCCGGAGATCTGCAGGGATGATCGACACTTCAAGACAGCTCACTTCCCTACTGTGCTCGGCCGCCCTTGTCGCCATCCTGGGGGGCTGTTCGACGCTGGAGAACACCGTCGCGGGCAAGAGTGCTGCGGGCGGCGCCGGGCAAACGACAGGCGTTTACTACGCCGGATCGGCCGATCTACCGCTCTACCGCACACTTGGCGGTGCGCTCATCAGCCGTCTGCCCCAGTACGCGAAGCTGGTTCGGAGCGATTTGCAGCGCGGCTACGCTCACGTCCGCGTCGAAGCGACGGGCGAAGCAGGCTGGGTGGAGAACGCGAAGCTGATCTGGCGCCTGCCAGCGCACGAGTCTTCGGAACAGGTCCGCGAACCCCTGCGCGAGGCCGAGGCGGTGCCGGCGGCGGCGCCAGTCGTCGAGCCGCCTGAGCCGGGACCGGAGCGGGCGGCGCAAGCCGTCGAGCCGCAGCAGTCGCCGTCGCCAGCGGCCGCATCGTCGTCGAGCGCGCCTTCGAAATCCACGCTCGCGCCGTCGATTTTCAACCCCTACTGATCCGGCGCCGTTGGCCATGAACAGCACGAGTACGGCGGCGGACCCGGTTCGTCCCGACCCGCAAGCGGTGGCCCACAATCTCGATCAGCCGCTGGCGATGCTGCTGTCCGTGTCCCCGTTGCGCAAGGCACAGGTGATCGACGACATCGTCCACGGCTCGATACCGCGTCCGCTGTACTACGTGTTGCTGCTTGCCTCGGCGGGAATCGCCGCCTTCGGTCTGCTGGCCAACAGCGCTGCCGTGGTCATCGGCGCCATGCTCGTCTCGCCGCTGATGGCGCCCATTTTCGGCATTGCACTAGCGCTGTCCCGCGGCGACCTGCGCCTGTTGCGCCACGCCGTGGTCTCCGAGTTTGGTGGCGTGTTGCTGATCATCGGCTTTGCCGTGATCCTGGGCCTCTTGCCGTTTGCCCTCGAGGTGACGCCCGAGATGCTGGCGCGCACCAAACCGTCGCTGCTCGATCTCTTCGTGGCCACCCTGGCGGGCCTGGCCGGCGGCCTGGCGCTGGTCGATGAACGAACCAGTCCCGCGCTGCCGGGCGTGGCGATCGCCACTTCGCTGACCCCACCGCTCGCCACCTGCGGCCTGTCGCTGGCGTTCGGGGCTTTCGATGGCGCCTGGGGTGCCTTCCTGCTCTTCTTTGCCAACTTCCTCGCCATCCTCGCCGTTTCCGCGACGATCTTCATCGTCGCCGGCTTCGTCACCCGCGCCGAGCTGGGCACGCGAACGGATTTCCTGAAGCGTTTCTCCGCGGCCGGCATCGGGCTGCTCGCCGTTGCCGCCATCCTCACCCATCAACTGGTCGTGGTCATTGACGACTGGCGGCTCAACCAGGCGATTGTCCATACCATCGAGACCGCCCTGGCCGATGATCCCGGCGCCCGGCTTGCGCGCGTGGTCTACGACCAGGACGGCAGCGGCGCGGTCAATGTCCTGGCCACGGTCAATACGCCGCGCTCCTTCTCGCCGCAGGCGGTCAAGATCATGCAGCAGGCCATCGCCGACGAGGTCCAGCGCGACATCAACCTCTTCGTCAGGTGCGCGATCACGCATGACGTGGCGGCGGCGGGGTCGGCGAACCTGCTGCCGACGGTCGATCTCAATGGCCATTTCATTGCCGCCAAGGTGACCGCCAACGTGCGCATGACCGAAGCCGCCGAGCAGACTCTCCGGGAACTGGTGAGCCACGGCCAAACCTTCGAATTAGGTGACGTGCAACTCGTTCACCTGCCGGCGGGCGCGGTGATCGTGGCGACCGTTTCAGGCGCCCGCCCGCCGGTTCCCGCGCAGGTCAGGCTGGCCGAAGAAACGATCCGCGCGCGAATCGGTGACCCGACGGCCACCCTGCTGGTGCGCGCCACGACGACCAGCGACATCACGGCGAAGGGCCGCGTGCTGCTTGGTGAAGCGCAGTTCGCGCCGATGACGGAAGCCGAGCGTGCCGTTCAACGCGAGGTGGAAGCGCGCGGCAAAACCGATCTGGAACGTCTTGCCGACACCTTCGTCGATAGCATCGACGCCGCGAAGGGTGAGCACGGCTGGGAAGTGCGGGCGGAAGTGGTCAGTGCCCGGCCCCTGCAGCCGGCCGTCGTCGGCCGGGTGGAAAAGGAGCTTGCCGCCGTCGCGGGGACTCCTGTCACGCTCTCGGTACTGGCACCGACCGGCCTGATCGTCACGCGGGCCGGCTTCACCACCGTGCAACGCTCGATCGAGGACGCGTTTACCCGCAGGCTTGCCGCACAGGCGAACGAAGCCGTCGAGCAGAAGAGGTAGCGCCAACACGAATCCCTGCGCCCATCCCGGCGCCGCATCCAGCGTCGGGATACGCCGCGCCGAAGCCGCGCCCGACGTGCCCGAAAACGGCCAGCGACCCCGGGCGGCCGCCTCCCTCCCCGATGTCCGCCCGGTTGCGTGCCCTGCCGGGCACGCTCAAGCTTGTCCCCGGTTGGAGAAAACCTTGCCAATGGCGAGGACAAATCCACGATTGACGCCGCTCGATGGAGACTCATATACTGCCGGGCTGAATTTTCCATCCTTGAATGGCTCGTGGGCCTGGTTTTCAAACCGCCTTTTTGAGAGAGATAACGATGAAAACAATTCTCGGTTTGATCGCGTTTGCGCTGGCCGGCGCAGCGCTCGCGCAGCCGCCGGCGGGCAACGCCGAGGCGGCGAAGGCCAAGACTTCGATGTGCGAAGGCTGCCACGCCGTCCCCGGTTACCGGACGGCTTATCCGCACGTCTATCAGGTGCCGAAGCTCGGGGGGCAGCAGGCGGTGTACCTCGCCAATGCCTTGCAGGCGTACAAGACGGGGGCGCGCAGCCATCCGACGATGCGCGCCATCGCCGCGAGCCTGTCCGAGCAGGACATGGCGGACCTCGCGGCCTACTATTCCAGCGTGCAGAACTAAAGGATCGACCATGAAAGCGAGCTTGCTTATCGCCCTGTTGGCCTTCGTCGCTTCGTCGGCCCACGCCGGCGCTGGCGCAGCGGCGCAAAAGGCCGAGGTTTGTGCGGCCTGCCACGGCGCCGACTTCAATACCCCGGTTTCGGAAGACATCCCGCGTCTTGCCGGCCAGTATCCGGACTACCTGGCGCGCGCAATGACCGATTACAAGTCCGGTGCGCGCAAGAACGCGCTGATGAACGGCCAGGCAGAAGGCCTCTCGGCGCAGGACATCGACGAGCTTGCCGCCTACATCAGCCGTTTTCCGGGCAGCCTGAAGGTCCTCCCGCTGCACCGCTTCATTCGCTAACGACCTCGGCGGCAGCTTCCCGGGCAGATCTCAGGCGCGAGCAAGCAGGCAGCGGAAGCTGGCGCCGATCGTGTAGCTTCCATTCGCTTGTCGAAAGGGCTGGAGCGCGCGGGAGTGAGCGGCATCGACGACGCCCTCGCCGTGGGTTTCGATGGCTCGCGCCGCAACGCCCGAAGAGCGCAGTCCTCTGAGCGCAATAGCGAGATCGGGATACTGCCAGGGTGAGTCAACGTCGAACACCTCGGCCGTGTCGAGGCCCGCGGCGGTGGCGAAGGCACGCAGTGCGTTTTCGTCCGACAGGGCAAACGGACCCGGCGCCCCGGGCGGCGGCGGGGGCAGCAGCGGCCTGAGCGCCGCCAGCAGCGAAGCCGCTTCCATGCCCTCGGGCCTTCCCCAGGTCACGATCACGACATAAGCGCCGGGCTTGGCCACGCGCCGCGCTTCGGCGAGCGCCACGCCGGGGTTTCCGGCGAACTGAAACGAATTGAATCCGGTGACCAGGTCGAAGCTGTGGTCGGCGAAGGGCAGGCTTTCCAGCTCGCCGACGTGAAGTTCGCCGTCCGGTACCCGCTCCCTGGCGATGGCCAGCAGATTGTCGGCAGCGTCCAGCCCCGAAACCCGAGCGCCGCGTTCGGCGGCGATCTGCGAGGCCATCCCGGCCCCGCATCCCACGTCGAGATACGCCGCGCCGGAGCGCAGCCCGACGCGCTCGAAAACCGCCAGGTACACCGGGCGGCACCCTCCTTCCTGAATGTCCGCCCAGTCGCGCGCCCGCGCGCCCCATGGACGGGCATTGATTCCGGCGGTCCGCGGCCTTGTCTCGCTGTTCATTGCGTTCTCCTTGTCGAGCAGCATGCCCTTCACGAATCGAGCCAGCACTGCCTGGCCCCGGCCCCGGCCAAGTCCAGCCTGCCTGCCGCCGTCATTGCGAGGTGGCGCAGCCGACGTGGCGATCCCCTGCCTCAGATCTTCCGGTGCCGCTCGATCAGGTCGTGCGCCAGCTGGATCTCCTTGGCCTTTTCGCTCGCCAGCGCGATCATGTCCTCCGGCAGGCCTTGTCCGATCAGCTTGTCCGGATGGTACTGGCTGATCAGCTTGCGATAGGCGCGCTTGATTTCCTGGTCGGTATTGTCTTTGCTCACCCCCAGCGCCCGGTAGGCGTCATCGAGTGCCGCTTCGGTGCTCGGCTGCCCGGCGGCGAAATGGGCTTGGTTCAGCACCATGTCGATCAATTGCCTGAACGCGGTCTGATCGAAGCCGAGGCGGTTGGCGATGTCGGCAAGCACCCCTTCCTCCGCCGGATTGATAGGGCCGTCAGCCGTCGCCATGGCGATCAGGTAAACCAGCAACACCTGCTTCAGATGCCGGGTGTGGCCGCAGACCGACATGAACCTGGCGTAGGTCGCCTCGAGGGTGAAACCCGGGTCGGCGCCGCGTTTGAACAGGGCAATCGCCTGCACGCGGTGTTCCGCGGTCAGGCCCAGTTTCTGCATCAACAGCTCGGCATGCTCGATCTCTGCCTGCGAGACCTGACCATCGGCCTTCGCCAGCTTGCCCATCGAGATGAACATCGTCTCGAGGAAAACGCCTTGCCGAAGCGCATTCTGCAGCGGGTTGATACCGCCCGCACCGTACGCGCGCGCGCGATCGATGATCGACCCCAGGAGCAGACCGAGCAGCGCTCCGAAGAACCCGAAAAAGTAGAACCCCGCAATGACGCCAATTAGCTTAAACAAAGCGACTCCAGATAATATTCAAGTCTTCCATCGCCCGGTAAATCGGGCCCCTGCCGGGTGCCTCGCGCGAGTGTAGTGTGGCTTTCTTGACGCGACCTTAAAAACTCGCGCAGGCAACGGGTAATCCGGCGCCCTCCCGCTCCCACCGTCATTGCGAGGAGGCGCAGCCGACGTGGGAATCCCGTGCGCCTCCTCGCAATGACGCGTCGGCTGATGTCGCGCTGCGGCATCTCTGACGAGGCTTGCAGCAGAGCAGACCTGCAAACGGCGCACGATCGTCGACTTGGCTGGAATTCATAAGGTCGACACTGCGTGCAACACCCCCCGAGCCGATGTAGGAGCCCGATTTATCGGGCGATATGAGCGCAGATTTCCCAGCGGGCAGCCTTCGCTTGCGGCGTGCAGCGAGCTCAGGATTGATCGCCAGGGTGGCCGATCGCGGCATAGCTCCATGTGATGATCGGCGGAGTCTAACGCGGCCGGTTGCGGGCAGCAACCGCCAAGTTCGGCCGACGAGAAGCGGGGTCTTGAATCCAGCCCACGGCCAGGCCGCGATGGCAAGAGAAGAGACTGAACCGGCCAGCGTGATCCTTTACGGCCTGGATGAAGGGAAGTGGCGTCAATCCGACTTCCGCGCTAACCGCGATGGCCTGCGCCCCTGCTGCCCACGCACGGCAGCCATGGCGGCCGACCTCGGAAGCAGCGCCGTCGAGCTCGCCAGCCCAATCCGGCAAGACGTGCGATATCGCACGCAAGCGCAGCGGCGCCCCTGTTCTAATGAACCCTGTCTTCCAGGCGCCGGCAAACAATCATTACGACGCTTGCAGGGAGCCAAAAAAGTGGTGCGTTCGCAGCGCGCCAGAGCCCTATTTCCTGAAGGAGTTGGCGATGAACAACAAGATGGTCCGCGTGGCGATCGCCGCGCTTGCTCTCGGCGGTGCAGCCACTGCCAACGCCGCCCTTTTCGATGTCGCAGCGTTGGCGAATAGTTCGTCCGGAGGCGTCGGACTGAACACGGGCATCGTCCTGAGCGCCAATCAGCAATTTTCAGTGACAGCAGCCACTGGCGACCTCTGGAACGCCGGTGCCTTGCCGCGCTGGTCCAATGCCGACGGGCTGGTCGCCGATCTGTTTGCCACGGGTTCGGACGACTCGGGGGAGGCTGTAGGGACGCAGATTGGTCAAAGCTTCGTGCAATGGGCTCAGCACGGGCTCAGCGCGCCCTTTGGCGCCCTGGTCGGCGAGCTGGCCGGAACGTATTTTCTTCTTGGCACCCACTTCTCCGGCCCCGCACCCGTTGCCGGGACCCTGAGCCTCTACTACTGGGACAGCAACAACTCGGACAACTCTGGCAGCGTTCGTGCCGAAGTTCTCGTTGGCCAGGCGGTTCCAGAACCGATCGCACTGAGCCTGGTCAGCATCGGTCTGCTCGGAATAGGTTTTACCCGCCGTAAGCGGGCCCTGGCAGCTCAATCGTCTTAGTGGTCACGGCTCCGCGAGGGGTCGTTTCCCTGCTCTTGCCCTCTTCGTGCCGCCCGGTTTTATGCGGTAGGCAAGGAGAAAGCCCCCGGGCTTACTTAAACGTCTCGGTTTCGAGTTCCATTCTGACGAACGGGGTTTCGTTTCGCTCAAGTCGGGAACGCACGCTTGCAGGCACCGCCCGAATGCAGGCACCCGCCTTCCAGAACACTCCGGAGTCAATATGAAAAGAAGGACGAACTACTACAAGGATCTCGCGGCCGATTATTCAAGACCGGGTCTGGTCGCGGAGTCGCTGCAAAGCGAGCTTATCGCGCTTTCCCTGAAGATCAACGGGATGCAGGAAAAGTCGCCACCCGTGATTGGTGACGACTACACGATGTCCCAGGTCGAGCGGGAAAACAAGCAGTGGTGGCCGACGCATTGCGAGGCATTGCGGCAGGGCCGCGGTGACATCCTGATCGGTGAATACCGGCAAGACCTGGTTTACTTCTGCCAGGATGGCGCCTACTACGGCATTGAAGAGCAAAAGGTCAGGGAGCAGCATTGGTGGGCATTGATCGCCCAGCCGGGCGTCACCATGACCTGGCCGATTGTCATGTTCCATGGAGAGTTCGTATGGTTCGAATGGAGCTGCATCGATGACGATACCAACGAAACCCTTGCCAAAGGAAGCTGCGTCTGGGTCAGGCGCGGTCATCGAGGCGGTTGCCACTTCAAAGGCGAGCAATTGACCTTCTACAGGGATGTTTTTTCATCCCCGGAACTGCTGGAGTTGATTACCAAGAGTTGAAAGCAGAAGTTGCAAGTATGTCAGGGCTTTACTCTTGTCCTGTACGTGCCGTCGGGTTTTATCAGGAAGGCAAGAGGAAAGACCTGACCTCAGGGCCTCGCTCAGGGCTGCGGGCGAAGCAAGGCGCCACTGGCGACCCCTCTCGCCGTGCGCAGCAACGTCAGCAGCCAGATCGCCAGGAGCAGGCCCCAGCAGCCGATTCCAAACAGTTCGACTCCCCCCAGGCTGGCGTCATGGGCGAGCCGGAAGCTGGCCGAGACAAAGGCTCCGAGCGGAAACGTGAAGCCCCACCAGGAAAGCGCGAAAGGCAGCATCCCTCGCCGCCATGCCGCGGCGGTGAGCATTGCGGCCATCACTACCCACCAGGCGCCGAAGCCCCACAGGAGCAGGCTGGCGAAGAGCAGCGTGCCTTCTGGCACCGCCACCGGCATTTGCGCGGCAAGGTTCAGCAGGCTCAGCGGGACGGCGCCGATCGGCCCGAGATGCGTCCACACCGTCGGCGCCAGGGGGCCGAAGGCCGGCTTGGCCAGATAGTTGCGCTGCAGCGTCAGGGCCAGCAGACCCAGGTACATCAGCGAACCGGCCCCGAGCCCGACGACATTGGCCAGCAGCGCCAGTTCTCGCGCGCTCCCCTGCAGGTGGCCAAGCAGCGGCGCACCGGCAATCGGGATCACCACCAGGCCGACCGCCGGGATGAAGTTGGCTGGCGTCACGTGCTCCAGTCCGACGTGCTCACCGCTGAAGATCGCGTAGAGCACGGCAAAGCTGAAGACGAAGGTGAGGACCATCGCCGGCCACCAGAAGAGCAGCGCCAGCTCGACCTGGCCGCCAAAGGCGAGAAACTGCGCCGCGATGACCAGCATGGCAATCGAAAAAGTGGGATAGAAGTTCACCTGCACCGGATGCTTCAAGGTCGCCAGCGCCAGTTCGCGGTGCGCCAGCCAGCGGCCCAGCCAAGGCACAGCCAGCACGCAGAACAGCAGCAGGTTGAAGTAGTGAATGCTCCATGCGAGTGGCGCGAGCAGCGGCCAACGTGCAGAAAGCGTCAAGGTAGTGATGGCCAGCACGCCGCTGCCCATGACTGCAGCGAACCAGCCGGGAGCGAAGTGACGGACGATCTCGGAGAACCTTGGGTAGCTGGGCTGTGCGGGCATGGCGGCGGACATCGGAAGTCACCCTCGTGCATAAGCGAACGCTAATTATCGCTCAAGAGGGCGTTGTCGTGCACAGGTGGGGTCAGGCCTCGACGCTTGCAGCGCACGTGGTTTCGATCGCGAAGGCAAAAGGAAAGACCTGACTCTGGGGTTCGGCGCAAAGAGTTCGTTTGTTCAAGTTCCCCGAGGGGGGTCACCTGCTCTCCATCACGCTGCGTGACCAGAAAACCGCCAAACACCATCACGGACAGTGACCGTACTCAGTTCGTTAGCCCTTACCGCACATCTGCAACAGCGCTCGCCCAATCGATGATTTCCTTGACTGAAGCGGACGGGGCGTTCAAATGGCTCGATTCGGGTTCATACAGCTTGCTGCGTGGATTCTTCGGCAGCGCATCAAACATCTGCTGTTTTATTTTGCGCAGGCCAGGATAGTCGTTCGTCGGGACGATAAACAACACGGGAGTGGTTGGGCCCATGCTTTGCAGTGCCTTCAACTGGTTCATGGCGCCGTCCGGATCGAACCAGCTCAAGTAGGCCTCCGGGGTGGTGATGACCGGGTAGGCACCCTTGCCACCCTCGAAATCCAGAAAACTCGTCTTCTCGGTGCCTTTGCTTTCGGCGACGAGTTTGCGCGCTAACTCGACGGATTTTCCCAGCTTCTCCCGGAATATCGTACCGCCCACGTTGCCGCCGGGCGCGATGGCGATCACGCCGTCGATTGCATGACGGCTGCCGAAATAGAGGGCGAACAGCCCACCTAGGCTGTGTCCTGCGACGAAAACCTTCTGGGCCCCTTTGCTCCGCAGCCCATCCAGTGCGGCCTCGACTTCCGATTCCGCCGCTTGCACCGTGACATCGTAGTCACGTCGTCCGGACCATGGCATCTCAAGATTCGCGACCAGGAAACCCTGCTGTTCCAGCGGACCGGCCAGGTCGGAGATGTAGTTCAGCGGGGTACCGCCTTTGCCATGCATAAGCACGAAGCCAATCTTGCTGTTGTTGGTTTCAGCGATCGCGTTCAGTGGCACCAATGCGCTGAAGATTGGAAAGATCAGGGCGATCAAAAGACGGTAAAAATTAGTAGCCATCATTTCCTCCTTAAAAGAGCCAACGCCGTGCCAAAAAGAAAAAGGGGTCACCCATCAGCCGGCCAATCCTCGCAACTTAGCATAATTGCATAGATTGAACAGGCGCTTGAGCGCCGCCAATTTCTCTTGCATAATATCGCTGCGAGGGCACGTGGGGTCAGGTCTTTACTTTTGCCTCGTACGTGTCATTGGGTTTTATCAAGAAGGCAAAAGGAAAGACCTGACCTCAGGGCCTGCCAGGGACTGACCCCTACTATCACAATTGCCGAAGCCGTATGTACTGGCGGAGAACCGGGTTGACGAACTCATAGGTTCCTTGCCGCTCGGGCACCCGCTCCAGTACTGGCCCATATTTCTTCTCAACTAAACGCGGCATCAACTGGTCGACGAACTGTACATTCAGTTCTTCAGCAACTTGACGTGATGCCTTCAGGACGATGCGACCAATCTCGTCAGAAAATAGCGACTGCTCAGTCGGTTGTTCGGCAAGCAAATGGAGCAGCAATTGTCGATCTGTTGAGTTACCAATAGCACGTTGATATGCGGACTCAAGCGTGGGAAATGCCTTTCCGGTGCGCAAGTCGTCAACGACCTTGTCGAACACGGAGTGATCGATCAACCTTGTATTTACAGCGTTCGCCTCGTTTACGCATTGCTTTCCGATGAGTTGTACAAAGTACGGATAGCCCTGGCACAAGTCGGCGATCTTCGTGCCAATCCCCGGTTCGAAGCGAATGTCTCCCTTGAACAGTTCAGAGGCGCGGACGATGATGGCCTCTGACTCTGCCGGCGGCATTGGTCTAACGGACAAAACACCCTGTTCGATCAAACGCTCGACTGAAGCATGATCGTGGATTAGATCCGACAGATCGCGGCCAACCCCGCAGACTGCAAACTTGACCTCGGACGTTGTAAGCGACTTAATCAGGGAGCCAATGCCATCTTTGTCTTGTATAACGTCAAATTCATCGAGAATGATCAGCAAGGCATCACGCTTCATTCGCTTCTTCACTTGGTGAAGAACTATCGAATCGACGAAGTTCCGGAAAGTTTGGACAATGTCATTCTGGACGACCTTGGCATACTTCGACGATTCCACGCCTTTGCTGCCCCATTTGACCACCTTTAGGTCCGCTCCGGCCGACACTTCCTTGGACCTGACAAACTCAATCACCTCTTTGCCATCGTCTGGAACTAATCGCAGAAGGCTATCTTCGGCGTTTTGATCATTGCAAAGTCTTGACAGCAACTCCTTGCCGTTTCCGATCAATGAGTCGCAGGTGTAATAGACAGTTAGGTAGGTTCTGGGCTTCGAGGGAATTAAATGCCCAATGCCAGCGCGTTTGGCCAAGGCATATTCCCCAAGAGCTATTTGCTGAAGTTGGCGCAGCAGAGAGGACTTGCCTACTCCGCGCTTCCCAAACACCGAGATAAGGCCCGTAGATGAGTTGATCGCGGAGATACAGTCGCGAATTAGGTCGGTGCGACCGACGAACCGACTCGGGTCTCGAATGACGTCGGCGGTAAAGCCGATCTCTGGGTCAATCAATAGTTACCCCCATTGATTAGGATGAGATGCATAATGGACAAGTTGACACTGATTACGGTGTGTATCGAGGTCACAAGGCCTTTGCACTCGGCTGCGATAGTCTGATGACGCCCATGATCTTTACCCGGAAGTCGTCATCCCAGGCGGCTGCCTTGCGCTTCAGGCGCAAGCTGGCTTTCGTCTGGTCGGTAGTATCCAGCCGAATCAGATTGAGAACGATCTTCTTCAAGAGGGAAGGATTCTAACAAATGTGGGGTCAGGCCTTTACTTTTTCCTCGTACGTGCAATCGGTTTTTATCACGAAGGCAAAAGGAAAGACTTGATTCCAGGGTTTTTGCCAGGGCCTAGGTGACCCCAGGGCCTATGCAGGGGCGGCTAATAATGGGTGACCCCGGCGTTACGAAGTCGGATCGGGTGCTTTAAAAGGCGGCCGTTCGCTCTTTCTGGCTGCCTTCACGGTAGCATTGAGCGCTTCGCGCAGAGAGGCGGAAAACTTTTCTTGCAGTTCAGGAGCAGCAGCAAACGTACGTCGAACCGCATCCGAGTTCGCCAACTCATGCCAAGGACTTCCATGCGTACTTGTTTCAACGAGGCGAAGGGGAGGTTCATCTAGTCGGGTCAACGCTGAGGCAAGTAGCTGGGCCTCGAATGCCGGGTCGATACGTGCTGCTTCTTTTCGATACCCTTCGTACGCCTTGGCGACGGATGCCTTGAATGCATAGTCTTCGGCAAGTCGAAAGCGCTGGCCAATTTGCTTGGTGGCCAACCATGCGAACCACAAAGGCGCACCAACACTGAGAAGGGAAAGAACGGCGTGTGTCGCTATTGCGCTCCAGTCGGGATTTGGAACTTGCAGTGAGGCAGAAAGAACTTCGATCCTATGGGTGCCAATAAGCGCTCCAACACCAAGCGCGATTACGAGGCCTCCTACCCAGATCCACATAGACCTCGCCAATTGGCCAGCGCGCTGATCGAAAGCACCTGCCAAGCCTTTGGTCGTCGTGATGTGGTATGCGGCCTCGCATTGCTGGACCAGCTTTGCGGCTATGTCGTTGGCACTCTGGATTTTTTCTAACTGTACACTCGAAGCTTCATGGGCTTCTTTGATCTTTTCAGAAAGTATCGCCGACTCCGTAGACGCTTTGGTTAGCCGGTCCCTTGCGTCTGCGAGGGCCTGCAGATCAATGGGAAGGCTGTCGGCCACCGCGTGCGCTGACTGAATCTGGTTGATCTGCTCTGAGAGATTTCCGATGTTCGGAGTGAGCTGATCTAGTTCGGCTTGGGCGGCTCGAGCTCTTCG
Organism: Candidatus Accumulibacter sp. ACC007; assembly: GCF_907163205.1. Lineage (NCBI taxonomy): Bacteria > Pseudomonadati > Pseudomonadota > Betaproteobacteria > Candidatus Accumulibacter > Candidatus Accumulibacter sp. ACC007. Next base: position 65,438 of record NZ_CAJQUD010000007.1, on the reverse strand, counting down.
GGCGAGACTTGAAGGCAAAGAGTTGGGATCGGGTAGAGCTTGCCAGCCGAGCGCTGGAAGCAGGGTCGTTCGAAGAATGGAAATTGTTGCGATGTAAGCTGGTATGGCTTGACCACCGTTGCCACCGAACATCTGAGGGACAGTGGTGCTTTGTAGCACCTGCAATCTGCGCGGAAGATCTTGAACGAGGGTGAGCACTGTGCCATCAAGCGTTTCGAGGCCTGTGCTCCGAAGGTCACTGGCCAACACTGACGCGAGATTCGCCAAGTCATGTCGGGTTAGCGCTGGCGCAAACCATCCGATGCCTTCGCATACGGTCGTGTCCGCGCCCCAAGCAGTGGTCACAGCCGTACCCAGCGCCTCCAACGCGACGCACGTGCTGTCAAGGTCTTTATGCAAGAGTGCTCCCTTTCAAAAGAAGATCTGCCGCGCTAAATTCTGTGACCGCTGGGCGGCTTGAAGTGCCTCCAACCCTCACCCGCAACTCCCCACCGCCCCACAAGCCGTACAAAAATCACACCCATCCTTCCTGATCATCGTCCGGTTCCCGCATTCCCCACAAAGCTTCCCGGCGGTCAGTTTCGCCGCCGTTCCGCCCGCCGGCGCTTCGAGAATCCCCATCTGTTGCAGCGGCAGTCCGTTTTCATCGAGGATGCCGAGCATCGCGTAGCGGTGGATGATCAACTGCGCCAGATAGGCGACGGTCGAGGTGTAGTTGGTCTGGCGGCGGGTGCCGGGGACGAAGGCCATGAAGTCGCCGAGGGGCTCGGGGTAGTCGAGCAGCTTCCTGAGCTTCATGCCGATCCACGCCGGGTCGAGGACGCGCATGTCGAGCGACAGCAGCTTGGTCAGGCCGTCGAGGGCGCGCGGGTAGTTGCCGGCGAGCCACACCGAGTAGGGGCGGGTGACGCCGTCGGGCAGGGTGATTTCCTTGAGGCCGAGGACGAAGTCCTCGCCGGTGGCCGGATTGAAGACATCGACGGTCCACGAGAGGGTGCCGTCGGTGCCGGTCTTCGGCTCCTTGAGGCTGAACATGGCGTCGAGCACCGGCGTCGGGCCTTCGTGGTTGAAGGCGCCGATCTTCTCGACGCGGTACTGGATCAGCTGCGCGACGGCGGCGACCACCGAGGGCATGCGCTTGCGCTCGCCGTGCGGCGGGAAGGCCATGTCGAAGCCCTCGTCGCCGGGGGTCTTGGCCAGCGATTCGAGTTTCAGCGCCAGCCAGCCGTGGTCGTTGGCGCGCATGTCCATGGACAGCGTCTTGGCGACGGCGCCGAGGCCGCGCGGTTGCTCGGGGCCATTGACCCAGGCCTCGAACGGCCAGCTGCGGCCTTCCTGCTCGATGTGACCGACGAAGAGCGCGAACTTGCCGTGCATGTGCTCGATCATGTAGGTCCACGCCATGTTGCCTTCCGGCAGGTTCGGGCGGTTCGGCCAGCGCAGGCTGGCGAGCACCGGCGCCGGCAGCGTCTTGATCGACAGGCGGCGGTTGGCGTCGCCGCTGACGAAGTCCTGCGGCTGCTTCTTCTCGTCGGCCTGCTTCTTTGACTCGACCGAGAGCACCGAGCCCATGACGCTGTTCGGGCGATAGGTGGCCAGGCCCTTGAGGCCGGCTTTCCAGGCGCTCATGTAGAGGTCCTGGAATTCCTCGTAGGGGTAGTCGGCGGGGACGTTGACCGTCTTCGAGATCGAGGTGTCGATGTACGGCGCGACGGCGGCGACCATGTCCTTGTGCGCCTTGGCCGAGATTTCCAGCGCCGTGACGAAGTAGTCGGGCAGCTTGTCGACGTCGCCGCCGAGGTGCTTGTAGAGGCGCCAGGCGTAGTCCTCGACGGCGTATTCCTTGAGCGTGCCGTCGGCCATGCGCTTCTTGCGGCTGTAGGTCCACGAGAACGGCGGCTCGATGCCGTTCGACGCATTGTCGGCGAAGGCCAGCGAGATGGTGCCGGTGGGGGCGATCGACAGCAGGTGCGAGTTGCGCAGGCCGTGCTTGCGGATCTGGTTCTTGATCTCGTTCGGCAGGCGCGAGGCGAAGTTGCCGCCGGAGAGGTAGAGCTCGGCGTTGAACAGCGGGAAGGCGCCGCGCTCCTTGCCCAGTTCGACCGACGCCAGGTAGGCGGCGTCGCGCATGTATTCGGAGATGCGCGCGCCCATCGCGGTGGCTTCCGGGCGGTCGTAGCGCAGGCGCAGCATGCACAGCGCGTCGCCGAGGCCGGTGAAGCCGAGGCCGACGCGGCGCTTGTTGCTGGCTTCCTCGCGCTGCCGTTCGAGCGGCCAGGCGGTGACGTCGAGAACGTTGTCGAGCATGCGGGTGGACACCTTGACCACTTCGCCGAAAGCGGCGAAGTCGAACTCGGCGTGCTGGCTGAAGGCGTTCCTGACGAAGGGGGTCAGGTTGATCGACCCCAGGCAGCAGCAGCCGTACGGCGGCAGCGGCTGTTCGGCGCAGGGGTTGGTGGCCTCGATCACTTCGCAGTAGTAGAGGTTGTTGTCCTTGTTCATGCGGTCGAGGAAGAGGATTCCCGGTTCGGCATGGTCGTAGGTCGACTTCATCACCTGGTCCCACAGGTCGCGCGCGCGCACGCGGCGATAGATCCAGATGCCGTCGTCACGCTGGAAGGCGCCGCCACGTTTCATGTCCGCGTTCGGCTCGGCGCGGTGCGTGAGCTCGACTTCGGCGTCGGCCTCGACGGCTTCCATGAAGCCGTCGGTGACGGCGATCGAGACGTTGAAGTTGGAGAGGTCGCCGTGGTCCTTGGCGTGGATGAAGACTTCGACGTCCGGGTGATCGCAGCGCAGTACGCCCATCTGCGCGCCACGGCGGGCGCCGGCCGATTCGACGGTTTCACACGAGCGGTCGAAGACGCGCATGTACGAGACGGGGCCGGAAGCGCGCGACTGCGTGCCCTTGACCAGCGCGCCGATCGGGCGGATCGACGAGAAGTCGTAACCGACGCCGCCGCCGCGGCGCATCGTTTCGGCGGCTTCGGCGAGCGCGCTGTAGATGCCCGGCTTGCCGTCGACGATCTCGACCACCGAATCGCCGATCGGCTGCACGAAGCAGTTGATCAGTGTCGCCGCGAGCGGCGTCCCGGCGGCCGAGTTGATGCGTCCGGCGGGGACGAAACCGGTTTCCTGCGCCCACAGAAAGCGCTCTTCCCAGTGCGCGCGCTGCTTTTCGTCCTCGTTGGCGGCGAGTGCGCGGGCGACGCGGCGGCGCACGTCGTGAACCGAGGTTTCCTTGCCCTTGGCGTACTTTTCGACCAGCACCTCGACGGAGATTTCCTGCTCGGCGAGTGGCGTGACGGCGGGTGCCTCGGCGACGGCTGACAGGGGTAGCTGGTGTTCGAGCTGGCTCATGGGTAGTCCCTCCGATGTTTATTGTGTTGACGTTGTCTGTGGTTGATGGTCTTGCTGGCCAAGCGTGCTGGCGGTACGAGGCGCGCCGGGCGAGTCTGCCGAAGCGAGCTGCTGCTTCCCCGCAGTCAAGCGCGCAATGGCGTAAAGCTACTGCATGTAGTGTGCAAAGGCAATAACTTGACTAAATGTAGTTTTCGCGCCGCGCCTTCGCGCGGCCCGGGAAAGGCCGTGAAATCACGGCCTTGCGGCTGCCGGGGGCGGTTGAATTTTTTTTCGGGGTTGCCGCGGGCGGCGTCGGCAACAAGGGCACCGTGCCCGGGATCGGGAGAGGCGCGAGGGAAGAGAAGACGCGCCAGAGTCGTGTCGAGTTCTCGACAAGGCTTTTCCCGACGTCATTGCGAGGAGGCGTCGCCGACGCGGCAATCCAGAGGTTTTGCTTTTCGCCTGGCTGATGTGGCGGACGGGCAGTCAGGGAATGGAACTGGATTGCCGCGTCGCCGACGCCTCCTCGCAATGACGGGTGGGTGGACGGGTCGGCGGGTGTAGTGCTGCAGCGACCGGGGCGCGCGACACTCGCCCCGGCGACGGTCTCAGGCGGCCGCCTGTTTGGCGCGTGTGGCGTGCGCGACGAGGGCGGCGATGACGCACGAGGCGAGGCGTGTTTCGGCGGTGTCGGCACGGCTGGTGAGGACGATCGGCACGCGCGCACCGAGGATGATCCCGGCACTCAGCGCGTTGGCCAGGTATTCGAGCTGCTTGGCGATCATGTTGCCCGATTCGAGGTCGGGAACGACCAGGATGTCGGCGCGCCCGGCGACCGCCGAGACGATGCCCTTGGTCTTGGCGGCGACCAGCGACACGGCGTTGTCGAAAGCCAGCGGTCCGTCGACCAGGCCGCCCTTGATCTGGCCGCGGTCGGCCATCTTGCACAGCGCCGCGGCGTCGAGCGTGGACTGGATCTTGGCGTTGACCGTTTCCACCGCCGAGAGAATCGCCACCTTGGGTTCCGGCGTGCCGATGATATGCGCGAGATCGATGGCGTTCTGCACGATATCGACTTTGTCGGTCAGCGTCGGCGCGATGTTGACGGCGGCGTCGGTGATCATGATCGGACGTGGATAGGTCGGCACGTCCATCAGGAAGACGTGACTGATGCGGCGGCCGGTGCGCAGGCCCGAACTGCTCGAGATCACTTCGGCCATCAGTTCGTCGGTGTGCAGGCTGCCTTTCATCAGCGCTTCGGCGTCGCCGCTGCGGATCAGCGTCACCGCCATCGCCGCCGATTCGTGACTGTGCTTGCAGTTCACGATGCGGTAGTCCTTGAGATCCAGGCCATTCTCTTCGGCGACGGCGCGGATGCGCTGCTCGGGGCCGATCAGGATCGGTTCGATGAGCTTGGCTTCGGCGGCCAGCAGCGCGCCCTTGAGCGACTCGCGGTCACAGGGGTGAACCACCGCCATGTCGATCGGCGCCAGTCCCTCGGCGCGCGACACCAGCACCTGCAGGCGCGCGTACTTGTCGGAAATGGTGATCTCCGGCATCGCCTTGCGCTTGGTGATGATTTTCTCGCGCGGCGCCAGCACCTCGGCGCTCCCCGAGACGACCAGCAGATGGTCCTGGTTATGGCAGTTGCAGTCGAGCACGATGTGCCGGTTGCGGGCGAACTTCTGGCCGACGGTCACCGTCACGGTGATCGTGTCGCCGATCGCCACCGGTCGCGCGAAATGGAGCGACGACTCGACCATCACCGTCCCCGGGCCGGGGAACTGCGTGCCGAGCATGGTCGACAGCAGCGAGGCGCACCACATGCCGTGCGCGATGAAGTCCTGGAAAACGCCGCTGTGGCTGAATTCGGCGTTGGCCAGCGCCGGGTTCATGTCGCCCGACATCAGCGCGAACAGCTTGACGTCCTCGGGCCGCAAGGTACGGACCAGCGACGAACTGTCGCCGACGTTGATTTCGTCGTAGGTTCGACTTTCGAGAAATTCGAGGGGGGTTTCGAAGTGCATGGCGGGGCTCCCTGTGGTGCTGATCAGGTACCATTATGCTGCAACGCAGCACGAAAATGTAGGGCGATCTCCGGAATTCTCCGCTGGCGCTGGTGGCGCTTGTTGACGTGCATCAGTACCTGCCGGCGGCAGAGCGCCTAAGCTTTGCCAGGGTATGGGCAGCTGCTCCGCAGTGGGAGACGATGGTGAGCGAAGAAGGCTTTGACGCAGGACGACTCGACGAGCTGCTGCGGCCGGTCGTCGACCGTCACGGCGGTGAAGCGGGCCAGCTGGTGCAGATCCTGCGCGAGGCGCAGGACGTCGTCGGCTACCTGCCGGCGGCGGCGCTGACCGCCATCGCCAGGGCGCTCGGGTTGCCGCGGGCGCAGGTCGAAGGCGTCGCCGGTTTCTACTCGTTCTTCCATCTGACGCCACCCGGTCGCTACCGGGTGCTGTTCTCGGACAACATCACCGATCGCATGCTGGGCAGCGGCGAACTGCTCGACCGGCTGTGCAACAAGCTGTGGGTCGAGCGCGGCAAGGTCTCCGAAGACGGGCTGGTCAGCGTCGACACCACGTCGTGCACCGGCATGTGCGATCAGGGGCCGGCGCTGCTGGCCAATGGCCAGGCGCTGACCCGCCTGTCGGGCGAGCGCATCGAGCGCATCGGCGAGCTGATTCGTGCGCAGGTGCCGCTCGCCGACTGGCCGGCCGAATACTTCCGCGTCGACGACAATATCCGTCGCCGCGACACTCTGCTCGCTGCCGACTGGCCGGCCGGCGAGGCGCTGCGCGCGGCGATCGCGCGTGGCGGCGAAGCGATGCTTGCCGAGATGAAGCTCTCCAACCTGCGCGGGCGTGGCGGTGCCGGTTTCACCACCGCCATCAAATGGGAGTCGGCGCGCCGTGCCGAGTGCCATGCCGAGGCCGACGGCAGGCCCGCTGTGCGCTACGTCGTCTGCAACGCCGACGAGGGCGAGCCCGGCACTTTCAAGGATCGCGTCCTGCTCAACAGCTACGCCGACCTCGTTTTCGACGGCATGAGCGTTGCCGCCTTGACCATCGGCGCGCGCCAGGGGCTGCTCTACCTGCGTGGCGAGTACGCCTATCTGCTGCCGGCGCTGCGCGAGAACCTCGAGCGCCGCCGGCGCAGCGGCCTGCTCGGCCGCGCGGTGTGCGGCCAGGCCGGGCTGGACTTCGAGATCGACATCCATGTCGGCGCCGGCGCCTACGTCTGCGGCGAGGAAACGGCGTTGCTCGAGTCGCTGGAAGGCAAGCGCGGCATTCCACGCATTCGCCCGCCCTTCCCGGTCACCGCCGGCTATCGCGGTCAGCCGACGGTGGTGAACAACGTCGAGACGCTGTGCAAGGCGGCGCTGATCGCGCTCAGGGGCGGCGCCTGGTTCGCCGGCCTGGGCACCAAGCAATCGACCGGGACCAAGTTGCTGTCGATTTCGGGCGACGTCGAGACACCGGGAATCTACGAGTATCCCTTCGGCGTGTCGGTCAACCAGGTGCTGCAGGATTGCGGCGCCGGCAACGCGCAGGCGGTGCAGGTCAGCGGCCCTTCCGGGATCTGCCTGGCGATGCACGAATTCTCGCGCAGCATCGCTTTCGAGGACGTGCCGACGGCGGGCGCCTTCATGGTCTTCGGCACGCATCGCGACATGTTCGAGGTGGCGCGCAACTTCGCGCATTTCTTCAGGCATGAAAGCTGCGGCTTCTGTACCCCGTGCCGGGTGGGCACTTCGCTGGTCGCCAACTGCATGGACAAGATCGCCAAGGGCCTGGGAACGCAGTACGAGATCAACCAGGTCTTCAAGATCCACCGCCTGCTGCACGCGGCCAGCCACTGCGGCCTCGGCCAGGCGGCGTGCAACCCGCTCTTCGACACCCTGCAGAAGTTTCGCCCGGCGTACGAGCGGCGGCTGTGCTCGCTCGACTTCGAGCCGGCTTTCGACCTCGACCAGGCGCTGGCGGCGGCGCGCCAGATGACCGGTCGCGACGATCCGGCGGCGCACTTCGGTCTCGCCGCCCGCCTTCCCGGAGTGACCCCATGACGCAGCCGAGCATCCTCCTTGACGGCCAGCCGGTGCCTTTCGCCGACGGGCAGACGATCATGGACGCGGCGATGGCCGCCGACATCTTCATCCCGCATCTCTGTCACCATCCCGAGTTCAAGCCGCAGGGCAGTTGCAAGCTGTGCACGGTCAAGGCCAGCGGGCGCTACGTCTCGGCGTGCACGATGCCGGCGCGCGACGGCATGGAGGTCGAGAACAACTCGCCGGACCTCAACGACAAGCGCCGGACGCTGTTGCAGATGCTCTTCGTCGAAGGCAATCACTTCTGCCCGTCGTGCGAGAAGAGCGGCAACTGCATGCTGCAGGCGCTGGCCTACGAGCTGGAGATGCTCAGCCCGCACTTCGACCAGTTCTACCCCAACCGGCCGGTCGACGCGTCGCACCCGGAGGTGCTGCTCGACTTCAATCGCTGCATTCTCTGCGAGCTGTGCGTGCGCGCCAGTCGCGACGTCGACGGCAAGAGCGTTTTTTCGCTGTCCGGGCGCGGCATCAACAAGCACCTGATCGTCAATGCCGAGTCCGGGCGCCTCGCCGACAGCGATTTTTCCTGGGCCGACAAGGCGGCGCACGTCTGCCCGGTGGGCGTGATTCTCAGGAAGCGCGAGGGCTTCGCGGTGCCCATCGGCAAGCGCCGCTACGACGTCGAACCGATCGGCATGCAGGTCGAACGCCTGGCGGCGCGCAGCGCCGGCGAAGCGTACGAAGACTGTGGAGAGGGCTGAGATGGACGCTGTCGCAGGGAACCGCGAAGGGCGCCGGAAAGTGCGCCTGGCGACCGCGTCGCTGGCCGGCTGCTTCGGCTGTCACATGTCGTTCCTGGACATCGACGAGCGGTTCTTCGAACTCGTCGAACGCGTCGAATTCGACCGCTCGCCGCTGACCGACATCAAGCACTGCGGTCCCTGCGACATCGGCCTGATCGAGGGCGGCATCTGCAACGCCGAGAACGTCCATGTGCTGCGCGAGTTCCGCAGCCACTGCAAGGTGCTGATCGCCGTCGGCGCCTGCGCGGTCAATGGCGGTTTGCCGGCGCAGCGCAACCACCTCGACCTCGGCCAGTGCCTGCAGGAAATCTACCTGACGGCGGCGGATGTCGTCAGCGGGCAGATTCCCAATGACCCGGAACTGCCGCTGCCGCTCGACAAGGTGCATCCGATCCACGAGATCGTGCGCATCGACTACTTCATCCCCGGCTGCCCGCCGTCGGGCGACGCGATCTGGAAGTTCCTCACCGACCTTCTCGACGGGCGCACGCCACGTCTCGGGCATCCGATGCTGCATTTCGACTAGGAGCGCAGCGATGCAACAAGGGCAAGGCTTCGAACTGGAAACCGCCGCTGCCGACGCGGGCACGCTGCGTCGCGTGGCCATCGACCCGGTATCGCGGGTTGAAGGGCACGGCAAGGTGACCCTGCTGCTCGACGAGAACGACCAGGTGCAGCAGGTTCGCCTGCACATCGTCGAATTCCGCGGCTTCGAGAAGTTCATCCAGGGCCGGCCGTACTGGGAGGTGCCGGTGATGGTGCAGCGCCTGTGCGGCATCTGCCCGGTCTCGCATCACCTGGCGGCGGCCAAGGCGCTCGATCACGTCGTCGGCGCCGGCCGCCTGACGGCGAGCGCCGAGAAGCTGCGCCGGCTGATGCACTATGGGCAGATCCTGCAGTCGCACGCCCTGCATTTCTTCCACCTCTCGTCGCCTGATCTGCTCTTCGGCTTCGAGAGCGAGGCCGGCCGGCGCAACATCGTCGGCGTCGCCGCCGCCTACCCGGAGATCGCCCGGCAGGGCGTGCTCCTGCGCAAGTTCGGCCAGGAAGTGATCCGCCTGACGGCGGGCAAGCGGGTGCATGGTACCGGTGCGATCCCGGGCGGCGTCAATCGCGCGCTGAGCCGCGAGGAACGCGACGGCCTGCTCGCCGACGTCGGCCAGATCGTCGGCTGGGGCCGCGACGCGGTGCAGCTGGTCAAGCGTCTGCATGCCGCCGACCCGGCGCTGTACGATGTTTTTGGCGCTTTTCGCTCGAACATGCTGTCGCTGGTCGGCGCCGGCGGCGCACTCGACTTCTACGATGGCCAGTTGCGCGTTCGTGACGCCGACGGCGGAATTCTCGTTGACGGCTTTGACGTGGCCAACTACCACCAGCTGATTCGCGAAGAGGTCAAGGCCTGGAGCTACATGAAATTTCCCTTCCTCGCCGCGCTTGGCCCGCAGCAGGGCTGGTACAAGGTCGGGCCACTGGCACGGGTGCAGAACTGCGACCGCATCACGACGCCGCTCGCCGAAGCCGAACGCCGCGAATTCATCGACTACGGGCAGGGCAAGCCGATCCACGCACCCCTGGCCTACCACTGGGCACGGATGATCGAACTGCTGCACGCCGCCGAGACGATCGCCGAGCTGTTGCCCGACGACGACCTTTCCGGCAGCGAGCTGACCACCCGCGGCGAGCGTGGCCGCGAAGGAATCGGCGTCATCGAGGCGCCGCGCGGCACGCTCATCCATCACTATCAGGTCGACGATGACGATCTGGTGAGCAGCTGCAACCTGATCGTGTCGACGACCCACAACAATCAGCCGATGAACGAAGCGATCCGCCGCGTTGCCCGCCGCTACCTCAACGGTCGCCAGCTTACGGAAGGCCTGCTCAACCATATCGAAGTCGCCATCCGCGCCTTCGACCCCTGTCTGTCGTGCGCCACGCACGCGCTCGGCAAGATGCCGCTGCAGCTTGAACTGCGCGATGCGGCGGGGACTCTGCTCGGGCGCCTGAGCAGCGCCTCCTGACGTCCACGAAAGAACGCCGATGCCCTTGCCCCCGGTCCTCGTTCTCGCCTGCGGCAATCCCAGCCGCGGCGACGACGCGCTCGGGCCGCTCCTTCTCGAGCGCTTGCAGAACTGGCTGGACGGCGCGGGACTGGCCGCCGGCTTCGAACTGATCGGCGACTTCCAGCTGCAGATCGAGCACGCGCTGGACCTCGTTGGCCGGCATCTGGTGCTGTTCATCGACGCCGGCGAGCAGACCGCCGCGCCCTATGTCTTTCGCCAGGCACGCGCCGCTGGCGCCGGCGCCGCCAGTCCGAGCACGCACGCGCTATCGCCCGAGGCGGTGCTGGCGGTGCTGCCGCGCATCGATCACGAAGCGCCGCCGCCGGCCTTCGTGCTCTGTGTGCGCGGCGAAAGTTTCGCCCTGGGCGAAGGCTTGAGTGCGGCTGCCAGCAGTCACGCCGATGCGGCGTTCGAGCTGTTGCAGTTCCTGTGCCGTGCCGCCGAGCGCGATGTCTGGCTGACACGGCTGAGCGCCGGCGAGAAAGGGCAGGAGTAAGGGCAGGCGCCGCGCTGCGAGTGTAGTGTGGCACGCAGTAGCGAACGTACGTACACCTCCCGGCCACCACAGGGATTGCGCGCTCCTGTCGGGCTGGCTGAAAGTCGCGTCGGGAAGGCGGCACACGCCAGCCCGCCAGCCCGCTCGTCATTGCGAGGAGGCGCAGCCGACGCGGCAATCCAGTTCCATCCTCTTACTATCGTCCGCCGCATCGACGACGCGAAGCGCAAAACCTCTGGATTGCCGCGTCGGCTCTTCGCCTCCTCGCAATGACGGTGTGTGGGGCATGAGCGCAAGGGGTGGCGACGAGGGCCGCCCCGCCATGGACCCTGCGAATTTCAGCCACCACAGGGTTTTCGCCCTGCTTTCAGCAGTCGCCAAAAGTCGCATCAAGATTGCAGCACTACACGAGTCAGGATGCGGCCGGCCCCGCGGACTGTGGTGAGCTGTTCCGCCGCCGTCGCCCGGTCCGCTGTCCGGGATCCCACGATCACCCGGGTCGACGGGGCGGCCAGTATTGGCGTCGGTCTGCCACTCGGCGGCCAGGCCTTCGGCGCCAAAAGCAGACGAGACCTTGAGCGCGCTGTACGCACTGGTCGACGCCACGTTGTTGTTGATCAAGTCGTCGAACGACGTGCAATTGGCGAGATAGATCTCGTTGTTGACCCGATCGACGTTGCTTTGCAGCAGCACCCTGTAGCCGCTGCCGTCGAAGGTGGGTCCTCCGACGCACGGGACTTTGAGCAAGTTTCACGCCACGAACGGCATGTCTATTTATTTCAATGGCTTGGACTGTCTCGAGCGCCTCGTTTGGCTGGCCGCTGTAAGGAATTCCGACAGCGGCCGCCGCTCGCGAAAGGGAAAAACCGGCGGCGATAGGGTGCCATGTCGCTTTCCGTCGTCGTGGCGCGCGTGCCGGCGGGTCTTTCCCCTGATCGGGCCGATGCCTGGGCAGCGCGCGAACGACAGTGCTATATTTGTCGCGCGGGACGCGGGGTTCTGCCGCGGTGGTGGCACGGGCGTTTGCCGCGGGTGATGCCCGCTTGAATCCGCCGCGCTGGGCAGGTATGGGGTTTCGTCCTTCGCTGCGCAAGGGGCATGTGTTTTCAGGGCAGGGTATGTGGAAATCAGTTCTCGCCATTTCGATCGGTGCCGCGCTTGGCGCGCTTTTGCGCTGGCAGTTCGGCATCCGGCTCAACAGCCTGTTTCCGACGATTCCGCCGGGCACGCTGGTCGCCAACCTCGTCGGCGCCTACCTGATTGGCCTGGCTGTGGCTTTCTTCACCTCGTTCCCGGCGATCTCGCCGGAATGGCGACTGCTGATCATCACCGGTTTCTGCGGCGGGCTGACGACTTTCTCGACCTTCTCCGCCGAACTGACGATGTTGCTGCAGCAGGGAAGGCTATCCTGGGCCCTCGCGGCGGCCGCGGCGCATGTCGTCGGCTCGGTGCTGATGACTTTCGCCGGCATGGCCACCGTCGTCTGGGCGCAAGGTTCGCGGTGAACGGTGCGCTGCCCGTCCGGCAAGCGCACCAGCAACGGAGGCAGGCATGCAAGGCTATTTCCTGAGGTTGTACGTGCGCGAAAGCGACAAGCACCGCGGTCGCCTGCTCTGGGAGTGGTTGCTCGACCAGGGTAACCGGCTCGGCGTCCGCGGGGGCTCCGCATTCCGCTCGATTGGCGGCTTCGGGCGATCACATGCCGTGCACGAAGGCAGCTTCTTCGAACTGGCTGGAACGACCAGCATCGAGGTCGAGTTCGTCGTCACCGCGGAAGAGGCCGAGCGCCTGTTCGAGCTCATTCGCCAGGCACAGGTCCGGGTTTTCTACGTGCGCCTCCCGGCCCACTTCGGGGTGCTCAATCCCGACGCCAAGGACCCGCCCGAGCTCGGCGCCGACGATTGACGACCGCGGGCGGCGAGCGGCGGTGCCGCCATCCCGTGCCGCCTGTCCGTGGGGATCAGTTGCTGCGGAAGGCGCGCACGCCGAGGATGACGCCGCCGACGAGCAGGGCGATGCCGATCAGCGCCGTGCTGCCGGGCAGCGCACCACGCAGGATGAACGCATAGGCGAAGGCGGCCAGCGTTTCGAAGACGATCAGCTGGCCGACGAGGGCGGCGGGCAGCAAGCGGCTGGCCCGATTCCAGAGCAGCGTTCCGAGCCACGAGGCGCAGAAGCCGAGCACCAGCATCAGCCCGACGTAGCGCCCGGCGTCTGCGCCGAGCGGAAAATCGAAGCCGCCGTTGGCGCGGAAATACAGTCCGGCAGCGGCCATGCCGAGCAGCGCCAGCGGCAGCGTGGCCAGACCCTGCGCGATGGCCCAGGTGCCGGAAGCCAGCGCTGGTCGTTGCTGCATCCAGCGCGAATTGCGCAGCGGGTACCAGGTCCAGGCGAAGACCGCCGCCAGGGCGAAGACCGTTCCCAGAAAATAATCCTGCGCGCTGCGCCGGTCGTCGAGCAGTGCCATCTCGTGGCCGTTCACCAGCGCAATACCGGCTGCGATGACCAGCAGCGATGGCAGCAGGCGGCGCCAGGGCAGCGCCTCGGCGCTGAAATTTGCGGCGATGGCGATGACGATCGGCAGGGTGCCGATGAGCATCGTCGGCAAGGGGGCGTCGGCGAGCTGGATGGCGGCCGACAGGAAGAGGTAGTAGAGAATGTTGCCGACCAGCGCCAGTTCGCAGGCCATTTGCCAGTCCTGGCGCTGCAGGACCTGCAGTCGCGGCCAGTCGGTGCACGCCAGCATCAGGGCGATCACCCCGAAGGCGAGGTAGCGGCCGAAAGAGAGCATCGCCGGCGGATAGTCGGGCAGCAGCAGCGGGACGACGAAGACCAGTCCCCAGAGCAGGCCGGCGCCGAGCGCGCAGGCGACGCCTTCGACCAGGATGCGGCCGGCGGGCAGCGGTGGCCGAGCGCGCGTCGTGCTGGCCTTGGCGGCCGCGGTCATGGCGGAGCGCGGGCGTCGGTCTAGGGGCGAAAAGCCGGCAAGCTGGGTAGCTGCGGCAGCTCGATGGCGTCGAGCATGTTCTTGATCACCAGGCCCAGTTCGGTGTCGCCGACGATCGCCAGCTCGCGGTTGAAGAACAGCGTGTCCGGGTCCTCCTGGCGGGCGAGCAACTGCAGGAAGGCCGAGAGGTTGGCGCTGAACGCCAGGTCAGGTGTCTCCGGCACTGTCGACAACGGCCGGAAAAGGCCGTCGCGATAGGTGAAGCTGGCCTGCCCTCCGGCGTCGAGTACCTCGACGAGAAAAGTCCGCCCTTCGAGCAGGACCAGGCTGTCTTCCGGCAGCAGGCCGATCCTGGCGGCAACGTTGAGCGCCGTCGCCAGAACCAGCGAGTGCGGCCACTGCGGCAGACGCGAGCCCAGCGCAGCGACCAGCGCGGGGAGTTTGAAACGGGGAATCGAAAATCCCTGGCTCATGAACAAATTCCTTTCATTGCGGCGGCAGCCGGCGGGTGTTGCGCGATACCGGCGTCGCCAAACCAGTAGCCGTTGACCAGGCCTTCACTGGCCCAGGCGCTGGTATCGGGAGCGGAAGCCTGCCCGTTCCGGGCGGCGTCGAAAGCAGCGATGATCGCTGCCATGGCTTGTGGCTGCGGGCTGATGCGCAGCACTTCGACGCCCATCTTGAGCAGTTCCGGTACCTGAGGCAAGAGGTTGTACGTCTGTGCGGACATGGTCTGGATGCCGTTGATGGCCAGAAAGGGCTGTCCTTCGCGCGTGCGCAGGGTCATCCCCTCGGGATGGTCGAGGCACTTGAACTGGCAGTCGTCCTTGTTGAGGTCGTAGTAGCGGGCCGTGAAGCAGCGCGCGGAAAACGCCAGCGGCAGTTTTCCGAAAGCGAAGACTTCGGTTTCGACACCGGCCGGGCGACTGTGGTGCAGCGTCTCGATCAGCCGGCGGTCGCCTTCGAGCGGCGGCACCCAGCGCTGCATGCCGTAGCGGGCGAAGGTGGTCAGCGTCGCTTCGTTGTAGATGTTGAGGTGCGGTCCGGCGACGAAAGGGCTGCCGGCGGCGACATTCACTGCGCCAAGGTCGTTGGCTTCGAGGCGAGCGCCGCGGATTTCGCGCAGCTCGGCGCACAGGCGACGCAGCGCTTTCAGGTCGCCCTCCGATTCGAGCAGCGCCTGCGCGGAAAGGACGACTTCCTTGCCCGCGTCGGCGAGGTCGCGCGCCAGCGCCAGCCAGTCGGCGACACGAATCTGCTGGCGTCGCGAGCAGACCACTTCGCCGATGTAAAGGATGTCGATCGCCGGGTTGTGCGCCATCTCGGCGTAGAACTCGAAGACTTCGTGCTTTGGCCAGAAGTAGAGCAGCGGCCCGAGAGAGAGTTTCATGGCCATCCTGGCGCTCAGCGCCACGGGCGGTTGTAGGCGCCCAGCGTGACCTGGCTGCCTTCGGCGACGCGCGCCAGCTCGGCCTGCCAGGTGGGTTTGACGGAGAAGTTGCCAGGGTTCCTGGCCAGCTCGTCGAGCGCTGCGCGCAAGGCGCGCGTCACTTGCGCGACGTAGGTCGGACTGCGCTGCCGCCCCTCGACCTTGATCGCCGCGACGCCGATGGCGGCAATCTGCGGCAGCACTTCGAGGACGTTGAGGCTGGTCGGTTCCTCGAGCGCGTAGTAGGTGTCGCCATTGACCTCGAAGCGTCCCTTGCACAGCGTCGGGTAACCGGCCGGTTCATCGTCGCCGAAGCGGTCGATGAGAATGCCGTTCAGGCGCGTGCTCATTTCGCCGGGTGACTTTTCCCACTTGACGTACTTCGCCGGCGAACACGCGCCGACGGTATTCGGCGACTCGCCGGTGGCGTACGAGGACAGCCAGCAACGGCCCTCGTTCATCACGCACAGGCTGCCGAAACCGAAGACCTCGATGTCCACCGGCGTGTTGCGGATCACCGTCTCGACCTGCGCCAGCGTCAGCACGCGCGGCAGCACGGCGCGGCGGACGCCGAATTCGCGCTGCGCGAAATTGACCGCTTCGTAGCTCGTCGCCGAACCCTGCACCGACAGGTGCAGACGCAACTCCGGGTGGCGGCGGCTGGCGTAGTCGAGCAGGCCGACGTCGGCGAGGATCACCGCATCGACGCCGAGATCGGCCGCGCCATCGACGGCGCGCTGCCAGTCGGCGAAGCGTCCGGGCTGGGCGAAGGTATTGATGGCCATCAATACCTTGCGCTGGCGCGAGTGGGCGTAACGGATACCTTCGACCATCGCCCTGTGGTCGAAATTGAGGCCGGCGAAGTTGCGCGCGTTGGTGTCGTCGCGGTAGCCGAGGTAGACCGCGTCGGCGCCGTGGTCTACAGCCGCCTTGAGTGCCGGCAGGCTGCCAGCGGGGCAAATCAGTTCGGGAACTTGCGTGCGCGACATGCGAAACCTCGGCGAAGCGGGTCAGTGACGAGAGCTGGCCAGTATAGTCAGCGCCAGCTTTTGGCCCTTGATTCGGGTCAACTCGGGCAGATTCGGGTGAAAGCGGGTCAGCTTCGCGGCGATTACGCCAGGCGGGCACGCAGGTGACGCAAATAGGCCAGGCCGCGGATCGCCCGGCTGCCATACCAGGAGACCATTTCCCCGTCGATCAGCGTGGCGCGTGTGCCCGGCAGCTGCTCGGCCAGCTGCCTCAGGTGGCGTTCGCGAAACGCGTATGGTTCGCTGGCCAGCAGCAGCCAGTCGGCTTCTCGTGCCAGCGCCGGCAGATCGACTTCCGGATAGCGCAGGGCGCTGTCGGCCGGCAGGCTATCCCAGCCGGCGGCGGCCAGCATGCGCGAAATATAGGTGTCGCGGGCGACGCTGAGCCAGGGCTGCTGCCAGATCAGGTAGAGAACGCTCTGTCGCGGCAGGGTCACGGTCTGGGCGCGCAGGGCTGCCCATTCGCGCTCGAAGTCGGCCGCCAGCGCTCTGCTTCGCGCCTCGACTTGCGGATCGCCGCCGAAGATGCCACCGAGCAACTCGTAGAGAGCGAGATTGTCGCGAACCGTCAGTGGGTGGGTGACGATCACCTGCGGCACGAAGGCGTGCAGGGCGTCGACTTCCTCGCGGCGGTTCTCGTCGATATTGACGAGCACGTGCGTCGGTGCCAGGGCGCGCAGCTTGTCGATCGAGAAGCCCTTGGTGCCGCCGACTTTCGGCAGTCGCCGAACGATCTGCCGCGGATGAATGCAGAAGCCGGTTCGGCCGACGAGGTATTCGGCGAGGCCAAGGTCGACCAGCAGTTCGGTGAGGCTGGGCACCAGTGAGACGATGCGCGGGGTGTCCGCGCAGCGAGCGTGTTGCTTGCCGATCGCGTCGGACCATTGCATGATTAACGTTTTGAGGTGAGAGAAGCGGAGGAGCCGATGCTAACGCAAAAACTGGCCGTCGTTACCGGTGCCGCACGCGGGCTTGGCCTGGCGGTGGCGCGCGATCTGGCCGCGGCCGGATGCCAGGTGCTGATGGTTGGTCGCCATGCCGAGGCGATCGAAGACGCCGCCCGGCAGTTGTGTGCGAGTGGTCACGACGTCCTCGCACACACCGCCGACGTGACCGATGCCGGTGCCGTCGCGGCCCTCGCGGCACGCCTGCGCCGCGAGTTCGGGCGTGCCGATATTCTGGTCAACAACGCCGGCGTGTTTCTCGAGCGCAAGGACTTCGCGCAACCACAGGCGGCCAGCGTCCTCGTCGTCGATCCGGAGTGGGCTGCCGCCGCCTACGCCGGCAATGCGCTGGCGCCGCTGCGGCTGATTCAGGCAATTGTCCCGCTGATGCGCGAAAATGCCTGGGGGCGCATCGTCAACGTCTCGTCGACCATGGGGCAACTGTCCACCATGGGCGGCTCCTGGCCGGCCTACCGGATGTCGAAGGCGGCGCTCAATGCCTTGACCCGACTGACCGCCGCCGAACTCGAGAACAGCCCGATCAAGGTCAATTCGGTTTGCCCCGGCTGGTGTCGGACGGCGATGGGTGGCCAGGACGCGACGCGTAGCGTCGATGAAGGGGCCAAGGGCATCGTCTGGGCAGCACTGTTGCCCGACGACGGTCCGAGCGGCGGCTTCTTTCGCGACGGCCAGGCGATCGACTGGTAGGGCCGAGCGAGGGCGCGGGCTCGCGCTCGCGCGCGGGCGACCTTCCCGGCGCGGTCCGCTACGCTGTGGCCCGCGCCATCGCTCAGGCGCCGGGCGGCGCCCCGAGCGCGGCGCGCAGGCGCTCGATTTCTTCCCCCAGCTGCTCGACCAGTGCGTCGAGTTCCGGGGGCTCGCCAAACGGGCTGCGTTGTTCCAGGCGCTGCGCCAGCTGGACGGCGGGTCGCGCACCGAAAATCGCCAGCGTTCCCTTGAGGGTGGCGGCGGCAGTCGCCGCCCGGCGGCGCTCGCTTTCGGCGAGCGCGTGGCGCAGGGCGTCCATATCGCGCTGCGAATGTTCGAGAAACAGGTCGCTGATCAGCGCCACCGTCTCCTGGTCGGCCGTCGCCAGCGCCGCGCCATAGTCGAAGGCAGCGCGGCCGGGACGGCTCGCCTGCTGCTCGGCGCTGGTCGTGCCGGACGCCGCCGCGCGCGGGCTGAGGGTTTGCCCGTCCGCTGCGCCGGCGCTGCCGACGCCATGCTTGAGCAATAACTGCTGCAGTTGCTGGCCATCGATCGGCTTGGCCAGGTAATCGTCCATGCCGGCGGCGAGGCAGCTTTCCCGGTCACCGTGCATGGCGTTGGCGGTCATCGCGACGATCGGCTGTCGCCGCTTGCCAGCGGCCATTTCGGCCGCGCGGATCCGGCGCGTTGCTTCGAGCCCGCCCATGATCGGCATCATCATGTCCATCAGCACGACGTCGAAGCTTTCGCCACGCAGCCGATCAACGGCGGCCTGGCCGTCCTCCGCCAGTGTGACGCGGTGACCGCGGCGTTCGAGCAGCCTGATCGCCAGTTGCTGGTTGATGGCGTTGTCTTCGACGAGCAAAACGGCCAGCGACGGTCCTGCAGCAGGCAGCGCCTGCTCGTCCAGGCGCGCAGCGGTCGCCGTCGAGCGCTTGTCGAAGGCGCGAGCGACCGCGTGCAGGAGCTCGTCGCCGGTCAGCGGTTTGCCCAGCTGGCCGGCGATTCCGAGGCGCCGGCAACGCTCGCTGTCGCCTTGCCAGGGGGCCGCGGAGACGATCAACAGGAGCATCGACTCGCCGCCGGGGAGTGCGCGCAGCCGTCCGGCGAGCGCGTACGCGTCGCCGTCGCGAAGGTCAGCGTCAAGCAGCGCCAGGTCGACCGAGTCTGGCGCCGCCGCAAGCCGCGCCAGGGCTGCCGCGCCGGATTCGACGGCGCTCACCGCTGCCCCGGCGGCTTGCAGCGTGCGTGTCACGACGGCGCGACTGAGCGGCTGCGGGTCGACGACCAGAATGCGTTTGTCGGTCAGCTGTGGAAGCGGCGGTGGCTGCTCGAGCCCGTCGACCCCGCAGCGGATCGTGAAATGGAAAGTGCTGCCACGACCGACCTGGCTTTCGACCCAGATGCGCCCGCCGAGAAGCTCGGCCAGGCGCGCCGATATGCTCAGTCCGAGACCGGTGCCGCCGTACTTGCGGGTGACCGACCCGTCGGCCTGCGCGAAGGGGTCGAAAATCGTCGCCAGTTTTTCTTCGGGAATACCGATGCCACTGTCGGCCACCGCGAAGTGCAGATCCAGCTCGCCATCAGCGTGTCGATCAGCGCTTTCCAGGCGCAGCAGCACTTCCCCGCGGGGGGTGAATTTGATCGCATTGCCGACCAGATTGAGCAACACCTGGCGCAAACGACCGGCGTCGCCGAGCACCAGTCGCGGCACCGTGGGGGCGATATCGCAGATCAACGCCAGTTCCTTGTCGTGCGCGCGCAGGGCCAGTGACTTGAGGGCCTCGCCAACGCTGCGCCAGAGATCGAAGGCGCAGTGCTCGGCGACCAGCTTGCCGGCCTCGATCTTGGAGAAGTCGAGGATGTCGTTGATGATCGTCAGCAGCGCGTCGGACGAGTCCTTGACGATCTGCATACAGGTGCGCTGTTCATCGCTGAGCTCACCGTCGAGGAGGAGATGGGTCATGCCGATGACGCCGTTCATGGGCGTTCGTATTTCGTGGCTCATGTTGGCCAGAAACTCGGACTTGGCGCGGTTGGCGGCTTCCGCGCCTTCCTTGGCGCGGCGCAACTCCTCGGATGCGTTCTTGGCGGCTGAAATATCGGCCAGGTAACCGTTCCACAGCATGCCGCCGCTGGCCGTCGGCGTTCCCTGCGCTTCGCCGTGTACCCAGACGCTGCCGCCACGCTGGCGATGAACGAGGCGAAAGTCGACCGACCAGCGCGACTGACCGGCGGGCGTTGTGGCCATCGACGTCTCGACCCGTTGCCGGTCGTCGGCATGCACCAGCGCAAACAGGGTGTCCGCGCTGGCCATCGCTTCTTCGGCCGGGACGCCGCAGATCTGCTCGATGGCGCGGCTGAAGAAGTGGAAGACGTGCGCGCTGCGCGAGCGCTGGTACTGATAGACGGCCACCGGGATGTTGTCGGTCACTTCGCGCAGGCGCGCATCGCTCTCCTTGAGCAGGCTGACGTCCTGCCAGATACCGGTGAAGATCGGCGCTCCGTCCGCCGCCGGCGGTTCGGGCGCCGGGTTGATCTCGCCACGAATCCAGCGCAGCGCGCCGTTGGGCAGGCGTATCCGGTACTCGCCCTGCCAGGCTTCACGGCGCGCCGCCGCGCCACGGATTCCGTGCTCGACGCGTTGCACGTCGGCGTCTATGACCTGTCGGGTGGCGAGATCCGAATCGGCGAGCAGGGCGCTGCGCTCCAGTCCTCGGATTTCGTGCAGGCGCTCGCTGAGAAAGGTATAGCGAATCCGTGTCGGACCAATCTCGCACTGGAAGACCACGGCCGGGACGCTGTTGGTGATCTGGCGCAGGCGCG
This sequence comes from Candidatus Accumulibacter sp. ACC007, assembly GCF_907163205.1. Lineage (NCBI taxonomy): Bacteria > Pseudomonadati > Pseudomonadota > Betaproteobacteria > Candidatus Accumulibacter > Candidatus Accumulibacter sp. ACC007. The sequence goes on along the minus strand of NZ_CAJQUD010000007.1, from coordinate 44,807 downwards.
ATTCGGCGCTCGATATCGCGGCTTCCTGTGCCTTGCGCTCGGTGATGTCGATGATCGCGCCAAGCAGGCCGGCAATGCTGCCGTCGGCCTTGGTCAGGGTCGCCCGGTGGAAGATCGTGTCGCGCCGGCTGCCATCGGGCAACTCGACCTGCGCCTCGTAGACCTGCTGGCCGCCTGCTTGCAGGAGCTGGCGATCCTTTTCCGCGTGCGCTTGCGAGAGTTCGGCCGGGAGGAGGTGGCGCACGGTTCTCCCGGTCCACTCGTCGCGCGCAATGCCGAAGAACTCGGCGAACGCGCGGTTGAGGTGCTGATAATGCCCGCCGGTGTCGGTGAGGTAGATCGGTAAGGGCACCACCTCGAACAGTTCCTGCACCAGGTGCAGCTGCTCCTGCAACTGTTCCAGCGCCAGCCGTCTTTCGGTGACGTCGTTGAGCGTTCCGGCGCAGCCGGTGAAGTTGCCGGCGGCGTCGAATTCGGCGCGGGCGAAGACCTCCAGCCAGCGATCGTCACCGTGGCGCGTCCGGTAACGCGCTTCCTCGCGGACAAAGTCGATTTTCCCCTGCGCCAGTGCCGAAAAGCGCGCCGTCGCGTAGGCGCGGTTTTCGACCGGTACGCTGGCCAGCGATGGGCGGCCGACGCTTTCGTCGACCGCGTAGCCGGTGATTTCGCTCCACGCCGGATTGAGGTAGGTCCAGAAGCCATCGGCGTCGGTTCTGAAGATCACTTCCTTGAGGCTTTCGACGACCGAACGGAAGCGCTTTTCGCTGTCGGCGAGTTGCGCTTCGATGCGCTTGCGCTGGCGCACCAGATCAGCCATCAGCGTCGACAGGGATTCAAGATCGTCGCCCTCCAGCGCTGGCAGTTCGCGGTCGTCGCCACGCAGCAGGCCAGCGGCGGTGCTGCGCAAGGAGTGGATGGCGCGCGAGCGACTGGCCAGGTCGTCACGCAAGCGGTCATTCGCCTGCAGCAGTTCGTTCGAGCTCAGGTCGAGGCTGCGCGTACGCAGGGCCAGGTCCCGCTCGTTCTGCTCGTAGGCACGGTCAACCTGCGCCAGAAAGCTGTCCAGCCCGTTGAGCAGGAGCGCAGCCTGGGGCGAGACGGCGCCACTCGCGGCCAGTTGCCGGAGTTCGTCAAGGACCGGCGCTGCGCCCTCCCCGTCGACTGCGAGGACACGCCGTATTTGCCGGTTAAGAAGTTTGTGCATGCCAGGGGGCGAGTGGGTAGGAGCTGGAGATGTGGAGAGGGGCAGGCGCTTGGCGAGAAACTTGGCCGGGCAGCCGTCAGTCCTCACCGATCCAGGTGACGGTCATCGTCTGATTGTGCAGCCGACACGCACCGCTTGGGGCAAGCGGGCCGATTTCGCCGTAGGAATAGAAACCGGCGAGCAGCGTCTGCGGGCCGAGCACATTGCCGACCGCTTCGACCTCCTCATCCACGCGTCCGCCCATGACCAGCTTGCGGCCGACACAGCTGACCAGCAGGGCCAGTCCCTGCGCGTGCGCGGGGATGCTCGCCTGCACTGCTTCGGCGGCGGCTTCGGCGCCGCCGACCAGGGCGTCGGTGCTGGCGTGCATCAGCTTCAGGTAGCCATGCGGATCGATCTCGCCGGCCAGCGTCAGGCTGCCGTCGCGCTCATCGACGCCGAGGATGGTGCGGATGAGACCGGTCTCGCGGTGGTCGCTGCCGAGCATCGCAAACGGGAAGAGCAGACCTGACGCGGGCAGGCCGCTGGCGTGCTCGCCGAGGTAGCGCTTGTAGACGTCCAGAGCCGGCTCGCCGTCGAGTTCATGGAGCAGGTTATCCGCGCTACGGGTCACCTTGCGCGCCGGCCCGAACGGCGACCAGCCGCCGAAGGAGCCGTGTGCGAAGCGCAGCGCCGGGCCGTAGAAGCCAAGGGCGACGACGCCGTCGCTACTGATGCCGCTGTCGTCGAGCACCCAGGTCTCGCGAAAAGCATCGCCGTCGCCGGCCAGGCCACCGGCAACCGGCAGCTCGCTGCTCAGGACTTCGCCAATCCCGAGCAGCAGGGCGCTGCCATTGATGCATACGCCCTGAGCGAAGACCAGGACCGCGCGCAAGCCCTCCGGTGGCAGCTGTGTGGCCAGCCGCCGGCCGGCAGCCAGCGAGTCGTTCATCCCGCTCAGTCGGGTCGATGCCTGCACGAGCTGAGTGCTGGCGAAGCGTATGGCAGTCAGCACGCAGCTTTCGTCGCTGACTCCGTCAGCCGAGATCTCCCCGGCCGTCGAGCAGCCGATCCGCCTGGCCGCAGGAAATGTCGCCGCCAGTGGCGCGGCCACGGCGCTGAGCAGGTGGCTGGCGCCGAAGGCGAGCAGCAGATCGGGCTGCAGGCGCGTCAGCGGGGCCAACTTGTCGTTGATGTTCGTCGCATCGCGCAGGACGAGCTGAGCAATCTGCATGGGCAACACTCCCTGGTTTGCTTTCCGAGGCGCAGCAATCAGCCGTGCAGAATACTGTGCGCGGGCTTGCTGGGCAAGGCAGTACAGCCTGTCGACTGGCGGGCAAGGATGTCGCCGCCTATTCGCCAGAGACCTGTCGCGGCTTGCGCGGTGCGCCGACCATCAGCCGATCATAGACGGCGTTCGGCAGTAGCCGCAGAACGCGGGCGACGACGCCCATCTGCCAGGGAACGACGACGTAGCTGCGGCCCTGGTCGATGGCCCGCGCAAAGCGCGCTGCGGCGGCGTCGGCGGCCATCAGGAAGGGCATCGGGAAGGGGTTGGCTGCGGTCATCGGCGTCCTGATGTAGCCGGGACAGAGGGTCACCACCTTGATCCCGGAAGGGCGTAGTTCGACACGCAGGCTTTCGAGATAGGTGATCACCGCCGCTTTCGACGCGCTGTACGCCTCCGAACCGGGCAGGCCGCGAATTCCGGCCACCGACGCGATACCGACCAGCCGTCCGCGACCGGCGCGACGCATGTTGCCGATGAACGGCGAGAAGGTCGCCGCCATGCCGAAAAAGTTGGTGTCCATGACCCGGCGGATGGCGTCCAGGTCTTCTGCGTGTTCGCTGAGCGTGCCCATCGAGATGCCGGCGTTGGCGACGACGATATCGGGAACGCCGAGACGGGCCATGAAGTCGTCGCCGGCGGCGCGCAAGGCAGCCGCGTCGGTGACGTCAAGCGGGTAGCAATGCACCTGCCCCGGCCAGCGTGCGGCCAGCTGCTCAAGGGCTTCCGCGCGGCGCGCGCAAAGGCCGAGCTGCGCGCCCCGCGCGGCGTAGTACTCGGCCAGTGCCTGGCCGATTCCCGACGAGGCGCCGGTAATGAACAGCTTGCTGACCGGTGGAGCTGGCGCTGAGCCGAGGGCGCTCATCGCGCCGGATGGCTCACTTTTTCTGCTGCTCGCCACGCGCCTTGGCGATCACCTGGTCGGTCAATGCCAGCAGGTCGCCGTAGCCCTTGAGATCCTTGCCGGCAACGAGATACCTGCCGGCGACGGCGAGTGCCGGAACGCCCTGGATCTTGTAGGCCTGGGCCATCTGATCGGCACGCTTGGCCTGGCTGAGAACCCCGAACGAGTTGTAGGCAGCGGTGAACTTCTTGCCATCGACACCCTGCGCAGTCACCCAGGCGATGATGCTCTTGTCGTCAAAGAGGCGCTTGTTTTCCTGGTGCAGGGCACGGAATACGGCACCGTCGAGCTTGGCCAACTCGCCGCTTGCCTCCAGCGCGTAATAGAGCCTGGCCAGGCTGGCCCACTGCGGGCGTCCAAAGGAGACCGGGACCCGCTTGAAGACCACGTCGCTCGGCAAGGCCTCGGCCCACCTGCTGACCAAGGGGTGGAAGTCCGCGCAATGCGGGCAGCCGTAGGAGAAGAACTCGAGCACTTCGATCTTGGCCGGATTGTCGCTGATCTGCGCCGGGACGATGGCCACGTAATCGCGATCGGCCACCAGTTCGGCGCGGGCGGGCAGGGCCATGGCCAGCAGCGCCAGGGTGATCGCGGCAAACCATCCACTGATGCGTCCTTGCATTGTTTGTTTCTCCTTGTAGGCGGGTAAGAGTGTAGAAGCGTCAGCGCGCCAGAGGTCTTGGCTCAGTCCTTCTTGACGACGCGGGCGTCGATACCTTGCCTGGCCAACTCGCCGCGCAGAATGTTCACTTCGTCCATGCGCGGGTACGGCCCCAGGCGAACGCGGTACCACACCTTGTCCTGCAGCATGACTTGTTGAATGCGCGCTTCCACACCCATTAACGCCAGCCGCGCCTTCTGGTTGTCCGCTTCAGCGACACTCTGGAACGAGCCGGCTTGCAGATAGATGGGTTTCTTGAGCAAAGGGTCCGCCTCGGGTTTCTTGTCCTCCGCCTTGCGCTCCTCGGCCTTCCTCTCCTCCGCCTTTTTGTCTTCCGACGGCCGGACGTCCAGCGACTTGATTTCGAGAGGTTTTCCGTCCAGGGGCGGGCTGGTCGCGGGAATGCTGGCAGCCGGACCGGGAACGCGCTGCGTCGGGTCGGGAATCGCTTCGGCGTTGCCGGGCAGAATCTTGTAGAAGTCAAAGCGCGGTTTTTCGGGGGCCGTCGAGTCGCCGGGCTTGCCGGGCAGGGCGACCGGTGCCGGGGCCAGCGCCGGCATATCGGGCGTCGGTTCCGGGCGTGGCGCGTCGGTGACCGGCGGTGGCAGCTTCGGTTGCTGGCCGGTGGTGGTGAAGGGCAGTGGCACCTTGTTGACGTACCAGACCACGCCAGCGACGGCAATGACGCCAACGACCAGGCCAATGAACAATCCAAGCAGCGTGCCGCCTCCCGACTTCCTGTGGGGCGGCGTCTTGCGGGGTTTCATGTCACGACTCATGCCAGTCCTTTGTTTCTCTGATTACATCGATTCCGGGCAGCTCACGCCGAGAATCGCCATGCCGTTGCGAATCACCTGGCGGACTGCAGCCGCCAGCGCGAGGCGCGCATCGCGCAGCGCCGGCTCATCGACCAGCATTCGCTCGGCGTTGTAGTAGCTGTGAAATTCGCCGGCCAGATCCTTGAGATAGAAAGCGATCAGGTGCGGTGCCAGCTCGCCGGCGGCGGTCTCGACGGTCTCCGGGAATTGGCCCAGGCGGGCGGCCAGGGCCAGCTCGTGGGGGCCGTCCAGGTGGCCAAGGTCGGCGCCGGCGAGCGTTTCCGGATCGCCTCCCCAGAGGGCCAGCAGCGAGCAGACGCGGGCGTGTGCGTACTGAATGTAGTAGACCGGGTTCTCGTTCGAATGGCTCTTGGCCAGGTCAAGGTCGAAATCGAGGTGCTGGTCAGACTTGCGCAGGACGTAGAAGAAGCGACAGGCGTCGTTGCCGACATCTTCGCGCAGCGTGCGCAGCGTCACGAACTCGCCGGAACGGGTGGACATCTGCGCCTTGCGGCCCGAGCGATAGAGTACCGCAAACTGGACGAGCGCCACATCGAGCCGCTGTGCGTCGAGCCCGAGCGCAGCGATGGCGCCCTTGACGCGCGGGATGTAGCCGTGATGGTCGGCTCCCCAGACATTGATGATCCGCTGGAAACCACGCTCGTACTTGTTGACGTGATAGGCGATATCCGATGCGAAGTACGTGTACTGGCCGTTCTCGCGTTGCACGACGCGATCCTTCTCGTCGCCGAAAGCGGTCGACCGGAACCAGCGTGCGCCGTCTTGGCGGTAGAGATGGCCGGCCCTGTCGAGTTGCTCGACGCAGCGCGCCACCAGGCCGGTCTCGAAGAGCGATTGTTCGGAGAACCAGACGTCGAAGTGCACGCCGGATTCCTCGAGGTCGCTGCGACAGTCGGCGAGCTGTTCGGTGAGGACGTGGTCGTGCACGTATTTCCAGTCGCCAGCGAGCAGGCGCTTGGCATTGGCGATCAGCGCGTCGAGATGCGCCTCGCGCTGCTGCGCCGCTTCGGCGTCGGTGCGCTCCGCGTCGGGCAGGCCGGGAGTGCCGGCGATGGCGCTGGCCGCCGGACGCAGGTAGCGCGGGCCGCGGGCCGCCAGCAACTGCCTGGCCATCTCCGTCACGTAGGTGCCCTTGTAGGCGTTGCTCGGGAAAACGATCGCCTCGTCGGTGTCGCTTTTCTCGCCGGCGAGTGCCAGATAGCGCAACCAGGTCGACAAGGCGAGAATGTCCATCTGCCGGCCGGCGTCATTGACGTAGTATTCGCTGGTCACGTCCCAGCCGGCGAAGGCGAGCAGCTTGCCGAGGCTGTCACCGTAGGCCGCGCCGCGGCCGTGGCCGACGTGCAGCGGCCCGGTCGGGTTCGCCGAAACGAATTCGACCAGCACTTTCTCCTTGCCACCGGCCGGCGAGCGGCCGTACGACGGGCCGTCTTCGAGCGCGCTGCGTACCGCTTCGAGGCGGGCAGTGGGGTGCAGGTGAAAGTTGATGAAGCCGGCGCCGGCGATTTCGGCGCTGCTGAGCAGCTCCGACGTCGGCAGTTCGGCGAGCAGCAGCTCAGCGAGCTGGCGTGGATTGCGTTTCAGCGAACGCGCCAACTGCATGGCCAGGTTGCAGGAGAAATCGCCGTGCGTGGCCTGTTTTGGCCTTTCGATGTGGATTTCGCTGCTCGCAACTTCGGCCGGTGCAACGCTGCGCAGCGCGGCACGCATCAGCTCGGCAAGGTGATATTTCAGGTCTTGGCTCATCAGGGCGCGTCGGGTGATCGATTCTATCGAGCCGTCGATTATACGTTGCCAAGGCACAGCCAGCGACGATAGCCGGCGCGATGCAGCTCGTTTCTGTGTAAACTCGCTACTTTGCCGACCACCGGGCGCCCCTCCGCCGTGCGACTTTTCCGCCTCGCCAAAATCCTCAGCATTGCCAGCCGCTTCGGCCTCGACGAGATGATTCTCGAACACGAGCCCAGTGGTCGCCTGGCTGCGCTGTCGCGCGCGCTGCACTTCTGGCGACGCTTCGATACGCCGTCGGCGGTTCGCCTGCGCCTGGCGCTGGAAGCGCTGGGGCCGATTTTCGTCAAGTTCGGCCAGGTCCTGTCGACTCGTCGCGACCTGTTGCGTCCGGACATCGCCGACGAACTGGCCAAATTGCAGGATCGCGTGCCGCCCTTCTCGTCCGAGCTGGCGCTGGCGCAGATCGAGGCCGCCTACGGCCGGCCGGCCAGCGAAGTGTTTGCCGAGTTCGACTCGACACCGGTCGCCAGTGCGTCGATTGCGCAGGTGCACTTCGCGCGCCTGCGCCCCGAAGACGGGGGCCACGAGGTGGCGGTCAAGGTCCTCCGGCCGGAAATGCGCAGCGTCATCGCCAACGATCTGGCCCTGCTCGATACCCTGGCCGGATTGCTCGAAAGCGTGTGGTCGGACGGCAAGCGGCTGAAGCCGCGCGAAGTCGTCGCCGAATTCGCCAAGTACCTTTACGACGAACTCGACCTGATGCGTGAAGCGGCCAACTGCTCGCAGCTGCGGCGCAATTTCCACGGCTCGCATCTGCTGCAGGTCCCCGAGGTGTACTGGGATCAGTGCACGACGACGGTGATGGTCATGGAGCGCATGCGCGGCATCCCGATCAGCCAGACCGGGGCGCTGATCGTCGCCGGCATCGACCTGCCGGCGTTGTCGCGCGCGGGCGTCGAGATTTTCTTCACGCAGGTTTTCCGCGACGGTTTCTTTCACGCCGACATGCATCCGGGCAACATTTTCATCGCCACCGACCCGGCGCACCACGGCAGGTACATCGCACTCGACTTCGGCATCGTCGGGACGCTGACCGATTCCGACAAGAACTACCTGGCCCAGAACTTCCTGGCCTTCTTCCAGCGCGACTACAAGCGCGTCGCGACGGCGCATATCGAAGCCGGCTGGGCGCCGCCCGATACCCGCGCCGACGAGTTCGAGGCCGCCGTGCGCGCCGTCTGCGAACCGATTTTCGACCGCCCGCTGCACGAAATCTCGTTCGGCCGCGTGTTGCTGCGACTCTTCCAGACCTCGCGCCGCTTCAACGTCGAGATTCAACCGCAGCTGGTGATGCTGCAGAAAACCCTGCTCAATATCGAAGGCCTCGGTCGTCAGCTCGACCCCAATCTCGACCTCTGGAAAACCGCCAAGCCCTTCCTCGAGCGCTGGATGAACGAACAGGTGGGGCGGCGCGCCTTCCAGCGTGGCGTGCAGCAGGAAGCGCCCAACTGGGCGCGCATGCTGCCGCAGCTGCCGCGCCTGGTGCATCAGGCACTGGCGCGGCCCGAGGCGCCAGATGTGGCGCCACAGCTGGCCAAGCTGGTGCGCACGCAGCGGCAGCAGAACCGCTTGCTGGCGGTCATCGTCGTCCTCCTGGCGGCGCTGCTGCTGAGCCAGTACTTCGCGCCGCAACTCGGCTGACCGTGTCCAGCGTGGTCGCTAGCGACGACCCGCGAAGCCTGCCCTCAGCCCGCCTCTGCCAGCCGCCAGCGCAGGGAAGCGGTGAAGCCGCCAGCAGCGAGGTTCTCCAGCTGCACGTGCGCGTCGTGCAGTTCGGCAATGCGCTGCACGATGGCCAGACCGAGACCGCTCCCTTCGGTGCGCGCATCGCCACCGCGATAGAAGCGTTCGACCAGTCGCGGCAGGTCTTCGCCGGCAACGCCGGGCCCGTCGTCGGCCACCCCCAGCGACAGGGCGTCGGCATGGCGGCAGGCGAAGACGGTGATCGTGCTGCCCGGCGGCGTATAGCGCAAGGCGTTATCGAGCAGATTGCGCAGGACGATTTTCAGCAGCTCGGCGTCGCCCCTGACCAGCATCGGCGAGTCGTCGGCCTGCAGGCGAACGCTGCGCGCGGGAGACGCGCCGGCGCCCTCGCCGCACTCTGCAAACAGCTGTCGCGCCAGCGTGGCGAGGTCGATTTCCTGTGGGCTGGGTAGTCCGCCCAGGGGGTCGAGCCGGGCCAGGCGAAGGAGTTGTTCGAGGACCCGCGTGGCGCGGTCGCTGCTCGCCAGAATCTGCGTCAAGGCGTGCTGACGGTCGTCGGCGTCCCTGCTCAGCTGGGCGACCTGCGCCTGAATCCTGACCGCTGCCAGCGGCGTCCGCAACTCGTGCGCGGCGTCGGCGGTAAAGCGTCTTTCGTTGTCCAGCGTGTCGTGCAGCCGGCCCAGGAGTCGGTTGAGAGCCAGCAGCAGTGGTTGGGCTTCCATTGGGGCATCGACCGTGGCCAGTGGGCGGAGATTTTCCGGCGAGCGCGAGGCAACGTCGGCGGCGAGCTCGTCGAGAGGCTTCAGCCCGCGTCGTACCGAGAAGTAGAGCAGGAGCAGCAGCAGCGGCGAAATCAGCGCGGTCGGCAGCACCGCCTGGCCGGCAACCTCGAGCGCGGCACGGTCGCGCAGGGCGATCGACTGCCCGACCTGAACGCGGTAGTCAGAGGACTCTGCGGCGCTCGCCGCCAGGGTCAGCATCCGCCAGGGAAGGCCGTCGTGTTCGATGACGCTATAGCCGGGTGTGCCGGACAGCGGTGCGTCGGGTGCGTGCGCCGAGCGCAGCAGCAGCGAGCCGTCGGCGCGGCCGATCTGGAACTCCAGCGGCGGCTCGTAGGCACTGCCGTGCTCGTTGCTGACCGTCGCCAGGCGCTTCGCCAGTTCGGCGAGATGGGCTTCGTTGTCGCTCACCAGCGCCAGCAGGAGTCTGGCCGATTGCGCCAGATGCCCGTCCATCATTTCTTCGGCCTCGTGCTGCGCCTGTCCGTAACTGAGCACGCCGCTGATGGCCAGGCCCAGCAGCGCGGCGAAGCCGACGGTGCCGAGCAGGCGCCAGCGCAGCGACTGCAGGCAGGTCTCCCGGCGCTCGTTGGCCATCAGGCTTCGTCGCTCAGTTGGTAGCCCATGCCGCGCACCGTGCGGATGAAGTCGGCGCCGAGTTTGCGGCGCAGATTGTGGATATGGACCTCGACCGTATTGCTGCCGGTCTCCTCGCCCCAGGCGTAGAGGCTTTCCTCGATCTGGCTGCGACTGCGGATGTGGTTCCTGTGGCGCAGCAGGTCCAACAGCAGCGCGTACTCGCGGGCCGATAGAGCGATCGGCTGACCGTCCCGGGTGACCCGCTTGCTGGCCGGATCGAGGAGCACTCCGGCGTGTGCCAGGGTCGGCGTCGCCGCGCCGCGCGCACGGCGAATCAGGGCGCGCAGCCGTGCCTGCAGTTCGGGAAGGTCAAAGGGCTTGGTGAGGTAGTCGTCGGCGCCGCCGTCCAGGCCGGCGATCTTGTCGGCACTGGTGTCGCGCGCGGTGAGAATCAGTACCGGCAGCTGACTGCCGCGTCCCCGCAGTTCCCTGAGTACGGCCAGGCCATCGCGCCTGGGCAGGCCGAGATCGAGAACGCAGGCCTGATAGTCGTGGTCGAGCAGGGCCAGCCGCGCGGCGTCGCCGTCGTGAACCCAGTCGACCGCGTAGTCGGCGAGCTTGAGACCGGCACGGATGCCGTCGCCGAGCAGGGCGTCGTCTTCGACGAGCAGGATGCGCACTGGTGCGGTGTCCTTTCTTCGCTGTGCCTTGGCGCCGCGCTCTGGCGGGGCTAGAGCGGGTAGCCGAAGCGTTTCAGGAGCTGCGCCGTTTCGCACAGCGGCAGACCCATCACGCCCGTGTAGCTGCCGGCGATATGCTCGATGAACATCGCCGCCCGCCCCTGGATGCCGTAGGCGCCGGCCTTGTCCATCGGTTCGCCGCTGGCGACGTAGCGTGCGATCTCGTCGTCGTCGAGTTTACGAAAACGCACCTCGCTGATCGAGCACAGCAGTTCGGTACGCTCGTCGAAGCTCACCGCGACGGCGGTCAGCACGCGGTGGGTGCGCCCGGAAAGGCGGCGCAGGATGCGTTGCGCGTCGTCCACGTCAAGCGGCTTGCCGATCAGTTCGCCGTCCATTTCGATGCTCGTGTCGGCGGCCAGCACCGGCTGCAGGAGCAGTCCGCGCCAGTTGACGATGCGCCAGCCGAGGCTCGCCTTGTTACGCGCGACGCGTTCGACGTAGGCCGCTGCTTCCTCGCCAGGCAGCGGAGTTTCGTCGAGTTCCGGGTCGCCGCGCTGTGCGTCGCGGAAGGCGATGGTGTCGAAGCCGACGCCGATCTGCGCCAGCAGCTCCCGTCGGCGTGGGCTGCGTGACGCCAGGTGAACGCGGCGGTGGTGTAGAGAGAATGACATCAGCCCTCCCGGTGATAGGGGTGATTGCGAACGACGCTGATGGCGCGATAGAGCTGTTCGCAGAGGAGCAGTCGAGCCAGTGCGTGCGGTAGCGTCAGACTCGACAGGCGGATGGTTTCGTCGGCCCGTTCCTTGAGCTCGGCGTCGATGCCGTCGGCACCGCCGATCACCAAAGCCGTCGCGCCGCCGCTGCGCATCCAGCCCTGCAGGCGTTCGGCAAGCTGCACGGTGGTCAGATCGGCACCGCGCTCGTCAAGGACGAGCAGTCGCTGGTAGCCGTTCAGCGCCGCCAGCAGGCGGGTCTTTTCGGCGGCCAGCAGTTGCTCGCGGGTTTTCGAGCCGCGCGCTTCGGGTTTGATCTCGACGATCACCAGTGGCAGTTCGCGCGGCATGCGCTTGACGTATTCGGCACAGCCTTGAGCGACCCAGGCGGGCGGCTTGTGGCCGACGGCGAGGATGGCCAGCTTCATTGCTTGCCTGCAGCCGCCTCTTTCGTTCCCGAAGTTGCCCGGCGCACCCGTTCCGGGCCTTTGCCACCCCACAGTTCCTCGAGCTTGTAGTAGCTGCGAATGGCCGGCTGCATGACGTGTACGACGATATCGCCGAGGTCGACAAGTACCCATTCGCCGGCTTCTTCGCCTTCGCAGGAGAGGACCTGAAAACCGGCCTCGCGGGCTTTTTCCTGGACGTTGCGGGCCAGCGCCTTGACCTGGCGGTTGGAGTCGCCGCAGGCGACGACGATGGCGTCGAAGAGCGAGGTCAGTTGCGTGGTGTTGATGACCTCGATGTCGCGGCCCTTGATGTCTTCGAGCGCGTCGACGACGAGTTTTTCCAGCTGCACAGGTTTCATTGGCGAGTCAATACTCCGGGTAAAGGTTCTGGTTGCGAATGTAAGCGATGACGTCGTCGGGGAGCAAATAGCGGGGACTGCTGCCGCGCGCCAGCAGCTGGCGAATCTGCGTTGCCGAAATGGCCAGCGGGGTCATTGCAAAAGTGGCGATGCAGCCGGCGGCCGCTGCACGCAGATCGGCCGGCTGGGCGCAGAATCGCTCACGATAGCAGGCGGCCAGTGCGGCCGGCAGGCTGGCGGCGTCGATCGGAAAGCCTGGGCGATGGGCGACCCCGATGTGCGCCAGTTCCAGCAGCGACTGCCAGCGGTACCAGCTGGGCAGGGCGGCGAAGGCGTCCGCGCCGAGCAGCAGGAGCAGGGGTCGCTGGCGGCCAAACTGACTGGCCTGACGCAGGCGCTCGAGGGTGAGCACCGTGTAGCTTGGCCCGTCGGCGTCGACTTCGGCCGCGTCGACGTCGAAGCTGGGGTTCCCGGCGGTGGCCAGGCGGACCATCGTCAGGCGCTGCCGGGCCGTCACTTCGGGGGCTTCGCGGAGCAGCGGCTGGCCGGCCGGTATCCAGCGCACGCCGGCCAGCTGGAGCTGGTCGGCGGCTTCTTCGGCGAGCCGCAGGTGGCCGAAATGGACCGGGTCGAAAGTGCCGCCAAATATTCCCAGTGGCCGCTCGCGCGGGTTGTCAGGCATCGCTTACCGCGTCACTGCTGACGAAGACGTCCCGGTAGCTGACGTAGAAGCTGGCGAATAGCGTTGGCGCGAGAACCAGGATCAACACCACGGTCAGCAGGACCGTGAGCAGCGCCGCACCGTCCGGCAGGAGGGCGGCGAGCGTGCCGAGCAGCAGCCCTGGGAGTACCGTTGCCGCGACGACGATGGCCAGTGAATAGACCAGGAAGGCGCGCCAGTTGCGGGCGCAGGCGACGAAACTGAAGAACAGTGCCTTGCCCGGCGACAGCCCGTGCCAGCTGGCAAGAATCGGCGCATACCAGTAGGCCATGATCAGCGGGCAGAGCAGAATCAGCGCCACCTGCAGTGCCAGCATCAGTTGGCCACTGGCCAGCACCGCCTCGTCGGGCTTGTGGCCGGCGAGCATCAGGCGCATCAGTGCGCCGTCGTCGGCTAGTGACGAGATGGCGAGAATGCCGACCGTCGCCGCCAGGTAGATGGCGCCCAGGGTGATCAGCGCCCGCGGGTTCTTCTGAAACCCCGAGAACAGCGTTTGCGGGCCCAGCGGTCCGCCTTTGTCGATATTCCGGCAGGCGTTCATCAGACTGACCGAGAAGGCCGGGATGCACAGCGTGGTGGCGATGGTGCCGATAATCGGGATGACATTCACGATGGCCATCAGCATCCAGTAGCTGACCACCAGGAAGGTCAGCATCAGGTGATTCTTCCGGAAAATCCGGAAGCCTTCGGTCAGCCAGCGCCAGCCGTGCGCGGTGTTGAGAGTCAGTGCTTGCATGTTGTAGTCAGCCCGTTCAGGCAGAGAGGAAAATGTCACGATAGGAAGCATACACGGAGCCGGCCAGGACCGGTCCAAGGACCAGGAATCCGAGACCAACGGGGAGGGTGGCGAAAAAGCAGAGGACCATGACCAGCGGAGCATAGACCAGAAACACGAGGATGTTCTTGAGGCAGGCGTTAAAGCTGGCCTTGAGCGCATTGACCGGCGGCATGGCGTTGAAAACGACCAGCGCCGGGGCAAACCAGATGGCCATCACGATGGGTATCGAGAGCAGGAGCCAAAGCAGGCCGGCGAGCGCGACGCCGCCGAAGGCGATGCCGGCGGCAAGTGGGCTGTGCATGATCATTGCCCCGGCCATGCCGCTGCCGGCGAGCAGCATTACCAGCACCACCAGCGCCAGCATGGCGAGCATGGTCAGCACGCCCAGCGTCAGCAGCGCGGATGTGTGCTGCTGGAAGCCGGCGAAGAGGTCGCTGATGGCCAGCTCTTGCTCATGCGCCAGCTTCTGGCAGGCGATGAGCATGCCGGCAGCGAGGACCGGCGCCAGGAGGTGGGCAGCGAGTGGGCCGATCAGGGGGACGGTCGCCAGCCCAATATAAATGACGATGACGATGACCATCATCGCAATCCACGCTCCGGGTCTGGCGATGAACATGGCCCAGCCTTGCTGCAGCCAGTTCAGCGCGCTGCCGGCGCCGACGCGGCGGCTGGCGCCGTTGAACTGCGGCGCGGGTATCGGGAAGGCCTGCATGCTTGTCGTGGGGTCGAGAAAAGGATGCAAATGCTAGTCGCCCTGGGCGGGCGAGGCAAGCCAGGGAGCCTTGTCGCCGCTGGCAATACGCGCCTGCAGGATGCCGCGGTAGGCGTCCGGGTCACGCCGGGCGATCAGGTCGCCAGGGCGCGGCAGATGATGATCGTACAGTCGCGAAATCCAGAAGCGCAGCGCTGCGGCGCGCAGCAGCGTCGGCCATGCCGCCTGTTCCGCGGGCAGCAGCGGTCGCCGGGCGTCGTAGGCGCCGAGCAGCGCTGCGCAGCGTTGGCCGTCGAGCGTTGCCTTGGCGGTGACGCACCAGTCGTTCACGGTCACCGCCAGATCGAAGAGCAGAGCGTCGACGCCGGCAAAATAGAAATCGAGCACGCCGCTGACGCGATCGCCCAAAAAGAGCACGTTGTCGCGAAAAAGATCGGCGTGGATCAGCCCGTGCGGGAGCTCGTCCGGGCGAGCGGCCTGTTGATGGCGCAGCTCGTCGCCGAGCAGGCGGGCGTCGTCTGCCGCCAGGCAGGGAGCGATTTCCTTTGCCACGCGTGCGCACCAGTCGGTGTCGCGGTGATGCCGTTGCGGCGCCGGGAACGAGCGCGCGGCGAGGTGCAGCGCGGCGAGCATGCCGCCCACCGCCGCGCATTGCGCGAGGTTCGGCGCGCGTTCAGAGCGCCCGGCCAGCCGGCTGACGATGACGGCCGGCTTGCCGCCGAGCCAGGTCAGATACTCGTTACGGCGGTTGGCGACGGGCGCCGGGCAGGGGATGGCGTGTGCCGTCAGATGGGCCATCAGCTGGATGTAGAACGGGGCCTGGTCGGGCGCCACTTCCTCGAAGATGGTCAGCACGTAGTCGCCAGTGCTGGTGCTCAGGAAGAAGTTGGAGTTCTGCACGCCTTCGGCGATCCCGGTCAGCGTTTCAAGGCTTCCCAGGGCGTAGGCGTCGAGCCAGGCGGCCACCTGCGCGGTCGTCAGCTGGGTGAATACCGACATGGCGTTCCCGCGAGCTGTAAAAAGTGGTGGCAGACGCTGCTGGCAGGGCCGGGCCAGCCGGCGCCGGTCACCAGCCGCGCGTCAGAAGGTGCCAATCACCCATTGCGGGACGCTGACATCGGGAGAGCCCATCGTCGTCTGGGTGAAGTTGCCGTCGCCGTTGCGGTCGATCAGATAGTAGGGAACGCCGTGTGCGGGGGTCACCTTGATCTTGAACAGCTTGCCGTTGATCCGGTGTTCCTCGATGGTGTCGCCTTCGCGTTTCTTGATCGTCACCTCAGGTTCGAAGCTGGCGTCGAGTGGCGCCATTTCGGGTGGCGGTGGCGGGACTGCCGGCAAGGGCTGCGCGCTGGCTTTGTCCTGCGCCAGTGCGGGCAGGGTGGCGAACGTCAGGACGAGGGGTGTGCACAGTACGACGAGCACGAAGAGGGCGGTCTGGATGCGGCGCATGGGGACGTTTCCGAGTGGTTGAGCCAACGGTGAGCATCATCGGCCAAAGTCGCGCTCAGTACAAGATTGGCAAGTCATCGGCGCTGATCTCGGTGGCCGCGCGGAAGTCTGCGATAATGCTTGCGGATTTGCCAGCACTTGATCGCCGGCCAGCGATTTGCCCCAGCCATCGCGCTGCGGCGAGCAGGTTTTCACTCGCTGCGCTTCGCTTCCCGTTCGTTTCGCTCTCTCGCCGCTGATGCCCACCCTGCTCCTGGTCGACGGATCGTCCTACCTTTACCGTGCCTTCCACGCCATGCCCGACCTGCGCACGACGCGCAGCGAGCCGACCGGTGCGCTGCACGGCGTGCTGAACATGCTGCGCCGACTGGAAAGCGACTACCAGGCAACGGACGTCGCTTACAAGGCCTGTGTCTTCGACGCCAAGGGGCGGACCTTCCGCGACGACTGGTACCCGCAGTACAAGGCCAACCGGCCGCCGATGCCCGACGACATGGTCTGCCAGATCGAGCCCCTGCATACCGCCATCGCCGCGCTCGGTTGGCCGCTACTGAGCGTCGACGGGGTCGAAGCGGACGACGTGATCGGCACGCTGGCGCGCCAGGCAGCGGCGCAGGGCGTCGCCGTGGTGGTGTCGACCGGCGACAAGGATCTGGCGCAACTGGTCGGTCCGCATGTGCAGCTGGTCAACACGATGAGCAACGAGGTGCTCGACGAAGCCGGCGTGCTCGCCAAGTTCGGCGTTCCAGCCGAGCGCATCGTCGATTACCTGGCGCTGGTCGGCGATAGCGTCGACAACGTTCCCGGCGTCGACAAGGTCGGCGCCAAGACGGCGGTCAAGTGGCTCGGCCAGTACGGCTCGCTCGACGGCGTCATTGCCGCCGCGGCCGATATCGGTGGCGTTGTCGGCCAGAACCTGCGCCGCGCGCTCGACTTCCTGCCGCTGGCGCGGCGCCTGGTCACCGTGCGCTGCGACCTCGAACTGCCGTTGGCGCTGGCCGACCTCGGGCCACGCCCGGTCGACCGGGAACGTCTGGCCGAGCTGTTTGCCCGCTACGAAATGCGCTCCTGGTTGCGTGAGGTGCAGGAGGGGCCGGATGGCGGCGCGGCGGCGGGCAGGGCGCCGCCACCAGCGCTGACCCCGCCGGCGCAGCCGGACCTGCTGGCCGACGACGCGCACCGTGCAGGCTACGAAACGATCCTCGACGAGGCGGCCTTCGAACGCTGGCTGGAGAAGATCAGCGCCAGCCCGTTGACCGCCCTGGATACCGAAACGACCAGCCTGGACCCTTTCGCAGCACGCATCGTCGGCGTCTCGCTGGCCGTCGCCGAAGGCGAGGCGGCGTACCTGCCGCTTGCCCATCACTATCCCGGCGGGCCGGACCAGTTGCCCTGCGAGGCGACCCTGGCGCGCCTGAAGCCGTGGCTGGAATCGGCTGCGCACGCCAAGATCGGCCAGAATCTCAAGTACGACCAGCACGTCCTGGCCAACCACGGCATCGCGCTGGCCGGCGTCGCGCACGATACGCTGCTGCAATCCTACGTCCTCGAGTCGGGCAAGGACGGCGCCCGCGGCCACGACCTCGGTCGCCTGGCGACGCGCCATCTCGGGCTGGCGACGATTCCCTACGAGGAGCTGTGCGGCAAGGGCGCCAGGCAGATCAGCTTTGCCCAGGTGGCCATCGAGCAGGCCGCCGAATACGCTGCCGAGGACGCCGATCTGTGCCTGCGCCTGCACGCGCGGCTGCATCCGCAGATCACCGCCGATGCCGGCCTGGCGCGCGTCTACGCGACGATCGAAATGCCGGTGCGCGACATCCTGTTCCGCATGGAGCGCACTGGCGTGCTGATCGATGCGCAATTGCTCGCCGCGCAGAGTGGCGAGATCGGCAGGCGCCTGCTCGAGCTGGAAGCGCAGGCGCACGCGGCGGCCGGGCAGCCGTTCAATGTGAACTCGCCGAAGCAGCTGGCTGAAATCCTCTTCGGTACGCTGGGACTGCCAGTGAAGAAGAAAACGCCGTCGGGAACGCCGTCGACCGACGAAGAAGTGCTCTCGGAGCTGGCGCTCGACTATCCGCTGCCCAAGATCCTTCTCGAGTCGCGACAGCTGGCCAAGCTCAAGGGCACCTATACCGACAAGTTGCCGAAAATGGTCAATGGCCAGACCGGGCGCGTGCATACCAGTTACGCGCAGGCGGTGGCGGTCACCGGTCGGCTGGCGTCGAGCGATCCCAACCTGCAGAACATTCCCGTGCGCACTCCCGAAGGAAGGCGTATCCGCGCGGCGTTCATTGCCCCGGCGGGCAGTTCGATCGTCTCGGCGGACTATTCGCAAATCGAGCTGCGCATCATGGCTCATCTCTCGCAGGACCCGCGCCTGCTGGAAGCCTTTGCGCAGGGGGAAGACGTGCACCGGGCAACCGCCGCCGAGATTTTCGGCGTTGCCTCGAGCGACGTCGGCCCCGATCAGCGGCGCGTCGCCAAGGTCATCAACTTCGGCCTGATCTACGGCATGAGCGCCTTCGGACTGGCGCGCCAGCTGGACCTCGAACGCAGCGCCGCGCAAGCGTACATCGAGCGCTATTTCGCGCGTTACCCGGGGGTCGCCGGCTACATGGCGAGAACGCGCGAGATGGCCAGGACGCAGGGCTACGTGGACACCGTTTTCGGGCGCCGGCTGTGGCTTCCGGAAATTCGTTCCAGTCAGGCCGCTCGGCGCCAGGGTGCCGAGCGGGCGGCGATCAACGCCCCCATGCAGGGATCGGCGGCGGATCTGATCAAGTCGGCGATGATCGTCGTCCAGGGCTGGCTCGACGCCGAGCGGCTGCACACGCGCCTGCTGATGCAGGTGCATGACGAGCTGGTTCTCGAAGTGCCCGACGGCGAACTGGCGCGCGTGCGCGGCGAGCTGCCGCGGTTGATGACCGACTGGGCGAAACTGCGCGTGCCGCTGCTGGTCGACGTCGGCGTCGGCGCGAACTGGGACCAGGCGCACTGAATCCGGGCAGGCGGTCGCGGCAACGCCCTGTCTGCCGCTGGCCAGCGATGGCCGCGGAGAACGACCGCTTTTTCGTCTCTTGACAACCCGTTTCACCAACCGCGAAAGGCAGGAAAGCATGCCCCTACACGAGAAAGAAAGCGTTCGCGAGAAACTCGAAGACGAGGTGTACGCCTCGGCCGACCTGTCGGTCAGCATGCCGAAATACCGCTTCCCGGCGGTGGAACACGATCCCCGCCATGCCTACTCGGTGGTCCATGACGAGCTGATGCTCGACGGCAACGCGCGGCAGAATCTGGCGACCTTCTGCCAGACCTGGGCAGAGCCCGAAGTCCATCAGCTGATGGACGAGTGCATGGACAAGAACATGGTCGACAAGGACGAGTATCCGCAGACCGCCGAAATCGAGGCGCGCTGCGTGCACATGCTCGCCGACCTCTGGAACTCGCCGGCGGCGGCGAACACCGTCGGCTGCTCGACGACCGGTTCGAGCGAAGCGGCGATGCTTGGCGGAATGGCCATGAAGCGGCGCTGGGAGGCCAAACGCAGAGCGGCCGGCAAGCCGATCGACAAGCCGAATCTGATCACCGGTCCGGTCCAGATCTGCTGGCACAAGTTCGCTCGCTACTGGGACATCGAGCTGCGCGAGATTCCCCTGGACGGCGACCGCCTGCTGATGACTGCCGACGAAGTACTCGCGCGCTGTGACGAGAACACCATCGGCGTCGTGCCCACCCTGGGGGTGACCTTTACCTGCCAGTACGAGCCGGTGAAGGCGGTTGCCGACGCGCTCGATGAGCTGGAGAAGGAGCAGGGTCTGGACATCCCCATGCACGTGGACGCAGCCAGCGGTGGTTTTCTCGCGCCCTTCTGCGCGCCGGATCTGGTCTGGGACTTCCGCCTTCCCCGCGTCAGGTCGATCAACACCTCGGGTCACAAGTTCGGTCTGTCGCCGCTCGGTGTCGGCTGGATCATCTGGCGCGAAGCCACGGACCTGCCCGAGGAAATGGTTTTCTGGGTGAACTACCTGGGTGGCAACATGCGCGATATCGCCCTGAATTTCTCGCGGCCGGGCGGGCAGGTCGTTTGCCAGTACTATAATTTTCTCCGTCTCGGCCGGGAGGGCTACGGCAAGGTTCACAACGCCTGCTACGAAACGGCGGCCTATCTGGCGGCCAGGATCGCCAGGCTTGGGCCGTTCGAGGTCATCTACGGCGGCGACCGCGGCGCAGGAATCCCGGCCCTGTGCTGGAAGATGAAGGAAGGCGTCGATCCGGGCTTCAGTCTTTATGACCTCGCCGATCGCCTGCGCAGTCGTGGCTGGCAGGTGCCCGCGTACGCGCTGCCGGCCAATCGTCAGGATCTGGTGATCCAGCGCATCCTTGTTCGCCACGGCGTCAGCCGCGATCTGGCGACGCTGCTGGTCGAGGACATCCAGCGGGCCATCGATTACTTCGGCAAACACCGGCTGCCGACGCCAATGAGCGCCGCCGAGGCGTCGGGATTTCATCACTGAGAAAGGCGCGCTTCGCCCCCGGCGTCGTCTGCCGTTCATGATTGTCCCGTCATTGAAAGGATCTTACCCATGTCCATGCAGCTCTTTATCGGCAACAAGAACTACTCGTCCTGGTCGATGCGCCCGTGGGTGCTGCTGCGCCAGGCGGAGATTCCGTTCGAAGAAGTGATGCTTCGCTTCGATTCCTTCACGCCCGACTCCCGCTTCAAGACCGAACTCGCCCGTCACAGTCCGGCCGGACGCGTGCCGGTGCTGGTGGACGACGGTTTTGCCGTCTGGGACACGCTGGCGATCGCCGAGTACGTCGCCGAGAAGTATCCCGATCGGCAGCTATGGCCCGCCGATCGGCAGGCACGCGCCCGCGCCCGCAGTGTCTGTGCCGAGATGCACGCCGGTTTCGGCGCCTTGCGCAGCCACTTCCCGATGAATATCGAGGCCAGCCTGCCCGAGGTGGGGCAGCGCGCCCTGCGCGAGCATCCGCCGCTGCGTGCCGACGTCGATCGGCTGGTACACATGTGGAGCGAGTTGCTGACCGCACACGGCGGGCCGATGTTGTTCGGCGCGTTCTCCATCGCTGATGCCTTTTTCGCGCCAGTGGTCAAGCGCCTGGTGAGCTACGCCGTTCCCGTTCCGGCCGCCATCGCGGCCTACGTCGAGCGTGTCCAGGTGCTGCCGGGGGTGCTTGCCTGGAGCGAGGGCGCGCTCGCCGAGCACGACTTCCTGGACTTCGAGGAGCCCTATCGAACGCGCGCCTGAGACGCGTCGCCGTGGCCGCGTCGCGCTTGCGACAGCTTGGGTCAGCGCGGCCCAGGATCATTGCGCGCTGAACACAAGCCCAAGTTCGGCGAGCGGCGCAGCGCCCGTCTGGACAGGCCGCAGCCTCCCCGGTGGTGCGTGCCGGGCGGAGGTGGTGAAAGGTGCTCAGGCGTGCTGCGGCTTCTTGCGTCGGCCGAGGCCGAGTCCGGCCAGGCTCAGGCTGAGAAGCGCGAGACTGGCTGGTTCCGGAACGGCGTTGGTGGCGGGCGAAAGGCTATGTTGATGGACGGGCAGATTGGCCTCGGTCAGCGTGTTCGAGTCACTGCCGAAGGTCTGGCCGACCGAGTAAGCAGTTCCGGAACCGACGAGGGTTCGTCCGCGCAGGTCCGGAAGGGCGAAGTTGGTTGTCCCGTTGCCTCCGTAGTTGGTGCCGAGCAGGGAGAAAAGCGCCTGGTTCTGGTTGATCGGCAGCAGTTGGCCGTTGGCCAACGCCCAGCCGCGCGGCGCGAAGTCGCCGGCGAACTCGACGATCTGACTCAGCACCGGGGTGAAGCTATCGAAGTCGTTGTTCCCGCCGTTGCCTGGAAAGATACCCTGGAGGGCGATGAGATAGTTCAAGGCCAGCGAAGGCTGGTCGTTATTGACCGCCGCGCCAGCGCCCGCGCTGCCGGTGTCCGGATCGCCGGCGACGGTGTGATCGTGTGCCGGCATTTGCGCGCTGCTCAGGGTCGTCGACTCGGCCCCGAATGCAGTCCCCAGCGGATGACTAGCGTCGGCGCCGACCGAAACCCGCCCGCGCAGGTCGGGCAATGCGAAGTTGGTGCTGCCGTTGCCGCCGTAGGTAGTCCCCAGGATCGAGAACAGCGCGCTGTTGCCGGCAATCGAAAGCAGGCTGCCGTCGGCCTCGAGCCAGCCACTGGGCGTGAATGTGCCGGCAAAGGTGGCGACCTGGCCGACGAAGGCCGCACCGACGCCGCTGCCGCCTGGCACGGGTGTGGCGCCGGTGGACGCGATCAGGCGGTGCAGAGGCAGCGACGGCTGCAGATTGTCGAACGGCTGGTTGCCGCCGATCGCGCCGGTGACCCCACCGCCCGATAGCGTGTGGTCATGGGCCGGTAGCTGCGCGGCGGTGAGAGACACGGTCGCCGAGCCGGTGGGGACACCGAGTGGCTGCGCGCCGAGCCCCGGGCCGGTTCCCGTTCCGACAACGGCTCGACCGACCAGATTCGGCAGCACGAAGTTGGTCGTGCCATTACCACCGTAGGTGGTGCCAAGCAGGCTGAACAGCGCACTGTTCTGACCGATGAGCAGCGACTGCCCCTGCGTCGCCACGCTGTTGCCAGGTGCGTAGTTGCCGGCAAAGTTATAGACGAATCCGAGCGTGTCACCGTAGGCAGTGCCGCCCGGATCGCGGGGCGGGAAGAGGCCGTTGAGGGTCATTACCTGGGTGACCGCCAGTGACGGCTGCGTGTTGTCGAGGGGCTGGCCGCCGCCGGTGATGCCGGTCGAAACGGAGCTTGCGTGCGCGCTGGCGAACGCCACGCACAATCCGGTCAAGAAAAAGCGCGCGACGCTCATTGTTTTTCCAATCATTCTGACAAGGGGCGAACAGCCGGTGCGATGTGAACATCGTCGGGCGGGGCTGCAAAGGCGAGCAGACGACCGCGCAGCAAACAGGACGTAGCACAAATCGCGCCATGTTCGCGTGCTGGTCGGGAAGTGATTGAATACGCTTTGCAAGGGAGTCAGATGCGGACGACCAGCACAGCACGGACGAGGGTGGGCTGTAAAAGTTCTCGACAGGCTCAAGCCCGCGTCGTCGTCCTTTGTCCACGCATTTCACGGCGTCAGCGGTCCGTACAAGCCGTTGGACAGGCGAGGTGGGCGCCGCTCCGGGGTCGGCGCCGTAGGAGCACGTGCGCCAGACGCAGGAAGCCCGCCTGACGGCGGGCTTCCATGGGAGCCAGGGGGTGTTACGACGAGCCTATTCGAACTCGATGATCACCTGATCGACCGACAGGCTTTCGCCGGCGGTGGCAACGATCTTCTTGACCTTGCAATCGCGTTCGGCCTTGAGAACGTTCTCCATCTTCATCGCTTCGATGACAGCGAGTTTTTCGCCGGCAGCGACCTGCTCGCCTGCCTTGACCGAGACTTCGCGCAGCAGGCCGGGCATTGGTGAGAGCAGGAACTTGGAGAGATCCGGCGGCACTTTCTTGGGCATCAGCGCCAGCATGCGGGCGGCATTGGCGGTCATCACCGTCGCCTTGACCTGCTTGCCGAAGTGGACGACGCGGTAGAGCAGGCCGATACGTTCGAGTTGCAGGCACAGTGGCGTGCCGTTACAGGTGCCGCGGAAAACCAGTTCGCCGAATTTCCAGTCGGAAACGAGGTCGTAGCGATCCGCGCCATAGGTCACCGAGTAGCCGCCAGGAATGGAGGTGACCACCACCGGGTAGTCCTTGCCGTCCATCTGCACCACCCAGCCACTGCCAACCTTGCGCTCGTGCCCCGGCATCTGGCCGCTGACCTGAACTGCCCGGTCGATGTAGCGGCGACGGCCGAAGGCGGCGACGGCGGCGAGCAGGCCCGGATCGTCGTGCACCACGTCGGCGGCGACGAAGCCGTTCGGAAACTCTTCGCTGATGAACGCGGTGGTGAAGATCCCCGAAAGAAAACGCGGATTCTGCATCAGCGCCGCCTGGAACGGGATGTTCGAGCCAATGCCGCGAATCACGAAGGCGTTCAGCGCGTCGCGCATGCGCCCGATGGCCTGCTCGCGGCTTGCCCCGTGGCAGATCAGCTTGGCGATCATCGAGTCGTAGTACATCGATATCTCGCCGCCCTCGAAGACACCCGTATCGACACGGACCTGTCCGTCGACGCTCTCCGGCGGCCGATACTTGACCAGGCGACCGATCGATGGCAGGAAGCCGCGGAAGGGGTCCTCGGCGTTGATCCGGCACTCGACCGCCCAGCCGTTGGGCTTGATGTCTTCCTGCACGAAAGGCAGCTTCTCGCCGGCGGCAACGCGGATCATCAACTCGACAAGATCGACACCGGTGATCATTTCGGTGACCGGATGCTCGACCTGCAGGCGGGTGTTCATTTCCAGGAAGTAGAACGACTTGTCGGAGCCGACGACGAACTCGACGGTACCCGCGCTCTGATAGTTCACCGCTTTGGCCAGTGCCACGGCCTGCTCGCCCATGGCCTTGCGGATGCTGTCGTCGATGAACGGCGACGGTGCTTCCTCAATGACTTTCTGGTGCCGCCGCTGAATCGAGCACTCGCGTTCGAGCAGGTAGACGGTGTTGCCGAAAGAGTCGGCGATGATCTGGATTTCGATATGGTGCGGTCCGTCGACAAACTTCTCGATGAACACGCGATCGTCGCCGAAGCTGTTGCGCGCTTCGTTGCGGCAGGCCTCGAAGCCTTCCGAGGCCTCCTTGTCGTTGTAGGCAACGCGCAGGCCCTTGCCACCACCGCCAGCCGAGGCCTTGATCATTACCGGGTAACCGATCTTCTGGGCGATGCCAACGGCTTCGGCGGCGTCCTCGATGGCCGCATTGTGACCGGGAATGGTGTTGACCTTGGCTTCCAGCGCCAGCTTTTTCGAGGCGATCTTGTCGCCCATCGCGGCCACCGAGTAGTGCTTCGGGCCGATGAAGGTGATGCCGTTGTCTTCGAGGCGGCGTGAGAATTCCTCGTTCTCGGAGAGGAAGCCATAGCCGGGATGCACGGCCTCGGCGCCCGTCTGCTTGCAGGCGTCGATGATCTTGTCGATGACCAGGTACGACTCCTTGGAAGGCGCCGGGCCGATACACACTGCTTCGTCGGCCATCAGCACGTGCATCGAGTCCTTGTCGGCTTCGGAATACACGGCGACTGTCTGGATACCCATCTGCTTGGCGGTCTTCATGACCCGGCAGGCAATTTCGCCGCGGTTGGCGATCAGTATTTTCTTGAACATCTCTATTTCTCCCCGTGGATCAAAGCGGAATGTTGCCGTGCTTGCGCCACGGGTTTTCCAGTTTCTTGTCGCGCAGCATGGCCAGCGAGCGGCAAATGCGCTTGCGGGTTTCGTGCGGCATGATCACGTCGTCGATGAAGCCGCGCGCTCCGGCGACGAAGGGGTTGGCGAACTTTTCCTTGTATTCGGCTTCGCGCGCGGCCAGCTTGGCGGGGTCGTTCTTCTCCTCGCGGAAAATGATCTCGACCGCGCCCTTCGGGCCCATGACCGCGATCTCGGCCGACGGCCAGGCGAAGTTGACGTCGCCGCGCAGGTGCTTGGAAGCCATCACGTCGTAGGCGCCGCCGTAGGCCTTGCGGGTGATCACGGTGATTTTCGGCACCGTGCACTCGGCGTAGGCGTAGAGCAGCTTGGCGCCGTGCTTGATGATGCCGCCGTATTCCTGGGCGGTGCCGGGCATGAAGCCGGGGACGTCGACGAAGGTCACCACCGGGATGTTGAAAGCGTCGCAATAGCGCACGAAGCGTGCTGCCTTGATCGAGCTCTTGATGTCCAGGCAGCCGGCCAGGATCAGTGGCTGGTTGGCGACGATACCCACCGTCGAGCCGTCCATGCGCGCGAAGCCGATGACGATGTTCTTGGCGTACTCACGCTGCAACTCGAAGAAGTCACCGTCATCAGCGACCTTGATGATCAGTTCCTTGATGTTGTACGGCTTGTTGGTGTTGTCCGGGACCAGCGTGTCGAGCGAGTAGTCGAGGCGCTCGGCGGAGTCCTGCGAGGGCAGGCGCGGCGGCTTCTCGCGGTTGTTCGACGGCAGGAAACTGATGAAGCGGCGCATCATCATCAACGCTTCGACGTCGTTTTCGAAAGCCAGATCGGCGACGCCGGACTTGCTGGTATGGGTGACGGCGCCGCCCAGTTCTTCAGCGGTGACGTCCTCATGGGTCACCGTCTTGACCACTTCGGGGCCGGTGACGAACATGTACGACGAGTCCTTGACCATGAAAATGAAGTCGGTCATCGACGGGCTATAAACGGCACCGCCGGCACAGGGCCCCATGATCAAGGAAATCTGCGGAACGACGCCGGAGGCGAGAACGTTACGCTGAAAGACGTCGGCGTAGCCGGCCAGCGAAGCGACCCCTTCCTGAATGCGCGCCCCACCCGAGTCGTTGAGACCGATGACCGGCGCTCCGACCTTGATCGCGTGGTCCATCACCTTGCAGATCTTTTCGGCGTGCGCTTCGGACAGCGAGCCACCGAAGACCGTGAAGTCCTGCGAAAACACGAACATCAGACGACCGTTGATCGTCCCGCAGCCAATCACTACACCGTCGCCGGGAACCGACTGGTCGGCCATGCCGAAGTCGTGACATCGGTGCTCCTTGAACATGTCCCATTCTTCGAAAGAGCCACTGTCGAGCAACAGCTCGATGCGCTCGCGGGCGGACAGCTTGCCCTTGCTGTGCTGGCTGTCGATGCGTTTCTGGCCACCACCCAGGCGCGCCGCCGCACGCTTTTCTGCAAGCTGGCGAATAATGTCGTGCATAAGGTTTACTCCCTAACGGTCGGGTCAATCAGAACTACTCAAACATCAGAACTACGCGTGCAAGTCGGACTATCCTGATCCGACTCGAAAATTCATTCCTTCATCTGCGTCAGCAGCCGTGACGCTGCCGCACCGGGCGTCGTCCGCCCCTCGGCGACGTCGCGCAAAAGATCGGGCAGCGCCGCGCGGACTGCCGGGTGGGAGCGAAAGTAGCGGCGCAGACCGGAATCGATCAGGCTCCACATCCAGTCCACCGCCTGTCGGCGGCGCTTTTGTTCGAATTCGCCGCTGTCGCTCATCAGGCGCTGGTAGCGCTCGATTTCGGCCCAGAACTCGGCGATGCCGCGCTTGCCCAGCGCGCTGCAGGTCAGCACCGGCGGCCGCCAGTTGGGGCTGGCGCTGCGCAGCATGGTCAGCGCCGCGCGCATCTGACTGCGCGCAGCGGCGGCAGCGCGTTCGTCGATATCGGCCTTGTTGAAGACGATCAGGTCGGCAATCTCGACAATTCCCTTCTTGATTGCCTGCAGGTCATCGCCCTGACTCGGCAGCTGCAGCAGGACGAACGCATCGACCATGCCGGCGACCGTTGTTTCGGATTGGCCGACACCGACGGTCTCGACGATGATCACGTCGAAGCCGCCGGCTTCGCAGAGGAGCATCGCTTCGCGCGTCTTGTCGGCAACCCCGCCCAGCGAACCCGAGGAGGGGCTGGGGCGGATGAACGCTTCGTCGCGCTGGCAGAGCAACTCCATGCGCGTCTTGTCGCCGAGAATCGAGCCGCCGGAGACCGACGACGACGGGTCGACGGCGAGCACGGCGACGCGCTTGCCGGCGTCGATCAGGTACAGGCCGAGCGATTCGATAAAAGTGGACTTGCCGGCGCCCGGTGCGCCCGAGATGCCGACGCGGATGGTTCGTCCGGTATGCGGGAGCAGCGCCGTGAGCACCTGTCGGGCACGACGCTGATGATCATTGCGCGTCGACTCGACGAGCGTGATGGCTTTCGCCAACGCTCGCCGACGGCGCGCTAGGACGCCGTCGACGAGATGCTGGTCAGCCGTGGCCATACCAGCGGTTGAAGAGTGGGTCATATCCATGGCTGACAGCAGTCGGTGGGCCGGTTCAGGCAGAAGCGCGGGCTTTGCGGATCTCGCTGAGGATGGTCATCGCCGAATCTTCGATACGCGTTCCCGGTCCGAAGATGGCCTTGGCGCCCGACTTGTACAGGAAGTCATAGTCCTGCGCCGGGATCACCCCGCCGGCGAAGACGATGATGTCGTCGGCGCCCTGATCCTTGAGCGCCTTGACCAGCGCCGGCAACAGCGTCTTGTGGCCGGCGGCGAGCGACGATACACCGACCGCATGCACGTCGTTTTCGATGGCCAGCCGCGCCGCTTCTTCCGGGGTCTGGAAGAGCGGGCCGACGTCGATGTCGAAGCCGAGGTCGGCAAAGGCGGTAGCCACCACCTTGGCGCCTCGGTCGTGGCCATCCTGACCGAGTTTGGCGACCATGATGCGCGGCCGCCGGCCTTCGTCGTCATTGAACTTGGCGATCTCGGCCTTCAGCGCTTCCCAGCTCGCGATGCCTTCGACGACCGCGCCGTAGACTCCGGAAACGGTCTGTTGGGTGGCACGGAAACGCCCGTAGATCTTTTCCAGGGCGTCGGAAACCTCGCCGACCGAAGCGCGCAGGCGCATCGCCTTGACGGCGAGGTCGAGCAGGTTGCCTTCCTTGGTCTCGGCGCAGCGCGTGAGGTCGGCAAGTGCGGCGTTGACCTTGTCGCTATCCCGACCGGCGCGGACGCTCTTCAGGCGGGCGATCTGCGAGTCGCGGACGGCGTTGTTGTCGATGTCGCGGATTTCGAGGTCGTCCTGCTTGGCTAGCTTGTACTTGTTGACGCCGACGATGACGTCCTTGCCGGAGTCGATACGCGCCTGCTTGTCGGCTGCGCAGCCCTCGATCTTCATCTTCGCCCAGCCGGATTCGACGGCGTGCGTCATGCCGCCCATGCTGTCGACTTCTTCGATGATTTTCCAGGCCTCGTCGGCGAGATCCTGGGTCAGTTTCTCCATCATGTACGAGCCGGCCCAGGGGTCGATGACGTTGGTGATGTGCGTCTCTTCCTGGATGACCAGCTGCGTGTTGCGGGCAATGCGTGACGAGAACTCGGTGGGCAGGGCGATCGCCTCGTCAAGGGCGTTGGTGTGCAGCGACTGCGTGCCGCCAAAAACGGCGGCCATGGCCTCGATGGTCGTGCGTACGACGTTGTTGTAGGGGTCCTGTTCGGTCAGCGACCAGCCGGAGGTCTGGCAGTGCGTACGCAACATGCTCGACTTGGGATTCTTCGGTTCGAACTCCTGCATGGCTTTCCACCACAGCAGGCGCGCGGCGCGCAGCTTGGCCACTTCCAGGTAGAA
Source organism: Candidatus Accumulibacter sp. ACC007 (assembly GCF_907163205.1). NCBI lineage: Bacteria > Pseudomonadati > Pseudomonadota > Betaproteobacteria > Candidatus Accumulibacter > Candidatus Accumulibacter sp. ACC007. Next base: position 16,002 of record NZ_CAJQUD010000007.1, on the reverse strand, counting down.
GTTCATGCCGATGGCAAAGAAGAACGAAAGCCGGCCGGCAAAGGCGTCGACGTCCAGGCCGGAAGCGATCGCCGTGCGCACGTAGTCGCGCCCGTCGGCAATGGTGAACGCCAGTTCGAGCGCCTGCGTCGCACCGGCTTCCTGCATGTGATAACCCGAAATGGAGATCGAGTTGAACTTCGGCATGTGCTGTGCGGTGTAGCCGATGATGTCGGAGATGATCTTCATCGACGGCTGCGGCGGGTAAATGTAGGTGTTGCGGACCATGAACTCCTTGAGGATGTCGTTCTGGATGGTCCCCGAGAGCTTGTCCTGCGGCACGCCCTGTTCTTCGGCGGCGACGATGTAGCCGGCAAGAATCGGCAGGACGGCACCGTTCATGGTCATCGATACCGAGATCTTCTCGAGCGGGATGCCGTCGAAGAGAATCTTCATGTCTTCGACCGAGTCGATTGCCACGCCAGCCTTGCCGACGTCACCGGTGACGCGCGGATGGTCGGAGTCGTAGCCACGGTGGGTGGCCAGGTCGAAGGCCACCGAGACGCCCTGGCCGCCGCCGGCCAGCGCCTTGCGGTAGAAGGCATTCGACGCTTCAGCGGTGGAGAAGCCGGCGTACTGGCGAATGGTCCATGGCCGGCCGGTATACATGGTGGCCTGCGGGCCGCGAACGAAGGGGGCGAGGCCGGGCAGCGTGTCGGTGTAGGGCAGGCCTTCCAGATCCTTGCTGGTATACAGCGGCTTGACGACCACTCCTTCAGGAGTGACCCAGTTCAGTGTGTCAAGCTCGGCACCGCGCAGCGCTTTGGCGGCTGCCTTTTTCCAGGCATCGAGGTTTGACGAATCAGCGGGTGCAGGATTGTTCGCGTTGGACATGACGGAACCTTTCACGGAATCAGAGGAATGGGGTGGGGCTCTCGCCCCCGACGACTCTAGGAATTATACCGACCAGGAGAGCCACAACGGCGGACAGATGACTGTAACGCTTGACACCCCGCCCGACGAATAATACTGTATCCATAATTATGAAAGCAAGGTCTCGCCTGAGACCCTGAACGAATCGGCAATAAAGAGATCGATGGATCCGAGTCAAATCGCCCAGACTGCCCTCTATCAGGAAGTCGCTGAACGACTACGGCAGAGAATCTTTGCGCATGAGTTGCTCCCGGGCGCAAGAATCGACGAGCAGGCGCTGGCGCTCGATTACGGGATCAGCCGGACGCCGCTGCGCGAGGCGCTGAAGGTGCTGGCCTCCGAAGGCCTGGTGACACTGCGGCCACGCCGTGGCTGCTTTGTTACCGAGGTCTCCGAGCAGGATCTCGATGACATCTTCCCCTTGATGGCCATGCTCGAAGGGCGTTGCGCCCTCGAAGCGACGACGCGGGCCCAGCCCGAAGACCTGGCCAGGCTCGATGCGCTGCACGGGCAACTGGAACAGTTCGCCGAGAGCAACGAGATCGCGCGTTTCTTCGAGGCCAATCAGGCGTTTCACTACCAGATCCAGGAAATGTCCGGCAACCGCAGATTGCGCCAGGTGATCCAGGACCTGCGCAAGGTGCTCAAACTGACGCGCCTGTTTTCACTGAGCATTGACGGCCGCCTGCAGCAGTCGCTCGTCGAACACGCGGCCATCCTGGCGGCGATCAAGGCCGGCGACGCGGCGGGCGCGCAAGCGGCGATGCACGATCACATTCTGGCCGGACGCCAGGCACTGGCCAGGAGCCACGTCGCTCAAGAACTGGCGACATGAGCGGGCGTGTTCTGTGCACGCGCGCGGAAAATGTGGCCACGGTCACCCTCTCCAATCCGGGCAAGCTCAACGCCATCGACTTCGCCATGTGGCAGAGCCTGGCCGAGATCGTCGCCGAACTGTCGGGCGACGATCAGCTGCGCTGCGTCATCGTCCGCGGCGATGGTGATCAGGCTTTCGCCGCCGGTGGCGACATCGAAGAGTTTCTCAGCCGGCGAGACACGGTGGACCGGGCGATGGCCTACCACGCGCAAGCGGGAGCCGCCTTGCAGGCTTTGGCCGACTGTCGTCAGCCGACGATCGCGTTGCTGCAGGGGGCGTGTATCGGTGGCGGGCTGGAGATTGCCGCGCAGTGCGACCTGCGCATCTGCGCGCAGTCGTCGCGTTTCGGCGCACCGATCAACAGGCTCGGTTTTTCCATGTATCCCGCCGAAATGGCGAGTCTTCTTCGTCTGGCTGGGCCGGCATGCCTGCTCGAAATCCTGCTCGAAGGGCGTATCCTCGGCGCCGCGGAAGCGCTGAGCAAAGGCCTCGTCACCCGCGTCGTTGCCGATGCCGACGTCGTCGACGAGGCCTACGCCAGCGCCGGTCGAATTTGCGCCGGTGCACCGCTGGTTGCCCGTTGGCACAAGCAGTGGCTACGCCGGTTGCAGCAGGGTGGTCCGCTCAGCGACGAGGAACTGCGCGCCTCGTTCGCTTTTCTCGATAGCGACGATTATCGTGAAGGCCTGGCGGCATTCATGGAAAAGCGCAAGCCGCAATTCACCGGCCGCTGATCGCCGCCATCAGGCGAACAGACCCCACATCATCTTCCCGGCAAGGACGATCAGGATGCCGGCGAAAAGACGCTTCAGGGTGGCCACCGGCAGGCGGTGGGCGAGTCTCGCGCCGAGTGGCGCAATCAGCATGCTCGACGGCACCAGCCAGACGAAAGCCGGCAGGTGGACGTAGCCGAGGCTCCACGGCGGCAGATCGGTCTGTCCCCAGCCGTTGAAAATGTAACCCAGAGAACCGCCAAAGGCGATCGGAAAGCCGATTGCCGCGGATGTCCCGATGGCATGCTGAACACGGACATTGCACCAGGTCAGGAAAGGGACGGTGAGCGATCCGCCGCCGATGGCGACCAGCGCCGAGACCGCGCCGATGCCGCTGCCGACGGCGAAGACACCGCCGAAGCCGGGCAGCTCGCGCGCCGCTTTCGGCTTCAGGTTGAGGATCATCTGCGCAGCGACCAGGCAGACGAAAACGGTGAAGAAGAGGGCCAGCGGCCTCGACGGTACGCTGCCGGCGAAGAAGGTGCCAAGCAGGGTGCCGAGCAGAATCCCCGGGGTGATCTGGAAGACGATTTTCCAGAGCACGGCGCCATGCTGATGGTGGGCGCGCAGGCTGGCCAGCGAGGTAAACAGGATCGTGGCCATCGACGTGCCGAGCGCCAGATGGAGGACCTCGTTGGCCGGAAATCCAGCCTGCGCGGCGAACATCATGGTCAGTGTCGGGACCATCACCAGTCCGCCGCCGATGCCGAGCATGCCGGCGAAGAAGCCGGTGAACAATCCGAGCGCGATGTATGCGAGCCACCAGAGCAAGGCAGACTCCCTTCAGGTCAACAACCGACTGTGCCAAGACGACCTATCATCCCACGAATCGGGTGCCGCACCGCGTCTGCCCGCGGGCGATGGCGGTGATGCGCTCCTACTTTTCGAGGATTTCGGCCAGCATGCGGTCGACGCCGACCCGCCAATCGGGCAGGCATAGATCGAACGTCGTCTGCAGCTTGCGCGTCTCCAGGCGCGAGTTCAGCGGTCGCGGCGCGGGCAGGGGGTAGGCGCTGCTCGGCACCGCCTCGATGGCCGACGGGGCGACGCGGAGGCTCTCGCCGGCCTGGCCGGCGAACTCGACGACGTGTCGCGCGTAGCCGTGCCAGCTGGTCTCGCCACCGGCTGCCAGATGATAGAGTCCCGCCAGCTGCGGCTGTGGCCGAACGCTGCGCAGCGCCAGTGCGGTGACGTCGGCGAGCAGTTCGGCGCCGGTTGGCGCACCTATCTGGTCGGCGATGACCTGCAGCCGGTCGCGCTCGCCGGCCAGGCGCAGCATGGTGCGGGCAAAGTTGTTGCCACGCGCGGCGTAGACCCAACTGGTGCGAAAGATCAGGTGTTTGTCGCAAGCGGCGACCGCCTGTTCGCCCGCGAGTTTGCTTTGTCCGTAGACGCTCAGTGGGGCGGTCGCGTCGTTTTCCTGCCAGGGCCTCTCGCCGCTGCCGTCAAAGACGTAGTCGGTCGAGTAGTGCACCAGCCAGGCGCCGAGGCGGCTGGCTTCCTCGGCCAGCACGCCGGGCGCCAGCGCGTTGAGCGTTCTGGCCAGCGCGGGTTCCGCTTCGGCCTTGTCCACCGCCGTGTGCGCGGCCGCATTGACGATGACGTCGGGAGCGACTGCGCGCACGCAGGCCGCCAGGCCGTCGAGCTTGGTGAAATCGCCGCACAGCTGACCATCGCCTTCGCGATCGAGGGCGACGATAGTCCCGAGCGGCGCCAGGCTGCGCTGCAATTCCCAGCCGACCTGTCCGCGCTTGCCGAAGAGCAGGATCCTCATTTCTCGCGTTCGCCGTAGTTCTTTTCGACCCAGTCGCGGTAGCTTCCGGACTGTACGTTGTGCACCCATTGCTGGTTTTCGAGGTACCAGAGCACGGTCTTGCGAATGCCGGTGGCGAAGGTTTCTGCCGGTTTCCAGCCGAGCTCGTTCTCGATCTTGCGCGCGTCGATGGCGTAGCGGCGGTCGTGACCCGGCCGGTCGGCGACGGTGGTGATCTGCTCGCGATAGGGCTGGCCGTCGGCGCGCGGACGAAGTTCGTCGAGCAGTTGGCAGACGGTGTGCACGATGTCGAGGTTGGGTTGCTCGTTCCAGCCGCCGACGTTGTAGGTTTCGCCCGGGCGACCGGCTTCGAGCACGCGGCGGATGGCCGTGCAGTGATCCTTGACGTACAGCCAGTCGCGGATCTGCTGGCCGTCGCCATAGACCGGCAGGGCTTTTCCGGCGAGGGCGTTGACGATCATCAGCGGGATCAGCTTTTCCGGGAAATGGTAGGGACCGTAGTTGTTCGAGCAGTTGGTGGTCAGCACCGGCAGCCCGTAGGTGTGGTGGTAGGCGCGCACGAGATGGTCGCTGGCCGCCTTGCTTGCCGAGTACGGGCTGTTCGGCTCGTAGGCGTGCGTCTCGCTGAAAGCCGCTTCGTCGCTGCGCAATGAGCCATACACTTCGTCGGTCGACACGTGCAGGAAGCGGAAGCCCTGCCTGGCCGGGTCCGCCAGTGTGCCCCAATAGGCGCGCGTCGCTTCGAGGAGATGGAAGCTGCCGACGATGTTGGTCTGGATGAAGTCCTCGGGGCCATGGATCGAGCGATCGACGTGTGACTCGGCGGCAAAGTTCACGATCGCGCGCGGCTGGTATTGCGCCAGGAGGCTGGCGGTGAGCTGGCTGTCGCCGATGTCACCGTGCACGAAGATGTGCCGCGGGTCGCCGGCCAGCGTCGCGAGGTTCTCGCGATTGCCGGCGTAGGTGAGCTTGTCGAGGTTGATCAGCGCCTCGTCGCTTTGTGCCAGCCAGTCGAGGACGAAGTTTGCGCCGATGAAGCCGGCGCCGCCGGTGACCAGAATCATGTACAGGTCCTTTCAGAGGGAGGGTAAACGGGAGAAGCGGTGTCGGCGCAGTCAGGCGCAGGCATCGGGTACAGCCCGCCAGCCGGGACGCGCGGCCTACCGCTTTCGAGTCAGCGACCGTAGCTGTCCTGCAGACGGACGATATCGTCCTCGCCAAGATAGCTGCCGGACTGGACCTCGATCATCTCGAGGTCGATCTTGCCGGGGTTTTCCAGACGATGGACGACGCCGAGCGGGATATAGGTCGATTGGTTTTCGGACAGCAACAGGGTTTCGTCGCCGCGCACGATAAGCGCCGTTCCCTTGACGACCACCCAGTGCTCGGCACGGTGATGATGCTTCTGCAGACTGAGGCTGGCGCCAGCTTTCACCAGGATACGCTTGACCTGATAGCGCGGCGCATGCGCCAGCCCTTCGTAGCTGCCCCAGGGGCGATGAACGATGTGCCTGAGTTCGGTTTCACTGCGCGCCGAGCGCTTCAGCTCCTCGACCACCGCCTTGACTTCCTGCGCTTTTGACTTGTCGGCGACAAGTACGGCGTCGGGAGTGGCGACGACGATCAGTTCGCTGACCCCGACGGTGGCCAGCAATTGCCCTTCGGAGAGGAGAATCGAATTGCGGGTGTCGATACTCAGCACGTCACCGCGTTGTGTGTTGCCGTTGCCGTCGGCCTGGCCCAGCGCCGCCATCGCGTCCCAGGCGCCGATGTCGTTCCAGCCGACATCGAGTGGAATGACCACGCCACGGTCGGTCTTTTCCATCACCGCGTAGTCGATCGACTTCGAGGGGCTGGCGACGAAAGCGGCGTGATCGAGGCGTACGAAGTCGAGGTCGCAGCGGTCGCTGGCGACAGCCGCCGTGACACACTCGCGGATTTCCGGCGCGTAGCGCTCGAGGGCGTCGAGGTAGCTGTCGGCGCGGAAGAGGAACATGCCGCTGTTCCAGAAGTAGTCGCCGGAATCGAGGTAGCGCTGCGCGGTTTCGCCGTCGGGCTTCTCGACGAAGCGATCGAGCGCATAACCGCCGGCCACGGCCTCGCCGCGACGGATGTAGCCGTAACCTGTTTCGGGACGGTCAGGGACGACGCCAAAAGTGACCAGGGCGCCGGCGTCGGCGTGTGGAATCGCTGCCCTGACCGCGTCCTGGAAAGCGGCCACGTTGGCGATGACATGGTCCGAGGGCAGCACCAGGAGCAGTGGCGGGTCCTGCTGCGTGCCGGTACCGATGGCGTGCACCGCGGCCGCGGCGACTGCCGGTGCGGTGTTGCGTGTGGCCGGTTCGAGGAGAATGTCGGCTTTCTGGCCGATCTCGAAGAACTGCTCGGCGACCAGGAAGCGATGGTTCTCGTTGGCGACGGCAATCGCGCCGCCGAGTCCGGCGATACCGTCGAGGCGGCGCACGGTGTTCTGCAGCAGCGAGAAGTCGTCGACCAGGCGGAGAAACTGCTTCGGGTAGTGCGTTCGTGACAGCGGCCACAGACGGGTGCCCGAGCCTCCACAGAGGATTACCGGGCGGATCACAGAGGTGTTCATTTTCAGCGTCTCCAGTTGCTGCAGGCTTGCCGCCAAGGGATTTGGGAGGCAGCATTATAGCGCTGCCGCGTTTTGCCCCTCGCGGGCGGCGGCGAGGAGTGTAGGCGAGTGCCGGCAAGCGCTGGCCGACAGGGGCGGCCGGCAAGGCGGCTGGCGGCGCGCGCCATCTTCTATAATGCACTCTTCCCGCTTGCCGCCCCTTTTCCCCTGAACTGGCCCACCGATGCGCATCCTACTGGTAAAAACCTCGTCGCTCGGTGACGTAATCCACAACTTGCCAGTCGTCAGTGATCTGCGCCATAGCTTCCCCGAAGCGTCGATCGACTGGTGCGTCGAAGAATCGTTCGCCGACATTGCGCGGCTGCATCCGGCGGTCGACGAGGTCATCCCGGTGGCCATCAGGCGCTGGCGAAAGAATCTCTCGCGGCTGGTGACCTGGCGCGAAGTGCGCGCTTTTCGCGCCCGCATCGTTTCCCGGACTTACGACGCCGTACTCGACACCCAAGGCTTGCTGAAAAGCGCGCTGATTGCCCGCCAGGCAAGCGGCAGGCGCTACGGCTACGCCGCCGAATCGGCGCGTGAGCCGCTTGCAGCGCGCTTCTACGATGAAACCTTTGTCATCCCGCGCAACGTGCACGCGGTCGAACGCAACCGCTGGCTGGCCGCCGCGGCTTTCGACTATCCGGTCGACCTGGTGCTCGACTACGGTATTTCGGCACCGGCCATCGATGGCGCTGGTCCTGCGCGGGGTCGGTCGGTCATCCTGCTGACGGCGACCAGTCGCGACGACAAGCTGTGGGACGAGGCGAACTGGTGCGTGCTTGGTCGCGCCTTGCTGGAGCGTGGGCTGACGCCGGTTCTTCCGGCTGGCAGTGCGCTCGAGCGGCAGCGGGCCGAGCGTATCGCCGCCGCCCTGGACGGGGCCATCGTGCCGCCACCCCTGTCGCTGCCGCAGGTCGCCGTCCTGATCGCGCGGGCAGACCTGACGATCGTGTCGATACCGGCCTGGCGCACCTTGCGGCTGCCTTGCGCGTGCCGGTGATTGCCCTCTACGTCGCTACCGATCCGGCCTTGACCGGCGTCTACGGCAGCGGTTTCGTGCGCAACCTCGGTCGTAGCGGCGCGCCGCCGTCGACCGGCGAGGTGCTGAGGGTTGCCGAGCAGGCGCTGCGTTGATGGCGCGTCTGGCCCTTCTCGCCTATTCGCTGCTCTTCTACCTGGCGCTGCCGCTGGTCTGGCTGCGGCTGCTCTGGCGCGCCCGCCGCCAGCCGGCGTATGTGCAACATCTTGGCGAGCGCCATGGTTTCTATCCGCCGCTGGCGGCCCGGCAGCGGCCGCTGCTCTGGCTGCACGCCGTTTCGGTGGGTGAGACGCGCGCCGCCGCACCGCTGATCGACGCGCTGCTGGCTGCCTATCCGGACCATGACCTGCTGCTCACCCATATGACGCCGACCGGCCGGGAAACCGGCAGCGAGTTGCTGGCGACACATCCCGGGCGGCTGCAACAGGCCTACCTGCCGTACGACTTGCCGGACGCCTGCGGGCGGTTTCTCGATCATTTTCGGCCGCGCGTCGGATTGCTGATGGAAACCGAGCTGTGGCCAAACCTGATCGACGTGGCGCGCCGGCGGCGCGTGCCGATGGCGCTGATCAACGCGCGCCTGTCGGCGCGCTCCTTGCGCGGCTACCAGCGGCTGAGCCGCCTGATCCGACCGACGCTGGCGTCGCTGAGTGCGGTCGCCGCGCAAACGAAGGCCGACGGCGAACGCCTGCAGCACCTGGGTGCTCGCCAGCCGAGCGTCTGCGGCAATCTGAAATTCGACGTCACGCCGCCGGCGGACAAGCTGCAGCTTGGCGCGCACTGGCGGCAAGCCGTTGGCCAGCGGCCGGTGTGGTTGTTGGCCAGCAGCCGGGAAGGGGAGGAGGCGCTGCTGCTCGACGCCCTGGCAGCGGTGGGCGTTGCCGACCTCCTGCTGGTCCTCGTCCCTCGCCACCCGCAGCGTTTTGCCGAGGTCGCCGCGCTGCTTGCCGCCCGCAAGTTGGCTTTCCGCCAGCGAAGCTCAGCGCAACTGCCAGGCAGCGAGACCCGCGTCTGGCTGGGCGACAGCATGGGTGAAATGGCCGCCTACTACGCCTTGGCGGATCTGGCCTTGATGGGGGGCACGGTGCTGCCGTTTGGCGGACAGAACCTGATCGAGGCCGCGGCCTGTGGCTGTCCGCTGCTCTTGGGTCCGCACAGCTTCAACTTCGCCCAGGCCAGTGACGATGCCGTGGCCTGTGGCGCTGCGCGGCGAATCGTCGACGCCGGCCAGGCGGCGCTGGTGGCCGGCGAACTGTTTGCCCAGCCGGCGGAACTGCTGACCATGCGCGCTGCGGCGACGGCGTTCAGTCAGGCGCATCGCGGCGCCACGGCGCGTACCGTGGCGCTGATCGAGACGCTTACGGGGCCTCGAAAAGGCTGTTGATCTTCTCCAGGTCGGCTTCGCCGAGCGCGCCGACGGCGGCTTTCAGGCGGAGCTGGGCGAGCAGGGTGTCGAAAACGCGCCTTGGCCAGGTCGCGGCGGGTGACATAGACCTGATTCTCGGCGTTGAGGGACAGTCGATGTTGATGCGTACGCCGACCTCGTAACCAAGCCGGTTCGATTCCAGCGAGCTGAGGCCGGAAACCAGCGCGGCTTCCAGCGCCTGGACGCCGGCGAGGCCGTTGACCACCCCCAGGTAGGATTGACGTGCGTTGAGCGTCGAGCTGCGTCTGGCATTGTCGAGCGCAGCCTGTTCGGCGTCGCGCCTGGCGATCGCTTCGCGGGTCCTTCGAGTTGACCGAGCCACCCTGAATATGGGGATATTGAGCTGCAGACCCACCTGGCGGGTGGTGTTGTCGATCGAGCCGACACCAAACTGGCCGGGACCGTTGTTCTGGTTGACGTTGGCGACCATGTCCAGCGTCGGGTAGTGCCCCGCCTTGCTCACCTCGACAGCCTTGGCCGCCGCTTCGCTGGCCGCCTGCTGCGCCTGGACGACAAAGCTATCGTTCTCGGCAGCGCTGACCCATTGTTCCATGTTTTGCCGGTTGTGGCGGCTGCATGACGGCTTTCGGCTTGAGCCGATTCAGCTCGCCGACGTCCTTGCCGGTGAGCACGCTCAGCGCATAGCGCTTTACCGCGCAGTTCGCTGTCGGCAGCAACCTCCTGCGCGGTGGCCAGTCGTAGCGCGACTGTGATTCGTAGGTGTCGGTCACCGTGCGATGCCGACCTCGAAGTTCTTCTTTCGCCTGCGCAAGTTGCTGCGCGATCGCTGTCTTGATTGGCCTGCACGGCGCGCAGGTTCTCGACCGCGAAGAGGGACGTCGAAGTAGGCCTGCGCGACACGCAGGACCAGATCCTGGCCCGCCTGGGCGAAAGTGGCTTCGCTCTGCATGACCAGCAGCTTCGACTGGTCGTATTGAACGAAATTCTGCCAGCGGAACAGCGGCTGCGTCAGGTTGACCCCGTAACTGTTGCTGTTGTACTTGTTCCGATACGAGTCGCTGAGGGTGGTTAACCTTGGACCTTGTAGGTGGTGTCGTTCCAGAAGGGTGTTGCCGGTCGCCGCAATCGTCGGCAACAATCCGGCCAGCGCTTGCGGCTCCTTTTCGCGCCCCGGCAGCAGCGCTGGCGCGCGCGGCAGCGTACTGCGCATCGTAGGTCAGGGCATCACGATAGACCTGCAGGAGGTCGGCGGCGAACGCGGGAGCTGCAGAGAAAAAGTGCGGCCAGGAGGAGGCCAAACTTCCTGGGGGCCAAACTTCCGGGCGCCGGGTTTCACGGACATGTTTTTTCGAACTCGCTTTCAATATTTGTGCATCGCCGGATCGACGTCATTCGCCCACGCGTCGACACCCGCCGCTGAGGTTGTAGATCGAAGTGAAGCCCCTGCCGCTCGAGACAAGGGCCGCCAACCTGCCGGCTACGCAAGCCGTGATGGCAGATGACGACGATGTCGGCATCGCGCTCGAGCTCGTCAATGCGCGACCGGTACGCTATGCATGGGCAGGAGGAGTGAGGTCGGCAAGGTGGCAAAGCTCGAACTCCCAGGGCTCGCGGACATCGAGCAGCAGTGGTCGCCGGCGTGCTGGCGACCCGCCACTGCCGCCCGCCGAGGTGCTTGCCGTCAACCATTCCTTCAGCTGGGTCGCCGAGAGCTGCTGCATCTGGTCTCGGAAGCGTCAGAAAACGAAGCGCTGGCGCGGCTTTGCCGTGCGCAGCGGCGCGACGATGGTTTCGAAAAGATTGATCGTGTTGAAGGCCTTCTCGTCGGTGCGCGTCGTCAGGCGGGCCTGCATCACCGGTCGCTCACCGATGAACGCTGCCAGACGGCCACCGATCTTCAACTGCTGCAGGAAGGCTTCGGGCAACTCGGGCAACGAGCCGGAGACGACGATCACGTCGTAGGGTCCCTGCGTCGGCCACGCCTCGGACGCGTCGCCGGTTTCAACGCTGACGTTGGCCACTCCCGCCTGCTCCAGGTTGGCCCTGGCGGTTTCGGCGAGCAGCGGATCGATCTCGACGCTATAGACATACTCGGCCTTGGTCGCCAGAAGGGCGGCCATATGGCCGCTGCCGGTACCGACCTCGAGCACGATGTCGGCGTTCTTGACGGCCACTTCCTGGAGAATGCGCGCCTCGATCTTGGGTTGCAGCATGGTCTGGCCATTGCCGATCGGCAGCTCGATGTCGGCAAAGGCCAGCATCTGGTAGGCGGCCGGTACGAACTGTTCGCGCTTCACCGCGTCAAGAACCGCCAGCACTTCCGGATCGAGCACCTCCCAAGGGCGGATTTGCTGCTCGATCATGTTGAAGCGAGCCTGTTCCATATCCATCTTCACCGCTGTCATGGCATTCCTCATCAATATAGCCATATTAGCACGATCTAATATGCGATCTTCAGCGAAATTATACCCTGCTATCTGACCAGGGTCTTGCCTCGGCTGCCGTGGCGCGGTTCGGCGCTCCTGCAGGCCGTGCCGAAGTGCTCACCGTTGGTCGCAGGGCGAAAAAAAAAGCGGCACCCTGAGGTGCCGCTGTCGCTGCTTATCGAGCCCTGTCCGGGCTTAGGCGCCGAGAACCTTGATCTGGGCCGAGAGGCGGCTCTTCTGGCGAGCGGCCTTGTTCTTGTGAATGATGTTCTTGTCGGCGATACGATCAATCACCGCGACTGATTCCTGAAAAATGCTTTGGGCAGCAGCTTTGTCGCCTGCCACGATCGCCTTCTGAACGCGCTTCACGGCGGTCCGCAGCGTCGAGCGCAGGCCGGCGTTGTGGATGCGTTGCTTGACGCCTTGGCGGGCTCGTTTGCGAGCTTGTGCGCTATTGGCCATGAATATTCGTTCCTATGAAAGCGGTTGGTTGCAGCGAAAGGCGAGGATTGTACAGGGGCAGGCCAAGGGAAGCAAGCGCCCGTCGGTCGGGGTGTGGCTTTTTTGCTCGTCGCGATAATCGGGAATCCGGCGGGCGAGAAAAAAAACGGGCGCCAGGCGCCCGTTTTTTCTGCCATCAAGAGACGGCAACTCAGAAGCTATGCACGAGGCCGCCACCGACCGTGTAGTTGCTTTCGCCTGGCGCGCCAATCAGGCCCGGGGTGATGATCGCCTGCCCGGGAATGGAGTGATTGTCGTTGTTAAAGTAGCTGTACGCTGCGTACACCGCGGTGCGCTTCGAGAGCGGGTAGGTGTACATGGTGCCTGCGCCCCAGCTATCGCCGTCGGGGGCGTTCTTCTTGTCAAGTGACAGTTTGCCGTAGCTGAAAGCCAGCGTGCCGGGACCAACGGGCGCATTTACGCCGAGGGTCCAGAGCTTGCTGTCGTCGATGCCATTGACCAGGAAACCAGCATTGTTGTCGAGTGACTGATAGCTGGCAAAAGCTTTGACAACCTTGAAGTCGTAGCTACCGCCAACGTACCATTCGTTTATGCTCTTGCCGCTACCCGGTGCCTCAACCGGAGGCGGGGGCGGGATTGGCAGGACGACATTGGTGCGCGACTGGTAGACCAAGTCGACGTTCACCGGCCGTTGGCGTAGTTGACGCCGAGGCCAGCCTTGCCGTTGTCCGAGGTGCTGGCGTTGTTGTAGCCGCCGAGATTGCTCTCTCCGAAGCCGTAGATGGCGCTAACGGTGAAGCCCGAGTAGCTGTTGCTGGTATAGTGACCGAGTTGTCGAAGCGGGCCGGGCTGTTCGGCGTGATCGTCATTCCGGACAGGGCGCTTGAGGCTGGATTGTAATGGCCATGTCGGTTGCGGTCGAGAGCGTCGTTGCGGGAAGGTCTGCTTTTGTGAAGCAGGCGAGTACTGGCGGCACAAGGGCGCAGGTAACCGAGCTTGTCGCAGGAGAGGACGACGAACCTGCGGACGGGCGTTGACGAGAACCGTCGGACGCCGTGGTTACAGATGCCGTAGTTAACGTCGCATTTGTTCAGCGCCGTACTCCAGCGTGAATACGCACTTGAGCCGTACATAGCGCTTCTTCGTCCCTTGAAGCGAGGACGCGGAAAGGCGGCGATTCCCGAGGGCGATGCCGCGAAGGATTCGTACCCCAGCAGGGAACGGCGATACCCGAACGTAAAGCACCGTAACCGCCGGCATAGACCGACAGCCGTTAGATGGGACGTTGGTCTGGGCAAAGCGCAAGCAGCTGGAAGCCCGGCTGGCAACGGGCCAGCGCGAGAGTTTCTTTTGCATATCAGTAATCTCCGGTGTGTTTCATCAATTGGACTGTTCCGCTTTGCTGCACTCGAACTATGACTGCTGTGACTGACGGAGCGCTGAGAAATGCTGGACAGAGTTGGCAAATGTTAGGGAGGTGGGCAGCGCGACAAGCGTTCGATTGGTGCGAAAGGAGTACTTGTTGTGTTTCCTGCCAACAGCCCCTTTGCGGGCGGGCATGGCGATGCCATTGGGAATATTACAACCCGGGGGAGTGGGTGGGCCGAGTGGGTGTCGCGCGCTCCACCTCTCCCCACGGCAGAAAAAACACCCCCACCGCCCGACCCTCCCCCCGAGGCCGCGATACCAGTGGCGCGGGCTCTATACGCCCCTACGCAGGGCTACCCGCACATGGGTGATGAACGCAAAAAAAAAACGGGCCGCAGTATAGCGCCCCGTCTGACCTTACTAGCTGATCCCGGTGGAATCCAAGGTGCTGCGCACACCAGACAGGAAGGTGTTGTTGTCTTAGTTCACCGCACAACACCGACGCCGGCCACTGGCGCGCTTGACGCTGCTTGCGTGTCGTGGAGGTCAGAAGTAAAGCGTACAGGGTGGTGCGCTGGACATGGCTGTCGTCCAACCCAGGTGCGCGCCCAGATTGGCCTGTTGTTGTCCTTAAACAGCTTTCGCGCCCATTTTTCGGGGAGCGCGGCCCCATATACCAGCCCAGATTGCCTAGCGAGACATTCTATCGACGGATGTTGATCGCGGCCATGACCGGTGACGACCTGCGCTCAAAAATGTCAGATCGCTGTTGTGAGATTGCCAGCGTGGTATTGGTGAGCGGGTTCTGTCATTCTGATTGCCATGCCACGAAACCATGACCGACGACCTTAAAGGCGCATAGGAGCCGACGGTGTATACCTCGTAATGTATTTTTCCGTCACCGGTGCCGGAGAAGTTCGCACCAAAGCTGGAAAAAGGAACCGTTATAGTCATAGACTTTCTGATGCGTTGGTAACAAGACCAGGGCGCTGTTCAGTGGCCCATTGGAATAGTTGCCCCAAAGCGAACATTGCCGTTTTTTGTCGGGTGGTGTGTTGTTTTGTCCTTGCTGTTGAACATTTTATCCATTTGACGGGGAGCGGTTCACAACCAAAACTGGAGTTGGCCTTGGGGGGAAGCGCTCCAGTTCGGCGTAAGGTGTAGGTGGCAGCGTTTATTCCAGCGGGCAAGCTGCACGGCGTTGATGGTGTTGTGCGGCGTTAGTGGTCAGGAAAGCAGTCGGCGCGAAGGGGGCCAGCCAACAAGGGGCGGTATTGACCGTGGCTGTAGACCGGGAGCATATTGACGGGACCAGCGATGCGCCCAACCCCCCCCAGCCTCCCCTACAGCGCTCTGTCGCCTTTGGGCCGACGAAATGCTGACGGGAATCAAAGAAGCTCCCAGGTAACAGGCGGCACGATAACACACCGTTTGCCGTCGATTCCCGCCCGAGGAGTATTCCGAAGGGCCCCGACCCAACCACGACCGCCATTGAGGCCGTTGACGAGGGCTCCTCGCCTTGACTTGAAGCCAATACGCGAACCGCATCAGCACGGCGGATGGATGCCGCTGAAGGTGTTAGTTGCCGCCGTCTGGTCGCCGTTCTGGAGTCGTCCTTGCCCGTCGCCTGCCAAGAGCTATAAACGTAGGCCGGCGTCCAAGCCAACACCGTAAGACCCCCCCCCCGGTGACGAGTGGGTAGGGCAAAAACAGCAGCGGCACCGAGGACCGGCGTGGCAACGGCCAGTGCGATAGTTTCTTTTTGCACTGGTTGAATTCTCTAGTGTTTGAGATCAATGAATCCAACGTGCCTTCATCCAAGAAAGAAACCCCGTGGGCTCTCGTCAGTAAAGACGAGGAAGTTTGAAGTGATTGTGGCCAACCGGCCGCCAAGCGCGGGCAAGTTCCACGAGCGTTTAGTGGCTTGTTGGCGAACATAGGTTGGGGTTTTTGCAAAAAAGCCCCTGCTACAATTCAATGCGATGACCGGTTCGCACGAGACCCTCTCATACGGGTCTTGTGGGACTGGTTTTAGGGCGAGACCCGGTACGGTCGACAAAAGCGGCGACGGGCTTGTGTTGTCTAGGACCTTATTTCCAAAAAATAATGGCGACCCGAGGAGCCTTCATTCGACGGGTCGCAGCGAGCATGAAGGCTCACCGACAAGAAAGGCATTGACGGACGTGGTCGCGCATAGGGAGGCGTCGTGCGGGCCAAGGATGGAACTTTCGGTTGAACCACGAAGCGAATACTAGAGGGGTCATGGAGGTGACAGGAAAGGAATCGAAGAGCGGATACTCGTTGCAGGCATGCCCTCGAAGCTGCGCAGGTTTGCGGTGTTGATGA
>NZ_CAJQUD010000006.1:0-408627 GCF_907163205.1 Candidatus Accumulibacter sp. ACC007 | reverse complement strand
CGTTTTTGATCAGCGCCAGGTGCGAACGCAGTTTTGCACCGCGCCGCGTCGACCTACGATGAGCAGCCGTGCTGCGCGCTAGATCGCATCCGCATGCTGGAAAGACTTGACTACGTGCGCATCGCGCCGCAGCGCATTCTCGATCTCGGCTGCGGCACCGGCGCCAGCCTCACCGCACTGAACGAGCGCTATCCCGGAGCGCTTGTCGTCGGCGCCGATCTCTGCGAAAGCATGCTGCGGGTGAGCCAGGCCAAACGCTCACGCGTGCGCTGGCTGATGCCCTTCCTGCGCAGCCGGCGAACCCCCTTGCTTGTGGCGCAGGCGAGCGCTCTGCCGTTCAAGCCACAGTCGGTCGGCCCTGCTCTGGTCGAACCTGATGCTGCACTGGCTTGACGACCCGCTGGCAGCGTTTCGTGAAGCGCACCGGCTGCTCGACGTCGGTGGCTTGCTCATGTTCTCGACCTTCGGGCCGGACACCTTGAAGGAACTGCGCGCCAGCTTCAACGACGGCCAGGTGCACACGCAACGCTTTACCGACATGCACGACTACGGCGACATGTTGCTTGAATGCGGCTTTTCCGACCCGGTGATGGACGCCGAGCTTCTGACCATGACCTATACCAGCTTCGACAAGCTGCTCGCCGATCTGCGCCAGAGCGGCTCGCGCTGCGCGATGCAGGCGCGCAGCCGTGGCCTGACCGGGCGTGCCACTTGGGCCACGGCACGCGCCGCCTACGCGCGGCTTGCTGACGATGGCCGCGTACCGGCAACGCTGGAAGTGGTCTACGGGCACGCCTGGAAGGCACCGCCGAGGAAAACCCCCGACGGGCTGAGCATTGTCCGCTTCGACCCGCAGCAGCGGGCTGCGCTGATCCGGCCGCTGGCCACCTAGGCAGGCAAGCGCCCGGCGATCGCCGCTGCCCTTGCCGGCGCAAGCTAGCGGAAGAACTCCTCGAGGCGGACGAACACCTCGTGCTCGGCGCCGTGCCGGCCGCACAGCCAGGACGTCCTCCAGCTTCTCCACCTGCTTGACCATCTGGTCCAGACGCTGGTCCTCATTGACCAGCAACCAGATGCGACTGGTCACGCCGCTGCCCACCGGCATCACCAGGATGCCTTCGACGTTGTACGCGCGGCGCGAGAACAGGCCGACGACGTGGGACATGACGCCAGGGTGGTTGTAGACGTCCAGTTCGAGCACCGTACGCGCCAGCGCCTCATTTTCCGTTCGTGAGATCGAGTTCATAGCGTTCAGCCTCCGATCATGTCTTTGTTGGCGGCACCGGGCGGCACCATCGGCAAAACCTGTTCGTGCATGGCGATGCCTGGCGTGAATCAGCATCGGGCCAGGGTAGACAAGGCGGCGGCCAGCGCTGCGCGCGGATCGCTCGCCGTATCGAGATCAATTGCCGGCACGCCGAAACCCTCGGCGACGCGGACGAAGTCGGGCATTCCCTTGAACTTCGACGCGTAGATGCGCTCGCCGTAGAACAACGTCTGCTGCTGGAAAACCAGGGCCCAGCGACGAATTGTTCATCAGCACGATCTTGACATTGACCTTCTCTTCGGCAGCGGTCACCAATTCCTGCACGTCATCAGAATGCTGCCGTCGCCGGTAAAACAGACCACCGTCCGTTCCGGCTCGGCGAGTGCCGCGCCGATCGCCGCCGGCATTTCCGAAGCCCATCGTCCCGAGACCGCCGGAGGTCAGCCACTGGCGCGGCCGGCGCAAGGGGTAGGCTTGCGCCACCCACATCTGATGTCTGACCAACGTCGGTGGTGATGGTCGCCTGATCGTCGAGGCAATCGGCGACGGCGCGGATCAAACCGTAAGGCGTACGCGGGTCGTTCGACCCCCGGCAGGCGCAGCGGATGCGCCGCCTTCAGGCTGGCCACACCGCGCCAGCCATGCCTGCCGCTGTTGTGCCTCAACCGCTGGCAGCAACATCTGCAGCACGGCGTCGACGTCGCCGGCGATGCCGACGTGCGCGGTCTTGATCTTGTCCAGCTCCGAGGGGTCAATGTCGATATGAACGATCTTGGCCTGCGGGCAGAAACCCGCCACCTTGCCGGTCGCACGATCGTCGAAGCGAGCACCGACCGCAATCAGAAGATCGCACTCGTCAAGCGCGAGGTTGGTAAAGCGCGCGCCGTGCATGCCGAGCATGCCGAGCGGACAGCGAATGTTCGACCGGCATCGCACCGAGCGCCATCAGCGTCATCACCGTCGGCAAAGCGGCCCTTTTCCGCCAGAGCGGACGGCTGCTGCGGAGGCGCCCGAATGGACGGACCCCACCACCGAGGTAGAGAATGGGCCGGGAGGCCTCGTTGATCATCGCCGCGGCGACGGCGACCCCGCTCTGCGGCCGGCGCTGGAACGGGCTCGGAACGCCGATGGCGGGCCACTCGCCGACCTCGACCAGTTGATTCTGGACGTCCTTCGGAATATCGATCAGGACCGGCCCTGGGCGACCCGAAGCGGCGATCCGGGAAAGCGCGGCGGAACGACTTCGAGCAGGTCCTCGGCACAATTGACCAGAAAGTTGTGTTTGGTGATCGGAATGCTCAGACCGTAGGTATCGACTTCCTGGAAGGCGTCGGTACCGATCATCGCTCGCGGCACCTGCCCGGTGATGGCCACCGCGGAATCGAATCAAGCTTGGCGTCGGCAATCGCCGTCAGCAGATTGGTCGCCCCGGGGCCTGAAGAAGCAGGCATACCGCCGGTGCGCCGGTGGCGCGCGCAATCCCCTGGGCCATGAAGCCACCGCCCTGTTCGTGCCGGGCGAGCACATGATGAATCAGCGCGGGACTGCGACAAGGCATCGTAAATGGGCAGAATCGCACCGCCGGGGATACCGGCCAGGGTACGCACGCCCTGTCGTTCGAGCAGGCGCACGACGATCTGGCACCGCTGAGGGTTTCGAATGTTTGCTTGGCCAAGGGACTCTCCTTCAATTTAATTGCACTGCTGACTTTGCCGGACGTTGCTGCAGAAAAGCAAACCCCCGCCCGGCTTTCACCGGCGGGGGTTTCTGGAATGAGTTGTCGTTTCTTCCTACGCTTTGACTTGTCTTCTCCTGGCCCTTGCCGGCGTGTCGCCTGGTACGCGTACCAAACGTACGACACCTACGGGAGAGACGCCGACAGCAACAACCAAACAGGCTCCAGAGGGAGCAAGCGAAAGACATCATGGTCGTGGAATTGCTGCATCGTCGTCAGCTGGCAGTCATTGGGGCGGAGGAGTAATTAGAACCGAGCGCCGGGAATAATGCAAGCCTTGCAAGGGATCAAGCGTGCCGGGAATGCACCGCCGTCACGCCGACCCGCTCAGGCGCGCTCGCGGACGTCATCCCGGCCCTGCTCGTCGACCTGCTTTCGCGTGCGCTGAACAGCGCCTCGTCATCGGGAGGCGGCAAGGGCGGCACGTCGGGGAGACCTGCCAGCGGCCACCTGCCGGTTGACCTGATAACTGGCGATCAGAATGAACGCCGACGACGCCAGCACCACGAGCATGATCGAGCCATTGAGGTAGCCGGGCAGCGGGAACGTTTCGCGAACGTGCAGAAAGAGCAGGACGGTGATCAAGCCGCGCGGGGCAATCCACATCAGCGGCCCGGCAGCAGCAGGCCCCAGCATCAGCCGCAACATGACGAAACGGCTACCGTACACCACCGTCAGAACCAGACCCGCGCCGAGCCAGGCTGACGACGAGGTGAGATCGGACAAATCCGTCCAGTAGCCGAGCAGTACGAAGAAGAAGCCGCGCACGACGAAGGTCAGTTCAACGACCAGGGTGCGAAACTCGGACAGCGTCGATTCGTATTCTCTACTCACCCACGCGCGAACCGGCCGGAAGCGGGTAACCAGCGACGGCTTGTTGAGCAACAGGCCCAGGAAGAGCACCATGATCAGCGGCGAGAGATGCAGCAGTTCGCCTGTCGCGTACAAGGCGAACAAGCCGGCCAGCAAGGGCACGAAGCGGATCGGCCCAGACACGCGCAGCAATAGCAGCATCAGCACCAAGGCGCAGAGCAGCGATAGAAGAAGCGACAACATGCCGCCACCGAGCAGCGCCAACAGGGCGCCGCCAACGGTACCATCCGAACCGAGCAGGGAAAAGAAAACCAGGACCCCGATGATGTCCGACATCGAACTTTCGTAGGTAATGAATTCGCGCGCCTTGGGCGGCAGAAAAGTACTACTGGGAATGGCGACCGCGCTGCTGATGACGGCGACCGAGGTCGCCAGCAGAGTCGCCTGCACCGTGCCAAGACCCAGCAGCCAACGCCCGGCCAACGCGAAGCTGACGGTAGCGATGACGAAACCGGCCGTCGCCAGGAGAAAGGTCGCCGCGATGAGGCGCAGGCGTTGGCGTCGCAACTCGATGTCCAGAGCGCCTTCCAGGACGATCAGCACGAGGCCGATAGTGCCGATGATCGGCACCAGGGTGCCGGCCCAGCCCAGCGTCACGCCAAAGGAGTCGAGCATCGGCCGTGCCAGGAGGCCGCTGGCCACCAGAACGATTACCGACGGCACGCCCGAGCGTCGGCAAAGGCGCTCGACAGCGAAAACGATGAGCAGGAAGACGGACGCGCTGAGGATAGTGGGATAGGTCATCGTTCGGATCTGGGATCAAGCCCTCGTCGCCGACAAGGGGCATCGCTGCGCGAAAAGCGGGTAAGGTCAACAAACAAGCGGCAGGGGAAACCCGTGACAGAATCCATCAAGACAGCCGACCTCGCCTGCGCCTTGACGGGTCTCGCGTGCGAGCGGTTTGACCGGCGACAGGAAGTCGTGGCCCCGGCTCGTTCTCGCGAACGTCGCTCGGCGCCAAAGCCAAGACAGCGCCGTCAAGAGGCGTGGAAATCTGCGCTTTGGAAAGGCCTCTGGAAAAGCCGACGAAAGCCCGCTGGACGCGGACAATGCGCCCTCAGAAAAACTGCCTGAAGCGTCCGTCGCCGCTGGCGACCCGCCGGCCTGGCCATGAAAGGCGGCCCAGAAGAGCCGATACGGAGATCAGCCAGCGATGTACTTCTCCATCTGCTGGATGATGAACTGCTGTTCGGAGATCGTTTCCTTGACCACATCGCCGATGGAAACGATGCCCAGAAGTTCGTGCTGCTCATTGAGCACCGGCAGGTGACGAAAATGTCTTTCGGTCATGATCGCCATGCACTCGTCGACGGTCTGGTCGGGGGTCACGTACAACACCTTGTTGCTCATGATCTCGCAAACCTGCGTGTCGCGCGAGGACTTGTCTAACAGGGACACCTTGCGAGCGTAATCGCGCTCCGAAAAAATACCGAGCAGTCGATTCTGGTCGACGACGAGGACCGCACCGACGTTGCGTTCGGCCATCACCTGCAAAGCCTTGAAAACCGAATCGTCCGGTGCGACGGTTGCCAGCACGCCACCCTTGCTGTCGAGGATTTGCTTGAGCGTCTTCATGAAACGTCCTTTCTGGTCAAGAAGTCACGACACCATACTAGAGCGTCTGCCGCCCATTGCCAAGAAAAGCCTGACCGTGATGCGGGTACCCGGAAATCCGCAGCGACGCCAGCGAGAGCGCGGGTAGCCAGAGCGTCTAGCGCAGGCCGGCAACATACTCGGCGACGGCGTTGATCTGCGGGTCGGAGAGTTTGCCGGCAATGACGCGCATCATTTTCTCCGCGTCGTTGGCCCGTTCGTGGCTACGAAAAGTCTTCAACTGGCTCACCGTGTACTCGGCATACTGTCCCGCCAGACGCGGATACTGCACCGGCAAACCAGCACCAGCGGGTCCGTGGCAACCAGCGCACGCGGGGATACCCTTGTCAAAGTCGCCCTTGCGCCAGAGCGCCTGACCTTCGGCAAGCAGCTTCTCGTTGGTCGCCACCGAAGGCGTCATCTTTTGCTGCGAGAAGTACACCGCCAGGCTGCGCATGTCTTCATCCGACAGGGCCGCGACCATGCCACCCATGATCGCGTTGTCACGTACCGGCGGCTTTCCGTCGACCGACTTGAAGTTGCTCAACTGCTTGTACAGATACTGAGGGATCTGGCCGGCAAGGATCGGATTTGCCGACGTCGGACTGTTGCCATCGGCACCGTGGCAAGCAACGCAAAGGCCTTCGGCAATTTCCTTGGCTTTTGCCAGGTCAAGCTGTACAGGCGCCTGCTCTGCCGCGAAGGCGGGCAAACTGGCGGCCAGGAGAAGCGCAACTGCCGTTGTACGAATCATGTCCAAACTCCCGTTGACAACAATGACTGATCTGAGGCCGGCGAAGCCAAGCGACAAACCTGATATTCTATATCAGTTTTCCCTCTGGACGCGCGCCTGTCCATCCACTCGCAGGTTCCCTGATGCCCCTCTTCCAGAAAGCCGCTTTCAGCAAGACCGTTGCCGACTTGCGTGATCTGCCGACCGATTCGCAATGCGAAGTCGCCTTTGCCGGACGCTCGAATGCCGGCAAGTCTTCGGCGATCAACACGCTCGCCAATCACACCCGCCTGGCCTTTGTCTCGAAAACGCCGGGGCGAACGCAGCATCTCAATTACTTCGCGCTCGAACCCGGAAAGTACTTCGTCGACCTGCCAGGCTACGGCTTTGCCAAAGCCCCCGAAGAAATCCGCTCGCAATGGGAAGGCCTGCTGGCGCCGTACCTGCGCCACCGTAACGCGCTCTGTGGCCTGGTCCTGATCATGGACAGTCGCCACCCCCTCACCGAACTCGATTTGCAGATGTTCGCCTGGTTCGCTCCGACCGGCAAACCGATTCACGTCCTGCTGACCAAGGCTGACAAGCTGACCCGCCAGCAACAGACACTGGTCTTTCGCGAGGTACAGGAGGTACTGGGCACGATCGGCGAAAACTTCAGCCTGCAGATGTTTTCTAGCCTGCAGAAATCGGGCGTCAAGGAAGCAGAGGCGATCCTTGGCGACTGGCTTGACCTGCCGCTGCGAGACGAGCCAGCACCCCCCTCCGGACTGGCCAGCGAGAAGAAAGCCCGCCCCAAGAAGCGCGGCGCCATCGGCTGGAGCGCGCGCAGCGGCAGCGCAACCAAGAGTCACTAGTCAAGGCACAAAAAAAGCCCCCGGCAAAGGGGGGCCGGGGGCAACATGCCTTACAGGAATAAGGCACCCGCTCAGGGAGGTGAAGCGGGGGATGGGCAAGCCATCCGCTTGGTAAGAGCGGAGTGGCCGACGATAGTTCCCGGCAAACACATCTTTTCCATCAATCGCATCTATTTGATCTTAGCGAATTCCATGAACTACCAGACAGGCTTCCCGGACACGCGTATGCGCCGCATGCGCCGCGACGACTTTTCCCGCCGCATGATGTGCGAATCGCGGCTGAGCGCCGATGATCTGATCTACCCGGTGTTCGTCCTCGACGGCGTCAACCGCGTCGAGCCAATCGCGTCGATGCCCGGCGTTGAACGGCAAAGCCTGGACCGGCTGCTGAAGACGGCGGAGCAGGCGCTGAAACTGGGTATCCCGGCGCTGGCCCTGTTCCCGGTAATCGACGCGGCGGGCAAGACAGCCGGCGCCGAAGAAGCGTACAACCCGGACGGCCTGGTGCCACGGGTAGTTGCGGCGTTGAAGAAAGAGTTCCCCGGACTGGGGGTGATTACCGACGTTGCCCTCGACCCCTACACCAGCCACGGACAGGACGGCCTGATCGACGCCAACGACCCGACCGGCTATGTCTTGAACGACGAAACGCTCGAAGTGCTCGCCCGACAAGCGCTGGTGCATGCGCAGGCAGGCGCTGACATCGTCGCCCCCTCGGACATGATGGACGGTCGGGTAGCCCGCATCCGTCACGAGCTAGACGCGGCGAGGCAGATTCACACCCGCATCCTGGCGTATTCGGCCAAGTATGCCTCCAGCTTCTACGGCCCGTTCCGAGACGCCGTCGGCTCGGCCGGAAACCTCGGCAAGGGCAACAAACACACCTATCAGATGGACCCGGCGAACAGCGACGAAGCGCTGCGCGAAGTGGCTCTCGACCTCGCCGAAGGGGCCGACATGGTGATGGTCAAACCGGGCATGCCGTACCTCGACATCGTCCGGCGGGTCAAGCAGACATTCCAGGTGCCGACCTACGCGTATCAGGTGAGCGGCGAATACGCGATGCTCAAGGCAGCCGCTCAGAACGGCTGGCTGGACGAAAAGGCATGCGTTCTCGAGAGCCTTCTGGCCTTCAAGCGGGCGGGGGCCGACGGCATCCTGAGCTACTTCGCGCTGACCGCGGCCGCCTGGTTGAAAACCTCTAGGTGAGACGCGGCGCGACACGAAAGCCGCGGAACCCGCGCTGCGCGGGACTTTCGACAAAGCGATAGAACAGCCCGCCGGCCAGCAGGCTCGCCGCCCAGGCGAGCATGATGCCGGCCAGATTGAGCCACGGGTCAGCCACGCCGGCGCGAGCAAACAGCCCGTTGATGATCAGACAGACAGGGAAGTGGATCAGGAACACCGAGTAGGAGATCTGCCCAAGGTAAGCGAACAGCGACGACCTCGGCCAGCGCGCCAGAAAGCCGTAGCGGCTCGCCAGGCCGATCGCCAGAGCCACCACCAGTGCCACAGCGATACGCGAACGATAGTCAAACAGCAGAGCAGTGACCACGGCGACGACGATCAGCAACAGCCATCGCACAGCGTGCTTCGCGCGCGCCGCCCAGTAGCTCAGCGCGCCGAGCGCATACGAACCGAAGAAATACAGCGCCCAGCTGTCCCACGCGGCGTCACGGTTGAAGTGATACAACGAAAGCAGTGCCACGGTGGCGACCAGCAACGCACCGACAAGTGCAGTTCCGGCGACGCCACCACCGACACCGCGCGCCAGCCAGAGAATCACCAGCAATAGAGAAAACAACTGAAAATCGATGGCCACGTACCAGACGCCCGCCGACAGACCGTCATAACCCAGGACGCCCTGCAGAAGCAGCGCGTGGGCCAGCAACTGCGCCAGCGTCGGCTGTTCCGGAACAGATTCATGAGTCATCAAGGTGCGGGCAAGGGCGGCGCAGACGATGCCGATCAGCAAGGCCGCGAGGTAGGGAACGGCCAGTTTCAGGTAGCGTTTCAGGAGCAGCCGCAGCGGCTGGCTCGACACCAGCGTACCGGTCGGAGCAAGGCTGCGCGCGGCAAGGAAACCGCCAATCACCAGAAACACCTGCACCACCGCGCGCGCGTGCTGACTCAACCAGGAAAGCAGCTCCGGAATCAACGCGTAGGCGTGGTCCGACATCGGTCCATAGAACGCCAGGTGATGGAGGACGATCAACTGCAGCGCGACGGCCTTCAGCGCATCGATGAATGGCAAACGGGAGCCTGCTGCCGGGAAACTTGCTTCAGCCATCTCGCTTCAGCCCTCGAGGAAGCGCTGCCGGTACTCGTCGAGGGGCATTGGCCTGCCACGCAGATAACCCTGCATCTCGTCACAGCCCTCGCCGGCCAGGAAATCGCGCTGCGCCTCGCTCTCGACGCCTTCGGCGATCACCGTCAGTTGCAGGCTGTGGGCAAGGGCGATCACTGCGCGGGTGATCGCCCGGTCCTCGGCGTCGTCTGGCAAGCCGCGAACAAAACTCTGGTCGATCTTCAGCTTGTTGAGGGGCAGACGCTTCAGGTAGGCGAGCGACGAATAGCCCGTTCCGAAGTCGTCAATCACCAGACCGAGCCCCATCGCCCGCAGCGCATCAAGGACCTGAACGCTGCTTTCGGCCTGGGTCATGATCGCACTTTCCGTAATTTCCAACTCCAGAAACTGGGCCGGCAGCTGCGAGGATTCCAGCGTCTTGCAGGCGGTTTCCTGGATTCGACCGCGCTGGAACTCGACGCCGGAGACGTTGACCGACAACACGCCCGGCTTGAAGCCCGCGGTGAGCCAGGCCGCCCACTGGCACGCGGCGGTGTGTTGGACCCATTCGCCGATCGGGACAATCAGCCCCGACTCCTCGGCAAGCTTGATGAACTCTCCCGGCATCACCAGCCCCAGTTCGGGGCGCAGCCAGCGGACCAGCGCCTCGGCGCCGACCAGCTCGCCGCCGGCCAGCGAGAACTGGGGTTGCAGGAAGACGCGCAACTCGCCGCGATCGATGGCCCGCCGCAAATCGGTCTCCATCTGCAGGCGGGCCAGCGACGACTGGGTCAGCTCCTTGGTAAAAAACTCATAGGTATTGCGGCCGCGCTCCTTGGCCCGGTACATGGCGACGTCGGCATTCTTCATCAGCGTTTCGGCGTCGCCGCCATCGTGAGGGAAGAGGCTGATCCCGATGCTGGCACCAACGTAGAACTCGTGCTCGACGGTCACCGGCGAGTCCTGCAAGAGGCCGAGAATCCTGTCCGCAATGTGCGAAACGGCCGCCGGATCGCCGAGATCTTCGATGATGATCAGAAACTCGTCGCCGCCGAGGCGACCAACGGTATCCGCTTCACGCCGCAGTCGGGTCAAGCGTCGCGCCACTTCACAGAGAACGCGATCGCCGACCTGATGACCGAGGGTATCGTTGATGTTCTTGAAACGATCGAGGTCGACAAACAGCACCGCCAGTCCGCGCTCGTCACGGTGAGCACGCTGCAGCGCCTTGTGCAGGCGATCGCCCAGCAACAGCCGATTGGGCAAGCCGGTGAGCGGATCGTGATGCGCCTGATGGTCGAGCTGATCGTGCGCCTTGCGCAATTCGGTAATGTCGGAGAAGACGCCAACGTAATGGGTCACCCGATCCTGCGGGTCCTTCACGGCGCTGATCGTGAGCGACTCCAGAAACGCCTGTCCGTCCTTGCGCCGGTTCCACAGCTCGCCCCGCCAACGCCCGCAAGTGTGCAGTGTCCGCCACATCTCGCGGTAGAAATCCTGGTCCTGAAGTCCCGACTGCAGGATGCGCGGGTTGCCGCCCACGACATCGTCCTCGCTGTAACCGGTGATTTCTGTAAACGCACGGTTGACGGCGATGATTTCTCCGTTCGGGGAGGTGATGGTGATGCCTTCGGCACTGCTGTCGAAAACCGTCGCCGCCTGCTGGAGGCGCTGCTCCATGCGCTTGCGGTCGGTCACGTCGAGCATGATGCCAACCAGACCGCACGCCACTTCGTCAGACATGCCGTAGATCGCCTTGTGAAAAACGACGTCACGATAGTTTCCGTCGGCGCGCAGCACCTGCGTTTCGTAGACCTGCGAACCCGAACGCTGGAAGAGCTCTTCGTCAGCCGCCATATAGCGGTTGGCGAGCTCGCGCGGCGCGACGTCGTAGACCGTCGCGCCGACCACTTCCCGGCGCGACTTGCCGATCATTTCGAGGAAGGCCTGATTGCAGCCGAGGTAGCGGCCTTGACGATTCTTGTAGAACACCGGCCCCGGGATGGCCTCGACCAGTTGGTGCATGAAGTCGAGCTGTTGCGATAGCTCGTGAGTCCGTTCGGCGACACGCTGTTCGAGTTCGAGATGGCTTTGCCGTAGCGCTTCCTGGGCGGCCCGATGCGCGGTCACATCCTCGTGTGTCCAGATCCAGGTCTGGCGAGCATCCCCGTCGTCTATCGTACGACCGATGATATGGACCCAGATCGGCGCACCGTCGCGGCGAGAGAAGAGAAACTCCCCGTCAAAGGAGTCGCTTCCTGCCGCATCGCCATAGACCTCCCGTCCGGCATCTTCCCAGGCCTTCTCGGTGGCAAAAAGAATGCGCGTCGATTGCCCCGTCATTGCGCCAACGGGATAACCGAAGATCTCCTCGAAACGGCGATTGCAGCGCCAGATCGTGCGCTCGCGCTGATAAGAAATGCCGATCATCGCGTTGTCGAAGATCAGCTGTTGCTCCCAGAGGCTTTCGACGAGCGCCTCCTCGGCTGCGCGGCGCGCGGTGATGTCCTGGAACAGCCAGACGTGACCTTGGTCATGGTTTTCCGGGTCGAGCAGGCTACCGGTGACCTGGCACCAGATCGGCGCGCCATCGGCCTTGCAATACTCGATCTCGCCGATGAAAGTCCCGCCCGCGCCGCTGCCGCGGACAACGCGTTCGTCGGCTTCACGCCACGCCAGCTCACTGGCGAAACAGACGCGCATTGACTGGCCGATCAGCTGCCCGGGCAAATAGCCGAAGATCGTCTCGAAACTTGGATTGCAGCGCTGAATGATCCGCTCGCGGACGAAAACGATGCCGATCGGCGCCCGTTCGAAAATCAACGTCTGTTCGCGCAGCAGTGCGTCCATCGCACGGCTCGCCTGACGCTTCTCGGTGACGTCCTCGTACAACCAGATGTAGCCATCCTGGGGCTTCGCCGGATTGATCATGCTGCCGGTGATATGGCTCCAGATCGCCGCTCCGTCGCGGCGGATAAACGTCGTCTCCCCGCGGTAGATGCCGGTCTCGGAAATTGCCGCGTAAGCCTTGCGGCCGGTCTCCAGCCAGGCCTCTTCACTCGGGTAGTAGATACGCGTCAAGCAACCGATCAATTCGTCTGGCTCATAACCCAGGATTTCGGCAAAACGTCGATTGCAGCGCTGGATGGCACGGTCGCGCAGGATGACGATGCCGGTTTCGGCGTTCTGAAAAATGAGCTGCTGCTCGCGCAGCAAGCGTGCGCCCGCTTCGCGTGCGTCCACCTCCTGCGTCACGTCACGCACGATCCACACGGCACCCTGGCCCGGCGCGGCAGGGTCGATCGCGCGGGCGATGAGATGCGCGACAAAGATACTGCCATCGCGGCGCGCCAGTTGCGTTTCGAGATCGAGGATGTCACCGACGCGCAGGGCCGCGCGCGCTTGCCGGCGCAAGGTCTCACACGCCGCGCTATCGGGGTAGAAAACGAGGTCCGGCTGCCCGACAAGCGTCCCCGCCGGCCAGCCAAAAAGCTCCTCGGCGCGGGGGTTGCAGCGGTACACGCGACGATTGCGCGTGCACACCACGGCAATCCCCGAATGCTCGAGGATGGCCTTGTACTCAAGTAGCTGTTGTTCCAGGGAACCGGACTCTCTCATGGCAACCGACGGCAATTGGTGCGGCCAGAGTCTACACGACTGCGGGAGGTCACGGTGGAGCAAGGCTCACGGTGTACAAGAGCTTGGGCAATCACGGTCCTGGCAGGACCATCGGCCGCCTCTCACAGGCGAGCGAGATGACGCGGCAAGTCGAGAATGGACGCCAGGCGCACGTCCACCCAGGCCGCCTGGCGCGTTGCCGCGCTCACCCAGACCGTTTTCATGCCGAGTCGCTTGGCAGTACGCAGGTTGGGCAGCGCGTCCTCGACCATGATGCAACGCTGCGCGTGCAGACGCTCGCTGCGCAACAGGTGGCGAAAACCGGCGACTGCCGGCTTGGGTTGAAAGCCGATGCGCTCGACCGAGTAGACGGCGTCGAAACAGCGGCGAATGCCGGTCATTTCCAGGACCGCCTCGCTGTAGCGCCCCGGCGCGTTGGAGAAGACGATCTTGCGCCCTGGCAAGCGACCGAGCATGGCCTTCAGGGCGCGCTCGAAGACCAGCATCGGCCGCAGATCGGGAAAGTCGTGCGTATGGCGAAGAAAATGGTTCGGATCGATCGCATGATGACGCATCAGACCGAGCAGCGTGGCGCCGTAGCGCTGCCAGTAATGCTGCCGAAGACGCGTTGCTTCGTCCTCGTCCACGCCGAGGTGCTGGCAGATGTACGCCACCATCGACCGATTGATGTGCGGAAAGATATGCGGGCTGGCGTCGTGCAGGGTGTTGTCGAGATCGAAAAGCCAGACCGGCAAGGAAGCGCTCAGCAGAATGCCCCGGTCAATGCGACTTGATCATCGTGCCGACGCCGTGATCGGTAAGGATCTCCAGCAACAGCGCGTGCTCGACGCGGCCATCAATGATGTGCACGCTCTTGACGCCGCTGCGGGCGGCATCGAGTGCCGAACTGATCTTCGGCAGCATGCCGCCCGACAGCGTACCGTCAGCAACCATCTCGTCGATCTCGTTGGGGGTCATGCCGGTGATCAGCTCGCCGCTCTCGTCGAGAACGCCTGGCGTGTTGGTGAGCAGGACCAGCTTTTCGGCCTTGAGGATTTCGGCGATCTTGCCGGCAACGACGTCGGCGTTGATGTTGTAGGTTTCGCCACCCTTGCCGACGCCGATCGGCGCCACGACAGGAATGAAACCGCCTGACTCGAGATGGCCGATCAGCGACGGATCGATCTGCGTGATGTCGCCGACCTGGCCAACGTCGATCAGGTCACCAAGGTTCTCGTGGTTGGCCAGCAACAGCTTCTTGGCACGAATGAAGCTGGCGTCCTTGCCGGTCAAGCCGACGGCCTTGCCCCCGGCCTGATTGATCAGGTTGACGACGTCCTTGTTGACCTGCCCACCGAGAACCATCTCGACGATCTCCATCGTTTCGGCATCGGTGACACGCATTCCCTGGATGAACTTTCCCTTCTTGCCGACCCGGGCGAGGAGGTTTTCGATCTGGGGGCCACCGCCGTGCACCACCACCACGTGCATCCCGACCAGCTTGAGCAGCACGACATCGCGCGCGAAGCACTGCTTGAGGTGCTCGTCGGTCATCGCATTGCCGCCGTACTTGACGACGATGGTCTTGCCGTGGAAGCGTTTGATGTACGGCAGCGCCTCGGCGAGAATGGCAGCTTCGTTGGCAGGGGTGAACACACGATCGCTCATGGCTGGAGTCCTTGTAATGACCGGCGCATTTTACGCGGCAGAGTTGGAAATAAAAAGGCGGCGTGCGCGGTGCGCTAGGCGGAGAGCGCGATGAGCCCATCCAGGGTACCGGAGGCCAGCGCTCGGCGCTTGCCTGCGCCTTATCGCGGCCGTTTTGCGCCCTCACCGACGGGCCCGCTGCACTTCGGTTCGCTGGTCGCCGCCGTCGGCAGCTATCTCGACGCCCGCGCCAACGGTGGCCAGTGGCTGCTGCGCATCGAGGACGTCGACCAGCCGCGGACGCTTCCCGGCGCCGCCGACGAAATCCTGCGCACCCTCGAAGGCTTCGGCTTCGTATGGGATGGCGAAGTACTCGTCCAGAGCCGGCGCCTGGATCTCTATCACGCCGAACTGGTGCGCCTGCAACTCGACGGCGAGGTCTACCCTTGCGCCTGCTCGCGAACGGAAATCGCCGCCTGCTCGCCACCGCGAGCGGTCGACGGCGGCCTGGTCTACCCGGGGACCTGCCGCAACGGCCTGACTGGCGGCCGTGCGGCGCGCGCCTGGCGGCTGCGCGTGCCCGACAGGAAGATCGCTTTTGGCGACCGCGTTCAGGGCCATGTGGAGCAGAATCTCGACCGCGCCGTCGGCGACTTCATATTGTTGCGCGCCGACGGTCAGTACGCGTACCAACTGGCAGTCGTCGTTGACGACGCCGCGCAAGGAATCAACGCGGTGGTCCGCGGCGTCGATCTGCTCGATTCGACGCCGCGGCAGATCTGGCTGCAGCAACGCCTGGCGCTGGCCACGCCGACCTACGCGCACCTGCCCGTGGTGACCAATGCCAGCGGCGAGAAGCTCGCCAAGCAAACGCAGGCGCCAGCCGTCGATCGGTCGGCCGGCAGCGCTGCCCTGGCGGCGGCGTTGCGCTTTCTTGGCCATACCGTACCGCCGGAAATCAGCAGCGGACCGCTGCGTGACTTCTGGCCCTGGGCGATTGCCGCCTGGTCGATCGAGCGCGTTCCCGCGCTGCGTGGCATCTTCCCGGGCTAGCGCTTGCCGCCATAACCGACGATGCCAACCATGATCCGTACCAGGTTGTAGCTCGCCCAGCGCAGCAGGCGCGAATGCCAGGGCAGGCGTTTCCAGCTATCGACCGGCAGTTCGCGCGCCCCGTTGCGCATTGCCTGGTCGAGACTTTCGCGCAGACTTTCAGCGAACAGCGAATCCTTGACGACGATATTCGCTTCCCTGGCCAGGAGCAGACTGAAGGGATCGATGTTCGACGAGCCGACGGTCGCCCAGTGGCGGTCGACGACCGCCACCTTGGCATGCAGGAAGCTGCGTCGATACTCGAAAATGCGTATGCCGGAGCCCAGCAGGCGGCCGTAAAGCGCCTGCGTGGCGTAGTGCATGAGCCGATACTCGATCCGCCCCTGCAACAGAATGACGACGCGAACGCCGCGCTTTACCGCGTCGTGCAAGGCGCGGCGAAACCGGCGACCGGGCAGGAAATAGGCGTTGGCGAGGAGAATGTCTTCCCGCGCAGCGCCGATCGCCTCGAGATAGGCCTCCTCGATATCGCGGCGGTGGAGAATATTGTCACGCACCAGAAATGCTGCGGTCTGCTCCCCGCACGGTGCGAGATCGGTCGGCACGCCTCTCGTCACGCGGTAACGACGATTGAGCTTCGCCCACAGCACGATTTCCCATAGCCGATGTTGCGCCTGCTGGATCGGCGCCAGCAAGGGGCCTTCGACGCGAACCGCGTAGTCGTAGCGGGGCGGAATCTGATAAGGCGTATTGAGATCATCGATGACATTGATGCCGCCAACAAAGGCAATTTCGCCGTCGATCACCGCCAGCTTGCGGTGCAAACGACGCAGACGATGGCGGCGCAAACGGAAGCGCGCGATGTCGGGTCGGTAGACCATTGCCTGCACGCCTGCGGCGACCAGCCCCGGTTGCAGGCGGTCGGCAAACTCGCGGGCCCCGAAGCCGTCGACCAGAACGCGTACCGTGACACCGCGTCGGGCAGCCATCGACAGCGCCGCAGCCACCGCCTGGCCCGTCGCATCGTCCTCGAATATGTAGCTTTCCAGGTGCACGTCGTGCCGTGCGCCGTCGATCGCCCTGATCAGCTCCGGAAAGTACTCGCTGCCGCTGTTGAGCAAGGTCAGGCGGTTCCCGGGCAGGAACTCAGCGGCCATGGAGTCGGCTCCGGCTGCGCCGCGTGCACCAGCTTGTTGCCATCATCTGCCCTGCGACCTCGAAAAACCCACTTAGAAACGCCGGCCAACCGGGTCCGCCACCGCCCCCATGCGCACCACGCCCATCACTCCACCATCGCCGCGACGGAGTCCAGCGCCCATTTTCAACGCTTCACGAAGCGGCGTCCAGCGCCATGCACAAAGCGGTTCGCGCAGCTCGGAGCGCTTGGGCGCCGTGAAAATGTGCCATGCCCATGCCCATCGGCAGCGCACCAATCAAGGAATCGACGGTCACAGCTTGCCGGCGGGAGAAACGAGGGTGAGAATGCGAGTTTCTCCCCTCGGCGAACAGCCGCCTGGCCAGGCTTGCGCCTGATCGCAGGCCCGGCACCGGATGGTCGGAGCCTTGATCCACGTCAAGGCCGAGCGGCCGGCACTGCTCTCTAATACACGGTTTTCTTTCGGGAAGTGCACGATGTTTCGAATCTCCCAGTACATGCAGGAACTTGTCGCACCCAAGCAGCCCGGCCCCAAGCAGAACCCGCCGGCGCCGGTGGTGATCTGGAATCTCATCCGCCGCTGCAACCTGACCTGCAAGCACTGCTATTCGATTTCCGCCGACAAGGACTTCCCCGGCGAACTGAGCACCGACGAAATTTTTTCGGTGATGGACGATCTCAAGCGTTTTCGCGTTCCGGTGCTGATTCTTTCCGGTGGCGAGCCGCTGCTGCGAGCGGACATCTTCGCCATCGCCCAACGGGCGAAAGCGATGGGCTTCTACGTCGGGCTGTCGTCCAATGGTACGCTGATCGACGCGACGAACATCGATCGCATCGCCGAGTGCGATTTCGACTACGTCGGCGTTTCGCTCGACGGCATGGGCGCGACACACGACAAGTTCCGGCGCATGGAAGGTGCCTTCGATGCTTCATTGAAAGGCATTCGCCTGTGCCGTGACCTCGGTCTGAAGATCGGCGTCCGCTTCACGATGACCCAGGACAATGCGCACGACCTGCCGCGCCTGCTCGAACTGGTCGAGGACGAAGGCATCGACCGCTTCTACTTTTCGCACCTCAACTACGCTGGCCGCGGCAACAAGAACCGCAAGGACGATGCCCAGCACAAGCTGACGCGCTGGGCGATGGATCTGCTCTTCGATACCTGTTGGGATTATCAGCAGCGCGGCCTGCACAAGGAATTCACGACCGGCAACAATGACGCCGACGGCGTCTACTTCCTCTACTGGGTCAAGAAGAAATTCCCCGACAAGGCGGCCAATATCCGTGCCCGGCTGGCGCAATGGGGTGGCAATTCATCGGGAGTGAATGTTGCCAACATCGACAATCTGGGCAACGTCCATCCGGACACCATGTGGTGGCACTACAACCTCGGCAACATTCGCGAGCGGCCCTTCTCGGAAATCTGGACCGACGTTTCCGATCCCCTGATGGCCGGTCTGAAACAGTTTCCGCGTAGCGTCTCCGGACGTTGCGGCGACTGCCAGCACTTCGACATCTGCAACGGCAACACGCGCGTGCGCGCCCAACAGCTGACCGGCGACGCCTGGGCCGAAGACCCGGGCTGTTATCTGGACGACGAGGAAATCGGTGTCGAGCCTGGCCGCGAACGCCTGACCGTCACCCCGCACATCAGACTGCGGAGAGCCTGATGAACTGGCGCCTGGGAATTTCTGCCGTCTGCCTAGCAGCGTCTCTTGCCAGTGGATCGTCGTTCGCCGGCGCAGCCGATGTTCCCGGCGTACAGGCACTGTACAAGGAGCACTGTGCCGCTTGCCACGGCGAGACGCGCTTCGGCGGTATCGGTCCGGCGCTACTGCCGGAGAACCTGGCCCGACTGCGCAGGCCGGAAGCGCTGAAAGTGATCGGCGAAGGACGCGTGGCAACGCAAATGCCGGCTTTCGGCGACAAGTTGAGCGCCGACCAGGTGCAGCAACTCGCCGACCTGATCTACAGCCAGGTGACGCCGGCGCCGCAATGGGACGAAAGCGAGATTCGCTCCTCGCAGATGGTCAACGCCGACGCCGCCAAGCTGCCCGACCGGCCTGGCGCCGGGCTGAAAGGCGCCGACCCGCTCAACCTCTTCATCGTCGTCGAAACCGGCGACAATCACGTCTCGGTACTCGACGGCGACAAGCTCGAACGCCTGTACCGCTTTCCCAGCCGCTACGCGCTGCACGGCGGACCGAAGTTCTCGCCTGACGGCCGCTTCGTCTATTTCGCTTCGCGCGACGGCTGGATCACCAAGTTCGACATCTACAACCTGGTCGTCGTCGCCGAGATTCGCGCCGGCCTGAACACGCGCAATGCCGCCGTGTCCGGTGATGGAAAGTGGGTGATGGTCGCCAACTACCTGCCGCACAGCCTGGTCCTGCTCGACGCCAAGGACCTCTCGCTGGTAAAGATCATCCCGACGCTCAACGCCGCCGGCGACAAGACTTCGCGGGTGTCGGCGGTTTACGACGCGGCGCCGCGCAAGAGTTTCGTCGCCGCACTGAAGGACGTTCCCGAAGCCTGGGAGATCAGCTACGATCCCGACGCCGAACCGGTTGCCGAAGGTCTCGTTCACGACTACCAGTACCGGGAAGGACACTTCACACCGGCCATGTTCTATCCGCGGCGAACGATGCTCAAGGACTATCTCGACGATTTCTTTTTCACCCAGAGCTACCACGTGATCCTGGGTGCGTCGCGCTCGGCAAGCAAGGGACAGGTGATCTTTCTCGATGGCCGCAAGAAAATCGCCGACCTCGACCTGCCGG
Organism: Candidatus Accumulibacter sp. ACC007; assembly: GCF_907163205.1. NCBI lineage: Bacteria > Pseudomonadati > Pseudomonadota > Betaproteobacteria > Candidatus Accumulibacter > Candidatus Accumulibacter sp. ACC007. The sequence continues at coordinate 389,031 of NZ_CAJQUD010000006.1, read as the reverse complement.
GAATGCCGCATCTTGGCTCGGGCATCACCTGGCAGTGGACCGACGCGACGGGTCGCGAACGGGCGGTGATGGCCTCGCCGAACCTGAACGAAGGGGTGATCACCGTCATCGACCTCGAAACCTACAAGATCATCAAGGAAATCAAGACGCTCGGACCGGGTTTCTTCCTGCGCAGCCACGAGAACAGCCGCTACGCCTTCACCGACTCGATGATGAGCAAGGAAAACAAGAATGTCCTGCAGGTGATCGACAAACAGAGCCTGGAAGTGGTCGGACAGATCAGGGCCAAACCGGGACAGACGCTGGCCCACGTCGAGTTCACTCGTGACGGGCGCTACGCGCTGGCCAGCCTCTGGGAAGACGATGGCGCAATAGTGGTGATCGACGCACAAACGCTCAAGGAAGTGAAGCGGATTCCGGCCAGGAAACCGGTCGGCAAGTACAACGTGTGGAACAAGATATCGCGTTCCGAAGGCACCAGTCACTGACCCTGGCCATGAAAACAAACATCAAGCCTTCCGCGCGCGGCCTGCTGGCTGCCGCACTTCTGCTCTCTTGCACGACAACCCTGGCGGTACCGAAAGCCGCCGAGACTGCCACCGCCGAGGTAAGCCTCGGCGAAGCCACGGTGCACCCGAAGCCGGCAGCGAAAGCAGCAAAGAGTTCGTCATCCGTCAAACCCGTCGCGGCCAAGTCGAGCGCCACGACAAAAGCGCCAGCGCAGAAGGGCGCTTCGGCCAGGACCAATGCCAAGGCGAAGACCACAAGCAAGGCGCCAGCGAAGAGCAAATCACGGAAGTAGTCATGATCCAGCACCATCGTGACGCCTTGCCGGCGCGCTTGCTGTCGGCAGATCGCCGGTGATGCGCCTGCTGGTCAGTCCAACCTCCCTCCCGGAGTTCCCGATGTACAGGTTTTCTTGTTTCCTGATCGCGCTGGCCTCCTTGCTGGCTTCCCCACCCGTTCCCGCGCAGCTCGCGCGCATCGAGCTCAGCGCCGGCTTTCACCGCATCGAAGCCGAAGTGGCCGCCGATCAAGCCAATCGCGCCCAGGGTCTGATGAATCGCCGCAGCATGCCGGCCAACCACGGGATGCTCTTCGTCTTTACCCAGGCAGCCCGCCATTGCATGTGGATGCGCAACACCTTGCTGCCGCTGTCGGTCGCCTTTCTCGACGACGAGGGGCGCATTCTGAACATCGAGAAAATGCAGCCGCAGAGCGAGGACAACCACTGCGCCGCCGCTGACGCACGCTACGCACTGGAAATGAACCTCGACTGGTTCGCCAGCAAGGGAATCAAGCCGGGGGCGCGCATTGCCGGTATCGACAAGTCGCCGCGTGCCCAGTAAGCGAAGCCGGGCGGGTGTTCGACAGCAGCGCATCCCAGGGGCTTTGGCGCAGCCGGTTGCTGCGCACCCCCGCCAACGTCGCTTTCATCCCCTGGCTGCGAGACCGCGCCTCGCTGACCGCGCGCATCCAGGCCAGAGGAGGCTTCGCGGTACGTGTGCTGCGCCAGGGCCTCGGCCTGCCAACCACCGACGAGGCGCGGCTGCTGGGTATCGGGCCGGGCGTACTGGCATGGATTCGCGAAGTGGCTCTGCTCTGTGATGAGCAGGTGGTCGTCTTCGCCCACACCGTGCTGCCGTGTCGGCCACGCGGCCCGCTGCAGGTCTGGCTGGCGCGCCTGGGCAACCGCTCGCTTGGCGCGCTGCTCTTCGCGCACCCCGGCTTCAAACGCGGCAAGATCAACTTCCGGCGCCTCGATGACCGCCATGCCCTGTTCGCACCGGCGCTGCACGCCCTGCAACGTGACGCGACGGCGGCAGACAGCCTGTGGGCACGTCGGTCGCACTTCCGTTTTGGCGCACAATCGGTACTGGTCACCGAGGTTTTCGCAGCGCGGATACTGAAACTGAGCGAGGCAGGCAAAAAGGCGCCGCCTGCAGCGAGCTGATGCTATAATGCGCGGCTGCACTGAACGGCCACAGGCTGCACGGTGCGACGAGCATCGCGAACCTGGCCGTAACTCTCAAGCCCCCCTGCCTTCTGGTGTCGATTCATTCAGCGCCGCACTGGCACAAAGCTTTTGTGCCGATAGCTGCTGACTTCCGTGAATCGATCGAAGCGATCGAATCGATCGAAGCTTCTCTCAGCTTTTCGTTGGTTGGCGTTGCATTTGTTTCCTGGCAACGCACTATGCCCTAGAGGTAGCGTGCGGCGCATCCATCGAAAAGAGAACCATGACTTTTGCAGAAATCGGCCTCCACCCGGCCATCCTCAAAGCCCTTACCGATTCCGGTTACAGCGAACCGACGCCGGTCCAGAAACAAGCCATTCCGGCAGCCCTCGAAGGCCGCGACCTGATGGTTTCCTCGCAGACCGGCTCGGGCAAGACAGCCGCCTTCATGCTGCCGGCGCTGCATCGCTTCGCGGCGCAGGAACGCGCACCCGAAGCAGCCCGCCCGACGAGCCCGAGCAGCCAGGAACGTCGCCCGGCCCGCTCGCGCGGCAACGATCGCCAGCGCTTCCAGCCAGCGCAGCCGAAAATGCTGGTCCTGACGCCGACCCGCGAACTCGCCCTGCAGGTCACCGCCGCCACCGACAAGTACGGCCGCCAGGTGCACCACGTGCGCGCCGTTGCCATTCTCGGCGGCATGCCTTATCCGAAACAGATGGAACTCCTCGGCCGCAATCCGGCGATCCTGGTCGCCACGCCGGGCCGCCTGATTGACCACATGAGTTCGGGAAAGATCGACTTTTCGCAGCTGGAGATCCTCGTCCTTGACGAAGCCGACCGCATGCTGGACATGGGTTTCATCGAAGACATCGAAAAAATCGTGTCGGCGACTCCGGCCGGTCGCCAGACGATGCTCTTCTCGGCGACGCTCGACGGAACGGTCGGTGAGATGGCCAAGCGGATGACCCGCGACGCGCTGCAGATTCGCGTCGATGCGACCTCCGCCCGGCACGACAACATCGAGCAGCGCATGCACTTCGTCGACGACCTGTCGCACAAGAACCGCCTGCTTGACCACCTCCTGCGCGATGCGTCGATCGATCAGGCGGTGGTGTTCACCGCCACCAAGCGTGACGCCGATACGGTCAGCGATCGCCTCAACGTCGCCGGCCTGAACGCCGCGGCTCTGCACGGTGACATGCACCAGGGCGCCCGCAACCGCACGCTCACCGCCATGCGTCGCGGTCAGGTGCGCATCCTGGTGGCCACCGACGTCGCTGCACGCGGCATCGACGTGCCGACGATCACGCACGTCTTCAACTACGACCTGCCGAAGTTCGCCGAGGACTACGTGCACCGCATCGGTCGTACCGGCCGTGCCGGCCGCAATGGTCTGGCCATCTCGCTGGTTCATCACGCCGAGCACTTCAACGTACGCAAGATCGAGCGCTTCACCAAGCAGTTGATCCCGGTCGCCGTCGTCGAGGGTCACGAGCCGACGCGTCGGCCAGCGCCGGCAAAACCCCGACCGACCGGCAAGGCGGGCTGGAAAGGTGGCGACAACCGCCAGGGCAAGCCATTTGCTCCCCGCCGCGAAGGCATGCCGCGGACGCCTTACCGCGAAGGACCGAAGAGTGGCCATGGGGGTGGCGCGAACGCCAACCGCCGAGCCTACGGCGACCGCTGATCGACCAAAGCCGCCACGGAACTGAAAAAGCCCGCCGAGTGCGGGCTTTTTTTCGACCCCTCGCCGACCATGCGCCGCCGGTCGGCGGCACTCATCCAGGGAAGGCATGTGCTCCACGACAGCAATGCCGTCAAGCGCGTCAGCGGCAGTCGGAAACGTCAGAAGCGACTTTGTGCAGCAACCGCCGGCAGCCCGCCGTCCGCCGACCGGGTAAGACGGTCTTCGATTCCGGCAAGCGAAGTGACGATGTTGTTCCCCGACTGCTCGACTGCCGACAACAGCTCGGTCTCGACGCGATCGAGCCGGGCCAGAAGTGCCGGGTCAGTACCGCCCGACGCAGCGTTGCTCGCGTTCTGCCTGGCCATTGCCTGCAACTCGGTGGTGATGAAACCCCGCAGGTCGGTGAACCGAGAGGCCTCGGCCCGATCGGCCAGCTCCTGGTTCGCTTTCAACTCCTGCGCATGGCGACGGGAATCGAAGAGCGCCGACGCCTGCACGTAGATCACAAAGAGCAGAAAATACGCGGTCAGCACGCTGACCACACCCAGCATGATCACCCCGATCGGCGCCTGCACGTCGGTCACGCCCAGTGACAGGGTCGTCGGGGTAATGAACGCGTCCCAGTTGAGCGCGGAAAAGCCCGCCGTAGCGGCGAGGATGAGCAGCAGAAACAGGGTGCGAAACTTCATCGGGTAGTCACTCCTTCATGGGTTGCCGGAAAAGGACTCGCGCGGCGTGGACCGTAGCTCGATAGTATCCCAGGATTGGCGAATGGTCGCCATCTGCCGCCCGCCAGAGCCAAGGGAAGAATGCGCCCGCTCAGGGAACTGCGGCCGAACGCATGCGCGCCAGAATGACCTCGCTCTTCGCGGCCAGCGCCGGGGCGTTGCGGTTGCGGTCGTAGAAGCGCGGCCGGGGAACCATGGCCGCCAGGCGTGCCGCCTGTTCGGCCGACAGCTGGCTCGCCGCGGTGCCGAAATAGTGGCGGGCAGCGGCTTCGGCACCGAATACGCCGCTGCCCCACTCGATGACGTTGAGGTACACCTCCAGGATGCGCCGCTTGCTCCAGACGGTTTCCAGCATCAGCGTGATGACCGCCTCTTCGGCCTTGCGCAAGGGGGTCTTGGCCGGGCTCAGGAAGAGATTCTTGGCCAGCTGCTGCGAGATGGTCGAGCCGCCGGCAACCACGCGGCCTTTCTTCTGGTTCTTCTCGATCGCGTTCTGGATGCCTTCCCAGTCGAAGCCTTCGTGGTCGAGGAACTTGCCGTCCTCGGCGGCGACGATGGCGCGCTTGAGGTTGGGCGAGATCTGCCCATAGCCGATCCAGCGCTGCTGCAGCCGTGCCTGTGGATCCGCAACGCGCAACTCGGCGAGGCGAATGTCCATGAAACGCGTGCCTTCGGGATTGACCCAGTTCCACCACAGCACCCAGCCGAAAAGCCAGAACTGATAGAGCAGAAGCAGGCCGATGACAGCGAGCAGAAGCCGCTTCAGCCAGACGCCGGGAGCGATCATCCGCCCCGCCCCGGCCCGCTCCCCCCCCGTAGCGCGGCGATCACCGGCACGCTGTCGGGGCGGACACCACGCCAGAGATGGAAGGCTTCGGCGGCCTGCTCGACGAGCATGCCCAGGCCGTCGGCGAGTCGCGCCGCGCCCTGCTCTCTGGCCAAGGCCAGGAAGGGCGTGTCGCCTTGGCCATACATCATGTCGTAGGCCAGGCTGGCGGGGGCAAAAAAACCGGCCGCCACAGGCAGCGGTGGTAGCGCACCGGCGAGGCTTGCCGAGGTGGCGTTGATCACCAGGTCGAACGATTGCCCGGCGAGTTCCGGGTAGCCGCAGCCGCGCGGGACGAGACCGGCGGTGACCGCCGCGAAACGCTGCGCCAGGTCCTGCGCCCGCGCGATGTTGCGGTTGGCGATCACCAGGAGCTCCGGCCGGTGGTCGAGCAAAGGCGCGATGACGCCGCGCGCGGCGCCACCGGCGCCGAGCAGCAGGACACGTTTGCCGGCGAGCGAATACGCCAGGTTGACGCTCAGGTCGCGCAGCAAGCCGGCACCGTCGGTATTGTCGCCAAGAATCTCGGCACCGTCGAAACGCAGCGTGTTGACCGCCGTCGCGAGCTCGGCGCGAACGGTCAGCCGGCCCGCCAGGTGAAAAGCCTCTTCCTTGAACGGCACCGTGACATTGGCGCCACGCCCGTCGGCGGCGAAAAAAGCGCGCACGCTGGCGGCAAAACCGTCGAGCGGCGCCAGCAGCGCCTCGTAGCTGACGTCCTGCCCGCACTGCGCCGCAAAGGCCGCGTGAATCAGCGGCGACTTGCTGTGGCCGACGGGATTGCCGAAAACGCAGTAGCGGTCGCTCATCGTGGCCCTATTTCTTGCTCTCGAGACTGTCGCTCTGGGTGAAACGCAGGCTGCGGGTGAACACCAGAATATCCGTATCGTGCTGGATGGCGGGCGGGAAGTCGCCGTACGGCGCGGCCATGGTGACGATGCGGCGGGCGGCGTCGTCAAGGATCCGGTGACCTGACGAGCGATTGATTTCAATGCCGGCGAGGCTGCCGTCGCTCTTGATGCTGACGGTCATCACCAGCGTGCCGTAGAGCTTGCCTCTCGCCGCGTCGGGGTAATTGAGCGTACCGACGCGCTCGACCTTGCTCCGCCAGGCCTCGATGTACTGCGCGAAACGGTATTCGGTGGCCCGCGTGCCGATGAACTTCTTGCGTGGGCGCTGGTTGTACTCGTTGAGCTCCTTGTCGATCGCCCCTTCGAGACGGGCCATGGCCAGCGCGCTATGCGCCAGATCGCGGCCGCTGACAGCGGGTGCCGGTGTCGGCGTCGGCTGCTCTTCCTTGTCCGGTTTGGCGGCGACCGCCGTCCGAGTACGCGCTTTTGCGGCCAGCCTCTGCTGGTGCGCTTCGAGTTCCTGGACGCGTCGTTGCGAGTGTTCGAGGTCGTCGCCATCCTGCGCGCGGGGCGCCGGCGGCAAGGGCGTCGTCGCGCGATGCTCCTGCTCGGTGTTGCCGCCCCCGTCGAGGTTGGTTTGCGCCAGCACCTGCGCTTCGGCCGGCTTCCGCGGCGAGCGACTATTGACCAGAATGATATCCAGCGCCTGCTCCTGAAACGCCCGCGAAGCATCCGGAAAGCTGAAACGCACTGCCAGCAGCACGCCATGCAGCAGCAAGGAGATCGCCACGGCCAGCCACAGACTGCGTGCTGCCAGCGGCGATCGATAGCGGTCGCGGAGCACGGCGTTCACCTCAATCGATTGCCTCCAGCAGTCCGTCGTCGGCGCCTTCGATCGCCGCTGCCGCGGGGAGCAGCGTTTCGACATAGCGACAGTCGAGTTCGAGGGTCAGCAAGTCGATCGACTCGATACGCAACAGAATTTCCTGAGCGGGCTTGAGTTCCGGCGCCGACGGAATGCGCTGGACCAGCGGCAGCTGCTCGAGCCGGGCCAGATTCTCGCGACCGATGATCGTCGCCTTGATCGTTTCCACGCCATGCTGCAGCAACCAGCGCAGGCACCAATAGCGTTCCATGTTGCGCTGGAAGTCGGCGTAGGCGCCGTACGTCATGTCGAAATCGCGCAGCGCGGCGAACAGATCGTCCGAGCGGGCGGCAAACGGTGGCGTATCGCCGTTCAGATAGGCCACCAGCTGCCATTGATTGATCAGGTCGACGTAGCGCCGCAAGGGCGACGTCGACCACGCATACTGCTTCACGCCGAGACCCTCGTGCGCCTGCGGCGAGGTACTCATGCGCACCTTTCCGCCGGGCGTCTGGATGCGATAGATCGCGGTTACCCCCTTGTTGGCGAGCAGGCCACCCCAGGTACTATTGGCGACGATCATCATTTCGGCGACCAGCTTGTCGAGCGGGCTGCCGCGTCGGCGAGCACTGATCTCGACGCCACACGCGTCGGCATCGTCGAGGTCACCCTGGATGCGGAAGTTGTAGTCGAGATGGGTCTGCGTCGCCGAGGGCTTGCCGCGTCGGCCTTCGCAAGCATTGGCCAGTTGCCACAGGGTCATCAGTTCGTCACGAAAGGCGAACTCCGCAAGGCCGGCAGCTATGGTGGCTTCGTTGAACAGGGGTTCGAGGTCGTGGTGGCGCAGATTGGCCACCACCGGGACCATCTCGACACGCGACTCAAAGGCGGTGATCTCGAACTCGGGAGTCAGCGTCAGGTACAGCGAAATGGCGGCACAGTCGCGCCCGGCGCACAGCGTAAAGCCCTCGACCACCTTTTCCGGGAGCATGGTGATCTTTCTGCCGGGGAGATAGACCGTCGACAGGCGGTCGCGGGCAATCGCGTCGAGCGGCGATCCTGGTGCAATGCCCAGCGACGGCGCAGCGATATGAATGCCGACCCGCCAGCCGAGTCCGGGCAGCGCCTGTAACGAAAACGCATCGTCGATCTCGGTGGTCGCCGCGTCGTCGATCGAGAAAGCGCGCACATCGGCGCGCGGCAGACCGCTCGGCAAGGGTGGCGCGGCACAGGCGGCAAAACCGGTCCCCTGCGGGAAGTACTCGAGCAGAAAACGCTGCAGATGATAGTCGTGAGCCGAGGGGATGGCGCCACACCTGTGCAGCAGATGCAGCGCCGACAGGCCGCTTTCGCTACACGCCGCTTCGAGCGCCTTGGTCTCGCTGCGGTTGCGATCGGGCTTGTAGAGTAACTGGCTGAGAATCGGCGTAAACTCTGGCGGCAGCGTGAAGGCCTTCAGTTCAGCGACCATGCGCCCTATGCTCAGCGCCTGCTGACGCTTCTTTTCGAGACCGGCGAGAGCGGCCTGGAGAATGTCGGCCGGTGCTTTGCGGAAGCGACCCTTGCCCTTGCGATGAAAATAGATCGGCGCCGAATGCAGGGCCAGCAACAAGGCCGCTGCCTCGACCGAACCGGCAACGTGGCCGAAGTACTCGTTGGCAAAATCAGAAAAGGAAAACTCACCGTCGCCGAGGCACTCCCAGAGGAACTCCTGCTCGATACCGGCAGCGAGCGCCTCGGCCTCAGCGAGCAGGAGCGTCGGCGCCGGTTCGCTGTAGCGCAGCAGAACGCTGGTCGCCTTGATCTTGCTGCGCTTCCCGGAAGCCGTCTCGACCTGTAACGAGGTGTCATTGTCGCCCAGAATGCTGGCCGTCCGGAAGGCACCCTCTTCTTCGTATAGAACGTGCATCGCTACGATTGTAACCCACAGAATTCAATGATTTGCGGCACAAAGTCAGGAAAGCGGGCGAAGCTGTGATTGCCGCCTTCGACGACCAACTGTCGACAGCCGGCGTAGCGTGCGACGGCTCTCCGGTAATCGAGCACCTCATCGCCGGTCTCGACCAGGAGCAGGTAACGCGACGGCGTGATCAGCGGCGTGTCCAGCGCCAGCAACTGTTCGCCGTGCTCGGCGCCAAACTCGAAGCGGCAGCCGCTATAGTCATTGACGTGCGCCCCGAGCAGCCCCTCGAGCAGGGAGGGGGCCATCACCGCCGGGTTGATCAACACCGCTTGCAGGTCGCGCCGCTCAGCCAGCCAGGCCGCGTAATAGCCACCCAGCGAACTGCCGACCAGGGTCGTCGGCACCTCATCGCTGTCCAGCAAGGCTTCGACGGTGGCGATCGCGGCACGCGGCACGTGCGACAACATGGGGCAGAAAAAACGGTCGCCGAGGCCGGCGGCGGCGAGGAACTCGGCGAGCAGGCGCGCCTTCCACGACGCCGGCGACGAGCAGAAGCCGTGTAGATAGACGATGCGCGGGCCGGCCAACTCAGTGCTCTCCCCAGGAAATCAAATCGTACTGCCAGGTGACGAGGATCAGGATCCCGAAGGCAATGCGGTACCAGGCGAAGATCGAGAAGTCGTGCGTGCTGATATAGCGCAACAACCCGCGCACGGCCCAGAAGGCGGAAATGAAAGCGGCGACGAAGCCGACCACCCACATCCCGAGATCGTCGACGGAGAGCAGCGCGCGTTCCTTGTACAGCTGGTAGATGCTCGCCCCGATCAGCGTCGGCATGGCCAGAAAGAAGGAGAACTCGGTGGCTGCACGGCGCGACAGCCCGAACAGCAGGCCGCCGATGATCGTCGCTCCCGAGCGCGACGTCCCCGGAATCAGCGCCAGAGCCTGCGCAAACCCAAGTTTTACCGCGTCGGCGAGCGACAGGTCGTCGATCGACTCGACGCGGATGCGATGCTCGCGGCGTTCGGCCCAGAGAATGATCAGGCCACCTACGATGAAGGCAGTCGCCACCACCGGAGCATTGAACAGATAGGCCTTGATCGTCTTGCCGAAAAGCAGGCCGATGATCGCCAGCGGCAGGAAGGCGACCAGCACATTGAGCGCGAAACGCTGCGCGGCGCGATCACTGGGCAGGCCGCGCAGCACTTCCATGATCTTGGCGCGGAACTCCCAGCACACGGCAAGCATGGCACCGGACTGGATGACAATCTCGAACAGCTTGCCGCGCTCGTCGTTGAAATCGAGCAGGGCGCCAGCAAGGATGAGGTGGCCGGTCGACGAAACCGGCAGAAACTCGGTGACGCCTTCGACGATACCGAGAATCAGAGCTTTCAGCAGAAGCAAAGGGTCCACTTGGCACCTTCGAGAAAAACTCGCATTTTAGCACTCACGGTCGAGTTGCCTGCTCCAGTGCCGACAACCAGGCGATCGCCTGCAGCCGGTCGTCGCCGCACATCTCGCCGGACGGCTGCAGCCCGGCGCAGAACGCTGGTCGCTCGGGCCGCCCCCACAAGCGACAGCGCAGATCGTCGGCGAGATTGACGCAGCGTTCGCCAGCCGGCTTGCCGCTGGGATGACCGGGCATCGGCGTGGTGATCGAAGGCGCGATACAGCACGCCCCGCAACCGGCGCGGCAGCTGCCAGGCACAGGCAGCGAGCGCTCCTTGATTACGATGCTGCTGCGCCGACAGGCGCCGCGGCTTGCTCTCCTGCCGCGCCGTCGCTGCTGCCGTAACCGAGACGCCGGGAAAGCGTCGCCGCCGCCTCCCGCGTGCCCTGGGCAACGGAGCTCTCCAGCTCGACGCCGAAACTGCCGACGAGGCCGAGCGCGGTGACTGCCGCAACCATCCGCCCGGTGTGCCCGAAAACCGGTGCGCTGACGCCGTTGATGCCCCGCGTCATGCTGCCCGCCGCACGCGAGATGCCGTTACGGCGGATGTCTTCGAGTTGCAGCGCCAGGGCCGCCATCACCTCCGTCGCCGTCTTGCCCGCAGCCTCGGCAGTGGCCTGCACCTCGGCGTCGAGCATCTTCTTGAGGTAAGGCGAACGGTAGAAAGCGGAAAACGCCAGCCCGGTCGCCGAGGTCGTCAGCGGCAGCACGACGCCGGTGCGCAGGGTGACGGTCACCGCGCCGCCGGCTTCGACCCAGCGCACACAGGTGGCGCCGTGATTGCCCCACATGGCCAGCGCAACGGTGGCGCCGATCTGCTCGCAAAGATCGTCGAGCACCGGTCCGGCCAGGCGCACCGGGTCCAGCCGCGCCAAGCTGGCCAACCCCAGCTCCAGCGAAAACTCGCCGAGGTCGTAACGCCCGGTATTGGCATCCTGCTCGACCAGGCCCATGCGCATGAAACTCACCAGATAGCGACGTGCCTTGGCTGCCGGCATGCCGGCATTGCGGGCAACATCGCGCAGCATCATCGAGCGTGGGCTGGCGGCCAGGGCACGCAGCAGACGCGTGCCGACCTCGATCGACTGGATGCCCTGGCGCTGCTGAATCGCGTCAGCGCCGTCGTGGGCAGCCATTTGCGCTGTTCAACAGGTGTTGAGTGCTGGTGACGGGAGTCGACAGGCGCGGCTCAGGCAAGCGCCTGCAGCGCAGCGTCGTAGTCGGGTTCGTCCTTGATTTCGGCAACCAGCTGGCTATGCATTACCCGGTCATCACCGTCGACGACGATCACCGCACGCGCAGCGAGGCCGGCCAGCGGGCCGTTGCTCAAGGCAACGCCATAGTCCTCGAGGAACTCGCGACCGCGCATGGTCGACAAGGTCAGCACCGATTCGAGCCCCTCGGCAGCGCAGAAACGACTCAGGGCAAAAGGCAGGTCAGCCGAGATGCAGAGCACGACGGTGTTGGCCAGACTGCTCGCCTTCTCGTTGAAGGTACGCACTGACGTTGCGCAGGTTGGCGTGTCGACGCTCGGAAAAATGTTCAGGACCTTTCTCTGGCCGGCAAAAGCGCTCAGCGAAACATCGGCGAGATCCTTGCCGACCAGCGTGAACGCGGGCGCCGTCTGACCCTTCTGCGGGAAATTCCCGTTAACCTGAAACGGGTTGCCACCGAGAGTTACTGTGCTCGTCATGTTGATTCCTTTTCGTGGAGAAGGGGATGGTAAGAGTGGGCAATCAATAGGCACCGGGCGGGTACCAGGCCTGACCGTTCCGGTCAGCGCTCGTTGGTCATTATTTCACACGACAAGTTCTCCAGCGAGATTGACGGCGTCGCTGGCCAGAAGCTGGCGAGCACTGTCGCCTCTACCCCCCCCCCCCCCCCGAACGAGCAATCCTCTGCTACGATGCCGCGCTACCCGTTCCGCCGGCAAGGGCACCGAGGCAGGAGAACAACCCAGCGGCACTTGCGAGAGTCAAGCGTATGCCACCGAGTATCAAGGCTTTGAACAGCAGCGCAGCAATGCTATCAGCCAGCCAGCTACGCAAGCGGTACACCATGGCGCTAGCCGTAATCGCCATGCTGACGATCGCCGCGCAGGTGGTGATGCAGTTCGTGTTGGCCGATCAGAAGTACGACTCGCACGTGGTCAACATTGCTGGCCGGCAACGCATGCTCAGCCAGAAAATCACCGCCTTGAGCTATTACATCTCGACCGCCCAATCCGGGAACGAGGACACCCGTTACCGCAGGCAGCTCGCAGACGCGCTGAACCTGTGGGAACGTACGCATGCCGGATTGTTGCGGGGCGACAGCGAACTGGGCTTGCCGGGGCGCAACAGCAAAGCGGTGGAAAACCTGTTTGGGCCGCTGCGCGCGCACCATGAGGCCATCGCCGCTGCCGCCCGAGCGATTCTGTCGGCACCGGAAAGCGTCGCCACCCTGGATCGGAATATTGACACCATCAGGCAGCACGAGGCCGATTTCCTGGCGGGCATGAGCGCCATCGTCACCCTCTATGACCGCGAGGCGAACGCGAAGGTAGTCTTCGCCCGGTGGCTGGAAATCGCCTTGATGAGCACGACACTGCTGGTCCTGGTTCTCTCGGCCGCGTTCATCTGCGCGCCGGCCACGCGCCGTATCCAGCGCGACATGACCGAGCTGGCCGCTCGCGAAGAAGACCTGGAACGTCTTTTTTCGGCCAGTCCAACCGCATTGCTACTGGTGCTCGGCGAAAAGCTGACCATCCTGCACGCCAATCAGAAAGCCATGAATCTGCTTGGACTGCCGCCTGACCCGACACAGGGCGTCAAACTGGCTCCCGTGCTGGCCGGCGGACACGACGCCAATCAGCGATTCCTCGAAAAACTCGGCCAGGGGGAGACGCTCAACGAGTGCGAGGTTCTTCTCGTCGACGCCGTTGGTGAGGTGTTCGAGGCCCTGGTGTCGGTTAACGCCATCAGTTTTTCCGGACAGGCGGTCATGGTGCTCGGCATCACCAGCATCAGCGAGCTGAAAAGGGCACAACAGACTCTCGAACACTATGCCACCTTCGACGAACTGACGGGGCTACTGAATCGACGTACCGGCATGATGATGCTGGGAAAATCGATGTCGAGACTGCACCGGCAGGGTGGTCGGCTGGCGGTCTGTTTTGTCGATCTCGACGGACTGAAGGCGACCAACGATGACTTCGGGCACGCTGAAGGCGACTGGCTGATCAGCACCGTCGCCAGGGTGTTGATCGAAAGCATCCGTGCCAGTGACGCCGCCGTTCGACTCGGTGGGGACGAGTTCCTGCTGGTACTGCATGACTGCGATCTCGACGAAGGAAGCCGCCTGCTCGACAGAGCCGAAAAATGCCTTCAGGAAACGGCTGCCGCTGCAGGCAAACCCTTTCCCATCGCTTTCAGTTACGGCCTCGCCATCTACACGCCGGAGAATGGCACGACGGCGGACGAACTGATAAGTGCGGCCGACAGCCGGATGTACCAGGCGAAACTGGACAAGAAGCGGCTTCGTTGCGCCTCGTAAAAAGGTTCTCGACGTTCCCGCGCAGCGGCCGGGCCACGCCAATCGCTTGCCCTGGACCATCTGGCGACAGCCAGTCGCACACTGCTTCCGGCAAGCAGAAATGAGTTTTTTGCGTGCGTTGGTGTAGTGTTGCACGCAGGGTCGAACCTATACATCCCAGCCACCACAGGGGTTGCGCCCCGCTTTCAGCAGTCGCCAAAAGTCTCATCAAGATGTAGCACTACGCACTGCGCGCGACCGCTGGCCTGCGGTCAGCGAAGTCGACGCGCGAATCTCGTCCATCTCTTCGCCAGGCAGAGAAATGCGATGAACGAAATCCCCCAAATCACTCAAATCACCACCCTCGGCAGCGCGTCCGCAACGCTGCCTTTTTCCGCCTTCGTGCTGGCCAGCCTGGTGCTCGCCGCAACGCCGGGACCGGGAGTGATCTATATCGTGGCGCGTACCCTGGCGCAGGGCAGGCGGGCCGGACTGGCTTCGCTGACTGGCGTCGCGTTCGGCAATCTGGCCAACGCCATCGGGGCGTCGATCGGCCTGGCGGCGCTGTTCGCCATCTCGTCGCTGGCGTTCACCGTCGTCAAGTATGCCGGCGCAGCCTACCTCGTCTATCTGGGCGTCAAGGCGATCTGCGCCCCGTTAGCGCCGCAGACCGCCAGCGCCACCTTCGGCGCAGCCAGTCTCGCGCCAATTTTTCGCGATGGCTTTGTCGTCGCCCTGCTCAACCCCAAGACGGCGTTGTTCTTCGCCGCATTCCTGCCGCAGTTCGTCGACCCGGCCGCGTCAGCGCTGCTGCAGACCCTGCTTCTGGGATCGCTGTTCGTGCTCATCGCCGTCGTCACCGACAGCTTGTACGTGCTCAGTGCAAGCGCGACGCAGCCGGCGCTGATGCGCCACGGCAGGCTGCGCGGCGTTGGCCGCTACCTGAGCGCCGGTGTCCTGATCGGCCTCGGTGTCCTCGCCGCCGTCACGGACACGCGCAGCAGCAAGTAGATTCAGGCGGATGGTCGTCGTGCTGCGCCGCGCGCAACCGCTCAGCGCGGCACGCTGTTCAGCGCCCAGTCGTAGTCGATGAAGTCGATTCCCACCAGCTTCTGGCGCAGCAGCGCCTGTTCGGCAGGCGTTCTGGCCAGCAGATCGGCGTAATTGCCCAGGAACTGCCTGAGCGAGGTCACACCTCGATAGCCGGCCTGGAAATCCTTGCCGTACCAGTCGAAAATCTGCGAAACCATCAGCGTCGCGGTTCTCGGCTCGTAGCGATTGCGTGTGCGATCGGCGAGGAAGCGCCGCGTCTGTTGCTCCAACTGCTCATCAAGGCGCTCGCCGACGAAAGCCTCCTCACGCAGCATCGGACAGCCAAGCGAGGCGCAATTCACCGCGAAATGGATGCGCGGATCGTCGTAGGCGCCCGGCTTGCGAATGAGCTCGTGTTCGATCCAGTCCAGATGGCGCGGTTCGCCGAAGAGCGAGAAGAACTTCTGCTTCCACGGGCTGTTGAAGACGATGTTGCCTAGATCACGGATCGACTGCAGATCGGGATACCGGCCGAGAATCAGCTCGACGGTGAACGCGTTGTAGGCGTTGATCAGGAACGCCAGTTGCCGCGCCTTCGGCCAGGACTCGAAGTGCGCCCGCTGTACGGCCGACAGGCTTTCGAGATACGCCGTAAGCGCCGGACGCTCCCTGGCCAGACCGGCATAGTCCACCTGCGACGCCTTGCCGCCGTCGATCAGCACCACATGCCGCTTGAGCAGCGCCGTCCACGCGGCGTGGCCGTGGTCGAAGGCCGCACTGGCCGAAAACGACAGGCCCAGGAGCGCGAGCGCCAAGATCCGCTGCGGCCATTTCGCACCTGCCCTCCAACTCATCCAGTTCTTCATGACCTCTCCAGGATCCGGCCGCCACGCGGCAGACCTTCAGCGAATTTCCTTGAAAAACGACCGCCCCACGAGCGGCAAGCGCAAGCGATGGAAGGTCAGCAGCACGCCAACCCGCGCCAGGCTTGCCCACACACCCATCTGCTCGAACTTGCGCGCATCGGTGATCGCCTCCTCGCGCAGCAGAACCGGCGTGGTGACTTTGCGCAGCAGTTCGCCGAAGGCCACGTCCTCCATCACGTCGCACGGCGGAAAACCGCCGAGACGCTCGAACAAGGTTCGCCGCACGAAGATCGCCTGGTCACCGAAAGCGATCCTGGTCAGCCGGGCGCGGGTGTTGTCCAGGCGCGATATCAGCCGCAGGCGCCAGTCGTCACCCGAAAAACGATGCCTGAAAGCGCCGGCCAGGATGCCCTCCGGCTGTGCGTTGATGCGCTCCAGCGCCGACGGCGGCAAGAGCGTGTCGGCATGGAGGAACAGCAGCCAGTCGCCACGAGCTGCCGCCGCACCGGCGTTCATCTGGCGCGCACGGCCTTTGTCCGCCTGCAGAACGCGCACGCCGATCATCGCCGCGGCGATCGCCACCGTCGCATCGCTGCTGTGACTGTCGACCACCAGCACTTCCGCAGGCCGCTGCGGAAGGACGCTGGCCAGCGTGGTGCCAATGCGAGCCTCTTCGTTCAGCGTCGGGATGATCACGGAAATCGTGTCGAATTCTGGCATTCAGGCGTTCCGGCTGCGGGTCAACAAAAACCTAAGTCGTCCCGCTGCGGAGATCCTTACCCTTTCTTGGCCAGCGTCGCTGTCGCCTGATGGATGGGGCTCCGACAAGGGGTCCGCAAGCCCCGGGTAGGAGCTCGACTCATCGGGCGATCGCTTCGCACCACCACAGAACCATCATCGTCAACGGCGCCAGGGTGTAGCTGGAAGTGACCCGCTCAAAGCGCAGCGCGTCGGCCCGCACCACGATCGGCTCGCCCGAGCCCGGCACGGCCTACGCCGTGCTCAGCTCGGCCATGCGATGCGCGAGGCGAATGATCTGTACCCAGTCGTGCGAGACGATGTCCTGCGCATGGGCAAGATGATTGCGCAGCGATTCGAGATCCTTGATCAACGCCTTGGCGGCCCGCTTCGACGGTAGGCCGAGGGCGTCCCGTGCCGGGGGGTATTCGAGGGTGAGCATCGCCTTATCGGCCAGTTGCAGGCATTCGATCAACTCGCAATGCTGATTGCGACGCTGTCGCTCACGTTGCAGTTCGCGCGCCTTTTCCAGACGCCCGGCAGGCAGGATGCCTTGCCAACTTCCGTCGGGATAGATCTTCTCGATCAGCGTCAGCAGCCCCATTTCGTAGAGCGTGATGGCGCCGAAAAGCCACATCCGTACTGGCGGCTTGTTCACCGCATCACGCTCGATGAGGCCAACGACGGAATCGAAGACGGAGACAAAGCACTGGTCGTGACGGGTCAGAATGCCGACCACATCCATCAGCGGGGCGTTGATGGCCAGCACCTGGTCCGCCGCGATGTGCTGCAACTGCCGTCCGCTCGGAGCAGCGCCCCCTCGGTCGCCATCGCCGACATCGCCGGCGGCGATGTCCACCAGGCGCACATAGGCCTGGACGACGCCATCGACGCGGATACCGGCAATCTGCAGGTGCCGCGCCTTCATGATTCTTGCGCTGTCGCGCTCGGGCGCGTCGGTGTCGAAGGAGAGCAGGGGTTCGGCAATGTCGCCGGCGGTAAACACCTCACGAAAGCGGCGCAGGAGCGGCGAGTTTGCCACCTGGGGAAAGAGCGCCGCCAGGCCGATGGTGGACGGGCTCGCTTCCGCGCCGGCACGCTGCGACAGCTTTTCCTGACACTCGCCGTGCAGTGCCCGGGCTTTGTTCAACAGGCGGGCATTGCCTTCGCCCAGGACGGCCAGGAGCGCATTCATTTCGCTCAGGTAAACCCTGGCGAAGCGGGCGTCGTGGCCGGTGATGTCCTGGCAGTTGTCGATCAGGTCGGCCAGCTTGATGGTCTTGGCACGCGGCGAGGCGTGTGCCGTATGCTGGCGATCGGTCTCCTTGCGGATGGCGCGGTTGCCGTCGCTCGGTCGGCTGACGTCGGTGAGATCCTGGACCAGCGCGGCAACCGCCGGGCCGAACTCGCGCTCGACATCGCCGAGCGTCGCCGGCGTATCCTCGACGACGTCGTGCAACCACGCAGCGGCGATCATTTCGGCGTCATCGCTCACCGACGCCACCATGCGCGCCACCGATTCCAGATGTACCTGGTACGGTTGATCGCTGTACTTGCGGCGATGGCCAATGCGCTGGTGGGCAGAGGTCGCGAAATTCTTGGCGCGCTGGATCAGTTCGGACATGTGCTCACCTGGAATGGGGATTGGCAATGCCCGCCGCCAACGGGCTCGCGTGTAGGCCAGCGCGGCGAACGCCCCCTGGCCGCCAGCTCATCTCCGCCAACCCCTCCCCGCGAGGCGGAGACGCGCGGGGCAGGCGGGAAGGGGGTTGAGCGGCAACCGTCGGCAATCGCTACTGCAGAATACCGAGCAGATTGGAGAAGCTGTCGGTCCATACGGGAAAAGCGGGGCGTGGAACGAGTTTTTCACCGCCGTGGAAGGCCTTCGACAGTTGCGCGGCGCGCTCGGCGGGGAGCAGCAGCACCCATACCGAATGACGGCAGAAGCGGTCGCCTGCGGCGGGATCGAGGTCGAAGATCAGCGCGCTGACGCCGAGCTGCTCGGCGGCGGCAGCGATCACCGGCCGCAGGTCGAGGTAGCGGTTGGTGATATGCACGGCCAGCACGCCGTCGCTCGTCAGGTGGCGCCGGTAGGCCTGCATCGCCTCGAGGGTCAACAGGTGGGTGGGAATCGAATCTCCGGAAAAAGCGTCGATGGCCAGCAGGTCGAAATTCTGGGCGGGCTCGCGTTCGAGCATCAGGCGGCCGTCGCCGAGCACCGGAACGATCGTCGCCTTGCTATCGCCGAGGTAGCTGAACTCGTTGCGCGCGAGATCGAGCACCTGCTCGTTGATTTCGTACATGCGCATTTCGTCGCCACTGCGGCCATAGG
The DNA here is from genome assembly GCF_907163205.1 of Candidatus Accumulibacter sp. ACC007. Classification (NCBI taxonomy): domain Bacteria; kingdom Pseudomonadati; phylum Pseudomonadota; class Betaproteobacteria; genus Candidatus Accumulibacter; species Candidatus Accumulibacter sp. ACC007. The sequence continues at coordinate 370,283 of NZ_CAJQUD010000006.1, read as the reverse complement.
TGGCAAGCGTACCGGCGCCGAGGCCGAGGATGCCGATCTTGAGTGGCTTCTTGCCGGCGATGGCACGCAGCGCCTGACCGACTCCAGAGCTCTCGCAGTAGTACGCGGTCGGCTGCCGGCGGTGCTCGGCGGCAAGATACTGCTCGCCGTGATTGATGCGCCCGTGCAGGATCCGGCGCTTGATGCCGAGCGCTTCCTCGTCGACGTCGTCGACGCGCAACTGGCCATAGAAGTTGCGCACCACGACGCGGTAGTTCTGGACGTAATCGATGGCGATGCCACCGAGCCGGTAAGCGTAGGCCAGCAGCGCCACGACGAGCAGGACGCGCCGGATCAGTCGCAGCTCACGCCAGAGAACGATGGTCACCAGCAGGGCGCAGAGAAAGAGCCCGATCGGCAGTTCGAAATAGGCATTGAAGATCGCCGGCGCCAACAGACCGACGAAGGTGCCGCCGAGCGCGCCGCCAATTGACAGCATCAGGTAGAACAGGGTCAGATGGCGAACCGGTGGCCGGCGCCTGACCAGCTCGCCGTGACAGACCATGCAGAAGACGAACAGCGACAGGCACATCAAGGTGACCAGCAGCGGCACCTCCATGCCGCCACCATCGAGCACGCGGTCAAGAACCACGAAGGCAATCGGCAGCGCGACCAGAAATCCCGGTCGATAGTAGTAACGCGGGGCATCGAAGCAGAGAATGAAACTGAGCAGATAGATGCTCAGCGGCACGACCCACAGGAAGGGCACCGGCGCGACGTCCTGCGTCAGGTGGCGGGTCATCGCCAGCAGCAGCAGCGACGCGGTCATCGCCAGGCCGATCCAGAGCAGACACTCGCCAAGGGGCGGTCGTGGTACCGGCTCGCTGCTCACCTTCAGCACCTCGCGCTCGCTGGACACGCCCTTCCACGACTGCCAGGCGCTGCCCAGGCAGGCGACGACGAACAGGGCGTACGCGGCCGACCAGGCCATGGCCTGATCGTGCACCCGAAAATATGGTTCGACGAGAACCGGGTAACTGAGCAGCGCGATCATCGACGCCAGGTTCGACAGCGCGTACAGGCGATAGGGCATGGCACTGGCAAAGCTGCGTGCATACCAGGCCTGCATCAGCGGACCGGTGGTCGACAGCAGCAGATAGGGCATACCCACCGCCGCAGCGAGCACCACCAGCACGTTCCACGTCGGGTTGGCGAAAGCGACGTCCTTCAACGCCGGGTCGGCAATGACCGGCAGCGTCGCCAGACTGAGCAGCAAGAGGACGCAGTGGACGACATTCTGCCGTCGCGGCGAAAGCGACTCATGCAGCAGATGGACGTACAGATAGCCGAGCAGCAGTTCGGCCTGGAAGAAAACCAGGCAGGTGCTCCACACCGAAGACGAACCGCCGAACCACGGCAGAATCATCTTGGCAATGATCGGCTGGATCTGGAAGAGCAGAAAGGCCGACAGGAAAACGGTGATCGCGAAGCTGAGCATCAGGACATCCTAAGGGAATACGGTAGAGCGTCGGCACCAGCGGCGGGGCCGGTGCGCCTCGCACGCCCTGCCGCGGCGCCAGGCGTACCGATCGGAAAGGTCGGCGGGTTTCCCCGCTTCGCTGCCAGCCGGCGGGGTGATCAGGGCTTTCCGCTGCCGCTATCCGGCGTCGCGGGTGCGGCGTGCCAGGCCTCGGGCGGAACGACCAGATTGTTGGCGGGCTGCGCGTTGAAATGTGGCGACATGATCTGCACGCCGTAGGTGTTGAATTGATCCTGGATATTGGCGTGCAAGGCAGACAGGACCGGTACCCGCTCGAGCGGCTTGTCCATGTGCGCGAAGAGCTCGTATTCGACGTACCAGTCGGCCAGCCCCTTCTGATAGACAAAGGGCGTCGGAACAGATCGCAAGCCGGGCGTCTGCTTGGCGGCGGCGATGAGCATCGCGTGCACCTGCCGCCACGGCGTATCGTAGCCGATGGTCACCTTGGTCGACACCAGCGTGCCGCGCTCACCGGCAAGCCGGGAAAAGTTGCGGATCGGGTTGCCGACCAGCACCGCGTTGGGAATGGTGATCTCTTCGTTGCGCATATTGATGATTTTGGTGGACAGCACGCCGACCTGGCTGACCACGCCGGCGTTGTCGCCGATCTCGACGAAGTCGCCGACCGACAGCGCGCGGGCATAGACCAGCACCAGTCCACTCATCAACTGGTTGACGATGCCGGCAGAACCGAGCGTAAACATGAAGCCGAGCATCACCGACAAGCCCTTGAAAGCGTCGCTGTTGGACATCGGAATGAAGGGGTAGGCGATGGCGATGCCAAGCCCCCAGACGATGACCGTCACCAACCGGTGAGTGGCGCTGACCGTATCCGAGTGCAGGCCGGGTGCATGCACCCGGCCGTCCTTGGCAGCCTGGAAGAAGTTGCCGATAGCGTCGTTGGCGGCCTTGGTCATGAACAGGATGACCACCACCGTGGTCAGCGATGGCATGGCGCCGATGAAACTCGTGCCGATGGTCTCCAACAGGTCGAGAAGGAAGTCGCCGAGGCGCTCACCGAGAGGCTCGGTGAGCGGAAAGCGCGCCAGCACGTAGGTCAACCAGAGATAGGCGACGCTCAACCATAGAAAACCCATGAACAGCTGCGATATGCGCTGCACGAGCAACCAGCCGTGCCGTGCCCAGCGCAACTTGCTACCAGCATCTTCCTCTTCGATGATTCGTTGCAGACGGCCGACCAGCAGCCGCGTCGCACGAGCGATCAACCAGAGCAACGCAAAGGCGATCACCGTTGCCGCCGCAGACAAGCCAACTCCCTTCAGCAGGACTTCGGGGCGACGCTGCGTGGCGTCCGCCAGCAGTGCAGCGCTGAGTGCCTCGCGCGCGCGCTCGGCGGCCTGCTCCAGAGTGAGTTTTTCCTGCGGGTCCAGGTCTCCGTCGACCAGGGCAAAGAGAATATTGTCGTTATTGGTCAGGGTGATGCCACGCCCACCATCAAAGCTGAAAGGCGTCAAACTAATCTCTTGCACCATCTGGGCCGGCGTCAGCTGGTTGATGCGCTGCTCGGATTTGCGTGCGCGTGCGACCGGCGGGGCGCCGAGGAGGGTCGCCCGAAAGGTGACGATCGGCCGGAAATTATGGAGCAGGATCGCCTCCCCCGCTTGCACCTGCTCCGCGGCCGAAGCGAGCACTGCCGCTCCGGCCAGGAAGGGCCAGCAGGCCAGCAGGAAGAATGACAGCGCCGCGGCGAGCTTCGAGAAGGCACGGGTGGATGTCATGGGGGAACTCCAGTCAGCAGCATGGGGAGGCTGCGATTATACGACTGGAAGACGCTGTTATGACTACGGAAATACCTTGTCAGGCCATCCGGAAGGGGGCGGGCAACCCGGCCCTGATCTGCCCGGGACTGCCCTTTCGCCGCCTACGCCGTGCCGCCGACGGTCAATCCGTCGATGCGCAGGGTCGGTTGGCCGACGCCCACCGGTACGCTCTGCCCTTCCTTGCCGCAGGTGCCGACACCGGGGTCGAGACACATGTCGTTGCCGATCATCGACACCTGGTTCATGGCGTCCGGGCCGCTGCCGATCAGGGTTGCGCCTTTTACCGGACGGCCAATTTTTCCGTTCTCGATCAGATAGGCTTCGGACATCGAGAAAACGAACTTGCCGTTGGTGATATCGACCTGGCCGCCGCCGAAGTTGACCGCGTAGATCCCCTTCTTGACCGACTTGATGATCTCTTCGGGGCTCTTGTCACCGTTCAGCATGGTGGTGTTGGTCATGCGCGGCAAGGGCAGGTGCGCGAAGGATTCGCGACGGCCGTTGCCGGTCGGCGCGACGCCGCTCAGGCGCGCGTTGAGGCTGTCCTGTATGTAGCCCTTGAGAATGCCGTCTTCGATGAGCACCGTGCGCTGCGTCGGATTGCCTTCATCGTCGATGGTCAGCGATCCGCGGCGGTCGGGAAGCGTACCGTCGTCGATCACGGTGACGCCTTTCGACGCCACCCGGCCGCCGATACGGCCGGCAAAGGTCGAGCTGCCCTTGCGATTGAAGTCGCCTTCAAGGCCATGACCAACGGCTTCGTGGAGCAGGATGCCGGGCCATCCGGGACCGAGGACGACCGACATCGTGCCGGCCGGCGCCGGCTGGGCGACGAGGTTGGTCACCGCCTGATGGACCGCTTCACGCGCGTAGCCGTGCAATACATCGTCTGTAAAGCAGCTGTAGTCGGTTCGCCCACCGCCTCCGGCGGAACCCTGTTCGCGCTGACCGCGCTCGTCGACGATGACCGTCAGCGACACCCTCACTAGCGGCCGGATGTCGGCGGCGAGCCGACCATCGCTGCCGGCGACGAGAATCACCTCGTATTCGCCCGCGAGATGCGCCATCACCTGCGTCACGCGGCTGTCCTCGGCGCGCGCCAGCGCTTCCAGCCGTTCGAGCAGCTTGACCTTGCTCGCCGCGTCGAGCGACGCCAGAGGGTCGTGCGGCACGTAAAGGGCGCGCGGCGCGCGGCCTTTCTTCAGCGCCGGAACGCCTTGCTGCTCGCCGACGGCGGCAATCGCACGCACCGTCGCGGCAGCGTCACTGAGCGCCTGCGAGCTGATGTCGTCCGAGTAGGCAAAAGCGGTTTTCTCGCCGGCCATGGCACGTACGCCGACGCCTTCGTCGATGCTGAAACTGCCCGACTTGACGATTCCTTCTTCCAGACTCCAGGCCTCGGAGCGGCTGTACTGGAAATAGAGGTCGGCGTAGTCGACCTGGTGCGACATGATCTGGCCAAAAACCTTGTTCAGGTCGGCGACGTCAAGACCGTAGGGGGTGAGCAGGGTTTTCTGGGCCTGCACGAGAAGCGTGGGTTGTTTGGCGTTCATCGGATTTCCGTTAATGCTGCGGTTGGCGTGTCGCTCGGCGGCCTGCATGACTACATCACGCGGTGTTTGAGCGCCGGCAGGTTGGCGCGGACCGAGTCCAGGCGGTCACGTTCGAGCGTGCCGACGACGACTCCCGGCCCTTTCAGCTTGCGATCGAGGATCTCGCCCCAGGGGTCGATCAGCATGCTGTTGCCGTGCGTCTCGCGGCCGTTCTCGTGCCGGCCACCTTGCGCAACAGCCAGCACGTAGCACTGATTCTCGATCGCCCGGGCGCGTAGCAAAATCTCCCAGTGCGCCCGCCCGGTGGTTTCGGTGAAGGCCGCCGGAACGACCAGTAGCTCTGTGACCCCAAGCGCGCGATAAAGCTCCGGGAACCTGAGGTCGTAGCAGATCGACAAACCGACGCGGCCAAAAGGCGTGGCGAAGGCGACCGGCTGCCTGCCGGCCTGGATGGTCACGCTTTCGTCGTAGGCCTCGGCACCCTGCCGGAAACCGAAGAGATGGATCTTGTCGTAGCGCGCCACCCGCTGACCGTGTGGATTGTACGCGACGCTGGAGTTGAGCACCTTGTCCGGGCTATCGGCAGACAAGGGCAAGGAGCCGCCGATCAGCCAGATGCCGTGCTGGCGCGCGCTGGCGGCGAGGAAATCCTGGATCGGTCCGCTGCCGTCGTGCTCGCGTACGCTGACCTTGTCGCTATCGCTCATGCCCATGATCGCGAAGTACTCGGGCAGGGCGACCAGCTCGGCGCCCAGCGCGACGGCCTCGGCGATACGCGCCGCCGCCGTGCGCAGGTTCTCGTCGACCCGCGGCGTTGACACCATCTGTACTGCCGCGACACACAGGCTGGACGCGGCCTGCTGCCGGTCGTCTGCGGGCGCCTGGCTGGCTGGGTTCATGGCGTGCTCCGAAGAGTTGGTTGGGGAGGGCGAAATCCGCTCACTGCGTGGAGTTTGCTGGCGTTGCTGGCGTCGGTGTGGCGGTGATTCTCTCGACTTTCGGATCATCCCACTTGCCGGTAACCAGGTACTCGAAACTGAACATCTTGTTCAAGGGATTCTGCAGAAACTTGTTCGCCAACAGCGCGGCCATGCCGGCAAGCGGGTTGATCACCGCCACCCCCAGGGCGGCGCTACTACTCAACTCCGGCTGAACGCTGACATTCAGGCGCTGCGTTTCCTTCTTCAGGTCGGTTTCGCCACGCATCAGGACGCGCGCCGCCGGGCCATCGATCTGCAGCTGGTCGGTGCTCATCAATCCGTCTTTCACGGTCATCTTGCCGCTGATGGTGTCGAAAGCGAAACCTTCGCTGAAGACATCGCCGAAATCAAGCGTGAAGCGGCGCGGCAAGCCCTGCAGGCTGATCAGGCCAAGGAGTTTGCCGGCAGCGCCAGGGTCAAGCTTGAGGAACTCGCCTTTGCGTGCCTCCAGCTGCAAGTCGCCGCTGAGCGTCGCGTAGTCGAGCCCCTCCGGGGGCCCGTTCCAGCCAAGTTTCCCTTTCATGCGCGTGCTACCGGCACGCACGCTGCCAGGATAGCCAAGGCGATCGAGCAGCTTGCCGACGTCGCTGCTGTCGAGGGCGAAATCGAGCTGGGTGCGATTGCCGTTGGCGACCTGCCACTGGCCGCTGGCCGAAAACTTCGCGACCGGGTTGAGGAGCTCGACTTTATCGAGCCGCCAGATACCGCCATCGTTATGGGCCTGCACGTCGAGGCGACCGAAGCGGCGAACGCCAACCTCGAATTCGTCCACCACGATATCGAGCGCCGGCAACTTCTGCAGGGCATCGCCCGACTGAACGGGTTCGATCGACCGCTCGTCCTTGCCCGGCAGCTGCCATTTTTTCAGACGCGCGCTCAGCTTGCCGGTACCCGCACCGTCCCATTGCAGGGCACCCGTCGCTTCGCGCGACAGCAGGCTGGCAACCCAGCGCGGATGCTCGCCGGAAAGCGCCAGCGTGACGTCGCTGTAGCGCCAACCCGAAACGACCACCTGGCCCGCTTTAAGCTCGACCAAGATCGGCAGGCCGCCAGCCGATGCGCCCTCGGAAGCCGCGTCAACGCCCACCCCCGGCTCGACGACCGGCGTATCCTTTCCGGGGCCGGCGAGGACCTTGCGCCAGGTGTCAATATCGAGCAGCTGGGTGCTGATCCCGACGTTGATGCCCCGTTCCGGCAGCACCTTCATCGGCCTGCCGATGGCGATCGCCGCACGTTCGAGCGAATGCCGGCCGTCCTGTTGGCGGTGGATCAGGTGCAGGTTGAGCACGCTGCCGAGCGCCACGCGCAGCTGCTCACGCACGATAGGTAGCGCTTTGCCGGCCTGTACTGGTGGCAGGACGCTATTGTCGAGATGCAGGCGCATCGGCTCGCCACGACTCTTGGCGAAGGGAGCCGGCAGCGTCGACGCGATATCGAGCAGATCCGACTCGAGCACCAGTTCGACATTGCGCTTCCTGACCTGGATCTGGGCATTGTAAGCAGCGCTTCCGGAGAGCTGGGCGAGCAGTGGCCAGCTGGCCAGTCCACGCAATCCGTTGACGTCGACGCTCCCATCGACGTCAACCCGCACCTTGCCGTTGTCCGCACCGCCCTTGATCTTCACCGGGCCACCCGCCAGTTTCGCCTTGATCTCGGGAATGCGCAGATCGTGGGCGGTGAACTGCAGGCGACCATTGACCTCGTGCAAGGGCGGCAGGGCCGGATCGACGCTGACTTCGTTGCCCAGGAAGACGTATTCCCCATCGATCTTCGACTCGCCGAGGCGCACCTCTTCAAGAGGAATCACCAGCCCGATATCGAGACGCCCCTTGCCGCTGGCGCGCATGGCATCGGAAAAATGGTCGATGCGCTCGGCGACCGGGCTGTCGACGATGAACTTGAGGAACTGCGCCGTATCCCCATCGGCGCGCCCCTCCACTTTCAAGGTCGACACCGGCGCGTCGAAATCTGGAATTTCGGCACGCGTCTGCGACAGGCTGGCGCCGAGGATGGCGCCGCGGCGTACGTCGACCAGCATGCCATTGCCCGCGAAGCGCAGATCCGCGTCGAGGCCGGTAATCTCTGGCCAAGCGCTGCCATAGTCGAGCGTCACGCCCTGCGCCTTGACGGTCACCAGAAACTGGCCCTGGGTGCGGTCGACAAACGGGAAGTTGGCCAGATTGCCCTTGAGGACCAGCTTGGCCTCACTGGCACTTCCCGCCTTCAGTGCGTCGCGAACCCAGTGGCGAGCGTCGCGATTCAGCGCCAGCGGCAGGTACCGCCAGACGGCACGCGCGTCGGCGCGGGTGAGTGCAGCGCTGAGGTCGATGCTGCCCGGCCCATCGCCGCGGTAGCGGTAAGTTCCCTTTGCCGAACCGGTCGCGTCCGGCCCGGAGAATTCTGCGCGCAGCAACTCGGCCTCGAGCACACCCTGGTGAATCTTCCAGCGCGCCTGTGCGTTCAGCTTGCCCAGGCGCATTGACGAGTCCGGCAGGACGCTGGGCAGATCGATGTCCGCGTTCCCCGAACGCAAGGTCGCGCTGCCGCCCTGCTCACTGGCATCAAGAACTCCGGATAGCCCGGAAAACCCTGGAAACGAATCCTTGGCGCGCACGGCCAGCTCGTCAAAATGAGCTTTCAGCGAATAGCTGTGCAGTCGTTCGGCGTCACCGACCCAGGCCGCACGCAGTTGGCTGATGCGGCCACGCGGCGCATAGTCGGCGAGCAGCTGCCGCGATCCGGCGTCCAGCGGCAGGTAGCCGGCCAGGCTGGCGAGAGCAGTCAGTTCGAGGACGCTGGCAGTAAGCCTGCCGCGCAACGCGCCGCCATCTGGGGCGCGCTGCCAGTCGACGTGGAAGTCGGTCGGTGCGAGGCGGATGAACTCCTCCTCCCGGGCGCCCTTGCCTTTGCGCTCCTGGGTGAGCAACTCCACGCGAGACCCGTCGACGCTCATCCCGGTCGCCGATAGACGCGCAGCGATACGGCCGGAGAGCTGTTCCAGCTCGAGCGCTGGCAGGTCGTTCGCCAGGCGCAGATTGACGTCGTCGAGCGCCAGATCGGCCGTCAGCGCTTCGAGCTTGCCTTCGGCGAAGCCGGCCCAGGCGCGCATTGCGCCGCGGCCATGCTGGAGCACGATCGGGTAGTCGATCCAGGTACGCCAGACGGCGAGGTCGGCGTAGTCGATCTGGACGAAGGCCTGGCCATTCCAGGCCTCGAGCTCGCCGAGATGCTTGCCCCGAAAATCCCCACGCAGGTCGATCGCGGCTGCCAGCGCGGGCGGCGGCAAGGCAGTCAGAGCGAGGCGGTGGCGGTGACCGTCGTTGTCGAGCGCAAAATTGACGGCTTCGAGAATCAGCGGCGGCGCCTGGCGCTTGGCGTCCTCCCAGACGACCGTCGCGCCGCGGATGCGAACTTCCTTTTGCGCCAGTATCCAGTCACCTACCGCGTTGTCGCCTCCGGCATCGGCGAGTGCGATCCCGGCGACAAAAAAGCGTCCGTCGCTATCCCGACGCAGATGCAGGGTCGGCTCGTCGATCTGCAGCAAGCGCAGACGCAGCGCCAGGCGCGGTAGCGAAGACCAGGAAAGGACGCCATGAACCCGTGGCAAGGCAAGTGCCGGCTGTCCCTTGCTATCGGCGATAATCACATCGGAGAGCAGCAGATCGGGATGGATGCCATCCCAGCTGGCCGCAATTTGTCCGACGCTGACCGAAAGGCCGATCGCCTGGCTGACCTGCGCCTCGATGTCGACTCGGTAGGCTTCGATGTTCGGCAAGATCAGGTAGCGCAGCGCCAGAATCAGCAGCACGAAACCAAAATAGACGAGCCAGAAAACGCGTACCAGAAGCCGCCAGATGCGGCCCGTTGCCGGATGCGAGAGCAGCGGCATCAGCAAATGAAGGCGATGATAGAGCGCTGGGCGCAATTCGTCCTGGCGCATCAGGCCTGATCGTCGCGTACGGAGTTTTGCCAATAGCCGCTGGGCATCACTAGAATGTCGGGAGAGCTAGACAACGGCGAGGGAAGTCCGCGCTGCAGCGCGGACGCAGGATGCTTCGGGCGATTGACCGGATGGGCGCGGGGCAGCGCTGCTGTGCATGCGCATGGTGATGTCCAGGAACAAAAATGGCAGCCAGGTTGGCGGCGAGCGACTGCTGTTTTCAGCTTCAAGCCAGCATTGTAACGGCTTTGCCCCTGCTCCCCGGCACCAGGCACAGCGACCCCGCGCAACACTCCATTTACCGAGAACATCATGGATCCGACGATAGAACCCTCCAGCACGTGCCCGGCACCATTGACAAGCGCGCTGCAGGCAGCGCAGAAGCACAGTCATTACCTGCGCAATCTACTCGCCGCCCGCCCCGAAATTGCTGCCTGGCTGGAGGTGCACGCAGCGCAGGCGCTCGGCGTCGAGCAGATGAACGACTTCCTCAACGGCGCTGCGGCGAGTGGTACGCCTGCAACGACTGGCGATGGCCCGCTGAAAAGTGCCCTGCGCGGCCTCCGTCAGCGGGTAATGGCGGCGCTGGTGGTGCGCGACATCGGCGGTCTGGCGACGCTCGCCGAAGTCGTCGAAAGCATGACCGTGCTCGCCGAAATCAGCACCAATCGGGCCCTCGATTTCCATCATCGGCAGCTCTGCGAGCAGTTTGGCGAGCCGCTCGACAGTCACGGGCAAGCACAACGGCTGCTGGTCATCGGCATGGGCAAGCTCGGCGGACGCGAGCTCAACGTCTCGTCCGACGTCGATTACATCTTCATCTATCCGGAGGATGGGCAGACCGCCGGCGAAGGCCGCCGAATCGACAACTACGACTTCTTCCAGCGCCTCGGCAAGCGCCTGATCGGCACTCTCGGCGAGCTCACCGAGGATGGCCGGGTTTTCCGGGTCGACATGCGCTTGCGCCCGAACGGCGATTCCGGACCGCTGGTCTGCTCGCTGGACTCACTCGAACACTACCTGATCGCGCAAGGCCGCGAGTGGGAACGCTACGCCTGGATCAAGGCCAGGGTCTTGAACCACGGCGAGAATCTGCAGCCGCAGTGGGTGAGCGCGCTACAGAACATCTGTCGCCCTTTCGTTTTTCGCAAGTATCTCGACTTTGGCGCCATCAATGCCATGCGCGATCTGCACGCGCAGATTCGCCGCGAGGTGGCGCGCAAGGAAATGGCCGAGCACATCAAGCTGGGCCCGGGTGGCATCCGCGAGATCGAGTTCATCGCCCAGGTCTTCCAGTTGATCCGTGGTGGCCGCGATCCCGTCCTGCAAATAAAACCAACGCTCGAGGTCTTGGCGCTGCTTGCCGAACGCCGCCTGCTGCCCGCCGACAACGAACACGAACTCGCCGCTGCCTACGCTTTCCTGCGCCGCCTCGAACACCGCCTGCAATACGTCAACGACGCCCAGACGCACCGCCTGCCGGGAACCGAAGAGGAGCGTCAGCAAATCGCCAGCTCGCTGAGCTTTGCCGACTGGAGCGCGTTCCTCGCCGTTCTCGACGAGCATCGGGCAATCGTTTCCCGCTGTTTCGAAGCCGTCTTTTCCGAACCGGAGGAAGGCACCCACCCGCTTCTCGGCATCTGGGAAGAAGTCGTCGCCGGCGACGATGGGCTCGAACGTTTGTCCAGCCTCGGCTTCCGCCAGCCGAAAGCAATTCTCGAACGACTGCACGGTTTCCGGCAAAGTAGTCGCTACGTGCAGCTGCCGGCGCCCAACCGCGAGCGCCTCGACGCTCTCGGGCCGCGCCTGATCGAAGCGGCGGCGGCCACCAGCAACCCCGACGCGACCTGGCAGCGCGGCCTCGACTTTCTCGAGACGATCAGCCGCCGAGGCGCCTATCTGGCGCTCCTGCAACAGTACCCGCAAGCGCTGAGCCACCTCGCCGAACTGATCGGCAGCTCGTCCTGGGCCGCCGACTACCTGAACCGGCACCCAATCCTGCTCGACGAGTTGCTGGACTCGCAAATCTTTGACGTGAAGACCGACTGGCAGGAGTTTCGCGACGAACTGCAGCTGCGACTGGCCCAGCATCGCGACGATACCGAGCGCGAGATGGACATCCTGCGCGAGGTGCACCACGCGCAGGTCCTGCACTTCCTGGCGCAGGATATCGCCGGCCTGCACACCGTTGAACACCTGGCCGACCGACTCAGCCAGCTTGCCGACATCCTGGTTCAGACGACGATGGATCTGTGCTGGCGGCGCTTGCGCGATCGCCATCCCCATCCCGAGCAGGCGCCGCGTTTCGCGGTCATTGCCTACGGCAAGCTCGGCGGCAAGGAGCTCGGCTTCGCCTCGGATCTCGACCTGATCTATCTGCACGACGACCCCGCGGACGGCGCGGGCGAAGTCTACGCGCGCCTGGGCCAGCGGATGAGCACCTGGATGTCGAGCCGTACCTCGGCCGGCATGCTCTTCGAGGTCGATCTGCGGCTGCGCCCGAACGGTGATTCGGGAATGCTGGTGTCGCCGATCAGCGCTTTCCGCGACTATCAGTTGAAGAACGCCTGGGCCTGGGAGCATCAGGCGCTGACCCGAGCCCGCTTTTGCGCCGGTGACCCAGCGGTCGGACAGCAGTTCGAAGCGCTGCGCATCGAAATCCTGCGCCAGCCGCGCGATCTGGCCAGGCTCAGGGAAGACGTGCTGTCGATGCGCCAGCGCATGTTCGACGAGCACGGCTCACGCAGCAAGGAAGACTTCGATATCAAGCACGACCGTGGCGGCCTGATCGACGCCGAGTTCATCGTCCAGTACCTGATCCTCGGGCACGCACACGCGCATGCCGAACTATGCGGCAACCTGGGCAATATCGCCCTGCTCGGGATCGCTGCCGAGCTGGGCCTGATCCCGGTCGAACTGGCCGACCCGGCGCGTGACGCGTATCGCGAGCTTCGCCGCTTGCAGCACGTTCTGCGGCTGAACGCGGACCGCCGGGCGCGCGTCGAGCGTGCTTCGGTGAGGCGTCAGATCGAAGCGGTCAGCGCACTGTGGCAGCGGGTCTTCGATGCGTCGTGAGCAGGCGCGGCGGGTGAGCCGCTGCGCTGGCACTGAACAGCAGCGCCAGCGCAGGCATGCGTAAACCTGCCGCCGGAGGGCTGGTCTACTCCACCGACGCCGGCCGCATGTGCCCGTCTTGCCGCAGACCGCTAGCCGGCTGCGTCTGCGCCGCGACGCAGGCGCCATCGCCTGGCCAGGGTGACGGCGGCGTGCGCGTCAGCCGCGAAAGCAAGGGGCGAGGCGGCAAGACAGTCACCCTGGTACGTGGGCTGATGCTCGATGCCGGTGATCTCGCGGCGCTGGCGAAACGCCTGAAGGCCGCCTGCGGAGCCGGTGGCACGGTCAAGGACGGCGTCGTCGAAGTGCAGGGGGATCATTGCGACCGTCTGCTCGAGCACCTCAGAAAGGAGGGGTTCGCAGCCAAGCGGGCGGGCGGCTGAAATGCGCTCGCGCCAGACAGCCGCCGCAGCCAAGGAGCTGGCAGCTCAACCGGAGGCGGCGGTCATTGCCTGGCGGCACCGACGACGTTCTGCGCCCAGTCCAGCGCCTCCAGCATCAGCGCCGCGACCTGCCTTGCGTCGAGCGCACACACGAGCGCGGCGGCGGCGATCTCCTCGGGCGATTTCGATTCGACGGCGATGGCCAGGGCCAGCGCATCGCGCATCGCGCCCGGCTCGCCCTGCAGCGCAGATACGACGTCATCGGGCAGCGAAACCTGCTTCAGAATCTCGGCCAGCGGCTGTTTCATCATGACATCGAGCAGGGAAAACAGCCCGATCATGAACAGTTTGTCGGCGTCCTTCGGCAACTCGCCGCGTCCGGCCAGCCTTTCCATGAAGCGCGCGCGGGTCAGCGCATTCTCGTTCAGGACGCGTCCGACGTAACCCGGCTGATTCAGATCGAAGAGCAGCAGCGAAAGCCAGCGAGAGAACTGGTCCCGACCCAGAATCAGCAGCGCTTGCGGAATCTTGTCGATACTCCTGAGCATGCCGATACCCGGCGAATTGATGTAGCGCAGGAGCTTGTAGGTCAGGATCGGGTCGTTGCGCAGCCGATCGGCGATGTCGGCAAAATCGGCCCCCGAACGAATCATGTTCAGGACTTCGAAAACCAGCAGCCGGTTGACTTCGCTTTTCGGCGGATGCCAGTTCTCACGGCTGCAAACGAAGGGCCCCATGAAATAGTCAAAACCGCTCTGATAGCAGAGACTGAAGTCGTCGGCGGTCTGGATCCTGCCGGCAATGACTCTCGGTTTGGCCTTGCTGGCGTGCAGGTCGACGCACATCTTCTTCAACTGGATGCCGTCGAAAGCCGTGGTGTCGATCTCGACGAGGGTCGCCTGCTCGACAAGATCGGCCATCCCGGGAAGCGGCCGATCGAGCGACCAGCCGTGCCTGACGCCAAGGTCCTGCAAGCGTCGAAGCGCCGTTCGCACCGCAGCGAGATCAGCCTCCACCGCGGTCGCTGGGGTAATCATGATGATCACATTGCGATTGGCGAAGGTGGGCAGGAGAAGGCTGCTCAGCGACGCCGATGACAAGCGAATGAAGGCAAAGCGATTGCCGAGAAGCGAAGAAACCGCCAGCGGCGACAGGTTGTGCAGCAGGGCTTCGTCATGGACCTGACGCAGCTTCGCGCTTTTCTCCAGCATCGCCGATTGCAGGTTGCGCCCAAGAGCGAACTCGTAGCCGGCTATCTGTTCGTTGCGATCGAGCAGCTCCTCGCGGCAGACAAAGGACGTGACGCGCAGCGTTTTGTCGGCTGCCTCCGGCCTTCCCGCCGACCGGAGGGGAGCCAGCGCGTCGAGCTGCTGGGTAGCGGTGTCCGACACGGAAGCCGGAGCAGGAGCAGGAGCAGGCGGGACAAGACCCAGCCAGCGCAGGACAGTCTTAAACACAGGCACTCCCCCTCAGCACTGATCGCATTCTGCCCGGGCATTCGCGCGCCAGCCGTAGCTGCTGGCGGAGTTCCCGGTGGGCCGCCGCCGTTTTGCCATCGTTGACCGCTCCACCCCGAGCCGACGTCGCTTGCGAGCGCATCCATTGCGCATTTCTTGATTCCACGTGCATCCGCAGCGCAAGCCAACGACAGGGCGACTGCCAACGCCCGGCGATTCTAGCACGTCGAAGCTTTCCGACTTCGCTCTGCGACGCCTGCCCAGCAAGTCCCGCCGCGCCGTTCGCCTCAGGAGGCGCCGGGCCGACCCGAATCGACACGCCACCAGCCCAACTCGGGAGGAGTTTGGCGACGAGCTTCTTGACCATTCTAGACAGACAGTCCAATATGGCTGCCAATGGAAACCGCTCGCTCACTCCCTCGCCGTCCGCGCGGTCGCCCGGCCCGCAACGGTCTTGATTACGCTGACACCCGCGCCTTGCTGATTCGCCGCGGGCTTGAAATCCTCACCACCCAGGGCGTCAGTGCAACTGCTCTCGACGATGTCCTGAAATCGATCGACGTGCCGAAGGGCTCCTTCTATCACTACTTCGAGAGCAAGGATGCTTTTGTGGCTGTGACCCTCGACGCCTATGCCGAGTACTTTGCACGCAAGCTCAAGCAACATTTTGACAACCCACTCCTGACACCGCTGACACGACTGGCAGCGTTTGTCGATGACGCCTGTCGCGGCGTCGAGAGACATGCCTTCAGCCGCGGCTGCCTGGTCGGCAATCTGGGCCAGGAAGTCAGCGCACTCGACGAAAGTTTGCGCCTTCGCCTGGAAGCGGTTCTTTGCGACTGGGAGCGAGCCCTAGCGGCGTGCCTGTCCGGCGCAGCAAGCTGCGGCGAACTGACGGCAGACGCCGACTGTCCGGCACTGGCGCACGCTTTCTGGGTTGGCTGGGAAGGAGCCATACTGCGCGCCAGGCTGACGCGCTCGACGGAGCCGATGCGCGCATTCTTCAAGCTCTTCCTGGCGGCCCTGCCACGCCGCTGATATTTTTTGCACGTATAGTTTTCTGGTCCAATTTTCACCACCAAGGAGAAAGACGATGTTCAAGGGAATCCTGATTACCAAAGACGACGGCGTTTACCGGGCGCAGCTGCAGGACATCGACGACGCCGTGCTGCCGGACGCCGACACCACCGTCCAGGTCGAGTGGTCGACGCTCAACTACAAGGACGGTCTGGCCCTGACCGGCAAGTCGCCGGTGGTTCGCCGCTTTCCGATGGTCCCGGGAATCGACTTTGCCGGCACCGTGATCGAGACTTCGAATCCGGCCTGGAAGGTCGGCGACCGTGTCGTTCTCAACGGTTGGGGCGTCGGCGAAACGCACTGCGGCGGCCTCGCCGCGAAGGCCCGCGTCAAGGGTGAATGGCTGGTAGCGCTGCCGGCAAGTTTCAGCGCGCGGCAGGCGATGGCCATCGGCACCGCCGGCTATACCGCGATGCTCTGCGTCCTCGCTCTCGAGAAGCACGGGATCAAGCCTGCCGACGGCGAAATTCTGGTGACCGGCGCCAACGGTGGTGTCGGCAGCGTGGCCATCGCCGTGCTCGCCAAGCTCGGCTATCAGGTGGCTGCCTCGACCGGCCGCCCCGGCGAAGCCGAGCACCTCAAGTCCCTGGGCGCCAGTTCGATCGTCGAACGCAGCGAACTCTCGGCGCCGGGCAAGCCGATCGGCAAGGAACGCTGGGCGGGGGTGATCGACACCGTCGGCAGCCATACCCTGGCCAACGCCTGCGCAACGACCAAGTACCGCGGCGCCGTGGCAGCCTGCGGCCTGGCCGGGGGAATGGATTTCCCGGCGACGGTGGCCCCTTTCATCCTGCGCGGTGTCACGCTCTACGGAATCGACAGCGTGATGGCCCAGCTGACCGTCCGCCAGGAAGCCTGGGAACGCCTCGGTCGCGATCTCGAAATCGCCAAGCTGGACGCCATCACGCGTGAAATTCCGCTTTCAGAAGCGGTTGCCGTCGGCGCCGAACTGCTCGCAGGCAAGGTGCGCGGTCGGGTGGTGGTAGACGTCAGTCGGTAGAGCACAGCGGCAGGCTTGGCCGGGCGCGAACGAGCAGCAGTCGTCGCTCCCGGCGGCGGCGGCGCGCGCTTCAGCGACCGCAGGATGCTTCGTCGAGCCGCTTCATGCCGAGCTTGACCATGAGACTCTCGGCCGGGCAGAAGCGGGTGAAGCCGCTCTGGAGGAGGTTGGCGCCGACGAAGGTGGTCAGCCACAGGAAGTGCCCGGAAACGAAGAGCGGGCTGGCTTCGACGCCCAGGGCGAGCGAGATGAGGATGAAGCTGCCGGCCATGATGTGCACGGCACGATCGGTGGTCATATCTGGTTCTCCTTTCTGAAGGCTGCGTAGTACAACACCGGGATCACCACCAGCGTGAGCAGGGTGGAGACGAAGATGCCGAAGATCAGGCTGATCGCCAGCCCGTTGAAGATCGGGTCGTCGAGAATGAACATTGCGCCGAGCATCGCTGCCAGCCCGGTCAGCGCGATCGGTTTGGCGCGCACCGCGGCGGACTGGATTATGGCTTCGCGCAGTTCCATTCCCTCGCCGATCTGCTGACGAATGAAATCGACCAGCAGGATCGAGTTGCGCACGATGATCCCGGCCAGGGCGATCATGCCGATCATCGATGTGGCGGTATATTGGCTGCCGAGCAAGGCGTGCCCCGGCATGACGCCAATGATGGTCAGGGGGATCGGCGCCATGATGATCAGGGGCACCAGGTAGCTCTTGAAGTGCGCGACGACCAGCAGGTAGATCAGGATCAGGCCGACGCCGTAGGCGATGCCCATGTCGCGGAAAGTCTCGTAGGTCACCTGCCACTCGCCGTCCCATTTGATGCTGTACGAGGCGTCCGGCGCGGTCGGCTGCGTGATGAACCACTCGTCGAGCGTGCCGGCGGCGTGATCTACCCCGTCCAGCGCGCGCCCGACGATCTCGCTGCGCGCGGCGAACATGCCGTAGAGCGGCGAATCGAGCTTGCCGCCCATATCGGCAACGACGTAGACCACTGGCAGCAGGTTCTTGTGGTATATCGCCTGCTCGCGACCCAGCTCGCGCACTTCGACGAGTTCGGAAACCGGCACCAGCTGCCCGTCGCGCGAGCGCACGCGCAGCTTGAGCAGCGCGTCGAGCGTGCTCTGCTGCTCGGCCGGCAGCGTCAGACGAACCGGGATTTCGTACTTCGAACCGGTATTGTGCACCGGCGTGACGTCGTTGCCGGCGATGGCCATGCGGGTGACCTCGACGATGTCGCTTTGCGCGACGCCGAGCAGCGCAGCCTTGTTCTGCAGAACGTGCAGGACACTGCGCTGGCCGCCGGCATTGACCGAGTCGTCGATGGCCACCAGATCCGGCGTCGCTTCGAGGACCTTGCGTACTTCCTTGGCCACCGCCCTCTGCCCGCGGTAGTCCGGACCATAGACCTCGGCGACGATCGGCGAAAGCACCGGCGGCCCCGGCGGCACTTCGACGACCTTGGCGTTGCCGCCGGCGCGCTTGCCGATCGCTTCGATCGCCTCGCGCACCGAGATGGCGATCTCGTGACTCTTGCGTGCGCGCTGCTGGTGGTCGACCAGGTTGACCTGCAGATCGCCGAGTTCGGGTGCGGCGCGCAGGTAGTATTGACGCACCAGCCCATTGAAGTTAATCGGGCTGGCGGTACCGGCGTAGGCCTGGTAGTTGCTCACTTCCGGCACTTTGCCGATGGCGGCGCCGAGCTCGTGCAACACGCGCGCTGTTTCCTCGAGCGGCGTGCCCACCGGCATGTCGAGCACCACCTGAAATTCGCTCTTGTTGTCGAAGGGCAACATCTTCAGCACGACCAGCTGCACCGCTGCCAGGGCCACCGAACCGGCGATCAGCAACACGATCACGAGGAGCAGCCAGCGGCGCGCCGCGCCACCTTTCCGCGCATCGAGAAACGGCGTCAGCAGGCGGCGAAACAGGCGGTCGAGCCGGCTTTGGCTTGGCGAATCGCCCACCCCGTGCGACACACCATCGGCAACCGCGTGCGGAGTCTTCGCCAGCAGCCGGGCGGCCAGCCACGGCGTGACGACAAAGGCGACGGCCAGCGAAATGAACATGCCGAGCGACGAGTTGATCGGGATCGGGCTCATGTACGGCCCCATCAGGCCGGTGACGAAAGCCATCGGCAGCAGCGCGGCGATGACCGTGAAAGTGGCCAGTATCGTCGGGCCGCCGACCTCGTCGACGGCCAGCGGGATGATTTCGAGCAGCGGCTTGCCCGGCTGCAGTGCCTGCCAACGGTGAATGTTCTCGACGACGACGATGGCGTCATCGACGAGAATGCCGATCGAGAAGATCAGCGCGAAGAGCGAAACGCGGTTGAGCGTGAATCCCCAGGCCCAGGAGGCAAAGAGCGTCGCGGCGAGGGTCAGGCTGACCGCAACACCGACGATCAGCGCTTCGCGTCGGCCGAGGGCGAAGAAGACCAGCAGAACCACGAAAGCGGTGGCGAAGACCAGCTTGCCGATCAGCTTCTGTGCCTTGTCGGTTGCCGTCTGGCCGTAATTGCGCGTCGTCGTGACCTCGATGCCAGCCGGGATCAAGGTGCCCTTGAGTGATTCGGCGCGGGCAATGACCGCGCTGGCAACGTCGGCAGCATTGACTCCGGGCTTCTTCGAGACCTGTACGGTGACCGCCGGAAATTCGCCGTCGCGGTTGCCGAACCAGACGTACTGGCGCGGCTGATCAGGTCCTTCCTCGACGTCGGCGACGTCGCTGATGAAAACCGGCTTGCGCTCGCCAGCGCTGCCACGAACGGCGACGACCAGTTGCCTGACGTCGGCGGCCGATTCGAGATAGCTGCCCGTCTCGACGAGGACCTCGCGGTTGCCGGCGACCAGGTTTCCCGACGTCTGGCGGGCGTTACCGAGCCGCAAGGCGGCGGCAATATCCTGTGCCGTCACCGCAAAGGCGTTCATGCGCTCGCTGTCCATCGACACGCGCAGAACATGATTCGGGCCGCCAAGCGTGGACACGTCGCGTGTTCCCTTGACCCGCTTGAAGTCGACTTCGGCAGCGCGCGCCACCTGCTGCAGCTCGAAAGCCGAGCGCGCAGGATCGGCGGTCCAGAAGGTCAGCGAGACGATCGGCACGTCGTCGATGCCGCGCGGCTTGACCACCGGTTCGAGGACGCCGAGATTCGGCGACAGCCAGTCGCGATTGGAATGCACGCTATCGTACAGACGCACGACGGCATCGTTGTACTTGACGCCAACTTCGAACTGCACGGTGACCACCGCCATCCCCGGCTGCGACATCGAGTACACGTGTTCGACGCCGGACATGCGCGACAGGACCTGTTCGGCCGGCGTGGCCACCAGGTTCTCGACATCTTGTACCGACGCACCGGGGAAGGCGATGAACACGTCGGCCATGGTGACATCGATCTGCGGCTCCTCCTCACGCGGCGTCACCAGGGTGGCGAAGATGCCCATCAGCAGAGCGACCAGCGCCAGCAAGGGCGTCATCTGCGAGCTGACGAAGTAGCGTGCAATGCGGCCGGAGGCACCCATCGTGCTACTCACCCGGCCGCTTCGCCGACTTCAGCACGATGGCCGCTTTCACTGGGTCGAGGACGACGCGCTCACCGGCGTGTAGACCAGCCAGCACTTCGACCTCGCCGACGCCGACGCCTTCGCCAAGACGCAGCTGACGCAAGGACAGTGCGCCGTCCTGATTCTGGACGTAAACCGCAGCCACCGCGCCGCGGCGCACGACTGAGGCCTGCGGCACGGTGAGCTTGGTCGCCTGGCCGATGACGAAGTGCACCCGCGCGTGCATGCCGGGGACGATTTCGATGAGGTCGTTGCCAGCAGCGGGCAGGCCGACACGCACTGCCGAGACATGCGTCGCCGCGTCAGCGGTCGGCAGCACGGTGACGCTGCCGGCATCCACCCACTTGCCAAGTTCGGGGAATTCGACGCGCGCCTGCTTTACCGCGCGCATCTGCGCCAGCCGATACTGCGGGACGCTGGCGGCGACGCGAAGGCCGTTCGGATCGTGGATGATCAACAGCGGCCTTCCCGGCGCCGCCATCTCGCCGAGCTCGGTCAGGCGCGCGGCGACGACTCCGGAGATCGGGGCCCGTACGGTCGCGTGTCCGGCACCCACTGCGCTTTGCCCGCGCGCCGCCTGCGCGGTGTCCAGGTCGGCTTTCGCCTTATCCACCGCCGCCTGGCTGACGAAGCCTTGCTGGCGCAGACTCAGGGTGCGCTCGTAGTGAGCGCGCGCATTGCCATACACGGCTGCCGCGGCAGCCGCAGCCTCGTTGGCCTCGCGCGCGTCGATCTTCATCAAGAGATCGCCTTTGCGGACCACCTGCCCGGCGTCGACCAGCACTTCGACGACGCGACCGGAGACCTGCGCCGCCAGCGTCGCCTGAGTGACCGCCTCGACCACGGCCTCGGCGGGCAACGTCAGCTCAACCGCATGCGGCTCGACAACGACTGACGGCAACGCTTCCGCGTGCACGGCAAGGGAAACGGCGGCGGCCACACTGGCCAGCAGTCCATGCCACCAGAAGATTCGGGGTGCGGGGTCGTTCATCATGTATATAAGCATATACTGATATAGATTCGCAGACAAGGCCTGTATCGCTTAGAGAGTATTCAGGTTCGTTTCCCCTTGACGTTTGCCTGCCTTCAATGAGACAAAGTGCTGTTCTGTCCACCCGGATGCCACCATGAAGCCTGCCTATTTGGTTCTGCTCTCGGCCTTGCTCGCTGCCGGCTGTTCACACGTCCCAACGACAGCGCACACGAGCAGCGCCTCCGCTAGCGGAGTGCATCAACCGGAAGGGACCTCAGCGCCGACCGCGCAGTCCGGCTGGAGCGGGCAGTACTTCGCGATTGCCGCCGCACATCCGCTGGCCAGTGACGCGGGACTGGAGATTCTGCAGGCCGGCGGCTCGGCAGTCGATGCGGCAATTGCCGCGCAGATGGTCCTGACGCTGGTCGAACCGCAGTCGAGTGGCATCGGCGGCGGTGCTTTCCTGATGCACTACGATGGTCGTGAAATCACCGCTTTCGATGGCCGCGAGACGGCACCGGCAGGAGTCAGCGAAACGCTGTTCATTCGCGCCGACGGTAAACCGATGGCCTTTCGCGAGGCAGTGGTGGGCGGCCGCGCGGTCGGCGTTCCGGGTACCGTGCGGATGCTTGAAATGGCGCACGCCGAGTACGGGCGGCTACCCTGGGCACGTCTCTTCGCGCCGGCGATAAGCCTCGCCGAGGATGGCTTCCCGCTCAGCTTTCGCCTGTACACGCTGCTCAGGAGCGAGCGGGATCTGCGCAAGGATCCCAAGGCAGGGCCCTACTTCTACGACCGCGATGGCGAGCCGCACCCGGTGGGCACGATCCTGCGCAATAACGAGCTGGCGGCTGTCCTGCGCCGGATCGCCAGCGAAGGCTCGAAGGCGTTTTACGAAGGCGAGGTCGCGCAGGCGGTTGTCGACCGGGTGCGCCAGCACCCGGACAACCCGGGCCACCTGAGCCTGGCCGACATGGCCGGCTACCAGGCGAAGCGGCGCGCGCCGCTGTGCTCCACCTACGAACCGCGGGCGGTGTTGCCGCCGCGCAGTTACCGCATATGTGGCTTTCCGCCACCCAGTTCAGGGGAGATCGCGATCGCCCAGATTCTCGGTATTCTCGACCGCACACGCGCCCCCTTCCTGCGCTTCGAAGATCCCCTGTGGATGCACTATTACACTGAAGCGGCACGCCTGGCGTTCGCCGATCGGGCCCAGTATATTGCCGACCCGGACTTCGTTGCCGCACCGGCGGGCAGCTGGGCGTCGCTGATCCGGCCGGACTACCTGGCCGAAAGGGCGCGGCTGATCGGTCCGCAGAGCATGCAGGTCGCCAAGGCGGGCACCCCGACGGCGCTCAAGGCGACTCTTGCACCGATGCCCGAGCAGGTCGAGTACGGTACTTCGCATATCAGCGTCGTGGACGCCTACGGCAACGCCGTGGCGATGACCAGCAGCATCGAGGACGCCTTTGGTGCGCGCCAGATGGTGCGCGGCTTCCTGCTCAACAACGAACTCACCGATTTTTCGTTCCTGCCCAGCGACAGCAGCGGCACGCCGATCGCCAACCGCGTCGAGCCGGGCAAACGGCCCCGCTCGTCGATGAGCCCGACGCTGGTATTCGACAACGACAGCGGCGAGCTGCTGATGACTGGCGGCTCGCCGGGTGGAGCGATGATCATCCACTACACTGCCAAGCTGCTTTACGCGACGCTCAATTGGGGCCTGACCCCACAGGAGGCCATCAACCTGCCCAACTTTGGCTCGCTTAACGGTCCGACCCTGCTCGAGGAGCAGCGTTTTTCGCCCGACTTTGTCACCGCCCTTCAGGCCAGAGGCCACACGGTCCGGGAGATCGGATTGAGCAGTGGTCTGCAGGCGATTCAGAAACGGCGGGGCGCTTACCTCGGCGGCGCCGATCCGCGCCGTGAGGGCCGGGTGATGGGCGAGTAGGGTGAGGGTCCTGGTTCTCGCACGCGCCGCCCGCCTGGCGGTCGCCTGTCGCGCCGGACCTGGCAGCCGAGGCCTGGTTCCCGATCGCGGCCGCCGGGAAGATCCGCAAACCCTCTACACACCGGCATGCCTGGTGTTGATCGCAGCCGCCCTCGCCGGCTGCGCGACTGACGGCGGCTACGAATCGCGACCAGCCCCCGTGCCACACGAAGCGCAACCACCCTCGCCAGCGCCCTCCGCAGGCAAGGTGCCGCCGACTCCTTCGCCGGCGGCACCGGTTACGCTGCCAGCGCGAACACCGTACCCTGGCAACCTCGAAGGCCAGGCGCGGGTCGGCCGCCTGCTGCCCCGGCAGATCGCTGATCGCGCCGGCTGGGCGACGGATATCTTTGCCGCTTTCGCAGCGCTGCGCATTCCGCCAACACCCGAGAATCTCTGCGCAGCGGTGTCGGTCATCGCGCAGGAATCGAGCTTCCAGGCCGATCCACCGGTTCCTGGCCTGGCCCGAATCGTCTGGAAGGAACTCGAACGGCGGCGCGAGAAATACGCCATCCCGCAACTCGTACTCGACCTGGCGGTGCGCAAGTCATCACCGGATGGCAGCACTTACAAGGCACGCATCGACGCCCTGCGCACCGAAAAGCAGATGAACACCCTTTACGACGACATGATCTCGGAGCTTCCCGGCGGCAAGACACTGTTCGCCGGCTACAACCCGGTGCGCACCGGGGGCCCGATGCAGGTCAGCGTCGACTTTGCAGAGGAGCACCTGCGGAACCGGCCCTACCCCTACCCACGCCAGGGCAGCGTCCGGGACGAGGTGTTCACCCGCCGCGGCGGCGTCTATTTCGGGGTAGCCATCCTGCTCGACTACCCGACCAGTTACAGCCAGATGATCTACCGCTTTGCCGACTTCAACGCCGGTCGCTACAGCAGCCGTAACGCTGCCTTCCAGAACGCCGCCGCCGGCCTTGGCGGGCAGCGGCTGACCCTCGACGGCGACCTCTTGCGCTACAAGGATGGCAGGCCCGCCGGCGAATCCAGCGACACCCTGCGCGCGCTACTCGCCCTGGGACCACGCCTGCAACTCAGCGCGGCCGAGATCGAGCGCGATCTCAAACTCGAGAAAAGCTTCGCCTTTGAGCAGTCGACGCTCTATCGCCGCTTATTCACGACTGCCGACGCGACGCGCCAGGAAAACTGGCCGCGCGAATTGCTCCCCCGCATCGAACTGAAAAGTCCGAAGATCACTCGCCAGCTGACCACCGAGTGGTTCGCGAGGCGAGTCGACGACCGCTACCGAAGCTGTCTCGAACGAAGCAAGGACGAGAGCTGACTCAAACCGCCAAGCGGCCACGCGCGGCCCGGCTCACTTCGGCAGGCAGCCTCCCGGCCGGGAAGCAAGCCACCCCATGTGCACTCGGAGCAATTACTCAGAACTTGATCAGTTTTCCGAGTTCGCGGATGAAGCCCTTAGGCTCGGCGTCGTCCGGGTAGCGAAAGACGAGGAAACCCCGCCGGTCTACGAGATTGATCTTGCGCGCGTCAGCTCCCCCGAGAAGCGCGAAGAGCTTCTCATCGCTGGCCTTGACGAGCACCAGATCCGGGTGTGCCGCGAGCAGCTCGGTCGCCGGTGCCGTGCCATCGGTAATCAGCCAGAGCCGTTCCAGGCGCGCCATATTGCGCCCCTGCGCCGTCCGCGCCTGGCGGGTCAGGTAGAGCGTGTGTTGACAGCGTTCATCGCAAGCGCCAGGGGCCGCGAAAATCGCCAGCCACCTGCCGCTGACTTCCGGATGCTCGACGACCGCGCCGTCCCAGCGCTGCAGCATCTCGAAAGGCAGCTGCACCGGCTCTGCCAGCGGCTGACCGACCATCGCCGCAGCCTCGGGGGGCGAAACGAAGCGAAAGTACAGGGCGGCGAGAAGAGGCAGCACACATACCGCAATGACGGCGAGCAACGTCAATCGACCCTTGCGCTGGCGGGCGCGCATGCCCGCGGGGGTGAGGGTGGGAGGGGAAGCGCCTTCGAGCGGCTCTATCGTCTGTTGCGGTGTATTCATTTATCCTGCCATGCAAAGAAGCCGTAGGCTACGGCCATGAGAGCGAAAACCAGCCACATGGCCGCGTAGCCATAGTGTTTCGTCCCGGGATTATCCGCACTGCCCCAGTCACGGGCCAGGCCATCGCCTTCTCCGCCCGTTTGCAGGAGGATCACCGGCAGGGCGTCGAGACCGCTGCGCTGACGGTAATCGGCTTCGCGCACGTGTTGCCAGAGGGGCCCTTCGGGCTCGCTTCGCTGGAGCTCGAAAATCCGCGTTTCGAAGCCGCGGGTCACCCCGACGACTTCGATCTCGCCGGCCGGCGTCACCACGGACGGAATATCGGAACGCAGCCGCGGCGCGGCTATCCAGCCTCGATTGACGAGCACGACGGTGTCGCTGCCCGACAACTGCAAGGGCGTCAGGACATGATAGCCCGGTCGGCTACGATTGATCTTGTTGTCCAGAAACAGCACCTTGTCCGCCAGCCAATGGCCGCGCGCCGTCGCTGCTCTATCGATCAGCTCGTCGCCGTCTCGCTGCCGCGCCGACAAGGCGATTGGCGCCGCGATCAGCGCGGCCTGCTCGCGTTCGAAGCGCTCACCGCGGGTTTCAGCGCGCCAGAGCTGGAAGCGCGCCATGGCCAGGCAGGCGAGAACCACCAGGCTGACCAGCAGCAGGCGTACGATACGACGCTTGAACGGGAAAATCGGCATTGGAGAACGCTTGGCCCAGCCCGGGGTCCTATGAGGTCGCTAGTCCGGTAGACTGCGAGCTTTCTGGAGGAAATGCGATGCACATCATCGTTGCGCTGATGCTGATTACGATTGTCGCCAGTCTTGGCAGTGCCCTGGTGTTCATCTACCGCGACCAGGGCCAGGGGAAGACCCGTGCGGTCAAGGCACTCTCCCTGCGCGTCGGTCTGTCGTTTGCGCTGTTCGCGCTGCTCATCGCCTCGCAGCGATTTGGTTGGGTTGGCGAGCGCCTGATGTGACTTGCGGGTGCAGCGGCGCACCATGTGTGCGCCGCGATCCCTGCAATCCGCAATCCCGCTTCTACAGCCAGTAGATGACGATGAACAGACCGAGCCAGACGACGTCAACGAAGTGCCAGTACCAGGCAACCCCTTCGAAGGCGAAATGACGCTCGGCAGTGAAGTGGCCCTTCAGTACTCGGAACAGAATCACCGTCAGCATCGTCACTCCGAGAGTGACGTGGAAACCGTGGAAGCCGGTGAGCATGAAGAAGGTCGACCCGTAAACGCCGGTGGTCATCTTCAGATTCATGTGCCCGTAGGCTTCGGCGTACTCGAAGACCTGCAAGCCAAGAAAGAGCACACCCAGCGCGATGGTCAGCACCAGCCCGATAATCAGCTGCGAGCGCTTCTCCGCAACCAGCCCCCAGTGCGCCCACGTCAGCGTGGCACCGGAAGTCAGCAAAAGCAGCGTATTGATCGCCGGAATTCCCCAGGCGTGCATCTTCGAGAAGGGATCGGTCGCCCCGGGACCCGCACTTGGCCACGAATTCTGGAAGCCTTCCCACAGCGCGGCCTGCGCCGGACTCGCCAGGTCGGGAATCGACAGTACGCGAATATAGAAAAGCGCACCGAAAAAGGCGACGAAGAACATCACCTCGGAGAAAATGAACCAGGCCATTGCCCAGCGAAACGAACGATCGACCTGCAGGTTGTAACGCTGGCCCTCCGATTCGCCGATCACCCGCCCAAACCAGCCGAAGAGCATGGTCGTCAGGACGGCAAAGCCCGCCAGCACAACGAAACCGCCGTTGGCCACCGAATTCATCATCAGCACGGCGCCGCTAGCCAGCAGGAGCAATGCGCACGAGCCCACCAGCGGCCAGTACGACGGCTGGGGAACAAAATAGCGGCTTGCGGATGCGGGGTGACTCATCTTGACTTCCTCCAGATCATATTATCGTTGTTACCCGGTTACTTCGTTGATGCGTCCGATCACTGACGGCTGATGTAAATTGCGACGCTCACCAGCACGAGCACAAAGATCAGCATGAAAACCAATGCAGTGATCAAAATCTGCAACGGCGACAAGGGTGCTACGTCGTGCTCGTGCGGCTTGTGTCCGCGTATTCCCAGCAGAGCCCAGGCAACCGTGCGAATGGTGCTGAGGCGTCGGCCTTTCCCGGTCTGCGTATCGGATGGCGACATTGCTCACTTCCGGCTTTCCACCGGCACCTCGAAAAACGTATATGAAAGCGTGACCGTATTGACCTCTTCGGGCAGCCTGGTATCCAGGAAGAAGACGACCGGCATTTCACGCACTTCGCGCGGCGCAAAAGTCTGCTGCTTGAAGCAAAAGCAATCCAGCTTCTTCACGTAGTTACCCGCATACTGCGGCCCGTAACTGGGCACCGCCTGACCAATGACCGTATGGTCCCGCGTGTTTTCGACCCGATACACGACGTGCACGATATCGCCGGTCTTGGCCGGCAGAATAGGCGTCTGGGGACGAAAAAGCAGCGCCCCGTCATGACTGTTGGCGTCGAACTGCAAGGTCACCGGACGGCCCGGAATTGCCGACGCCGAGATTTCTTGCGCGCGGTCGATATCATACAGCCCGGTCCACTCGCAGAAAGCCCGGTACAGGCCCGGCTGCACCGACACGAAGAGCAGGCTCCCAACCACTATCGCCAGCAGGATCAGCACCAGGCGCCGGTTCTTCCCGGACCGCGACGGCGACTGGGCAGTCTCCGTCGCTGGCGGATGAAGAGCAGGATTCACGTGTTGCCCAGCCACTGCCGGATGATGAAGCTGAGAAAAACGGCGGCCGCGAACAGACCCAGGCCGATCGCGATACGCCGGTTGCTCTGATTTCGTGACGGGTCACGAGTCATCCGTGCGCCTCGGCCTGGTTGAAAGGCGGCGGATCTTCGAAGGTATGGTACGGCGCCGGCGACGGCACGGTCCATTCCAGCCCGTGCGCCCCGTCCCACGGGCGGCTGGCCGCGCGGGCACCGCCCTTGACTGCCTGGATGACGACAACCAGGACCAGCAACTGGCTGAAGCCGAAGCCGAAGGCGCCGATGCCGGAAATCACGTTGAAGTCGGCGAACTGCTGGGCGTAGTCCGGAATCCGTCGCGGCATCCCGGCCAGGCCGAGAAAGTGCTGCGGGAAGAAGGCGATGTTGAAGAAGATCATCGACAGCCAGAAGTGCCACTTGCCGAGGGTTTCGTTGTACATGTGGCCGGTCCACTTCGGCAGCCAGAAGTACAGGCCGGCGTAGGCGGAGAAGAGCGCACCCGCGACCATCACGTAGTGGAAGTGGGCGACGACGTAATAGGTGTCCTGCAACTGGATGTCCACCGCGGTCATCGCCAGCACCAGTCCGGTCAGGCCGCCGATGGTGAACAACACCAGGAAACCTATCGCAAACAGCATTGGCGTCTCAAAGGTCAGCGAGCCGCGCCACATGGTGGTGACCCAGTTGAACACCTTCACCCCGGTCGGCACCGCGATCAGCATCGTCGCGTACATGAAGTAGAGCTGGCCGGTGAGCGGGATGCCGGTGACGTACATGTGGTGCGCCCAGACGAAGAACGAAATCAGTCCGATCGCGGCAATCGCGTAGACCATCGAGACGTAGCCGAACAGCGGCTTGCGCGAGAAAGCCGGGATCACGTGCGAAACGACGCCAAAGGCCGGCAAGGCGATGATGTACACCTCCGGATGGCCAAAGAACCAGAAGATATGCTGGAAGAGCACCGGATCACCGCCACCGGCAGCGCTGAAGAAGCTGGTGCCGAAGTGGCGGTCGGTCAGCAGCATGGTCACCGCACCTGCCAAAATGGGCATCGAGGCGATCAGCAGAAAGGCCGTGACCAGCCAGGTCCAGCAGAACAGCGGCATCTTCATCAGCGTCATGCCGGGGGTGCGCATGTTGAGGATGGTGGTAACGATGTTGATCGAACCCATGATCGACGACATGCCGAGGATGTGCACCGCGAAAATGGCCATGTCCATGCCCATGCCCATCTGGATCGACAGGGGCGGGTACAGGGTCCAGCCGGTACCGGCGGCGCCGCCGGGAACGAAGATCGAGGCGGTCAACAGAATGGCGGCCGGCGGCAACAACCAGAAACTCCAGTTGTTCATGCGTGCGAAGGCCATGTCCGAAGCCCCGATCATCATCGGGATCATCCAGTTGGCGAAGCCGACGAAGGCCGGCATGATCGCACCGAAGACCATGATCAGCGCGTGCAGCGTCAGCATCTGGTTGTAGAACTCGGGCGACACGTACTGCAGCCCGGGCGTAAAGAGCTCGGCGCGGATGATCAGCGACATCGCGCCGCCAACGAGGAACATCACGAAACTGAACCACAGGTACATCGAACCGATGTCCTTGTGGTTGGTGGTGGTCACCCAGCGCTTCCAACCTGTCGGGTGCCCGTGGCTATCGTGGTCGTGGTGGCCGGCGTAACCGGTGTGTGACGTGGCTTGCATAATCAGATTCTCCTGATGGCCTGTGGCGCGATTACTTGCCGCGAAGCGCCTTGACTTCGGCGGGCTGGATGACTTCACCGAGCTTGTTGCTCCATGCGTTGCGCTCGTAAGCGACAACGGCGGCGATCTCGGTGTCCCTCAACTGTTCTCCAAAGGCGGCCATGGCCGTACCGGCCTTGCCCTTGAGAACCATCTCGACATGCGCAGCTAGTGGCCCCTTGGCAACGGCCGAGCCGTCGAGCGCCGGGAACGCCGGCGGCAATCCCTCGCCGTTCGCCTGGTGGCAGGCGGCACAGTTGGTGGTGTAAACCTTCTCACCAAGGGCCAGCTGTTCGTCAAGCGTCCAGACCTTGTTCGGATCCTCGGCAACCGCAGCCATCTGCTGCTTCTGCTCGCCAGCCCAGGCCGCGTACTTTTCCGCGGAAACGACCTCGACGACCACCGGCATGAAGCCGTGGTCCTTGCCGCAAAGCTCGGAACACTGGCCGCGGTAGGTGCCTTCCTTCTCGGCCCGGAACCAGGTGTCGCGCAGGAAGCCGGGCACGGCATCGGTCTTGACGGCGAATGCCGGCACCGACCAGTTGTGAATCACGTCGTTGGCCGTCGTCAGAATGCGCACTTTCTTGCCGACCGGCACCACCAGCGGGCGATCGACTTCCAGCAGGTAGTGCTCGCCCTTGGGGGCCTTGTTTTCGATCTGCTCGCGCGGCGTCGACAGCACGCTCATGTACTTGACGCCGGCTGCGTCGCCAGTGAGGTATTCGTAGCCCCATTTCCACTGATAGCCAGTGACCTTGACCGTCAGATCGGGCTCCGAGGTGTCGCGCATGTCGACCAGGGCCGACGTCGCCGGAAAGGCTATCGCCACCAGGATCAGCGCCGGCACGATCGTCCAGGCCAGTTCCACGGTGGTGTTGTCGTGGAAAGTCGCCGCCTTGTGACCCTTCGACTTGCGGTGATAAACGAAAGAGTAGGCAACGACTGCAAAAACGCCGACAAAAATGACGACGATCACCCACAACAAAAGACTGTGCAGCTCGTAGACGCGGCGCGCGACAGCGGTGACGGGTTCCTGCAGATTGAGTTCCCAGGCTGCGTTCGCAGCGCCGCTGAACAAGCCGAGCAATCCGGCAATGAAGCGTCCGCTAGAAGCGCTTCGTAGACGATTGCTGTTTGAGTTTCGTGCCATCTTCTCCCTTTCCCCGCAAGGTTCCGCGCCTGCCCTGCGGCAGAACATCGGCGCCAGCCCCTGACGTTCTCGAAAACGTGCCAAAAAGAGCCCGCGCGGGCTCCGTTCCAGTTTTTCACCAACCGCGGAGGTTAACACACTCCACTTGATGTGGATCAATGTTCAACCGAAAAAAAATGGCGGCGCCAGTCACCGCGTCTGCGTCACCACGGCCCATTCCGCACCCTGAGACTGACCCCTGGCTCGACCGGAGACCCCGCCGAGAGCAACGCGGAGAATGCGCAGATTGCGCAGAATGCGCAGACGAAGCCGCGGCGAGGCGGCGCAACGCCAGACGAAGGCACGTGTAATCATGCAGTTGCCTGTCTGCCTTGCCATGCGCGCCGGGCCCCGTGTTAGAATTTCGCGATAGATGCCTTGATTTGTGTCAAGCCCAGCCGAGCCGCTCGCGGGGTCTGAGCATGCGGGAGGAATCGATGAGCCTGGTTGCGGCACAGACACCGGCAGCGCAAACTTGGGAGGCCCGCCGGGACTGCTCGCTGTCCGTGGTCGAACGTAAGTGGTTGTTCCGTGTCACTGCTATCTGGTCGGGCGCCATCGCAATCACTTTCTCGTATTTCGGCGCCTGGCCGGTACTTCCATTTACCGGACTCGAGCTTGGTCTGCTGTGGTGGGCTCTACGGCAAATCGACGCGAGCGCCGACGATTTCGAGAGGATCACCCTTGAATCTGAACGCTTGACGATAGAGACACGCTGCGGCGCGCTGTGGCAACGCCATGCCTTTCATCCGTACTGGGCGCAGCTGCAGTTTGATCGGACTCCGGGACAGCAGCGCCGCCTGCTGATCCGCTCGCATGGCAAGGAGGTCGAAGTCGGCCGCTGGCTGACGGAAGAACAGAAGTGGGCGCTCGGCAACGAGCTGAAGAAGAACCTGGGCGCCGCTCGGCCCGAGAAAACTCTCTGAGGAGAGCGTTTTTGAAAATGCTTCATCGTTTCTGTCAACGCACGAACGTCTTATGGTCGGGCCTGTTCGCGGCAGCGACGCCCGCGCTGGCGCGCGCCGAGTCGACTGCCGACACCGCTTTCGCCGCTGCTGTGGGCCATGAACCGCTAGCCATGCACGGCTATGTTCTGGTCATGCTTACCGTGCTCTTCGTGATGATTTTTGCGATCACCATCTACTCGATGGCCAAGCACCGGAAGGGCGGCGGCAATCAGGCGAGCACGTTTTCTGGGCCGACCGGAACGGTGCAGTGGCTGTGGGCGATGGTGCCGTTCGCCATCTTGCTTTTCGTCGACTACATCCTGATCAGCCTCCACTTTGCCGGCTGACCCACCGCGCAGCTTCGAAAAAATGATCGTCGTCAATCAAAGACCACATCGCGCGTGCAGGTGACTGATTCCCGCGGGGATGGCATCATTCGCCAGCGCTGCGGCGTGCGCTTATTCAGAAATCCTCGGAAGTTACCAGCTTGCGCGGAAGCAGGGGTTGAGACGATGAAACCAAGAAGCGACAGGAAAGCGATATGGCAGTGATCAGCACCAGCTCCCGACGTTCGCCCGGGCAGCGCCTGGGGGCATTTTTCGAGTTGTGCAAGCCGCGGGTCAACAGCCTGATCGTGTTCACCGCGATGATCGGCATGTTTCTGGCGGCGCCATCGTTCCCGCCGTTCGGGCTTTTTGTCGCCGCCTCGGTCGGCATCGCCCTGGTCGCTGGCGCGGCAGCGGCAATCAACTGCCTGATCGAGCAGGAAATCGATGCTCGCATGGCGCGAACGCGTGCCCGACCGACCGCGCGGGGCGAAGTTTCGGCACGCGAAACGCTGACCCTGGCCACCGTGGTCGGCGGCCTGGGATTGTGGATTCTGCACGCCTTCGTCAATCCACTCACCATGTGGCTGACGCTGGCCACCTTTTTCGGCTATGCGGTGATATACACCGTGGTGCTGAAACCGGCGACGCCGATGAACATCGTCATCGGCGGCGCCTCCGGCGCCATGCCCCCGCTACTCGGCTGGGCGGCGATCACCGGCCAGGTCGGCGCCGAAGCGCTGGTCCTGTTTCTGATCATCTTCATCTGGACGCCACCGCACTTCTGGGCCCTGGCTTGTTACCGCTGCGCCGAGTACGCCAAGTCGGGCCTGCCTATGCTGCCGGTCACCCACGGCATCCGCCTGACCTGCCTGCACAGCCTGCTCTACGTGGTGATGCTCACCGGCGCAACCATCCTGCCCTACACGCTCGGCATGAGTGGTCCCTGGTATCTGGCGGCAGCGCTGATTCTCGACGGCATCTTCCTCCTCTACAGCGTCACCCTCTGGCGGGACTACAGCGACAAGCTGGCCAGGCTGACGTTTCGCTATTCGATCATCTATCTGACCTTGCTCTTCGCGGCGCTGCTCGCCGATCATTTCCTGCGCTGACCGGTCAGGCCGCGAGCGCGGCCAGCAGCTTCTCGTGAATGCCGCCAAACCCGCCGTTGCTCATCACGAGAATCTGGTCGCCGGCGCTTGCGGCGCCCGCAATCCGCCCCACCAACTGCTCCAGATCGTTCTCGACGATCGCTTTTTCGCCTAGCGGAACGAGCGCCTCCGCAACGTTCCAGCCAAGATTCGCCGCGTAGCAGAAGACCTCGTCGGCGTCGGCCAGGCTGCCTGGCAGCAGTGCCTTCATGATTCCCAGCTTCATGGTGTTCGAACGCGGTTCGAGAACGGCCAGGATGCGCGCCCGGCCGACCTTGTGCCGCAAACCGGCGAGAGTGGTCGCGATCGCCGTCGGATGGTGCGCAAAATCGTCGTAGACCTCGACACCGCGGACAGTACCGCGCAGTTCCATGCGTCGTTTGACATTCTCGAACGCCGCCAGCGCCGCCAGGCCCTGAGCGAAAGACACCCCGACATGTCTGGCCGCCAGCAGGGCGGCCAGCGCGTTGAGCCGGTTGTGCGCGCCGCTCAGCGCCCATTGCGTGCGACCAATCAGTTGCTCGCCCTGCCACAACTGCAGTGACCCGTCTGCGTCGTCGCCCTCGACACGCCAGCCTTGCGGATCGTTGAAGCGTTCGACCGGGGTCCAGCAGCCGCGCGCCAGGACGCGCTCCAGACTGGCCTCGGCGGCATTCGCCAGGAGCAGGCCATTGCCCGGCAGAGTACGCACCAGATGGTGAAACTGCGTCTCGATCGCCGCCAGATCAGCGAAGATGTCGGCATGATCGAACTCGAGGTTGTTCAGGATCGTCGTCCGCGGGGAGTAGTGAATGAACTTGGATCGCTTGTCGCAAAAGGCGCTATCGTATTCGTCGGCTTCGATCACGAAGAACGGCGAGTCGCTGTCGTCGCCGGACAACCGTGCCGAAACGCCGAAGTTCAGCGGCACCCCCCCGATCAGGAAGCCGGGACTCAGGCCGGCATGCTCGAGAATCCACGCCAGCATGGCGGCGGTGGTGGTCTTGCCGTGCGTCCCGGCGACGGCCAGTACCCAGCGTCCATGCAGCACGTGCTCGGCCAACCATTGCGGCCCGGAGACGTAGGGCAAGCCACGGTCGAGGATCTCCTCGAGCAGCGGATTGGTGCGGGAAATGGCGTTGCCAACCAGGTAGCAATCGGGTTCGAAAGCGATTTGTGCCGCATCGTAGCCTTCGACGAGTTCGATCTGCGCCGCTTCGAGCTGCCTGCTCATCGGCGGGTAAACGCTGCTGTCGCAGCCGGTTACGCGGTGCCCGGCGGCACGCGCCAGCTGGGCAAGCCCCCCCATGAAGGTGCCACAGATGCCGAGGATATGAATATGCATTTAGCCGATCCAAGTTAGAATTGCTGCGCGGAAGACGCGATTGTACCCCTCCCGGAGGCCTGCCTTCCTGGCCTGCCCGGACTACCCAGCTTGCCCTTCGACACTACCAAGCACCACCGGAAAGCTTTGATGAGCAGCCGACAGGATCGCCAGCGCCCCCCACAGCAGCGCAGCCGCATCGCCAGCCTCGCAGCACGGCTGATGGCCGAAGATGGCATCAACTCGGCGGCGTTGGCCAAACGCAAGGCGGCGCGCAGCCTCGGCTTGCCGGACAGCGCCGCGATGCCCGACGATGCCGAAGTCGAGGCCGAACTGCGAACCTACCAGCGCCTCTTCCAGGAAGACGAACAGCAGGCGAGGCGCCTGCACCTGCTGGGCATCGCCGCGCGGCTGATGACCACCGTGCAGCGCTTCAACCCCTACCTCAGCGGTTCGGTGCTTGACGGCACTGCCGGCCGTTACGCCGAGATCGACATTCAGCTCTTCGCCGACAGCGCCAAGGACGTTGAAATCTTCCTCCTCAACGAACGCATCAGCTACCGCCACAGCCCGCCGCGTACCGATCGCGCAGAAGCAGTGCTGACCCTGCTCATTGACGACGCGGTCGCCAACCTGGTGGTCTACCCACGCGACGACGAGCGCGTGAGCTTCAAGACACGCGACGGCCGGGTTCGCGAGCGCGCGCGTCTGGCGGCGGTGCAGAAACTACTGGCCGGCAACGGCAGACCCGCACCATGAGCAGAGGGCGCGGATTCCTGATTGGGCTTCTTGCCGCTTTCGTCGCCTTACTGGCAGCCATCTACAACGCAACGCAGCACTCCAGCACCGTCCAGCGGGCTTTTGCAGCTGTCCCGGCCGACACCGTCGCGCACCTGTTCGCCAGCACGCTCGACGACGAGAACGGTCTGCCGCAGCCGCTTTCGCAATGGCGCGGCAAGACGCTGGTGGTCAATTTCTGGGCCACCTGGTGCCCCCCCTGTCGACAGGAAATGCCGGCTTTTTCGCGATTACAGCGGGCATATGCGGCTAACGGGGTGCAATTTGTCGGCATCGCGCTGGATTCCGCCGACAGCGTGCGAGACTTTTCCGAACGCCATCCGGTCGCCTACCCGCTGTTGATGGGTGGCGCCAAAGGTGTTGAACTGGCAGGCCAGTTCGGCAATTCGTCGCTCAGTCTGCCCTACACCATCGTTCTCGATCGGTACGGTGCCGGACGTCTCCTTCGACTGGGGCCCTTGTCGGAAAACGAACTCGACGATTTCCTGCGCAAGTTGACTGCCCACTGAAGACTGTTGCTGGACAAAATGCGCCCATTTGCGGCAAACTTGCAGCCATGGAGAAGCAAAAGACCCACACCACGGAAACCGACAAAGAGCCGCCAAGTCCGCACCTGCTCGTCCTGCACGGGCCCAATCTCAATCTCCTCGGCACGCGTGAACCCAAGCACTACGGCTCGACCACTCTCGCCGAGATCAATTTGGCCCTGGCCAAGCGCGCCGAGACTGCCGGCGTCAACCTGGAGTCGTTCCAGAGCAATCACGAAGGCGCACTGATCGAACGTGTGCACGCCGCCGGCCGACAAGGCGTCAGCTACATGATCGTCAATCCAGCGGCCTACACGCACACCAGCGTCGCCCTGCGCGACGCGATTGCAGGAACCGGCATTCCCTTTATCGAAGTCCACCTCTCCAATGTGCACGCGCGCGAAGCTTTCCGCCACCATTCGTACTTTTCCGATCTGGCGATTGGCGTCATCACCGGCCTTGGCAGCGAGGGTTATCTGCTGGCGCTCGAATACCTACTGAGCAAGGTTTCAGCTGAGTGAGCCTTCGAGCAATACGTTGTCTGGCGCCCGTGGCCCCTGGCCGCGAACGAGTATGTTCATCCGGAGAGAATTAATGGATCTGCGCAAGTTAAAGAAACTGATTGATCTCGTCGAGGAGTCGAGTATCACCGAACTCGAGATCAATGACGCCGAAGAAAGGGTTCGCATCGTGAAACATGGTGGTGCCATGGCCCATCAAGCCTACGCCATGACCATGGCCACGCCGACCCAGATGATGGCCGCCGCGCCGGCAACCGTCACCGTCACGGCGTCCGACGAACCGCAACTGCCGGACGGCGACATCGTCAAGGCGCCGATGGTCGGCACTTTTTACCACTCCGCCAGTCCAGGCGGCGATCCCTTCGTCCGGCTGGGCAGCGTCGTCAAAGCCGGCGACACGCTATGCATCATTGAGGCAATGAAATTGCTCAACGAGATCGAAGCCGATCACGCGGGTACGGTGATGGCCATTCTGGTCGAGAATGGCGAGCCAGTCGAATACGGCGAGCCGCTATTCGTCATCGGCTAGGGAGAATCTTCCGTCATGTTCGGGAAAGTCCTTATCGCCAATCGCGGCGAAATCGCCCTTCGTATCCAGCGTGCCTGTCGCGAACTCGGCATCAAGACAGTGGTCGTTCACTCGGAAGCCGATCGCGAAGCCAAGTACGTCAAACTCGCGGATGAATCGGTCTGCATCGGTCCGCCGCCTTCGGCGCTGAGCTACCTCAACATCCCGTCGATCATTTCGGCGGCCGAAGTCACGGATTCCGAAGCCATTCACCCCGGCTATGGCTTCCTCTCCGAGAACGCGGACTTTGCCGAGCGGGTGGAGTCTTCAGGCTTCGTTTTCATCGGCCCCCGTCCGGAGACTATCCGCCTGATGGGCGACAAGGTCTCTGCCAAGGAGGCCATGCGCGCCGCCGGGGTTCCCTGCGTCCCCGGGTCGCTGGGAGTGCTGCCCGAAGACCCCAGGGAAATCCTGCGCCTGGCCAAGGAAGTCGGCTACCCGGTCATCATCAAGGCGGCGGGTGGCGGTGGCGGGCGCGGCATGCGCGTCGTGCACACCGAAGCGGCGCTGGCCAACGCGGTGACCATGACCCGTACCGAAGCGCAGAATTTCTTCGGCAATCCACAGGTTTATCTCGAAAAGTACCTGGAGAACCCGCGCCACGTCGAGATCCAGGTGCTCGCCGACAGTTTCCGCAATGCGGTCTTTCTCGGCGAGCGTGATTGCTCGATGCAGCGCCGTCACCAAAAAATAATCGAGGAGGCTCCTGCTCCGGGAATTGCCGTCCGCCACATCGCGCGCATAGGCGAGCGTTGTGCCGAAGCCTGTCGACGCATCAACTATCGCGGTGCGGGAACCTTCGAATTCCTCTACGAGAATGGCGAGTTCTATTTCATCGAGATGAACACGCGCATTCAGGTCGAACATCCGGTCACCGAACTGATCAGTGGCGTCGATCTGGTCGCCGAGCAGATCCGTATTGCCGACGGCGAGCGACTGCGCTTCAAACAGCGGGATCTGGCTTTCCACGGCCACGCCATCGAATGCCGAATCAACGCCGAAGACCCGTTCACCTTTGTTCCTTCGCCCGGCAAGATCACCTTCTACCACCCCCCCGGCGGACCCGGCATCCGCGTGGACTCACATATCTATCAGGGCTACACCGTGCCGTCACATTACGATTCGATGGTCGCCAAGGTGATTTCCTACGGTGACACTCGCGATCAAGCGATTCGCCGCATGCGCACCGCACTGTCGGAAATGAGTATCGAAGGCATCAAGACCAACATCGCACTTCATCAGGAACTGATGCATGATGCCCGCTTCATGGAAGGTGGCACCAGCATTCACTATCTCGAACAGCGGCTGGCCGCCAAGAACGAGCTCAAAAAGGGCGCCTGAGCGGCGCCGATCAGCGATGGCCTGGCTATCCCTCAGTATCCAAACCGACTGCCTGCACGCTGAGGCCCTGGCCGATGCGCTCCTTGAAGAAGGGGCGCTGGCAGCGAGCATCGAGGATGCCGACGCCGGCACCGCCGACGAGACGCCGCAATTTGGCGAGCCCGGATCGATGACCCGCCCGGGCTGGGAGCGCTCGCGCGTGGTCGCCCTGCTCAAGCCAGACACCGATAGCGCGCTACTGGTCAGCCTCTGTGCGGCGCGAGCGGGCCTCGACGAGGCACCTGCCTTTGCCGAGGAAGAGATCGCCGAGCAGGACTGGGTGCAAGTCACCCAGGCGCAGTTCGAACCGATTCGCGTCTCGGAGCGTTTGTGGATCGTTCCATCGTGGCACGACGCGCCCGATCCGCAGGCCATCGTTCTGGTCCTCGATCCCGGCATGGCCTTCGGCACCGGTTCTCACCCCACGACCCGATTGTGCCTGGAGTGGCTCGAACACTGCATTGCGCCGGCAAGCTCGGTCCTCGACTACGGTTGCGGTTCGGGCATCCTGGCCATTGCCGCGGCCAGACTCGGGGCCAGCGACGTACTGGGAGTGGACATCGACCCACAGGCGGTGGCCGCGTCGCTCAGCAACGCCGAACGCAACGGCGTCGCCGTCCGCTTCCAGGACTCGGAACGCGAAGTGAAGGGGCAGTTCGACATCGTCGTCGCCAACATCCTGGCCAACCCGCTGAAGGTTCTCGCACCAGCGATCTGTGGCCACGTACGTCGCGGCGGTCGCCTGGCGCTGTCGGGGATCCTCGCCGAGCAGAGCGAGCAGCTTGTCGCTGCTTATGCGCCCTACCTGCCGCTGCGCGTTGCCGACACGCGCGATGGCTGGGTATGCCTCGCCGGCGTGAAGGACTAGCCGATGAAAACCTGCTGCCCGGGCTGCCAGACGATTTTTCGCGTAACCCCGGAGCAACTCAAGGCGCGTGCCGGAAAAGTCCGTTGCGGGCAGTGCCGACGGGTGTTCAACGCTCTCGACAGCCTGCTCGACGACGCCGAACCGGTCGTCGGTGCGCCGCCAGCGACGGCGCCGGATGTCCCGCTCGAGTCGGCAACGCCACTCCACGCGGAAACCCCGCTGCAAGCGGAAACACGGCCGCCGTCGGACCGCGCGGACGAGGCGGCGCCCGCCGTCGCCGCGCTGCTGCGCGAAGAAATCGACGCCGCCGAGACCGGGAGCGGGGAGGACGACGAACCCGCACCCGCAGACGCCGAGCCTTCCGGTCGCGCCGAGCCTTTCTTTGCTACCTACACCCTGGACACTGTCGCCGACAGTACCGGCCAAACGATTCCCGAGGCCGCTCCCGAAAGCCTTGCGGAAAGCGCGCGCGTCAGCCCGCCAACCGATTCGCCGCCAATGGCCACCGGGCGGCTGGCGAACGGCACGGAAATCGACGCCATCCGCGACGCCGAACACGGGCTCCTGCCTCGTGAAAACAAGGACCTGCCGGGTTACGATCGCTGGCTGGAAGGCGCCATCAGCCAGCCCGCGCCGCCGGTCGCCGGCAAGGCGCTGGCCGCCCCGTTCGTGATCGTCATCGTCCTCCTGGTCCTGACCCTGATCGGCCAGACCATCTTTCACTTCCGCGGGGTGATCGCTCTCACCACGCCCAGCACGCGACCGGCGCTGGCCGCGCTGAGCGCCGCTTTGGGCACCGACATCCCGCTGCCGCGTCACGTCGATCTGGTCAGCATCGAAGCCTCGGATCTACAGAGCGAACCGGGACGAAACAAGCAGCTCATGCTCCAGGCTACCCTGCGCAACCGGGCCAGCTATGCGCAGGCGTACCCGGCGATCGAACTGACGCTCACCGACAGCGCCGACAAGCCCATCGTGCGCCGCGTTTTCATGGCCGACGAGTACCTCGCGCCGGCACAGCTTGCCGAGAAATCGTTCGCCGCCAACGCCGACGTCGAAGTTCGCCTGTGGCTGGACGCCAGCGAGGTCAAGGCCGCCGGCTACCGGCTCTACGTCTTTTACCCGTAAGCCTTGTACCCGTAAGCCTTGCCCATTTGCCCATCCTTCCCTCATCCCGATGTAACTCCCCGGAAAGTCAATGTCGACACTCATTTGCGGCTCAATCGCCTTCGATAACATCATGGTCTTCCATGATCGCTTCAAGAATCACATCCTGCCCGAGCAGATTCACATCCTCAATGTCGCGTTCCTGGTTCCCGAGATGCGTCGCGAGTTCGGTGGCTGCGCCGGCAACATCGCCTACAACCTCAAGCTGCTCAATGGCGAACCCCTGATCATGGCCACGGTCGGCGACGACGCCGATCCCTATCTGCTGCGCCTGGACGATCTTGGCTTGTCGCGGGCGCACGTGCGCCGCATTGCCGGCAGCTTCACCGCCCAGGCTTTCATCACCACCGACCTCGACGACAACCAGATCACCGCCTTCCACCCCGGTGCGATGACCTACTCGCACCTCAATCACGTCGCCGATGTGCCTGGAGCAACCCTCGGGATCGTCGCGCCGGACGGACGCGACGGCATGCTGCAGCACGCGCAGGACCTCGCGGCAGCTGGCGTCCCCTTCGTTTTCGATCCCGGC
The DNA here is from genome assembly GCF_907163205.1 of Candidatus Accumulibacter sp. ACC007. Lineage (NCBI taxonomy): Bacteria > Pseudomonadati > Pseudomonadota > Betaproteobacteria > Candidatus Accumulibacter > Candidatus Accumulibacter sp. ACC007. The sequence goes on along the minus strand of NZ_CAJQUD010000006.1, from coordinate 329,164 downwards.
CAGGGGCTGCCGATGTTCTCCGGCGAGGACCTGATGGGCTTCATGAAACTGGCCAGCTACGCCTGTTTCAACGATTACGAGGCGAAGCTGCTCTGTGACCGCACCGATCGATCGATCGAACGACTGGCCGACGAGGTCGACGCGCTGATCGTGACCCTCGGCGGCGAAGGCTCGCGCATCTACGCCAACGGCCGTTGCCACGAAATCCCCGCTGTCCAGGCCACTACCGTCGTCGATCCCACCGGTTGCGGGGATGCCTACCGCTCAGGGCTGCTCTACGGTATTGACGCCGGCTGGGACTGGCAGAAAACGGGTCAGCTTGCCGCCGTGATGGGGGCGATCAAGATCGCCCATCGTGGTGGACAGAACCATCGCCCGACACGCAACGAGATCGCCGATCATTTCGCCAGCGCTTTTGGCAGTCGCCCCTGGTAAGCCGACGGCAGCGACGGGGCATGTGATTTCAGCGCCGCGACCCGCTGCGGCCGGATCGCCCACCCCGGCAAGCCAGCGGCCGGCCTAACTCAGCTTGCACTCGTTGGCCAGCGGCTGGCCGGTCCTGGCGTTCATCAAGACGCTCTTCCAGGGCAGATCGATCCACAGCAGACCATTCTGCCGATCCTCGTAGCGAGGCAGGCCCGAGCTCGAGTCGTAGCGCAGCAAGGTACGGCGCTTGCCCTGCCAGTCCAGCTCGATCATCCGCGTGTTTTTCTCATTGCGCCGGACCATGACGCTGCGCCCGAGCTCACAGAAGTAGACCCCGCTGCCGAGGGGAATCTGCAGTTGCCCGCGCTCGCTGGTGATACCTGGTTGCGGGGCGGCAACAACCGACGGCGGCCGCTGCTCGAAGAGCGCGCAGCCGGCGAGGACGATCGGCAGAATGGCGATGCTGACGATGAGCGGGCGATGAACTGGCACGCGTAAACCTCGAATCGTGAAAAGAAGACGGGAAAGAGCATGACAGGTTTCACGAAAACGACAAGATTTGCCGGCAAGTCCGGCCGTACCTTGCCGCGCAAAAGCGCTTGCACCGACCCGGCGCTTTGCCAACGACGCCAGCCACTGCGCGCGAGCGGGCAGGCGGCCGCGGCTTTCCCGTACTGGTTTCCCGCGCTTGACAGCGCTGACCGGGCCAGAGAAACTCTGCGCGGTGCGCATGCCTACCCCCGACCACTCCCCGCTCATTGCGGCCCGCCATCCCTCCCTCATATCGCCCGACGATGAATGAACGCGACGCCCTGCTGACCACCGCAGTGCGCGCCGTCGAGACCGTCGACGGGGACAGGAGAAGCTGGACCGACGAGGACCGTTCGTGGTCCAGCCAGGCGGCGGCGGAGGCCGTCGGCGAAGGGGCCAGAGCCGCCGACTTCATCGCCTGCCGCGCGCAATTTGCGCTCGATCGCTTGCGGCCGCGTGACCCCGGCTTCGTTCGCGTCGTAGACGGTCTGCTGTGGCGTGGCTGGATCGCTGCCCTGGTGATGGTGCTCTCCTTTGCCGCCGGTGTGCTCATCGATCGCATCGGATCGGGCCAGAACATCAACCTGCTGGCGCCACCGGTGCTCGGCCTGCTGGCCTGGAACGTCGCGGTCTACCTTTTGCTACTCGTCAATAGCCTGCGCCGCGGTGGCAAACCAGCCCGTCAAGCGGGCCCCGTGCGCCGCGCGTTGGTCGCCGGCTTGGCCGGCAGCAGTCGCCGGCTGCGCCAACGCGGCGTCGCCATGCCGTCTGCCGTGCTGCCCCGGCTGCTGGGTGACTGGAGTCAGATCGCCGCGCCGCTCTACGCCGCACGCGTCGCACGCCTGCTGCACTTCGCTGCCGCGCTGTTTGCCGCCGGCATCCTGAGCGGGCTTTATCTGCGCGGACTCGCCTTCGAATATCGCGCCGGATGGGAAAGTACCTTCCTCGACGCCGAAACGGTGCACCACCTGCTGAGCGTGCTGCTGGCACCGGCGCTGTGGCTCACCGGTTCGCTCCTGCCCGACGTTGACCGACTCGCCGCGATCCGCTTCGGCGTCCTGCCGGCGACGGAAAACGCGGCGCCGTGGTTGCATCTTCTCGCCGCCACGCTGTTCATCGTCGTCATCGTGCCGCGCAGCGTTCTCGGTATTGCCAGCGGCCTGCTTGAACGCCATCGCCGCACACGCCTGCTCGGCGACCTTGGCGACCCCTATTTCCAGCGCCTGCTGCACGGCTACCTGGCCGGACCCGCTCAGCTGACCGTCATCCCCTACAGCTATCACCCGGCGCCGGCAACGACGACCGGGCTGCAGCGGCTGCTCAGGCGGGTCTTCGGCGACAACGCGCAGCTCACCTGGGCGACGCCGGTGAGCTATGGCGGAGAAGAGACGCTACCGGCAGGCGGGCACCCCGAGGGCCACGGCCCGAGCGTCGCGCTGTTCAGTCTGCTGGCCACCCCGGAGCGCGAAACACAGGGCGCCTTCGTTCGTGCCGTGCGCGCCATGGGAAATGGCGGGCCGGTCCTCGTGCTGGTCGATGAAGCGCCGTGGCGCGCCCGTTTCGACCCCGATCCACGACGTATCGAACAGCGCCGGGCCGCCTGGCGCAGCGAACTCGCCGATCTCGCCGAACTCGGGCTCACCCCGGTTTTCCTGGATCTCGCCCAAGCCGATCTGAACGCGGCGCAGGACGAGATCGAACGTCGTCTGGAGGGCTCGGCATGAGCGCAGATCGCATCTCCCTGTCGCTGATTTCGCATACCAACGCCGGCAAGACAACGCTGGCGCGGACGCTGCTCGGCTGCGACGTCGGCGAGGTACGCGATGCACCGCACGTCACCGTCGACGTCAACGCCTACTCGCTGATCGGCACGCCCGAAGGCGACGAATTGACGCTCTGGGACACCCCCGGGTTTGGCGACAGCGCCCGACTTGCCAAGCGCCTGCGCCAGCAGGGCAACCCCATCGGCTGGTTCGTCGGGCAGGTCTGGGATCGCTTTCGTGATCGCTCGATGTGGTTTACCCAGCAGGCGGTGGCCAACGTCCGCGACCAGGCCGACGTGGTGCTCTACCTGGTCAATGCCTCGGAGGAACCGGCTGACGCCGGTTACCTCGAACCCGAGCTTGCCGTTCTCGAGTGGATCGGCAAACCGGTCATCGTCCTCCTCAACCAGACCGGCCGTTCGCGACCGCCCGCCGAGGAAGCCGCCGAACACGACCGCTGGCGAAGCCTCCTCGGCGGCTATCCAATCGTCCACTCGGTGCTCCCGCTGGACGCTTTTGCACGCTGCTGGGTGCAGGAGATCACCCTCCTGCACGAAGTCGGCACGATGTTGCCGGCACAACGCGGGGAAGCCTACGCACGCCTGGTCGGCGCCTGGCAGGCGCGCCGTGAGGCACAGTTCGACGCGTCGATGGCGGTGTTGGCAGAAACGCTGGCGCGCGCCGCGCTGGATCTCGAAACCTTGCCCGAAACGCGGCTGACAGGAACGCTGCGCGACCTCAAGCGCGCGCTCGGCGTTGGCCGCAACGCGGCGGCTGGCGACGACGCGGCCAGGGACGACAAGGCGCGCGCCCTGCAGGCGCTCGCTTTGCGCGTCGACAGCGATCTGCAGGCGGGGCTCGATCGTTTGATCGCCATTCACGAACTCGAAGGCCACGCCAGCGAAGAGCTGCTGCGGCGTATCGCGCTGACGGTGAGCGTCGAAGCCCCGGTCAATGAGCGCAAGGCGGCGCTGATGGGCGGCGCGGTATCCGGCGCATTGACCGGCCTCGGCGTCGACATCGCGCATGCCGGCCTGACGCTCGGCGCCGGGATGATCACCGGTGCCGTCGTCGGCGCGCTGGGCGGCGCCGGCATTGCCCGCGGCGTCAATATGGCGCGCGGTCGACGCGGCACCACCTTGCGCTGGGACGACAGCTTCCTGTGCGAACTGGTGGTCAGCTCGCTGTTGCGCTACCTGGCCGTCGCGCATTACGGGCGCGGGCGCGGCGAGTGGCGAGAAACCGAATATCCGGCGTTCTGGCCCCCGCTGGTGACCGCGGCCGTCGCGGCGAGCAGGGCAAGGCTGCTGGCTGCCTGGGCCGGCCGCGAGACGGGCGTCGCGGCGAGCGACATCGACCCGGGCAGAGTCGCCAGCGCCGCCAGGCCGCTGATCGCCGAGATCGCCCGCAAGCTGCTCGACGACCTCTATCCCGCTTCCCCGGGCTGAGCGAGAACAGGGCATGGAGTGGATCGCGCTGCTCGTCGCCGGCGTTTTCGAATGGGGCTGGCCGGTCGGGTTGAAGCTCGGCTGGTCGCCGAGTGGCGCCCATTGGGGCTGGCTGGCCTTCGCCGCACTGAGCATGGGCGCCAGCGGCGCGCTGCTGCTGATCGCGCAGCGGCAAATTGCCATGGGCACCGCCTACGCCGTGTGGACCGGCATCGGCGCCGTCGGTACCTTCGTTCTCGGCATCCTCCTCTTTGGCGAAGCAGCAACGATCGAGCGTTTCTTCTGCGTTGCGCTGATCGTCGCCGGCATCGTCGGCCTCAAGATCGCCTCGAAGTAGGCGCCGGCCCAATGGACTGGATGGCGCTTCTCGTCGCCGGCCTTTTCGAGTGTGGCTGGCCACTGGGGCTCAAACTCGGACACAGCGAGCGCGGCACGCACTGGGGATGGATCGCCTTTGCCGGCGTGTGCATCGTCGCCAGCGGCGCGCTGCTGCTCTACGCGCAACTGAGCATTCCGATGGGCACCGCCTACGCGGTATGGACCGGGATCGGCGCCGTCGGCACCTTTGCGCTCGGCATCGCGGTATTCGGGGAGGCGGCAACGCTGGCCCGTTTCTTCTGCATCGGCCTGATCGTCGCCGGCATCCTCGGCCTGAAGCTGGTGGCGTAGCCGCGCCGTCGCATTCAGGCAATCACGCGACAAGGCCGTCGCGAACGCCCCAGATCGCAGCCAACCGACTCATTGCACGCCTACCGGCGGCCAGGACAGGCGATAATGCGCCTCCCGTTTCAAACGCGGTGGCCTGCCTTCCGGCGACCGGTACTGCGCGCCAACTGACAGGCAGACCCATGCACCGCACCATTTTCGGCACCCCGATCGTCAACAGCGTGCTGCGCGCTTTCTCGGTGAGCTTCCTGAAGATCACCGGCTGGAAGATCGAGGGCACTCTGCCGCCGTCGGCGAGCAAGAGCGTGTTGATCGCCGCTCCGCACACCAGCAACTGGGACCTGCCCTATACGCTGATGGTCGCCTTCGCCCTGCGGCTGAATATCTACTGGATGGGCAAGGCGCAGATTTTCAGGCCGCCGTTTCGCGGCCTGATGATGTGGCTCGGCGGCATCCCCGTTGCGCGCGAAACGGCCAACAATCTGGTCGCCGCGTCGGCAGCCGCGCTCCAGGCCGCCGATGGCCCGGTGCAACTGATCGTCCCGCCCGAAGGAACACGCAGCAAGACGCGGCAATGGAAGACCGGCTTCTACCATATCGCCGTCAGTGCGCAGGTGCCGATCGTCCTCGCCTACATGGATTACGAGAAGAAGGTCAGTGGCCTGGGAGAAATTTTCGTGCCGACCGGCGACGTCGAGGCCGACATCGCTGCCATCAAGGCTTTCTATGCGCCGTTCAAAGGCAGGAACGCCAGCCAGTACCACGCCGATTGATGCGCTGGCGCAGCGCGCATCAATCGGGCGATTCGACGGACTCCACCGGCTCCACCGACTCCACCGGCTCGGCAGAGCCGGAAGGCTCAGCCGGGGCAACGGGTGCAAGGTGCAGGTCCAGTGCATAGAACACGGCCAGAGCGGCGTAGGCGTCGTTGGCCGCATAAAGGAGCTGGTTCGGCAGCAGCGTCGGGCGCGCCCAGTTGGACGTCGTCACCGAGCGCGACTTCTGCAGGCGCTGTCCGAGGACCATGGCCACCGCGGCTTTCGCGCCAACCGTCTGGCGAATTCCCTTCCTGCGCAGCGCGTCCGCAAGATCGATCATCGCCCGAATGCTGGCGCCAAGCTTGCTCAGCAGTACCGCCCGATCCGACTTCAGCCCGAAGCCGACCTTCACCACCGCGTCTGATTCGACGACGCTCTTGATGAATTCGCACGCCGCCGCGCCGTGGACGCGGACGACGAAGGCCTGCTCGCGCAGGGCGAACTGGGCGACGTGCGGCCCGCTGGTCAGCTCACCCTTGGCAAAGGTCGGCTTGCTCTCGGTATCGAAACCGATGAAACCGGCACGCAGGATTTCGGCGCGCGCGGCCTCGAACTGCGCCGCTGTCCTCAGCAAATGAATACGCTCAAGGGGCAAGCCGGCGAAAGGCGGGAGCTGCGCTATATCTTCCCGGGTCGGGCGCTGCGGAAGCGTCGTGTTCGACATTCGCTGCATCACTTCGCTGTAGAGAACTACCTGTTTGCGCCGGCGCGAGAAGCGCAAGCGTCAGGCCAGGGATTATCGTCGAATCCGTTGTTCGCTGCAGGGTTGAATCTCCGCTCGCCGTCGCCACGAACGAAGTTCCCGTCAAGGTGGAGGAGCCATCACGCCGAGAAACACCAGGGTCACCCTGGGTGAACTCTTGGAGGTTTGGCGCGACAGCGCTCGCCAATCGTAGACGCCAAAATGGGCACCGACAAGGTGCCCACTCGTGTTTGCTCCTGGCACGCCCACGACGATAAGTCTGGGCACTGGCAGATCACGATCTCGATCGATGTCTCAGCTGGATCGCCCGCTACCGGTGACGCGCCCACCCCATCCAGCGTCCGCCAGATTCGCAGAGTCTGCGCCAACCGGAAGTAGGCCGCTTGCCACAAGGCCACGACGCACCGATAATCTGTCTTACTTCCCGTCTTACCATCGGAGCTTCCCATGAGCACGGCAACGATCACGCTTTCCAGCAAGGGGCAGGTCGTAATCCCGAAAGAGATTCGGGACGAACTGCATTGGCATCCGGGAACGCAGATCACTCTGGTTTCCAGCGCGTCCGGCGTCACCCTCAAGGCGTTGCCGAAGAAGACCGGACGCAGATTTTCGGACCTGATCGGTCTGCTCAAACACGAAGGGCCGCCGCTAGCCACTGAAGAACTCTGCAAGCCGGTTGACTACGGTGCGGATTGGGAATCCTCGGAGGGTCAGAGCCGTTGATAGCGCTGGACACCAATATGCTGGTGCGGGCTTTGGTCGCAGACCACCCCGAGCAGCTTGCCCTGGTTCGCCAACTGATTGCCAACAACACCATCTTTGTTTCGCGCACGGTGCTGCTGGAAACCGAATGGGTACTGCGAGCGCGCTACAAGCGAACGCCGACCGAACTGCTGAATTTCTTCAGGGTGTTGCTGGAAACCGACGATACCGTGGTCGAGGGCGCCGAAGAAGTCCACCAGGCGCTCGATTGGTACGCGCTGGGCGCGGATTTTGCCGATGCGCTCCACTTGGCTGTGTGCGGTGCCACGCTCATGCACACCTTCGATCAGGATTTTTGCAAGGCAGCTCGCGCTGCGGGAATCGCGCCAGAGGTACGGGTGCTTGCGGCTTGAATCAAGTTTGCCCGATGTAGCGACAATCTCTGCAAACACCACAAATCATGCGGCGCTTACAGCAGCCTTCGCCGCAGAGCTCAAGCTCTCCGAGCTCGCATCGAACGGGTCTTCGCGATACTGACTGCCAGCAGCGCAAAAGTGCGCCGACGCCGGGCGCAGACGTCAAAATGGGCACCACCTGGGTGCCCACCTGTTTGTGCTCTTGGCACGCCCGAGACGATTCGAACGTCCGACCCCTGCCTTCGGAGGGCAGTACTCTATCCAACTGAGCTACGGGCGCGTGCTGGACGGCAAGCTTAACCGGTTTGCCCTGGGCCGTCCAGCTCGGCACTTCTGGGCGGCGGCAAACGGCGTTACAATTCGTCCTCTAACCTGCAGACAACCAAGGATTCGGCATGGCGCAAACACAATTCTCTTCACGGACGATCCTGGTGATCACCATCGTCATTGCCGTTCTTCTGATGGTCGTCATCTGGCCGCTGTCGATGATCGGCAAGGGCAGTAGTGAAACCACCAGCGATGCCTACCACGATGAGGTCTATGTGCGCATTCTGCCGGTGGCCAAGCTCGAGCTGGCGAAAGCGCCGGCAGCAGCGGCCGACGGCCAGCCGCGTGACGGGGCGACGGTTTACAACGCAGTCTGCATGGCCTGCCATGCCAGCGGCGTCGCTGGCGCACCCAAAGCCGGCGACAAGGAAGCCTGGGCGCCGCGGATCGCCACCGGCACCGACGCGCTGGTGGCCAGCGTCACCAACGGCAAGGGCGCGATGCCGCCAAAAGGCGGTGGCGCGGACCTGACCGACGCGGAGATCAGGGCCGCGGTCGAGCACCTGATGAGCCTCGCGCAGTAGGACGTCCGATTCGCCGGCACAAAAAAAGGAGACCTCGCGGTCTCCTTTTTTGCGCGCTGCGAAAGTTGCTCAGTAGGCGCGGGGCATGCCAGAGGTTTACTTCGTCACTGCCGGAACGACGGCCGCGGCGGCGGTCGGGCCGGTGGGCGCGGTCGCCGGAACGGTGCTGGCAGCGGCGGCTTCCACTTTGCCGGCAGCCATGTCTTTCACTGCTGCGGTCGGAGCGCCTGCTTTCGACGACGCAACCGGCGCCTTGCTTTCAGCCTTCATCTCGGGCTTGGCGACGACGGCGCCAGCACTGGCAGCGGTAGCAGGCTTGGCGGCAGCCTTGGGCGCGGCCGTTTTCGGCATCGCGTCATGCATCTTGTCCTTGCCCGCTTCCTTGCCCATTTCGTGGGCCATCGCTTCGGGCTTGGCGGTCGCTGCGGTGGCAGCAACTGCCGGGGTCACCGCGGGAGTAGCTGCAGGAGTAGCTGCAGGGGTCGCAACCGCTGGCGTCGTCGCAGCTGGCATTGCGGCAACCACTGCGGCTGGCTTGACGGCCTCAACGGCCTTGGCGGCACCGGCGGCGGAAGGCGCTTGTGCGAAGGCGGCGGTGCTGAAAGCGGCGGCGATGGCAACGGCGATGATGTTCTTGAACATGTGGATCTCCTGAGATTGATTGGTATTGTGCGCTCGGCCGTTTTGCTGTTTCTGTTGTTTCGGCCTTGCCAGCATTAACGCGGGCGCTTGCCAATGCGATGTCAGGTCGCGCGTAACGTCGCGTAACGCGCTGTAACCACCTCCCGGAGCAGAGGGACTTGCCAGGACTCACCGGGCCTTGCCGAGCATCGCTTTCATCGCGGCCAGGCGGTCGGAGTTGGCAGCCTTGTCCGGCGGTGCGGCGCTCTTGCCGCCGGAAACACGCAGGTCCTCGCTGCCCATTTCGGCGACGAAACGCGACGGCTCGCAGGGAATCGTTTCGCGGCCCTGCTTGCGTCGCTCGCAATAGCTCAGGTGCAGCGACCGCTGCGCGCGGGTGATTCCGACGTACATCAGGCGGCGCTCCTCCTCGATGCGGCCGTCGGCCTGCGCTTCACGGTGCGGCAGAATGCCTTCTTCGATACCGATCAGAAAGACGTGCTTGAACTCCAGGCCCTTGGCGGCGTGCAGGGTCGACAGCTGGACGGCGTCGACGTCCGCCTCGTTCTTGTCGAGCAGGTTGATCAGGGCGATGGTCTGGGTAAGGTCGATCAGCGTCTTGCCTTCTTCCTGCCCCTTCTTGCCCAACCAGTCGCAGAACTCCTGGACGTTGCCCCACTTTATTTGCGCCGCGCGCTTCTCGTCGCGCTCGTTGAGCCAGTCCTCGTAAGCGATGGCGTCGAGCAGTTCGCCGAGTAGCTGCGCCGCCGGGTCGCGGTCGGCACGCGCCTGCAGGCGATTGATGAATTTGCAGAATTCGAGCAGCGGCGCCAGTTGGCGTGGCTGCACGCGCTGCGCGAAGCCCTGTTCGAAAGCAGCGGCGAACAAGGACAGATGACGCTCGCCGGCGTAACCGCCAAGCGCCTGCAGGGTGCTGGCACCGACGCCACGCCGCGGCGTGCTCACCGCGCGGATGAACGCCGGGTCGTCGGCGTCGTTGGCCAGCAGGCGCAGGTAGGCGACGAGATCCTTGATCTCGCTCTTCTCGAAGAACGACTGGCCGCCGGACAGCAGGTAGGGGATGCGCTGGTTGCGCAGAAACTGTTCGAGGGCACGCGCCTGGAAGTTGCCGCGGTAGAGGATGGCGTAATCGCGGAACGCTCCGCGATGCTCGAAGCGGTGCGCCTGCAGCTTCATGACCACCGCCTCGGCTTCCTTTTCGTTGTCCTGGCAGATGCTGACGGTGATCGGGTCGCCGTGGCCGAGCTCGGACCACAGCTTCTTGTCGAACAGTTTCTCGTTGTGCGCGATCAGCGCGTTGGCCGCCTTGAGGATGCGCACCGTCGAGCGATAGTTCTGTTCGAGCTTGATCAGCTTGAGCTGCGGATAGTCGCGCGGCAGCCCGCGCAGATTTTCGATGTCGGCGCCGCGCCAGCCATAGATCGCCTGGTCGTCGTCGCCGACCGCGGTGAACGCGGCGCGCGGTCCGGCGAGCAGCTTGAGCAATCTATACTGGCTGGTGTTGGTGTCCTGATATTCGTCGATGAGCAGGTAGCGCAGGCGGTTCTGCCACTTCTCGCGCACTTCCGGATGAGCTTCGAAGAGCGCCACCGGCAACGCGATCAGGTCGTCGAAATCGACCGCCTGGTACGCCTGCAGAGTCGCCGAATAGCTGGCAAAGGCGTTCGCGGCGAGCATTTCGGTGTCGTTCTGCGCGTCCTTGCGCGCCTGATCGGGCGAGACCAGCGCGCTCTTCCAGTTCGAGATCAGCGCTTGCAGCTTGCGGATGACCGCCTTGTCGACGCTGGCGGCCAGTTCGGAGACGATGGCAAAACAGTCGGTGGAATCGAGAATCGAGAAGTTCGGCTTGTAGCCGAGCGTGCGCGCTTCCTCGCGCAGGATGCGCACGCCGAGCGCGTGGAAGGTCGAGATGGTCAGACCTTTCGACGGCTTGTCGGCGAGCAGCTTGTTCACCCGCGCCTGCATTTCCTTCGCCGCCTTGTTGGTGAAGGTGATGGCGGCGATATTGCCCGGGCTGAAACCGCAGACCTCGATCAGATAGGCGATCTTCTCGGTGATCACCCGCGTCTTTCCCGATCCGGCGCCAGCCAGAACCAGCAGCGGACCGTCGAGGTAGCGGATCGCTTCGCGTTGCGGGGGGTTGAGCGAGGACATCGGGCGGGCGGACACCAGCGGGGGCGGAAGCGGGGGGCGATTCTAGCATGCCCGCCGAGGGCCACCGTGCTGGCGCCGGGCCGGCCAGCGGCAGCGACGCGCGACGAGACCTTCCGTCCTTGCCCTGGGCACGGTTTCGTCAGAACATGATGGACCTTGCCTTCAAGCCTCCTCGCCAACCCTGAGCCCCACCGCCATGTCGCCATGTCTCCGCTGATTCGCCGTCTGTTGCTTGCTGTGCCGGTCGTCGTGCTGATCGGCGGAGGCGTGTGGTGGGCAACACGGCCAGAACCGGTGGCGGTGGTGTTCAGGGAAATCGAACGCGGCCTGGTCGAATCGACGATCGCCAACACCCGCGCCGGGACCATCGAAGCCTGCCAGCGCACCAAGCTGTCGACGATCACCGGTGGCCGCATCGAGGTGCTGGCGGTCAGGGAAGGCGACCGCGTGGAGAAGGGCCAGCTGCTGATGAAGCTGTGGAACGACGACCAGCAGGCGCAGCGGGCGTGGTACGCCACGCAGGTGACCACCGCTCGCCAGCGCGTGAACGAAGCCTGCAGCGTCGCCGCCAACGCCGAACGCGAGGCCGAGCGACAGGCGAGCCTGCGCGCCAAGGGCTTTGTTTCGTCGGCCAAGGAGGACAGCGCGCGCAGCGAGGCGCAGGCCAGGAGCGCCGGTTGTGCCGCCGCCAGGGCCGACGTCGTGCAAGCGGAAGCGAGAGTCCGCCTGACCCGCGTCGAGGAGGGCCGGACCGTGCTCTACGCGCCTTTCGCGGGCACCGTCGCCAAGATCGTCGGCGAGGTCGGCGAGTACTCGACGCCGTCGCCGCCGGGCGTGCCGACGCCGCCGGCGATCGACCTGATCGACGACTCGTGCCTGTACGTCAAGGCGCCAATGGACGAAGTCGATGCGCCGCGCATCGCTGCCGGGCAGCCGGTGCGGATCAGCCTCGACGCGCTGCCCAGGCAATCGTTCCCGGGTAAGGTCAAGCGCGTCGCGCCCTACGTCTCGGCGCTCGAGAAGCAGGCGCGCACGGTCGATATCGAGGCCACTTTCGACGACCCGAAGGCACCCGGCAAGCTGCTCGTCGGCTACAGCGCCGACGTCGAAGTGATCCTCGAGGTGCGCGAGAACGTCGTCCGGGTACCGACCTCGGCGCTGCTCGAAGGCGGACGAGTGCTGGTCGCCGGCGCCGACGGCAGGCTCGAAGAGCGGCAGGTGAAGACCGGTCTGGCCAACTGGGAGTTCGCCGAAGTGCTCGAAGGACTGGCGCCGGGCGATCGCGTCGTGACCTCGCTCGAACGCGCCGGCGTCAAGGCCGGCGCGCCTTATTCAGTCGACGGCCGGGCGGCGGCCGGCCGCTAGCCAATGAGCGCAGCGCTGATCGAACTGGCCGGCATCGAGCGCGTTTTTCAGCTCGGCGACAGCGAGGTGCACGCGCTGCGCGGCCTTGACCTGACCATCGCCGCCGGCGAGTACGTCGCGGTGATGGGCCCGTCCGGCTCGGGGAAATCGACGCTGCTCAACCTCCTCGGCCTGCTCGACCGCCCCAACGCCGGCACCTACCAGCTTGCAGGCCGTGACGTCACCACGCTGTCGGCGGAAGAGCAGGCGCGGGTACGCAGCGAGCGCATCGGTTTCGTCTTCCAGAGCTTTCACCTGGTGCCGCGCCTGACCGCCGCCGAGAACATCGCCCTGCCGATGATTCTCGCCGGCATCGCGCCCGCGCAACGCACCGAGCGGGTGGCGCAGACGCTGCGCGACTACGGGCTGGAGAACCGCGCCGACCATCGCCCGGACCAGCTCTCCGGTGGCCAGCGTCAACGCGTCGCGATCGCCCGCGCGACGATCATGCAGCCGGCGGTGATTCTCGCCGACGAGCCCACCGGCAACCTCGATCGCGCCACCGGCGAGGAAGTCATGCGCCTGCTCGAAACGCTCAACGGCCACGGCGTGACGCTGATCGTCGTCACCCACGACGGCGCCCTCGGCGCCCGCGCCAGGCGCCAGTTGCTGATGGAAGACGGCGCCCTGCAAAACGACAGCGCCAGCCCCGCCGAGGCGAAAGGCGCCTGCGTAGCGCCCGTAGCGTGCGTACTCCCGACCTGATCCGCTTCGCCCGCGACGCGGCGACCGGCAACCCCGTGCGCACCTTCCTGCTCGTGCTGGCGATGGCCATCGGCGTCGCCGCGGTCGTCGTCCTCACCGCGCTCGGCGACGGCGCCCGCCGCTACGTGCTCAGGGAGTTCTCGTCGATCGGCAGCAACCTGGTCATCATCCTGCCCGGGCGCTCGCAGACCGGCGGCTTCAACCCCGGCAACGCGGTCACCAGCACGCCGCGCGACCTGACCATCGACGACGCGCAGGCGCTGCTGCGCGCCAACGCCGTGCACCGCGCCGCACCGCTGGCCGTCGGCACGTCCGAGATCAGCTTCGCCGGCAAGCTGCGCGAAGTAATGGTCGTCGGCACCACCGCCGAGTTCATCGACGTGCGCCGCCTGGCGCTCGCACAGGGGCGCTTCCTGCCCACCGGCGACTGGCGTCGTGGCGTTTCGGAAGCGGTCATCGGCGCCAAGGTGCGCGACGAAATGTTCGGCCACGAGTCGGCGCTCGGACAACTGGTGCGCGTCGGCGACCGCCGTTTTCGCATCGTCGGCGTCCTCGCGTCCAGCGGCCAGGGGCTGGGGATGAATACCGACGAGCTGGTCATCGTCCCGGTGGCGCTGGCGCAGGCGATGTTCAACAGCAACACCCTGTTCCGCATCCTCGTCGAGGCGAGCAGCCGCGAAGCGATCGAACCGGCCAAGGTGCAGGTGACCGAGATCATCAGGCAGCGCCACGACGGCGAGGAGGACGTGACGATCATCACCCAGGACGCCGTGCTGGCCACCTTCGACCGCCTGCTCGGAACGATGACCCTCGCCGTCGCCGGCATCGCCGCCATCAGCCTGGCCGTCGCCGGCATCCTGGTGATGAACGTGATGCTCGTCTCGGTCGCCCAGCGCAGCGCCGAAATCGGCCTGCTCAAGGCCCTCGGCGCCACCGGCGCGACGATCCGCAACGCCTTCCTGACCGAGGCGGCGATGCTCTCGGTCGCCGGCGCCGTGCTCGGCTTTGTTCTAGGGCAGGCGGGCGCGGCGCTCATCCGCCAGCTCTACCCGGTCTACCCGGCCTTCCCCCCCGACTGGGCCGTACTCGCCGCCCTCGGCACGGCGCTCGTCACCGGCGTGCTCTTCGGCGTCCTGCCCGCCAGCCAGGCCGCACGCCTCGATCCGGTGCAATCCTTGTCCAGGCGCTGAGCCGGCGGCGGAGCGGCAGAGAACTCCTGCCGAGCGGCACGCACCTACGCCGTCATTGCGAGGAGGCAAAGCCGACGCGGCAATCCAGCTCCACCCTCTTACTTCTTCACCGCCGACGCATCGCCACCGCCAGGAGAAAGATCTCTGGATTGCCACGTCGGCTGCGCCTCCTCGCAATGACGCACTGGCGAGGCGCATGGTGTGCATGGCGAGGAAATCACTTGCCCGCCGTAACCTCGATAACACACCCACTCACCGGGCATTACAATATTCGCCAACGCAATACAGAAGGAGGCGCGAGACATGGCGACGACACTTACCAGCAAGGGTCAGGTCACCATCCCCAAGCAGATTCGTGACGCCTTGAACCTGGCACCCGGTTGCTCCATGGATTTCTCGGTCAATCGCGAAGGGGATGTCGTTATCCACAAGGCAGGCGCAAGGCCGAGTCGCAAGCCCGACCGCTTCGAAGCTGCCTGTGGCAAAGCCGATGTCAAATGGCGGACTGACGAGCTGATGGCGCTACTGCGCAGTGAGAGTGAGGGCTGATGCTGCTGGTCGACACCAACGTCCTCGCCGACTTTTTCATCGGTGCGCATGCCGCCGTGTCGCGATTTCCGCTATTGACCCGAGACGCGCGACGCTACACCTCCTATTTTTCCGAGGTGACACTGATCGCACCGGAAGCCTCGCCATGAATGATTCTCAACCGTCACGCCCAGCCAGATTGAACCCCCTATTGGGGCATTCGCAGACGGGAGGCGGTCGCATGACCACCGCTGGCGTGTTGGCTCGACCTCGCCGAATTTCGCCACCGAGTTCCCCGGATCCGGATTTGAGCTCCCTGAGAGAGGTAACTATCCGGAGACTCCGGATAGTTCGCCGGGAAGGCGCTCGGCAGGTAGCGCGAGAAACGCGTCGTGACTCTTGCCCAAGGCACAGGGGAGGACCTGACCTCCTGCGTTTGACTCCGCGCGTGCGGCCCCCCTGCGGATCCTTGGCTTGGCCCGACGGTGCACGGTCGCGGCTCACGATGGGGCTTGTCATGAGGGATCCTGAACTCTCATCAGGGCTGTTCCGGGCCAATTGGGGCTTATTCGGGCCAATTGGGGCTTTTCCTCTGCAAGAGAATGCCGATTTGACTCCGATTGGTCGAGTCCAGCCATCTCCTCGAATGGGTGACGCCGCGCACTTGGGCTCCGCACAATCCCCCGAACGCTCCGCACTTTTGCAGTCGAGCTCCGCACATTTTAGGGACGCTCGAAAGCGCAAGCCTATCCAGGCGGCGCTGGCAAAGCAGCCCGGCGAGAAGAAATTGACCTGGGGTGATCCGACATGATCGCCAGGGTCCAGCTCTGGGGCCGGACGATCGGCGCCGTGTCGCGGCCGGAAGGACGGGACGTCGCGGCCTTTCAGTACGACCCGGAGTTCGCGCGCAGCGGCATCGAGATTGCGCCACTGACCATGCCCCTGAGCGAGCGCGTGCATGAATTCCCGGCGTTGCCGCGCGAGGCCTTCCACGGTTTGCCGGGACTGCTCGCGGATTCGCTGCCGGACCGCTTCGGCAACGCCTTGATCGACGCCTGTCTGGCCACGCAGGGGCGCAGGCCGGAGAGCTTCAACGCGTTGGAGCGCCTCCGTTACACTGGCCGCCGCGGCATGGGTGCGCTGGAATTTGCGCCAGTGCTGGGACCGAGCGGGCGCAAGACAAGGCCGGTCGACGTCGCTGCGCTGGTACGGCGGGCGAGCGAAGTCCTGACGCATCGAGACGATCTCCAGGAACATTTTCACCAGGCGGGCAAGGCGAAGGCGCTGCGCGACCTCCTGAGCGTCGGCACGGCCGCCGGCGGGGCGCGAGCCAAGGCAGTGATCGCGTGGAACCCGGCGACCAGCGAGGTGCGTTCGGGACGAATCGCGGCCGGCGACGGTTGCGAATACTGGCTGCTGAAATTCGACGGCGTTTCCGGCAACAAGGACAAGGAACTGGAAGACCCGCAGGGATACGGCGCCATCGAGTACGCCTATCACCTGATGGCCAAGGCGGCGGGGATCACGATGAGCGCCTGCCGGCTGCTCGAGGAGAACGGACGGCGGCACTTCATGACCCGCCGCTTCGATCGCCTGCCGAGTGGGGAAAAGCTGCACATGCAGTCGCTGGCCGCACTGGCGCATTTCGATTTCAACCACGCCGGCGCCACCGCCTACGAGCAGGCACTGCTGACCCTCCACCAATTGCGGCTGCCAATGGCCGCCGTCGAGGAGCAGTTCCGGCGGATGGTCTTCAACATCGTCGCGCGCAACCAGGACGACCACGTGAAGAACATCGCCTTCCTGATGAACCGGGAGGGCGAGTGGGCACTCGCCCCGGCCTTCGACCTCACCTACAGCTACAATCCGTCGGGTGCCTGGACGGCCACGCACCAGATGACGCTGAATGGAAAACGGGACGGGTTCGCGCGCAAGGATTTCAAGGCCTGCGCGCAGGCGGCGCTGATGAAACGGGGCCGCGCGGCGACGATCATCGCGGAAGTGCAGGCAGCCGTGCAGCGCTGGCCCGAGTTTGCCGCCGAGGCGCGCGTCGCCGACGAACGGCGCGACGCCATTCAAACGACCCACAGACTGTCTTTTCCGGAAAGATGATCCGCCCCCGCGACTCCCTGCTCCTCGCCCTGCGCGCGATCACCGCGCACCGCCTGCGCAGCTTCCTGACCCTGCTCGGCATTGCCGTCGGCGTCGCGGCGGTGATCCTGCTGACGTCGATCGGCGAGGGCATCCATCGCTTCGTGCTCGCCGAATTCACGCAGTTCGGCACCAACGTCATCAGCGTCTCGCCCGGCCGGACGAAAACCGCCGGGCACGCGCCGAGCGGCATTCCGACGTCGGTGCGGCCGCTGACCCTCGACGACGCGCGCGCCCTCGAACGTCTGCCGCACATTACCGGCATGACGGCGACCGTCTGGGGCAATTCCGAAGTCAATGCCAATGGCCGCCTGCGGCGCACGACGGTCAATGGCGTCAGCGCCGACATGCTCAAGGTGTTCAGCATCAAGGTGCGCAGCGGCCAGTTCCTGCCCGCCGAGGACGCCGACAGCGCGCGCGCCTTCATGGTCCTCGGCGCGCGCCTCAAGGAGGAGCTGTTCGGCACCGCCAACCCGCTCGGTGCCAAGGTACACGTCGGCGGCATGCAGTTTCGCGTCATCGGCGTCCTCGAAGCCAAGGGGCAGTTCCTGGGCATCGATCTCGACGACGCCGCGTACATCCCGACGGCGCGCGCGCTCGAGCTCTACAACCGCGACGGGATCATGAAGATCGACCTGTCGTACGAGGAAGGGGTGCGTGCCGCCGGCGTCAGCGCGCTGGTCAGGAGCACGCTGACGGCTCGCCACGGCCGCGAGGATTTCACGATCACCACCCAGGAAGACATGCTGCGCACGCTGTCGAACATCCTTGACGTGCTGACCATGGCCGTCGGCGCGCTGGGCAGCATCTCGCTGCTCGTCGGCGGTGTGGGCATCGTCACCATCATGACCATCGCGGTCAACGAGCGGACCGGCGAGATCGGCCTGCTGGTCGCCCTCGGCGCGCCGCGACGGACGATTCTCGGCCTCTTCCTCGGCGAAGCGGTCGCCCTCTCGGCGCTCGGCGGATTGATGGGCCTGCTGCTCGGCTTCGGGCTGGCGCAGTTGATCCACCTGCTGGTGCCGGCGCTCCCGGTACACACGCCGCTCAGCTTTGTTGCCCTCGCCGAACTCATCGCCGTGGCCATCGGCCTGCTGGCCGGCGTCCTGCCGGCCCGGCGCGCGGCGCGGCTGAACGCGGTGGACGCGTTGCGCGCCGAATGAGACGCCGCGGATCGGCGAAGGCCCGCTGGCGCGATGCCGCTTCCCGCCGCTGACCCTGGCGCACGAAGGGTGTCGGAAATTTTTACAGCAGACAACGATCCAGCTTGTGCACGAAACAAGATAGATCGTGAAAACAGCGCCTTGCGCGCGGCGGCGCATTTCTTGCTTGCGAGTCAACGTTCGTCAAACCGACGTCGATCAACTGGAAAGGAGTACAAGATGAACAAGCTTCTCCGCATCCTGGCGTTGCTCTTGGTGGTCGGCGTTCCGACTTCGGCCAGCGCTGCCTTGCAGCAGTTGACCAATCTCTTCGTCTTTGGCGACAGCCTTTCCGATGGTGGCAACAGCGGGCTGCTGAGCCAGGCGGCTACCGGCGGCACGGTCACCTTTCCGCCGCCGCCCTATTACAACGGTCAGTATTCGAACGGCCCGGTCGCCGTCGAATATCTGTGGAACATGTACAACCCGGGCAATACGAGTTTCCGGCCTTCGCTGGCCGGCGGAACCAACTATGCCGTCGGTGGGGCGACGACCGGGCTGGAGAGCTTCAATTCGGTCAATCCGAACGTGCCCGGCGCGCTGCAGCCCGTCTATGCGCAGAAAAGCAACGCCTGGCAGCTGGCTTCTTTCGCGGCCCAGAGCCCGGTCTTCGACCCGGCGACTTCGCTCTTCGTCGTGTGGTTGTTCCCGAACGACGTGTTTTACGCGGATACCACCGCAACGCTGCCCGGGATCGTGCCCGGTTCCGCCGGTGGCGCCAACCTGATCAGCAATGGCGTCGCGAACATCGTGGCCACGGTGCAGACGCTCGCCGCAGCCGGCGCGCAACACGTTCTGGTAGCGAACATGCCGGACCTCGGGCAAACCCCCGGCTTTCTCGGTAACGTCGGCCTGTCGGGCTTAAGCGCCCTCTTCAACAACAGTCTTGGGCTGGCGATGAGCGCGCTCGATGCGGCACTGCCCTCGCTCGAGATCGTCCAGTTCGATACCGCCGCGACACTGAGCGAGATCATCGCCAACAAGGACGCCTATGGTTTTGACGTCACGGACCAGGCGTGCGTCAATAACCTCCTCAACGGTCAGTGCAATCCGGCCACCTGGATGTTCTGGGACGGGGTACACCCGACGACCAGGACGCATGAGATCCTGGCGGCAAGGTTCTTCTCCGCGGTGCCCGAGCCGAGCGCCATTCTTCTGCTGGCGATCGGCCTCGTCGGTCTGCTGGTGACCGGCCGGCGCAAGGCGCTGTAGACGACCTCGCTGGTTTGCCCGGAGCCCCGCTGCGGCGGGGTTCGTCGCGTGGCGAACACGCTTTTTCTCTCTCCAGGGGTCATCGATGAGCGACATTCCGCTGCGCATTTATCACAACAACCGCTGCTCGAAGAGCCGTGCCGCCTGCCAGTTGATCGCTGACAGGGGCGTCGAAGTGGAGGTGGTCGACTATCTCAAGACACCGCCAAGCCGGGACGAGCTGCGCGCGCTGCTCGACAAGCTGGGAATGAAACCGGCGGAACTCGTGCGTCGCGGCGAAGCGGTGTTCAAGGAAAACTACGCCGGACGTTCGCTGAACGACGACGAGTGGCTGGACGCGCTGGCCGCACACCCGATTCTCATCGAGCGCCCGATCGTCGTGCGCGGAGAGCGGGCGGTTCTCGGCAGGCCGCCGGAGAAGGTACTGGAGTTGCTGTAGGCGCGGCGGGCGCGGCGACGGCAGGACGGACGGCGCTCCTGGCGCGGTGCCCAAGATTTCAACGGGTGACCGGACAGGTGCTCCCTGGACTGCCGCGTCGCTTCGCTCCTCGCAGTGACGGCCACGCGGCGCGGCGCCAGGGGTCTCGCCTGGAGCCGGGCATCGGACTTGGACCGTCATTGCGAGCGCAGCGAAGCAATCCAGGGAGTGGCAATGGCCGCCGTTCCCCACCGCGGGTACGCGCGGCTTCTCCCGCGCGCCGCCAAACGGAACTCCCTACTTGCGCGCGCCGCCCTTTGCCGACCAGGAATCCCTGAGCGTCACCGTGCGGTTGAAGACCGGCGCGCCAGGCTGCGAGTCGAGGCGATCGGCGACGAAATAGCCGTGCCGTTCGAACTGGAAGTACTCTTCGGGCTGAACGCCCTTCAGCGAGGGTTCGAGCCAGGCCTGGATGACGCGCATGCTGTCCGGATTCAGGTCGGCGCGGAAATCGCGCTCGACGCCTTCGGGGTCACCGTCGCGCCTGGCGCCCGGTGACGGAACGGCGAACAGCCGGTCGTACAGGCGCACTTCGGCGGGACAGGCCTCGGCCACCGAAATCCAGTGCAGGTTGCCCTTGACCTTGTAGGCGTCGGCGCCGGGCGTGCCGCTCTTCGAATCGGCGAAGTATTCGCAATGGACGGCGCTGACGACACCGCTTTCGTCACAGTCGAAGCCGGTGCATTTGACGACATAGCCGTAGCGCAGGCGGGCCATGTTGCCCGGGTAGAGGCGGTGGTAACCCTTGCTCGGCTGCGCCATGAAGTCCTCGCGCTCGATCCACAGCTCTCGGCCAAAGGGCATCGCGCGCTTGCCGGTTTCCGGCTTCAGCGGGTGGTTGGGCGCAAAGCGCTCCTCGCTTTCTCCGGCCGGGTAGTTGTCGATGACGAGCTTGAGCGGATCGAGCACTGCGACGCGGCGTTCGGCCGCTTCGTTGAGCACTTCGCGCATGCAGTCCTCGAGCAGCGAGTACTCGATCAGCGAGTCCGATTTCGAAACGCCGACGCGCTCGGCAAAGAGGCGAAAACCGGCCGCCGGGTAGCCCCGCCGGCGGGCGCCGACCAGCGTCGGCAAACGTGGGTCGTCCCAGCCGCTCACGTGCCTTTCCTCGACCAGCTGGATCAGCTTGCGCTTCGAGAGGACGATGTAAGTCAGGTTGAGTCGCGAAAACTCGATCTGCTGCGGCAGCGGCCGCTGCAACAGCCCGCCTTCGGCCAGCCGCTCGAGCAGCCAGTCATAGAAAGGTCGCTGGTCGGCGAACTCGAGCGTGCAGATCGAGTGGCTGATGTTCTCGAGCGCATCTTCGATCGGATGCGCGTAGGTGTACATCGGATAGACGCACCAGCGGTCGCCGGTGTTGTGATGGCTGGCGTGACGAATGCGGTAGATCGCCGGATCGCGCAGGTTGATGTTCCCGGCCGCCATGTCGATACGCGCGCGCAGGATGTGCGCGCCGTCGGGGAACTCACCCTTCTGCATGCGCTTGAAGAGGTCCATGCTTTCGTCGGCACTGCGCTGGCGGAACGGCGAATCGGCGCCGGCTTCGGTGAGCGTGCCGCGGCTGGCGCGCATTTCCTCGGCGCTCTGGCTATCGACGTAGGCGTGGCCGCTGCTGATCAGGTATTCGGCGAAGGCGACCATCCAGTCGAAGTAGTTGGACGCGAAATAGAGGTTGCACTCGCTGTCGGCCGACCCTTCGACAAGCGGGCCTTCCCAGGAAAAGCCGAGCCAATGCACGGCATCGATGATCGAATCGACGTATTCCTGCTCTTCCTTCTCGGGGTTGGTGTCGTCGAAACGCAGGTGGCAGCGACCGCCGTAGTCCTGCGCCAGCCCGAAGTTCAGGCAGATCGACTTGGCGTGGCCGAAGTGCAGATAGCCGTTCGGCTCGGGCGGAAAGCGCGTGCGGATCCTGGCCGGGTCGAGTTCACCGGCGAGTTGCTGCGCGGCCGGCCCGGGCTGGCCCGACCATCGGCGCGCCACGTGCTTTCCGGCAGCAAGATCGGCTTCGATGAGGTTGCGAATGAAGTTGGTGCTGGCGACTGCGGGGATGCTCGCCGAATGACTGCTGGGCTCCTGGCTCACGGGGAAATCCTTGATTCGATAAGCCTCGCATTTTACCCGCCCGGGCCGGCGCCACCGCCGCTTTTCGCGGCCAGGGCGTGCGCTCGCGCTTCGAAGGCGCTGACCATGCCGGCGGCCATCGGCACGACCATGAGCTGGATCACCGGCATCAGGAACAGGGAGCGGGTCTCGCAGTCGAGCGCGAAGTCGACGTGGCAGCGATCATCGGCGAGTGGCGTGAAGGCCCAGAGGATACCGAAGTGAGCAAACGAGCGATCGTTGGAACGAACGCTGATCCGGTGCGGGCGGTCGAGTTCGGTGCGCGTGCGGAAGCGATGCAGCAGCAGCCCGAGCGCCAGGCTCTGCTCGGTTTCGTAGGCCGCCTCTTCGCGGCGAACGATCCTCGCCTCGCAGACCAGCGGCACGAACTCGGGGTAGCGTTCGACATCGGCGACGACATCGAACAGGCACTCGGCGGGGAGCGCAATGGCGCGACTTTCGCGATGGGTTGCCATGGGCTGCTGCCTCCTGATTGCCGTTTCACTGCTCGCCGTCCTGATCGGATGCTTGCAGCGCAGGGCGCAGAATCACGCGCTGAGTACGGGGGCCTGGCGACGCCGCGCATGCGGAACAGCACCGATCATAGCAATCACTGGCCTTTTGCGCGCAGTAGGATTGCCGCCGGGACGCGCCCGATACGGCCCGGCTTTTCCCGCTGGTGCGCGTAGCAGGCGCCTGATCGGCTTCGCGAAGGGGGAAAACCGCTGGCTTGACAAGCTTTTCCCCGACGGGTAGATTCGCCTCCTGCCCGCGCTAGCATGCCGGGTTCGCGCCGATTTGACGTAAACAGATTGCGGGCGCGTTAAAAATACCGCTAAAGCGAAGCCCAGATCAGAACCCGTCGAGCTTTGCGCCGACGGGTTTTTTGTTTTGCAGCGCCGCACCAGTAGACAAGGAATAGCCATGCAGCCGGACCGTACCGCCGAACTCAAAGCCTGCCTCGAAAGGAAGATTCTCGTTCTCGACGGCGCCATGGGCACGATGATCCAGCGCCATCGGCTGCAGGAAGCGGATTACCGCGGCAGCCGCTTCGCCGCGCATGCGCACGACCTGAAAGGCAACAACGACCTCCTCGTGCTCACCCAGCCCGATCTGATCCGCGCGATTCACGCCGAGTATCTGACGGCGGGCGCCGACATCATCGAAACCAACACCTTCAACTCGACCAGCGTCTCGCAGGCCGACTACCACCTCGAAGCGATCGTCCACGAGCTGAACGTCGCCGGCGCCCAGCTCGCACGCTCGGTTTGCGACGAGTTCACCGCCCGCGACCCGAGCCGGCCACGCTTCGTCGCCGGCGGCCTCGGACCGACGTCGCGTACGGCGTCGATCTCACCGGACGTCAACGACCCGGGCTACCGCAACACCAGCTTCGACGAACTGGTGGACACCTACAGCGAAGCCGTGCGCGGACTTTGCGAGGGCGGCGTGGACATCATCCTGGTCGAGACGGTGTTCGACACGCTGAACGCCAAGGCCGCGCTGTTTGCCGTCGAGCAGTACTTCGAGCAGGTGGGACGACGCTGGCCGGTGATGATCTCGGGAACGATCACCGACGCCTCGGGGCGGACGCTTTCCGGGCAGACTGCCGAGGCTTTCTGGAACTCGCTGAACCACGTTCGGCCGCTGAGTTTCGGTCTGAACTGCGCGCTCGGCGCCGCTGAGTTGCGCCAGTACGTGGAAGAGTTGTCGCGCATTTGCGACTGCTTCATCTCCGCGTATCCCAATGCCGGGCTGCCGAACGCGTTTGGCGGCTACGACGAGACGCCGGAGCAGCTCGCCGCGGAAGTTTCCGACTGGGCCCGGCAGGGCTTCGTGAATATCGTCGGCGGCTGCTGCGGCACCTCGCCCGAACACATCGCGGCGATCAGCAAGGGCGTCAGCGGCGTCAAGCCGCGTGCCGTGCCGCAAGTCGAGCAGAAACTGCGCCTCTCCGGGCTCGAACCCTTCAACGTCGGCAAGGCCTCGCTGTTCGTCAATGTCGGCGAACGGACCAACGTCACCGGCTCGAAGGCCTTCGCACGGATGATTCTCGAAGGCCGCTTCGACGATGCGCTGGCCGTCGCCCGCCAGCAGGTCGAGAACGGCGCGCAGGTCATCGACATCAACATGGACGAGGCGATGCTCGACTCGAAGGCGGCGATGGAGCGCTTCCTGAAACTGATCGCCAGCGAGCCGGACATCTCACGCGTACCGATCATGATCGACTCGTCGAAATGGGAGGTCATCGAGGCCGGCCTCAAGTGCATCCAGGGCAAGGGCATCGTCAACTCGATCTCGATGAAGGAGGGCGAGGCCGGATTCCTGCGTCAGGCGCGGCTGGCAAGACGCTACGGCGCGGCGGTCGTGGTGATGGCCTTCGACGAAAGCGGCCAGGCCGACACCTACGCGCGCAAGACCGAAATCTGCGCGCGCGCCTACCGGCTGCTCACCGAGCAGGCGGCATTTCCGCCCGAGGACATCATCTTCGATCCGAACATCTTCGCCATCGCCACCGGCATCGAGGAGCACAACAACTACGCCGTCGACTTCATCGAGGCGTGCCAATGGATCCGCGCCAATCTGCCGGGTGCGCAGATCTCGGGAGGCGTCTCCAACGTCTCCTTCTCGTTCCGTGGCAACGACGCGGTGCGCGAGGCGATCCACACCGTCTTCCTCTATCACGCGGTCAACGCCGGCCTGTCGATGGGCATCGTCAACGCCGGCATGCTCGGCGTCTACGACGACCTCGACCCGGCGCTGCGCGACAAGGTCGAGGACGTGGTCCTCAACCGTAGCCCGGCAGCCGGTGAAGCGCTGGTCGAGTTTGCGCTGACCGTCAAGGAGGGCAAGGCCAAAGATACCGGCCCCGATCTCAGCTGGCGTGAGCTGCCGGTCGAGCAGCGCCTGACGCACGCGCTGGTCAAGGGCATCAACAACTTCGTCGTCGACGACACCGAAGAATGCCGTGCGGCGCTCGAAGCCGCGGGCAAACCGCCGCTGTCGGTGATCGAGGGACCGCTGATGAACGGCATGAACGTCGTCGGCGACCTCTTCGGCGCCGGCAAGATGTTCCTGCCGCAGGTGGTCAAGTCGGCGCGGGTGATGAAACAGGCGGTCGCCCACCTGATCCCCTATATCGAAGCCGAGAAGCTGCGTACCGGGGTGAGCAGCAAGGGCAAGATCGTCGTCGCCACGGTCAAGGGCGACGTGCACGACATCGGCAAGAACATCGTCGGCGTCGTGCTCGGCTGCAATGGCTACGACGTCGTCGACCTCGGGGTGATGGTCTCCTGCGACAAGATCCTGCACGCGGCCAGGGAACACGGCGCGCAGGCGGTCGGGCTGTCCGGCCTGATCACCCCGTCGCTCGAGGAGATGACTCACGTCGCCGCCGAAATGCAGCGCCTGGGCTTTGCCGACGGCGCTGATGGCAGCCCGCCGGTGCCTCTGCTGATCGGCGGCGCGACGACCAGCCGCGCGCATACGGCGATCAAGATCGCGCCGAGCTACAGCGGGCCGGTGATCTACGTCCCCGACGCCTCGCGCGCCGTCGGTGTCGTCACCCAGCTGCTGTCGATCGACCACGCCGCCAGCTTCAAGAGCGAGGTCGCCGCCGACTATGAAAAACTGCGCGCACAGCACGCCAACAAGAAGGGAGTCCAGCTGGTCAGCCTGGCGGCGGCGCGCGACAACCGTTTCAAGGCTGACCCTGACGCGGCTTACCGGCCGCTCGCGCCGAGCAAACCGGGGCTGCACGTGCTGCGCGACATCGATCTGGCAACGCTCGCCGAGTTCATCGACTGGGGACCGTTCTTCCAGACCTGGGATCTGGCCGGCAGCTTCCCGAAGATCCTCGACGACCCGCTGGTGGGCGAAACGGCGCGCGAAGTCTATGCCGACGCGCAGAAGATGCTGCACACGATCATCGCCGAGAAATGGCTGAGCGCCAACGCCGTCTTCGGCCTGTTCCCGGCCAACGCCGTCGGTGACGACATCGAGATCTACGCCGACGAAGCGCGCCGCGAGAAGTTGATGAGCTGGCACAATCTGCGCCAGCAACAGGAGCGCCCGACGGGCAAACCCCACTACTGCCTGAGCGATTTCGTCGCCGAGCGCGGCACGCCAGACTGGCTGGGCGCGTTTGCCGTCGGCGCCGGCTTCGGCATCGAAGGCAAGCTCGCCGAATTCGCCGCGGCGCACGACGACTACCGCGCGATCATCCTGAAAGCGCTTGCCGACCGCCTCGCCGAGGCCTGTGCCGAATGGTTGCACGCGCAGGTACGGCGCGACTACTGGGGCTACGCGAGCGATGAGACGCTCGACCGCGACGCGCTGATCCGCGAGGACTACCGCGGCACTCGGCCAGCGCCCGGCTACCCGGCGTGCCCCGACCACACTGCCAAGCGCGCGCTCTTCGCGCTGCTCGACGCGCCGGCCAACGCCGGCATGGGGCTGACCGAGAATTTCGCGATGACGCCGGCGGCGGCGGTGGCCGGCTTCTATCTGGCGCACCCCCAGGCACGCTACTTTGCCGTCGGCAAGATCGCGCGCGACCAGCTCGAAGACTGGGCGGCGCGCGCCGGCTTCAGCGTCGCCGAAGCCGAACGCTGGCTGGCCCCCCTGCTCTAGGCAAGCGGGCAGGCGACCAGGCAGGCGACGAAAGGGAGGCCGCAAGCTGAGCGCGCAGGATCTGCCCGACTTCGTCGTGCGCGACGTCGACCTCGGCGCACGGACGACGCTGCGCTTGCCGGGGCGGGCGGCGTTCTTCGCCGAGATCGACGCCGGCGCGCAACTGGCAGCGCTCGCCGGCCATCACCGCCGACGCCGCTTCGTCCTCGGTGCGGGCAGCAACGTGGTGCTCACCGGCGACTTCGACGGCCTGCTCCTGCACATGGCAATTCGCGGTCGCCAGCTGATCGGCGAAGACGACGACGCCTGGTACGTGCGTGCCGGTGCCGGCGAGAACTGGCACCAGCTGGTGCTGTGGACGCTGGCCAGGGGCTGGCCCGGTCTCGAGAACCTGGCGCTGATTCCCGGCACGGTCGGCGCTGCACCGATCCAGAATATCGGCGCCTATGGGCTGGAAGTCGGCGAGCGCCTGCACGCCGTCGAAGCCATCGACATGCTCACCGGCAGGGCCCTGCGCCTCGGTCGCGACGACTGCCGCTTGGCCTACCGTGACAGCGTTTTCAAGCAGGAAGGATGGCACCTGAGCGGGCAACGCGTGATCACCCGGGTGACCTTCCGTCTGCCGAAAGCGTGGCAGCCGCTGCTCGCCTACCGCGAACTCGCCGCCGAAATCGAACGGCAGCAGATCAGCAACCCGCCCGGCGCCTGCACGCCCGAGCAAATCGCCGCGGCGGTGATCGGCGTCCGCAGCCGCAAGCTTCCCGACCCGGCGACACTGCCGAACGCCGGCAGCTTCTTCCACAACCCGGTGGTCAGCGCGTCTGTCGCCGCAAGCCTGGCCATTGCGCATCCCGATCTGCCGCGCTACCCGCAGCAGGACGGCCGCGTCAAACTCGCCGCCGGCTGGCTGATCGAGCACAGCGGCTGGAAAGGCAGGGATCTGGGCCGCGCCGGGATGTACGCGCAGCAGGCGCTGGTACTGGTCAATCACGGCGGTGCACGCGGCGCCGACGTGCTGGCGCTGGCGCATGCCGTTCAGGCCGCCGTACGCGAACGCTTCGCCGTCGAGCTCGTACCGGAGCCGGTTCTTCTCTGAGCGCTGCCTGCCGATCAGACGGCGTTCACCGGCGGCCGGTCGAGATCGCCGCGTTCACACCGGCAGGACGCTGCCACAAAGTTCGATGAACTCGTCGCCCTGAAAGCAGGCGCCGACGGTGTGCTCTTCATCCCAGAGCGTGCTGTAGGCCAACTCGGTGCTCGCCTTGCCATCCAGCGACGAGACCGTAACGGCGACCAGCGACACCGCCCCCCACACCTGACTGGCGTCCGCCAGCCTGGGGAAAGCGGCACTCGCTTCGCTCAGCTCGCCCCGCGCCAGAGATTCCGCATACGGGCCGTAATGCTCCAGCAGCGCCTGTTCGATGGTTGGCCGCCAGCCGGCAAAGCGCGTGGCGACTTCTCGCGCCGCCTGTAAGGCCTGTGCGTCAGGCTCGTTGCGCGTCCCGGAGACCGCCAGCGGGACGCTTTCGTCGGCGCCAAGGCTGATCGAGCCGCGCCAGTGGCCGCGCGAGCGCACGAGCTCGCCAAGCTGCGGATCGCTAAAGGGCGCCGATTTGAAAAGATCAAACATGGGTTATTGCTCCCTACTGACCAAGTTGACAAGGACTATCGCCGCACACTGCCGAAGCCTCAAAATACCTCGTCCGGGCGCAGGAATCGCCATTGCCCGAGCGGCAGGTCGGCGAGTCTGACGGCGCCGATGCGCACGCGCTTGAGGCCACGGACGCGCAAGCCGACCAGCTCGCACATGCGCCGGATCTGACGCTTGCGTCCCTCGCGGAGCACGAAGCGCAGCTGATCGTCGTTCAGCCACTCGACCTTGGCCGGCTTCAGTGGCCGCTCGTCGAGGCTGAGGCCATGATTCAAAAGCGCCAGGCCCTTGCCGTCAAGCTGGCCCTCGACGCGAACCAGATACTCCTTGTCGACGCTGCTATCCTGGCCGATCAGGTGGCGCGCGACGCGACCATCCTGGGTCAGCACAAGCAGGCCGGTCGAATCGATATCAAGACGGCCGGCAGGCGCCAGACCCTTGAGGCATGAAGGATGAAACAGGGGCGTGTCCGGCGTGCACAGCTGATTTTCGGGCTGAACCAGCGTCACCGCGGGCGTGAAACCGGGCTCCGGCTGCCCGGAAACGTAGCCCATCGGCTTGTGCAGCAGGATCGTCATGCGGCTTTGCTGGCATGCCTGCGCCTGCTTGTCGAGGACGATCACCGCCGACGGGTCGGCGCGGGTGCCGAGTTCGCTGACCCGCCGCCCATCGACGAAAACCCAGCCGCGCGCGATATATTCGTCGGCGTTGCGCCGCGAACACAGGCCGCGCTCGGCCATCAGCTTGGAAATACGAACGCCCGCTTGCGGAGCCTTGCTGCTTGCTGCAGCGGGCCCGGCCGACGCGGGCGACGGGCCCGCCGCGGAGCGAGTCGACGCAGCCGACGAGACCGAGCCTGCCGGAATCCGGCGTACCACCCTTGCCGGCTTGACATCGGCCGCTGGCGGCGGGCGGGAAGCCGGCACCGCCGCTGCCCCGGTTCCCGGGGCTACGCTCTGCGGCTTGCGTGGCCGATCGGCCATGAATCAGGCGATGTCCAGCAACTCGATCTCGAAGGTGATCTTGGCGTGCGGCGGAATCAGGCTGCCGGCACCGCGCGCACCGTAGGCGAGATCGGCCGGAATGATCAGCCGGCGGATGCCGCCCACGCACATTCCCGGGACACCTTCTTCCCAGCCGGCGATCACGTGTTTTCCGTCCAGCGGAAAGCGGAAGGGTTCGTTGCGGTCCACGCTCGAGTCAAATTTCGTGCCGTCGGCAAGCCAGCCCGTGTAATGCACGATGACGTGCTGGCCAGAGCAGGCGACCGGTCCACTACCGGCGATAATGTCCTCAATCTGGAGACCGCTGGGGGTGGTGACAATGGGCATCGGAGATCCTCGTAAACGAAAAAAAGCGCAGTGTAGCCCAGCATCCCGCCAAAAGGGCCATTTCGGCGCATTATGCCAAGAGCCTCCGGCTCCCTGAAAGCGCATCCCTACGACATATTCGTTGGCGGACGCAGG
Source organism: Candidatus Accumulibacter sp. ACC007 (assembly GCF_907163205.1). Taxonomy (NCBI): domain Bacteria; kingdom Pseudomonadati; phylum Pseudomonadota; class Betaproteobacteria; genus Candidatus Accumulibacter; species Candidatus Accumulibacter sp. ACC007. Next base: position 299,322 of record NZ_CAJQUD010000006.1, on the reverse strand, counting down.
AGCACGGGGGTGAAGCCCCATTAATAATATGGATACCTTCGCCGAGCAGGCGATCCGGTAAAATGCACGAAACGATCAGCCAGGGATTCGAACGATGGACGCATCGACGCTTAGTGAGCCAGTTGTCACCGACCAGGAAGCCCTGCAGGAGTTCATCGACATCCTGTGGGAGTACGCGCCAACGATCGAACGCGACGTTGCGCGCCTGCGGAACCATCCCACTGAACGCGCGGTCGTCGGCAACCTGTTCCGCACACTGCACAATATCAAGGGCGACGCCGCACTCTGCAGGGTCGAAGTCGGGGTGGCCATCGTGCATCCGATGGAGTCGGTTCTCGTGCGCGTGCGCAACGGCGAGCTCCCGTTCACCGATGCCATTGCCGAAACCATCCTGTTGACGGTCGATCGCCTGGAGCTGGCGGTTGAACGGCTGTCCTCCGGGCAGACACTCGACGGCCTGCAGCTTCAACTCCTGGTCGAAGGGCTGGAAAAACTGGCCGTGGCAACGCCATCCGGACTTGACGCGTGTGTCGCCGAAGTGATCGAAGCGGTAACCGGCAGCCGCCCGGTCGCGGTCCCGCTCCCGGTCATGGTCAGCGAAACGAAACGCGGCAAGGGCGATGGCTCCAGGTCGCAGGCCGCCGACGACCTGCTTTTCTTTCTGACGCTCGCCAATCAGTTCGAAATGCGTTCACCGCGTTTCGAGGGCCGTACCATGCGCATCCTGCGCCTGGCACTGGAAACCAATCAGATGGCCGGCGACCCGATTGACCCGGTGCAACTTGAAGCCGCTATCTACATGCACGACATCGGCATGATGTTTCTTCCCGAATCCGTGTGGCTCAGGGCCAGTGCGCTGACCACCGCGGAGCAACGCATCATGCGCGCGCACCCGGAACACGCAGCCGGCCTGCTGTCGCGCATGGGCGGCTGGTCAGCCGCCGCCGAGATGGTCGCGCAGCACCATGAAATGCCGGACGGCAAGGGTTACCCGGGCGGCCTGAAAGGGGCAAGCATCTGCCCCGGCGCCAAGGTGCTGGCCATCGTCGATGCTTTCGAGGCGGTGATGTTGAAGCACGCCGAGCGTGGCCGCAAACGTTCCCTGCTGCGCGCCATCGCCGAAATCAACGCCTGCGACCAACAGTTCGCGCCGGAGTGGATCGAGCCTTTCAACCAGGTGATACGGCGCGCCGCTGACACCCGATGACTGACCAAGGGGCGGCCGATCTGGAGCGCCGCTTCGCGGGTATTGCGCGCCTGTACGGTCCGGCCGCACTGCAGCGCTTCCAGCGCGCTCATGTCGCCGTCGTCGGCGTCGGCGGCGTCGGTTCGTGGGCTGCCGAAGCACTGGCGCGGTCGGCCATCGGCAGGATCACGCTGATCGATCTGGACATGGTCGCCGAGTCCAACGTCAACCGCCAGGTACACGCACTCGACGGCGAGTTCGGCAAGGCCAAGGTCAGCGCCATGGCGCAGCGCATCCAGGATAAGCGCACGGTCAGCGATCGGGATTGTGACGGAGAAGCACTCGATGTGTTCTGGGCTTTCGATATGGCTCGGATCGACGGGCGACAGGCCGGTCCCGTGATGATGCGCGCTCGTTGCGATACTCGCGTCTGAATGGGTGGGGTCATGACTCGCGCTTCGTGGTTCGAAGTATCGCAATTCTTTAGTTAAAAGCGAGATTCTTTTTTTCTTTCCTGCTTCGCGTCTCTCTGCCTTTAGTCTCACTACGTGCACCCGACCTCCAAGAGTTTGTGAATTCTCTGGTCGTTATATCCCTATTTTTTTTTATTTTTAGGACTCTTCAACTAATATCGGTCAGTCATATCTCTCTGGGCCATAGTCACGACGGGTGGTACTGGCTTTCTACCCAATCCTACCCATTGTTCATCTCTCTTCACGTGATCGGTTGAGTGTATTGTGTTATTGGCTATCATTTAGAGGATACGCGCTCCCCAATCATCTATCTCTTAGACACCCCCGCTTCTGAGTTGAGAACTCTTGCCGCGTGTGTGTTCCGTGTGATGTTGGATTAGCCTTTGTTGCCGTTTTGTTCTTTCGCGTTTTGACGATTTAGCGATTCGCTATCCGAAGCGCCACGGCGGGCGAGCAAGCACGACGTCATCGGATCTGACAACTGCGCAGGTACGGTTCGTCGCGTCTGCGTCAACGCACCTCGGCTGTGGTGCCGGCACGTGTTTCCGTGACTCAGGGTTCGCGATTTTTTCTTTGTGGCCAACGAGAGGGTGGGAGGGTCGTCCCGCGCGCGCGGCGACCGGGCAAGCCTGAGGCGCAGAGTCGTAGCGCGGGAGCCGGCGTCGGCTGCGGCCGAGGTTGTCTCGTCAGTGACTGCCCATAGTTAGTATTTCGCTGGATAGTTGCTACTCCGGCATGTCGTTGGCGGCGATTATTATTTTAGTTCCGTCGTCCGGCATGCTGTTTTGTGTGGATACGATGTTTTTTTAGTGGGATTGTGTTTTGGTGTGTAGGTGTATTCTTGCCACCTCTGTGTGTAGAATCTGCGGACGGGTATTGCGACCCGCGCTGAAGGTGATCAGCTGCCGGTTGTTGTTGTGCAGGAAAATACGCCGGGTCAGCTCACGTTGCAGGCGAACCAGCGCCGTCTGCGCGTCCTCGAGCGGCGTATCGGGGAGCAGGATGATGAACTCCTCGCCACCGAAGCGGGCGACCGTATCCTGCGGACGCATCGTCTCGCGAATGACCGTCGTCAGGTGGATCAGCGCGGCGTCACCGGCGTCGTGTCCGAGGCTGTCGTTGAGCTTCTTGAAGTTGTCGATGTCGAGCAAGGCGACGCAGAGGGTCGATTGGCGGCGCTGCGCGCGCGCCGTCTCCTTCTCGAACGCTTCTTCGAGACCGCGACGATTGAGGACGCCGGTAAGCTGGTCGTGACGAACCAGGGTGCTGGCCTTGTCGAGCTCGGCCTGCAATTCTCCGATGCGCTTCTCCGCGTCCTCGACGCTCTGTTTGGCATTGCGCAGCTCGTCACGCGAACGCTGCGCGTTGAGCTGGATGATCTGCGTCTCGCGGATCACTTCGGCGAGCACGTCTTCCAGCTCGGAGATGTCTTCGGCGTTACTGATGCGGTCGGCGCAGATTTCGATCTTGTCGTGATAGTCCGAAGTCGAATCGGCAAACTCGGCCAGGTGATCGACGAAACCGGCGAGCATCTGCTTGAGGCTTTCGCGCGCTTCGTTGAGGCTGTGCTTCAGCTGCCCCTGCTTGAAAATCACTTCCTTGAGCCGATTTTCGGCATCGCCGATCGAGCGGATGCTCAACGGGCCGGCGACGATATCGCGAACGATCTCGATCTGGCCGGCGAGCCAACGGTCCTCGACGACCAGCTCGCCAACGTTCTCGATCAACAACTGGAGCAGATTGAGCAGGCCCGCACGCAGCTCGACGCGGTCTTCGGCGAGGATTTCGAGGCGAAAAGCAAAGCGCTTGACGCTCGCCTGCAAGCCGTCCATCGCCGCGCGCGAGGTGGCCGTGCGAACCTTGTGCGCCAGTGCTTTCGCGTCGGCGACCAGCTCCGGCTCGTCATGAAGCTGCGACGGGATGAGCACTTCCAGCGTGTATGCGAAGATCTCGCTCAGCTCGGCCGACAACTCGGCAGCCTGCGCGCTGGTCTGCTGCGCTTTTGCCGCCGCGGCAAGGTCTGCCGTCGACGGCTTGGCCGGCGAGGCGGCAGTCGAAGTCGAAGTCGCCGCCTTGTCGTCCTCGACGAGGGGGATTTCCTCGGCCATCGGCGCATTCAGCGACCACGAGCGAACCAGCCCCTGCAGGCGAGTGAACAGCAGCTCGCTGTTGCCGGCAGCGCCGGCCAGTACCCGTTCCAGCGCCTCGCGCTTGCGGGCCACGGTGAGGCCCGCCTGCTTGCTCTCCCACTGCCGCAGGAAGTCGCCGAACAGCTCACTCCAGGGAAGATCCTGTTCCTTGCCGAGCTGCGCGAAGAACTCGCCCAAACCGCGTTTGAGCTCGTCCCAGGTCTTGCCCTTGAACGCCTGTTCGAAGCGCTTCAGCAACCTCTCCTGCGTCGGCTTTTCCTTCGGCAAGGCGCTCAGCAGCGCCTTCAGCTCACGCTCCGGAAACGGCGCCGCGGCGCCGGCCGGGGTCCCGCCGATCTCGTGGTAGAGCGCCCGATAGTTCTCGGGCGACGGCGGCAAGCGCCGGCTGGCCAACAGGCGAAAGGCTTCGCGGGCAATTTCCGACGGATTCGTGAGCGTTGGCATGGAGCTTCCATCAACAAGAGATACGGGTCGCGGCATTTTAGCAGCGCGCCCCCCGGGGAGAAAGCACGCCGGGCCGTGGAAGTTGCGACAGATCAAACACCTGGCGACGCGGCGCAGCGCTTCGCCCTGGCCACAGCGGCGCCTGGCCTGGCGCCCCGCCAGCCAGCACCCGGACACGCACGCTGGCCACTACGCAAGCACGTTGCTTCCTGGCGGAGGATTCCGATTCGGCTATAATCACGGCCTCGGCAGCCGTAGCCGCCTCCGTAGCATGAAGGTCGTGCAGTTGATTTGTAATCATCAGGTGTTGGTTCGATTCCGACCGGAGGCACCAGTAGAAAAAAGCGGTCAAGCCACCCTTCACGATGGCCTTTTTCCCGGGTCGCCGGCCTGTGGCCCCCAGACGGTCGATCAGCGCGGCAACTCGAGATGGAAGCACGCCCCCTGACCAGGCGCGCTTTCCGCCCACACCCGCCCACCCATGCGTTGCACGGCCTTGTGTACGATGGCCAGGCCGACGCCGGTGCCGGGATACTCCTCGGCGCGCTGCAGGCGTTGGAAGATCTCGAAGATGCGCTCGTGAAAGCGCATGTCAAAGCCGATACCGTTGTCCTTGAACGCCAGAATCACGGTCTCGTCGGTCTGGCTGGCGCTGATCACCAGGGTCGGCGGCCGACTCTTGCGGCTGAACTTGAGCGCGTTGTCGAGCAGATTGCGCAGCACCATGCTCAGCCCGTCCAGGTCGGCGCGAACACTCAGCCCCGATAGCGTCGCCACTTCGACGACCATGCCGCAGGCGTCGATGTCCGCACGTCGATTGTCCAGGCAGGCGCTCACCTGCTCCGACAAGACGAGCGCCTGGCTGTGCAGACTGCGCCGTTCGAGACGCGAATAGGCCAGCAGATCCTCGATCAGGCGGCCCATGTGCGCGACCCCGTCGCGTACGTTGTCGAGGAACAGGCGCCCCTCTGCGTCCAACTGGTCGTGGTAGGCGTCGAGCAAGAGGCGGCTATAGCCATCGATGCCGCGCAGTGGCGCCTTCAGATCGTGCGAGACGGAATAGGTGAAGGTCTGCAATTCCTTGTTGGCGGCGTCCAGTTCGGCAGTGCGCCGACGCACACGCTCCTCGAGATCGGTGTTCAGTTGCCGGATCTCGTCTTCCATGCGTCGACGCTCGCTGATGTCGCGAATCACCGCCAGCGGACCACCGTCGGGCATCCGCGTGGCGATCACGTCGGCGACGAAAGTCGAGCCATCCCTGCGCAGGAACTGCCATTCCCGCTGGTGATCGGCCTGGTCCTTGATGGCGTCAAGCGCCGGAGCGATGTGCGCTTGCTCGCCCGGCACAACAATGTCGGCGCAATGCCGACCGAGCAGATCCTCTCGCGGGTACCCGAGCATCCGGCAGATGGCTGCATTGCCATCGCGACAGTAGCCCTCCTGGTCGACGATGAGGATGCCGTCCGGCGCATACTCGAACAGGGTGCGATAGCGCGCCTCGCTGGCCGCCAGCGCCAGACGCGCCTGATGTTCGCTGCTGATGTCGCGAACGACGGCGATGAACGGACCGGCACTGGGCAAACGCGTGAGTCGCGCCTCGAAGCGGCGTACGCAGCCCGACAGCGGCAAGTCGTATTCGGTGGTCGCCAGCCCGCCGTGTTCGCCGACTTCCGCCATCCCGCACGCCAGCAGCTCGCCCACTTCGCCGGGCAAGACGTCCTGCAGGCGCTTGCCGAGAAAGGCTTCGGGCGGCAGGTAGAGATCGGCACTTTGCCGGGCACGGTAATCGCGGACGGTGCCGTCCGCATCGATCAGGAAGAAGAGATCGGGCAGGGCCTGGAAGACGGAGTCGAGTACCAGTTCCCCCTGCCGGGCTTTGGCCTCGGCCAGTTTGCGCTCGCTGATATCCTCGGAAAATATGACGATGCCGCCAATCGTTTCCTCGGCGGTGTGCCACGGCCGCACCTCCCAGCGCAGCCACTGAACGCGGCCATCGAAGCGCTCGAAACGCTCCTCATCGGCGCGCACCACTTCGCCCGCCAGCGCCCGGCGATGGACCTCCTTCCAGGCGTCGACGATCTCGGGGAATATTTCATAGTGCGAGCGGCCAACGATCTCGCAGTCTTCCAGCCCATAGTCGCTCAACCAGCGCTGGCTGACAGCCAGATAGCGCATGCGGGGGTCGAACATCGCCAGCGCGGCAGGCGCATGGTCGATGAACAGACGCAGTTGGGCTTCGCTCGCGCGCAGCGCCGCTTCGGCGAGCTTGCGTCGGTTGATGTCTTCGACGACCGATACGAAATACTTCGGCGTACCGTCATCGCGGCGCACCAGACTCACCGTCAGGTTTATCCACACCGCCGCGCCGGACTTGTGCAGGTAGCGCTTTTCAAGATCGTAAGTGTCCCGGCTCCCGGCCAGGACCTGATTGACCCGTTCGAGATCTGCGGCGAGGTCGTCGGGATGGGTGATCGCCTGAAAGCTCAGTTGCAGCATCTCGTCACGGCTGTAGCCGACGATGTCGCAGAGGCGCTGATTGACGTCCAGCCAGGAGCCGTCCGGGGCGACCCGGGCAATGCCGACAGCCGCTTGATCAAAGGTCGCACGCAGGGAATCCTCGCTCTCGCGCAGGGCCAGTGTACGTCGCGTCACCTGCCGACGCAGCAGAACGACGAAGGATGCGGCCAGCACCAGCGCAGCTGCAGCAGCGATCAAGGCCCACGCCACCCACTCCGGCCACTTGTCCGTTCCGGACCCGCCCAGCCAGCGGTCGAGCGACTGGTAGTAGACGCTGTCGCGTTTGTCGAGCAGCGCTGCGAGGTGGCGGTCGAGCGCCCCGATGATCGCCGGATCGGCGTCCGCCGGCGCGGCATAGCGGACCGAGATCGGGTTGAAGACGATGCCCGTGGACTCAACCTGGTAACGGGCCGAATGCAGCGTCCCGAAAACGCGGCTGACGATTCCGGCGTCGGCGTCACCGGCGGCGACCAGGGCCAGTACCTGCTCGTAGTTGTCGGCGGGAAGCGCAAGGATACGCACACCGAACTCGTCGAGCAGCTCGCGCAGCGCGTCGCTGTGAGTCGCACCTTCGACCAGCGCGACGCGCTTGTCCTGCAGGGCAAGCAGCGACTGGATCCTGCTCCCTGGCCTGGCGAAGACGACGCCCCAGTTGCCGAGCAGGGTCTGCCCGGTAAACTGGAATCGTTCGGCGCGTTCAGGGGTGTAGGCGATACCGGTCAGCAGGTCGATCTCGCCGCGCTCGAGCATGGCGAAGATCGCCTGCCACTCGTCGTGGACGAACTCCAGGCGCCAGCCCTCCTGCTGCGCGACGTAGTTCACGACGTCAACGGCGATGCCCTGCATTTGTCCGGACGAATCGTCGAAGGCGATCGGCGGATTGCTGCCCACGCCGACGCGCACGGTTCTTTGCTCGGCGTGCCCGGGCGCAGAGAAAACAGCGAGCAGCAGCGCCACGGCGAGAAGCACTGCGCGGTAACGCACGGCGATCAATGCGGCCGCTCCAGATAGGAGGTCGCAGCGTGGCCGGGCCGGCAAGCCATTCAATGACGCTTCAAAGCGCGGCAACCTCGACCAGGCAATCGTAGAAAGTGGCGCCGCCACCGATGTCGGTAAGCGCCTGGCTGGTCACTTCGTTGCAGTTGCGACCGTCGGGCGAAAGCTTGCGCCACCAGATCGAGGTGGCCATGGCCACGCCGGGCCGCACGCGGTCACTGACGACGGCGCGGGCGTGGAACTCGCCGCGCTGGTTGAAAATGCGCACCGGGCTATCGTCGGTGATGGCGCGTGTGGCCGCGTCGGCCGGATGAAGATGGATGGCCGGCGACTTTTCCTGCGCCAGGAAGCGCGCCGAGTTGGCGAAACTGGTGTTGAGAAAGTTGCGCGCCGGCGGGGTGATCAAGGCGAGCGGAAACTCGCTGGCCAGCGGGCTCTGCCGCCACTCGCGCGGGGCGATGAAATCGGGCAGCGGGTCGACGCCGACACTGGCCAGCGTCGCACTGTGGAACTCGCATTTTCCCGACGGAGTCGGGAAGCCGCCGTCGGCAAAGGGCGCTGCGCCGCGGGGCAGGTTCAGCCGGGCGTGCCCGTCGGCCTTGAGCTTGTCCCACGACAGCCCGGCCAGGCGCGGGTCGTTCCAGTCGAAGGCCTGGCGGCAGAGGTCTTCGTCGGAGTCGGCAAAGCACGCCTCGCTGAAACTCATCTCGCGCGCCAGGCGGCGGAACAGCTCGGTGTTCGACAGAGCCTCGCCAAGCGGCGGGATCGCCGGCTGATTGACCTGGACGTGCAGGTGCCCGTAGGACTTGTGGATGTCGAGCTGCTCCATGTGGCTGGTCGCCGGCAGGAGGATGTCGGCGTAGTCGGCGGTGTCGGTCTGGAAGAGATCATGGACCACAGTGAATAGATCGTCGCGGGCAAAGCCGCGCACGACCTCGGCCGAGTGCGGCGCGATGGCCACCGGATTGCTGTTGTAGACGAACAGCGCCTTGATCGGTGGCCGCGCGCGCAACAGATCCTGGCCGATGGTACTCATGTTGATCGTTCGCGGCGCCGGCCTGGGCATCAGATCCGGGCGTTCGAGGGCAGCGCTGTCCACCGGGTAGTTGCCCGAGCTGGAGAGCAGGATACCGCCGGCAGGGTGTCGCCAGGCGCCGGTGAGCGCCGGCAGGCAGGCCAGCGTGCGCAGCGCCATGCCGCCGCCGGCGGTGCGGTTGATGCCGTAGTTGGTACGTATCGCTGTTGGCGTCGTGCGGCCGTATGCGTGCGCGAGCTGCTCGACCTCGGCTTCTTCGATGCCACAGATCGCCGCTACCCGTGCCGGCGGGTATTGCCGAGCGCGTTGCTTGAGGGCGTCGAAGCCGAGCGTGTGCCGGGCGATGTAGTCGTGATCGAGAAGCTCGTCGCGGATCAGCACGTGCATCAGCCCGAGCGCCAGCGCGCTGTCGGTTCCGGGCAGCAGCGCGATGTGCTGGTCGCACTTGTCGGCGGTCGCCGTGCGGCAGGGATCGATGGCGATCAGACGTGCGCCACGTCGTTTCGCTTCCTGCGCCAGCCGCCAGAAGTGCAGGTTCGAGACGACGCTGTTGCTGCCCCAGATGATGATCAGGCGCGCATCGACGACGTTCTCGACGTCGAAACCGACGCTCGCACCGATGCTCGCGCGGTAGCCCATCGCGCCGGCGCTGGCGCAGATCGTGCGGTCGAGTTGGGCAGCGCCGAGACGGTGGAAGAAGCGGCGATCCATCGAGCCGTAGCCGAGCAGGCCGGAATTGCCGGCGTAGCTGTAGGGAACGATCGCCTCGGCGCCGTCGCTGGCGATGATCTGGCGATAGCGATCGGCGATCGTCGCCAGCGCCTGCGGCCAGGAGATGCGTTCGAAGCTCGCCCCGGGGCCCTTGCCGCCGACCCGGCGCAAGGGGTAGAGCAGGCGGTCCGGGTGATATATGCGCTCGGGGTAGAAGGCCACCTTGGTGCACAGCACGCCGGCGGTCGGCGCGTGATCGGCGGCGCCGGCGACCTTGACGACGCGGCCGTCGCAGACGCTCACTTCGAGCGCGCAGGTGTCCGGGCAATCGTGCGGGCAGGCACCGCGTACGCGGTGCGTGCCGGCGGCGGTGGAGGAGGGCGTGCTCATGGCGCGTCACCCGTGCTCTGGTTGCGATGCTGCGAAGATAGCAGCTTCCGGTGCTTTCCGGCAGCCTGCCGAGGCGAACATTTTCTGCCCTATGATGTCTGTGCAGGTCGGCAACCGCAAGGAAATTCCTGCCTGGCGACGCCCACGGCGGGCGACAGGTCGCCGACCAGCACCTCACCCCGGAGCCACCAGCCATGATGCCATCACTCCCTCCCCGACCCGGATCCCGATCGGCTCCGCGAACCATCTTCCCCCTGCTCGTCGCGGCAGTCGGCAGCACGCTTCTCGGCGCGCTGGTCGCCAACAGCAGCGCCATGGGCAGCGCAGCGGGCAGCACGAAAGCGCCGGCCAAAGCCTGTCTGGCGCCGGCAAGCTGGGCGGTCTTCGCCGATCGGCAGCCGCAAGCCGCCAGCAAGCAGAGGATTTTGGCCGAATTGAGCGGGCGCGACGTACTGCTGCTCGGGGAAGAACATGACAACGCCGACCACCACCAATGGCAATTGCAGGTGCTCTCCGGGCTGCACGCGCTGCGCCCGGAGATGGTCATCGGCTTCGAAATGTTTCCCCGCCGGGTGCAAGCGATTCTCGATCGCTGGGTCGCCGGCGAGCTGGGCGTCAAGGAGTTTCTCGCGCAAGCGGAATGGGACAAGGTCTGGAACACGCGGCCGGAACTGTATCTGCAACTCTTCGAGTTCGCGCGACTGAACCGAATTCCAATGCTGGCCCTGAATATCGACCAGGACCTGACGCGCAGGATTGCCGACCGCGGCTGGGACGCGCTACCGCTTGCCGAGCGTGAAGGCGTCGGCCAGGCGGCCGCGCCGTCGGACGCCTACCGCGAGTTCCTCTTCGAGGTCTATGGCCAGCACGCGACGATGCGCGGCAAGTCGACCAAGGCCAGACGCGGCGACGCCGCCTTTGCCCGCTTCGTCGACTCGCAACTGGCCTGGGATCGAGCGATGGCCGAAGTGCTGGCCGGCCAGGTAAAGCCGACGGCGAGCGGCGGCAAACCGCTGATCGTCGGCATCATGGGGAGCGGTCACCTGCGCTTCGGCCATGGAGTGCCACACCAGTTGCGCGACCTTGGCGTGCGCTCGATCGGCACCCTGTTGCCGCTCTCCGCGGCAAGCCCTTGCGACGAGCTTGTCCCCGGGCTCGCCGACGCCGTCTTTGCCGTGCCAACACCGCCGCGCACGGCGACCGAGCCGCCGCGCCTTGGCGTGACGCTCGACAGCAAGGAAGGGCGAGTGCTGATCGCCAGCGTGAGCAAGGGCAGCCTGGCCGAGAAGAGCGGCCTGCAGGATGGCGACCGGATTCTTGCCGTGGCCGGCCAGCCGCTGAGCGGTCTGACTTCGCTGTTGAACTCGATACGCCAGCAGCCACCGGGAACCTGGTTGCCGCTGCACATCGAGCGCGCCGGCGAGAAGCTTGAAATCATCGTCCGCTTCCCGGCGCAGCAATGAGTCGCTGGCCTGCCTTGCGCTCGCTGCCGGCGCTGCTCTTGCTGGCCCTGGCCAGCGCTGCGGCGTGGGCGGTCGACACGCCTGCCGCGCACCTCGCACTCGATGTCACGCTCGACCCGGCCAGTCGCCGCCTCGCCGTGGTCGCCGCGGTCAGGCCCGGCCAGCGGAGCTTTCGCTTCGCCCTGCACGAGTCGCTGAACATCGACAGCGCGTCGGTCGACAGTCAGCCGATCGTCGTCCGGCTAACCGGGCAGCAGGGAAACCTGCGCACCTGGCAGGCACGCCTGCCGACGGCGCAGGCGACGCTGCGCATCGCATACCAGGGCACGCTGCCGGCCCTCGACGCCCGCCTGGACCATCGCCAGGTGCTGCGCGGGCTGCCGCCGATGGCCGCTGTCGAAGGCAGTTTTCTGCCCTCCGGCGGCGGCTGGTATCCGCAACCGGCGGCTTTGTTCAGCTACCGCGTGCGCGTGAACGTCCCCGGCGAGCAACGTGCGCTGGTCGCCGGCCGACTGCTTGACGAGGAGCTGCCGGCAGGACCCGGCGATCGCTATCGCGCCAGCTTCGAGTTCGCCCATCCGGCCGACGGCATCGACCTGATGGCCGGCCCGTGGATCATTCGCGAGAAAACGATGCCGGCCGGCGACGCGGGGCCGCTGCGCCTGCGCACCTACTTTACACGCGAACTCGACGAGATCGCCGGCCTGGCCGACGCCTACCTCGACGACACGCGTACGCATATCGAACGCTATGCACGGGAAATCGGCGCCTACCCGTTCAGCAGCTTTTCGGTGGTCGCCAGTCCGCTGCCGACCGGCTTCGGAATGCCGACCCTGACCTATCTCGGTGCCGAGGTGCTCAAGCTGCCCTTCATTCGCGCCACTTCGCTGGGCCACGAGATCCTGCACAACTGGTGGGGAAACGGCGTCTACGTCGATTACGCGACGGGTAACTGGGCCGAGGGCCTGACCACCTTCATGGCCGACTACGCGTACAAGGAGAGCGAATCGGCCGCCGCCGCACAGGCCATGCGCCTCGGCTGGCTGCGCGACTTCGCCGCGCTGCCGCCGGCGAGCAGGCAGACGCTGGCGTCGTTCCGCTCGCGCACGCACGGCGCGGCGGCGGCCGTCGGCTACGGCAAGGCGGCAATGCTCTTCGTGATGTTGCGCGATCGGCTCGGTGAGCAGCACTTTCGCGCCGGCGTGCAGCTGTTCTGGCAACAGCAGCGCTTTCGTGTCGCCAGCTGGGGCGACTTGCAGCAAGCCTTCGAGCAGGCCTCGGGGCAGTCGCTGACGATTTTCTTCCGCCAGTGGCTGCTGCGCGACGGCGCGCCCGCACTGCGCATCCGCAGCGCAAGCGCCAGCACGGTCGCCGGCGACACGCGTCTGACACTCGAAGTGAGTCAAGACCCGCCGGCCTACGCTCTGCGTCTGCCCATCGAAATCAACTACGGAGGGCGCTCGGAAAGCCGTGCCGTCGACATTGACCGCCTGCAGCAGACGGTCAGTCTGACCCTTGCCGGCTCGCCGCAAGGCGTCGTTCTCGACCCGCAGCTGCGCCTCTGGCGATTGCTCGACGCGGCGCAACTGCCGCCAATCCTGCGCCAGTGGATCGTCGCCCGCGAGCCACGCCTGCTGCAGGTCTCGGCGCTTTCCGAGGTGCGCGACGCGGGCGCAGCCCTGGCGGCACGGGTATTTGAAGTCGCGCCGCAGGAAATTCCGCCCGACGACCTGCGCAAGACGACGACGCCGGTATTGCTGATCGGCCTGCATGCCGAGGTTGATGCGGCGCTGGCGGCGACAGGCTTGCCGCCGCGGCCGCCGACTCCCGGTCAGCGCGGAAGCGCCCAGCTGTGGACCATCGTGGGCCAAACGGAAGTACCGGTAGCCGTCGTTTCGGCACGCGACTCTGCGGCGCTGAGCGCCCTGCTGCGCCCACTGCCGCACTACGGCAGCCAGAGCTGGCTGGTTTTCGAAGGCAGTCGCGCGCTCGCCCGCGGCGTCTGGCCGATCGTCGATCCACCCGTTCCGGTAAGCCGTCCGCCGGCCGGCAATCCTGGCGGAAAAGCCGGACGCTGAATGCCGGCGCGGCGCGGACGGCGCAAAACCTGACAAGGCTGCGGGAGGCGTGCTATCGTTCCGGCTTTTCGTCCCGGGCCGGGCAAAACGAGCTGTTCTTGCCACGCCACCGACGCCTTCGCGATCGTACCGATTCGCGCCGTTCCAGCCACTAACGCCGCCGCGCGACGCGTGCAGGGAGACTGATGATGCCGTTTCTGAAACGAGCAATTGCCGCACTGGCGGCGACGACACTGGCCATTCCGGCCGTCATGGCGCAACAACTGGCACAGACCCCGCCACAGGCAGACTTCAAGGCCGCCTGGAGCGCTCCCGAGCCGTGGCGAACCGACCGTTTCTACCTGCAGACCAGCCTCGCCTCGGTGCACTTCCACCCGGATGACGCGCACGATAATTCGCAGGCTCTGATCAACCCCGAGTGGCGGCTGGACAAGCAGTGGCTAAAGGGTCAGCTGCTGGTCGGCGCAGCGACTTTCGACAACTCCTATAGTCAAGCGACGTGGTACGCCTACGGCGGCCTGCTCTGGCGGCCGGTCGAGACGGTGCAACCGTTCTATCTGAAGCTCACGGCTGGCGTCATACATGGCTACCGGGGCGAGTATCAGGACAAGATCCCGATGAACGGCTCGGGGTATGCCCCTGCCATCATACCGTCGATGGGTTACTGCTATAACCGCTTCTGTTCGGAGGTGGTACTGTTCGGCGCGGCAGGCATGATGTGGACCGTCGGCATGACGCTGCCCTAAGCTTCGTTCGGCTGACCGCAGCATCAGCTCGAACTCGTAGCGCAAGCGTCGGCCTGGCTGCCACCAGGCCAGCCCACAGCAACTCCCCTGCCACAAGCTTTTGATTTTCATCAAAAACAGCGCCTTGTGCGGCGATTTGCCACATTCCGCACTGCAACATCAATCCCTAGAATGCCCGGCATCAGGACGACATTCAGGGAGAGTTGGCAATGGAGCGGGAGAGAAAACCGATCGCCGTCGCAGTGGCGCTGGCCTTGGCCGGCGGGTGGCAGCACGCCGACGCGCAAGAGAGCTCGGCAACACCGGTCATGACGGAAGTGGTGATCAATGCATCGCGGATCGACGACGTCGATCCGCTCGACAGCAGGCGCCTCGACGCGTCGAGCATCGCGCCCTACCGCGCTTCAACCAGCGATAGCGCCAGGCTGCTCGACGCACTGCCCGGTGTCAGCACCTACGGTGCCGGTGGCGTTTCCAGTCTGCCGGTAATCCGCGGTCTGGCCGACGACCGCATCCGCATCCAGGTCGATGGCATGAACCTGATTTCCTCGTGCGCCAACCACATGAATCCGCCGCTGTCGTATATCGACCCGACCAACGTCGACAGCGCCGCCGTGTTTGCCGGCGTCACTCCGGTCAGCGCCGGCGGCGACAGCATTGCCGGAACGATCCAGGTCAACTCGGCGCCGCCGGAGTTCGCCAAGGCGGGCGAAGGCAAGCTGCTCAAGGGCCAGGCCGGCGCCTTCTATCGCAGCAACGGCAACGGTCGCGGCGCCAATCTCTCGGCGACGATCGCCAACGAGATGCTCAGCCTCAACTATTCGGGCTCGACGGCGCAGGCGGACAACTATCGGGCCGGGGGTGACTTCAAGGCCGCCGGGCTGTCGGAGGGTACGACCGAGTGGCTCGACGGCGACGAGGTGGGCTCGTCGCTGTACAAGTCGCAAAACCAGTTGCTGAGCCTCGCGTTGCGCCACGCCGAGCATCTCTTCGAGCTCAAGTTAGGCTATCAGCACATGCCCTACCAGGGCTTCCCGAATCAACGCATGGACTTGACCGACAACACCAGCCAGCAGGTCAATGCCCGTTATCTGGGCGAGTATGCCTGGGGTTCGCTGGAGGCGCGCGCCTATCACGAAGACACGCGGCATACGATGAACTTCCTCGAGGACAAGCTGCAGACCACTGGCCCGATGAAGAACCTGGCCGGCATGCCGATGGATACGCACGGCAAGACCACCGGCGTCCAGCTCAAGGCGGAGATCATGGCCTCGGAACGCGACCTGTTCAGGGTCGGCGGCGAATACCAGAAATACCGGCTGGACGACTGGTGGGATCCGATCTCGCCGGTGGTGGCCATGCCGATGGCGGGAATGAAGGGATCGACTTTCTGGAACATCAACGACGGCCAGCGCGACCGCTTCGACGTCTATGGCGAGTGGGAGGCGCGCTGGAGTCGGCAATGGCTGTCGCAGCTCGGACTGCGCAGCAGCACGGTGAGGATGGATAGCGGTGACGTGCAGGGCTACAACACAGCGTTCTACGGCGACCCGCAAAACCCGGCGTCGATTCCCGGCGCGTTCAACGCTCTCGATCGCCAGAAGACCGACCACAACATCGATCTCGCCGCCCTGCTGCGCTTCACGGCAGCTGCCGAGCAGACTTACGAGGCAGGCTACGCGCGCAAGACGCGCTCGCCGAACCTCTACGAGCGCTACGCCTGGTCGACCAACAACCCGATGGCCATGAACATGGTCAACTGGTTCGGTGACGGCAACGGTTACGTCGGCGACGTCGACCTCGATCCGGAGGTCGCGCACACCATCAGCGCAACAGCGAGCTGGCACGACGCGGCGCGCGAGCAGTGGAATCTCAGCGTCACCCCCTTCTACACCTACGTGCAGGACTACGTCGATGCCGTTCGCTGTTCGGGTGGCAGCGGCATGTCGCCGTGCCAGGGGAGCAACCTGACACGCACAGACAACTTCGTTTACCTGCAGTTCGCCAATCAGACGGCGCGGCTGTACGGCGCCGACGCCAGCGCCCGCCTGCCGCTGGTGCAAGCGAGCGCGCTCGGCAAGCTGACGATGACCGGCGTGTTGAGCTACGTGCGCGGGCGGAACTCGCAGAGTGACGACAATCTGTACCACATCATGCCTCTGAACGCGAAGCTGGCACTGGTCCAGAACTCGGGAGCGTGGACCAACACCGTCGAAGGCGTCTTCGTCGACGCCAAGACGCAGGTTTCGCAGACGCGCAATGAACTAACGACCAGCGGCTACGGTTTGCTCAACCTGCGCAGCAGCTACGAATGGAAGCAGCTGCGCGTCGACATCGGCGTCGAGAACCTCTTCGACAGGCTCTATGAGTCGCCCCTCGGTGGCGCCTATCTTGGTCAGCGGCCAATGCTCTACGGAACGGCGGTGCCGGGTACGGGGCGTTCGCTCTACGCCGGGATGAACCTGCGCTTCTGAGCGCTGGAGCAATACAAGGCTCGCAGTGGGCAGGCAGCCAGACACGGGCCGCGAGCGGGCGATCAGGAGGCGGCGCCACGCTCGATGACCACGCCGACGCGCTGCACGCCGCTCATCATTCCCAGCTTGGCGATCGAGACGCGCACCCAGGTGGCGCCGAAGTCTTCGAGAAGCAGCGTCGCCACGTATTCGGCAAGCCGTTCGAGGAGGTTGAAGTGGCGCGCCGCCAACTCGCTGCGCAGGCGTTCGGCGACCGTCGCGTAATCGATGGTGTCACCGATGTCGTCACTGGCGCCGGCGCTGGCGGTCGACGTGCCGATCTGCAACGAGATTTCTATCGTCTGGGGCATCGCTTTTTCGCGCGGGTAGATGCCGATCAGCGTGGAAGCGCGAAGCGCGTCGATGAAAATGATGTCCATGCGGCGTTGCGTCAGGTCGGTGTAAAATCCCGGGCTGGTCGCGAAGTCTGCTGCGCGACGACAAGTGTGCGCATTCTAACCCAGAGCCACATCGACCATCTCACCATCCGCGCAGCCAAGCTGCCAGGCATTCCACCGTCCGCCGACCGGATCACCCCTCATGCCGCCTTCCCTGCTCACTGCCCTCGGCGTCCTGGCTGCCTATCTGCTGGGATCGATCTCGTTCGCGCTGGTCGCCAGCCGCCTTTTCGGCCTCGCCGACCCGCGCAGCTATGGCTCGAAGAATCCCGGCGCGACCAACGTCCTGCGCAGCGGTCACAAGGGAGCCGCGATATTCACCTTGCTCGGCGACGCTGCCAAGGGTTGGCTGGCGGTCTTTCTGGCCAGCCACTATTCGCGCCAGTACGGCCTGCCCGACTACACGCCCGCACTGGTCGCGCTGGCGGTTTTCTTCGGCCACCTATACCCGATTTTCCTGGGCTTCAAGGGTGGCAAGGGCGTGGCCACGGCGGCCGGTGTATTGCTGGCGATCAACGTCTGGCTGGGGCTGGCGACGCTGGGCACCTGGTTGTTCATCGCCCTGACCTTGCGCTATTCGTCGCTGGCAGCGCTGGTAGCGGCGGCAGCGGCGCCGGTTTTCGCCGTTCTGGCGTGGGGCAAGGACGGCATGGTGCTGGCCATCGGGATCATTTCGATGGCGCTGATCGGCAAGCACTGGCAGAACCTGCAGCGGCTGATGGCCGGCAGCGAACCGAAAATCGGCGGCAGGAAGGAGGCGCCGGCCAGTGGCGTCAAGCCGCCGAGACCCGTGAAATCGGCCAAATCAAGGCCCGCGACGAAGTCGACCGACTCGCGCTAAATGCAATGCAGCGGCCAGCGCGGCCGCACCTGGAAAGCACCGGCCGCTTTGCCGGCCGTGCCGGGATCGCCGGCGGTCTGCAGGCGCAAGGCGCCGGCCAGGGCGATCATCGCGCCGTTGTCGGTACAGAATTCGAGTTCGGGATAAAAGACGGCGATCCTCGCCTTGCCGGCGCGCGCGTCGAGCTGGCGGCGCAACTCACGGTTGGCGCCGACGCCGCCGGCGACGACCAACTGCTTGAGGCCGCTCGTCGCCACCGCGCGCAACGCCTTGGTGACCAGGACCTCGACGATCGCGTCCTGGAAACCGCGCGCAATGTCCGCCCGCTGCTGCTCATCGATCGTCGGCAGCTCGCGGACCTTGGTCAACACTGCCGTTTTCAGGCCGCTGAAACTGAAATCGAGATCGCCGGACTTGAGCATCGGGCGCGGCAGCTTCACCACATCCGGGCGGCCACGTTCGGCCAGCTCGGCCAGCGCCGGTCCGCCGGGGTAGCCCAGGCCGAGCAGCTTGGCGGTCTTGTCGAAGGCCTCGCCGGCCGCGTCGTCGAGCGTTTCGCCGAGTAACTCGTACTCGCCGACGCCCGTTACGCGCATCAGCTGGCTATGGCCGCCGGAAACGAGCAGGGCAACAAACGGGAAACGCGGTGGCGTGCGCGACAGCAGTGGCGACAGCAGGTGACCTTCGAGATGGTGCACCGGAACGCTGGGCCGCTCGAGCGCGGTCGCCAGCGCCTCGGCAAAGGCCGCTCCAACCAGCAAGGCACCGGCCAGACCCGGCCCCTGAGTATAGGCAACGGCGTCGATCTCGGCCAGCGAACGGCCGCTATCGGCAAGAACCTTGCGCAACAGAGGCACGACGCGCCGGATATGATCTCGCGAGGCGAGTTCCGGCACGACACCGCCGTAGTCCTGGTGCATGGCCACCTGCGAGTGCAGCGCGTGCGCGAGCAGCGCGCCGCCAGCAGAAGTGCTGTAGAGCGCCATACCCGTTTCGTCACATGAGGATTCGATTCCGAGAACCAGCATCGCGCCATTCTAACCCGGCCAGCCAGGCGACACGATTTTCGCGACTGCGACCGGTAAGCGCGGAGCAACACGACAGGCCAGGACGAAAAAAAGTCCTTGCCCGCGGAACGGGCAAGGACTTTTGCGAACGACGACTACTACGACTACTACGACTACTTAATCGCGCTGCTGAAGAACCGTCGGCAAGACGGTCTTGGCCATGCGCTTTGCGAAGTAGTAGATGCGCTTCTGCTTCTCGATGATCTCGACTTCCAGCGTGTAGGCCAGGATGCGATTGGGCTCCTCCGCCACCAGCCGGCGAGCCTCGTGCATGGCTGCCGAATCGGCGATGCGGTTGATCTCGTCCTTCATCCCGGTGACCACCTGTGCAGAGCGCTCGTTGCGCTGCGCGACGGCCATCACCGCCGCCGCAACGGCCTTGCTGATCGCGACCTGGAAGCCATTGAGTACCGCCTGGGTCTGTTCGCTGACCTCAATCTTGTCGCGAACGCGATCATGGCCGAGGACCACCAGATTGGTTTCGACGATGTCGCCGATGTTCTCCAGGTTACTCACCGCTTCCATCAGCTGCATCAACTCCCTGGTCTGTTCTTCAAGCAGCGGCTGTTTGCTGATCTTGGCCATGTAGTCGAGAATTCCCGCGTGCAGGATATCGACCGTGTCGTCCATCTGGCGTATTTCCTCGAGCGCCTTGGTATCGCCCTTGATGATCGCCGGCATGATCCCCTTCAGCATCGCGTTGACGGTCTCGCCCATGTGCATGACTTCCATGCGCACACTGTCCAGCGCCAGGGTCGGCGTGGTCAGCAGTTCCTCCTGCAGGAACTTGGTACGTACGATCATCGCTTCCTCTTCGAGCGGCTTGTCAGGCACCAGCCACTCCGCCGCCCGCGCGATATAGGTGGTGAACCAGATGAAGATGCAGCCATTGGCGACGTTGAAGAAGGTGTGCGCGTTGGCGATCTGGCGCGGTGTTTCCGCTGCGAGCAGCTCCATGCCGCTGAGCCCGGGATAAACCGGCGACATGGCGACGGCCGCATCCCTGATAACGCTGACAAACGGAAGCCACATCAGGACGCCGGTAGTGGCGAGACCGGTATGCACGATGGCGCAACGCACGGCTTCGCGCGGCTTGCCGATGGCGGCCAGCAGCGCCGTCACGCAGGTGCCGATATTGGCGCCCATGACCAGCGGGACACCGGCATCGAGGCTGATGAAACCTTGCGAGGCCATGACGATGATGATCGCGGTGGTGGCCGAGGAAGA
This sequence comes from Candidatus Accumulibacter sp. ACC007, assembly GCF_907163205.1. Classification (NCBI taxonomy): domain Bacteria; kingdom Pseudomonadati; phylum Pseudomonadota; class Betaproteobacteria; genus Candidatus Accumulibacter; species Candidatus Accumulibacter sp. ACC007. The sequence continues at coordinate 279,086 of NZ_CAJQUD010000006.1, read as the reverse complement.
CTGGATGATCCCGGTAAAGATAGCCGAGACGAGCACGGCGAGGAGCGGGTTGGTCATCGTCTGCATCAAGTCGAGGAAGGGCTGGTAGCTGCGCAAGGGGTGCATAGCCTCACCCATCACGTGCATGCCGAAGAACACCAGGCCCAGACCCATCAGCATGCCGCCATAGGCCTTTATCTTCTCGTTCTTGGAGAGAAAGAGCATGCCGAAGCCGCCGGCGACCATCGCCAGCGCCGCCTTGGTGATCTTGAAAGCGACGATCTGGCCGGTAATCGTGGTGCCGATCTTGGCACCGATGATCACGCCAACCGATTGCGGCAGCGACATCAGCCCGGCCGAAATGAAGCCAACCAGGAGGACGGTGGTAACCGATGACGACTGGATCACCGCCGTCACCACGGCGCCGGTTCCGACGCCCGCGAAGCGGTTGACGGTCAGCTTGGCGAGGATGCTCTTCATGCGCTCGCCGGCCACCGCCTTCAGCCCTACTTCCATCTGCGTCATGCCGTAGAGGAAGAGGGCCAGGCCGCCGAGCAGCTCCATGGTCATGCCACCCCAGTTCATGGTGGCGTTGCTGCCGGTGGCGGCCAGCGCGGGCCAGGCGATGACGCCCAGAACTGCGCCGACGATGCCTAGCGCAACCAGCGCACCGTTGGTTGTCTGGGATTGTTTCAGATAGGTGTTGAGCATAGGTACGGTCTCCTCCGGTCGTTTCGACTCAGTATTTTGGTTGTTCTTTGACGATAGTCACCGGCAGCTTGGCGAGGCCAAGGACCTGCTCGGCCACGGAACCGAGCAGCAGGTGCCGCAGTCCTGTCGCACCCTTGCTGCCCATGACGACCATGCTGGCCTTCTCTTTCTCGACCACCTGCAGAATCCGCGTCACCGGAATTCCCTTGACCAGCAGCATCTCGGCCTTGTGCAAGGCGTGCCGCTCGGGATGCCGCTTCTGAACTTTGGCCATGAATTCGTCGAGCATTTCGCCCGCAATATCCGCCATTCGGGTCAGGGTCTTCTTGCCGGCCATGCGCGCGTAGTAGCCAGGCATGTTCTGTGGGTCGTGCACCACGTGCAGGACCACGAGTTTGCACCCCAGGCCGTCGGCAAAGTCACTGGCGAGCAGCAGCGCGGCCTCCGAGTGCGCCGAGAAGTCGACCGGCACGAGAATCGGGCCGCGGGGCGGTTCGTGCGAGGGTGAATCTGGTTTCTTGTCAGCCATGGGGCAAATGCTCCTCTCTTCTGGTGGCAACTGGCTTGTGCAGTCGCCGGATGGGAATCCAGGCCGCCGACCGCGGCGGGTCACGACCGTCCGGGCGCTTTCGCCGCCACCTGGAGGCCACTTCTCCAGCCAACCCGGTCACCGGCGATACCCGCAGGACAATTCATTGGAAACCCGCCTTCGGCTGTTCTTCGATCGCAACCTGTAAACGGGCAGACGCAAGAATACAATAGATTCCGTCTCTATCCCGTGTTTTTCGTGCGTAGATTACGCGACCAACGCGCATGTCTAGCGGCCAAGGACGAAGGGCTCTTGCCCTGGCAGCCACTTGGGGAGAGCTGCACCGTGTTTCGGCAAGCACGCGCAACGAATGCGCGGGATCGAGCTGCCGACGACGCCTCCGCGGCCGCCAACAGCCGGAAAAGTCGGCGTTTTTCCGCGCCAAGGCTTGTTTCGTGCCTACATTGCGCCTATCCTTGCCGCTTGCGCGTCCCCGCATGGTTTCGGCTGCCGGCCGGTTGATCAAAGGGCCGTGCACACTGCGATCCGGCACGCCAAATGGCGGTCTTTGCTGGCCAATAATTCCTGGGACGGGGGCATTTCATGGACTGGTTGAGGGAAACCGTCGACTTGATCAATCTGTCGGAGATCGATTGGGAACTGACCATTCGAATTCTGATTCAGTGCATTCTGTTCTCGTTTTCAGCGTTTTTCTCCGGCTCCGAAACCGCACTTTTCTCGCTTAGTCGCATCGATCTGCAGAAATTGCGCAACTCGCGCAACCCTCATTCCGAGAGCATTCACGCGATGCTCGACGAGCCACGGCGGCTGATCGTCTCGTTGCTCTGCGGCAACGAGTTGGTGAACATCGCGGCGGCTGCCAACATGACCATGATTCTGGTCACCATGTTTGGCGAAAAGGATGCCGGCTGGATCAATATCGTCGTCATGGTGCCGCTACTGCTGCTCTTTGGCGAAGTCACTCCGAAAACGATCGCCGTCAATGCGCCGGTAAAGTTCGCCACCAAGCTGTCAGCGCGTTTTCTGCCGAAGTGGATTTTCCTGGTCACCCCGCTGCGCGACGTCGTGCGCCTGGTTGCCGACCGGGTCACTACCTTCGTCGTTGGCGAGCACGTCGACCGCGAGAACATCCTCAAGCCGGACGAGCTGCGTACGCTGATGGCCGACAGCGAGGAGACCGGGGTCATCGAGGCGTCGGAGAGGGTGCTCATCGACAAGGTGCTCGAGGCGGCGGAAACCGAAGTGGCACGAATCATGACGCCGGGGCCGCGCATCCGCTTCCTCGACGCCGATCTGCCAATCGAGGAACTGATCGAGCGCTTTCGCGGCTATCGGCACCCGCGTGTTCCGGTTTACCGGGGCCACTGGGACAACGTGATCGGCTTCCTGCAGGCCGAGGATCTGCTGCGCCGGGTGCGCGTTGATGGCGATATCTCGAAAATCGAGCTGCCGGAAATCCTGAAACCGGCGCATTTCGTTCCGCCAACCAAGAAAGTCGACGAGATGCTGGAGTATTTCCAGCGTTTCAACACCCGCGCTGCGGTGGTCATCGGCGAGTACGGCGAAGTCCTCGGAATCGTCACCATCAAGGACGTGATGACATTCATCTTCGGCGAAATTTCCGGGAAGATGAGAGGACAGGAGCACTATCAGCAGGAACACAACAACAGCTTCACCGTCCCCGGTTATATGCGACTCGCGGATTTTCGCACGCTCACCAACTTCGACATCGACGACCCGTTGATGAACACCATCGGCGGCGTCGCGCTGGTACTTTTTGGCCGGCTGCCGCGGGTTGGCGAGAAGATCTTCAGCGCCGACTACGAGCTCACGGTGAAAGAAGTGAGCGGCATGCGCATCACCAAGGTTCGCGTCTCGTTTGGGCGAACGCAAGAGGAGGATGGCAGCTCTGCTCCGGCGGAACCGCTGGACATGGAGAGCCTTGCCGAGTCAACGTCCGACGAATCACCGGCAGATCAGGAACAGGAGTCACTCGACGAATACGAGGACGAGCTGTTGCGGGAAGCGCGGGAAGAGGAAGCGGAGTCCAGCGGCGCGCAGGCGACCGACGGCGACCAGAGCGTAGATAACACCGCTGCCGCTGATAACGAGGCGAGGAGATAACGATGGACTGGATCCCGTTCGATTGGGGCTTTCACCTGGTGGTGATCCTCATCTTCCTGATACTCAAGGGCTTCTTCTCGGGATCGGAGTTGGCAATGGTCAACGCCGACAAGATTCACCTTCGCCATCAGGCACGCCTGGGTGACCCGGGAGCGAAACTGGTGCTGGAGCTCTTTCGAACGCCCGACATCATGCTCGGGACGACGCTGGTCGGGACCAACATCGCGACGGTGACGATCACCACCATTGGCACGCTGATGTTCATCGACCTCCTGGGAGAGTCGGGTGACCTGGTTTCGGTGCTGGTGTTCACACCCTTCCTGCTGATTTTCGGCGAGATCGTTCCGAAGAGTATCTTCCAGCAGAAATCCGACTGGATCGTCACCAAAATCATCTACGGACTACGCTTCTTTTCCTACCTTTTCTATCCGGTGATTTTCGTCTTCAGCCGCGTGGCCCGCTTTGCCGCACGCCTGTTCGGCGGCGCGTCGTCGGGGCAGATCGGCTTTATCACCAAGGATGAGTTGCGCGTTTTGCTCGATCTCTCGGAAACGCCCGCTGACGGCGGCGGCGCCACCAATAAACAACGCATTCGGCGCATCTTTCGCTTCGCCGACACAACGGTCGGCGAAGTGATGACGCCGCTGGCCGAAGTCATTGGCTTCAGCGAGAATCGCGGCATGGACGAGGCGGTACGGCGAGTCTGGGAACACGGTTTCAATCGCCTGCCCGTCTTCCGCGGTAACATCACCAACGTCACCGGTGTGATGACGCTGACCACCTGGGATCTGTTGCTGCCGGACATTGGCAAGCGTTCGGTCAGCGACTTCATACGCCCGGCGCTCTATCTTTCTCCGAAGCAGACCATCGATCAGGTCCTGCCGATGCTGCGGGCGCGCAACGACCACATGGCCATCGTCGTCGACGAGTTCGGCTCGGCGATCGGTATCCTGACCATGGAAGACATCTTCGAGGAGGTCGTCGGGACGGTGGACTCGGGCTACGATTTCGACAACATGAAGCCGCCCCGGGTGGTCATCGAGTCGGAGACCGACGATCGCCATCTGGTCGGCGGGCGGGCGCCAATCTCCGAACTCAACGATTCGCTGCGGCTTAATTTGCCGGTCGGCGAAGCGCACACGCTCGCCGGCTTCCTGATCAACCGCCTGCGCCACATTCCGGTCGTCGGCGATAGCGTGGAAGAACGCGGCTTTCGCTACACGGTGATCGAAGCGGATGCGCGCTCCGTCACCAAGGTGCGCGTCGAACGCTTGTAAGGCCTGCCGTCACCGGCTGGTTTTAACCGTGCAAGCGGCGCTGCTCGAGTGGCGCCGCTTCGCTTTCCGGGTTGTTGCCGCACGGCCCGCGACCTCGTCCAGCCAGTCGCCGCTTCCCGTCCTTCGCCCTGTCGTGAGAGGCTCGTCAGCTACGGAGCACGCGGATGGCCGATCGTGCGCCGGACTGCAAGCCCGCGCTGAGTTCCTCGGCGGCGGTCTCGAGCGCCCCGTTCGGAGCTACCCGCCGCGGCTCCTGGAAACCGATGGCTTTCCCGGGATTTTGTCTCTCGGTCCGTGACCTATTTCCTCTCGCGTTTCGGCGCACAGGCCTATCGTCTCGGTCAACACGGCGCATTGGCGCCGGCCGGTCGACAAGGAGTCAGGAAGTGAGTGAAGGCGGTTTGGAGAATTGCGAGCTATGCGACTCACCAGGCGGAGAAGTCATCTGGGAGAACGGCATCTGTCGCGTGGTGATGGTAGCGGACCCGGATTATCCGGGTTTCTGCCGGGTGATCCTGCACCGCCATCTCCGCGAAATGACCGACCTGCCGCACAAGGAGAGAATGCAGCTGATGACGGTGGTGTTCGCTGTCGAGAGTGCTGTGCGCAGCCTTTACCAGCCGGACAAGGTCAATCTTGCGAGCCTGGGCAACATGACGCCACATGTTCATTGGCACCTGATTCCACGTTGGCGGGACGACAGAAACTTTCCCCAGCCGGTCTGGGCAGCCGCGAAACGGACCACTACCACACGGCGCCAGCCGGTTGATGGCCGGAAATTGGGTGACCAGATCATCGCCGCCCTGCGTACCACCTAGACCGCGGGCAGCGGTCAGCCAGGAGGCATCATCATGAGCGCAGTCCTTACCACAGCCCCAGCCACCATGAAAATTTCGGACCTGCAAACGGGTTTCAGAATTCTCTCACGCCTGCCGTTGGCCAACTCGCGTCAGGCTCAGTTCGAGATCAACAACTTCCTGGATAGCCTGCTGCAGGCTCCGCCACCGGGGGACGTCTACCTGCAACTCCTTGAGCAGACGCGAATTTCGCTGTGCTTCATTGAGGAACAGCTGGCTCGTGAATACACCAGTAAGGCGCTGCCGCTGGGCGACGCCGAGGAGGCCGCTTTTCAGCAGGTGGTCGCCACCTGGCTCAAGGCCTCGCGTGCCTACGCCCATTGCGCGCGGCTGCAACCGCCTGATGACGACGACGACGACGCCGCCGACCGGCTGGCGCTTATCCTGCATCGCTGCATCTACTACACCGGGATGGCGATCAGCGAATATCATCGCGCTCGCCGGCAACTGCCGCGCGGCATGTGGCTGAATCTGCACGGCTTCTACGCCAGCGCCGAGGAGTGGGGCGTGGCCACGCTGGCGGTGCCGGACTCCCTTGACCCGCTTGGGCGGAGTACCCACTGCACGGCGGCTTTCGCCAGTCAGCTGCTGACCGAACTGGCCGGCCCGTACAGCCTCAGCGTGCAGCAGCTCGGCGTGGTGCGACGCTGGGCGAGCAACTGGGCGCCACTGCTGACCGTCCATCCGGTGACCCCGGGCGAAGCCCTGCCGCCAACGGTCGTCGACCTGATGGAAGATGCTGGCCTGCGTCCCGCCACCGAGTGCCTGCAGACGGAAAACATTCGTCGTATCGACAGCGCCCGTCTGGCAATGCAAATCAACCAGACACGCAAGCAGTTGCAGCAGAAGATTACGCCGTCACAACTCAGTCTCGGTGAGGACTGCTCCGCCAGCCAGTGCCAGCAGCTTCTCAAACGGCTGGCCAGACCGTGGTCCTTGCTGCGCGCGGGACGCCAGTTCCGCCGTCACCCGGGTGCCGGAACGGCAAGAGTGTGCGCCGGCTTTACCGGAGTGCACTACATCATCTCAGGCAAGGAGTTCAGTCAACCGGAGAGCGCACGCATCTATTCGCGTGAGGAATTCGACAGCCTGTTTACCTTCCGTTATACGCTCGATCCAACCCAGCAGCTTGAAGTTCGCCAGACGCAGTTGGGCTTTGCGGTCGACGATTGGGAGGTGCTCGACGAGAGTGCCAATGGCTTTCGTTTGCTGCGCTCGACCGCCGGACGGCGCTTGGTTCCGGAACAGCTGCTGTCCATCTGCCCGCACGACGGGAACGCCCATCTTCTGGCCCAGGTCGTGTGGTTGATGCAGGAACAGGGCGGAGGTCTGATCGCCGGCATCTCTGCCCTACCGGGCAGGCCGCAGGCGGTAGCCGCCCGGCCGCTGGCGCGCGAGGCCGGACGGCCAGAGCCCTATAGCCGCGCCTTCATCCTGCCGGCGGTTGCTGCGATTGGTGCCCAGCAGAGCCTGGTCATCCCGCAGGGTTGGTTCTATTCCGGGCGCCTGCTGGAGATCTACGTCAACGGCGTCTGGCGGGTGAAGTTGGACCGTGTTGTCGGCTCCGGTGCAGATTTTGACCGGGTGAGCTTTTCCGTCACCTGACAGCCGTCCGAGCAGCGAGCGATTGCCGGTACGCCGGTACGCCGGTACGCCGGTACGCCGCGGATCGTCGCGGCGTGCCGGCATGCGTTTTGCGCTATCATGGTCGGCCCTATTGTTCTTAGAGGCATCCATGGCTGGCCTGGACGAGACCACGAAAATTCCGACCGAGATCAAACTGCACCAGAAGTCTCACCTCCTGGAGCTGATTTTTGCGGACGGCGAGCGTTTCGAACTGAGCTACGAATTCCTGCGTGTCTTTACGCCGTCCGCCGAGGCGCGCGGCCACGGCCCGGGTCAGGAGGTGCTGCAAGTCGGCAAGCGCGGGGTGGGCATCGACCGCGTCGAAGCCGTCGGCAACTACGCCATCCGCCCGGTCTTTTCCGATGGCCATGACAGTGGCCTTTATTCCTGGGATGTTCTCTACAATCTGGGTCGCCATCAGGAACAGTTGTGGAAGGATTATCTGGCTAAACTGGCCGCAGCCGGTGCCAGTCGTGACCCGGGGAAAGTTCCCACGCCGCCGGTCCGCAAGGCCCACGGTGGCTGCGGCAAGCATTAAGCAGCACAACTTCAGGAGCGCGAGCGGGATCGATGAGCGATAGAGGGACCACGCATTTTGGTTTTCAGGAAGTAGCGGAAGGCGACAAGGCGCAACGCGTCGCAGATGTTTTTGACTCGGTGGCACAACGTTACGACCTGATGAACGACCTCATGTCGGGCGGCCTGCACCGCTTGTGGAAAGCGTTTACCATCGCCAAGAGTGGTGTCCGTGAAGATTCACGGATCCTCGACGTGGCCGGCGGCACCGGCGACCTTGCTCTGGCCTTCGCCAGGAAACTGGGCCGCGGCGGACAGGTCTGGCTGACCGATATCAACAACGCCATGCTTACGCGCGGCCGCGACCGCCTCTGTGATCGTGGCGTGATGGTCCGGGTCGCGCAATGCGACGCGGAGAAATTGCCATTTCCGGACGACTACTTCGACTGCGTCACGGTCGCCTTCGGCCTGCGCAACATGACCCACAAGGACTTGGCTCTCGCCGAGATGCGCCGGGTACTTAGACCGGGAGGTCGCCTGCTGGTCCTCGAGTTTTCGCAGGTGTGGAAGCCTCTGGCACCCGCTTATGACTTCTACTCGTTCAAGGTCATTCCGCGCCTCGGTCAGCTGATCACTCGCGACGAGGGCAGTTATCGCTATCTCGCAGAATCGATTCGCGTTCACCCGGACCAGGAGGGCCTGAAGAGCTTGATGGAACAGGCCGGGCTAGAGCGGGTCGAATATTTCAATCTGGCGCTGGGCGTCGTTGCCCTGCACCGTGGTTTCAAGTTCTGAAGAGGAGAGAGTCGTGAAGAAATTCTTTGTTGCGTTGGCGGTGTGCGCCTTTAGTTTTGGTCTCATGGTCGCAGATGCCGAGGCCAAGCGCTTCGGCGGTGGTCGCTCGATGGGCATGCAGCGGCAGGCCACGCCAGCACCCCAGAAAGCCGCGCCGGCGCCGGCCAATGCTGCATCGCCGACGGCAGCGGCACCCAAGAGCAGCTGGATGGGCCCCCTGGCCGGTCTCGCGGCCGGCCTCGGAATAGCGGCGCTGTTGTCGCATTTCGGTCTCGGTGAGGGAATGGCCAATCTGGTGATGATCGCGCTCTTGGCGATGGCCGCGATGTTCGTCTTCAAGTGGCTGTTTCGGCGCAGGGCCGCGGCGACAGCGGGCGCTGGCCAGCCTATGAGCTATGCCGGCGCGGGCGCAGCAGGGGGGGCCGCGCCGACGGCGCGTTTCGATGCTCGCCAGGACCTTGCTGGCCGAAGCCAACCAGAGCATCTTCCAGGCGGAGCGGCCAAGATGGCCACTCAAGAACCGGCAGGCATTCCCGCCGACTTTGACGTGGATGGCTTTCTACGCGTCGCGAAGCTGAACTTCGTCCGCCTGCAGGCGGCAAATGACGCCGGCAACATGGAAGACATCCGCGCCTTTGTCAGCCCCGAGGTTTTTGCCGAGATCAAGCTGCAGATGGGCGAGCGCAGCGGCGCAAATCAGCAAACGGACGTGGTGACGGTAGACGCCGAGCTTCTCGAAGTGCTCACCGAGGGTAGCCGCCATGTCGCCAGCGTGCGAATGAACGGCATGATTCGTGAGCAGGCCGACGCGCCCGCGGTAGCTTTCGACGAGGTGTGGAATTTGACCAAGCCGGTCGACGGTTCGAGCGGCTGGGTGGTTGCCGGTATCCAGCAAGCTTCCTGAAGGGCATGTGGAGCGGGCCGCCGCTGGCGGTCATCAATCATGTACTGATGGGTGAAGACTGGGCTCGTGCTCGATTGGCCGCGTTTTCCGGGCAGACCGCGCGGGTCCAGTTTGCCAGCGTGCAGTTGCGGTTCACCATACTCGACTCCGGCCTGCTCGCCGCGGCAGAGGCGGCTTCACCCATCGCGGTCAGTATTCGCCTGCCCGACGACGCGCCGGTACGTGCGCTGAGCGACCGATCGTCGCTGTTTTCGGCGGCGACCATCGCGGGCTCGGTGGATCTCGCAGAGGCACTCGGCTTTGTCTTCCGCAACCTGCGCTGGGATGCCGAGCACGATCTTTCACAATTGCTTGGCGACATCGTCGCCCGCCGTGTCTTGCGTCTGGCAAAGGGATTGGCGCAGTGGCACGGGCGCAGCGCCCGCAATCTGGCATTTGGCGTCGCCGAGTATCTGACCGAAGAAGAGAAAGCAATTGCCCCGCGGCGCGATGTAGACGCTTTCTGCGCCGATGTCGACGCGCTTCGCGACGACTTGGCGCGCCTCGAAAAGCGGCTGGGACGGATGGAGCTTCGCTAGACCCAGCGCATGTTCCTCGACGGTGGACAAAAAAAGGGGCAGCCTGAGCTGCCCTTTTTCTTGCCGTTGTGCCAGAGCTACTACATCCCCGGCCTCGACTGTTCGTCAGCGCGTGCGCAGTTTCTTGATGGCCGCCAATTGTGCCACGGCCTGGGCCAGCTCGGCTTCCGCCGAAGCCAGACCAACATCCGAGGTATGGTCCCGAAGCATTTCCTCTGCATGGCGCTTGGCCTCGATCGCCTTGGCCTCGTCCAGATCGGCCGCACGCACCGCCGTATCGGCCAGTACCGTAATCAACGCCGGCTGCACCTCGAGCATCCCGCCGGACACATAGACCAGTTCGTACTCCTCGCGGTCGGGTACTTTGAGGCGCACGGTCCCCGGCCTGATGCGGGTCAGGAGCGGCGTATGGCGCGGATAGATGCCGAGCTCGCCAGCCTCGCCTGGAAAAACCGCGAAGTCGGTCTGCCCGGAGAAGATCAACTCCTCGGCGCTGACAACGTCGACGTGTACTCTGAGTGACATGGTGTTCTTCCCTTGCAAGTCGCTTTCGCGCCCGGAGGCGGGGCGAAAGCGACGTTCGCTGATCCCGCTTTAGAGTGTCTTGGCTTTCTCGAATACTTCTTCGATACCGCCAACCATGTAGAACGCCTGCTCTGGGATGCTGTCGCATTCGCCCTCGACGATCATCTTGAAACCCTTGATGGTGTCCTTGAGCGTGACGTACTTGCCCGGCGAACCCGTGAACACCTCTGCCACGTGGAAGGGTTGCGAGAGGAAGCGCTGGATCTTGCGCGCGCGATAGACGGCCAGCTTGTCTTCCGGCGACAACTCGTCCATCCCCAGGATGGCGATGATGTCGCGCAACTCCTTGTACTTCTGCAAGGTCATCTGCACTGCGCGGGCGACCGCATAATGCTCTTCACCGACGACCTGCGGGTCGAGCTGACGAGACGTCGAGTCGAGAGGATCTACGGCCGGATAGATACCCAGCGAAGCAATATCACGCGACAGAACGACGGTCGAGTCGAGGTGCAGGAAGGTCGTCGCCGGAGACGGGTCGGTGAGGTCGTCGGCCGGGACGTACACCGCCTGAATCGAGGTAATCGAACCGACCTTGGTCGACGTGATGCGTTCCTGGAGGCGGCCCATTTCCTCGGCCAGGGTCGGCTGATAGCCCACCGCAGACGGCATCCGGCCAAGCAGTGCCGACACTTCCGTACCAGCGAGCGTGTAGCGATAGATGTTGTCGACAAAGAAGAGGATGTCGCGGCCGTCGTCGCGGAAGCGCTCGGCCATGGTCAGGCCGGTAAGGGCGACGCGAAGGCGGTTTCCTGGCGGCTCGTTCATCTGGCCAAAGACCATCGCCACCTTGTCGAGGACGTTCGAGTCCTTCATTTCGTGGTAGAAGTCGTTACCCTCGCGAGTACGCTCGCCGACGCCGGCGAAGACCGACAGACCCGAGTGCTGCTTGGCGATGTTGTTGATCAACTCCATCATGTTCACGGTCTTGCCGACACCGGCGCCGCCAAACAGACCCACTTTACCGCCCTTGGCAAACGGACAGACGAGGTCGATAACCTTGATGCCCGTTTCGAGGAGGTCGACCGACGGCGAGAGTTCGTCGAACTTCGGTGCCAACTGGTGAATCTCGCGCCGCTCATCGGTGCCAATGGGGCCGGCCTCGTCGATCGGCCGTCCGAGGACGTTCATGATCCGACCAATGGTCGCATCACCCACCGGAACGGAAATCCCGGCACCTGTGTTGTTGATTTTCATGCCGCGGCGCAGGCCGTCGGAGGAGCCCATGGCGATCGTGCGCACGATGCCGTCGCCCAACTGCTGCTGGACTTCGAACATCAGATCCGCTTCGCACATGTCCGACTCTTCAGCCTTGTCAAGCTGAAGCGCGTCGTAGATATGAGGCATGGCGTCACGCGGGAACTGGATGTCCACGACGGCGCCGATACACTGAACTATGTTTCCTTGACTCATGGTTGTATCCCTAATCAATAAACTAACTATCGCGTGCTCAGACAGCCGCTGCGCCGCCGACGATTTCGGAAAGCTCTTTGGTGATCGATGCCTGGCGAGCCTTGTTGTAGACCAGCTTGAGTTCACCGATCACGTTCTTGGCGTTGTCCGAGGCAGACTTCATGGCCACCATGCGCGCGCTCTGCTCGGAAGCCATATTCTCGGCGACTGCCTGATAGATCATCGCCTCGACATAGCGCACCAGCAGGTCATCGATGACCGTCTTGGCGTCAGGCTCATAGATGTAGTCCCAACGGTTGCTTTCGCCACCAACCAGGTCCCCGGACAGGGGCAGAAGCTGATCGAGCGTCGGCTCCTGCTTCATGGTATTGATGAAGCGCGTATAGGCGATATACAGGACATCGATCTCGCCGTTGATGTACGCGTCCAGTTGAACCTTGATCGGTCCAATCAACCTTTCCAGATGGGGCGTATCGCCGAGTCCGGTCAGCTGCGAGACAACGCTCGCTCCAGCGCGCTGCATGAAGCCCAGGCCCTTGTTACCGATCGCCGTGACCTGCAGCTTCTTGCCCTCGGCATGCCATTCCTTCATCTTGCCGAGCGACAGGCGCAGGACGTTGGTGTTCAACCCCCCGCACAGCCCCTTGTCGGAGGTGACGGTGATCAGGCCAACTGCCTTGGCCGGCTCGCGCACGGTGAGGAAGGGATGGCGATAGTCGGTCAGGGCGTGCGAAAGATTGCCGGCGACAAGGCGGATCTTCTCGCCATAAGGGCGAGCCGCGCGCATCCTTTCCTGAGCCTTGCGCATTTTCGACGCGGCCACCATTTCCATGGCCTTTGTGATCTTGCGCGTACTCTCTACACTCTTGATCTTGTTGCGGATTTCCTTGCCGCTAGGCATCGCGAACTCCTCGATCGATCAGGCCAGCGTGGCCTTGAACTCCTCGATCGCCTTGCTGAGCGTCTGCTCGGCGTCGGCGTCAAGATCTTTGTTGGTTTCGATTTTGCTGACCAGATCGGCGTATTTCTGCTTGATGAAGCTCTGCATCTGCTTCTCGATCGCCAGCGCCGTCTTCACCTCGACATCGTCGAAATAGCCCTTGTTCACCGCGTGCAGGGTGATGGCCATCTCGGAGATCGACAGCGGCGAATACTGCGGCTGCTTCATCAGTTCGGTAACCAGGCGACCACGGTCAAGCTGCTTGCGCGTTGCCTCGTCGAGATCGGACGCGAACTGCGCAAAAGCCGCCAGCTCACGGAACTGGGCAAGCGCCAGGCGGACACCACCACCAAGCTTCTTGATCACCTTGGTCTGCGCAGCACCACCGACTCGAGAGACCGAGATACCGGCGTCGATGGCGGGACGCACACCGGCGTTGAACAAGTCGGTATCGAGGAAGATCTGGCCGTCGGTAATCGAGATCACGTTGGTCGGAACGAAGGCCGAGACGTCGCCCGCCTGGGTTTCGATGACCGGCAAGGCAGTCAGCGATCCGGTCTTGCCCTTGACCTCACCGTTGGTGAATTTCTCGACCCACTCTTCGGAGACGCGTGCGGCACGCTCGAGCAAACGCGAGTGCAGATAGAAGACGTCGCCTGGATAGGCTTCGCGCCCCGGAGGCCGGCGAAGAAGCAGCGAAACCTGGCGATACGCCCAGGCCTGCTTGGTCAGGTCGTCATAGATGATCAGCGCATCCTGGCCACGGTCGCGGAAGTACTCGCCCATGGTGCACCCGGAGTAGGGGGCGATGTACTGCAGGGCAGCGGATTCGGATGCGGTGGCGGCAACGACGATGGTGTACTCCATCGCGCCGTTCTCTTCGAGCTTGCGCACGACGTTGGCGACGGTCGACGCCTTCTGACCGACGGCAACGTAGATACAGAGGAGGTCCTGCCCCTTCTGGTTGATGATCGTATCGATGGCCACCGCGGTCTTGCCGGTCTGCCGGTCACCAATGATCAGTTCGCGCTGGCCACGCCCGATCGGCACCATCGCGTCGATCGACTTAAGACCGGTCTGCACCGGCTGCGAAACCGACTTGCGCCAGATCACGCCCGGCGCCACCTTCTCGATCTTGTCGGTCAGCTTGTTGTTGATCGGGCCCTTGCCGTCGATCGGTTGGCCAAGCGAGTTGACCACGCGGCCGAGAAGCTCAGGACCGACCGGAACTTCAAGGATGCGACCGGTGGTCTTGACCGTGTCGCCTTCGCTGATCTGATCGTACTCACCGAGAACCACCGCGCCAACCGAGTCGCGATCGAGGTTCAGCGCCATGCCGAAGATGTTGCCCGGAAACTCGAGCATTTCGCCCTGCATGACGTCGGTCAGCCCATAAACGCGGCAGATACCGTCGGTCACCGAAACGACGGTGCCCTGGGTGCGCAGATCGGCGCTGATCGCAAGATTCTCGATCTTGCTTTTGATCAGTTCGCTGATTTCTGAAGGATTCAACTGCATGAAAATTCTCCTAGTTCTTGAGCGCCAACCGCAGGCTCTCCAATTTTCCGCGTACGGAAGTGTCGAGGACCTGGTCGCCAACCACAATCTTGACGCCGCCGATCAACGATTGATCGACGACCACTTCGGCAGTCAGCCGGGTATTGAAGCGGGTTTCGAGGTCCGCGATCAGCGCTTTGAGCTGCTTTTCGTCGACCGGAAAGGCGCTGTAGATGGTTGCTTCCTTGACGCCTTCCTGGTCGGCTTTGAGCTTTTCGAAGAGGTCGGCAATTTCCGGCAGGGCGGAAAGCCGCTCGTTGGCGGCGAGAACGTCGATCAGATTGGCTTCGCTGCCCACAAGCGTGTCTCCGGCGAGCGACTTGAAAAGCTCGCTCTTCTGGGCCGCAGAGAGTTCGGGGTTGCCAATGCATGAACGCATCTGGCCATCCCCGGCGATTGCGGAAAGCAGCGACAGCCGCTCGGACCAGCTCGGCAGCGCCTTGTTTTCCAGCGCGATGCGGAAAACCGCTTCAGCGTAGGGACGCGCGATGGTTACGAGTTCGGCCATGGTCTCAGAGTTCCTGCTTGAGGGCGGTCAGGATTTCTGCATGCCCCTTGGCATCGACCTCGCGCTTCAGAATGCGCTCGGCACCGGCGACCGCGAGTTCGGCGACGCGACTGCGCAACTCCGCTCTGGCGTGTTCGGTTGCCTGGGCAATCTCGGCCTGCGCTGCGACGACGACCTTGTCGGCTTCGACTTTCGCCGCCAGCTTGGCCTCTTCGATCACCTGCAGGGCGCGCTTTTCGGCGGCGACGATGATCTCGGCCGACTTCACCTTGGCTTCGCGCAGAGAATCGGCGGAACGCTTCCCGGCGAGTTCAAGCTCATGCTTCCCGCGCTCGCCGGCGGCAAGTCCATCGGCGATCAGCGCCTGGCGATCGGCAATGGCCTTCTGTATGGGTGGCCAGACGTACTTCATGGTGATCCAGATGAAGACCCCGAACCAGACCGCTTGGCCGAACAAAGTTGCGTTGATATTCACGCTAACCTCCTTTTAAGGGTGAGTCAGAAAGGAGAAGCGATCAGCCCTTGACGACGGCGATGAAGGGGTTCGCAAAGAGCATGAACAGGGCGATACCCACACCGATCATGGTCACCGCGTCGAGGAGGCCGGCAACGATGAACATCTTGACCTGGAGGGTAGGAATCATTTCCGGCTGACGAGCAGCACCTTCGAGGAAGCGACCACCAAGAATACCAAACCCGATAGCGGTACCAAGGGCGCCCGCCCCGATCAGGATGGCGACGGCGATGGCGGTGTTACCAAGCAACATTGACAGAGCGGCTTCCATTGGTGGTTCTCCTAACAAAAAATGCTAAATGGGTTAAACAGGAACAACGTGAATTAAGCGGATGAACAGGGGACCCGGCAATCCCGACTAACCGTGCGACTCGCTGGCCATCGAGAGATAGACGATGGTCAACATCATGAACACGAAAGCCTGCAGGGTGATGATCAGGATATGGAACAGAGCCCAGGGCAGAGCCAGCGGCAGCTGCCAGACACCCAGCAGGGCGATCAGGATGAACACCATCTCGCCGGCGTACATGTTGCCGAAAAGACGCAGCGAGAGAGAGATCGGCTTGGCGATGTCTTCAATAATCCGGAAGAGCAGGTTGATCGGGGCCAGCTTGGCGCCGAACGGAACACAAAACACTTCGTGCAGAAAGCCCGACGCACCTTTTACCTTGATCCCCATGACGATCATGATCGTGAACACCGTCAGGGACATGGCGAAGGTCAGGTTGGGATCGGTGGTCGGCACGGCCTTGAAATAATTGACGCCGAACACGCCGAGAATCAGCGGCAGGAAATCGACCGGGATCAGGTCCATGGCATTCATCAGGAACACCCAGACGAAGATGGTGACCGCCAGCGGGGTCACCAGCGGGCTTCTGCCGTGGTAGGTATCCTTGACCTGCTGATCGACAAAGGACAGCAGAAGCTCGATGAAACTCTGCAACGGGCCAGGAACACCGGAAGTCGCCATCCTGGCGACCTTGGCCATGCCCAGAAAGGCGACCAGCCCGATAATTCCCGAGACGAACAAGGTATCCAGGTGAAGGGTCCAGAACCCTTCGCCAACCGTGTTGTTGGTCAGGTGATGGACGATGTATCCACTGGTCGTTAACGCTTCGCCTGAAGCCATTTTTTTCCCCTGTTTGACTAGTGCTGTCTGAGCAGCGCCATCCAATAAACGACAATTGTTGCGGCATACGCAAGGAAGAGCGGCAAGGCTGCGAGCTGTGCGTAGCCCTTGAACACCAGGGCAAACAGCAAAAGCGTGACAGCAAACTTGTACCCTTCGGCGGCAAGCTGAGAACTGAACGCCGTTTTCGCATCGGCAACTGCCGTTCCCGTTGGCCGCAGGCCCCGCCACACATAGGCCAGGGCGCTGGCGATGGCGATACCCCCGCCGAGCGCAGCAGAAACAGCCGCATCGACCCCCAGTGCAAGGCCCGCTATCAACGCAGCCACCAGGGTGACGACCGCCTGGCAGCGGAAAAACCAGCGAACCTGCGAATGCACGACCAGCCCCTCCAAAACACGGGCAGGATACCAGACTCCTATAGAGGAATCAAACCGCATGTGCAAGAAAGTTCCCTTTCCTTTGCAAAATCTGCCTTGCAGGCGGTATCCGCGCGCTGCAAAAACGCGTTAATGCTGCGCCGCGTCAATGACGCAGGCGCTGCAGGATTCCTTCGAGCTGATCAAGGTCGCCGAACTCGATCAGCACCTTGCCGGCGCCGCGCTGGTTGGCGCGGATGGCCACTTGCGCCCCAAGCAGATCGGCCAATTCTTCCTGCAAACGCAGCACATCGCGATCCGGCTTTCGCGACGGCGGCTCTTTCGGTGGGCGCAGCGCGTACTGGACCAGGCGCTCGGTTTCGCGCACCGACAAGCCCTTCTGCACCACGCGCTGCGCCAGTTGAACCTGCAGGTCACCGGCCAGGGGGAGAAGTGCGCGTGCATGGCCCATATCCACCTCGCCGCGCATCAGGAGTTCCTGGACCGGTGGCGCCAGCTGCAGCAGGCGCAGCAAGTTCGACGCCGCCGGCCGCGAACGACCGACCGCGTCGGCTGCCTGCTGGTGGGTCATGGCGAACTCGTCGATCAGGCGCTGCAGGCCCAGCGCTTCCTCGAGCGGGTTGAGGTTCTCGCGCTGGATGTTCTCGATCAGGGCCATGGCCAGCGCCGCCTCGTCGGGAATCTCCCGGATCAAGGTCGAAACCTCGCTCAAGCCGGCCATCTTCGCCGCCCGCCAGCGTCGCTCGCCAGCGATGATCTCGTAGCGCTCTTCGCTGACCGGGCGAACCAGAATCGGTTGCATCAGGCCCTGCATCCTGATCGACGCGGCCAGTTCTTCGAGCGACGCGCTGTCCATGTGCGTGCGCGGCTGGTACTTGCCGGGCTGGATGTCGGCCAGCGGCACGCTGCGCAGCTGCTCCTTGTTCTGCGCATCGTTGCCGGCCAGCAAGGCGTCGAGACCGCGGCCCAAGCCCTTGAGTTTCATGACTCGACTCCCAGTCCGGCGGTCGTCGCGCCCGCGCGCTTCTTGTCGGCGCGGCGGTCGAGAATTTCCTGCGCCAGGAGAAGATAGGCTTGCGCCCCCTTGGAACTGCGGTCGAAGGCAATCACCGGCTTGCCGTAGGACGGCGCTTCGGCGAGACGAACATTGCGCGGGATGATCGTGCGATAGACTTTCTCGCCGAAGTGTCCTTCGAGTTCGCACGAAACCTGTTGCGTCAAGGTCGATCGCGGGTCGAACATGGTGCGCAGCAACCCCTCGATCTCGAGCCTCGGGTTGAGGTTGGCGCGGATCTTCTTCAGCGTTGCAACGAGGTCGGTCAGGCCTTCCAGCGCATAGTATTCGCACTGCATCGGAATCATCACCGTATCCGCGGCCACCAGACCGTTGACGGTCAGCATGTTCAATGCCGGTGGGCAATCCATGAGGATGAAGTCGTAGTCCTCGCGGACGCTGCCAAGAGCGTCACGCAGACGATATTCGCGCTGCCCGAGGTCGATGAGGTCGACCTCGGCACCCGCCAGTTCACGGTTCGCCGGCAGCACGTCGAAGCCGAAATCACTGGTCAGGCGAGTCTGCGCAGCCGTCGACCGACCGATCAGCACCTGATAGACGGTCGGCATGGCGCCACGCTTGACAACACCGCAACCGGTGGTCGCGTTGCCCTGCGGGTCAAGGTCGATGAGCAACACGCGCTGGCCGCATTCTGCCAGGCAGGCAGAGAGGTTGACGGCGGTCGTCGTCTTGCCGACGCCGCCCTTCTGGTTGGTTACCGCGAGTATTCTTGCCAAATCAACTCCCCCTCAATGCCCGACGGCACGGCTGCTGATCAGCACCAGATGCCGCTCGCCGGCAACCCCCGGCACTGCCAGCCGATGCAGCGCGTCGACCGCGACGTCTGCTGGCAAACGCGCAATCTCGGCCTGCGGGCAGATGCCCTTCATGGCCAGCCAGTGGCCGTCCACTTGCAACAGGTGACGCGACAGCCTGACCAGTTCGGCCAGATCGGCGAAAGCGCGCGCGGTTATCGCCGCGAAAGAAAACGCTGGCCTATACTCCTCGACCCGCCCGCAGTGTACGGCAATATTCGCCAGTTCCAGCTCAATTGCCGCCTGCCGCAGGAAGGCGCTCTTCTTCGAATTGCTATCGAGCAGGAAGACGCGCAGCTCGGGGCGGGCGATGGCCAGCGGGATCCCGGGCATGCCACCGCCGCTACCAACATCGAGCAGGCTCTCGGCGCTCAGGAAGGGCAGCACAGCCAGTGAATCGAGCAGGTGATGGCTGACCGTCTGGGCCGCATTCGGTACCGCGGTCAGGCGGTAGGTCCGGTTCCATTTCTCGAGCAGGGTTGCGTAGGCGAGCAACTTTTCCTGCGCGCGCGCGCTGAGCTCGATGCCCAGATCCTGCAAGCCCCGTTCGAGTTGCTCCGCCGCAGCCATCAAGCGCTGCCAGCGGCGCGCAGGCGCTGAGCGTCCGACTCGCCGCGCTTCAGGCAAACCGTCAGGATCGAGATCGCCGCCGGCGTCATGCCCTGGATTCGCGACGCCTGGCCGAGCGTCTGCGGGCGCTGCAGGGAGAGCTTTTGCTGCACCTCTCGTGACAGGCCGCCGATAGTACCGAAATCGAAGTCGGGCGGAAAACAGCGTTCCTCGTTGGCCAGGCTCCTGGCCACTTCTTCCTGCTGGCGTTCGATGTAACCCTGATACTTGGCCTGGATTTCTACCTGCTCGATGACCTGCGCATCCGTCAAGCCAGCGTCAGCCGACGTCTCGCCAAAGCGCAGGCTCATCAATGCCGGGTAACTCACATCCGGACGGCGGAGCAGATCGTGCAGGCTGTACTCGTGCTCCAGTTCCTTGCCGAAGACGCGCTGCGCCTCGCCGTCGGCAAGCTTTCCCGGCTGTACCCAGGTCGATTTCAGGCGCTCCTGCTCACCGCCAATCGCTGCGCGCTTGGCGCAGAAAGCGGCCCAGCGTCGATCGCCAACCAGACCGAGGCGGCGACCATGCTCGGTCAGGCGCATATCGGCGTTGTCCTCGCGCAGCGAAAGGCGATACTCGGCGCGGCTGGTGAACATGCGGTAGGGTTCCGCGACGCCGCGGGTGATCAGATCGTCGACCAGCACGCCGAGATAGGCTTCGTCGCGCCGCGGGGTCCAGGACTCTTTCTGCTGCGCCAGCAGGGCGGCGTTGACACCGGCCAACAAGCCTTGCGCGGCAGCTTCCTCGTAGCCCGTCGTGCCGTTGATCTGACCGGCGAAGAACAGTCCGCCGATGGCCTTTGTTTCCAGCGACGCTTTGAGCGCGCGTGGGTCGAAGTAATCGTATTCGATGGCATAGCCCGGACGCAGGATGTGCGCGTTCTCCAGGCCGCGGATCGAGCGCACGATCGCCAGCTGGACGTCGAACGGCAGGCTGGTCGAGATCCCGTTGGGGTAAATCTCGTGCGTGTTCAGGCCTTCCGGTTCGAGGAAGATGTTGTGGCTGTCCTTGCCGGCAAAGCGATGAATCTTGTCTTCGATGGAAGGACAATAGCGCGGGCCGACGCCCTCGATGACCCCGGTGTACATCGGCGAGCGGTCGAGGTTGGCGCGGATGATGTCGTGCGTTCCGGCATTGGTACTGGTAATCCAGCACGGCAGCTGCTGCGGGTGCCGCGCCGCGTCGCCAAGAAACGAGAAGACGGGACGCGGCTGATCCGAATGTTGCTCGACCAGCCGCGAAAAATCGATGCTCCGCCCGTCGAGCCGCGGCGGCGTGCCGGTCTTCAGCCGCCCGACCGGCAATTGCAGCTCGCGCAGCCGTGCCGCCAGCGAAACCGCTGGCGGGTCACCCATGCGCCCGCCAACCATGTTTGACATGCCGACGTGGATCAGTCCGTTGAGAAAAGTGCCGGTGGTCAAGACCACCGATCGCGCCGAAAAACGCACGCCGAGCTGGGTCACCACCCCGGTAACCCGGTCACCTTCGACGATCAGATCGTCACAGGCTTGCGCGAAAATGGTCAGACTCGGCTGGTTTTCCAGGCGACGGCGGATCGCCTGCCGGTAGAGGACACGGTCGGCCTGCGCGCGCGTCGCACGCACCGCCGGACCCTTGCTGGAATTGAGCGTGCGGAACTGGATACCCGACTCGTCGGTCGCCTCGGCCATCGCTCCACCGAGAGCATCGACCTCTCTGACCAGATGCCCCTTGCCAATGCCGCCGATCGACGGATTGCAGCTCATCGCACCGAGGGTATCGAGGTTGTGCGTCAACAGCAGGGTCTTCATTCCCGTGCGCGCCGCGGCCAGCGCCGCCTCGGTGCCGGCATGGCCGCCACCGACGACAATCACCTCGAAACGGTCAGGAAAGAGCATGGGCAGTCCGGCCTTCCTCGCGCACTGAGCTGCGCAAAAGAGCGGAATTCTACGGCAGTTCGCTGAAAGATAACAGGTTTCAGCGAGCGAGCGCGCACTGCGCCGATCCTCTGAAGTTGATGCATATAGCGCTTGGCTATGACTCAAATTGCGAGAATCAATTGGAACAATGCTGTCGACTCCACTACCATCGCCTCGTCGATTCAGTTCATTCACCCAACCCGAAGGAGAACTCAAGATGTCCTTGATCAATACCGAAATCAAACCGTTCAAAACAACCGCTTTTCACAACGGCAAGTTTGGCCCCGTCTCCGACGCCGATCTGAAAGGCAAGTGGTCGGTTGTCTTCTTCTACCCGGCCGACTTCACTTTCGTCTGCCCCACCGAACTCGGTGACCTGGCCGACGAATACGCATCGTTCCAGAAACTCGGCGTCGAAATCTACGCGGTGTCCACCGATACTCACTTCACCCACAAGGCGTGGCACGACACTTCCGAGACGATCAAGAAGATCACCTACCCGATGCTCGGCGACCCGACCGGTGCGATCACCCGCAACTTCGAGGTGATGATCGAAGAGGAAGGCTTGGCACTACGAGGCACCTTCGTCATCAACCCCGAAGGGGTCATCAAGGTCTGCGAGATTCACGACCTGGGCATTGGTCGTGACGCCAAGGAGCTGCTGCGCAAGGTGCAGGCTGCCCAGTACGTCGCCAGCCATCCGGGTGAAGTCTGCCCGGCCAAATGGACGCCGGGCGACGCGACGCTCGCTCCGTCACTCGACCTGGTCGGCAAGATCTAGGGGCCATTGCACACTCGTGCGGCCCGGGGTTTCGGGCTGCACGGCGCCGGGTCCCAACGCAAAGGGGCCGCGAAGCAATGCTTGGCGGCCCCTTTGCGTTGGGACCCTTTCCATGCCACTCGACAAGGACGCATCGACATGCTCGACGCCAACATCAAGACTCAACTCGTCGCCTACCTGCAGAAACTGCAGCGACCGATCGAGATAGTCGCCTCGCCGGATAGCGGCGAAGCCGCCCGCGAAATGCTCGCCCTGCTGCAGGAGATTGCCGCGCTCAGCGACAAAGTAAACCTCAGGGAAGACGGCAGCGCTGCGCGCAAGCCGTCGTTTTCGGTCGGTCTGCCGGGTGAAACGGCGCGCATCAGTTTTGCCGGCATCCCCATGGGGCACGAATTTACCTCGTTGATTCTGGCCCTTCTACAGGTCGGCGGTCACCCGGCGAAGGTCGACGCCAGCGTGATCGAAGGAATTCGTGCCATTCCCGGCGAGTTTCATTTCGAGACCTTCATTTCGCTTTCCTGCCACAACTGCCCGGACGTCGTGCAGGCGCTGAACCTGATGGCCGTCAGCAACCCCGGCATCAGCCACCAGATGATCGACGGGGCGTTGTTCCAGGACGAAGTGAGTGCGCGCCAGATCATGGGCGTGCCGACGGTGTTTCTCAACGGTGAGCCCTTCGGCCAGGGCCGCCTGGCCCTGGAGGAGATCGTCGCCAGGATCGATTCCGGCGCCACCCGGCGCGAAGCCGAGAAGATCAGCGCCCGCCAGCCTTTCGATGTCCTCATCGTCGGCGGCGGCCCGGCGGGCGCAGCCGCCGCCATCTACGCGGCGCGCAAGGGAATACGCACCGGCGTGGTCAGCGAGCGTTTTGGCGGGCAGGTACTCGACACCCTGGCGATCGAGAACTTCATCTCGGTCAAGGCCACCGACGGTCCGAAGCTCGCTGCCGGACTCGAGGAGCACGTCAGGGAGTACGACGTCGACATCATGGATCTGCAGCGCGCCGAGGCGCTGCTGCCACAGGCCGCCGGCGGCCTGACCGAGATTCGCCTGGCCAGCGGCGCAACGCTGCGCAGCAAGACGGTGATCCTGGCCACCGGTGCGCGCTGGCGGGAGATGAACGTTCCCGGCGAAAAGGAGTACCGGGGCCATGGCGTCGCCTACTGCCCGCACTGCGACGGACCATTGTTCAAAGGCAAGCGGGTGGCGGTGATCGGTGGCGGCAACTCGGGCGTGGAAGCGGCAATCGACCTTGCCGGCATTGTCGGCCACGTGACGCTGCTCGAGTTCGAGGCGACCCTGCGTGCCGACGCGGTGCTCCAGAAGAAGCTGTTCAGTCTGGGCAACGTCGAGGTGATCACCGAGGCGCTGAGCACCCAAGTGAGCGGCGACGGCCAGAAGGTCGACGGCCTGTTGTACACCGATCGCGCCAGCGGCGAAAAGCGGCGCATCGACCTCGCCGGTATCTTCGTGCAGATCGGCCTGTTGCCGAACAGTGAGTGGCTCAAGGGGACGCTTGAGTTGTCGCCGCGCGGCGAGATCGAGATCGACGCCCGCTGCGCCACTTCACTGCCGGGCGTTTTCGCCGCCGGCGACGTGACCACCGTCCCCTACAAGCAGATCGTCGTCGCCATGGGCGAGGGCACAAAGGCTGCGCTTACCGCCTTCGATCACCTCATCCGCAGCGAGCCCTGCTGAACACAGTATGGGCAGCGAAGTCTGCGCCCGGCTCGCACCGCCAGCGGTCAGCGACGCTGCTGGGCGCTGGCCCCGCGCCGCGAGCTGATTCCCTGGCTTGCCCGCCAGGGCACGGTCAGGTAAGGTGCCAGCCATGAGGACACCCGAGACGACCGCCGATCTGCTCCACAAGATGAGCAAGGAGCTGGCGCTCAAGCGGGCCTTGCTCATCGATCGCTATCCCAACGCACGCAGCTCGCTGCGCATCATGCTTTCGGCACTGGGTGTCACCTCGGTGCATAACGCCGGCACCTCGGCCGAGGTTCTCCGGCAAGTGCGCATACATCATTTCGACATCATCCTCTCCGACTACCAGCTCGAGGACGGACGCGACGGCCAGCAGCTGCTCGAAGAACTGCGCCAGCAACGCCTGGTGGCGTTATCGACGGTATTCATGCTGATTACCAGCGAGCGCGCCTATCACAATGTCGTCTCGATCGCCGAACTGGCCCCGGATGACTACCTGATCAAACCCTTCACCGCCGACGAGCTGCACGGCAGGCTGGTACGTGCGCTGTACCGCAAGCAGTTCTTCGCGCCGCTCTACGAACATCTCGACAACGGCGCCTTCAGCGACGCGCTGAAGGCCTGCCAACGCCTGCTCGCGCAGGAGAGCGGCTTCCTTTTCGACCTGCTGCGCTTCAAGGGCGAGATTCTCAACGTGCTCGGACGTCCAGCCGAAGCCCAGGCGGTATTCGAACAGGTGCTGCAGCAGCGCGTGGTGCCCTGGGCACGCATGGGTCTGGCGACCGCGCTGCGCAGCCAGCAGCGTCTGGCCGAAGGCGAAATCGTCGCCCAGGCGCTGATCGACGATTTCCCGGAGTTCATGGCCGCCTACGATTTTCTCGCCGAAGTACGTGAAGAGATGGGCAAGCTGCGCGAGGCCCAGGAAGCCCTGCAATCTGCAGCGCTGATCTCGCCCAACAACTCGGCCCGGCAACGGATGGTCGGCGACGTGGCGGCGCGAAACCAGGACTTCAAGACCGCCGAACGCGCCTACGGAAAAGTGCTCGAGCGCAGGCGTGGATCTTCGCTGAACAACATCGACGACTATTCCAATCTCGCGCGCGCAATGCTCGATCTGGGACACGTCGAAGGTGCCAAGCGGATTGCCGGCGAACTCCGCCGCGACTGGCGCGGCAGCAAACAGGGCGAACTGGCAGCCCTGGTCGTCGATGGCTTATGCGCGAACAAGGAGGGCGATCCGACCAAAGCCAGGCTGGCCGTCGAGAAAGCTCTCGTCCTGCACGATGGCTTGAAGGCTGACGGCAAGGATGGCCTGGTTTCGAGCAAGCAGGCGCTCGATCTGGCACACGCGTGCCTGGCCACGGGCAACGAAGCCAGCGCCCAGGAAGTGGTCCGCAAGGTCGCCGCCGAGAACCACCAGGACCGCGCGATGATCGCCCAGATCGAAAGCATTTACGCCAAGACCGGAAACGAAGTAACGGGTCAGGCGCTACTCGCGCAGGTCGGCAAGGAAATTGTCGACCTCAACAACCGCGGCGTGCTTGCCGCGCGCAGTGGCGATCTCGATGGCTCGGTGAAACTGCTCATCGAAGCCGCCGAACGGGTACCCAACCTGCAGTTCCTGGTCAACGCCAGCAAAGCCATTTTCACACTTCTCGAACTCAGGGGATGGAATCCCGCGCTGGCCAAGCGTGGTCTCGGCTACCTGCAGATGGCTCAGGAAAGGGACCTGCGCAACCCCAAGGTGATTGCCGCACGCGAGATGTACCAACGCGTCTCGCGCAAGTACGGGATTGCTGTCATCCCCTTGTCGGCGACGCGCAAGCAGGGCGACAAACCGCACGCCTGAGCCGCCGAGCAGACAGACTCAAGCGAAGGTATCGTACGCAAACTTGATGATGAAAACGCTGACGACGCACAAGAACACCTTCCTGACGAAGCCGCTGCCGTGCCGCAGTGCAAGATGGGTACCGATCAGGGATCCAAGTACATTGCAGCTGGCCATGAGCACGGCAACGCCGAGCAGGATGTGACCGTTGGGCAGGAAGTAACCCATCGCCGCCAGGTTGGTGGCCACGTTCACGACTTTCGACGCTGCCGAGGCGTGCAGGAAATCGAAGCCGAAGAAACGGATGAAGAGAAAGATCAGGAAACTGCCGGTACCGGGCCCGAAGAAGCCGTCGTAGAAGCCGATTGCACCGCCAACGATCAGCGCATAGACGAACTCGCGGCGACCCGTGTGCTGTGGCCGATGAACGGCACCGAATTCACTGCGCGCGAAGGTGTAGATGGCCGCGCCGATAAGCAGCAGGAGGATCAGCGGGCGCAACAGCTCTGGCGGCATCCAGGCAACTGCCGCCGCTCCGAAATAGGAGAAGACGAATGCCGCGATTGCCGCCGGCAATGTCGTTCGCCAAGGCATGTTCACCCGACGCGAATAGCGCCAGGCGGCGTTGCTGGTTCCGAAAATGCTGGAGAACTTGTTGGTGCCGAAGAGGGTCGCTGGCACTTCGTTCGGCAGCGTCGTAAACAGCGCCGGGATCTGAATCAGACCGCCGCCGCCGACGACCGCGTCGATGAAACCGGCGAACAAGGCGGCCATCCCCAGGGCGAAGAAAACGGACACTTCGGCGGGCGTGAACTCCATTCAGAGCTGGGCCACGACGAAGACTCGCTTGAACGGGAACAAGGTGTGGCCGGCACTGGTGCGCGGATAGACGATTGCCAGCGGTGCGCGATAAGCGGCCAGAAACTGCTCTCTGGCGACCTCGTCAAGGCGAGAAAGATAGGGAACCAGCGTCGTTCCTTTCATCCATTCGATGATCGCGTCGTCACCGCCGAGTGCCTGCCAGTAGGTAGTCTCCCAGATGTCCAGATGGCGACAGTGTGGCGACAGCAGACGGTGGTACTCGGCCGGCGTGAGAACCTTGCCCATCTCGATGCCGCCGAGCGTCTGTTGCCAGCGATAGTCATCGGTCAGCTTGCGCAGGATCTGATGCGACGGAGACGTGAAGTTCGACGGCATCTGCACGGCCAGCACGCCACCGTCGGCGAGTTGCGCGATCAGCGCGGGCAACAGCTGCGGGTGATCGTCGAGCCAGTGCAGGGCGGCGTTCGAGAAGATCAGATCGGGAGCCACTGATGGTCGCCAGTCGGCAATGTCGGCCTTCTGCCAATCGATCGCTGAAGCCGTCGATGAGGCTTTCCTGAGCATTGCCGCATCACTGTCAATGCCGATGATCCTGGCCTGCGGCCAATGTTCGGCGAGCAGTCGAGTGATGTTGCCGGCGCCACAGCCAAGGTCAACCACGTTCCTGGGGCAGCTGCCGCCAAGACGGGCGATCAGATCGAGCGCCGGTCGCCGCCGGGCTTCGACGAACTTGAGGTATTGCTCGGGGTCCCAGCTCATTCCCTATAATCCTTTGTTTTGACGCGCCCTGGACAGCGGGCAGAAAGTCAGCAGCGGCCTTACTTGCCGATGCAGAAGCGTCCGAAAATCTCGCCGAGAAGGTCGTCGGCAGTGAACTCGCCGGTGATCGTCGCCAGCGCCAGTTGCGCCAGACGCAGCTCTTCCGCGAACAGCTCCAGCCGTGGCAGTTGTGCCTGCGCCTGCTCGATGCGCTCTCGGGTCTGCTGCAGGGCACGCAAATGGCGTTCGCGGGCGATGAACACGTCTTCGGCCGGATGCCAGCCAGCAATGCGCAACAGGGCCTGGCGCAGGAGGTCTACGCCGTCGCCCGATCTGGCCGAGAGGGCGATGGTCACGCCGTCGGCGTCATCGGTGCTGGTCGCGGTGCGGCCGGCGAGATCGATCTTGTTATGCACCGTCACGCGGGCAAGATGGCGGGGCAATTGCGCGACAATGGCACGGTCTGCTTCGCCAACGCCGGTGCACGCATCGACCAGCAGAACGACCACGTCTGCCCGCTCGATCTCGCGCCAGCTACGTTCGATGCCGATCTGCTCGATCGGATCGGCGGTTTCGCGCAGGCCGGCGGTGTCAATTACGTGCAGTGGAATGCCCTCCAGCTGCAGGGTGCTGCGCACGACGTCGCGAGTGGTTCCCGGCAACGGCGTAACGATCGCCAAGTCGTCGCCGGCAAGACGATTGAGCAAGCTGGACTTGCCGACATTTGGCTGGCCGGCGAGGACGACGTGCAGACCACCGTGCAGCAAGCGGCCCTGCTGAGCGCGGTCAAAGACCTGTGTCAGGCGTTGTTGCAGGCGACCGAGACGGCCGACAACGTCGGCGGCTTCGAGAAAATCGACTTCCTCTTCCGGGAAATCCAGGGTCGCCTCGACCAGCGCGCGCAGCTCTATCAGCTGTTCGAGCAAGCCATTCACTGCGCGGGAAAACTCGCCCTGCAGCGAGCGCACGGCGCTACGCGCTGCGGCTGCGGTTGCCGCGTCGATCAGGTCGATGACCGCCTCCGCCTGCGCCAGATCGAGCTTGCCGTTGAGGTAGGCGCGGCGGGTGAATTCGCCAGGCTCGGCCAGGGTCGCACCAAGCTCCAGACAACGCGCCAGGAGCATTTTCATGACCACCGGTCCACCGTGGCCGTGCAGCTCGACGACGTCTTCGCCGGTAAACGACTGCGGCGCGGGAAAGTGGAGCAGTAGACCGCTGTCGATGACGCTACCGTCAGCGGCCTTGAACTCGGCGAGCGTCGCCAGGCGAGCAGCAGGTTGCCTGCCACTCAGCGCCGTCGCGAAGTCCAGAAGCTTCGTTCCCGAGACGCGGACTATGCCGATGCCACCACGACCGGGGGCGGTCGCGATGGCGGCTATGGTCGCTGCCGTTTTGCCCGACTCAGGCTTTTGGGTCGTTGGCGGCTTTCGCGCCACCTTCCATCATCCGTGTGATCTGCCATTGCTGGGCAATCGACAGGGTGTTGTTGACCACCCAGTAGAGCACCAGGCCAGCCGGGAAGAAGAAGAACATGGCGCCGAAGATGAACGGCATCATCATCATCACTTTTGCCTGGATCGGATCCGGCGGCGTCGGATTGAGCCTGGTCTGGATGAGCATGGTGACCACCATCACCACCGGCAGCACGTAGTAGGGGTCGCTCGCCGAGAGGTCGGTAATCCAAAGTATCCACGGTGCATCACGGATTTCGACCGCACCAAGCAGGGCCCAGTAGAGGGCGATGAAGACCGGGATCTGCACCGCGATCGGCAGGCAGCCGCCTAGCGGATTGATCTTTTCGCGCTTGTAGAGCTCCATCATTTCCTGGTTGAGCTTCTGGCGGTCGCCGGCGTGCCGCTCCTTGAGCTTGACCAGAAGTGGCGTCACGGTACGCATCTTGGCCATCGACTTGTAGCTGGCTGCCGACAGCGGAAAGAACAGCAACTTGATGGCGACGGTGAGCAGGACGATCGCCCATCCCCAGTTGCCGACCACATTGTGGATCGCCTGCAGACACCAGAAAATTGGCGCGGCGATGATCGTCAGCCAGCCGTAGTCGACGACCAATGGTAACCCTTGCGCGCCGATTCCTCCTTCGGCCTTGGGCAACGCCAGATGGTCGAGGGTGCTTTGCAGCTGCGGGCCGGCGTAGAGGGGAACAGAAAAATCGACCTTTGCGCCAGGTGCTGCGACCGGCACGGGGACGATCACGCCAGCGCTAATCGCCGGACTCGAGGTGTTCTCGAGCTTGCGCATGTAGTACTCGCGCGGCAGTTTGTCAGCCGGGATCCAGGCAGCGACGAAATAGTGCTGGATCATCGCGATCCAGCCGTTGTCTGCCTGGGTGACAAATTTGGCTTTTCCGGCTTCAACGTCGGAGAAACTTACCTTCTGAAACTTCTCCTGCTCGGTATAGACGGCGGGCCCGGTGAAGGTCATCACCATCCTGCTCTCGCCTTCGGGAGCAGCAACGTCACGCTGCAGCTGATAGTAGGCGTGCGCAGCGACCTGCTTCTCCCCACCATTGTCGATCTCGAATCTGACGTCGATCAGATAACTGCCGCGGGTGAAGGTATAGATCTTGGTAGTTTTGACACCATTGCTCGCCGGCGCTTCGAGGCGCAGCTGCAGCGTCTTGGCATCGACACCGAGCTCTCGGTCAGTGGATACAACTGAAAAGACGGTCTTGTGGTTCGGCAGATCTTCGCCGATCAGTCCGCTTTGCGCGGCATACTGGTGACGTCGTTCGAAGAGAGCAAAATCCTTGCTCTTGGCCTCGGTGTCCTTGTAGTCGAAGAGAACGAGGCGAACAACATCACCGCCCTGCGCCGAAATATCGGCGACGAAAAGGTCAGTCTTGATGGTCACGATCTCGCTGGTTTTCGCCACCGGCGCAGCGGCTTCGCCGGGTACCGTCGGCACCGGCGAATGCAGGCTTGCCGACGGCTGTGGCGCCGCGGCATCGCTCGACCCGGGGGCCACCGCCCCGGCTGTCGCCATCGGCGCGACTGGTGGCGGCTGATTGTATTTCTGCCAGGCATCCCAGAGCATGACCAGCGAGAAGGAGAAAACCAGCAACAGGAGCAGGCGTCGGTTATCCATGAAAGCCTATACGATTCAATTGATATTCAGGGAACGGGGTCAAAACCACCCGGATTCCACGGATGACAGCGGAACACCCGCTGCAGGGCAAGGCGTCCTCCCTTGCCAGCGCCATACTTTTCAACGGCTTCCGCCGCGTACTCCGAACAGCTGGGGAAGAAACGGCAACGACGCCCGAGAAGGGGACTTATCGCGTAACGGTAAAAGCCTATCAGCGCGAGCAAGAACGGTTTCATCAGTCCATCATTGTGGTGAGGTCATCTTGCTCAGCAGACGCTGGATCTCCAGCGCCAAAGCTTGCCGGTCAATTGCTTTCGGCTTGACCGCCAGACGCAACACGAAATCATTGCAGCGAAGGCGGGCGCGCAGCAGGCGGAAATTCTCTCGTGCCAGTCGCTTGACCAGATTTCGATCGACCGACCGGCGCAGAAAGCGCTTGGCAACAACCAGGCCGAGCCGAGCATCGGGAATGTCCTCCGCGTCGCGAGGGCGGTAATGTAGCAGGAAATGCCGGCTTTTCAGCGCCTTCCTGAAACCAAAAACGGATGAGTACTCATCCGTTTTCAATAGGCGGTAGCGCTTTGGGAAAGAGGCAGCGGCGAACGAAAGATCGCTGACGGGATCAGCCCTGCCGCTCAAACGGCCAAGCGGTGACGACCTTTGGCTCGACGAGCACGAATGACGGCACGACCGCCACGAGTAGACATGCGGACGAGGAAGCCGTGGGTGCGCTTGCGACGAACCACCGACGGTTGATAAGTGCGTTTCATGGTTAAACCCTTGAAGTCATTGCGAAGTGAACGCGTAATTAGACAGCTTTAGAGCAAAGCTTGTCAAGACCATATTTTGACTTAAGCTGTGGATAACTTTCGTTCAACGGGTTAGAATTGACCTTTTAGCGCTCCAGACAAGACAACAAATGCGAAGCGCCGAGGGTCAGCGGCAGGTCTTCGCTATCAGCATCGTGCAGGTAACCTGCGCCACACGGCGATAGCGGTCCATCTCAATGATTTTCAAGCTGTCTTGTCATGGCGAACGGCTGCCGTTGCGCTCTTGCTTCGGCGCACTATTTCGGGATTTAACTCCATGATCATTGATGGCTAGCTTCTGGTCCGCATGTCTCAGCCAGTTCGAGCAGGAACTCCCGCCTCAGCAGTTCAGCACCTGGATCCGGCCCCTCGTTCTGCAAGGAGAGGAGGACTGCGCGCGCGGATTGCGGCTTCTGGCGCCGAACGGCTTCATTCTGAAATGGGTCAAGGAACGCTACCTGGCACGGATCGAAGAGTTGGCGAGCGAGCACTTTTCGATGCCGGTCAACGTCGTCTTGAGCCTTGGCGAACGCGTCACACCGCCAATTCCGCCAGCACCGGGAACAAATAACCGTGCGCAGCGAAATGATGGCCGCCCGATTGCTGCACTGGCAGCTGCTGCCGTCAGTGCCAACTCACTCGCCGAAAGAGACCGTAGCGCATACGAGAAGACCCGCTTGATCAAGACCTTTACCTTTGACAACCTGATCGTCGGCAAAGCCAACGATCTGGCGCGCGCCGCTTCGCGGCAGGTCTCTATCAACCCCGGGGAGACCACTTACAACCCGCTTTTCATTTATGGCGGTGCCGGCCTGGGCAAGACGCACCTGATCCACGCCATCGGCAATCACATACTCGAAAACTATCCCGACCGGGTCGTCCGTTACGTCCATGCCGAAGACTACTACTCCGACGTCGTACGCGCTTACCAGCAGAAGTCCTTCGACGTCTTCAAGCGCTACTACCGCTCGCTCGACGTTCTGCTGCTCGACGACGTGCAGTTTTTCAACGGCAAGAACCGCACCCAGGAAGAATTTTTCTACGTTTATAACGCGCTGAGCGAAACGCGCAAGCAGATCGTGATCAGCTGTGACACCTATCCGAAGAACATCTCCGGTCTTGAAGACCGTCTGATCACACGTTTCGATTGGGGACTGACCGTACAGATCGAACCTCCGGAGACGGAAATGCGGGTAGCAATTCTCAAGAAGAAGGCCGAAGGCGATGGCGTCGCTCTTGACGACGAAGTGGCGTTCTACATCGCCAAACATCTGCGCTCCAACGTTCGCGAACTCGAAGGTGCGCTCAAGAAAGTGCTCGCCTACTCGGCGTTCCACGGCCGCCTGATCTCGCTGGATCTGGCCAAGGAAGCGCTCAAGGACGTGATTGGCGCCGTCAACCGTCAGATCACCGTCGACAACATCCAGAAGACGGTGGCCGACTACTACAAGATCAAGGTGGCCGACCTGTTCTCGAAGAAGCGCACGCGAGTGATCGTGCGGCCACGGCAAATCGCCATGTGGCTGACCAAGAATCTGACCACGCTGAGCTACCCCGCCATAGGCGGCGCCTTCGGTGGCCGCGACCATACCACCGTGCTGCACGCGGTACGCACCATCGATGACCTGCGTACCAAGGAGAACGAACTCAACCACGACGTGCACGTGCTTCAGCAGGTCCTCAAGAGCTAGCGTGGCGCGTGTAGAAGTCCGTGGAAAAAGAGCAAAGGAAAAGTGGACAAAGTGGGTAGAAGGGCCCTGTGGATAAGTTGTTCGATTTGGTCCACAGGAGGAAACAGACTTTTTTCAGTTCGAGAAATCTAGTCAAAGCATTGAATAAAAAAACAAATGGCAAAGTATCAACAGACTTGTTCCGACTATAGTCTTTATAGGATTTATATATATGCTTCTTATTAAAACAAGACGCGACACTCTGCTGGCACCCTTGCAGGCGGTTTCGGGGATAGTTGAGAGGCGTCACACGTTGCCCATTCTGTCGAACGTTTTGCTCGAAAAGCGCGGCGACGTCCTGACCCTTCTGGCAACCGACATAGAAATTCAGATCACCAGCTCTACGAGCGGAGCAACCGGCGATGGCGATGGCGCCGTGACCGTCGGTGCGAGGAAGCTGCAGGAGATTCTGCGTTCCCTGCCGGAAGCCGTCGAAGTGAGTCTGGTGCTGGACGACCGGCGTTTGCAGCTAAAGGCTGGCAAAAGTCGTTTCAGCCTGCAGACCCTGCCGGCGGACGACTTTCCATGCCTGGCGATGGCTGAGGGTGAAATCCGGCGTTTCAGTGTTCCGCAGAAGGAGTTCCGCAGCTTGTTGGCGCAGACTCAGTACGCGATGGCGGCTCAGGACGTTCGCTACTACCTTAACGGTCTGCTGCTGCTCGTCGATGGCAGCGAGTTGCGCGCCGTGGCCACTGACGGACATCGCTTGGCCTACGCCAGCATGCCACTTGAAGATTCGCCCGAGGCCCTGCGCGCCGAGGGAGCAGTGCGCCAGGAATTGATCCTGCCACGCAAGACGGTAATCGAACTCAACAGGCTGCTAAACGATAGCGACGAGCCGCTGGTCATCGAAATGCTGCCCAGCCAGATTCGCTTCAAGTTCGCGAATATCACTTTGGTCTCCAAGCTTATCGACGGTCGCTTCCCTGATTATGAGCGCGTCATTCCGGCCAGCCTGAGGAACGTGGTTTCGGTTAGCCGTGCCCAGTTGCTGCAGTCCATGGTCAGGGCGGCGATTCTGACCAATGAGAAATTTCGCGGCGTTCGCCTGATGCTGGGTGAAGGCAGTCTCAAGATCATGGCCGCCAACGCCGAGCAGGAAGAGGCGCTCGAAGAGATCGAGGTGGAGTACGACGGCGAACCACTGGACGTTGGTTTCAACGTCGCTTACCTGCTCGACGTGCTGAACAACCGCTCTGAAGAGACCATCGAGTGGGGCTTCAACGATGCTAATTCGAGCGCGTTGCTGACCATACCGGGCAACGAGCGGTTTCGCTACGTGGTCATGCCGATGCGCATTTGAGGTGATGCGAGGGCTCATGAGGAGCACCCGTGGTTAAACCGATGAAAGAAATTTTGGATCTAGAATGACTGAAGAAAACGAGCAACCGGCCTACGATGAAACAAGTATTCAGCAGCTGGAAGGCCTGGAGGCGGTTCGCAAGCGCCCCGGGATGTACATCGGTGACACCTCGGACGGCACGGGTTTGCACCACATGGTTTTCGAGGTGGTCGATAACGCCATCGACGAGGCACTGGCCGGTCACTGCGACGATATTGTCATCACCATTCATGCGGACAATTCGATCTCGGTGACCGACAACGGGCGTGGAATTCCTACCGGTATCAAGTTCGATGACCGTCACGAACCGAAGCGCTCGGCTGCCGAGATCGTCATGTGCGTGCTCCATGCGGGCGGCAAATTCAACCAGAATTCGTACAAGGTTTCCGGGGGGCTGCACGGAGTTGGCGTCTCCTGCGTCAATGCCTTGTCGAAATGGTTGCGCCTGACCATTCGCCGCGACGGTCAAAAGCACTTGATCGACTTCAACCGGGGGAAGGTCGTCGATCGCCAGATCGAGATCCAGAAGGGAGTAGAGGTGTCGCCGACGAGGGTCGTCGGCAGCACCGAGAAGCGTGGCACCGAGTTGCATTTCATGGCTGACGAAGAGATCTTCGGCGTGGTCGAATTCCACTATGAAATCATCGCCAAGCGTCTGCGCGAGCTGTCGTTTCTGAACAACGGGGTCAAGATTCGCCTGGTCGACCAGCGCAACGGCAAGGAAGAGAACTTTGCCTTTCTGGGAGGCGTTCAAGGTTTCGTCGAGTACATCAATCGCAGCAAGTCGGTACTCCATCCGAACGTTTTCCACGCTGCCGGCGAGTCGATGAGCGTCAATGGTCCGATCAGCGTGGAAGTGGCCATGCAGTGGAACGACAGCTATGCGGAACAGGTGCTGTGCTTTACCAACAACATTCCTCAGGCCGACGGTGGAACGCACATGACCGGCCTGCGGGCAGCGATGACGCGGGTGATCAACCGCTATATCGAAGAAAACGAGATTGCCAAGAAGGCCAAGGTCGATATCGCCGGTGACGACATGCGTGAAGGTCTGGCCTGCGTGTTGTCGGTGAAGATGCCGGATCCGAAGTTTGCCTCGCAGACCAAAATGAAGCTGGTTTCATCGGAGGCGCGGCCGGCGGTCGAAGAGGTCGTGGCGGCCAAGCTGAGCGAATTTC
The DNA here is from genome assembly GCF_907163205.1 of Candidatus Accumulibacter sp. ACC007. NCBI lineage: Bacteria > Pseudomonadati > Pseudomonadota > Betaproteobacteria > Candidatus Accumulibacter > Candidatus Accumulibacter sp. ACC007. The sequence goes on along the minus strand of NZ_CAJQUD010000006.1, from coordinate 243,712 downwards.
TCCAGGAGCGGCCGCTCGACGCCAAGGTGATAACCGGCAAAATCGTTGAAGCGGCACGGGCACGTGACGCGGCTCGCAAAGCCAGGGAAATGACCCGACGCAAGGGCTTGCTCGACGGCGTCGGCTTGCCCGGAAAGCTGGCTGACTGCCAGGAGAAAGACCCTGCGCTTTGCGAACTGTATCTGGTCGAGGGAGACTCCGCCGGCGGGTCCGCCAAACAGGGTCGTGATCGCAAGTTCCAGGCCATCCTGCCGTTGAAAGGAAAGATTCTCAACGTTGAAAAAGCGCGCTTCGACAAGCTTATTTCGTCGCAGGAGATTGTCACCCTGATTACCGCGCTTGGTACCGGTATCGGCAAGGACGAGTACAAGCCGGAGAAGCTGCGCTATCACCGCCTGATCATCATGACCGACGCCGACGTTGATGGCGCACACATCCGTACGCTGCTGCTGACCTTCTTCTATCGTCAGATGCCCGAGTTGATCGAGAATGGCCATATGTACATAGCGCAGCCGCCGCTGTACAAGGTCAAGCACGGCAAGACAGAGCGCTACATCAAGGACGATCAGGCGCTCAAGCAGTTTCTGCTGACCCTCGCTTTGGAGGGTTCGGTGCTTACCCCGAAAGCCGGAGCGCCGGAGATTTCCGGCGCCGGTCTGGAGGAACTGGCGCGTGAGTATCTGCTCGCCGAGGCGGTCATCAACCGTCTGTCACACCTGATCAATCCCGAAGTTTTGCATGCCTTGATCGATGCCAATCTGAAGGTCGACGTCAGCGACCAGGGGGCGGCCACGGCGAGCGCCGTCGCTCTCATGCAAGCCGTTGGCGGAAAACTGGGAATCAACATTTTCGCGCGTTATGACGACGCCGAGGAACGCTGGCAGCTACGCCTCGAAAAGGTGCTGCACGGTAATCTCAAGGTCGGCGTCATCGATGACGATCTTCTGGTCAGCGGTGATTACGCGCAACTGCGCAAGACCGCCGAGATCCTGGCCGACCTGTTCGGCCCTGGCGGCGTGGTCGTTCGCGGTGAAAAGGAACAGGCCGTCGGCAGCTTCGCTGAAACAATGCAGTGGCTACTCGGCGAAGTCGAGCGTACGGTCACCAAACAGCGCTACAAAGGGCTCGGTGAAATGAACCCGGAGCAGCTTTGGGAAACGACCATGGATCCGAAAGTGCGTCGCTTGCTCAAGGTTCAGATCGAAGACGCGATCCGCGCCGACGAGATCTTCACCACCTTGATGGGCGAGTTGGTAGAACCCCGGCGCCATTTCATCGAGTCGAATGCCCTGGCGGCACGAAACATCGACGTTTGAGTAATGACCGCTGCGCTGGGTTTTCGGCAGGAAATGCTTCACACATAAATGCGCAAGACGAACGGGCAAAGTAAGTTCAAGCGGCTAGGCGCCGCCAGCCACAGCTCGTATAATTTGCACAATAGAGTCGTGGCCGCAACAAAAAATCCGCATGGGTCTATGTGTAACCATCGGCATCGTCCGTCGGTGGCACGTGGTCCATACAATCTCATTTTGGAGAAAGTACACAATCATGACGATACATCTCTACTTTTCGCTGGTCCCCGAAGCCCTGATCGCCTCAATGCTGGAACCTGAGCAGTTCGGGCAATACTACTCAACCGGCCATAGCTACAAATCCAAGGGACAAGCGATCTTCTTCGAGCTCGATCCAAAATTCCGTCATGAATTCTTCAACATTGATGAGGGTTTTGAGCGCTGTGTCGCGCACCCCGATGGCACCCCCAAGAACTCGGTCTATATTTCCGTTTACCGGGTGCTTGAGCACATTCCGGTGAGCGCTCTGGGCAAGCTGTATCTGGGCACCGCCTACGGACAGACACTGGGCTTGAGCCGCGCCGATTCGTTTCCGGCGAAGGCGAAGGGCTTGCACATGTACCAGGACCTCGCACCGATCAACAGCCTGGTGGTCAGCGCGCAGGACCCCAAGACTTACTATGAAAAGGTCACCAGTCAGCCCAACAAGTTCATTCGCTTCCCTGGCCTGTGCTTTGTTGAACTGGAACTAGGCGCACTGGCGACGGACCCGGGAGCTGGGGCCGTTGGCGATCTTCCGTACTCGTTTGTTCACCACCTCCGCGAGGCCTTGCTTGAAGTTGATCCGGCCGGCAAGCAAAGCAAGCTGGTGCATCGCGTGCACTCGCTTGAGTTCCCGTACCGAATGATCAAGAACGGTATCTATATCGGTAACGGTTCTGATCTCGTCTTCTACAAGATGCCTTCACATGAAGCGCTGCGCCAGGATCACAGCACTTGGTGGCGCTCGTGTAACCTGTAAGCGCTATTCAGAGAGGAACCGAGACGGAAGACTGTCTCGGTTTTTTTTCGCCAAGCAGCAGCTATATCGTGGTTGACGGGTTTGCAACGCCTGAAGGCCTTTGCCGAATTGGCCGGCAGGTAGTGGGCACCACGAAGACAAGCAGCGAAGACGGCGAGCTCCGCGAGCTACCGCTACGCCTCTCGGTTGATTGGCTAGTTGGTGTGTCACTTTGGCACTCCAGACTGCCGCTGCACGTGATGCGGCGAGGCGGCAAATAGGCTGCCACGTTTTCTCTCGACCGTTTCCTGCGGTTCGTCAGTCACGGACGCCATGGTCACGGCAATCACAGCAAGCTGGCCATGGGCCGAGATGGCAAGAGCATTAGCGATCGCGGCATAGACACAGCAGGAATTCGCGCTTCTCAGGCACGCGGGAATTCCCGTGCCACCTTCCAAGCCCCGTTACGCAGCACGGTCGGCGTTCTTGCCCCGTGACGGGACGGCAGCAGCCACACGTATCGAGTCACGAACGTTGAACTGACGTCCCGAAAAAAATAGTTGGTTCCCATTTGGAATCATGCGGCTTGTATGTTTCGTGAACTACCCGCAGAGGTGATTCATGACCTAGACGGCCGCCTGAAGCCTCTATTCTCGGGTGTCGCCGCGCAAGCATAGAATATTCGAAACGCGTTTTAAGAAGGCCTGAACGGATTATCGACTGCGGCTTCGAAAAGTGCGTCAGCGGCGAGAGAGTATGCGTTTGTTCTTTCCGTGTATGCGCTTAGTCGTCTCTATACATTGCCCATAACGCATTGATGTGTAATAGGGAAACTATTCGTAGTGACAGTTTGACCATGCCCGAAAAGCGTGCCGATAAGCCGCCAATAGCGCGTGAAAGGCGGTTCTGATAGGCGCCGCTGGGTACGCTTGACACGCCCTATTGGCGCGGAGATACTCGCCGCGGCGGTACTGAATCTCGAGTTCCCCTGCCCAGAAAACCGGACACTTCGAAGGATACAGCGAGCAAATATTAACTCTATCTGGACCCCACTAATATGACATTCGCTCACAATGCGCTGGCCCCTCCGCGCACCAGTTTCGCAACTTATCTGTTGTCGGCGTTACTTGTATTCTTTGCTGTGACGTCGCTTCCAGCCCTCGCCGCCACGGAGGGCCACGTCTCCGAAGTCGACCTTGTTCTTCCCGATCTGGCAGATACCGCTCTGGTGAGCTTCTTCGGTGGTATCTCGGGCTGGACACTGCTTTCCTACGGACTTCTCGTCGCTGTCGGTGGCCTCACCTTCGGTGCCGTCATCTACCGCCGGATTCGTCGCCTGCCGGTGCATCGCTCGATGGCCGAAATCAGCGAACTGATCTACGAGACCTGCAAGACTTACATGATCACTCAGGGAAAGTTCCTGCTGATTCTGCAGGCTCTCACCGCGGTTATCATGATCGGCTATTTCTATTTCGTCCAGCAGCTGGCGGTTTCCGAAGTGGCTACGATCCTGGCGTTTTCGGTGATCGGTATTGCTGGCTCGTTCGGCGTTGCCTGGTTCGGCATACGCATCAATACCCTGGCCAACAGCCGCACGGCATTCGCCTCGCTGGCCGCGAAGCCGTATCAGATTTACGCGATTCCGATCACCTCGGGGATCTCCATCGGCATGCTACTGATCTCCACCGAGTTGCTGATCATGCTCTGTATCATGCTCTTCATCCCGGCTTCACTGGCCGGCAAGTGCTTCATCGGATTTGCCATCGGTGAGTCGCTGGGCGCCGCTGCACTGCGCATCGCCGGCGGCATCTTCACCAAGATCGCGGATATTGGTTCCGATTTGATGAAGATCGAATTCGGCATCCAGGAAGATGACGCGCGCAACCCTGGGGTAATCGCGGACTGCGCCGGCGACAACGCCGGCGACTCGGTTGGCCCAACCGCCGACGGCTTCGAGACCTACGGCGTCACCGGTGTGGCACTGATTACCTTCATCATGCTCGCCGTGCCAGAACCGGCCGTCCAGGTCCAGCTACTGGTCTGGCTGTTTGCCATGCGTGTAATGATGATTGTCGCTTCGGGAATTTCATACTTCGGCAATCAGATGCTCGCGCGGCGTCTGTATGGCGACAAGCAACGCTTCGATTTCGAAGCACCGCTTACCTCACTGGTCTGGATCACCTCGCTCGTCTCGCTGGTGATCACCTTCATCGTGTCGTATCTGCTGATGGGACAGTTCGCTGTCAACGGCACAGCGTACGCGGACCTCTGGTGGCAGCTTTCGCTGATCATCACCCTTGGCACGCTGGCTGGTGCGATCATTCCGGAGGTGGTGAAGGTATTCACGTCGACCAACTCAAAACATGTGCGCGAAGTGGTGACCGCCTCCGAGGCCGGAGGCGCCAGCCTCAACATCCTGTCCGGACTCGTTGCCGGGTACTTCTCGGCATTCTGGATCGGTGTGATCATCGTCGGGCTGATGTCCGGTTCCTACCTCCTGTCGCAGTACGAGCTGACCGCGGTGATCAATCCCGACTCAGCCAAGGCCGCCATGATGGCCGCTGTGTTTTCTTTCGGGCTCGTCGCCTTCGGCTTCCTGGGAATGGGCCCGGTAACGATTGCCGTCGATAGCTACGGCCCGGTGACCGACAATGCACAGTCCGTGTATGAGCTGTCGATGATCGAGCAGGTTCCCGATATCGCTGCGGAGGTCAAGCGGGATTTCGGCTTTGATGTCGATTTCACGTCGGCGAAGTTCCTGCTCGAGGAGAATGATGGGGCGGGCAATACTTTCAAGGCCACTGCCAAGCCGGTGTTGATCGGCACCGCGGTGGTCGGTGCGACGACCATGGTCTTTTCGATTGTCATGCTGCTCACTGGCGGCTTGACCGAAAACCTCGACAAGCTGTCGTTGCTGCACCCGCCGTTTCTGCTCGGCCTCGTTGCCGGTGGCGCGACGATCTTCTGGTTTTCCGGCGCCAGCACCCAGGCCGTATCGACCGGGGCCTATCGTGCTGTCGAGTTCATCAGCACGCACATCAGACTCGATGCGGTGGTCAAGGCGTCGCCCAAAGACAGCAAGAAGGTCGTCGAGATCTGTACGATCTACGCGCAGAAAGGCATGTTCAACATTTTCATGGCGGTATTCTTCGGAACCCTTGCCTGCGCCTTCATCGAGCCGTTCTTCTTCATTGGATATCTTATTTCGCTGGCCATCATCGGTCTTTATCAGGCGGTTTTCATGGCTAACGCCGGTGGTGCGTGGGACAATGCAAAGAAGATTGTCGAAACCGAAATGCATGCCAAGGGAACCGATCTGCACAACGCTTCGGTGATCGGCGACACCGTCGGCGACCCGTTCAAGGATACCGCCTCGGTGGCCATGAACCCGATTATCAAGTTCACTACGCTCTTCGGTCTGCTGGCGGTCGAGATGGCGGTCGGCCTCCAGGCACAGGGACAGCAGGGAGTCGTAACTGCTCTGGCCGGGCTGTTCTTTGTCGTGAATCTCGTCTTCGTATTCCGTAGCTTCTACGGAATGCGCATTCTCGCCAAGAAGGCGACGGTGTAGCGGTACGCTACGTTCGCCATACATGGGGGCCCCGGGCGCCAGGGCTTCGCGGGGTATCGCCGACGTGGCAATAGCCAAGAACGTCGAATAAGGTCGACTATTTCAGGGAGGATTCAAACATGTCGGTGCATCTCTATTTTTCGCTGATTCCTGAAGCACTGATCGCGTCCATGCTGCCACCGGAGAAGTTCGGCCAATACTACGCCACGGGCCACAAGTTCAAGTCGAAGGGGCAGGCGTTGTTCTTCGAGATACATCCGTCGTTTCGCCATGACTACTTCGACATCGACGGTGCATTTGCGCGCTGCGCGGAGAAGCCGGATGGCACGCCGAAGAACTCTGTCTACATCTCGATGTATCGCGTGATGGAGCATCTCTCGATGGAGGCGATCGGCCAGCTTTACCTGACGACCGCGATGGGTGCGACGCTGGGCTTGAAGCGTGGCGAGGGATTGCCAAAACCCGACCAGGAGCGGCACATGTTTCAGGACCTGGCACCCATCAACAGCCTGGTGGTCAGCCTCCTCGAACCGGAGAAGTATTACGTGGACGTGACCACCCAACCATCGAAGTTCTTCCGCTTCCCCGGGATGTGTTTTGTCGAACTCGAACTTGGCCCGCTGGCGCGCGATCCCGAGAACGGCCAGGAAGGCGATCTGCCCTATTCGTTCCTGCTGCACCTGCGTGAAGCCTTGCTCGAATTGCGGCCAGGGTCGAAGCAGAACAAACTCGTGCATCGGGTGCACTCGCTGCAGTTCCCGTATCGAATGGTCAAGGGCGGCTTCTTCCTGGGCATTGGTGAGCAACTCGCTCACTACCCGATGCTCGCGCACGACGTACTGCGCAAGGATCACAGCAACTGGTGGCGTTCGGCCAACCTGTAACGCCAGAGGACTGTTTCACTTGATCTGGAAGAGTGTCTGCCTTTCGCCCCATCGACGATTGCGTGCTGCGCGCCATTGATTCTGACCGACTCTTTTTCCGCTTTTCGTGGACACCGGGAAAGCTCCGTTTCTAACAGTTGAAGGAAGATCGTACCGATGGTCAGCAATCTCTCGATCAGCATTGGCGTTCTGACCAGTGGCGGTGATGCTCAAGGCATGAACGCCGCGGTACGCGCCGTAGTCCGCTCGGCGCTGAACCTGGGTGTCGCTGTGCACGCCATTTTTGAGGGCTATCAGGGCATGGTCGATGGCGGCGACCGCATTCGCTCGCTGTCTTGGGACGATGTCGGGAGCATTCTCCACCGCGGCGGAACGATCATCGGGACTGCCCGCTGCCCCGCATTTCGCGAGCGGGAAGGCCGCCTTGCCGCGGCCAGAAACCTGCTCCGGCACGGGATCGACCGGCTGGTGGTGATTGGCGGCGATGGCAGCCTGACCGGCGCCAACCTGTTTCGGCAGGAGTGGGCAAGTCTCGTGGCAGAACTTGTCGAGCGCGGCGATATCGACGAGCTGACCGCGCAAAGGCACCCGGCGCTGATGATTACCGGGTTGGTGGGGTCGATTGACAACGACATGGTCGGTACCGACATGACCATAGGTGCCGATACCGCTCTGCACCGGATCGTCGAGGCCATCGACGCCATTACCAGCACTGCCGCCAGCCACCAGCGCACCTTTGTGGTCGAGGTGATGGGCCGCCATTGCGGCTATCTGGCGCTGATGAGCGCGATCGCCGGTGGTACCGACTACGTGCTCATTCCGGAGAGCCCGCCGCCAGAAAACTGGGAGCAGCAGATGTGCGATCTGCTGCGCAACGGACGGGCTGCCGGTCGTCGCGATAGCATCGTCGTCGTCGCGGAAGGCGCGTGCGACAACGCAGGCGGGCCGATCAGCAGCGACCGGGTGCGACAGGTGCTGCAAGACCGCCTTGGCGAGGACACGCGTGTGACTATCCTCGGGCACGTCCAGCGAGGCGGGACGCCGAGCGCCTTCGACCGCTGCATGAGCACGCTGGTTGGCCACGCGGCGGTGCAGGAGTTGTTGTCGGCCACCCCGGCAAGTGAACCCCAGATGGTCGGCATGCGCTACAACCGGGTACGCCAGGCACCGTTGATGCAATGTGTCGAGCAAACTCACACCGTGGCGCGCAAGATCGCTGAGCATGACTATGCCAAGGCGATGGAACTGCGCGGGAGCAGCTTCACCGAGATGTTTCAGACCTTCAAGGCGATGGCCGGTGCGCCGCCCAGCGTGATACCGCCGGCCCGCCCCCGTCGACTGGCCGTATTGCATGGTGGCGGGCTTGCGCCAGGCATGAATACCGCGGCTCGCGCCGCCGTTCGACTCGGACTGGACCGTGGCCACACGATGTTGGGGGTACGTGGCAGCTTCGAGGGACTCCTTGCCGGGCGCATCGAGGAGTTGAGCTGGGGCGACGTCGAGGGGTGGGCTGCCATGGGCGGCGCTGAACTCGGTACCACCCGGCAGGCGCCGACCGTCGAGCAGCTCTATACCGTCGCACGAGCGCTCGAAACGTACCGCATCGACGGATTACTGATCATTGGCGGCTGGCTGGCCTACAGGGTTGCCCATAACCTCTATAGCGAACGCGAGCGCTATCCGGCATTCAAGATTCCGATCATTTGCCTGCCGGCGAGCATCGACAACAACCTGCCCGGCTCTGAGTTGAGCATCGGCGCCGATACCGCTCTCAACGCCATCGTTCTGGCGCTCGACCGCATCAAGCAGTCGGCCATGGCGGCGCGGCGTTGCTTCGTGGTCGAAGTCATGGGCCGCTACTGCGGCTATCTGGCGCTGATGAGCGGCCTTGCCAGTGGTGCCGAGCGCATCTACCTGCCCGAGGAAGGGGTCTCGCTGAAGGACCTGCAAGCCGATGTGGAACGGATGATCGAGGGTTTTCATGGCGGTCGGCGTTTCTATCTCACGATTCGCAACGAGCGTGCAAACGCGCAGTACACGACCGATTTCATGTGCCGGCTGTTCGAGGAGGAAGGTCACGGCCTGTTCGACGTGCGCCAGGCAATCCTGGGTCACGTCCAGCAGGGCGGCAACCCCTCACCGTTTGACCGCGTGCTGGCAACCCGCCTGGCGGCGCATTGCATCGACTTCCTGACCCGCGAACTGGAGCGGGGTTCGGCTGCCGGTGCCTATATCGGCCTGGTCGAAGGCAAGGTGATGATCTCTCCAATCAACCGCATGCATGATGTGGTCGACCTGGAACATCGGCGGCCGACGGAGCAATGGTGGATGGACTTGCGGCCGGTCATGCAGGGGATGGCACGGCCAGCCGCGGAAGCGAGTTAACCAGAGACCGCGTCGATCGTGTTTTACACGCTCCGGACAGCGCCAGCCAGCTATCAGCGACGTTGCTGGCGTGCGCACGGTGGTTGTCAGCAGTCAGCCTCAGGCGCAGGGTGGCGATGGACATTGATCGCATGGCGAGTGTCCAGAGCAACGCGCCGTGCCGCCTGCGCGAAGTCCTCACCGCTGCCGGCATAGAGGATGGCGCGTGAGGAATTGATCAGCAGGCCGTCGCCGTGTGCCGTACGGCCGGCGCGGACGGTTGCCTCGATGTCGCCGCCCTGCGCACCGATACCCGGAACGAGTAGCGGCATGTTGCCGCTCAGTTCGCGAACGCGGGCAATTTCGCCGGGGAAGGTGGCACCGACGACGAGTGCGCACTGACCGCCCTGGTTCCATTCCTGGCTGACCAGGCGGGCGACCCGCTCGTAGAGCTTTTCGCCACCGACGTCGAGGAACTGGAGGTCGCTGCCGCCGGGGTTCGAGGTTCGGCAGAGCAGGATAACGCCCTTGTCGGCGTATGCCAGATAAGGTTCGATCGAGTCGCGCCCCATATAGGGGTTGACGGTGAGCGCGTCGGCTTTGAAGCGTTCGAAGGCCTCTATGGCGTATTGCTCGGCGGTGCTGCCGATGTCGCCGCGCTTGGCATCGAGGATCACCGGTATCGTCGGGTGAGCGTCGTGGATGTGGGCGATCAGGGCCTGTAGCTGGTCTTCGGCACGCTGAGCGGCGAAATAGGCGATCTGCGGCTTGAACGAGCACACCAGGTCGGCGGTGGCGTCGACGATTGCTTTGCAGAAGGTAAAAATGGCGTCTGGCTGACCCCGCAAGTGGGCGGGGAAGCGCGCCGGGTCGGGGTCCAGGCCAACGCAGAGCAGGCTGTTGCGGTCGTGCCAGGCAGCGTTGAGAGCGTGCATGAAGTTCATCGGACAACCATCACTCTTGGCAAAAGCTGCATTCTAACGGCCGTGACTCGAGCCGACACAGGTGATTGCGCCTGGTGTTCGCCGAAAAAGGTAGACTCGAGGCTTTCGCGTGGGGAAGCCCTTTGAAGAAGCTGGAGCACGACGAGTACCTTGCCATGCGCGCGGGAGCCGAAATCCTCGAGGCGGATGGCTTTGGCGACAAGGTCCTGCGCCTTGCTGACGGAACGATCCTCAAGCTCTTTCGCCGCAAGCGACTACTCTCTTCGGCAGCCTGGTCGCCCTATGCGCAACGCTTCGCCGACAATGCCGAGGCTCTCCACCGGCGCCACATAGCGGCGCCGGTGATCATCGCCGTGTGGCGAATTCCTTCGATTGGCCGCGATGGCGTGCACTACCACCCGCTGGCCGGCAAGACGCTGCGTGAGATGCTGCGCGAGGGCTTTGACCCGGCTATCGAGCCAGGCTTGAAGGGGGCGTTCACGGACTTCGTCATTCGCTTGCACCAGGCCGGTGTCTATTTCCGCTCGCTGCATCTCGGCAACGTGGTCTACACGCCCGATCAGCAATTCGGGCTGATCGACATTTCCGACGCGCGCATCGGACGGCGTTCGCTGAGCAAGCAGTTGCGCGCGCGCAACCTTCGCCGCCTGCAGGAGATCGAGGGGGAGCGAGACTGGGTCGATTTCTCTGCGGTGATGAACGGCGCTTTACAAGGCCCGCCTCGAACCCTATAATGCGCGCTTCTTTCGAGGGGGTATAGCTCAGCTGGGAGAGCGCTTGCATGGCATGCAAGAGGTCCGCGGTTCGATCCCGCGTACCTCCACCAGCAAGTCGAGAGATTGCTGTTCCGGGTCCCCATCGTCTAGAGGCCTAGGACACTACCCTTTCACGGTAGGTACCGGGGTTCGAATCCCCGTGGGGACGCCAGGGCCACTGCAGTTCTTGCAGCGCGCCATGCACAAGATCAACGCTTGTTTTTGCCGTACCGGGAAACCGGTGCGTGGAAGTCGGCGACCTGTTCGTGACTGCCCTATCCATTGCTCGCGACCGCGGGCAACTTCGACCTTGATTTACGAATTTTCCGACGAGCGCCGGATAGCCACTTCGCGTCAGTGCGCTTTCGCGAGCGATGAGTGCTGCCGGACGATATCGATATTCTTGCTAAATGCCAGCAGTTCCAGTAATTTGGGCACTCACGTTGGGGGTGCCGCGCGGATCACGCTGTGGCTGAGAGAGTCCCTTCGAACCTGTACGGGTCATGCCGTCGTAGGGAAGCGGAGCGCACGGGGTTTTCAGGGTGCGCAGGGTGTTGTCTTCACTCCGTCTCGCTCGTCTCGCTGGCCCCTTGCACGCTGCACGCTTGCGTAGCGCTTTTGCCGTACCCCTCTGCAAGGAAACACCATGAACGCTAACGAGAAATTCATCGCCGCTGACGCTCAAGTCGACCAGGCGGCGATCCAGCCCTTGCCGAATTCCCGCAAGATCTACGTCACTGGTAGCCGCGCCGATCTGCGCGTACCGATGCGTGAAATTTCTCAGGCCGATACCGATACCGCGTTTGGTGGCGAGAAGAACCCGCCGATTTACGTCTACGATTGCTCCGGACCGTACTCGGATCCGCAGGCGACGATCGATATCCGCCAGGGCCTGCCCGCGCTGCGCGCGCAGTGGATTGCCGAGCGCGGTGATTGCGAGGCGCTAGGCGACCTGAGTTCCGATTTCGGGCGTGTGCGCGCCGCCGACCCGGCTCTCGACGAACTGCGTTTTCCCGGCCTGCAGCGCCGGCCGCTGCGTGCCAGGAGCGGCGCTAACGTCAGCCAGATGCACTACGCCCGGCGCGGCCTCATCACACCGGAAATGGAATACATCGCCATCCGCGAGAACAACAACCGTCGCGTCTACGTAGAGCAACTGAAGGCTTCCGGGGCGCAGGGCGAACGCTTCGCAGAAATCCTTTGCCGCCAGCATGCGGGCAACAGTTTCGGGGCCAGTATTCCGGAGGAGATCACGCCGGAGTTCGTGCGCTCTGAGGTGGCCCGCGGGCGGGCGATCATTCCCTGCAACATCAATCACCCGGAAAGTGAGCCGATGATCATCGGTCGCAACTTCCTGACCAAGATCAACGCCAACATCGGCAATTCGGCGTTGGGTTCGAGCATTCAGGAAGAAGTCGAGAAGATGACCTGGTCGATCCGCTGGGGCGGCGACACGGTGATGGATCTGTCGACCGGCAAGAATATTCACGAAACGCGCGAGTGGATCATTCGCAACAGCCCGGTGCCGATCGGCACGGTGCCGATCTACCAGGCGCTGGAGAAAGTCAACGGCAAGGCCGAAGACCTGACCTGGGAGATCTTCCGCGACACCTTGATCGAGCAGGCCGAACAGGGCGTGGACTATTTCACCATTCACGCCGGCGTTCTGCTGCGCTACGTGCCACTGACCGCCAGCCGGCTGACCGGCATCGTCTCGCGCGGTGGTTCGATCATGGCCAAGTGGTGCCTCGCGCATCACCGGGAGAGTTTCCTGTACACGCACTTCGAAGAGATCTGCGCGATCATGAAAGCCTACGATGTCGCTTTCAGCCTCGGTGATGGCTTGCGTCCCGGCTCGATCTACGATGCCAACGACGCAGCCCAACTGTGCGAGCTGAAGACGCTGGGCGAACTCACCGACATCGCCTGGAAGCACGACGTGCAGGTGATGATCGAGGGGCCGGGCCATGTTCCGATGCACATGATCAAGGAGAACATGGACCTGCAGCTCGAGCAGTGCAAGGAAGCACCTTTCTACACGCTTGGCCCTCTGACCACTGATATCGCGCCCGGCTACGACCACATTACCAGCGGCATCGGTGCGGCGATGATCGGCTGGTTTGGCACCGCCATGCTCTGCTACGTGACGCCAAAGGAGCACCTCGGCTTGCCGGACAAGGACGATGTCAAGGTGGGGATCATCACCTACAAACTGGCGGCGCACGCTGCCGACCTGGCGAAAGGCCATCCCGGCGCGCAGATTCGCGACAACGCGCTATCGAAGGCACGTTTCGAGTTTCGCTGGGAGGATCAGTTCAACCTCGGCCTGGACCCCGACAAGGCACGCGAGTTTCACGACGAGACGCTGCCCAAGGAATCGGCCAAGGTGGCGCACTTCTGCTCGATGTGCGGTCCGCACTTCTGTTCGATGAAGATCACCCAGGAAGTCAGGGAGTACGCCGCAGCGCAGGGAGTCAGCGAGGCGCAGGCGCTGAGCAAGGGGATGGAGGCGAAGGCGATCGAGTTCGTCAAGGCTGGCGCCGAGGTGTATCGGAAGGTCTGAGTGCGGGGCTACGGAGCGGGTGGCGGTCGACAACACACCCTACGACGCCTGTCTGCAAGTCCTCGCGGCGGCTTGCCGTTTGCCGTTTGGCCGCGGCGCGTCCGGGCAGGTGATGTGGTCAACCGTGCGTGGTTCGGCAAGGCGACGACGCCACTGATGACCTGATGATCGCCATCAAGATCGCGAGCCAAAGCGGCGATCGATGATGCGGCGGCAGAAGCGAGCCGCGGGCCCCCTAGAAATCCTTGGCCGCTTCCCAGAGAATGTAGCCGTCCTCCTTGCGCGTCCACTCCAGGAGTTCGATCAGCGGAAAGGCGCGCTGGGCCAATCCGATTGGCGGACCGTCGGCCCTTTGATCGTCGTTGCTGTCGTCATCTTGGGCGGGGGTACCGGCTTGAGGGGGAAGCGTTTCGGTGCCGCGGCTACCGCCGCCGGCAACGGCGCGCCGCAGGCGTTCGATGGCTTCGGGCAACTGCTCGCTGGTAATCACGCCGCGCGCGGTGCAGTCCTTGTGCAGGATTTCGAGCAATTGGCGGGCGGCCGGAGAGAACATCATGATCTGCCCGGAGGTGCTCGAGTTGAATTTGACCAGCATGCTCGGCTTCCCTTCAGCTTGGGTTCAATGCCTTCCATTGTCCTCGCTGCTGCGGGGAAGAACAATAGCCGCCGATGGGACGGGGCGCTGGGTCGTGTACACTGCGGACATGAGTACAATTCTTCCCTCCCGGAAAGCTCGCTGGCCGCTGCGCACCTTGGTTTGCTGTGTCACTCTTGAGCGGCACCGATGATCGAACTGGAGCGTCTGCTGCGCTCGCAGGGCTTTGGTAGCCGGGCTGACTGCCGCGCACTGATTCGCTCGGGGAGCGTTAGCGTTGCCGGGCAGCCCTGCGCTGATCCTTTTGCTCGCTTCGAGGCGGAGGGGCTGCGCTTTGCGGTAGACGGCGTTGCCTGGCTTTATCGGCGTTTCGCGTATTTGGCCCTGCACAAACCGGCAGGCCATGAATGCTCGCAGCGACCTTTACACCACCCCAGTGTCTACTCGCTGCTTCCCGACCCTCTCATCAAGCGCGGCGTGCAAGCGGTCGGTCGGCTCGACGAGGACACGACCGGGTTGCTGCTGTTGACCGACGACGGTCAGTTCATTCACCGGTTGAGCTCACCAAAAAAAGCGGTGCCCAAGGTCTATGAGGTGACAACGCGGCATGTGGTCGACGAGTCACAGATGAGTGCGCTCTTGAGCGGCGTGGTGCTGCATGACGACCCCGAGCCGGTTGCCGCGCAGGACTGCACTCTTCTCGGTGGGCGCTGCCTGCGCTTGACGGTGACGCAGGGTCGCTATCATCTGGTCAAGCGCATGCTTGCTGCGGCCGGCAATCGGGTGGAGGCATTGCATCGGACGAGCATCGGCGGTTTCAGCTTGCCGGCGTCGCTCGAGGTGGGGCGGTGGATGTGGCTGGAAGCGGCGGAAGTGGCACTGCTGGCGGCCGACAAGGGTGGCACTTTCTGAAACGGGAGGATCGGCAGTGACCTTGACCGAGTTGCGCTACATCGCGACGTTGGCGCTCGAGAAGCACTTCGGCCGGGCCGCGGAGAAATGCCACGTCAGCCAGCCAACCTTGTCGGTGGCCTTGAAGAAGTTCGAGCAGCGCTACGGAGTGATTCTCTTCGAGCGCTCGTCGGCTGAAGTGCGCTTGACGATGCTCGGCGAACAGGTTGCCGTTCAGGCGGAGCGGGTTCTGGACGAGGCGAGCAGGCTGAAGGAACTCGTTGAACAGGGCAAGGACCCCTTGCTTGGACCGTTGCGCCTGGGGGTCATCTACACCATCGCGCCATACCTGTTGCCCCGCCTGATTCCGGCTTTGCACCTGCGTGCGCCGCGGATGCCGCTCTTCCTGCATGAGAATTTCACAGTAAACCTGAGCGCGCAGTTGCGTCGCGGCGAACTTGACGTGATTGTCGTCGCCTTACCATTTGCGGAAGCAGGGATCGTTTCGCGGGTGGTTTACGAGGAGCCTTTTTGCATGGTCTTGCCGAGCGGGCATGGGCTGACGCAGAAAACCCTGATCGACCCCAATGAGGTGGCGTCCGAGAACCTGCTCCTGCTCGGCAACGGCAATTGCTTCCGCGATCAGGTGGTCCAGGCGTGTCCGCAGCTTTCCGGCCCAGGCGGTACCGACGGGGCTAGCGAGGGAAGCTCGCTCGAAACGGTGCGCTACATGGTGGCCAGTGGCGCCGGTATCTCGGTGGTGCCGGCCTCCGCGGCGGCGTCGTGGCCGCGTGATGACCTGTTGCTGGAGTTCCGCAATTTCAGCGAGCCGGCACCGCTGCGCAAGGTGGTGATCGCCTGGCGGGCGAGCTTCCCGCGGCCGCAGGCGATCGACGTCTTGCGTGCGGCGATCCTGGACGCACCGCCGCTCGGAGTGATTGTCCGCGGATAGTGGCCGGAGAACGGCTTTCCGGCCGAGTAATTCCGGGGCTGCCGCTCGCCGCGCTGCTGTTTCACGTGAAACAGCAGCGCAACAAGGCAGCAAGGCTGCCTTGTTGCGGGTGTGCTCCTAGTTGGCCACCTTCTTGCGTGTGCTGGCGCTGGTTTTTTCGCCGGCTTCCGGCGTGTTGTTGTCAGTCTTCGCAGTGGCCACTCGGGGCTTCCTGGTCGTTGCCTTGGGTTCCCGTTTCTCGAACTCGAAGCCGACTTTTCCATCGGCGCCGCGGACCAGATACGCCGAGAACTTCCGACGTGTGCGAGCCGAGACGAAGCCGCGCAGGAGGTCGGTCCGCCCGGTACTCAGCAGCTTCTGCATCTGTTCGGGTTCGATCTGCTGCTGCAGGATGATCGTTCCCGATCGGAAGTCGCAGCTCTTGTTCGGTCCCTGCGATTTCTCGCAAACGTAGGCCATGCCGTGCGCGAATACTCGTGCGCCGCACTTCGGGCAGGCGCCCTGGGCTTCGCTTTGGGAGAAGTCGACTTCTTCGGCTGCGTCCCCAGCGCTTCCCTGGCCGAAGTCGAACTCAGGGGCGTTGTCGGCGTTAAGTTTGATGATCGCGTTGAAAGGGCGTCCCATCTTGTTGCGGAAGCCGGTCAACGGGCCGATCCTGCGTTCGGTGAGTAGCTCCTCGATCTCGCTACCTTCGAACTGGCGGCCGGCGACGATCTTCCAGAGTGCGAAGTCGCAGGCCTGGCACTGAAACTTCTTGTAGGTTTCCTTGATAAGACCGCTGCACTTGGGGCAAGGGGTCTTCAGTTCGCCGAAGTCGCCGGGGATGGTGTC
This sequence comes from Candidatus Accumulibacter sp. ACC007, assembly GCF_907163205.1. NCBI lineage: Bacteria > Pseudomonadati > Pseudomonadota > Betaproteobacteria > Candidatus Accumulibacter > Candidatus Accumulibacter sp. ACC007. Next base: position 227,070 of record NZ_CAJQUD010000006.1, on the reverse strand, counting down.
GCTATCGTAGCTCTTGGCGCGAGCAACGATGCGCTCGGTCATTGCCGCGATCTCGCCCATGAATTCCTTGCGCGACATTTCGCCGCTTTCCATGCGCGCCAGCTTCCATTCCCATGCCCCGGTCAGCTCGGGCGCCGTCAGCTCGGGAATGCCGAGGCCGTTGAGCAGTGTCATCAGCGAGAAAGCCTTGGCCGTCGGCTGCAGTTCGCGGCCGTCGCGGTGAAGATACTGTTCGGCGATCAGGTTCTCGATGATTTGCGCACGTGTCGCTGGCGTGCCGAGGCCGCGTCCAGCCATCGCCGCGCGCAGCTCCTCGTCGTCCATCGACTTGCCCGCGCCCTCCATGGCCGTCAACAGAGTGGCCTCCGAGTAGCGGGGAGGCGGCTTGGTTTCGTGTGCGTTGAGGAGAACCTCGTCGCCATGAACGATTTCATTGGGCTGCACGGCGACGAGATTGCCTTCGCTGCCTTCCTGCGCGTCGCGGCCATAGACCGCGAGCCAGCCGGGATTGACCAGGACCTTGCCTTCGGTCTTGAATGGCTCGCCCTCGACGCGCGTGATGCGCGTCGTGATCAACGATTCGGCCGCGGGATAGAAAACGGCGAGGAAACGCTTGACGACCATGTCGTAGAGCTTCATCTCCGGTTCGGAGAGGTGTCTTGGCGCCTGCAGGGTCGGGATGATCGCGAAGTGATCGGAGATCTTGGCGTTGTTGAAAATGCGCTTGTTCGCGACGACCCACTGGCGAGCCAGGATGTTCGATGCAAAAGGCGCATAGCGGGCCAGGGTGGCTTCGTCGCTCCCTTTCGTGACTCCCTCGCCGGTGAGCATCGACAGCGTTGCCCGGACCGTTTCAAGGTAGTCCTCGGGCAGTGCCCGGGCGTCGGTCCGTGGGTAGGTCAACACCTTGTGCTTTTCGTAGAGCGCTTGCGCCAGTCCGAGCGTGGCTTTCGCCGAAAAGCCGAAACGGCCGTTGGCTTCGCGTTGCAGGCTGGTCAGGTCGTAGAGCAGCGGCGACAGCTGCGTAGAGGCCTTGGACTCTTCGCTGACCTCGCCGTCCCGGCCGGTGCATTTTTTCTGTAGTGCGATGGCGCGCGCTTCGTCCCACAAGCGGTCGGCACGTGCATGTTCGTCGTTGTCCTTGCCCTTGTACTTCTCGTCGAACCACTTGCCACGGTAGTCGCCGGCGGCACAAACGAAGAGCGCCTCGACTTCCCAGTAGGCGCGCGGCTTGAACTTGCGAATGCGGTCTTCACGGTCAACCATAAGCGCCAGCGTCGGTGTCTGGACGCGGCCGACGGTCGTCAGGTGGAAGCCGCCGGTCTTCGAGTTGAAGGCGGTCATCGCGCGCGTGCCATTGATGCCGACCAACCAGTCCGATTCCGAGCGGCAGACGGCCGCATCGGCCAGACCGTGCATTTCGGCGCCGCTGCGCAGGCGGGCGAAGCCGTCCCGGATAGCCTGTTGGGTCATCGACTGTAGCCACAAACGTTCTACCGGCTTGCTGTTCTTGGCGTGTTGGACGATGTAGTTGAAGATCAGCTCGCCTTCGCGCCCAGCGTCGCAGGCGTTGACCAGACCGTCGACATCCTTGCGCTTGATCAGGCGGACCAGCAGTTTTAGGCGCGCCTCTGTTTTCTGAATCGGCTGCAACGCGAAGTGCGGCGGGATCACCGGTAAATGGGCGAAAGACCACTTGCCGCGCTTGACCTCGTACTCCTCGGGGCAGGCCAGTTCGAGCAGATGTCCGACGGCGGAGGAGAGTACGTAGTCGTCACTCTCGAAATAGTCCTCGTGTCGAACGAAGCCACCGAGGGCGCGTGCGAGGTCAGCGGCGACGGAGGGTTTCTCGGTGATGATCAGTTTCTTGCTCATGGGGTCTTCATCAGTCCGGGAAAGTGGCCAAAATGCGGCTGGCCGGATGGCCCAACACTACAGGGTTCGGCGGGCCATGATAAGAGCACTCTACCGCCCTTGGCAAGCAAGGCGGGCGGCAGTGCTGTTCGCGGTAGGGTCGCCGAAACCGCTGCCTGCCCTGCCGTCGCCGGAGCGGTAGCAGCGTCCTGGTAGCGAAGGCGCGCGGTGCTCAGTGCAGCAGTCTGTGGTCACCGTCGTCGAGAAGTTCCTCGACGATCAGGGGCTCGAGCGCCTGCTCGCGACTCCAGAGGATCATCAAGACGATGATCTTGAACTTGCCCAGAGGTACCGGGTCGTCCTCGAGGAGCATCGCGCCCTCGACGACCAGTTCGCGCAAAGCGGGCGCCAACATGTCCGCCGCTTCGAGGAAGGCGATGAAAGCGAGGCAGTCCGGGCCAAGTTTGCGTTGCTCCTCTGGCAGGTAGACGCGTAGCGCGCGTTGATCGCGTGGCCGCTCAATGAGTGGCGTCGTTTTCAGGCCGTCCAGCCAGCCCAGGGCGACGGTGATCGCCTCTTCTTCGAAACCGACGGCGCTCAAGCGCCGCTTCAGCATCTTGCTCTTTGGGCGGGTGCTGAAGTCGTGATAGTTCTCGAAAAGGTAGACCAGAATGTCGATCATCAGAAAAGGCTCTCAGGCTTGGCAAATGCGTTGGTAGCGGCCGCCTGGCAGAGTGGCGACCTGACCATCCAGTTCCAAGTGGAGGAGCATCACCGAAACGACGTCAGCCGTCAAGCCGCTGCGCTCGACCAGCTCGTCGAGGCTGCAGGGATCGAATCCCATGCTTGGCAGTAGGCCGCTGCCTTGCGGAGCAGGGTCGTCAGGGCTCGCGGAGGTCGTCGCCGTCAGCAGTGGCCAGGTGAGCTCGTCGAGGACGTCCTGAACGGTTTCTACCAGTTTGGCACCTTCTCTGATCAGTTTGTGGCAGCCGCGCGAATGCGGCGAATGAATCGATCCCGGAATGGCGAATACCTCGCGTCCTTGTTCGGCCGCAAGGCGTGCGGTGATCAGCGAACCGCTGTCGACGGTCGCTTCGATGACCAGGGTGCCGCGCGAGAAGCCCGCGATCAGGCGGTTGCGGCGCGGGAAGTTGGCGGCGGCGGGTGGCGCGCCGAGTGGAAACTCGGAAACGACTGTGCCTCGGGCGGCGATATCAAGGGCCAGTTGCTGGTTGGCGGCAGGGTATAGGCGGTCGATCCCGGTGCCGATGAAAGCCACCGTGCTTGCCGACGCGCGCAGCGCGCCGCGATGCGCAGCAGCGTCGATACCCAGTGCCAGGCCGCTGGCAATCGTCAGTCCGGCTTCGGCCAGGGCGGCGGCGAAGCGCTCGGCGTTGTTGACCCCTTGGGGAGTTGGGTTGCGACTGCCCACGATGGCCAGCGCCGGCTGGTTGAGCAGATCGATGCGACCACGGACATAGAGCAGCGTCGGTGGATCGGTAATCTGCAGCAGGGCTTGCGGATACTCGCGGTCGGCGAGGGTGAGCAGCTCGTGGTCAGGCGCAGCGGACCAGGCCAGGGCTCTTTCCACCCCTGCGCGATTGTCGGCAGCGAGGAGCAGGCTGGCCGCCTTGTCGCCAACAACGCCGACAATGGCGGCGCGATCCGCTGCGAAGATGGCTTCTGGAAGCCCGAAGGCGTTGAGCAGTTTGCGCTGGGTCTTGCCGCCAACACCCGGAATCAGGGTCAGTCGCAACCAGGCGGCGAGCGACTCGCCGGTGTCCATTTCTAGGGTGTGCGGACGAAGTCGTTGATATCTACCGTGCCTTCGGATTGCACGACCAGGCCATAGGAAATTCGTTCGAAGCTTCGGAAGACGAAAAGCAGGCCAATGCGTGAAGGCGGAATGTCTACCACCGCCTTGTCACCCTGCTCGTCGCGTTCATGAATCACGCGATTACGTTCGAGAGCCAGCACGTGTCCGATCTCGATGCCATCGGTGGTGCCACGGTTGATCGAGATGATCGAGCCGCGACCGGCTGCGTCGACGCCGCCATAGACGGAGATCACGCGGCCATCGACGGCGAAATCAGGCTTGTGCGGAACGTAGGCGATCAGCGGCGGCGGCGTCGCTGGCAGAAGGCGATCGCCAAAGCCGACTTCCTGCGTGGCCGAGCGCACCTCGAAGGTCGCCGGGTTGCCCGGTTGCAGCTGCTTTGCGGTGCCCAGGTAGAAGGCTTCATAGCCCAGTATGTCGTTGCTTTCCGGGTCACGCAAAGGCTTGCCGTTGCGGTAGATCTTCCAGTCGCGATGGGCAGGGTCGGCATTGGTTACGTAGGCCAGGTCGCCGTTGCCGAGAAAGACCCGATCGAGTTGCGTGGCGACGATGCGTGCGGCGGCGTCGAGTGCATTCGCTTCGACGATCAGTGGGTCGGAGAGGAAAGGCCTGATGACGTTGGGCGGAATCGCCGGAATCGCCTGCTCGTTCATTTCGGAATGAATTTGCGGCTCCAGCCGGCCACTCTGCAGACGCAGGAAGGCGTTGCCCTGCGCGTCACGATCAAGGACGATCACGTCACCGGGATAGATCAGGTGCGGGTTCCTGACTTCCTGCCGGTTCATCCGCCAGATCTCCGGCCAGCGCCAGGGCTCCTTGAGGAAAGCCCCCGATATTCCCCAGAGCGTGTCACCGGGTACGACCACATGTCGGGTGGGGGCGCTTTCGGCCAGCAGCGGGGCTTGCCCGGCGGCCAGGCACAGCGCGCTGACCGTGGCCAGAATGAACGCGGATATAATGCGGATCATCATGTTATCCTCGTACGAGCCCTCGTACATGGCGGTGTGGCGAGATAGCGGCGTGGCGGCGTAATGCTCCGGCTGCAGGGTTTGCCCCAGTTCGCTGCTGGCCGCGTCTATGGCCGAAGTCATCGTGCGCCCGACGCAACAGGCGTTGGAATACTCAAGACACTACATTAGATTCTGCACGTAGTTATTTCTTCGATCAAGTTTTTTATGTCTCTACTACCGATACTCCGCTTTCCCGATCCACGTCTGAAGACGATGGCCGTGCGCGTCCAACGGATTGACGACAACCTTCGTCGCCTGGCGCGTGACATGGCCGAGACGATGTACGAAGCACCAGGAATCGGCCTTGCCGCAACGCAGGTGGATGTGCATAAGCAGCTGATAGTCATTGACGCCTCGGAAACCAGAGATCAACTGCTTACCCTGATCAATCCGGAGATTCTCGAGCAGGACGGTTTGCAGGTCTGCGAGGAAGGTTGTCTGTCGGTGCCCGGGATCTACGACAAGGTTGCGCGCGCCGAACACGTCGTGGTCCGCTATCTCGACCTGGATGGCGCTGAGCAGACCATCGAGGCCGTGGGTTTGCTGGCCGTCTGCCTGCAGCATGAAATTGATCATCTACAGGGGCAGGTCTTTGTCGAGCACCTCTCGCAGCTCAAGCAGCTGCGGATCAGGAACAAGCTCGCCAAGCAGGCGAGAATTACCGCGTGAGACTGGTTTTCGCGGGTACGCCCGAGTTCGCGAGAGTTGCCCTGCAGTCCATCATCGCTGCCGGTCATGAGGTGCTTGTGGTCCTCACGCAGCCCGACCGCGCGTCGGGACGTGGCCTGGCGCTACGAGCTTCGCCGGTCAAGCAGCTGGCTCTGGCGTCCGGGATCCGAGTCTTGCAGCCATCGACCTTGAAGGACCTCGCCGCGCAGGAGCAGATACGCGCGCTTGGCGCCGAGGCCATGGTCGTCGCGGCCTATGGGCTGATCCTTCCGCAGGTCGTTCTGGACATGCCGGCTTCCGGCTGCATCAACATCCATGCGTCGCTGTTGCCGCGCTGGCGCGGCGCTGCGCCAGTGCAGCGGGCGATTCTTGCGGGCGACCAGGAGACCGGGGTGTGCATCATGCAGATGGACGCCGGACTCGACACTGGCCCGGTATTGCTTTCCGAGAGCCTGCCGATTGCGTCCGACGACACGGCGGCATCGCTTGGCGACCGACTTGCCCTACTCGGCGCACGCTTGATCGTCGAGGCGCTGGCCCGTCTGCCGCTGTCGCCGCAAGCTCAAGCAGGCGCTGGGGCCACCTACGCTGCCAAGATCGAGAAGGCGGAAGCGGCGCTCGACTGGCGTTTGCCGGCGGTGCAGCTGGCTCGCTGCGTCAGGGCTTTCAACCCTTTTCCCGGGGCCTCGTGCACCGTCGATGGCCATCTGCTCAAGGTCTGGCGCGCCGCCGTGGTCGCCGGTGATGGCGAGCCCGGCGAGATTCTGGTCGCCGACCGCAACTCCGTGGTCGTTGCCTGTGGCGCAGGCGCTCTGCGCCTGGACGAGCTTCAGAAGGCCGGCGGAAAACGTTTGCCGGCGACACAGTTTCTGGTCGGAACGCGAATCGGGGCGGGTTCCCGCTGCGCTTTGCCGGCGGCGTGATCCCGCGGCCGTAATGCGCTCGGCTTTGCGCCTTGCCGGCAACCCACCGGACGGGATGAAGGGCAACCGCCGGACCGTCCTTGAAATTCTTGCCGGCCGGCACCATCTACGTCGCCACACCGTCGTGGTGTACTGTTGTTCTCGCGGAGGTCTCGGAAATGCTCGGTAACTGGGTAAAAACTTCGATCCTGATGGCGGCCATCGTGGCTCTTTTCGGGGCGATTGGGGCAATGGTCGGTGGCCAGACGGGGATGTTGCTGGCGCTGCTCTTTGGCGGGGCGATGAATTTCTTCGCCTACTGGTTCTCGGACAAGATGGTGCTCAAGATGTACAAGGCGCGCGAAGTCGACGAGGCGTCGGCGCCGCAGTTCTACGGCATGGTTCGCGACCTCGCCCAACGTGCCGAACTGCCGATGCCGAAGGTCTATCTGATCGATGAGGCGCAGCCGAACGCCTTTGCCACCGGTCGCAATCCGGAGAACGCGGCGGTCGCGGCGACGACCGGAATTCTGCAGTTGCTGTCGGCAAGGGAAATCCGAGGGGTCATGGCGCATGAACTGGCGCACGTCCGGCATCGCGACATTCTGATTTCGACGATTTCGGCGACCATGGCCGGAGCAATTTCCGCACTCGCCAACTTCGCGATGTTCTTCGGCGGCCGTGATTCGGAAGGGCGGCCAGGGAACCCCGTGGCGGGCATCCTGGTCGCCCTTCTCGCGCCGCTGGCAGCATCGCTGATTCAAATGGCCATTTCGCGGGCACGCGAGTTCGAGGCCGACCGCGGGGGGGCGGAGATCTCCGGTGACGCCAATGCGCTGGCCGATGCGCTGACCAAGATCGACGCTTATGCGCGAGGTATCCCGATGGTACCTGCCGAGGCGCATCCCGAGACGGCGCAGATGATGATCATGAATCCGCTCTCGGGCGGCGGCATCAAGGGCCTCTTCAGTACGCACCCGGCGACTGAGGAACGCGTCGCGCGTCTGCGTGCTTTGGCGCGCGGTTGAGCTGCTCGGCGCTGCCTTGCTGCTGAGTTCTCCTGCTTAGCAACCGCCGGTGTTTCACGTGGAACACTGCCGCCCCGCTCCCGAAAACACGCGCTGCAGCTGTTCGGCCAGACGATAGCCGGCTTGGCCAAGTCGCTGGCCGGTGATCTCCGCCGCCCTTGCCTGGAATTCGGCGCTGATCGTGAGCACGGCATCGTCGCCACTGGGATACGCCGCCTGTCGCGCGAGCTGCCAGCTTTCCTCGAGCCATTGCGTGGCGTCTCCCGCTTGCGCCGTCGGTGGGTAGAGGAGCGTCAGTACCTTGACCGTGCTCGCCAGGCGTTTTCCGCGTAACCACGGCTTGCCCGGGAGCTCGTCCCAATAGCTGTGCAGATTGGTGGACGGATACTTCGGCTGCAAGGGGTTGAAGATCCGCTGCTCATTGCCGCCGCTGTCGTCGTCCCCGTTCGGTCGATTTCGGCTCGCCGCGTGTAGCGGCTGATGCGCATCAGCGACCAGATGGATCAGCCAGGGGAGTGCATAGGCCCGCTCGGCTGCGCTGCTTTCCGGGTCGCACAGGATCTTCGGCAGCGCAGTCAGTTGGCGGGCTAGCGCGCCCGGTGACGGGCGCCTCTTTCGCTCAGGGTGCAATGGACGATCGACATAGTGCCAGGCCAGTCGACGCTCCATGTCCGGGAATCCGTGCAGCGTCGGCGTCGGCGGCGCACGTCCGGCGGTGTAGAAACGCCGGTCCCGGCGGATGTCGTCGGGCCACGTAGAGGCTTCGAGAAAAGCCGCACGGTCCGCGTCTGCGTCTTTGCCACGTGCCTGCCAGCGCTCGTAGTCCGGATGCTGGCGCAGCACGGAAGCCACCGCAGCCTTCGTCCGCTCGTCGAGTCGTTCCCAGGCGATCAAGGCGCTGATCCGATGGCCGGCGGCGTTCCAGGCGAATGCCGGTGGCGCGACGAGCAACAGCAGCGGCAACAGCAAGCTGGGCAAAAAGGCGGGCAGAAAGGCGGGCAGGGCAGTCAGCCAACGCGGCCGGCTGCGCCACGCGGCGCCGGCGCCCGGCTCAGCGGTCAAGGCCGAGATCCTGGTGCGAAGCCGGGTCCTCGCGAGGTTCGATATGGACGAACACGGAGGCGTGCGGGAGTTCCTGACGAAGCTCGCCTTCGAGGCCTTCGACCAGTTGATGAGCGCGCGCTACCGTCCACGCGCCGGGGACGAGAACGTGCAGCGAGATGAAGCTGCGCGCCCCCGCCTCGCGGCTGCGCAGGGCGTGGTAGTCGATCCCCTGGCTACGATAGCTTTCAAGGACGCGGAGAACCTGCGCCTGTTGTTCGGGCGGCAGACTGCCGTCCATCAGTCCGTTGGCCGAGCGGCGCAGCAATTGCCAGCCGGTCCGGACGATGTTGCCGGCGACGAGCAGGGCGAGAATCGGATCCAGCCATAGCCAACCGGTAAGCGCCACGCCGCCAACGCCGACGATGACCCCAAGCGAGGTCCACACATCGGTCAATAGATGATGGCCATCCGCCTCCAGGGTGATCGAGCGCTGCCGCCGCCCGGCGAGCAGCAGGACGCGCCCGACGATGAGATTGATCAGAGCAGCGATTGCCGACACCGTGAGACCGACGCCGACGGCCTCGAGTGGCTGTGGATTGAGCAGGCGTTCGCCGGCAGCAAGGGCAATCGCGACAGCGGCGAAAAGGATCAGCAGTCCCTCGAAGCCACTCGAGAAATACTCTGCCTTGCCGTGCCCAAAGCGATGCCCCTCGTCTTCCGGCTGCTCGGCAATCGACAGCATGGCCAGCGCCATGCAGGCGCCGGCCAGATTGACCAGGGATTCCAGTGCATCGGAGAGCAGGCCGACCGAGCCGGTGAGCAGCCAGGCGACACCCTTGAGGGCAATGGTGGCCAGCGCCGCGGCAATCGAAAGCCAGACGTAAGGTTTCAGCGAGGGTGAGGACATGTGGCCATTATCGCCCGCCACCGCCCGGGTCGCCATCGTCAGGCATCGTGCTAAACTCGCCTCTCTCTCCAGAGCAAAGCATTCAAGGCCTTGTCCACTTCGCCTCCATCCCCCTCCCCGTCCGCCCGTGCGGTGCGCGTACGCCGGCCCGCACCCGGGCAGCAGACAGCACCTGTGGGCCGTAGGGCGCCGGCGTCCTCGGCGCTGGCCAGCGATTCGCTGGCCCTCAGCCTCTTGCTGGCGGCGCGGCTGATCGCCGCGGTTCGCGCCGGGAAAAGCCTGACGCAGGCGCTCGGCAGGCTTGGCGGCGAAGCTCCGGCAGCGCGCGCCGCGGCCCAGGACGTGGCCTATGGGAGCCTGCGCCGCTATGGTTGCGGCGAGTTTGTCCTCGGCCGCCTGCTGGCGCGTGCCTTGCCGCATCCCGACGTTGAAGCGCTGTTGCTGGCCGCCCTGTATCGTCTGCACACGCGTCCTGATTCGGCTTATATGATCGTCGACCAGGCTGTGGCGGCTGCCGCCGAGCTCGCCGGCGGCGCTTTCAAGGGGCTGGTGAATGGCCTGTTGCGCAACTATCTGCGGCAGCGTCACGCCTTGCAGACGGCCATGGCCGACGATGACGAAGCTACGCAACAGCACCCACGCTGGTGGCTGGCACGCCTGCGTCGTGCTTATCCGGATCGCTGGCCGGGGATCGTCGCTGCCGGCAACGAACAGCCGCCGATGACCCTGCGCGTCAATCAGCGCCGGATCGAGGTCGCCGACTATCTTGTCCGCCTGCAGGCGGCGGGCCTTTGCGCGCGTTCGCTCGGTGGGCAGGCGTTGGTGCTCGACAAGCCCATGCCGGTCGATGCCTTGCCGGGTTTTGCCGATGGGCTGGTGTCGATCCAGGATGCCGGCGCCCAGCGCGCGGCCGAGTTGCTGGCGCCGGCAGCGGGCCAGCGCGTGCTCGACGCCTGCGCCGCGCCCGGTGGCAAAGCCGCGCATCTGCTTGAAGCGGCCGATGTCGACCTGCTGGCTGTCGATATCGACGCCGTTCGTACGCGTCGCGTCGAGGACAACCTGCGCCGGCTTGGTCTGACCGCCAAGGTCACGCCTGGCGACTGCTGTGCTACCGAGCAATGGTGGGATGGCCAGTTCTTCGATGCGATTCTTGCCGACGTGCCCTGCTCTGCCTCGGGTGTCGTTCGTCGCCATCCCGATATCAAGTACCTGCGCCGGGAGAGCGATATTCGAGGCTTCGTCCGCATCCAGGCCGAGATCCTCGATCGCCTCTGGCCACTATTGAAACCGGGAGGCAAGCTGCTCTATGCCACCTGTTCAGTTTTCCCGGAAGAGAACCGTGCGCAGATCGACGCCTTCGTCTTCCGCCAGCCCGACGCGCGGCGCCTGGTCGAAGAAGAACTCGTGCCGCAGCCCGACCATGACGGATTCTTCTATGCCCTGTTGCAGAAAGCGGCTTAGCGCGTTTTTCTTCTGGCTATGGCTGCTGGTCGCCTCACCCGGCTTGCAGGCAGCAGACATCAGCGCCCGTAATCCGCTGCTCTCGGTTGGCGACGAAGGCTATGTGCTGTCCGCCGACTTCAGCGTCAGTCTTAATGCGCGCCTGGAAGACGCCGTTGCCAGGGGCGTCGGGCTGTACTTCGTCGTCGATTTCGAACTCAGCCGTTCGCGTTGGTACTGGCTCGACGAACAGGTGGCCAGCCGCAGCCAGTCCCTACTCCTTTCCTACCACGCTCTCACCCGTCAGTATCGTTTGTCCAGCGGCGCATTGCACCAGAGCTTTGCCTCGCTCGACGAAGCGCTGCGCATTCTATCGCGCCTGCGCAATTGGCTGGTTTTCGAGAAAAGCGCGGTGCATGCCGAGCAGACCTATCTGGCTGCGGTGCGCATGCGCCTTGACCTGAGCCAGATGCCGAAGACGTTTCAGGTCAACGCCCTGGCCAACAGGGACTGGAACCTCGCGTCGGAGTGGGCTCGCTGGACATTCACCCCGAGCGACTCCGCCCAACTGGGGGGGGCGGGTACGCAGGTGGTGCCGGTGGCGCCGCCTTTACCCTTGCCGGCGGCAGTATCCAGCGGTGAAGAGAAATGAAATTCCTGATCGTCGCCGCGGCCTCGTTTGGCGCCATCCTGCTCTTTCTCCTCGCCTCGGCCAGCGCCAATACCGCGCTTTTTGCCAGCAACTACGCGTGGTTGCTGGGACTGAACGTCATCGTTGCCTTGTCTCTGCTGGCGCTGATTGCCTGGCAGTTGCGGCTGCTCTGGGGCGAACATCGGGCCAAGGTGTTCGGTTCGCGACTCAAGTTGCGCCTGATGCTGATGTTTGGCCTGATGGCCGTCCTGCCGGGCGTTCTGATCTACGCGGTGTCGGTCCAGTTTGTGACCAAGAGCATCGAAACCTGGTTCGACGTTCGCGTCGAAAAAGCGCTTGAAGCGGGGCTCAATCTCGGCCGTAGTGCGCTCGATTCCCTGCTGGAAGATCTCGCTGCCAAGGCACAGACGATGGCCCTGGAACTTGGCGAGCGTTCCGAAACGCAGCGCCGGCTCGACCTCAATCGTTTGCGCGAGCAGTATGGACTGCAGTCGGCGGCGCTGTTTGCGACCAGCGGCGAACTGTTGGCCACCGCCACCGGCGACCTGGCGACCCTGTTGCCCAAACAGCCGACAGGCGAGGAGCTGCGCAGGGTGCGCAAGGAGCGCCGGGTGGCGCTGCTCGAGAGCGACGGCGAAAAAGACCTCTCCTTGCGCGTTCTGGTCGCCGTGACGCCGCCGGGCCTCGGTGCCGAGACCCGTGTCCTGCAGTTGACCGACCCGGTGCCGGCTGCCCTCGCCGTCAACGCCGATAGCGTCCAGACCGTCTATGCGGACTATCAGGAGCTGTCGCTGGGCCGTGAGGGACTGACGCGCATCTATGCAATGACGCTGACGCTGACCGTGCTTCTCGCCCTGTTCACGGCGATCGCACTGGCCTTCGTGCTGGCACGTCGTTTGTCGGCTCCACTGTCGATTCTCGCCGAGGGAACGCAGGCAGTCACCGCCGGCGATTACACGCCTCGCAAGGAGGTCCACAGTAGCGACGAACTGGGCGTGCTGACGCGCTCGTTCAAACAGATGACCCGCCAACTCGACGAAGCGCGACGCGATAACGAGCGCCAGCGTGCCGAACTCGAAGCGGCACGAGCCTACCTGGAATCGATTCTCGCCAATCTCTCTGCCGGGGTGCTGGTGTTCGATGCGCGCTTCGTGTTGCGTACCGTCAACGAAGGTGCGCTGACCATTCTGGCTGACGACTTCAGCGATCTGCTCGGCGCAGCGGCCGGCGACTGGCCGCGCCAGAGGAGGCTTGGCGAGGCTATTCTCGATGCCTTTGCCGAGCACGCCAACAGCGAGTGGCAGGAACAGATAGAGCTCGACGCGGCCGGTAGCCTGCCCCAGATCCTGTTGCTGCGCGGCACGCAACTGCCGGGCGAGTCGCTCGGTGGCTACGTGGTGGTGTTCGATGACGTAACGCGCCTGATTGCCGCTCAGCGCAGTGCAGCCTGGGGCGAAGTGGCGCGTCGACTGGCGCACGAGATCAAGAATCCCTTGACGCCGATCCAGCTTTCGGCCGAGCGCTTGCAGATGAAGCTGGCCGATCGGCTCAGCGGTGCCGACGCTGACATGCTTGAGCGCTCGACGCAGACCATCATTCGCCAGGTCGAAGCAATGAAGCGGATGGTCAATGATTTCAGCGACTACGCGCGTCTGCCGGCTCCCGAACTCGCTGCTCTGGACCTCAACGCGCTGATCAGCGAAGTGCTCGGCCTCTACGAAACCTCGCGGGCGGCGATCAAGCTCAAGCTCGCTGCCGGGTTGCCGCCAGTCTGCGGTGACGCCACGCAGTTGCGGCAAGTCATCCACAACCTCCTGCGCAATGCCGAGGACGCGCAGGAAATGGTCGACTCGCCGCGTATCACGATCAGCACGCGCCTGCTCGGCAATACGGCCGAGATGGTAGTCGGCGATCGCGGGCCGGGCTTTCCGCCCGAAGTGATGGCCCGCGTACTGGAGCCTTACGTGACCACCAAGGCACGTGGCACCGGTCTCGGTCTGGCGATCGTCAAGAAGATCGTCGACGAACACCAGGGGCGCATCAAGGTGAACAATCGCGAAGCTGTTGGCGCAATGGTCAGCATCACCCTGCCGCTGGCTGTGTTGCCGGCGAGCGAGCATCGCTCGCACAATCTTTCCTCCGAGGCCTGACATGGCGCAAATACTGATCGTCGATGATGAAATGGGCATTCGCGAGCTGCTTTCCGAGATTCTTGCCGACGAGGGACACTCGATCTCCCTGGCTGAAAATGCCGCAGCGGCGCGCAAGGTGCGCGCTGACATGCGCCCCGATCTGGTCCTCCTGGATATCTGGATGCCTGATACTGATGGCATATCCTTGCTCAAGGAGTGGGCGGCGAGCGGCTTGCTGACCATGCCGGTGGTGATGATGTCCGGGCATGGAACGATCGATTCGGCGGTCGAGGCAACGCGCATCGGCGCCACCGACTTCCTCGAGAAACCCATCGCCCTGCAGAAGTTGCTGGCGACCGTAAAGAAGGCGCTCAAGCACGAAACAGTGCTCGAGAAGAAGCCGCTGACCCTCGACGCCTTCGCGCGCTCACCGCTGCTCAAGGACCTCAAGAGGCGTCTCGAACAGGCGGCCGCCAAGACCTCGGTTCTGCTGCTGAAAAGCGCCTCGGGCAGCATCGCGGAAATCTGCGCGCGTACCTTGCAGACGCACCGCACACCGTGGCTGGATCTCTCTGCGGCGAGTACGCCGCTGACCCAGGAGATGCTGCACAACGCCAGTGGCGGGGTGGTCTTCATCGCCGACCTGGCGCTGCTTGGCAAACTGCAGCAGATGAATCTTGTTTTCGCGCTCGAACGCCTGGAGCGGCACAACCTGCAAATGGTCGCCGCCTCCAGTCGCTCGCTGCCGGCACTGGTCGACGCCGGCTGGGATCCGCTGCTGGTCAGTCGTCTCGGCGAAGTCTGGGTGGCGCTACCGCAGATTTCCGGCCACGCCGACGACGTTCCCGAGATAGCCTCGCTGCTCCTCGCCCATCTCGCCGAGCGCGGTGAAGTGCCCTTGCGCCTGTTCTCGAGTGGTGCGCGTAATGCCCTGCGCCTGCACCACTGGCAGGGCGAATGGGCGGAACTGCTGACCACCGTGAAGAACCTCGCGCTCTCGGCGCTCGACGAGGAAATTGCCGCTGAAGACGTCGAGCGCATCCTGCAGACCGAGTCGGGCGGTGCTGCCGCGCCGCTGCCGGCGCTCTTTCTCGATCAGCCGCTCCGGGAAGCCCGAGAAGCCTTCGAACGAATGTATTTCGAATATCATCTGGCTGGCGAACGCGGTAATATGACGCGCTTGGCCGAGAGGACGGGCCTCGAACGCACCCACCTGTATCGAAAGCTGAGGCAGCTTGGCCTCAATATCGGTCGGCGTGGCGACGAGCGCGAGTAATTTCTCGCCGCGTGCTTGTCAGGGAGTGAGAAGGAAATGAGGATCGTCATTCTGGGTGCCGGTCAGGTCGGCGCCAGCGTCGCCGAAAGTCTGGTCTCCGAGAACAACGACATCACCGTCGTCGACAGCGATCAGGAGCGTCTGGCTTTCCTGCAGGATCGTCTCGACCTGCGTACGGTGATCGGCAACGCCTCGTGTCCCTCCGTACTGGCCAATGCCGGCCTCCAAGATGCTGACCTGCTGATCGCCGTGACGCAGAGCGACGAGACCAACCTCGTCGCCTGCAAGGTGGCCCACAGCATCTTCAATGTCCCCGCCCGCATCGCCAGATTGCGCGCGCGTGACTTCCTCGAGAGCGAAACACTCCTGGCCCCCGAGAATTTCGCCGTCGATTACGCCTTGTGCCCGGAACAGGTGATCACCGAGTACATCGCGCGTCTGATCGACTTCCCCGAAGCGCTGCAAGTGCTCAGCTTTGCCGGCGGACGCCTGGCGCTGGTCGGCCTGCGTGCCTACGCCGGCGGGCTGCTGGTGGGCAGCCCGATCTCCGAAATGCGTAATCATTTGCCACCGGAGATCGACGGGCGGATCGCCGCCATCTATCGTCACGGTGGCGCGATAACACCGACTGGTGAAACGATCATTGCCGACGGCGACGAAGTCTTCGTCCTTGCTGCGGACGAACACATCCGTACCGTGATGCGCGAGTTGCGCCGCTCGATGGAGCCCGTGCGGCGCGTGATGATTGCCGGTGGCGGCAACATCGGCCATCGCGTCGCACAAGCGCTGGAGGGCAAGTGCGAGGTCAAACTGATCGAGGTCGACCGCCGCCGCGCCGAATTCGTCGCCAACTCGCTGAAGTCGGTATTGGTCCTCAATGGCGATGCCACCGACGAGGAGTTGTTGCAGCAGGAAGGCATCGAAGAGATGGAGCTCTTCCTTGCCCTGAGCAACGCCGACGAAGACAACATCATGGGCGCCTCGCTGGCCAAGCGCATGGGCTGTCAGCGGGTGGTGGCGCTGATCAACCGGCGGGCCTACGCCGAACTGGTGCAGGGCGGGCCGATTGACATTGCGATCTCGCCGGCACAGGTCTCGATCGGCACCCTGCTCACCTATGTCCGCCATGGCGACGTTGTTCAGGTGCATAGCCTGCGCCGTGGCGCTGCGGAAGCGCTCGAGATTGTCGCCCATGGCGACAAGAAGAATTCGCGCGCAGTCGGTCGCTGCGTCGGCGAGTTGCCGGTGATTCATGGCGCCTTCATCGCTGCCATCGTGCGCGACCTCGGCGAGACGGACGACTTCAACTTCTTTCGCCTGGGAGCGAAGAAGCAGACCGGGCGGGTGCTCATCGCCCACAAGGACGTGGTCATCGAGACGGGTGACCACGTCGTCGTCTTCTGCATCGACAAGAAGGTGGTCAAGCAGGTCGAGAAACTGTTCGAGGTTGGCTTCCACTTTTTCTGAGCCGACAGCATGCAACGCTTCTACCCGGTGGTCCGGGTACTCTCGCTGGTCATCCTGATGTTCGGGCTGACCATGCTCTTGCCGCTGGGGGTCTCCTGGTTCCTCGACGACGGCGCTTTCGCATCGTTCGATGAAGCGGTTCTGCTGACCATCGCCACTGGCCTGGGCCTGTGGTACGCGACCCGCAGGGCAACCCGCGACCTGACGATTCGTGACGGCTTCCTGATGGTCGCACTGGTGTGGACGCTGCTGCCGATCTACGCCGCGTTGCCGCTGGTACTCCAGCTCAACCTCAGTTTCACGGACGCCTATTTTGAAGCGGTGTCCGGACTGACGACTACCGGTGCGACCGTTCTCATCGGTCTGGACGACCTGCCGGTGTCGATCAATCTCTGGCGAACGCAGATGGTCTGGCTCGGCGGCATGGGTTTGATCGTTCTGGCCATCGCCATCCTGCCCTTGCTGGGCATCGGCGGTCGACAGATGTTCAAGGCCGAAACGCCGGGACCGATGAAGGACACCAAGATGACTCCGCGCATCGCGGAAACGGCGAAGGGATTGTGGACCGTTTATACGCTGGCCTCGATTTGCTGCGCGTTGGCCTACTATTGGGCGGGAATGAGCGGGCTGGACGCCATCATGCACATGTTCGCCACCATGGGACTCGGTGGTTTTTCCAGCCACGATGCGAGCTTTGCCTATTTTGCTTCGCCGACCATCGAAGCGGTGGCCATCGCCTTCATGCTTTTCGCCGGCATGAACTTCGCGACCCACTTCGTTGTTCTCTCCGGGCGTTCCCTGCGCCCCTATCGCTCGGACCCGGAAGCGGGCTTGTTTCTGCTCGTGACCCTCGGCAGTGTTGTTGGCATCACCGCCTTTCTCGTCTTTCACGACGTCTATGCCAGTTTCGGCGAAGCCCTGCGTTATGCGGCCTTCAACGTCGTCTCCATCGCCACGACGACCGGCTTCGCGACCACCGACTATGCACTGTGGCCGTTCTTCGCGCCGCTGTGGATGCTCTTCCTGTGCAGTTTTGCGACCAGCGCCGGCTCGACCGGCGGCGGCATCAAAATGATTCGCGCCATGGTGCTCTACAAGCAGGTTTACCGCGAACTGACGCGCGCCATGCATCCCAGCGCCGTGCATCCAGTGAAGGTGGGCGGTGACGTCGTGCCGCCCAACATTCTCTTTGCCGTGCTTGCCTTCGGTTTCATGTACATGGTCTGCATCGCCAGCATGACGCTGCTGCTCTCCTTCTCCGGGCTGGAGATCATTACCGCGTTCTCGGCGGTCGTCGCCAGTATCAATAACACCGGGCCAGGTCTCGGCGAGGTCGGGCCAGCAACGAACTTCGCCGGGCTGAGCGATTTCCAGACCTGGGTGTGCACCTTCGCCATGCTCCTCGGTCGCCTCGAGATCTTCACCCTGCTGGTGGTGATGACGCCGGCTTTCTGGCGGAAGTAGCGGGGAAAGGGGATAATCGCGGTTTCCGAGCCCCATTCCGCTCGCCGCCGGAGTTTGCCGTGACCCGCCCAGCCAACGATACCTTTCTGCGCGCTCTGCTCAAGGAGCCGACCACGCACACCCCGGTCTGGTTGATGCGTCAGGCCGGCCGCTACCTGCCCGAGTACCGCGAAACGCGCGCCCGCGCCGGCAGTTTCATGCAGTTGTGTACCAACCCCGGTCTGGCTTGCGAGGTGACGCTGCAGCCATTGTCGCGCTTCGATCTCGACGCGGCGATCCTCTTTTCGGACATCCTGACCATTCCCGACGCGATGGGGCTCGGACTCTATTTCACCGACGGCGAAGGGCCGCGTTTCGAACGCCCGCTGCGCGAGGAATGGGCGATTCGCGACCTCAGCGCGCCCGATCCCTGGGATCACCTGCGTTACGTCATGGACGCCGTAGCGGAAATCAGACGCGCGCTGAACAATTCGCTGCCGCTGATCGGCTTCTCCGGGAGTCCTTACACGCTCGCCTGTTACATGGTTGAAGGCGCCTCGAGTACCGATTACCGGCGCATCAAAGGCATGCTCTACGACCGGCCGGACCTCCTGCATCATATCCTCTCGGTTACTGCCGACGCGGTGACGGCGTATCTCAACGCGCAGATCGAATCGGGTGCCCAGGCGGTGATGATCTTTGATTCCTGGGGGGGCTCCCTGTCCCCGGCAGCGTATCGCGAGTTCTCGCTCGCCTACATGCAGCGAATTATCGACAAGCTGATCAAGAAAAGGGATGGTGAGCGCGTGCCATCGATCGTGTTTACCAAAGGCGGTGGCCTGTGGCTGGAAGCGATCGCCGAGATTGGCTGCGACGCGGTCGGCCTCGACTGGACAATCGACATCGGCGAAGCGCGCCGACGCGTCGGCGACAGGGTCTCGCTGCAAGGCAACATCGACCCGGCGGTGCTCTTCGCTTCTCCTGAAACGATTGCCTGCGAGGCCAGGAAGGTGCTCGACGCCTACGGCCCGGGTGCGACCGGGCATGTCTTCAACCTTGGCCACGGCATCTCGCAGTTCACGCCGCCGGACAACGTCAAGGCGTTGGTTGACGCGGTACACGAGCACAGTCGGATTCTGCGCCAGAAAGGGGCTTGAGTCCGCGATTACCGCTTGACTTGTTCACAGAAGCGACTTCCGAGTTCATCGCTACGGCGAAAGTTGCTTGTAAATCAGGGTTGTAATCGTAAGTCTATAATTTAAAAGCGTTTTACAATTGCCTGTTTTTCCGGCAATGGCTCTGAAACCCTTACGGAAAGGGCGGTTGCGATGTGTTCAGGCACTCCGATCCACAGAGTTATCCACAGAATCTGTGAATCGCGCAGAAACCTCAAATAACTGAAGATCTTATCCTGCACTACGAGAAGTGGCACGAGCTTCCAGCGCTAACTAGCGCTCCTTTTTTCCATTCGTCTGCAAACGGCGTTTCGACCTGATGTTCTTGCCGCAGATCGCCCGTGTCGCGCTCGATCTTCCTCTTCGTCGTCTCTTCGACTACCGCGTCGCCGATGGCGAGCTGCTGTCGGCGAGCGACATCGGCTACCGCGTTCGCGTGCCCTTCGGCCGCCACGAGAAGGTCGGGATTCTCGTCGAGCTGCCGGTGGCGAGCGATCTTCCGCTGGCGCAACTCAAGCCACTTGGCGACGTACTGCGCGACTTGCCCCCTTTGCCTGCCGACTGGTTTCGCCTCGCCGAGTTCTGTGCCGACTACTATCACGTCCCGCTTGGCCAGGTCATGCTGTCGACCTTGCCGGCCGGACTGCGCGCCGTCAAGCAAGTCAAGGCCAGGAAGTCGCGTAGTGCTCAGCCAACCGCGGCGGCAGCGGCAAAGCAGCCAGAACTGACCGGCGAGCAGCAGGTCGTGCTGAGGTCGATCGCCGAATCTGGCGATGGCTTCCACGCCTACCTCCTGCACGGCGTCACCGGCAGCGGCAAGACCGAAATCTACCTGCGCCTCATCGAGCGCGCCCTGGCCGACGGACAGCAATCCCTCCTGCTGGTCCCGGAAATCAACCTGACGCCGCAGCTCGAAGCGCGCGTCGCGGCGCGTTTCCCCGCTGCCGGCCTGGTCAGTCTGCATAGTGAACTCGGCGAGGCTGCGCGCAGCCGGAACTGGTGCGCGGCCCTGACTGGCGAGGCGCGAATTGTCCTGGGTACGCGCCTCGCCATCTTCACTCCCTTGCCGGAGCTTGGCCTGATCGTCGTCGACGAGGAGCACGACGCCTCGTTCAAGCAGCAGGACGGTATCCGTTATTCGGCGCGCGACCTGGCCGTCTTTCGTGCCCGCCAGCGCGCCATCAAGATCGTCCTCGGTTCGGCGACTCCTTCACTGGAAAGCTGGGCCAACGCCACCGCGGCCGCCGGCCGCGGCCGCTATCGCCTGCTGACCCTGAGTGAGCGGGCGGTGGAAGGTGCCCGCCTGCCCGCCGTGCAGCGCATCGACACTCGCCTCGACAAGCCACAGGATGGTCTCAGCAGCGCTCTCCTGCGCGCCATCGAGGTGCGCCTGGCGCGCGGCGAACAGAGCCTGCTCTTTCTCAATCGCCGTGGCTACGCACCGGTGCTGGCCTGCGCCGCTTGCGGGTGGACCTCGCACTGCCATCGCTGTGCCGCGAATCTGGTGCTGCATCTTGCCGACCGCCGCCTGCGTTGCCACCACTGTGGCTTCGAAGCGCGTCTGCCGAAAGCCTGCCCGACCTGTGGCAACCAGGACCTGAGCGCCTTCGGGCGCGGTACGCAGCGTCTGGAAGCGGTACTCGCCGAGCGTTTTCCAGAGGCCCGGGTGCTGCGCGTCGACCGCGACGCGGCGAGTAGCCGCAAACAGTGGGAAGCCCTGGTGGCACGGATTTACAGCGGTGACGCCGACATCCTGGTCGGCACCCAGATGCTGGCCAAGGGGCACGATTTCCCCAAGCTCACCCTGGTCGGTGCAATTGCTCCGGACGCCGCGCTGTTTGCCGCCGACTGGCGCGCACCCGAACGCCTCTTCGCACAGCTGATGCAGGTCGCCGGCCGCGCCGGCCGCGCCGAACACCCGGGCGAGTTCCTGATTCAGACGCAGTTTCCCGAGCATCCGCTCTACTCTGCGCTGGTCGGCCATGACTTTCCCGGTTTCGCCGCCGAGCTGCTCGACGAGCGCCAGCAGGCCGGTTTCCCGCCCTACGCGCACCAGGCCATGCTGCGGGCCGAAGCGCCGCTGATGGCCGACGCGCTGGGTTTTCTGAAAAGCGCGCGCCACTGTCCGGCGGTTGAAGGCCGGCATGCGGTGACCTTCTACGACCCGGTGCCGATGCGTCTCGCCCGGCGCGCCAGCTTCGAACGCGGCCAGTTGCTCGTCGAGTCGCCCGCACGGCGCGCGCTGCAAGGCTTTCTTACCGACTGGCTGCCGCAACTCGAAGCGATCAAGGCGCCGTCCCGCCTGCGCTGGCACCTGGAGGTCGATCCGCTCGAGTTCTGAGATCGGCCGCGGCGATCGATTGACGACGGTCGCGGCGGCAGGGATACTCTGTCTGCATGCGGGTCACGGATCCCGCAACGTGAGCCTTTTCACGGCGAACAGGGCGCACTTCCGCTATCTTTCCGTTCGCCGGGGAATGAGTTGCGCGCTGCCACCCACCGCGCCTGCCGCCAGCTGGCGGGGCGGTCAAGGAGCCAGCCGAGGCCCGTTTCCCGGCGCCAAGCCAAGGGACGTCACGCTGCGCTGGCGTGCGGTCACGGCGAAGCAGACCTGGCCGACGCGGGCAGGCCGCCAAATCGTCCCGCGTGCGCCCTTTTTTCAAGCAGCGGCAAGGAGTTCTGACGTGTCTTCCGAATTTGTAGCGGCGATCGACCTTGGTTCGAACAGCTTTCACATGATCGTCGCCCGCCTGGTCAATGGGCAGGTGCAGGTCCATGACCGCTTGCGCGAGATGGTTCAGTTGGCGGGCGGTCTCGATGCGCGCAACCGCCTCTCGCAGGATGCGCAGAAGCGAGCTCTCGAATGCCTCGCACGCTTCGGCCAGCGGCTGCGTGACATTCCACCCGAACAACTGCGCATTGTCGGTACCAATACCCTGCGCCAGGCACGCAACAGTGCCGAGTTCGTCGCGCGCGCCGAACAGGTTCTCGGCCACAAGGTCGAAATCGTCCGTGGCCAGGAAGAAGCGCGCCTGATCTATCTGGGCGTGGCGCACAGCGTGGGCGACGTCCCCGGGCAGCGCCTGGTGATCGACATTGGCGGTGGCAGCACCGAGCTCATCATCGGCGAAAAATTCGATCCCCTTCACCTGGCCAGCCTGAAGATGGGTTGCGTCAGCCTCAGCCGGGCCTGTTTTGGCGACGGGCGGGTGACTGCCAGTCGCCTGCGCGAGGCCGAACTGCTCGTGCAACTGACCCTCGAGCCGGTCCGCCAGGAGTATGTGGCGCGCGGTTGGGGGGTGGTCACCGGCGCCTCCGGCTCGATCAAGGCGATCCAGGATGTGCTGATCAGCGAGGGCTGGAGCCGCGAGGGAATCACCCGCGAAGCGTTGCGCCGTCTGCGCGGCGAGTTGCTCGAGGTGCGCGACACGACGGCCATTGCCAGCCGCTGGCAACTCGACCCGGCACGCGCGCGCGTCTTTGTCGGCGGTTTCGTCGTTCTGCACGGGCTCTGCGAGGCGCTCGCCATCGACCAGCTGGAGGTCTCGGAAGGCGCCCTGCGCGAAGGCCTGATCTATGACCTGCTGGGGCGCATTCGCCACGAGGACGTGCGCGACCGGACGATCGTCGACGTCATCACGCGCTTCAACCTTGACGAAGCCCAGGCGCGGCGCGTCAGCGCGACGGCGCTCGCCCTGCTGCGCCAGGTGCGCAGCAAATGGCAACTCGGCGGCGAAGAGGCGGCGCATGTTCTCGAAAGGGCCGCTCGCCTGCATGAAATCGGCCTCTTGCTGACCCACGACCAGCACCACAAGCACGGCGCCTATGTGATCGAACACGCCGATCTGCCCGGCTACTCGCGCGACGACCAACTGCTGCTCTCGGCACTGGTCAGGCGTCACCGACGCTCATTTCCCGGCAACGCCTTCGCGCACCTGCCGCGCGCGTGGAAGGACGCCGCGCCGCGGCTGTGCGTTCTCCTGCGCCTCGCGGTGGTCCTCCACCGCAGCCGCACGAGCGACCCCCTACCGACGATCGGACTGCGCGTCGAGCGGCGCCAGCTCGAGCTACGCTTCCCGCCCGGCTGGCTTGAAGAGCATCCGCTGACCCGTGCCGATCTGCAAAACGAAGCGCCCATGATGCGCAAGGCGGGCTTTGCGTTTCGCCTGGGCAGTCCCGACAGCACGCTGACGCCGCTGCCTTCGGCCACCTCTGCCGCACCATGAACGGCGAGCCTGGCAGCGCTGCCAGGCCGCAGCAGCGGGGTGCGCGCGCGCCGCTGAGTGAGCGACGCTGCGCCAGCCGGCAGACGCTTTCCGCGCTGCGCCGGTGATACGCCTCTTCGTCCTCCTGCCGCTCCTCGCTGCGGCAGTCCTTTTTCTTGCCGGCCTGCAAACGGTGCCGCTGGTCAGCCGCGGCGAAACCATTTCGCCAGCGGCGATCGCCGAGGCGCGCGGGCTTCTGCTCAGCAACGACCCGCGTCGACTGCGCCGTGGCGAGCAACGAACGGCGCAGATTCCCGTAGCGCTGGTCGACGAAGCCGTCAATCATCTGGCGACGCGCAGGCTACAAGGGCGCGGCGCCTTTTCGCTGGTCGACCAGGCGGGCGAATTCCGCCTCACTGTCCCTTTCCGGCTCCCCGGTCTTTCCGGTGCTCGCTATCTGAATCTGCGCGCAGCTTTCCGGTCCGACGCCGGGCAAGTGCAGCTCGCCTCCGTGACCCTCGGGTCGCTGCCGCTACCGCCGCGCCTGGTCGAGTGGTTGAGCGTCGCGGTGATCGAGCTTGCCGGACTTGGCGAGCCTTGGCTGCTGCTGCAACAGGCGTTTCGCCGCCTCGACTTCGTGCCCGCGCGTGGCGTCGTCGCTATCGCCTACGTCTGGGAGCCAGGTCTTCTCGATCGCGCCCGCTCGTTCGCCTTCACACCCGCCGACAGCAGGCGCGTCGAGGCCGCCCAGCGCGCGCTCGCCGACCTCTTCATGCACTACCCGGTGAACGCCCGCGTACCCCTGAGCGAGGTTCTGCTGCCCTTGCTGGCCGGCCCCGCCGGGGAAGAAGGCGTACAGCAGCGACGGGCGGCGCTGCTCGTGCTGGCAGCGTACGAGTCTGGAAAAAGCCTCAACACCCTCTTTCCGCAAGCCGGCGAGTGGCCACGTGCGCGCCGTCTCAACCTGGAGTTGCTCGGACGCTACGACAGCGCGCAGCATTTCGTCATTTCGGCCGCTCTGGCCGCCTGGGCCGGCGAACCGGCGGCCAACGCCATCGGCATCTACAAGGAAATCGACGATTCGCGGCGCGGGAGTGGTTTTTCGTTCGCCGACCTCGCCGCCGATCGTGCCGGGACGCGCTTCGGCGAACTGCTGGCTGGCGACCCGCAACGCTTCAACGCGGCCATGAGCCGGACGCGGCGCGACAGTGACCTGGCGCCGTCGCTGAGCGGTCTCCCCGAATACCTCTCGGAAGCCCGCTTCGAGCGCCGTTACGGTGGCCCGGACAACGCTGCCTATCGGCAACTTGGCGCCGACATCGAGGCGCGGCTGGCCGCCTTGCCCTTCTATCGCTAAATCGCTGATTGCCGGTTTTCTGTGCTCAGGGTGGGCGGCCATGGAACAGTGGCCGGGCCGGCTGTGTGCCGCTGTCGTTGCTGCGCAGCCAGTGCCGGCGATCACGCAGCTTCTTCTGCCAGCCGGGGTTCAAGCCGGGCGCCGCGGACAAACGCTGCAGAGTCGCCGCGGCGGGCCGGTGCTCGCGCCAGACCTGCCACAGCTCGGCGAGCGAGACGGCGCCCGGCAGACGTTCGATCAGTTCGAGTCGGTCGCCCGTGCCGATCCTGGCTTCTTCGAGGACGCGGTAGTACCAGCCGGTCAGGCCGGTCTCGGCGATCAGCCGCGCGACGCCAGCGTGGCCATAGCGGTGGTCGATTTTCCAGCACGGGCTGCGGGGCTGGCTGACCTGAATCCTGGCGCGACCGAGACTGAATACGTCGCCGATGAAAACCGTGCTTTCATCGACAGCGGCGGCGGAAACGTTCTCGCCGATGCTGCCGACGACCAGTTGCGCGGCGATTGCCGGCAGCTGCTCGGCCAGGCGCCGATAGTTGTCGACGGCGTACTGATGGAGCGCTTTCTCCGGCCCGCCATGGACGCGACGGTCGGCCTGGACATCGCCGGCGAGGCCCTCGAAGCCGAGCTCGACCGGGGCGGCCACCGGTTTCTTGAAGATGCCAGTCGACTGCCCGTGTTCGTCGATTCTCGTCAAACCACCGCTGAACAGCACGATCTCGCTCAATTTTCGCTCCATAGCCAGGCGGCGCCACGCACGCCGGAAGAGTCGCCATGCACGTTGCGCAACAGCCGCGTGCGAATGACGTCGGAAAAGACGTGCGCGGCCCAGAGTCGCGGCACCCGGTCATACAGGCGCTCGATATTCGACAGTCCGCCACCGAGCACGATGACCTGCGGATCGAGAACATTGACCACCTGCGCCAGGGCCTTGGCCAGGCGCCGCTCGTAGCGCGCCAGCGTCTGTTCGCAGGCCAGGTCGCCGGCCGCGGCAGCGGCGCAGATCTGCTCGGCGGCGAGCGCCTTGCCGCCATGGCGCAGGTGATCGGCGCACAGCGCCGGGCCCGACAGCCAGGTTTCGACGCAGCCGAGTCGCCCGCAGTAGCAGCGCGCCGGCGGCCGGCTTTCCTCTTCCGAAAGTGGCAAGGGGTTATGCCCCCATTCGCCGGCAATGCGGTTGGCGCCAGCGAGAACGCCTTTCCTGACGACGATGCCGCCGCCGACGCCAGTGCCGAGAATCACGCCGAAGACCACCTCTGCCCCGCTGCCGGCGCCGTCGATGGCTTCCGAAAGGGCAAAGCAGTTGGCGTCGTTGGCCAGGCGAATTTCGCGTTGCAGCAGCGCCTGCAGATCCTCGCGCAAGGCCTCGCCGATCAGGCAGGTCGAGTTGGCGTTCTTGATCCGCCCGTCAAGGGCCGATTCGGCGCCGGGCACGCCGATGCCGACGCTGCCGCTCTGGCCAAGCTCGCTTTCCGCCGCTTCGACCAGCTCGCCGACCGCCCGCAGCGTACCGTGGTAATCGCCCTGCGGCGTCGGACAGCGCCGCCGCAGCAAGACCCCGCCCGCGCCGTCGAGCGCGATCAGTTCAATCTTGCTGCCGCCAAGGTCTATCCCAATCCTTAACATGCTGTATAAACGAGACTTGGTAGTCACACCATCACCACTAGCTACGCAGCGAGTGTAGTTTTGCCTTCTTGATGAGACTTTAAGAAGCTTGAAGGCCGCGGGGAATCCGGCGCCCGTCCCGCACCCACCGTCATTGCGAGGAGGCGCAGCCGACGCGGTAGTCCAGTGCCATTCTCTCACGGCCTTTCCGCCGCATCGCCAATGCGCCGCGCTAAATCTCTGGATTGGCGCGTCGGCTGCGCCTCCTCGCAATGACGCGTTGGCTGATGTCGTGCTGCGGCATCTTTGACGAGGCTTTCAGCAGAGCATACCTGCAAACGGCGCACGATCGTTGACCTGGCTGGAGTTCGTCAGCTCCACACGGCGGGCAACACTGCACTAGCCGCGCGCCGACAGCCAGCGCTCTCCGTCTCCGGCCGCCGATAGTTCGACGATGATAGGCTTCGGTCCGACGCAACCCGAGGGCGGCAAGCGGATCCAGATGAGGTCCAACAAACGATTCTTCCCCATGCTGCCCCTGCTTACTCCGCTCGAACCATTCTTGACGCAGAAGGGGCGGCCGAGCGAGATCGCGCTGGTTAAGTGACATCACGGCGAAGGGGCGCGTGCTCCTTGGTAGCGCACAGTTCGCACCGATGACCGCGGCCGACCGGGCCGTTCAGGAGGTGCTCGACACGCGTGGCAAGGCCGGGCTGGAGCAGCTCTCGAATACCTTTGTCAACGGCATCGACGCGGCGAAGTCTGTAAACGGATGGGAAGTACGGGCGGACGTAGTCAGCGCCGGGGTACTGCAGCCGGCCGTGGGCAGGGTGGAAAAGCGCCTTGCCGCCGTTGCGGGTAGCTCCATCACCCTATCCGTGCTGACGCCAGGCGGCCTCATAGTGAAGCCCGAGGGGTTTCACCAAGGTGCAACGATCACTCGAGCAGGGACTGGCCCGCCGACGGGTCACCCTGGATCCCGCCGAACGAAGCGATCCATCGAGGTAGCCGACCCCACCAATCGACGGCTGCATAGCACTCGCCCCACGCGGCGGACTGGCATCGGCGAAACTCCGCGAGCCGGACGAAACATGGGTTCCGTTGCAGAGCGCCGATATCGCGCGACGAACTCGGCGGACGTGGCCTTGCGATCCGGAAAGGGATCGCACTTGGCTAACCTGGCCAAGCAGAGCTAAACTGCAGCTATCCGGGGTCGTTCTGGAAGGAAGTCACAATGCAAGTCAACATGCTCGAGGCCAAGAACCAGCTATCGAAACTGGTACAGGCAGCGCTGGCGGGTGAGGACGTCGTAATTGCCAACAACGGCGTCCCGGTGGTCAGGCTGGTGAAGGTCGGCGCGCCGGAGGTTGCGCGCCAGCCCGGCGCGTGGGTTGCCTTGCCCCCGGCTGAGGCGGATTGGGATGCGCCTGCGACCAATGCCGCCATCGCCGACGAACTCACCGGTGGCGGCATATCGTGATGCGCTACCTGCTCGACACCCATCTGGTCTATTGGTGGATGACGGGCGACGAGCGTCTGGGCGAGACCACACGAGCCCTCATCGCACGATCCGACATCACGGTCAGCACTGCCAGCGTGTGGGAAATGGTGTTGAAAAACGCCAAAGGCAAGCTGCCCTTACCGCAGGGCGCCATTGGCGAACAACTCGAAGCGCAGGGCTTTGTCTTGCTGCCGATCCTCCCGCGCCACATCGAAGCCGTGCGCAGCCTGAGCTGCGCGCACGCCGACCCATTCGATCGATTGCTTGTCGCGCAGGCGAAAGACGAGCGACTGACGTTGCTGACCCGCGATTCGGCAATACTGGAATTGGAACTGGACGAGGTGGAGAAGGCTTGACCGCCGGCCGTCGGCGCCTGCAAGACTTGGCCCCCAACCGGCACTCGCCTTGACCTGCACCTCCGGCCGCGACGACCATGGTCGGGCAGTCACGAGCGGAGGCCTGACCCTGCGCGCATGCCCCGTGCTCGCGTATCATTCGATATATACAAGCATTAATAAGATCGGGGTATGAAAAGATTGATGGTTGCGCTGATGTCAATTGTGGGTGTAGTTGTGAGTTGGTGCGCTAATCGCCTTGCAGCAGTAGTTTCAGCGGGCGCTTCGGCGCCCATTTTCTCGTCCTCCCTGTGAATGACCGCTTCCCTGGCTACAAGACGATTCCTGACCATGGACCGACCCCTCCTGTGGGTGAACGTGGCTCGGGTTATGCCAACAATTGCTGGCCTGGGGCCTGATGTTGGCTGATCTGCTCGTTCAGAGGGCTTGCGCCACGGCACTGCGTGAAAAAGATTGACCTTGAGCCGTGCCGCCCTACAATCCCCACAGCGACGGTGATGCCGGCGGCAGATGCACTGCCGGCGCCGGCCGCTGGTTGCAAACCTTCGCCAGCAGAATCGGTCTCAGCAGCAGTCAGACCGTTGACCAAGGAGGAGAGCCTGCCGTGAGCAATATCGCCAGCGTTCAAGAGATCTACACAGCGTTCGCCAGCGGCGACGTTCCGACCATCCTGAGTCACTTGAGCGACGATGTGATTTGGGAATACGACAAGCAAGACGCTGGAATCCCCTGGCTTGTGCCGCGGCATGGGCGAAATGAGGTGCCGAAGTTTTTCCAGGCGCTGGGCGCCCTGGATCTCCGGAGGTTCCAGCCCAAGACCTTGCTCGAATCCGGCAGCATCGTCGTTGCCCTCAACGACATCGTTTTTGTGGTCAAGGCGACCGGTAAGGAAGTCGTCGAAGAAGACGAAGTTCACATCTGGCATTTTGACAGCAGCGGACAAGTGACAAAGTTCTGTCACAAGACCGATACGCACGAACACTGGGCCGCCCTCCGGGGAAGCTGATCGGGCGCGGGGGACGTTTTTATTCGCCCGTCCAGACCTGACGCGCCACACGTCTTGCCGAGGCTGGCTGCACCTTGCGTACCAGGAGCAGTCCAGAGATAAGGTCGGAACCCAGTGGTGCATGACCTCTTACGACCGACAAGCAAGGAGAGAAGCAGCCATGGCCACCAGCACCGTTCGATTTCACCGCATTTTGCGGGCGCCACCGGAGCGGGTCTACCGCGCCTTCCTCAATCCCCTGGCTATGGCCAAGTGGATTCCCCCGAACGGATTTACGTGCACCGTTCATCATATGGAGGCCAGGGTCGGTGGAACATTCAGAATGTCGTTCACCAACTTTGCCAGCGAGCAGATCCACTCCTTCGGCGGTGAGTACCTCGAACTCATCCCCAATGAACTGATCCGCTACACCGACAGCTTCGAGGATCCGAAGCTGCCGGGCGTCCTGCAGGTAACGGTATCGATCAAGGCGGTCTCCTGTGGCAGCGAGTTGAACATCGTCCAGGAGGGGATTCCCGAAGTCATACCCGTGGAAATGTGTTACCTGGGCTGGCAGGATTCGCTCGAGTCGCTCGCCAGACTCGTCGAGCCGGAAATCCGCGAGTAACCGTGGTGCTGCATTCTTGATGAGACCTTCAACGGCCCTGCCAGCAGCGTGAAACCCGTGCGGTGGCTGGACTGCGCCCGCTTCATACCGCTCCCTGCGTCGCCTCCTCGCAATGACGTGCTGGCGGGTGCGCTGCATTTCCGACGACACGTTCAGCAAGCTGGATAGCCGCTTGAAACGATTCCGTCGCTGGAATTCTCAGCTTCCATACGGCGTGCACCACCACGCTAGCCGGGCTTGCCGTCGAGCCTTGCCCGTGACAGCACCGGCCAGTAGAGAATGGCGTAGATAGCGAAGGCGAGCGACCAGCAAACTCCTGAGCCGACGAGTGTGCCCAGATAGGCGTCGGGAACGATCATTCCGCCGAAGACGCGGATCAGCGCGGCGCACAGGACCAGCACGTAAGCCGCGACCTCGTAGCGGTCGGCGACGAGCGGCCGGCCGGTATGGCCGCGAGCGGTGCGCGTCATCATGCCGAGCGTCATGCCGCCGATGGCACCGATGGTCAGTGCGTGCAGCGCGAGGGCCTCGGCGACCAGGCCGAACGCCGCCGAGGCGCGCAGTACGAGGTAGACGACGATCCAGGCGTAGGCCGCGTGCAGCACCCACACCAGCGGCGTGCGCAGCGTCCGCCACGGTTGCCAGCGATAGAGCCGGGCGGCGTGCGCCAGCGCGGCGACCAGGGCGATGCCCGCGATCACTGCCGCTGGCGCCTGCACAACGTCCGCCGCCAGCAAGAGCAGAACGCTTCCCAGGGCGAGTCTTTCGACAAGCGGATGGCGGCTCGCGTGCGTGCCGGGGATGCCGTTGTTGGTGAACATCGGGATCACTCGCCCACCCATCACCGCGATGATGAACAGGACGACGTCGAGCCCGGCCAGCAGACTGGCGCGTTCTGGCCAGGCCAGCATGCCAAGCCAGGAAAGGTGCAGCGCCAGCACTGCCGCGCCGAGCAGCAGCAGCAGGGGAACGAAGAAGTAATTGCGCCGGTTGCGGCTCTTCCACAGCGGGACGGCCAGCGCGATGGCCACGGCCACCGGGAAAGCGGCGTTGACCACCGCCGCGGCAAGCGCGTAAGGCGTCAGCATCAGGACCCGCCCGGCGACCCAGAGCAGGGCGAAAGCGAGCAGGGCGTGGCCGGTCGGCGTGGGCTGCCCGGTCCAGTTGCGACCCGCCGTAAACAGGAAGCCGGCAACCACCGCCAGCGTGTACCCGAAGAGCATCTCGTGACCATGCCAGGCCGGGCTGTGCGCAAGAGCCGCCGGCAGATAGCCCGCGTACTGAGCCACCCACAGGGGAATCGACAGCGCGGCGAAGACGCTGGCGAGCAGATAGAACGGCCGGAAGGCGAGTGCCCAGAGGGCGAATGGTGCGGCCGGCGCGTCGGTCGGCGGCTCGGGTTCGGCAATAGTGAGCGGTTTGGGCATGGCGATACTCATCTTCGAAAAGTCGGCAACGGCGCCTGAAGAACGCCGCGCTCGGCAAGCCGGGCATCTGCCAGGCGACGTTCGCGCAAGCCGCCGCTCAGGCGTTCAGGCTCGGGTAGTCGGTATAGCCTTTTGCGCCCGGCGAATAGAAGGTCGCCGGGTCGGGCTTGTTCAGTGCGGCGCCGATCCTGATCCGCTGCGGCAGGTCGGGGTTGGCCAGGAAGCTTGTGCCGAAGGCGACGGCGTCGACCTTGCCGGCAGCAACGGCTTTCTCCGCCTCGTCGGGCGTGTAGCCCATATTGCCGATCAGGACACCCCTGTACTTCGTCCGCACCGGGGTCACCACGTCGCCGCTCTGCTTCTGGAAGAAGTCGCTGCGCATCAGGTGCAGATAGGCCAGGTTGAAGTCGTTGAGTCGCCCGGCAAGCCAGCTGGCAAGAGCGATCGGATCGCTGTCGATCATGCTGTTGTAGCTGTTCAGCGGCGATATGCGCAGGCCGACGCGATCACTGCCCCAGACCTCGCTGACCGCGGCGATGACCTCGAGCAGCAGCCGCGCGCGATTCTCGAACGAGCCACCGTAGGGACCGACGCGTCTGTTCGCCCCGTCGCGCAGGAATTCGTCGAGCAGGTAGCCGTTGGCGCCGTGCACTTCGACGCCATCGAAGCCCGCGGCCCGGGCGTTCCGGGCCGCCGCCCGGAAACCGGCGACGATGGCCGGCAGCTCGTCGTCGCGCAGTTCGCGCGGCAATAAGTAAGGCTTCTTGCCCTCCGGCGTCTGTACCTCGTCGCCGGTGATGGCAATCGCGCTCGGGGCGACCGGCTGGAGGCCATCATTGAGCAGCGGATGGCAGGCGCGCCCGCCATGCCAGATCTGGAGAAAGATCCTGCCGCCGGCGGCGTGTACGGCGTCGGTGGTGAGCTTCCATCCGTCGACCTGTTCCGGCGAGTGGATGCCGGGCTCCCTCCAGAACGCCGAGTTGCCGGCCATGGCCATCGTCGCTTCGGCGATGACCAGTCCGCCGCTCGCGCGTTGCGCATAGTACTGCGCCATCAGCGCGGTCGGGACATGCTCGGCGTCCGCACGGCAGCGCGTCAGCGGCGCCATGAAGATACGATTCGGGACCGTGATCGGGCCCAGCGCGAGTGGGCTGAAGAGTTTGCTCATTGCCGGCTTTCTCGTTGCGTTGCGAAGCCGGCATCTTAGCCGAAGGCGGCCGGCGTCTGGTGATGGCGCGTTGTTCGTCGCCACGGCGTGGGTCTTCGCTTCCGCCCGTGCGCTGTTTTGCAGGTCTGCCCTGCTGACAGCCTCGTCAAGGATGCCGCAGCACGACATCAGCCGACGCGTCATTGCGAGGAGGCGCAGCCGACGTGGCAATCCAGAGATTTGGCGCTGCGCATTGGCGATGCGGCGGAAAGGCCGTGAGAGAAAGGCACCGGATTGCCGCGTCGGCTGCACCTCCTCGCAATGACGGTGGGTGCGGGAGGGGCGCCGGATTACCCGCTGCCTTCGAGAGCTTTCTTAAAAGTCTCGTCAAGAAGGCAACACTACACCAGGGAGCGCCCACGATAGGGCGATAGGCGCCACGCCCTCACCGTTTGTCTAAGGCTCCCACGCAAAAATCCGCTTCCAGTCGTTCTTCATGCTGATTACCGTCCAGCGTTGCTTGGTCGCCTGATCGTATAGCGCCTGGGTAAAGGCTCCGATCTTGGTCGCCGGCAGTCCCTGCGCCGGGCCGTAGGCGTACTCCCGCGTCGCATCGTCGTGCAGAACAATCATCGATAGCCGCGCGCCGTCGCCCGCCTTGGTGTATTCGAGCATCTGCCGGTCGCCCGTCGAGTTGCCTACCGCCAGCACAGGCCGGCGGCCGACCATCAGGTGGATGCCTTCGGGCTTGCCAGCGTTGTTGTCGTTGAGCAGCAGCTTGGCTTCCTTGGTCAGGAAGGGTTTGCCGTCCTTCGCGTAGCCGTATTTGGTGCCGCTGGCGGTGCCGACTACCTGCTCCCGTGGAATGCCGTAAACCTGCTCGGAGTACTGGCGCACGAAGTCCTGCCCGCCGCCGGTGACGATCCAGGTTTTGTAGCCGTTGTCACGAAGGTAGTTGAGCACTTCCTGCATCGGCAGGTAGGTGAGTTCGGTATACGGTTTCTTCCAGCGTGGATCCTTCGCTTCGGCGAGCCACTTCTTGACTTCGGCATTGAAAGTATCGACGGGCATGCCGGTCAGCGTGGCGGCGGCGAGCTTCTCGAGGTCGGGCAGCGTCAGTTTGGCGATGGCCGCACGATCGCCCCTGAGTATCTCCAGGACCGTCGAGTAGGGCGCGACCTTGGCCAGTTCAGGCTTCGCCTTGACCAGCGCTGGCACACGTTCGAGGATGTACATCACCTGCGAGTACATCGGGTGCTCGACCCACAGCGTGCCGTCCTGGTCGAAGGTGGCGATGCGCTCGGCCGGCGGAACGAACTGCAGACTGCCTGGCGTCGTGGTTTCTGTCACGAAGCCAATGATCGCCTGCTTGGCGGCACCGTCGTTCCAGGACGGCAACGGGTCTGTTTGCGCCTGGGCGGGCACGGCGAGAGCGAGCAGCGCCGCCAATGCCAGCGAACGGGCGAAGGTCGAAAAGGAGTCGATGAATCTCGGCACGGGTTTTCTCCCGGGAAATCATGAAAACGGGCGCCCGATTACAGGCGCCCGCAGGGGCATGTCACGAGCCGTCAGCGTGCCGACTCAATCGTGGCCGTGGCGGCCAGCTTGCTGCATGGCCTTGAGGATGCCATCCAGGTTATAGGTCTCCGGTGCCTGCATCGGCGGAAACTCCTTGTACGAGAACAGCTCCTTCTCCCACAGCAACTGGCCGATCGGCAACATGTTCCAGTTGTAGATATAGGCGTTGCCCGGAGAGCCAAGCGCACCGCCGTAACCCAGCAAGGACTTCGCGTCGGCGCCGACCGTCGTCTCGAAGGGGTCACGCTTGAGGTTGAGGAGCTGCGTCCAGTGAAAACTGACGGCCCCGAACAGCCCGCCGGTCGCGGTATCCGGAACGATCGTGTAATACATCTTCCAGTTCTTGTAGCGCACCGCCGACGGTTGCGAACCGGTGTAGTAGAAAAACACCTCACGCGCCGATTTCTCCGACTTGCCGGTCAGGTAATCGGTCTGGTCAACGCCGTCGAGCTTGGTCTTGACGATGCCGGGGTACTTGCCGGCCATGATCTGCTCGTTGAGTGCGTTGCCCTTGACCCCGCCAGCGATGTTAACCAGCGTCGGCACCCAGTCGAGCGAGGCGAAGATGTCGTCCTTGACCGTTCCCCGCTTGATGACGCCCGGCCAGCGCATGAGCATCGGTGCGCGCATGCCGCCTTCCCAGGTGGTCAGCTTGCCGCCTTTGAAGGGGGTGTTGCCACCGTCCGGAAAGGTGATGGTCTCGGCGCCGTTGTCGGTGGTGAACACGACGATGGTGTTGTCGAGCTGGCCCATGTCCTCCAGCTTCTTCATGACGGCGCCGATGTTGTCGTCCATCTGCTTCATGCCGGCTTCGTTGGTCCCCCAGTCCTTGCCGCCGGGTTCACCGACCATCGCCTCGTACTTCGGCGACAGCATGGTCGTGACGTGCATGCGCGCCGGGTTGTACCAGACGAAGAACGGCTTGCCGGTCTTTTTCGGATCGTTGCGGTCCATGAAGTCGATGACCTTGGCCGAGATTTCCTCGTCGACGGTCCGCGATCGATCGAGCGTCAGCGGACCTTCATCCTTGCACGTCGTGTTCTTCTGCGTGCCGTCGCTGGACTTGCACCAGATGACCGGGCGCGGTGGCGTCAGGCAGGTCGACGTTTTCGGATCCAGAGCGCCGGGAACCTCGGGCAAGCCGGTGATCGGCGTGTTCTTGCACGGCGGCGCAATGCCCTGCACCAGCGGCGTCTTGTTGATATCGACGAAGCTCACGCCCTGCATGGCGTCGAGGTGATACAGGTAACCCCAGTATTCCTGAAAGCCGTGCGAAGTCGGCAGCGCCTCGAAATGGTCGCCGAGGTGATTCTTGCCGAACTCGCCAGTGTTGTAACCGAGGTCGAGCAGGAACTTGGCCAGCGCTGGCGTGCCCGGACGCAACCAGGACGGGCTACCCGGCAGTTGCGGCGGGATCATGCCCGTGCGCAGCGGATGCATGCCGGTGAAGAAGGCGTTGCGCCCCGCCGTACAACTCTGTTCGGCGTAATAGGTCATAAATCTCGCACCTTCCTTGCCGATGCGATCGATGTTCGGCGTTTCGCCGACCATCAGGCCCTGATGATAGATGCTCGGCTGCATCCAGCCAATGTCGTCGCCCATGATGAACAGGATGTTGGGCTTGGCAGCGGCGGTCGCACCGGCGGTCGCTGTCGCGGCGGCCGCGGCGAAGGCTGATCCGGCGCCCAGGGTCAATACGGCGAAAAGTGTCAGTAATCTAAAGTGGACTATCGAGACAAGCTTCATTTCTCCTCTTTTATGTTGCTTCTGTTGGCGACGATCCGACTCAGAACCTGTCAGGCGTCGGGTGATACAGCTTTGCTTTGCTTCCTTCGGGGCTCCGTCGAGCAGGATTCGAAGGCGTTAGCCTATGTCTATGTAGGGCTTGGACAAAGCTGATCATCAGCTTGTCGTGGTGATGGCGGGACTCACCGAGAACCGATGGTTCGCTACCGCGATTGATTCGTGTTGCCCCCGGCATTTCGTCAGCATCGTAGACGAAACGTCTTGTGGGCCGCAAGAAGAAATGACTAACGCCTACCTTGTTGGGCGTCCGCTATGGCCGAGGAGCAGGCCACAGGTCGGTAGGGACGAGCGACAGCTTCCCGATCAGTAAGCGGCCGTTCGAGCCCGCTAATTTTTCGTTGAGGCTGTGACTCCTTCTGGCCGGTTTCTGTTGTTCGGCATGACTTCTGCATCATTGACCATCTCTGAGGATTCCCCAAGGGCAGCGACCGACCCAGAAGATCCGTTCAGGTTTCTACTCAATGGCAGTCGGGTATGTGGGGTCGACTTGCCGCTCGGTTTCCAGCAGCCGGAGTTGGGAATCTCGAATTCTCGTCAGGAAAAGGGCCGAGAAATCCCGGCCCGTCTCAATGCCTCACGTCGCGTCTATCGTTTTGCGACGCTGCTCTTGCGGGCATGCTTGTCCCGCAGATCCTCGGCGGTACTCTTGATCTCGACCAGATCCAGCAGCATTGCACTCCAGCCGTACCACAGCGCGTAGTCGGGGTTGGAGTGGAAAGCGCCCTGGAAGGCACGCATGCGATGCTTCAGATGCATTACGAACAGCTTGTGCTCGATCGGCGTCGGCGCATCGTGGAAAGCCAGTAGGTCCGGGAATTCATAGGTGTAGCTGGCGGGTTTGGTCAGAACGCCATCCTTGTACAAGCCGGCAATGATGCGGATTGCCTCGGCCAGTTGGTGGTCCGCCTGGCGAATGATTTGGTCACCTTTCTCCATCTCTCCGCTGGCGAAGTTCTCCGAGTGACACTGGGTACAGGTCTTGATCATCTTCTTGCGCTCCTCGTCGAAGCTGGCCTGATCGAGGCGAGCGACGTCGGCGGCTTTGACGGCCTCAAGGCGGGCGGTCGGATTGCCCTGCGGATCAAGGACACCCAGGGCCTGCAGGATGGTGATCTGATCGGCCCTCCAGATCGGGTCCTCGGGCAGCGGCAGGCGTACGGCGAGGAAACCCCAGGCCGTCCTCACCTCGTGGTTGCCGTCCTGCATGTGACAGGTCTGGCAGGTCGGCGCGGCTGCAGTTTCAGGCAGAATCCCGATTTGTTTCAGCAACGCGCGTACCCCGTGCTTTGACGAGGAATACATCTCCCACTGCGGGTGATCGAAGCCCATGTGGCAAGTCTGGCAGGCCTGCGGTGCTTGCGCTTCCTTCTTGCTGAAGGTGTGACGGGTATGGCAGGCGTCACAGGAAGCGTTGCCGTGCTCGATACCTTGGGACCTGAGCGCTTTAACCTCGTCCTCCGACTTGCTGCCCAGCTTGTGGCAACCGCCGCAGCCCTTCATGCCGGCGGCAAGTTGCATGGGCAGCATGTGCGTTGTCGGCATGGCCTTCATGACGGTCCAGGCCAGCGCATGCTTGCCTTTCAGGAACTGGTTTT
The DNA here is from genome assembly GCF_907163205.1 of Candidatus Accumulibacter sp. ACC007. Classification (NCBI taxonomy): domain Bacteria; kingdom Pseudomonadati; phylum Pseudomonadota; class Betaproteobacteria; genus Candidatus Accumulibacter; species Candidatus Accumulibacter sp. ACC007. The sequence goes on along the minus strand of NZ_CAJQUD010000006.1, from coordinate 190,047 downwards.
CCTGCTCGTCGTGGCAAGAACCGCAAGTGGCCGCTGTCGGCATTTTGGCTAGCTTGGCGTCTTCCATGTCCTTGTGGTCCCTGCCGTGACAGGTGGCGCAGGTCGCCCGACCTTTCTTGACGATGGAGTGCTTGCTGGCTTCCCAGTCCTTGACCACGCCGGGTGATATTTTCTGATGACACTTGACGCATTCGTCGGCGAATGCGGGCATCGCAAGCACGATGCCCAACAAAAAGGCGAACAGTTTGAACATGATGAATCCTCCCCCTGAAGCTGTCTGCAAACGCTATTAAATCTAGACCAGCGAGCGCGGGAAAGCCATGTCACAAAAAAGGTTTTGGCCATTGACAGCTTGGCATCCGGGTTGGCCCCCGGGAAGCGACACCACTCGGCCGTATCCCGCCTTCCATGTGAGCCGAGTTCCACCCGCTTGGACGGCAGCTTGCGCCCGGCAGGGCCTCTCAGTGCATCGGTCTGGCACGACACCTGCGCCCGAAAGGCTGGCGTACTCGCCAGGCTGCACCCGACAGTGAACAGGATCGGCGGCACGAGCAGCGACAACAACAGGGGTGGCCGACGCCCGCACGAAACTGCGCGGAAGCGTGCGTCTATCCCGTGCTTCCTGAAATCTCTTTTCCTGACTTCGTATCCGGGTTCGCCACTGCGCACGCCTGCTCATCGCTCGCCGCCAGTTCCTTTTCCAGTTGCCGGTGGACGCGCCCTGGCGAGCCGGTGTGCCTGGCCAGCAGGTCGTAGGCGACGGGGACGACGAAGAGGGTGAACAGGGTCGCCGAGAGGATGCCGCAGAGGACGACGGTGCCGATTACCGTGCGCGTTTCGGTGCCGGCGCCGGAAGAAAACAAGAGCGGGATGGCGCCGGCGGCGGTCGTCACGCCGGTCATGATGATCGGTCGCAGGCGGATTTCGGAGGCTTCGACGAGCGCTTCGCGAAACGGCCTGCCGGCGTCGCGCAGCTGGTTGGCGAATTCGACGATCAGGATGCCGTTCTTGGCAGCGAGTCCGACGAGCATGATCAGGCCGATCTGACTGTAGAGGTTGAGCGTCTGGCCGGAGACATACAGCCCGAAGAGTGCCCCGGCCATCGCCAGCGGCACGGTGAGCATGATCACGAAGGGATGTACCCAGCTCTCGAACTGCGCGGCGAGGACCAGGAAGACGACGATGACGCCGAGCACGAAGGCGAACACGATCGCGCCGCCGGTCGACTTGAAGTCCTCCGACTGGCCCTTGTAGTCGATGATCACCTCGCTGGGCAGGCTTTCCCTGGTCAGTTGTTCGAGGCTGCGCAGGGCGTCGCCCAGCGCCACGCCATCGGCGAGGTTGGCCTCCAGGGTGATCGCGCGCACCCGGTTGTAGCGGTTGAGCTGTATCGAATCGGCAAATTCCTCGAGCCGCACCAGATTGGCGAGCGGTATCAGGGCCTGCGTGCGCGCCGAGCGGACGTGGATGTTCTCCAGGCTGGCCGGCGTACGCTGCGTGCTGCGCTCGCCTTTCAGGATCACGTCGTACTCTTCGCCGGCGTCGATATAGGTGGTCACCTTCCGCGAGCCGAGAACGGTTTCCAGCGTGCGCCCGATGCTGCCGACGCTGACGCCGAGTTCGGCAGCGCGGTCGTAGTCGATCACCACGCGCAATTGCGGCTTGGTTTCCTTGTAGTCCCAGTCCAGCCCGACCAGGCCGGGATTGTTGGCGTTGATCTTGTCGACCAGGGTGTCGCGCCACTGCGCGAGCTGTTCATAGGTGCCGCCGCCGATGACGAACTGCACCGGCTTCTGGATACGCGACCCGAAGCCCTGGCGCATCACCGGAAAAGCGCGCACCCCGGGCAAGTCCTGGAGACGCAGGCGGACGTCTTCCATGATCTCCCACGCCGAGCGTCGCTGCGCCCAGTCGCTGAGCACGTTGATGACGATGCCGGTATTGAAGATCTCGAAATTGCCGAAGGCGCGCGGCGCACGCACGAGCATGCGCGAAATCTCGCCGTTTTCCACCAACGGCATCAGGCGCTGTTCGATCTCGGTCATGTACGCGGCGATGTACGGATACGAGCTTCCTTCCGGACCGCTGACCATCACGTAGAAAACGCCACGGTCTTCACGCGGCGCGTACTCGTCGGGGATGTTGCGGTAGAGCCACACCGAGCTGCCGAGCAGGGCGACAAAGAGCAGACCGATGACCCAGCTGTGTCCGAGAGCGCCCTGCAGCAGGGTGTGATAGCCGTGGCGCACCTTGCCGAACAAGCGATCGACGACCCCTGACAGCCGCGAGTGGCCGGCGTCCTGCGGCAGGATCTTCGAGGCCAGCATCGGCGACAGCGACAGCGCAACGAAGCTCGAGAAACAGACCGCCGCGGCCATGGTCAGCGAAAACTCGGCGAACAGGCGGCCGATGTTGCCCTGCAGGAAGGCAATCGGCACGAACACCGCCACCAGCACCACCGTGGTGGCGATGACCGCGAAACCGACCTGGCGGGTGCCGCGGTAGGCGGCCACCAGGCGTGTTTCACCGTATTCCTGCATGCGCCGGTGAATGTTCTCGATGACCACGATGGCGTCGTCGACGACCAGGCCGATGGCCAGCACCAGCGCCAGCAGGGTGAGAATGTTGAGCGAGAAATCGAGCGCCAGCAGGACCATGAAAGTCGCCACCAGCGAGACCGGGACGGTCACCGCCGGCACCAGCATGGCGCGCAGGCTGCCGAGGAAGAGCAGGATCACGCCGACGACCATGGCGATGGCGATGAACAGCGTCTTGTAGACCTCGTGGATGGCGCCTTCGACGAAGACCGAGCTGTCGTAGCTCTGCTTGATCGTCATTCCCGGTGGCAGGCTGCTGTTGATGCGCACCATTTCCGCCTTCGCCGCCTTGGCCACGGCCAGGGTATTGGCCGTCGACTGCTTGGTGATGCCGATGCCGACCATCGGCACGCCGTTGCCGCGGAAGAACAGGCGGTCTTCGGTGGTGCCGCGGACGACGCGCGCGACGTCGGCGAGGCGGACCAGGTAACCGTCGTCACCGCGGGCCAGCACCAGCTGGGCAAAGTCCTGCGCGGTCAGGAAAGTGCGCTGCGTGCGCACCGTAAACTGACGATTCTCGGAGTCGATGCTGCCCGCCGGCAGCTCCAGGTTCTCGGCACGCAGCGCGGCCTCGACGTCGGCGACGGTGAGCTTGCGCGCCGCCAGATCGCGCCGGTCGAGCCAGATGCGCATCGCGTACTCCTGGCCACCGCCGACGCGCACCCGGGCGACGCCGTCGAGGACCGAAAAGCGGTCCATCAGGTAGCGCCTGGCGTAGTCGGTCAGCTGCGGGATGTTCATCCCGTCGCCGGCCAGGTTGAGCCACATGATCACGTCTTCGTTGCTGTCCTGCTTCTGGATGTCCGGCGGTTCGGCCTCGTCGGGCAGGTCGTCGACGATCGCCGAGACGCGATCGCGGATGTCGTTGGCGGCGGCGTCGATATCGCGACCGACGGCGAATTCCAGCGTGATGCGCGAGCGCCCATCCTCGCTGCTCGAAGCAATGAAGCGGATTCCCTCGATTCCCGAAATGCGCTCCTCGATCAACTTGGTGACGCGGTTTTCGACGACGTTGGCCGCGGCCCCCGGGTAGCCGGTATCGACGGTGACGATCGGCGGATCGATGTCCGGGTATTCGCGCAGCGGCAGGCGGTCGAACGAGAGCAGGCCGAAGGCGATGAGCAGCAGGGACATCACCGAGGCGAAAACCGGCCGGGTGACCGACACATCGGAGAGGATCATGGGCTGCCGACGCCGCCGGGCAGCGCGCGCAGCAATTCGGGAAGGCTGCGGCTGCCATCATCGATGGCCAGAACCTTGACCGCCTGGCCTGGACGCAACTGCAGGTGACCGTGGGTGACCACCTGCTCGTTGGCCGCGAGACCCTTGTCCACCTCGACCAGGCCGGGACGACGCCCGCCAATCTGCACTTCGCGTTTGTCGACCCTGCTGTCCGCGCCGACGACAAAGACGAACTGCCGCTCAGCGAGTGGCACGAGCGACTCCTCCGGGATGACCAGCGTCGTGCGTGGCTCCTGCTGCACGACGACCTGCATCAGCATGCCGGGTCTGAGCAGATGCTCGGGGTTGGGCAGCGTGGCGCGCACGCGGATGGAACGGGTGACCGGATCGATACGACTGTTCACCGCCTTCACCGTGCCGCTGAAGCTGCGCCCGGGAAACGCCCGGCTGCTGGCAAGCACCTCCAGCCCGGGGCGGAGCACCTGGAGGTAAGTGGCGGAAACCGGCAGCTCGAGCTTGACGCTACTGTCGTCGTCGAGGGTCGTGATCAGGTCGCCGGGCTCGACCAGCGCGCCGACGCTCAGGTCGCGCAGGCCGACGACACCGGCGAACGGCGCCTTGATCAGCCGGTCGGCGAGTCGCGATTCGATGGCCACGAGTCGGGCGCGCGCCGTTTCCCAGTCGCGCTGGCGCTCGTCGAGCAGCGACCTGGCCGCCGTGCCCCTGGCCGCCAGTGACTGGAAGCGCTGATACTGGCGCAGCGCCTCGCTGACCGTGGCGCGCGCCTCGTCGAGCTGGGCGTGTTCTTCGCGGCTGCTCAACTCGGCGAGTAGCTGGCCCTTCTCGACCCGATCACCGTCGTCGAAGTGAATGGCGCCGACGGTTTCCGTGACCGTCGCCGTCAAGGCGACGGATTCCACGGCGGCGACCGTGCCCAGCGCCTCGATGGTGTCGGCGAACTGGACCTGGCGTACCGGGGCGACGATCACCCCGGCTGGCGGCGGCTCGGCGGCCTGGGCCACCGCGCAGAGCAGGGCCAGGCCGGCAAGGAGAAGGTGCAGATCGGTGGCGCTTCGCATGGGGCTTCCGTCGGTTGGCGAGGTTGGTATCGGTATGCGGCGTGGATCAGCCTTTGCATACTAGCAGTCCGCTTGACTGACCGCAGCCGCCGCTCGACGTTCGCCTGGGGCGCAGCCCGGCGGGGGCCGTTTTTTTCGACGAGCAGTGCCGGCCGGAATATCCGGAATGCAAGACACATGGCCGTCAGTCTTGTTATATTGCCGACTGTCCCGTTACGCAGGAGAAAACCATGCGCAAGATTCGCTGCCTGAGCAATGTACTTTGCCTGTTCGTCTCTGCCCTGTTGGTCTCCGCCCCGGCGGCCGCGCAGCAGGTCACCGGCACCCTGGGTTCGCCCGGCGCCACCACCAGCATCAGCGGCAAGCAGTTGCCGGCACCCGACCCGAAGTTTGGCGGTGTGATCAAGAACGATGCCCTGCAGTCGAAAGCCTGGTGGGCGCCGCGGATTGTGCCCCCGAAGGGCGCGCCCAACGTCTTGCTGATCATCACCGACGACGCCGGCTTCGGCGTTCCGAGCACCTTCGGCGGCGTTATCCCGACGCCGACGATGGACCGCCTCGCCAGCGAGGGCCTGCGCTACAACCGCATCTTCTCGACCGCGCTTTGCTCGCCGACACGCGCCGCGCTGATCACCGGGCGCAACCACCACTCGGCCGGTTTCGGCGTGATCTCCGAGCAGTCCACGGGTTTCCCGGGTTACAACAGCATCATCGGCAAGGACAAGGCGACGATCGGGCGGATCCTGCTCGACAACGGCTACTCCACGTCGTGGTTCGGCAAGAACCACAACACGCCGGCCTTTGCCGCCAGCCAGGTCGGGCCCTTCGATCAGTGGCCGACCGGCATGGGCTTCGAGTACTTCTACGGCTTCGTCGGCGGCGACGCCAATCAGTGGCAGCCGAACCTGTTCCGCAACACGACGCAGATCTATCCTTTCGACGGCAAGCCGGGCTGGAATCTGATCACCGGCATGGCGGATGACGCCATCGACTACATGACGCGCATCCATCAGACCGACCCCTCGAAGCCGATCTTCATCAAGTACGCGCCCGGCGCCACGCACGCGCCGCACCACCCGACCAAGGAGTGGGTGGAGAAGATCAGGGCGATGCACCTCTTCGATGACGGCTACAACAAGCTGCGCGAGACGATCTTTGAAAACCAGAAGAAGCTCGGCGTGGTGCCCAAGGACGCCAGGCTGACGCCCTGGCCCAACGAAGTACTGAAGCCGTGGGACCAGCTCAGCGCCGAGGAGAAGAAGCTGTTCGTCCGCCAGGTCGAGATCTTCGCCGCCTACGCCGCCTACAACGACCACGAGATCGGCCGCGTGATCAAGTCCTTCGAGGATCTGGGCAAGCTTGACAACACGCTGATCATCTACATCAACGGCGACAACGGCACCAGTGCCGAGGGTGGTCCGCTCGGCACGCCCAACGAGGTCGCTTTCTTCAACGGTCTCAATGAGCTGCCGGTCGATGTGCAGATGAAGTTCTACGACGTCTGGGGCACCGAGCTGACCTACAACCACATGTCGGCGGGCTGGTCGTGGGCTTTCGACACACCCTTTGACTGGTTCAAGCAGAACGCCTCCCGGCTCGGCGGCATCAACCAGAACATGGTCGTCTCGTGGCCGGCACGGATCAAGGACAAGGGCGGCCTGCGCGAGCAGTTCATTCACGTCATCGACGTCGTACCGACGATCCTCGAAGCCGCCGGCATCAAGGCACCCGAGATGGTCGACGGGATAAGGCAGGCGCCGATCGAAGGGACGAGCTTCGCCTATACCTTCGACGCGGCCAACGCCAAGATGGCATCGCGGCACAAGACGCAATACTTCGAGATGATGGGCCAGTGGGCGCTGTACGAAGACGGCTGGCTGCTCAGCACGAAGGTCAATCGCGCACCGTGGCAGGCGTTCGGCGCGGCCAACCCCGATCCGTTGAACAACCAGGTGTTCCAGCTCTACAACCTGAACAAGGACTTCAGCCAGTTCGACGATATCGCGGCGCAGCACCCGCAGAAGGTCAAGGAGATGCGCGAGAAATTCCTTGCCGAAGCGAAGAAGTACCAGGTGTTGCCGCTCGATGCGTCGGTTGCGGCGCGTGTCGTCGCGCCGCGTCCGAACATCACCGCCGGGCGCAGCGAGTTTGTCTATACGCGGCCGATGGTCGGCCTGCCGCAGGGCGATTCGCCGTTCCTGCTCAACGCGTCGTACACCATCAGCGCCGACATCGACGTGCCGCAAGGCGGTGCCGAAGGCATGATCCTGACTTCGGGCGGGCGCTTTGCCGGCTACGGCTTCTACCTGCTCAAGGGTAAACCCGTGTTTCTGTGGAACCTGGTCGATCTCGAACGCATCAAGTGGGAAGCGGCCGAGGCTCTCACACCGGGTCGGCACACCGTCGAGTTCGACTTCAAGTACGACGGCCTGGGTCTCGGCACGCTGGCGTTCAACAACCTGAGTGGCCTGGGCAAGCCCGGTACCGGAACGCTCAAGGTCGATGGCAAGGCGGTGGCCACCAAGACCATGCCAAAAACGCTGCCGATGATCCTGCAGTGGGACGAGAGCTTCGACATCGGTTCGGACACGCTCACCGGCGTGAACGATGCCGACTACAAGCCGCCATTCCCGCTGACCGCCAAGCTCAACAAGCTGACCGTCAAGATCGACCGTCCGCAGTTGTCGCCCGAGGATATCAAGAAGCTCGAGGCGGCAATGATCGAAAAGGCCAAGAGCGACTAAGTCTCGCCGCCGACGGCAGGAAGGGCGCAGTCCGTGCATGGGTAACACGCCGGCCTGCGCCCTTCTTCTTTCGCCGCCTGGCCCGGTCCGGCAACAGCCAGTCGCGCGCGCCGCCCGGGTACGCTGGCTCAGCTGTTCTTCATCTCTTCAGCCTTTTGCCGCATCGTTTTTCTCGGCGTCGTGAAATCTATCGCCGGACAAGGTGCCTTGGAATCGATCAGGATCACCATGTGCCCTTTGCGCACCTTCTTCTGCACTTCGTTGTCGATCGCCAGGGTATTCATTGCCACGGGTGGGCTGTCCCCCTGCCAGACCACCTCATTCGACGGCGAATAGATGATGTAGCACGCGGCAGATGCGACGCTTGAAAAAGAAAACGCCAGCAACGCAAAAATAGCTTTCATGTCAGACCTCCTGATAGTCATGCGACGACAATGGCTCGCGCCTGGCGGCGGCGTGATCGCCGATTGACTGGGCGTAGCGCAGTGGGTTGCCGCCGGAATTGCGTCTTGCAAGGGTAATCCAAGCGTCCTGGACTGGAAAGCACGAGTATCGCGATAGCGCGCAGGAATACACTGCCGAGCTTACGGATCCGGGGCCAGCCTCAACTGCCCTTCGCAGCCTGCTCGGCGACGGCGCCATCCAGTAGCCGTTCGCACTCCACCATCAGTGCGCGCCCGATCTCTGACTCGTAGTTGGGGTCGAGCGCTTCCATCATTTCATGTGCGGTGTGCAGTGCAGCTTCGCGCGACAGCGTGTCGGCGATCTGCCGGGCCAGTTGCTCGCTCAAGGCAGACAGCTGCCGTCGCTCGTCGAGCGGCAGGCGGCGTTTCGAGCGCGCCAGCCAGTCCGCGGCGAGGCTTGCGCCCTGGCCTTCCTTCAGCCATTGATCGTGCTCGTAGTAGACCGACAGGCGTTCGGCAGCGAGGGCGAAGATCAAGGCGATGCGTATCCCGCGATCTGTCGCCGGAGACGGCGAAGCGTTTTCCCAGGTCATCGCCGGCTTGCCAGGCGACGGTGTTCAAGGAGGTCAAGCCTGGCGGCTTGCCGGACTCGCGTCGTGCTCACTCCGCATAGCGCAATTCGACCCGGCGCATCTTCCGTCTGCACTCTTCCGTCTTGCAGGTCTTCGGCGTTTTCTCGCTGCCGACGCTGTAGCGACGAATCTGGCCGCCGGGGACCCGGTAAGCGCGCAGCAGCTTCCTCACCGCCGCCACCCGCTGTTCGGCGATGGCGACGTTGTAGTTGCGACTGCCGAGGTCGTCGGTGAAGCCGATCAAGGTCACCGACGTCTCCGGGTTTTCCTTCAGGTAGGCGGCATGCTGCTGCAGCTTCGCTCTTTCGCGGCTGCTCACCGTCACCCCGCCGAGCGAGAAGTAGATGTTGTTTTCCACCTGGTTGGCGGCGGCGATCACCTTTTGCTCGAGTGTTGCAGCAGTCTTTTCCTGCGCCGTCATGGCCGGCGGGGCGGGACTCTGCGCTTTGCTTTCTTCTTGCGACTGCCACGGCAGGGCGCCGCATCCGGACAGGGAAAAGGCAATGGCCAGAACGCTGCCGCAACGCCGGCCAAGAAGCGAGCGGAAAGCGAACGCGACCAGGCTCCTGGACGCTCCCGGGCTGGCGACAGCGGGTTGGCGCGCCGGTGGCGCATGGGCGGCAAGAGCCGGCGTCGGGGGGCAAATTATCCGGGCAATCACTTGCTCTTCGTCTCCTCTGGGCCCGCGGGGGCTGTTTGCGGGTCCGTCTCTGGCGGCGTCTGGAGCGCTGCCGTCTGCTCTTCTTCGCGCGCCTTCGCCGCTGCCGTTTGCGCGCGCTGCTGGGCCACGAAGCCCAGAGCCAGCTGCTGATAGAGCTCCGGGCTGACCCGTCCGCTGACGGCCTTGGCGATCAGGGTGACGGCCATCAGGCTGATCACCATCTCGTGGCCATCGATCATTTCCATGACGATGATCGCCGCGGTTATCGGCGATTGCGTAACTGCGGCCAGAAAGGCCGCCATGCACAGCGCGGTGATCGGTACCGCGTCCGCGCCAAAGCCGAGGATACCGCTGGTACTCGCACCAAGAGCTGCGCCGACCGCCAGGCAGGGGGCGAAGATGCCGCCGGGAATGCCGGAGAAGTAGGTGACCACGGTCGCCACGAAGCGGGTGACGGGAGCGTGCCAGGGCGCCGACAAGGCGTCGCTGGAAATCAGCGACGAGGTCACCGAGTAGCCACTTCCGAACGACAGGCCGCCGCCAAGCCAGCCGATCAGCGCAATGACCAGCCCGCAGCCGCCGGCAAAAAGCACCGGACGCGCGGTGCGCCAGCGCCAGAGGACGAAGCTGGGGTGTTGCTGCGGCCAGAGCAGCAGCCGACTGAAAACCCCGCCGAGCAGCCCGCAGGCCATGCCATAAAAGACCACCGGGCCGACGATTTCGTTGAACTGCGCGATTTTCATGCGCCCGAAGTGATAGTAGTTCCCCTCGATGGCGATCGCCACCAGGCCCGACAGGATGATCGTGCCGACGAGGATCCCGGTGGTCTTCGCCTCCAGGCGTTTACCCAGCTCCTCGACGGCGAAGACGATGCCGGCGAGCGGCGTGTTGAAGGCCGCGGCGATTCCCGCGGCGCCACCGGCGAGAATCAGATCGGCGGGGGAAATTGCCCGCGAGTGCGGCAGGAAACGATGCGCGAAGTGCAGTATCGACGCTGCGACCTGTACCGACGGTCCCTCTCGACCGGCGGAAAATCCACCGAGGAGCGCCATCGATCCGACGACGATCTTGCCCAAGGCGATGCGCAGCGAAACCAGGCCGCTGACCGATTCCCCGCGCGCGGCCAGATGCGTTGCGGCGATGACCTGCGGAATGCCGCTGCCCTGTCCTCCCGGGAAGAAGCGCCGCGTCAGCCACACCGCGGCCATCCCGGCCACCGGCGCAGTGACAAACGGCATCCAGGGAAATGGCAAGCCGGGATGGTAGTTGTAGAGGTCGAAAAATGTCTTCAGCGCGACGTCGGCAAGTCGCGTGAAAGCGACCACCGCCAGGCCGGCACACGCTGCTGCCCCCCACAGGGTCAAACGGGTACGCCACCTGAAGGTGCTGAGCCTGCCGCGGAGTGGGTTCAGGTTTTTCATGGGCCTTCCGTCGGTATGGTGGGTACGCGCCCCGCGGTACCCAAGCTGCGCAGTCTAACACCTGTGCTGGCCAGTGCGAGCAGGCCGGGGAGCCGCACACAGGGCCAGGCGGAGTGCCTGTCTTTGGCTGCCCGCCTCGCCTTGCTGCTCGACATCGAGCCTCGGTATGCTAGGCTCAAAGCGTGGCAGTTTGACACTTCAATCAGGAGGTCCCATGAGCTGGCGCCCATTACGTATCGGTCTTTCCGCGCGCATCTACCATCCGCAGGCCGGCGCGACAGCGCTGCTGTCGAAGTCGCTGCACTATCTGGAGCAATCGGTTGCGCACTGGGCGATGTCGCGCGACGTAATGGTGTTCATGATCCCGGCGGTGAGCGGTGACGGTCTCGTCAATCGCAGCAGTATCCGCCTCTCGGACTACCCGGAATACCTCGACGGCCTGCTGCTCCAGGGCGGCGCCGACGTCAATCCACAAAGTTACGGCGAGGAGCCAATGCATCCCGATTGGGCGGGAGACATGGTCCGCGACGCGTACGAAATGGAACTGCTGCACGAATTCATCGAGGCCGGCAAAGCCGTTCTCGGCATTTGTCGCGGCGCCCAGGTGATCAACGTGGCCCTTGGCGGAACGCTCTACCAGGACATAGCGACGCAGATCGACGGCGCCGGAACGCACGTTCATGACGATTACGATCGTCACAGCCACGCCATTGCCTGGGACAAGGATTCCGGTCTGGCCAAGCTCTATCCTGGCAGCAGCGGCGGCAACGTGATCTCTATCCATCACCAGTCGATCAAGACGCTCGGGCGCGGCTTGAAGGTCGAGGCGCGCGGCGAGAGTGACGGCATCGTCGAAGCCGTACGCCTGCAAGGCAAACCCTACGTCCTGGGTCTGCAATGGCATCCCGAGTTTCATCCGCCGGGAAGCCCGGACCTGCTCGACAGTTCGCCGATCCTCGAGGAGTTTCTCAACGCCGCACGCGGCCGTCGCTGGTGAAGCGCTCCGCCGGCGGCGGGTGATCGGCGGGCGGTGGCAAGGCGCCAGTTTGCCACCGCCCGCCGCTCTGCTCAGGGCTCGCCCGGCGAAGCCAGCAGCGCGACCGGGAAGCTGGCCAGGATGTCGCCGATGGCCAGCTGCGCGCCTGCCGAATGGCTTTCGCCGCTGAGCAGGTTGTTCCAGCCCTCGGAGGCCAGCCCGTCGGGCAGTTCGAGCATCGTATCGGCCCAGACCTCGTTGCCCAGTGGCAGCAGCTGCTTGTCGCCGAGCAGGCGTACCGACAGCAGCGGCACGACGACGACAATGGCGCGCGCGCCGTGACGGCGTGCGTAGGCACAGACGTGCGCGGCGTGCTCGCCGCTCACTTTCAGAGGCAGGTAGTCGCCCTGCTCGAGAACCTCCGGCCAGCGCGCGCGCAGTGCCAGACTCTGCCACAGCGTGTACAGCTTGATGCGCCCGTCGCGCATGTCGCTGACCAGCGGCTGCAGGCGTTCGCGCCATTGCTCGGGCGGCGCGTCGACCAGCGCTTGCACCTGGGCCAGCAACTCGCCGCGCAGCACGAAGTCGACCGGGCGGCGGTTGTCCGGGTCGACCAGGTTGAACTGCCATAGCTCGCAGCCCTGGTAGATGTCCGGCACGCCCGGTGAGGTGACCTTGATCAGCGCCTGGGCCAGCGCGTTGATCAGGCCGTGGTGGGCGATGGTGTGCACCATGGGCACGAAGTCGGCCAGGAAGAGGTTCTTCTCGCCGGGTGCCAGAAGCGCGTGCACAAAGTCGCTGACCGCAGCTTCGTAGTCGTCGTTGACCTGCACCCAGCTGCTGTGCTCCTTGCCCTCGCGCAAGGCCTTGGTCATGTAAGCGGCGATGCGCGTCCGGTAGTCGGCGAGTTCGTCGTCGTTCGGTGACAGCAGCGGCCAGGTGCCGATCAGCGTCTGGTAGAGCAGGTACTCGTCGTTGCGCGACGGGGCCTCGCCGCCGTCGACCAGGCGTTTGCGGCCTCGATTCAGGCGGCGCCAGCGTTTGAGCATCAGCTTCCAGGCGGCCGGAATCTCGGAGAGAACGTTGATCCGCGCGCGCGCGTCCTCGGAACGCTTGCTATCGTGCGTCGAGGTGGCAAGCATGTTGTGCGGCCAGCGGACGGCACGGGCGCGTGTGGCGGCATGGAAGGCGGCCACCGATACCCCGAAGCGGCGCGGTTCGCCGCCGACGTCGTTGAGCGAGGTCAGCCGATGGTAGCGGTAGAACGCCGTGTCCTCGACGCCCTTGGCCATCACCGGTGACGACACCTGCTGGAACTTCATGGCGAAGGCCTCCAGCGGCTCGCGGTACGAGGCGCTGCAGCCGCGGGCGAGATCGGTGGTCAGCACCCCCTCGATGAAATCGTAGATGCCGGTATCGAGCAGCGGGCTGCGCTTCTTGGCCACCGCCACGGCCCACGCGATGTGGCGGCGATCGTCGGCCGACAGCTCGCCATGGGCAACGTAGCTGCGATAGACGGGGAAACAGGCGACCACTTCGATGAGCGCCTCGCGCAGGCCATTGAGGGTGAAGTCGCAGGTGTCGCGGCTGGCGTTGGCGATACGCGCCAGGCGGTTGGCAAGGACGCTGAACTCGCTCGCCAGAGCGGTGTACATGATCAACTTCTTGGCGTCGTAGGCGAGTTCCTCGAAGTCGCTGTCGACGCCCGTGAAATCGCGGTAGATGCGCGTCATGCGCCGCTCGGAGGCGGTGTCTACGAAGAGATTGTTGACCAGGTTGGCGAAGCGATAGCCGGTGGCGCCGTGAATCGGCCAGTCGTCCGGCAGACGCTCGTGCTCGGCGAGGATCTTCTCGATGACCAGATAGATCGACAGCGGCCCGCCCGGCGCCGGCAGTCTGCCGCCAGCCGCCTGTTGCAGGTGGCGGAAATACTCACCGGGGTCGAACATTCCGTCCGGATGGTCGATGCGCAGTCCCTCGACCTTGCCCTGGGCGACCAGGTCGAGAATCAGATGATGGGTGGCATCGAACACCGCCGGGTCTTCCATGCGCAGCGCGGCGAGGTCGTTGATATCGAAGAAGCGTCGATAGTTGATCTCGTCGCAGGCGACGCGCCAGTAGGCGAGGCGGTAGCCCTGCACCTGGATCAGCTCGTGCAGCAGGTCGAAGCTGGCCGGGTGCCCGGGGCGGCCGTTGAACTCGGCGAGGTTGTCGGCGATATGGTGGGCAATGTCGGCGTGCTCCTCGGAGAACGCTCCCAGGTGGCGTTTATGCACCTCCTTGTCGCGTTGCCGCTCGGCCATCTTCACTGGCTTGGTATTGCTCCGCGCAGGCAGGTGGCCAAACGCGGTGAGCAGGGTTTCCAGTTCGCCGTAGCGTTCGTGGCCCTCTCCGAGGGCTGCAGCCAGGCGTTCGCGGCGATGGCCGATGATGCGCGGGTAGCTCGCCGGGTCCACCGGCAGCCGGTGCTGGTAGTAGAAGATGCTGAACTCACCGCGCTCGGCGTCGTAGTCCAGGCGCAGTTCGCCGGCGTTGAGCACCTGCCCGTAGTGCGCGCCAAGCAGTGGCAGCAGCACCTTGCCCTTGAGGTCGCGGTTGAGGGGATCCCAGTCTATGTCGAAGAACGCCCCCCAGGCCGATGCCGGACCGTTCTCCAGGACGTCCAGCCACCAGGCGTTGTCCGACCCCATGATCCCCATGTGGTTGGGGACCACGTCGATGACCTGCGACAGCCCGTTCTCCTTGAGCGCGGTGGCGAAGTCTTCGAATTCCTGCGGCGTACCGATTTCCGGGTTGAGCTCGGAATGGCCGACGATGTCGTAACCGTGCGTGCTGCCCGGGCGCGCCCGCAGGTACGGCGAAGCGTAGCAGTGGCTGACCCCCAGCGCCGCAAGGTACGACGCCAGCGCGCCGGCCTGGGCAAAGGTGAAGTCGCGGTTGAACTGCATGCGGTAGGTCGCGCGCGGGATGACCGCCACCCGTGTCGGCGCCAGCATTTCGTTCGGCGGCGCGACCGCGGTGCCACGCTCGTTGATCAGCACTTCACCAACGGCGTTGAAGCGACCGTCTTCCGGCCAGTCTTCAAGATGCAGTGGCAGGCGACGCCGCCAGTTGGGATGCTGGTCATCGCGGCTGCCGGGAAGATTGGCCTGCTCGACGACGCCGAGAATATCCTCGGGCTGGACGACCAGCAGTTGCGCGGGCGTTCTCGCCAGAAAGGCGTGGATGGCGACCACCAGCGGCTGTGTGATCTCGGGGATCGAGAAGGGGTGCACGCTGGCCCCCTCGGGCAGCAGTTCGGCGTGCTTCAGCGCCATCAGGAAACGGGCGCGATCCTGGGCGCGGTCGACGACCATGTGGTCGAACTGCGCTTCCTCGGGGAAAAGCTGCAGCGCCGCGCGGGTGTCGATGTCGTGGCCCTTCCAGAAGCCCTGCAGGGTCGGTAGATCGTGTGTGCTGACGGCGACCAGTGCCTGACGCGGATACTCGGCCGGTGGCTTGAAGTTGCCGTCCGCGCTGCGTTCGAAAAGGAAGGGTCGGTAGGAGAGCACGCCAGCCGCCGCCAGGCGCGGCCTGAAGCCGTCCGGGACGGTGCCCAGGTCTTCACCGATGACCATGCAGCGATTGCGCTGGCTTTCCAGCGCGACGATGGCCAGCAAATCTTCGAGGGCATAGCTGACGTAGGCGCCCTCGGTCGCCGGTTGGTCAACGGGAACCCAGAACAGGCGCGCCAGGCCCATGACATGGTCGATGCGCAGCGCGCCGCAGTGGCGCATGTTGGCGCGCAGCATGGCGATGAATGGTGCGTAGGCGGCTTCACGCAGGCGGTGCGGCACAAGCGGCGGTAGCCCCCAGTCCTGGCCGACCGGGTTGAACTCGTCGGGTGGTGCGCCCACGTAAGCGGCGCCGGCAAAAGCGCCTTGCCATGCCCAGGCCTCCGAGCCACCGGGATTGACGCCAACCGCCAGATCCTGATAAAGGCCGACGCCGACGCCGCGGCGCCACGACTGCTGGCCGAGCGCGGTGAGTTGTTCGTCGGCGAGCCACTGCAGCCATGCCGAGTATTCGACGGCTTCGCTTTGCTCATCGCCGAAGGCGGCCACCGCCGGAGCCTGTGGGTCGCGGTATTCCTCGGGCCACGCGGGCCAGCCCCAGACGTCGGGGTTGTCACTCTGGAAGTGCGCTTGCAGGGCCTCGAATCGGGCGTGCAATTCAAGCGTCTGGCCGCTTTCCGCGCGGAACAGGCGGAAAGCACGCGCCCGGGCGGTGTCGTTGGCGAGATGCTGGTCGCGGAAGTGGCGGTAAAGTGCGGCCAGGACCTCGCGCTTGGCGGCCGACACTTCCTCGTAGTCGACTTCATCGGCGACGCGCAGGCGGCGCAGGCGGCCCTGGAAACGCTCGGAGGCGACCAGATTGCGCGCCGCCTCGCACTCGGCGAACTCGGGAATGGCTTCGACGTCGATGTACAGCACGTTGACGAAGCAGCGGCTGGACGGGCTGTAGGGGCTGATTCGCGTCGGGTCGTCCGGGAACAGCGCGTGCAGGGGATTGACGCCGATGACGCCGCCGCCGGCGTCCGCCGACAGATCGATCAGCGTGCGCAGGTCGCCAAAGTCACCGATGCCCCAGTTGCGCCGCGAGCGCAGGCCATAGAGCTGCACCGTCGGACCCCAGACACGGCCGTCGCGCTGCACGGCGTCGGGAAGGAAACAGCTTGGCGGCGCGACGACCAGGGTCGTCGCCACCTGTGCCAGGCCACCGCTGCCGGGTTGTTCCACTTCCAGGCGGTAGTAGCCGGCTTCGCTCGGCGGCGGCAGAAGAAGTTCGCCGCGCAGGAAATCGACTCCGTCAAGCCGCTGCTCGGCGAGTCTGGGCAGCTTGGCGGGTTCGAACTCGCCGCTGCTCGTGGTGCCGTTTTCTGCGCTCAGGATCCAGCGGTGCGGCTGGCTGGCGCGGGCGACCGGCAGCGAGACGGCCAGCGCTGGCGTTTCGCCAAGCGTGATCACCTTGACCGGCGGCAGTGGCCGCCGCCATTCGTCTTCCTGCAAGCCCTGCAGCAGTGCCGCCGGGTCGCCATCCGCGGGGAAATGCATCGCTGCCAGCAGGGCGCGCAAGGTTTTCTCCGAGGTGGCGTGCGTCTTGCCCCAGACGTCGTCATAGCCGGCGCTGATGCCGCAGTACTCGGCAAGTTGCGCCAGCGCGCCGCGGCCGTTCTCGTTGGCAGCGCTCATGGACGGTCTCCGAGGTGCAGATGCCAGGCCACCGACCACGCCGGCAGCTGGCCGCCGGCCAGCGCGTCGGCGTCGAGATTGGCGGTCGCGAAGAGCAGCTGTCCGCCCGGCGGGGTGACCGCGAGCGGCTCGTCGCCGAGATTGGCGAGCAGGGTCAGCAGACTGCGGTCGCCGAGGGTCCAGTTGATCGACAAGGTGCGTGGCGAGAGGAGCTGCAGCTGCGGGTCACCGTTACCCATGCCGGCCAGGCGTGGCACGATCCACTGGTGACGTAGGGAGAGCAGTTGCCGGTGCAGTTCCAGGGTGGCACGGTGGGGCGCGCGGTCGATCGCGCTCCAGTCGAGAACGCCGGCTTCGAAAGTCGCCAGCGCGTTCGGATCGGGAATGCTTGCGCGTACCGCCGGATCGGCAAAACGCGCAAAGCGCCCGAACTCGCGGCGGCGGCCCTCGGTAACCAGGCGCGCCAGTTCGGGGCCGAAGTCGCAGAAGAACTGGAAGGGCTGCGCGGTCGCAAACTCCTCGCCCATGAACAGCAGCGGCGGCTGCGGCGCGAGCAGCAGGACGCTGGTGACGGCCTCCATGGCCACCGGCGAAGCGAGGTGAGCGAGACGCTCGCCGAAGGCGCGGTTGCCGATCTGGTCGTGGTTCTGGAGAAAATTGATGAACGCCGCCGGCGGCAGGTGGGCGCTCGCTTCACCGCGCAGTTCGCCGTGCGCAAAGGTCGATGCTTCGCCCTGATAGGCGAAGCCTTCGCTCAGGCAGCGACCGAGAAGGCGCGCCGGCTCGGCCGCGTAGTCGCTGTAGTAGCCGTCGGTTTCGCCCGTGGCCACGACGTGAAAGCAGTGGTGGATGTCGTCGTTCCACTGTGCGGTGCCATGCACCAGGCGGCCGGACTCGTCGCGGGCGAGGTAGCGCGCCTGATTGCGCTCGTTTTCGAGCACCATGTGCACGTGCCGTGCGCGTCCCGGCACCGCCTTGAAGGCGGCGGCGAGTTCCTCGATGATGTCCGGCGAGCTGTCGTCGCAGATGGCGTGGATGGCGTCGAGGCGCAGGCCGTCGAGATGAAACTCCTCCAGCCAGTAGAGGACGTTGTGCACGAAGAAGTCGCGTACCGCACGGCTGCCCTCGCCGTCGAAGTTGATTGCCGCACCCCAGGGGGTTTCGTGGCGCGGGTTGAAGAAGTCCGGCGCGTAGGCGTGCAGATAGTTTCCTTCCGGACCGAAGTGGTTGTAAACCACGTCGAGCAGGACCATCAGGCCGCGTTCGTGCGCGGCGGCGATCAGGCGCTTGAAGTCTTCCGGGCGACCGTACGCGGCATCGGGTGCGAACGGCAGGACGCCGTCGTAGCCCCAGTTGCGCTGCCCCGGAAAATCGGAGACCGGCATGATTTCGAGCGCGGTGACGCCGAGTTCGACGAGATAGTCGAGGCGCTCGATGGCGCCGGCGAAGTCGCCGGCCTTGGTGAAGCTGCCGATGTGCAGCTCGTAGATGACGGCTTCCTCCCACGGCCGACCGCGCCATTCGCCGTCGGGCCAGTCGAAGGCGGCTGGAGCGACGATCTCGGAGGCGCCATGCACGTCTTCCGGGTTGTAGCGCGAAGCCGGGTCAGGTACCAGCAGGCCGTCAGGCAGCTTGAACAGGTAGCGGTTGCCGGCTTGCGCTTCGGCGACGGTGAGCTCGAACCAGCCGCCCGCGGCAGCGGTCATCGGCAACTCGGCGGTGCCGTCGAGCTGTGCGAGTTGCAGGCTGACGGCGTGTACGCCGGGCGCCCAGAGGCGAAAGCGGACGCCACCCTGGTCGAGCAGCTCGGCGCCGAAGGGCATGCTGTGCTGGCGCTTCATGATTGCTTCCTTTGCATCAGGAGAGCCAGCGAGCGGCTCTCGAGGGGGTAGGTGTCGCCGCCCTGGAAGACGCCGTCGGGCTGCAGGCCATTGGCGACATGGGTATCCAGGACGCTCTGCCATTCGCAGGCCTCGGCTAGTACCGGCAGGCGAAAGTCGATGTTCTCGTGATGGCTGTTGAAGAGGAGCACAAAGTTGTCGTCGTGTACGGGACGACCGCGTCGGTCACGCTCCTGCATCGCTTCGCCGCTGAGATAGACGCCCAGGCATTGCGCGTAGCTGTGCGCCCACTCGTGGTCGTTCATCTCGCTGCCGTCGGGTTTCAGCCAGTGGATGTCCTTGAGCAGCGAACCCTCGGGGGCGCTGCCGTGGAAAAAGTTGCGGCGGCGGAAAACCGGATGCTCGCGGCGCAGGGCAATGACCCGTTGCACGAAAGCCAGGAAGTCGCGGTCGGCGGGCGAAAGATCCCAGTTGACCCAGCTGATCTCGTTGTCCTGGCAGTAGGCGTTGTTGTTGCCGCCCTGGGTACGCCCCATCTCGTCGCCGGCAAGCAGCATCGGCACACCCTGCGAAAAGAACAGCGTTGCCAGCAGATTACGTTTCTGACGCGCACGCAGTTCATTGATCCCGGCGTCGTCGGTCGGCCCCTCGGCACCGCAGTTCCAGGAACGGTTGTTGTCGTTACCGTCGCGGTTGTCCTCGCAGTTGGCTGCGTTGTGCTTGTCGTTGTAACTGACCAGGTCGTGCAGGGTGAAGCCGTCGTGGGCGGTAACGAAGTTGACGCTCGCCCAGGGCTTGCGGCCGCTGTGCTGGTAGAAGTCGCTGGAGCCGGTGAGGCGGCTGGCGAAGTCGCCGATCAGGCCGCTGTCGCCTTTCCAGTGCGCGCGCATGGTGTCGCGGTAGTGATCGTTCCACTCGCCCCAGCCGGCCGGGAAGTTGCCGACCTGGTAACCGCCTTCGCCGAGGTCCCAGGGTTCGGCGATCAGCTTGACCTGCGACAGCACCGGGTCCTGCAACAGGATGTCGAAGAAGGCGCCGAGCTTGTCGACGGCGTGCAGTTCGCGTGCCAGCGCTGACGCCAGATCGAAGCGGAAGCCATCGACGTGCATTTCCAGCACCCAGTAGCGCAGCGAGTCCATGATCAGCTGCAGCATGCGTGGCTGCTGAAGGTCGAGGGTGTTGCCGCAGCCGGTGTAGTCCATGTAGTAGCGCTTGTTGTCGCCGACCAGCCGGTAGTAAGACGCGTTGTCGACGCCGCGGAACGAGAGCGTCGGGCCGAGCTGGTTGCCTTCGGCGGTGTGGTTGTACACGACGTCGAGAATGACTTCCATGCCGTGCGAGTGCAGCGTCTTGACCATCGTCTTGAACTCGCTGACCACGCCGCTAGCGCTGTAGCGGTGGTCTGGCGCGAAGAAGCCGATCGAGTTGTAGCCCCAGTAGTTGGTCAGGCCGCGCTCGATCAGATGGCGGTCGTTGAGGAAGGCATGCACCGGCATCAACTCGACCGAAGTGACGCCCAGGCGCTTGAGGTGGTCGATCACCGGCGCCGTGGCCAGGCCGGCGTAGGTGCCACGCAAGGACGGCGGCACCTCCGGATGCTTCATCGTGAAGCCGCGCACGTGCGTCTCGTAGATCACCATGTCCGGCCAGGGAATGTTCGGTGCCTTGTCGTCGCCCCAGGTGAAGGCCGGGTCGATGACCCGGCATTTGGGCATGCCGGCGTGGTTGTCTCGGCGGTCGAAGGACAGATCCTCGTTGCGGTGACCGATCTTGTAGCCGAAATGTGCGTCGCTCCAGCGCACCTGTCCGACAATATCCTTGGCATAAGGCTCAATGAGCAGCTTGTTGCCGTTGAAGCGGTGGCCGTTGGCGGGGTCGTAGGGGCCGTGGACGCGGTAGCCGTAGAGCAGGCCGGGGCGCGCCTCGGGCAGGTAGCAGTGCCAGACCAGATTGGTCTGCTCACGCAATTCGATGCGCTGCACTTCGCGGCGTCCGTTGGGGTCGAAAAGGCATAGTTCGACACGTTCGGCGTGTTCCGAAAAGAGGGCGAAGTTAACGCCCTCGCCGTCCCAGGTAGCACCGCGTGGAGTGGGAGCGCCAGGCCAGACGGCGGTGAGGGGAAGGTTCATGGGTAGCTCTCCTAAATCTGGTAACGGGTCACGTCGGGGACATCGTGGCCTTTGGCGAGGACGACCACGCCGCCTTCGCTGACGGTATAGCGGGCGCGGTCGGCGGCGGCGTCGAAGCCGATGCGCGAGTTGGGCTCGATGACGTTGTAGCGGTCGACGATCACTCGTTTCAGGCGCGAGCCGCGGCGGATGACGGTGTAGTCCATGATCAGGCAGTCGTCGATTTCGACGTCTTCTTCGACGACGACTTCGCGACGCAGCATCGAGTTGCGGATGCGCGCGTCCTTGACCAGCGAGCCGGCGGCGATTGTGCTGTCCTTGATGTCGCCGGAGAGGATGCGCGGCGACGGGCCCTGGTAAGCGCTCGAGTTGATGAACCACTGCGGGTTGAAAAGGTTGAAACGCGGTTGCGCGCCGAGGACGTCGTAGTGCGCGGCGTAGTAGGCATCGATGTTACCGACGTCGCGCCAGTAGGACTGCTCCTCGTAGTCGGCGACGCCGGGGACGTGGTTGTCGGCGAAGTTGTAGGCCAGGACCTGATGCGTCTTGATCAGACGCGGCAGAATGTGGTGGCCGAAATCGTGTTCGCCGAGTTCGTTGGCCTCGCGCAACGCCTTGAGCAGGACTTCGGTGTTGAACAGGTAGTTGCCCATCGAGCCGTAGGCGCGCGTCGGGTCGCTGAGCATCGCCGGCGGATTGGCCGGTTTTTCAAGGAAGCCGCGGATGCGGTGTCGCTTGTCAGCGTCGATGATGCCGAAGGATGAGGCTTCGGCCAGCGGCACCGGAATCGCGGCCACCGAAACGTGCGCAGAATTGCGACGGTGAAAGTCGATCATCTGGCGCACGTCCATGCGGTAGATGTGATCGGCGCCGAACACGGCGACCAGGTCCGGCGAGTGGCGCTCGATCAGGTTGATGTTCTGGAAGACAGCGTCGGAGGTGCCCTGGAACCACTCCGGACCCTCGCGCATCTGCGGTGGCACGACGGTGACGAACTGGCCGGTGTAGGCGTTCGAATTGCCCCAGGCCTTGGCGACGTGCTCGATCAGCGACTGTGACTTGTACTGAACCATCATGTAGATGCCACGAATCTCGGAGTTCACCATGTTGCTGAGCACGAAGTCGGCAATCCGGTAGCGGCCGCCAAAGGGCACCGCCGGCTTGGAACGTTCTGCGGTCAGAGGGTGCAGCCGGGAACCCTGGCCGCCGGCCAGGACCATCGCGAGTACTTTCATGGTGTTTCTCCTTTACGGGTAGCAATTAGCTCGGTTCTTGCTCTTCAAGGTTCCTGAGCAGGCTGAAGAGGGGGACGGCAACCCAGTCGGGTCGGTTACCCATCTCGTAGCGCAACTCGTAGAGCGCCTTCTCGATGACGAAGAACTCGATCAGTCGTTCAGCAGCGCCCGCTTCCTCGGGCCACGCCGGGCAGCCCTTGACGGCGTCGCGGTAGCCGCTCATGAAGGCGTCTCTGACCTGCGCCTCCCAGCTCTCGACCAGCGGCCCGGCCCGATGGCGGTCGACCGGGTCTTCGTTGGTCAGGCGGTTGGTGGCCACCGCCGCCGCGTAGCTGAACGAGCGCAGCATGCCGGCGACGTCGCGTAGGGGCGAATGCTTCTGGCGACGCTCGTCCATCGAACGTGCGGGTTCGCCCTCGAAGTCGATGATCACGAAATCATTGTCGACGCGCAGCACCTGGCCGAGATGATAGTCGCCGTGATAGCGCATCTTGGCGGCCGAAATGCCGGCCAGTGCCTGCGGCGAAATGCGGTCCAGGAGCACCGGCCGCAACGCGGACAGGCGGTCGCAGCCGTCGCGCACCTCGTCGGAGAAGTCCTCTCTGCGCCGTTCGAGTTCGTCGAGCGTGGTCACTGCTTCGGCCTTCAACGCGTTTGACCAGCCGCTCATGTCCTGCTCGCTGATCGGTTCACGTTCGAAGGCCGCGTCGCCGGTCGAACGACCGAAAGCCTGGTGCAACTCGCCGGTACGGCGGCCGAGCACCTCGATCAGGGTCAGGAAGAAGTCGTGCGGGTTGCCGTCAAGCTCGTCGGCCGTCACCGCGACTTCGGTGAGGTAGCGTTCAAGATAGTCGAGCGTGAAGTTCCAGCTGTCACCCTGGTTCTTGGTGTAGCCCTGCAACAGTGCCAGCGTCATCGTCTGGCCGTCGGCACGGCGGATTTCGACCGAGCCTGCGACCGGAGCAATGTGCTCGTAGGGCGAGGTATCGGTCAGGAAGCGACCGACTTCGACCTCCGGGTTGGTCCCCGTTTGCAGGCGACGATAGCCCTTGAGGAACAGCTTGTCGCCGAAGTACACCGCGGTATTGCTCTGTTCCAGCGAGGGGTGCCGTACCGGCGCGTCGAGGCCGGCGGCCAGCCTGGCAAACGCCGGCGAGGCGTGGAACTCGAGACGACCGCGGGCAAAGGGGATGGCCACGTTCCTGCCGATTCCTTCGGCCAGGTCGCGGCAGAAGTCGTCGGCGCCGAAGGCGCCGTAAAGCAGGCCGGTGCGGTCTTGCTGGCGCACTCTGGCGAGCGCCCACGAGCCGAGCAGGGCACGCTGCTCTTCGCTGGTCTGGTCGTCCCAGCAGATGGCCAGCGGCAGGAAGTAGACCTGCGGTTCGATACCGGCGCAGTGCACTTCGATGATGGTCAACAGCCAGCTGCCCTTGTCGGTATCCCACGGCGCCTGCTCGACAATATTGATGCTCTCGATGGCGTGGCCCTTGCCGGCAAACCAGCGCTTGGTGACCAGGTAGGGTGCCAGCACCTTGTGCTGCAGCTGGTTGCGGGTGGTTGCGGCGATCGCCCGGCGCACGGTGGTGGCCGTGGTCTTGCCCCCCGAGAAGGTCAGCCAGCCCTCGGTGAGCACCAGCACCGGCAACTCTGCGCGCGGCAGACGTTCTTCGTGCCAGTACGGCACTTCGGCGTCGGTGGTCAGGCGGAAGCAGTACGTGCCGTGGCCGGCCAGGGTCAGCAGGTAGGGCAGGTCGCCGATCGGCGGGAACGCCGAGCGGCCGAGCAGCTCGACCGGTACGCGGCCCTTGAAGGGCGCCAGGTCGAGTTCGACCGGTTGCGCGTTGCGCGACAGATTGACGACGCAGAGCAGCGTCTCGTCCTCGTACTCGCGCACGTAGGCGAGGATCTTGCGGTTACCCGGTTCGAGGAAGGCGATGGTGCCGCGGCCGAAAGCCTTGTAGTTCTTGCGCACCGCGATCAGGCGCTTGGTCCAGTGCAGCAGCGACGACGGATTGCGCGCCTGCGCTTCGACGTTGATCGCCTCGTAACCGTAGATCGGGTCCATGTTCGGCGGCAGGTAGAGTCGCTGCGGGTCGGCCCTGGAGAAGCCGGCGTTGCGGTCCGGGCTCCACTGCATCGGCGTGCGCACGCCGTTGCGGTCGCCGAGATAGATGTTGTCGCCCATGCCGATCTCGTCGCCGTAGTAGAGGACCGGCGATCCTGGCAGGGTGAGGATGAGGAACTTCACCAGCTCGATCTTGTGGCGGTTGTTGTCCATCAACGGTGCCAGGCGGCGGCGGATACCGACGTTGACGCGCATCCGCGGGTCGGACGCATAGGCCTTGTACATGAAGGCGCGTTCGCTCTCGGTGACCATTTCCAGCGTCAGTTCGTCGTGGTTGCGCAGGAAGATCGCCCATTGGCAGTTGGCGGGGATTTCCGGCGTCTGGTTCATGATCTCGATGATCGGATGGCGTTCTTCCTGGGCGACGGCCATGAAGATGCGCGGCATTACCGGGAAGTTGTAGGCCATGTGACACTCGTCACCGTCGCCAAAGTACTCACGCACGTCTTCCGGCCACATGTTGGCTTCGGCGAGGAGCATGCGGTTCTGGTAGCGCGAGTCGATGACCGCGCGAATTTGCTTGATGACTTCGTGCGTTTCGGGGACGTTTTCGTTGTTCGTCCCTTCGCGGACGCAGAGGTAGGGGATGGCGTCGAGGCGCAGGCCGTCGACGCCCATATCCAGCCAGAAGCGCATGATCCGGATGACCGCCTTGACGACGTCCGGATTGTTGTGGTTGAGGTCCGGCTGGTGCGAGAAGAAGCGGTGCCAGTAGTAGGCCTTGGCGACGTCGTCCCAGGCCCAGTTCGACTTCTCGGTGTCGGTAAAGATGATGCGCGTTTCCGGAAACTTCTTGTCGGTATCCGACCACACGTAGAAATCGCGTTTCTTTGACCCCGCCGGGGCTCGTCTTGCCGCCTGGAACCAGGGGTGCTGGTCGGAGGTGTGGTTGATGACCAGCTCGGTGATCACGCGCAGCCCGCGGCGGTGTGCTTCGCGGATAAAGACGCGCGCGTCGTTGCGGTTGCCGTAGTCGGGGCTGACGTTGTGATAATCGGAAATGTCGTAGCCGTCGTCGCGCATCGGCGACGGATAGAAGGGCAGCAGCCAGAGCGTGTTGACGCCCAGATCCTGGATGTAGTCGAGCTTCTCGGTCAGTCCCTTGAAGTCACCGATGCCGTCGTCGCCGCTATCCTTGAAGGCTTTGACGTGCAATTCGTAAATGATCGCGTCCTTGTACCACAGGGGGTCGTTTTCCCAGGTCAGTTCAACCGCCGCAGCGGCTTTTTCTATCGACTCGTTGGCCATTTGCATCATTTCCTCCACTCAAGGGAAGTCGTCAAAGTTGCGTATCTCGTGGTCACGAGAAGGCGGTTGTCAGCAGGCGTATCGACCACCTGGCAAGGCGCGCCGGCGGTAAGCCGGCACGGCCAGGGGCTGTTCTATCCGGCCGGCCCGACCGTTTTACAGGGCCGGGGGGCAATGGTGAGCACGGCGTCAGCGTTGGTCACCACGAAGAAGCAAAGCATGACGGGATTGTCGAGCGCATGCAAGGGCGGAGCACGACCGCGGCGCTGGCCGGGCGGCGTCCTCCCTCTTGCGCGCTGAACCTGCCATCGCTCAGGAGCTGGCCCGGTTTTCGGGGACCGGCTTGAAAACCATCACGGACAGAGGCGGCACGGTCAGCGACAGGGAATGTCCATGGCCGTGTGCGGCCTGCGGCAAGGCTTCCGCCTGGCCAAGATTACCCATGCCGCTGCCGCCGTAGACCGTTGCGTCGCTGTTCAGTACTTCCTGCCACTGTCCGCCGCGCGGTGCGCCGACAACGTAGTCATGGCGCGGTACCGGCGTGAAATTGCAGACCACCAGCACGGTGTCGTCGTGGTGCTTGCCGTAGCGGAGAAAGCTGATCACGCTTTCCTCCCAGTTCTGGGCATCGATCCAGGCGAAGCCGTCACCGCTGAAGTCCCTTTCGTGCAGCGCCTTTTCCTGGCGATAGACACGATTGAGGTCCTTCACCCAGGACTGCACGCCATGGTGCGACGGGTATTGCAGGACGTGCCATTCGAGGCTTTCGTCGTGCTGCCACTCGCGTCGCTGGCCGAGTTCGCCGCCCATGAACAGGAGCTTCTTGCCGGGATGCGCCCACATCAGGCCGTAGAGCAGGCGCAGGTTGGCGAACTGCTGCCACTCGTCGCCCGGCATCTTGCCGATCAGCGAGCCCTTGCCATGCACCACCTCGTCGTGCGACAGCGGCAGGACGAAGTTTTCGGTGAATGCGTACCAGATCGTGAACGTCAGCTTGTCGTGCTGGTACTTGCGGAAGAGTGGCTGCTGCTGGAAATACTTCAGCGTGTCGTTCATCCAGCCCATGTTCCACTTCATGCCGAAACCCAGGCCGCCCATATAGGTCGGGCGCGAAACCATCGGCCAGGCGGTGGACTCCTCGGCCATCGTCTGCACGTCCGGATGGTCGCGATAGACCGCTTCGTTGAGGCTGCGCAGGAAGCTCATCGATTCGAGGTTCTCGCGGCCGCCGTGTTCATTGGGGATCCACTCGCCGTCCGCTCGCCCGTAGTCGAGGTAGAGCATCGAGGCCACGGCGTCGACGCGCAGGCCGTCCACGTGGTACTTGTCGAGCCAGAACAGCGCGCTGGACATCAGGAAGCCGCGCACTTCGTTGCGCCCGAGGTTGAAGATCGAGCTTTTCCAGTCGGGGTGGAAACCCTGTCGCGGGTCCTCGTGTTCGTAGAGGCAGGTGCCGTCGAAGTTGGCCAGGCCATGACCGTCGGCGGGAAAGTGCGAGGGTACCCAGTCGAGGATGACGCCGATCCCGGCCTGGTGCAGGGTATCGATCAGGAACATGAAGTCCTCGGGCGTTCCGTAGCGTGCCGTGGGCGCGAAATAGCCCGTCGATTGGTAGCCCCACGAGCCGTAGAAAGGGTGCTCCATCACCGGCATCAGTTCGACGTGCGTGAAGCCCATTTCGGTAACGTAGGCGGCCAGCTGGTGAGCCATTTCGCGGTAGCTCAGCGAGCGGTTGCCGTCCTCGGGAATGCGCCGCCACGAACCGAGATGCACCTCGTAGATCGACAGTGGCGCGTCGAGGGCATTGATCGCCCGGCGCTTGGCCATCCACTCGCTGTCGCTCCAGCTGTAGTCGAGCGTGCACAGACGCGAGGCACTGCGCGGCGGCTCTTCGGACTGGCGGGCAAAGGGGTCGGCTTTCTCCTGCGTCCCCATGCGGCTGGTGATCTGGAATTTGTAGCTGTCGCCCAGCGTCGGTCCGGCGATGAAGCCCTCCCAGACGCCCGAGTGGTCGCCGCGACGATGCAGCAGGTGACTGTCGGCCTGGAAGTCGTTGAAGTCGCCGACCACTGCCACTTTCTCGGCGTTGGGCGCCCAGACGCTGAACTGGAAACCGGCCTTGCCGGCCTTTTCGGTGGCGTGCGCGCCGAAACGGTCGTAGAGCCGGGTGTGGCTGCCCTCGCGAAAGAGATAGATATCGTGTTCGCTGAGCAGGCTGTGGGCGACGACGGCATTCTTGGTTTTCATTGCGTACCTCCGGGGTGCTGCGTGGCGCCCTCCATCGACAGACGCAAGGCCGGGCTTGAGCCGTCCTTGGCCCGACCGGGATAGACGGTGAGATGCGGGAAGGGAATCTCGATGGCGGCGGCATCGAAAGCGGACTTCAGGCGGCGCAGGTATTCGCGGCGAACGGTCCACTGTTCGATGGCCACAACCTTGAAGCGGCAACGCAGAATCACCGCCGAATCGCCCCAGGAATCGACGCCGACGATCTCGACGTCGTCGAGGATCCTGGCCGCGAAAGCGGCATCGGCGCGCAACTCGGCACCGACCGTGCGCATCACTTCGAGCGCCTGATCGACGCTCTCGCGGTAGGCCACGCCGACATCGACGACCGCCTGCGCAAAACCGCGGGTCATGTTGGTGACGGCGGTGATGCTGCCGTTGGGGACGTAATGAACGTGGCCATCGTAGTTGCGCATGCGCACGTAGCGCAAGGTGATTTCTTCGACCATGCCACCCTTGCCTCCCGCTTCGACGACGTCGCCGAGGCGGATCTGGTTTTCCAGCAGCAGGAAGAAACCGGAGAAGTAGTCCTTGACCAGACTCTGCGCACCAAAGCCGACGGCGAGGCCGACGACACCGGCAGCGCCGAGGATCGGGGCTACGGAAATACCCAGCTCGGCGAGCACCAGGATGCCGGCGACCAGCGAGATGATCACCGACGCCGCGTAGCGGAAGACGCGGCCCAGCGTCGCTGCCCGCTGCACCTCTTCACCATCGTGCATGCTGCTGCTGATGTAGATGCGGAAAGTACGGATCAGCTTGTGCGAGAAGGCCATCGCCAGCCAGGCGAGCACCAGGATGACGCCGATGCGCAAGGCCGATGCCATCGCTGGCGAGAGCTGGTAACCGAGGGAAAGAATTTGATCGAAGATTGCTTTGTCCATGTATATTCAGGTTGGTGAAAGATTGGCGAAAGAATTGAGAAATTTCGCTTGTACAAACGGTTTGAGCCTAATAGTATTGCATGAAAATAGTTTTTCGGCAACGCAGGGGTTAGTGCAATGACTCACACAAGAAAGGGCGGTGCGCTGAATGCCTCGCCAGAACAGGCGCTCGATGGTCAACGAGACGGGCTCGCCACGGGCAGGGACGGAGCGGATGACGCCTTCGGCAAGCTGCTGGAGCTGGTCCGTTCGGTTCAGAACGGCATGCAGAACATCGACGACACGCACGGCCTGAGTGGTTCGCAGCTCTGGGCCCTGTGGCAGATTTCGGCGCGCCCCGGTTTGCGCGTCTCGCAGCTCGCCAGTGCGCTGCACATCAAGCCGTCCACGGCCAGCAACCTGCTCGACAAGCTCGAACTGCGCCAGTTGGTGCGTCGTGAACGGCGCGACGTCGACAACCGGGTCGTTTGTCTGCACCTAACTGACCAGGGCGTCGAAGTGGTCAAGGACATTCCTGGTCCGCTGCAGGGTCGCCTGCGCGGCGCCTTGGCAAGAATGCCGCAGCCCCTGCTCGGGAACCTGCGCCACGGGATGACGTCGCTGCTCGAGCTGATGGGCGAGGCGACTCGCCACCGCTCGGTACAGTCGAAAGCCTGAGTGCCTGGGTGCGGCAGTCGTCCGCGGCTGGCCGGGGCGTTTCGCCATGGCGCTGGTAGTGCTGCATTCTTGATGAGACTTTCAGCAACCCTGACAGCAGCGTGAAAGCGTGCGGTGGCTGGAATTCGCCCGGTCCATACCGCTGCCCGCGTCGCCAAACCCGGGCAGCCATTCCCCCGCCACCGTCATTGCGAGGAGGCGTAGCCGACGCGGCAATCCAGTTCCATGCTCTGACTACTGGTGCGCCACATCAGCCGAGCGAAAAACAGAACCTCTGGATTGCCGCGTCGGCTGCGCCTCCTCGCAATGACGTGCACGCGGCTTTTGGCGACTGCTGAAAGCAGGGCGAAAACCCGGTGGTGGATGAAATTCGCAGGGTCCATGCCGGGGCGGCCCTCGTCGCCACCCACGGCGCTCATGGCCCACACACCGTCATTGCGAGGAGGCGCAGCCGACGCGGCAATCCAGAGGTTTTGCGCTTCGCGCAGTCGATGCGGCGCAAGGTAGCAAGAGGATGGAACTGGATTGCCGCGTCGGCTACGCCTCCTCGCAATGACGAGCGGGCTGGCGTGTTGCCGCCTTCCCGACGAGGCTTTCAGCAACCCCGACAGCCGCGCGCAACCCCCGTGGTGGCGGGGATGCCTATGTTCCACTCTGCCTGCAGCACTACGCTAGGGGAGTTCGTCAAGCCCGACCATCGTCAGATGGTCGGTCACTCCCCACGCTTCCATGCGCCAGTCGTCGCCGCTGGCGCTGACCCAGTTGATGCCGGCGTTGGGGATCAGGAAATCGCGCGCTTGGCGCAACGAGGTTCCGCGCACCAGACGGTTGACGATGTCCAGGACGCCGCCGTGCGTCACCACCGCGATCGTTTGGCCGCGATGCTCGTCGACCAGGCGCCGCAATCCGGTGCTGACACGCAGGTGGAGTTGCTGCAGGCTCTCACCGCCGTAGGGAATGACGAAATCCGGTACCCGCTCCTCGAACTGCGCGTACACGTCCGGATAGCGGGTCCGCGACTGCTCGTAGGTCAGCCCTTCAAAAAGCCCGTAGCGTCGCTCGCGAAACTCCGGTCGCAGGACCGGCACCCGCTTCAGGGCCGCCGCCAGGCGCTCGGCAGTCTGCCGCGCGCGCAGCAGATCGCTGCTGTAGAGCGCGTCCATCGCCAGTGGCGCCAGCCACTGCGCGGCGGCGTCAGCCTGCGCCATTCCGGTCTCGTCCAGCCCGACGTCGATATTTCCCTGAATGCGCTTCTCCGCGTTCCAGGATGTTTCGCCATGGCGGACAAGGCAGATGCGGGTGGCTTCCATAGGTATTCGTTCACCAGCTGGGTTGGCGACCAGCGCTCGGTCGACGGGAGAATCTGACTCTGCCGGCCTGAAGCCGCGCCCGGGTCAGGTTCGCGAGGAGCAGATTCTAAGCCATTTGCAGCGACTGCTCCGTGTGTCGGGCGAAAGTGCCGCCGCGGTTGATAACGGTGTCCCGGCGGTGCCCCCGCGGTGCCCTCGTGCTGCTCCTCGTGCGGCTCCTCGAGGCCGCAAGCCGCGCCGCCCGCGTCGTGCGCGCATCGCTGTGGCAAGATGTCACCTTCATCGCCGCCGGCCAGCCAAACGCTGCGCCGTGCGCGACGCTGGACGAGAATAAGAACCCGAACCGGGAGGTTGAAGCGATGTTCCTGCCGCCGCGAGCGGTCTTTTACCGTCGCCGCCGCGAGCGCTGCGCGCAGCGTGTCGTTGTCGACCCCGTCGTCCGGACGCTGGGCTAGAAGCCATGCCCACCGCCGAACAACGCGCCCGCGAGCAAATCGACCAGCTCCTGACCGCTGCCGGCTGGTCGGTGCAGAGCATCGCCGCGGCCGACATCCACGCCGCCCGGGGCGTAGCGCTGTGCGAATTCCCGCTCGAAGCCGGGCACGGCTGCGCCGACTACCTGCTCTACATCGACGGCAAGGCCGCCGGTGTTATCGAAGCCAAGAAGCAGGGCGCGACGCTCACCGGGGTCGAGATCCAGTCGGCGCGTTACGCGCTGGGCCTGCCGCGCAGCCTGCCGGCGTGGCGCCGGCCGCTGCCCTTCATCTACGAATCGACCGGCGCCGAAACGCACTTCAGCAACGGCCTCGACCCCGAGCCACGCGCCCGCAACGTCTTCGCCTTCCACCAGCCGGCAACGCTGAGCGAATGGCTCAAGGCGCTGCCGCAAACGCCGGTCTTCACCACCGGCAGCGGCAGCACTGCTCTGCACGTCGATTTCGCACCGCTTACCTTCCTCGCTCGCGTCCGCGCCATGCCCGAGCTGCTCAGCGAATGGGGCGACGGCCTCAGCAAGCAGCAACTGTGGCCGGCACAGATCACCGCCATCCACAACCTCGAGCGCTCGCTGGCCGCCAACAAGCCGCGCGCGCTGATCCAGATGGCCACCGGCAGCGGCAAGACCTTCACCGCGATCAGTTTCATCTACCGGTTGATCAAGTACGCTGGCGCGCGCCGCGTGCTGTTCCTGGTCGACCGCGGCAACCTCGGCCGCCAGGCGAAGAAGGAGTTCGACCAGTACGTCTCGCCGGTCAACAACTTCAAGTTTGGCGAGGAGTACATCGTCCAGCATCTCGCCAGCAACCACCTGGACACCACCGCCCGCGTCTGCATCGCCACCATCCAGCGCATGTACTCGATGCTCAAGGGCCGCGAACTGGCCGTGGACGACGAAGAGCAGAGCACTGCCGGCATCGACGCCCTGTTCAAGCAGCCCGAGCCGATCGACTACAACCCGGCGATCCCGATCGAGACCTTCGACATCATCGTCACCGACGAAGCGCACCGCTCGATCTACAACTTGTGGCGGCAGGTACTCGAGTACTTCGACGCCTCTCTGATCGGCCTCACCGCCACGCCCAACAAGCAGACCTTCGGCTTCTTCAACCAGAACCTGGTGATGGAATACGGCCACGAGCAGGCGGTCGCCGACGGCGTCAACGTCAACTACGACGTCTATCGCATCCGCACCGAAGTCAGCGAAGCCGGCGCCAAAGTCGAAGCCGGCTACTGGCTGGAAGTGCGCGACAAGGCCACCCGCGCCCGCCGCGACTGGCAGCTCGACGACGACTTCGAGTACGAGCCGGCCGAGCTCGACCGCAGCGTGCAGACGCCCGACCAGATCCGCACCATCGCCCGCACGCTGCGCGACAACTGGCAGCGCGACCTCTTTCCGCAGCGCAGCGAGCTGCCCAAGACGCTGGTCTTCGCCAAGGACGACAACCACGCCGAGGCGATCGTCGAAATCCTTCGCCAGGAGTTCGGTCGCGGCAACGATTTCGCGCAGAAAATCACCTATCGCAGCACCGGCGACACGCCGGAAAACCTGATCCGTGCCTTCCGCAGCAGTTACTACCCGCGCATCGCCGTTACCGTAGACATGATCGCCACCGGCACCGACATCAAGCCGGTCGAGATCGTCGTCTTCATGCGCAGCGTCAAGAGCCGCAGCTTCTTCGAGCAGATGAAGGGCCGCGGCGTGCGCATCGTCAGCGATGACGACCTGCGCGGCGTCACCCCCGGCGAGCACGTGCACAAGGACCGCTTCGTGATCGTCGACTGCGTCGGCGTCTGCGAGCGCGACAAGACCGACTCACGGCCGATGGACCAGAAAAAATCGGTGCCGCTGAAGGCGCTGCTGCAGGCGGTCAGCCTCGGCAACGTCGAACCCGAGGTGCTCTCCAGCGTCGCGCTGCGCCTGTCGCGCCTCGAAGCGCAGATCAGCGACGCCGAACGCGCCAGGGTGCGCAGCACTGCCGGCGGCGTCGACCTGAAGGAGCTGTCGCGCACCATCGTGCAAGCGATCAACCCGAGCAGCGACCGCTCGGCGCAGCAAGCCGACGACGCGCTGCGCCAGGCGGTCAAGCCACTCGCCAACCCGCAACTGCGCGAGCTGTTACTCAGCCTGAAAGCACAGAAGGAACTGGTGATCGACATCGTCACCCAGGATCGCCTGCTCGGCGCCGAGTATTCCGCAGCCGCCCGCGAGCGCGCGCAGGGCATCGTCCAGAGTTTCGAGGCCTTCATCGCCGAGCACCGCGACGAGATCACCGCGCTGCAGATCCTCTACAACCGCCCGACCCGCGCGCCGCTCAGCTTCGCCGACCTGCAGGCGCTCGCCGACACCCTGCAGGCGCCGCCGCAGCTATGGACCGAAAGCCAGCTCTGGCAGGCCTACGCGGCACTCGACAAATCCAGCGGAGGAAACAGGGTGCGCGGCGCCAGCCAGCGGCGTATCCTCACCGACCTCGTCTCTCTGGTGCGCTACGCGATGCACCAGGAGAACGAACTGGTGCCCTACCCCGAGCGCGTCGCCGCCAACTTCAAGGCGTGGATGACGCAGCAGGAGGCGGCAGGCAAGGGATTCACCGACGAGCAACGCTGGTGGCTGGAGAAGATGGCTGAGCACATCGGGTCCAACCTCGGCATCGAGGCGGAGGACTTCAGCTACGCACCGTTTGACCAGCGCGGTGGGCTGGCGAGAGTGCATCAGATTTTTGGAGTGGAGTTGCCGAAGGTGATTGAGGACTTGAACAGGGAGTTGGCGGCGTGAACGACCCAAGGATGGTACGGCTCCGCGATCTTGGCAGGTGGGCCGGCGGCAACACGCCTTCCAAAGCAAATTCTACCTACTGGACCAATGGCACGGTTCCGTGGGTTTCACCGAAGGACATGAAGGTTGACGAAGTCACCTCGTCCGAAGATCACATCACAGCGGCTGCACTGGACGAAGGTCGCGTATCGCTCATACCCACGGGGTCCATTCTGTTCGTTACGCGAAGTGGCATCCTGGCGCATACGCTGCCCGTTGCCATTACCAGACTACCGGTTACGATCAATCAGGACTTGAAGGCGCTCGCACCGAAACCGGGTGTTTCGCCGACGTACGTTGCGCTCGCTGTACGGGCCGCCAGCCGGCGAATTCTCAACGAATGTGCAAAGCATGGGACAACCGTCGCGTCGATCGAAACCAACGCGCTACTCGACTTCAAGATTCCGCTGGTCGATCTCAAAGAGCAGCACCGCATCGTCGCCGAAATCGAAAAGCAGTTTTCCCGTCTCGACGAAGCCGTCGCCAACCTCAAGCGCGTCAAGGCCAACCTCAAGCGCTACAAAGCCGCCGTCCTCAAAGCCGCCGTCGAGGGCCGGCTCGTCCCAACCGAAGCCGAACTTGCCCACAACGAGGGGCGTGATTACGAGAGCGGCGACCGACTACTGCGACGCATCCTGGAAAACCGCCGCAGTCAGTCACAGGGAAAGGGCAAGCACAAGGAACTTACCGCGCTCGACACCACTGACTTGCCCGATTTACCGGAGGGCTGGACATGGGCTCGCCTCGATTCAATTGCAGCGCTTAAAGGAGGCATCACGGTCGACAGCAAACGCCAAGACCCAACGGCCAGAACCGTGTCATACCTGCGCGTCGCCAATGTGCAACGTGGTTACCTCGACCTCAATGAAGTAAAGACCATCAACGCACCGGCGAATGACATTGAGGAATTGCGCCTTCAGCCCGGCGACATTCTGTTCAACGAAGGAGGTGACCGCGACAAACTCGGGCGCGGGTGGATATGGGAAGGGCAGTTGGCCGAGTGTATTCATCAAAACCATGTGTTTCGCGGGCGGCTTGTGTCGCAGGACATCGCCCCTAAACTCGTGTCGTGGTGGGGAAACTCATTTGGCAAGGACTATTTCCAGCGCGAGGGAAAACAGACAACGAATCTGGCGTCGATCAATTTGACGAAATTGAGCGCTTTCCCTGTCCCATTGCCGCCCCTCGCCGAACAACACCGAATCGTCGCCGAAGTCGACCGCCGCCTCTCTGTCGTCCGCGAAGTCGAGGCCGAGGTCGATGCCAACCTAAAGCGCGCGCAGGCATTGCGGCAGGCCGTGCTGGCGCAGGCGTTCGCGCCGCCGGGAGCGACTTGCGCGGGCCAGAGCGAGCACGCGGCTGCCACTGCGTAGGCAAAAACCCGTCGGTGCCCCCGCGGTCGCAGCGTTTCTGCGTTCCTGCTTTTCTGCTAATCTGCAACCATGAAAGCCACCGTCACCATCACCAGCCGCGGCGTCGTCACGCTGCCGGCCAAGCTGCGTCAGGCGCTCGGCCTTAAGGCCGATGACCAGTTGATCGCCGAGACGACGCCCGAGGGCCTGCTGCTGCGCCCGGCAGTCACCCTGCCGGTCGAGATCTACACGTCCGAACGCGAGCGCGAGTTCGACGAGGCCGAGGCCGAACTGGCGCAGCTGCTCGCCAACCGGCCCACGCCGGCATCGCCGGCCAGGCGCTGAAAACACCGCACCATGCGGGTGTTTCTCGACGCCAACATCCTGTTCTCCGCCGCCAAGTCCGACGGTGCCGTGCGCGCAATGCTGCAGTTGCTCGTCGATCATGGCCATGACTGCCGGGCCGACGCCTATGTCGTCACCGAGGCACGGCGCAACCTGGCCGCCAAGGGGCCAGAGGCGCTCGACGTGCTCGATGCGCTGCTGGCGGATCTGCAAATCGCCGCAGCAACACCGGCCGCCGAGCAGAGCGAGGACTTGAACTGGCTGCCCGAGAAGGACCGCCCGGTCCTCACCGCGGCGATCCGGCTCGGCTGCGAGGTCCTGGTCACCGGCGATCGCACGCTTTTCGGCCCTGGCTACGGGCAGACCTTCGGCGGCGTCACCATCCATTCACCGCGCTCGCTGGTCGAGCAACTCCTTGCCTGAACCATGAACGCAAACACCCTCGTCCAGAAACTCTGGAACTACTGCAACGTCCTGCGCGACGACGGCATGAGCTACGGCGATTACGTCGAGCAGCTCACCTACCTGCTGTTTTTGAAGATGGCCGACGAGCGCTCGCGCCCGCCGTACCGGCAGCCGAGCATCATCCCGGCGCTCTACGCCTGGCCAGAGCTGCTGACGCGCGACGGCGACGAGCTGTTCGACCACTACCGGCACGCGCTCGAACGGCTCGGCGGCGAAAAAGGCACGCTCGGGCTGATCTTCAACAAGGCGCAGAACAAGTTCCAGGACCCGGCCAAGCTGCGACGGGTGATCGTCGACCTGATCAACGAGGAAGACTGGTCGTCGCTCGGTGCCGATGTAAAAGGCGACGCCTACGAGGGTCTGCTCGAGAAGAACGCGCAGGACACCAAGTCCGGCGCTGGCCAGTATTTCACCCCACGGCCGCTGATCCAGGCGATGGTCGACGCCATCGCGCCGCGACCCGGCGAGTCGGTCTGCGATCCGGCCTGCGGCACCGGCGGCTTCCTGTTCACCGCCCACAACGCCATCACCCGCAACTATCCGAACCTTACCCGCGACGAGAAACGCCACCTCAAGGAAGGCGCTTTTCGCGGCTGGGAGCTGGTGCAGGGTACGGCGCGGGTGTGCGCGATGAACCTGCTGCTGCACGGCATCGGCTCGGAGACCAGCGTGCCGATCGTCGTCGCCGACGCCCTGGCCGCCGACCCCGGCGAGCGTTTCGACGTGGTCCTCGCCAATCCGCCGTTCGGCAAGAAGAGCAGCACGCAGATCGAAGGCGCCGACGGCAGGCGCAGCACCGAGAAGGACGTGATCGAGCGCGACGACTTCTGGGCGACGACATCGAACAAGCAGCTCAATTTTGTGCAGCACATCAAGACGCTGCTCAAGTCGCACGGCCGCGCCGCGGTGGTGGTCCCCGACAACGTGCTCTTCGAAGGCGGCGCCGGCGAGACCATCCGCCGCAAGCTGTTGCACGAGTGCGACGTGCATACGCTGCTGCGCCTGCCGACCGGCCTCTTCTACGCGCAGGGCGTGAAGGCCAACGTGTTGTTCTTCGACAAGAAGCCGGCCAGCCAGACGCCGTGGACCCGCCAGCTGTGGATCTACGACCTGCGCACCAACCAGCACTTCACGCTGAAGACCAGGCCGCTCAAGCGCGCCGATCTGGACGAGTTCGTCCGCCTGTATCAGGGGCGGCGTGCGGGCGAGCCTGCCGATCGCCCGGCCAACCGCCACGACCGCACAGCCACCTGGAGCGAGCAAGCGGATACCGCTGGCGGCGCCGGCCCCGACGGCCGATGGCGCGTGTACGCCTACGACGAAGTGATCGCCCGCGACAAGGCCAGCCTGGACATCTTCTGGCTCAAGGACGACAGCCTCGCCGACAGCGACAATCTGCCCCCGCCCGAAGTGATCGCGCAGGAAATCGTCGAAGACCTCGAAGCGGCGCTGGAGCAGTTCCGCTTGATTGCCGGCGACTTGAACGGTAGTGCCACGGAGTCCACATAGAAGGCGAATACACGGTCGCCGCTGAAGGACACGCCCTTGCGCAACGCGGGGCAGTCACTACTGTAGTGCTGCATTCTTGATGAGACTTTCAGCGACCCTGACAGCCGCGTGAAACCGCAGGGCGGCTGGAATTCGCCTGGTCCATACCGTTGCCCGCGTCGCCAAACCCGGGCCACCATTCCCCAGCCGCCGTCATTGCGAGGAGGCGTAGCCGACGCGGCAATCCAGTTCCATTCTCTGACTACTGGTGCGCCACATCAGCCGAGCGAAAATCAAAACGTCTGGATTGCCACGTCGGCTACGCCTCCTCGCAATGACGTGCACGCGGCTGTGGCGCTGAATTCCCGACGCGACTTTCTGCACGCCGGAAACTGCTTGGAGACAAGCTGGAAACACCAGGCCTCGTGGCGATCGGTTTTCTCCTTGTAACGTCGCTGGAGTGGTGGAGCGATTACACCGATCGGCCACCCCGGCCTAAACTCTTCTCGCCGTTCGCCCTCGGTTTGCTGGCGTTTGTCGCATGGAGATTCTGGCGCTTGCGGCTCCGCTTCCACGCACTCCACCAAGGCATTGAAGGAGAACGAGCGGTCGGCCAGTTCCTGGAGCGCCTGCGGGAGGACGGCTATCACGTCTTCCACGACCTCACGGGCGATGGCTTCAACATCGACCACGTCCTGATCGGCCCCGCCGGGATCTTCACCATCGAAACCAAGACCTGGAGCAAACCCGTCAAGTGACCGCGCGCTGCACCAGCTGCCGGATATGGCGCACGCCGAGCGCGGCGACGATCACCACGATCGGAATCGCGATCCCGGTGACGATTTCCGGATTGACCGGCGCGCCAGCGGCCTTGATGGCCTTGGCGGCATAGCCGACCAGGCCGACCACGTAGTAGCTGACCGCGGCCACCGACAATCCTTCCACCGTCTCCTGCAGACGCAACTGCAGTTTCGCGCGTCGGGCGGCGGTGCTGAGCAGCGACTGGTTCTGCCGCTGCAAGGCGATGTCGACGCGCGTGCGCAACATCTCGCTGGCGCGACTGATCCGTTCCGACAGGCTGTCCTGGAGCCTGGCGACGGTTTCGCAGGTGCTCATCGCCGGCAGCAGGCGGCGCTCGACAAATTCGCCGATGGGTTGCACGCCTTCCACACGCACCTCCCGCAGTTCGGCAAGGCGGCGTTCGACCAGATCCTGGTACGCGCGCGCCGCGCAAATCTTGCCCAGAGTGGACGAAATGGTGCCCTCGACGACGGCGGCAAGCCTCGTCAGCCGGTCGAGGAGGGCGGGTTCGTCTTCACCGCTGACGTCAACCATTTCGTTGAGCAGCGCCGAGAGTTGGTGGTCGGCATCGGCCAGCACCGGCAGGGTGGCCCTGGCGATCGGGAGGGTGAGCAGCGCGCGCATCAGATAGGTTTCTACCTCCAGCAAGCGCTGCACCATTCGTCCCGCCTGGCGCGGGGTAAGGCTGATGTCGTCGATCAGGAAGCGGCTGAAGCCGTCCGCGTGAATGCGAAAGTCGGCGCGCACGCTGGCGACGCCGTCACCGACGCGGCCGCCGACGAGCAGGTTGCCTTCGAACAGGTTGGCCAGCTCGTCGCTGTCCGGCGTTGCCGCCGGTGCCTTGCGCAGCGCGACGTGTGCGGCCACCAGCACCTGGCCCGGCAGCTGATCGAGCCAGGCCCGCGGCACGCTGGCGATTACCGGCTGGGCAAAGGGGTCGCCGGACTCGCCCTGACGAAAGAAAGTGTAGCTAGTGCACTCGGCGCGTCGCTCCCACTTGAGCCGGAAGGTGCCCAAGTCGACCTTGAAGTGGTTGACCTCGGGTGCCGGCGCAGTGACACCGTAGCGCGTGCATAGCTCGACGATGCTGTCGTACTCGGCTTGCCGGTTCGCCGGGTCGGTGGCCAGCGCCAGATACGACGCCTGCTCGGGGATGCTCAGCGCTTCCGGGGGGCGGGCATGCAGCTCGTAGTTGAGCGCAAAGCGCAGCGGGTGATTGCTTGGTTTCGTCACACATGATTCCTTTTTTTTTCGTGGCGGGATGCCTGGCGGATTTGCGCCAATGCGCACTCTAACGTCTCGCGACGACATCCGTTGACCTTCATATGCTGCAGCGCAGCAAAAAAACAATGCTTGCTGACATGCCGCTTATCACAAACCGCGATCGAATCTTTACAGCGTAGTTGTTGCGAGCGCACATGCCATGCCGGCGCGCTGCGCAATCGCCATCCGAGCTCGCGAGCCGCCGCCCCCGACCAATTGCTGCAGCGCAACTTTTACAAGTGTCGGCGATTGCCTATAGTGATCAGTCAGTCGCAGCGGGAAAAGAGGACTGCGGCGTCATTCAGCAGAATCTCATCGATCTGTTCACGGAGGAGACGTCATGCAGAAATCCTTGCACATCGACCCGGGCAAATGCACCGGCTGCCTGCAGTGTGAAATGGCCTGCTCGTACGAGCATACCGGGGCCTTCAACCCGTCGCGGTCATTGATCAAGGTTTTTGACTTCCATCACGAAGGGCGCAAGGTTCCCTACACCTGCACCCAGTGCGCCGAAGCCTGGTGTCTCAACGCCTGCCCCGTCGAGGCGATCAAGGTCGACGCGTCCACCGGCGCCAAGGTGATTCTCGACGCAGTCTGCGTCGGCTGCAAGGTGTGCACGATTGCCTGCCCGTTCGGCACGGTCAATTACAGCCACGAGACCGGCAAGGTGCAGAAGTGCGACCTCTGCGGTGGCGACCCGGCCTGCGCCGAAGCCTGTCCGACGGACGCCATCACCTATATCGACAGCGACTGGACCGGCCTCGAGCGGATGCGCAAGTGGGCGCAAAAGACCGACAGTGCGGCACGGGTTTGAGGAGAGACGACCATGGCATGGACTCGCAAGATTCTTCGCGTCAACCTTACCCAGGGAAACTGTGTCAGCGAAGCGCTGAACATGGAGTGGGCGGCGCAGTACCTCGGCCAGCGCGGGCTGGCCAGCAAGTATCTGGTCAGTGAAATCGACCCCAAGGTCGATCCGCTGTCGCCGGAGAACAAGATCATCTACGCCACCGGTCCGCTGACCGGAACGATGGCCTCGACCGGCGGGCGCTATTCGGTGGTCACCAAGGGGCCGTTGACCGGCGTCATTGCCTGCTCGAACTCCGGTGGTTTCTTTGGCGCCGAGCTGAAGTTCGCCGGCTGGGACATGATCATCGTCGAAGGCAGGTCGCCGAAGCCGGTCTATCTGCACATCGAGAATGAGCTGGCCGAGCTGCTGCCGGCGGACGACCTGTGGGGAACGACCGTCTGGTCGACCGAGGCGACGCTCAAGAAGCGGCACCAGGATCCGCTGCTGCGCGTTTCGAGCATCGGTCGCGCCGGTGAGAATCAGGTCCTCTTTGCGGCCATCGTCAACGATCTGCATCGCGCCGCCGGACGCTCCGGCGTCGGCGCGGTGATGGGCTCGAAGAACCTCAAGGCGATTGCCGTGCGTGGCACGCGCGGCGTCGGCAACATTGCCGATCCCAAGGCCTTCATGGCGGCCGCGACCGCCGGCAAGAAGGTGCTTGCCGAGAACGCGGTCACCGGCCAGGGCCTGCCGACCTACGGCACGCAGGTGCTGATGAACGTGATCAACGAAATGGGCGCCTTGCCGACGCGCAACCATCGTGATGTCGAGTTCGAAGGCGCGCGCAAGATTTCCGCCGAAGCGATGCACGAGAAACGTGCCAGCGACGGCCGCACGCATCTGGTCACCAATCAGGCGTGCTTTGGCTGCACCATCGCCTGCGGGCGGATCTCGCGTATCGACGAGACACACTTTTCAGTGGAAACGAAGCCCGAGTACTGGGGGGCCAACGGCGGTCTCGAATACGAGGCGGCCTGGGCGCTCGGTAGCGCCAACGGCGTCGACGACCTGGAAGCGCTGCAGTTCGCCAACCTCCTGTGCAACGAGGACGGCATGGACCCGATCTCCTTCGGGGCCACCGTCGGCGCGGTGATGGAGCTCTACGACCTGGGCATCCTGAGCAAGGAAGAGATCGGCCTCGAGGTGCCCTTCGGCTCGGCTGAAGCGCTGTGCAAACTGGCCGAGATGACCGCGCGCGGCGAAGGCTTCGGCAAGATCCTCGGTCAGGGATCGAAGCGCGTGTGCGCGAAGTACGGCAGGCCCGAACTGTCGATGACCGTCAAGGGGCAGGAGTTCCCGGCCTACGACGGGCGCGCCCTGCAGGGAATGGGGCTGGCCTACGCGACGTCGAACCGCGGCGCCTGCCATCTGCGCGGCTACATGGTTTCCAGCGAGGTGTTCGGCATCCCGGTCAAGACCGACCCCCGGGAAACCGCCGGCAAGCCGGAGATGCTCAAGGCGTTCCAGGACGCGACGGCGGTCGTCGATTCGAGTGGGCTGTGCGTGTTCACCACCTTCGCGTGGACCATGAACGACATCCAGCCGCAGATTCAGGCGGCGTGCGAAGGCGAGTGGTCGCAGGAGTCGCTGTTGCAGATGGGCGAGCGCATCTGGAATCTCGAACGCGATTTCAACCTCGCGGCCGGGATCACCGGCAAGGACGACACGCTGCCGCCGCGGCTGCTCAACGAACCGTGCAAGACCGGCGGCTCGAAAGGCATGGTCGCCGAGATCGGCAAGATGCTTCCGGAGTACTACAGCCTGCGCGGCTGGACTCCCGACGGCGTGCCGACCGCCGCCACCCGCTCGCGTCTGGGGCTGTGAAGTGATCAGACACCTGATCATCGGCAACGGCCCGGCCGGGGTCGTTGCCGCCGAGACGCTGCGCCGCGCCGACGCGCAGGCCGAAATCACCCTGCTCGGCGACGAGGCCGAACCGCCGTACTCGCGGATGGCCATTCCCTACCTGCTGAGCGGCAAGATCGGTGAGCCCGGCACCTACCTGCGCAAGGACGCCGATCACTTTGAACGCTTGCGTATCAAGTTGCTGCACGGGCGCGCCGCCGCGCTCGACGCCGGCCAGCAGACCGTTACCCTGAGCGACGGCAGCACCCTCGCCTGGGACCGGCTGTTGATCGCCAGCGGCGCGCATCCGGTACGGCCGCCGATCCCCGGCATCGACCTGCCACAGGTCCTGTCGTGCTGGACCCTGGCCGATGCGCGCCGGATTGCCGCCGCCGTCGCGCCGGGGGCGCGCGTTCTGCAGATGGGCGCCGGCTTCATCGGCTGCATCATTCTGGAGTCGCTGGCCGCCCGCGGCCCGCAACTGACGGTCGTCGAAATGGGCGAGCGGATGGTGCCGCGCATGATGGACGAGGTGGCCGGGGCGATGATCCGTCGCTGGTGCGAAGGCAAGGGCGTGCAGGTTCTCACCGGCCGGCGGGTGGAGGCCATCGAACCGGCGGGCGAGGCCTTGCGGGTCCGGCTCGACGACGGCGAAATCCTCGAGGTCGACGCGTTGATCAACGCCACCGGCGTCAAGCCGAACGTCGAGTTTCTCGTCGGCAGCGGCGTCGCCGTCGATCAGGGCATTCTCGTCAATGACTCGATGCAGACCAGCGTCGCCGGCATCTACGCCGCCGGTGACGTCGCCGAAGCGGTCGAGTTCGCTACCGGTCGTCGCGTGGTCAATGCCATCCAGCCGGACGCCGTCGAGCAGGCACGCATTGCCGCGCTGAACATGGCCGGCCAGGCGGCCGCCCTGCCGGGCACCTTCGTATTCAACGTTCTCGACACCATGGGCCTGATCTCCGCCTCTTTCGGGCAGTGGCAGGAGTTCCCGGGTTGCAGCAGCGCGCACCTGCTCGACCAAGCCGGGTATCGCTACCTGCGGC
Source organism: Candidatus Accumulibacter sp. ACC007 (assembly GCF_907163205.1). Lineage (NCBI taxonomy): Bacteria > Pseudomonadati > Pseudomonadota > Betaproteobacteria > Candidatus Accumulibacter > Candidatus Accumulibacter sp. ACC007. The sequence goes on along the minus strand of NZ_CAJQUD010000006.1, from coordinate 146,637 downwards.
TGGTCTTCGACGGCGAGCAACTGGTCGGCGCCAACAGCATCGGTCACACCGAGCACATCGGTGTCCTGCGCGGCCTGATCCAGGGTCGGGTTCGCCTCGGCGACTGGAAGGCGCGCTTGCTGGCCAATCCGCTGCTGCTCAGTGAAGCCTATCTCGCCAAGGGGTTGGCGGCGACGCACTGATGCCGATCACGCTCAAGCTCTACGCCTTTCTTTCCGATTACCTGCCGGCGGAAGCGCGGCGCAGCAACGCCGTCGCTCTCGACGTTCCCGACCAGACCACCGTCGCTGCGCTGATCGCCAGCCGGGCGCTGCCGCCGCGCCTGGTGCATCTGGTTCTGCTCAATGGCCAGTTCGTTCCCCCGCAGGAGCGTGGCGCGCGTACGCTGACCGCTGGCGATGTGCTGGCGATCTGGCCGCCGATTGCCGGCGGCTAGATCCCGGGACCCCGGATGCCGCAATTCGCGATGACCCTGGCGCTGCCCGAGTTCAGCCGCCAGCTGCAGCCGATGCTGCCCGGCTGGCAGGTGCAGCAGCCGGCCGACGGTTGCTGGTTGCTGCATCAGGCCGGGCGCAGCGTGGACATCCGCTGCCGTCCCTTGCCGGCGCTGCAGGTCGGCATCCTGCAGTTGCCGCGCCTCGACGTGTCGATCGCCTTCTCCGGCGGCAGCGCCGAAGAGCAGGCCACGTTCATCGACGACTTCCAGCGCCATTTCCGACGCGGCGGTGGTTGATGTGATAGCATTCTTCGTGGCGGGTCTCCCCGCATCGCAGGATGGTGAACCTGGTCAGGTCCGGAAGGAAGCAGCCACAGCCGTCTTATGTGAGTGCCGGGGGTAAGGCTCGCCACCTTCATTTCTGCCCGCCGTTTTTCCGATCGGCCCTCCTTCCGCCCCAGTTCCCGTTCATGCCCCCGTTTCTGCAGGCCGCAAATCGTCAGCCTCTGTCCCTTGCCGCTGCCGGAGCCGCAAATGCCATCTGCTAGAATCCGCCCATGAGTTACCAAGTCCTGGCGCGCAAATGGCGCCCGCGCACCTTCGCCAGCCTGGTCGGCCAGGAGCACGTGGTCCGCGCGCTGACGCACGCACTGACGGCGCAGCGATTGCACCACGCGTATCTGTTTACCGGCACCCGTGGCGTCGGCAAGACGACGTTGGCGCGCATCCTGGCCAAGGCACTCAATTGCGAGGCCGGGGTCAGCGCGACGCCCTGCGGGAGTTGTTCGGCGTGTCAGGAAATCGACGGCGGACGCTTCGTCGATCTGCTCGAAGTGGACGCGGCGACCAACACCAAGGTCGACGAAATGCGGCAGTTGCTCGAGAACGCGGTGTACGCGCCGACACGCGGCCGCTTCAAGGTCTATGTCATCGACGAAGTGCACATGCTCTCGAACTCGGCGTTCAACGCCATGTTGAAGACGCTCGAAGAGCCACCCGAACACGTCAAGTTCATCCTGGCGACCACCGACCCGCAGAAAATCCCGGTGACCGTCCTGTCGCGCTGCCTGCAGTTCAACCTCAAGCAAATGACGCAGCCGCTGATCGCCGCTCACCTCAAGCAGATCCTCGAAGTCGAGGCGATCAGCGCCGACGCCGGTGCGCTGCAGCTGCTCGCCCGCTCGGCGGCGGGAAGCATGCGCGATGCGCTCTCCCTGCTCGATCAGGCGATCGCGCACGGTGCCGGCAAGGTCGAGGAAGCGCAGGTGCGCGAGATGCTCGGCGCCGTCGATCTCGACCACCTGCTGTCGATTGTCGACGCCCTGCTCGCCGGCGACGCCGCGGCGATGCTGCGCGTCGCCGACGAGATGGCGGCGCGAAGCCTGTCGTTCGATGCCGCGCTGCAGGAAATGGCCGCCCTGTTCACCCGCCTGCAGATCGCCCAGCTGGCACCGCAGGCGATCGCCGACGACCTTCCCGAGCGCGCCCGGATCGAGGAACTGGCCGCTGCCCTCGACCCCGAGTTCGTGCAGCTCGCCTACCAGATCGCCGTCCATGGTCGTCGGGAACTGCCTTTGGCGCCCGACGAGCAGGCCGGTTTCGTGATGACCCTGTTACGCCTGCACGCCTTCCGCCCGGCGCTGGCCAGCGACGACCCCGGTGCCGGAGCGAGTGCGACCAGGGCCGTCGCCGACCGTTCGGCAGCGACCTCGTTGGCCGCCTTGCCGTCACCAGCCGCGCCGCGCACGCCACCACCCGCAGCGTCCTCAACTGCCGCTTTGCTCGCCCGGTCGACACCCGCCGCGGTCGTTCAGCCGGCGGCAGCGGTCGCCACGCCGTCCGTGGCGCCGGCGGCGTTGCCGCCAGCGACGCCAACGACCGGCGACTGGCACGAGATGCTGGCCGCACTCAAGGTCAGCGGCATGGCCCGCGAACTTGGCCAGCACTGCGAACTGCGCGAGCGGCAGGGAGGACGAATCGTTCTTCGCCTGGCGCCGGCCCATCGCCACCTGTTGATGAAACCCGCCCAGGACAAGTTGCAGCAGGCGCTGGGCGAGTATTTCGGCAGCCCGCAGCAACTGGCTGTCGAACTTGAAGCGACCAGCGGCGAAACGCCGGCGGCCAGCGCGCAGCGTGATCGTCGTCAGCGCCAGGATCGCGCCATCGCCGCAGTCGAGCAGGATGGTTTCGTACGCGAGGTGATCGAGATGTTCGACGCCACGCTGATCGAATCGTCGATAAAACCCGTTTAATTCCCTACCCCAGAGCGAGGCAACAAAGATGATGAAAGGCGGAATCGCCGGCCTGATGAAACAGGCTCAGCAGATGCAGGAGAACATGAAGAAGGCGCAGGATGAACTGGCCCAGCTTGAAGTCGAAGGCCAGTCGGGCGCCGGCATGGTCAAGGTGTTGATGACCTGCAGCCACAACGTGCGCCGGGTGAGCATCGATGCGTCGGTGATGGACGACAAGGAAATGCTCGAAGACCTGGTTGCGGCCGCGCTGAACGACGGTATGCGCCGCGCCGAGGAACTCTCCCAGGAGCGCATGGCCGGCTTCTCCGCAGGGCTCAACCTGCCGCCCGGGATGAAACTGCCCTTCTGATGAACGCCCCGTCGAGCCTCGAAGCGCTGATCGAGGCTTTGCGTTGTTTGCCAGGCGTTGGTCCAAAGTCGGCTCAACGCATGGCCTACCACCTGTTGCAGAACGAGCGGGCAGGCGCCGGGCGCCTGGCCGACGCCCTGCAGCGCGCGCTTGGCGCACTGCGTCACTGTCAGCGTTGCAACACGCTGACCGAGGCCGAAGTCTGTGGCCGCTGCCTGTCGAGCAGGCGCGACGCCAGCCAGTTATGTGTCGTCGAAACGCCGATCGACATGAACATGATGGAGCAGACGCACGCCTATTCCGGGCTCTACTACGTGCTCATGGGCCGCGTCTCGCCTCTCGACGGAATCGGCCCCGGCGAACTGCACCTCGAACGCCTGCTGGCGCGCGCCAGCGACGGCGTGGTGCGCGAAGTGATCATCGCCACCAATTTCACCAACGAAGGCGAAGCGACTGCCCACTACCTCTCCGAGATGCTCAAGAGCCGTGGCGTCAGCGTCTCGCGCATCGCGCGTGGCGTACCGGTCGGCGGCGAACTCGAATACGTCGATGCCGGAACGCTGGCGCAGGCGCTGCGCGAACGCCGACCGCTTGCCCCGTAGGCAATTCCGGGCACCTCGCAATTCTCCCTGCATCAAGTTTGGCGTATAATGCCGCGGTTTAGTTGGTACCAACTTTCCATTACGTGCTAGGGATCAGCGCTATGAGCAATGAGAGCAAAGTGGACTGCGGAAGGCGACGGTTGGTCGTCGCGACCGCTGCCGTTGGCGGGGCGGGGGCGCTGGTTGCGCTGGTACCCTTCCTGTCCAGCATGCTGCCGTCCGAGCGGGCCAAGGCAGCTGGCGCACCGGTCGAAGTCGACATCGGCAACCTCGAAGTCGGTCAGATGATGACCGTCGAGTGGCGCGGCAAACCGGTGTGGATCATCAACCGCAGCAAGACGATGCTCGAGACGCTGCCTGAACTCAACAAGGACATGGCCGACCCCAAATCGGACAAGGACATGCAGCCGGAGTACTGCAAGAACGAGACGCGTTCGATCAAGCCCGAGTACATGGTCGTCGTCGGCATCTGTACCCACCTCGGTTGCTCGCCTTCGGCGAAATTCAAGCACGGTCCGGCAGACGGCATGGCTGCCGACTGGCTTGGCGGTTTCCTGTGCCCCTGTCACGGCTCCCACTTCGACTTTGCCGGCCGCGTCTTCAAGAGCCAGCCGGCCCCGACCAACCTTGAGGTGCCGCCGCACATGTATCTGACGGACACGCGCATCCTCATCGGTGAACACAAGAAGGGAGCCTAAGCAATGGCGTCGAATACCAATTTCGAGAAGTACAAGTCGGATGGTTCCCTGCAGGGCAATCTGCTTGAGTGGTTTGACGCTCGCTTCCCGGCGACGTCGATGTGGCGCGGCCACCTCTCCGAATACTATGCACCGAAAAACTTCAACTTCTGGTACTTCTTTGGTTCCCTGGCGATGCTGGTGCTGGTCATTCAGATCGTCACCGGCATCTTCCTGGTCATGCACTACAAGCCCGACGCCTCGCTCAACGCCGATGGTATTCCGGTCGCTTTCGCCAGCGTCGAGTACATCATGCGCGACGTTCCCTGGGGCTGGCTGATTCGCTACATGCATTCGACCGGTGCCTCGGCATTCTTCCTGGTCGTCTACCTGCACATGTTCCGCGGCATGCTCTACGGTTCCTATCGGCAGCCGCGCGAGCTGATCTGGGTCTTCGGCACCCTGCTCTTCCTGTGCCTGATGGCCGAAGCCTTCATGGGCTACCTGTTGCCCTGGGGACAGATGTCCTTCTGGGGTGCGCAGGTGATCGTCAATCTGTTCTCGGCCATCCCGCTGGTCGGCGAACCACTGTCGATCTGGATTCGCGGCGATTTCGTCGTCGGTGACGCGACGCTCAACCGCTTCTTCTCGTTCCACGTCATCGCCGTGCCGTTGGTGCTGCTTGGTCTCGTCGCTGCGCACATCCTGGCGCTGCACGAAGTCGGCTCGAACAACCCGGACGGCGTCGAGATCAAGAAGCGCTTGACCCCCGAAGGCATCCCGCTCGACGGCATCCCCTTCCACCCGTACTACTCGGTGAAGGATATCGTCGGCGTGGTGGTCTTCCTGATGGTCTTCTCGATCATCGTCTTCTTTGCTCCCGAGGGCGGCGGCTACTTCCTCGAGTACAACAACTTCATTCCCGCCGATCCGCTGAAGACGCCGCCGCATATCGCCCCGGTGTGGTACTTCACGCCTTACTACTCGCTGCTGCGGGCCATGGTCTGGCCGCTGTTCGGCATCGACGCCAAGTTCTGGGGTGTCGTGGCCATGGGTGGCGGCGTCGTGATCCTGGCCTTCCTGCCCTGGCTGGACCGCAGCCCGGTCAAGTCGATCCGTTATCGTGGCCCGATTTTCAAGACCCTGCTGACGATCTTCGTGATCTCCTTTTTCATCCTTGGCTTCCTTGGCACGAAAGCACCGTCGTACGCTTTCTTCGACGTCATTCCGGGTGCTCCGGTGGCGCAGATTCTCAGCGCCTACTACTTCCTCTTCTTCCTGACCATGCCGTGGTGGTCGAAGATCGACAAGTACAAGCCGGAACCTGACCGCGTGACGATGTAAAGGAAAGCACAAAATGAAAAAACTGCTCACTGCATTGCTCCTCGCCCCGGCCATTGCCATGGCCAGCGGCGCGGCTCTCCATCTCGACAAGGCGCCTGACGTGCAGGGCGACAACGCCGCTCTGCAGAGCGGCGCCAGGACTTTCGTCAACTACTGCATGAACTGCCACGGCTTGAGCTACGTGCGCTACAACCGTCTGACCCAGCTTGGTCTTTCGGAGCAGCAGATCAAGGATCACCTGTTGTTCACCGCCGACAAGGTCGGCCAGCCGATGCGCATTGCCGCTCGGCCAGCCGAGCAGAAGACCTGGTTTGGCGCGACGCCGCCCGATCTCTCGCTGGTCGCGCGTTCGCGTGCCTCCGGTGACGGTACCGGCGCCGACTGGCTGTACACCTATCTGCGTTCCTTCTATCAGGATGACAAGCGACCGACCGGCTGGAACAACACCATCTACGAGAACGTCGGCATGCCGCACGTTCTCTGGCAGCTGCAGGGAACGCAGATCATGAACGGCGAGCACAAGCTCGAGCTGGCGACGCCCGGAACGCAGACGCCTGCCGAGTACGACAAGACGGTTGCCGATCTGGTCGGCTTCATGGTCTGGGCGGCCGAGCCGGAAGCGGGCTTCCGCAAACAGCTCGGTGCCGGTGTGCTGGCCTTCCTGGTCGTTCTCTTCGGTTTTGCCTACAAGATGAAGAAGAACTACTGGAAAGACATCAAGTAACCGAAGCATAACGCCGGGTTTCGGGCTACGGCATCGCCGGCGAGGGCGCGACAAGCGCCCGCCGCCGCCGCGATGCCGATTCGTTTTTGAGGGTATTGATCATGATGAATCTCTATTCGGGAACCACCTGCCCGTTCAGTCACCGCTGCCGCATCGTCCTTTACGAGAAGGGGATGGACTTCCAGGTGATCGATGTCGATCTCTTCGCCAAGCCCGAAGACATCGCCATCATCAACCCCTACGGCCGCGTGCCGGTGCTCGTTGAGCGCGATCTCATCCTGTATGAGCCGAACATCATCAACGAGTACATCGACGAGCGCTTCCCGCATCCGCAGTTGATGCCGGCCGACCCGATCATGCGCGCGCGCGCGCGCCAGCTGCTGATCACCATGGAGCGCGAGGTCTTCGCCTACATCGAGGCCCTGGAGAAGAACAGCAAGACGGCCGAGCGTGCTCGCCAGCAGATCCGCGACCGGCTTACCGAGATGTCGCCGGTCTTCGTCAAGCAGAAGCACATGCTCGGCGAAGAGTTCTCGATGCTCGACGTCGCCATCGCGCCGCTGCTCTGGCGGCTCGACCACTACGGCATCGAACTCTCGAAGACCGCGCTGCCGCTGCTGAAGTATGGCGAGCGGATCTTCAGCCGTCAGGGTTTCATCGACGCTCTGACACCATCCGAAAAAGCCATGCGCAAGTAGCACCGGCTGCGGCGGCACGGGAAGTCGCCGTCAGGCGGTGACGTCCGCCACTTTATTGGCAGTTGTCGATCACCTCTCATGGGAAAGAACTTGGATCTGCCGTCGACCAAACCCTACCTGATTCGCGCCATCCACCAGTGGTGCACCGACAACGGCTTCACCCCCTACCTCGCTGTGACCGTCGACGCACGCACGCGTGTCCCGATGGAGCACGTACGTGATGGCCAGATCGTTCTCAACGTCGGCTACGAAGCGACCGGGCGCCTCGAGCTGGGCAACGAGGTGATCACCTTCCAGGCCCGCTTCGGCGGCGTCGCGCGCGACCTGCTCGTACCGATCGGCAATGTCGCCGCCATTTATGCCAAGGAAAACGGCGCCGGCATGGCTTTCGAGGCGGAGACCGCGGTGGTTGGCGAAACGGACAGCGACGGCAACCCGCCCGGGGACGGCGGTCAGCCTGAACCGCCGAAGACTCCGCCGCCCGCCGGGCGGCCGAAGCTGCAGCGCGTCAAGTAGCGGCCGGGGTTGCCGCCGGGGTTGCCGCTCTCTGCGCTGGCAGGACGCCAGTCCTGCCGCTCGGACAGCGACCTCGTGCGCGGGTACAACGGTACAACACGGAACACCGGCATGGCGATATTTCGCTACATGACGTCAGAGCAAGGTCATGGCGGCGATGATCAGGTTGACTATGGACATTGCGTTCAAACCCCTGCTCCAGCTTGCCGACTTCGACGTGAATGCCGCGACGGTTCAGGACCGCGGATGCTGCGCAGGGGACTGTGCACCAACTCCCGCGGAGTCCGTCGTCACCACCGGAACGCCTCGCCCTTTGCGCCCGATGACTTCACGGACCACGTCGCGGGCGAGTAGCGTGGCGATGCGGGCGTGCGGTCGCGGCAGGACGATGGCGTCGCAGGCGAGCTGTTCGGCCACGTCGCCGATCTGGGCAACGATGTCGCCTTCGCGGTAGATTTCCTGGCAGGAAACGCCTGCCGCGAGCAGCGGCTGCGCGGCGTCGCGCAGGACCTTGGCGCCGGACTCTGCCTGGAAGCGGGCCATCTCGACGTGCGTGCGAAAGCGCAGGCCGTCGGCTGCGGTGACGGCTTCGGAAACGAAGAGCAGGACGACCTCTACCGGCTGGCCGTTGCGCTGCTGGCACAGCGCATACTCAACGCCCCAGCGCGAGCGTTCGCCGGGGGCCACCGGGATGAGTAATCGTCTTGCGCGTTCGCGCTCGTCGGCCGGATGAACGCCGGAACTACCGCCCTTGCCGCCCGCCTTGCTCGCCAGGTCGTCTGGAAACGCCGGGGAGCTCATGCTCAGAACAGGTAATACAGAACCAGCCAGGCGAGTAGCATTATCGTTACCCACAGCGCCATGCTGCCCGTGGGCCAGGTCCGTGCCAGGGCGCCGAGCGGGCCGTGGTGCCGGCGAAGTGCGCCGCCTCCGCGATTCACCAGGGCGCCCGCGAAGCGCTCTACTGCGGCGATTAGGCCGGTAAACAGCGGCGTCAGCATTTCGGTGAGGCGGCGGGCGAAAACGCGATAGAACCAGTCGAAATCGAGCGAGATGGTGAGCGTGCGCTTCAGGTACTCGAGCATGACGAAGAACGCCAGACCTGAGAACAGCAGCAGCTGAAGTTGCGTCACCACGTGCGCGCCACTGTACGGTTCGTAGTCCACCGCGAAGGGCAGCAGGGCGTAGAGCGGGGCGGGGAACAGTCCCAGACCGATGCACAGGGCGGCGAAGATGAGCATCGCCGCCTGCATGCTCGCCGGCGGATCGGCGGGGCGCAGTCCGGAATCCTTCTGGAAGAAGACGAACCACGGGAACTTGATGCCGGCATGCAGGAAGACGCCCGCCGAGGCGGCCGCCAGGCCCAGCCAGACGAAGGTCAGGTGCTGATCGCCGGCCGCCTGGGAGATCATCGACTTGCTGACGAAGCCCGAAGTCCATGGGAAGGAGGAAATGGCGAGTGCGCCGATGATGCCGCACACCGCTGTAACGGGCATGCTCTGGAACAGCCCGCCGAGGTCGGTGCACTTGCGCTGCCCGGTGCGGTACAGAACGGCACCGGCGGACATCAGCAGCAGCGCCTTGTAGATGATGTGCGCGAAGGCGTGCGCCGCTGCGCCGTTCAGCGCCATCTCGGTGCCGATGCCGATGCCGACCACCATGAAGCCGACCTGATTGACGATCGAGTAGGCAAGGATGCGCCGCATGTCGTTCTCGAGCAGCGCGTAGACGATGCCGTAGAAAATCATGAACATGCCGACCCAGATCAGCAGCTCGGTACCGGGGAAGCCGCGCAGCAGGACATAAACCGCCGTCTTGGTGGTGAAGGCCGAGAGGAACACGGTGCCGCTCCACGAAGCCTCCGGATAGGCATCCGGCAGCCACGCGGAAAGTGGCGGTGCGCCGGCATTGATCAGGACGCCGGCGAGGATCAGCCACTGTGCCCACGATTCCGGTGCCATGGGCACGAAGGCCACCGAGCCGGTGGCGGCGACATGGCCGGCGATGCCGGCCATCAGCACGACGCCGCCGAGCAGGTGGATCGCCATGTAGCGCATGCTGGCCGAATAGGCCGTGCGGTTGCCGGCGCTCCAGATGACGAGCGTCGAGCCGATGGCCATCAGCTCCCAGAAAATGAAGACGGTGATCAGGTCGCCGGCGAAGGCGACGCCGATGGCCGAACCGGCGTAGAACATCGCCGCCGGCACTTCGAGCCGGCTCTCCTGCTTCAGCGCGAACAGCCCGCCGACGGCGGCCATCAGCGAGAAGATCGTGGCGAACAGGCGCGTCAGCCTGTCCCCGGCCAGCGGCGTCAGCGTGTAATCGAGGAAATGCAGTTGCCACGCCGCGCCGTCCGGTACCTGCCAGACGGCCCATAGAGTGGCCAGCGGCAGCCCGATCACCGCCGCCTGGCGTACCGGGCGCGGGAGCCAGGGCAGGACCAGGGCGCCGAGGACGAGGATCAGCGCGGGGTGGAGGATCATCGGTCCTCCCCGTAATAGGTGTCCGGCCGCTTGATCAGCAGGCCGAGGCCCTTGGCAAAGACGATCATGGCGGCACAGGTGAGGAAGCCGTACCAGGCGTGGAAGCCGAACCAGCCGTCGAAGCCGAAGTGCGGATGCAGATGCACGACAAGTTCGGCAGCCACGGTCAGTGCCAGTACGGCGATGAACACGCGCCACAACAGCTTGATGGTTTCGGGGCGTACCAGCCAGTGCTTTTCAGTGCTCACCATCAGCCTCCGAGCATTTGTTGCGCCAGCGCCAGCGGCACGCCGGGAAAGAAGAAGAGCGCCAGCGTGGCAGCGGCCGTTGTCGTCAGTGCGACGACCATGAGCAGTGGCGCCTCGCCATGCGGGTGATGCTCATCCTCGGCCGACGGCGGGCGGAAAAAGGCGCGGTAGACGATGGGCACGAAATACCCGGCATTGAGCAGGGTGCTCGCCAGCAGGACGGCGACGACGGCCCACTCGCCGGCCCCCATGGCGCCGGACAGGAGGTACCATTTGGAGACGAAGCCAGCTGCCGGTGGCAGGCCGATCATCGACAGGGCTCCGATGGCGAAGGCGCCCATGGTCCAGGGCATGCGCCGGCCGATGCCGTCCAGTTCGCTGACATTGGTCTTGTGGGCTGCCGTGTAAATGGCGCCGGCGGCGAAAAACAGGGTGATCTTGCCGACGGCGTGCGCTGCGATGTGCAAGGCCGCCGCGGCGAGCGAGAGCGGTGTCAGCAGTGCTGCCGCCAGGATGACGTAGGATAGCTGGCCGATCGTAGAATAGGCCAGACGGCGCTTCAGATTGTCGGCGCGCAACGCAACGATCGAGGCGGCGATGATGGTGAAGCCGGCGATCGCCGTCAGCCAGTCCGCTCCGCCCTGGGCGACCAGGGTGTCCGCGCCAAAGACATAGACGATGACCTTGACGACGCTGAACACGCCGGCCTTGACCACCGCGACAGCATGCAGCAGGGCGGAAACCGGGGTGGGCGCGACCATCGCTGCCGGCAGCCAGCGGTGGAAAGGCATCAGCGCCGCCTTGCCGATGCCGAACATGTACAGGAACAGCAGCCCAGCGAGCGCGAAGTCTGACAACTTGCCGCCCAGGATGCCACCCGGCGTGAAGTCGGTCGTGCCGGCGACGTACCAGGTGAACACCAGCGCCGGGAGCAGGAAGACGACCGAGGTGCTGATCAGGATTCCCAGGTAGGTGCGCCCACCCGCCTTCGCCTTGTCGGTGCCGTGGTGGGTGACCAGCGGGTAGGTGACCAGCGTCAGCAGCTCGTAGAAGACGAACAGCGTAAACACGTTGCCGGCAAAGGCAATGCCGATTGCCGCGGCGATGGCCAGCGCGAAGCAGACGTAGAAGCGTGTCTGCTTCTCCTCGTTGTTGCCGCGCATGTAGCCGATCGAGTACAGCGAGTTGACGATCCACAGACCCGAGGCGACAAGGGCGAAGAGCATGCCCAGCGGCTCGACCGTGAAAGCGATCGGCAGCCCCGGCAGCATTTCGAACAGCATAAGCGCCGGCCGCTCACCGGCGAGGACCAGCGGCAGCAGTGGCGCGACGCATGACAGCAGCAGGGCGGCGGTTATCAGCGTCGCCGCCTCGCGCAGGTTTGGCAGCCGTCCGCAAAGGGCGATGGCGCCGGCACCGACGATCGGCAGCGCGAGGCTGGCGAGGATCAGCGTCTCGCTGCCGATCATGGCGTCACTCCGAGCAGCATGCTCGCTGCGACGGCGGCGGAGCCCACCGTGACCGAGGTATCGACACCGAACCAGAGCGTTGCGCCGACCAGGATCCAGGCGGGAATCGCCAGGCCCAGCGAGGCTTCACGGGCCTGTAGGAGATCGGCGCGCGGCGTACGGAAGTAAGCGGCCTCGACGAAGCGCCAGACGTAAACCACCGCCAGCAGCGACGAGATAACGATCAGGAAGACCAGCCACCACTGGCCTTTCTCGAGAGCCGCCAGGATCAGATACCACTTGCTGACAAAGCCCGCTGTGCCGGGCACGCCGATCAGGCTCAGTCCGCAAAGCACGATGCCGAAAGTGGTCACCGGCATGACGCGCCCGATCCCCTGAACCCGTGCCAGAGTGACGCCGCCCATGCTGGCCATCACCGCGCCGAGGAGCAGGAAGAGGGCTCCCTTGGTGACCGCGTGGTTGACCAGGTGCACGATGGTGGCGGTAAGCCCGGTGACCGAGTCGAAGGAGATGCCGAGGACGATGTAGCCGATCTGCGCGACGCTTGAGTAGGCAAAGAGGCGCTTCAGATTGGTCTGGAAGATGGCCACGGTTGAGGCGACGAACATTCCGGCCAGCGCCAGCACCAGCATCAGGTCCTCCATCGGCAGCTGCTTGAAGATCGCGGTTTCGCCGAACACCGAGAAGTAGAAGCGCAGCAGTGCGTACACCGACACCTTGGTGGCGGTGGCGGCGAGGAAAGCCGACACCGCCGACGGCGCGTAGGCGTAGGCGTTGGGCAGCCACTGGTGCAAGGGGAACAGCGCCAGCTTCAGCGAGATGCCGACGGTGAGAAACGCCAGGGCCGCCAGCACCGGTCGGTGGCTGGTCATGTCCTGCAGCCGGACGCCCATGTCTGCCAGGTTGAGGGTGCCGGTCTTGACATAGAGCAAGCCGACGCCGATGACGATGAAGGTCGCGCCGATAGTGCCCATGATCAGGTACTGGTACGACGCCACCAGCGCGCGGCGGTCCTTGCCGAGCGCGATCAGAACGTACGAGGAGAGCGAGGAGATCTCCAGGAAGACGAACAGGTTGAAGGCGTCGCCGGTGATGGTTATGCCGAGCAGGCCGGTCAGGCACAGCGCGAACATCGCATAGAACAGGTAGTGGGTGTCGGGTCGGATCTCGCGCACGATGCTGCTACGGCAGTAGGGCAGAACCACCGCGCCGACACCGGAGACCAGCATCAACACCAGCGAGGAAAGTGCGTCGACGCGATACTCGATGCCCCACGGAGCTGGCCAGCTACCGATGGCGTAGGAAATTATCCCGCTTTCGCGCACTTGCAGCCACAACAGGATGCTGATCGCGAAGGCTGCCCAGGACCCTGCCACGACGAGAAGAAAAGCCGCCAGACGGTCGCGAAAAAGCACCGCCAGTGGCGCGCTGAGCAGCGGCACGGCGACTTGCAGGACGGGGAGATGCTCGGCAAAGCTCATCTTGCCGACTCGTTCTTCGCCGGCCCCAGCTCGATGTGCAGGATTTCGTCTTCTTCGATGGTGCCGTACTCTTCGCGAATGCGTACGGCCAACGCCAGGCCGAGGGCCAGCGTCGCCACGCCGACGACGATCGCCGTCAGGATCAGTACGTGCGGCAACGGGTTGGAGTACACCGTGAAAGCGGTGTGCACGATCGGCGCCGTGCCGCCGATGAGCTTGCCGGGTACGAGATAGAGCAGGTACACCGAGGTTTGCAGGGTGGCCAGTCCGACCAGTTTCTTGATCAGGTTGCCGCGGGCGATGACGACGTACAGCCCGGCCATCGCCAGGAACAGCATCACCCAGTAGTCGTAGTGGCTGAAGAAACTGGAAAAGCTCATTGTCAGTTCGGTCCGCGTCGCGCGAAGAGGTAGAAGATCTTCAGCAGGACGCCACAGACCGTGATAGCCACGCCGAGCTCGATCCAGAAGATGCCCCGGTGCTGGCCGACGACCGGGTCGCTGTCGAGTACGAAATAGTCGAGGAAGTTGCCGCCCAGCAACAGCCCTGCGAAGCCGACGCCAATGTAGAGCAACACGCCAATGGCGATCATCGATTCGACGATCCAGTCGGGGAGAACGCGGCGCGCCGTGTTCAGACCGTAAATGATGGCGTAGAAGATGATCGCCGCGGCGACGATGGTGCCCGCCTGGAAGCCGCCGCCGGGTCCGAAGTCACCGTGAAACTGTACATACAGCGCAAACATCAGAATGAAAGGGATGAGCAGCTTGCCGACCACCCGCAAGACCATGTCGTTTCTCACTTCTCCATGTCCTCCCGCACGTGGCGGCGGCGGCGCAGCAGCGCGATGACGCCAATTCCGGCGGTGAACACCACCGTCGTTTCGCCCAGGGTGTCGAAGCCGCGGTAACTCGCCAGGACTGCGGTGACCACGTTCGGCACGCCCGTTTCGCGCGGGCCATCTTCGAGGTAGCGAGGTACAACGTGCGTATGGATCGGTGCCTCGGGATCCGAGAATTCGGGGAGGTCCCAGGTGCCATAGACGAGAACCAGCCCGGTGCCGATGGTTACTGCCAGCGGCAGCCAGGGTTTGTGGGCCGGTTTTTCCTCCTCGCTGCGGCATAGATGCAGGGCGCCGAGCAGCAGCACCGTCGACACGCCGGCACCCACTGCAGCCTCGGTCATCGCCACATCGACAGCGTCCAGCGAGACCATGACGGTCGCCGTAAGAAAGCTGTAAAGGCCGAAAAGAACGATCACCGAAAACAGGTTGCGAACGAGCGCCAGCGCGACGACGGCGACCATCATCTGGGTGAGCAGCACGTTGATGATCAGGGTTTCGATGGCGCTCCCTCCCTTCCGGGCGATAGCGGTCGATCGTCGGGGGTCGGGGCCGGCGAAGTCGGGGTGGCGAGGGACTTACCGTCCGCTTCGGCCAGCAGGGGCTTAAGGCCGCGGTTCAAGGCCGCCTTGGCCAGAGCATGCGCGGCAACCGGGCCGGTGAAGAACAGCAACAGGCCGATCATCACCAGCTTGACCGCGACCAGCGTCAGTCCCGCCTGCAGGATCAGCCCAAGCAGAACAAGTCCGGCACCGAGGGTGTCGGTGACGCTGGCGGCGTGCAGGCGCGTGTAGAATTCGGGCATGCGCAACAGGCCTAGCGCGCCGATGCTGCAGAACACGCCGCCGGCGAGCAGGCAGGCCCAGCTCAGACCGTCTATCAGTACGTCGATCAAGGTCGTGCCTTTTCGTCGCTGCCCGGATCGCCGAGGTTGCCCTAGCGAAAGAACTTCAGCACGGCGACCGTCCCGATCACGTTCAGCAACCCGTACACCAGCGCCAGATCGAGAAACTCGGGTCGCTCGGTGAGGAAGCCGATGACTGCCAGCAAGAGCACCGTGCAGGTGCCGATGGTGTTGGTTGCCAGGAGGCGATCGAAGACCGAGGGGCCGATCACTGCCCGCACCAGCGTCAGGCTGACTGTGACCAGCAGAAGCAGGGTCGCAGCGGCAAACATCAGGCGGAAGTCTCGAGGGCGGCTACACGTCGGTCCATCTCGCTGCCGGCCAGGCCAGCCGCGCCTTCCGCGCTCAGCGCGTGGACCAGCATTTCATCCTTGTCCACCTCGACGGCGATCGTACCCGGGGTCAGGGTGATCGAGTTGGCGTGGATCACCAGACCCAGTTCGCTGTTCTGTGACGGTTTGAAGCGGGTCATCGTCGGCGAGATCGGCAGGCGTGGATCGACGATGCGTCGACTGACGTCCCAAGCCGATAGAACGATCTCCTTGAGCAGCCACGGCCAGTACGAGAACAGGGCCCGCCAGCCGAGATGAATCGGGTGCCCTTCGTGATCGATGACGTCCATGCGATGTGCGAAGAGGAGCACGCACAGGGAGCCGGCGGCGCCAACGGCAATCAGGAAAGGCGTGAAGAAGCCCGACAGCAGCAGCCAGAAGGCAAACAGGCTCACGAAAGCACTCAGGGAATAGAACACGCGGATCCTCCACATCACCGGACTCGATTGGGCTGCGATCGGTGACCGGAGTAACCGGCGCGAGCGGCGCCCAATTCATCGCACCATCATAGGGAGGGCGATGGCCCTTGAAAATGCGGGCAAACGCGTACGGTATCGAAGCTTCCGGCGGGGGCCTTCAGAATTGGGTACAGGTATCGCCGGAACGCAGTTTAATGGAGGACAATACGCGTTTCACGTACGTCATTCGCTGAGCGAGCCGAACCACCTTGCCGACGCAGACCGAAGGTCTGTGTTAGCGATCTGAAGGAAGCGATGATCCGCGCAAGCCGACTGTCCTGGACCGATGCCCTGCTGTTGATTGGCGGCTACGTTGCGCTCGACTGGATGAGCTTCTTCCATCCGCTGCACGGCCCTTACATCACGCCGTGGAATCCGGCGCCAGCGCTGGCCCTGGTGTTCATTCTGCGCCATGGCTGGCAGGCGGTGCTGCTGCTGGCGCTGGCCGTGTTGCTCGCCGAAATCGGCGTCCGCAGCCTGCCGGCGTCGCTGCCGGTATCGGTCGCCATCGCCGGCATGCTGGCGCTCGGCTACGGCGCCATCGGCGAGGCGCTGCGGCGTCGGATGCGTGGCCCGACCATCTTCCTTGATCGTTTCGGCCTCCTGCGCTGGGCGGGTGTCGTTGTTGCCGGCACGCTGCTCACCAGCGTGGCCTTTGTCCTCGCCCTGGTGGCGCTCGATCTGGTGCCTTTGGCGGGCTGGAGCGAGGCGGTTGGCCGCTTCTGGATAGGCGATGGCGTCGGTATTCTGGTCTCCATGCCCTTGCTCTGGATGCTCTTCGACGAGCGCGGTCGGGCCTTGCTACGGGCAACACTTTGGCGACCCGACACGCTGGGCTACGTGCTGGCGGCGGCGATGGCCTTGTGGGTGGCCGTCGGTCACGGCGCCGAATCGGACTTCCAGTATTTCTACCTGCTCTTTCTGCCGATTATCTGGGCCGCGTCTCGGCAAGGCCTGGCCGGTGCCGTGCTCAGCGCCGCGGTGATCCAGATCGGGCTGATCGTCGTCGTCTACTGGCAAGGTTTCTCGGCCGGCTCGGTGCTGGAAATCCAGGCCGTGACCGTGGTGCTGGTCCTGGCTGGTTTCTTTATCGGCGTGGTCGTCGACGAGCAGAAGCGCATCAGCGCCGAGCTTCGCCAGACGCTGCGCCTGGCCGCCGCTGGCGAGATGGCCGGCGCGCTGGCACATGAGCTGAACCAGCCGCTCACCGCCTTGTCCGCCTACGGAGCGGCCTGCGAAGAACTCCTCGCCCGCGGCGAGACAGGCGACCGACTGAAGGGCAGCATCCGCTTGATGGTCTCCGAGGCGTGTCGCGCCGCCGAGGTCGTGCGTCGACTGCGCGATTTCTTCCGCACCGGCACGACCAGGCTCGAGGCCATTTCGCTGCGTGCTCTGCTGGCCGCTGCGGCAGCGCCGTTCGCCAGGCGCGCTGCCAAGGCCGGCGTCGAACTCACCGTCGAACCGATCCCGGACGGCGTCCTGCTGGCCGACGGTCCTCAGCTAGAAGTCGTGCTGCGCAATCTCTTCTCGAACGCGTTCGACGCCGTTTCCGAACAACCGCCCGGTGAGCGTACGGTGCGCGTTTCGGCGCTGGCAGAGGGTGGCGACCGGATCTGCATTCGCGTCGAGGATAGCGGCCCGGGCCTCACCGGTGACGCCGTGAGCAGGCTCTTCGAGCCCTTCAACTCCACCAAGTCAAGTGGCCTCGGGCTGGGCCTGGCGATCAGTCGGGCTATCGCCGAGGCGCATGGCGGCAACCTCTGGGCCGAGGTCGGTGCGCGTGGCGTCTTCCGGCTCCGGCTACCTTTCGAAAAGACTCCTGCACATGCCTGACTTGACGGTTTTCATCGTTGATGACGACGCCTCGGTACGCGACTCGCTCGGCCTGCTGCTCAGCCTGCGCGGCTACCGAACGGCTATTTTTTCCGATGCCGAGAGCTTTCTGCAGGCCTTGTCGCCGGATTGGCGCGGTTGCATCCTGCTCGATATCCGCATGCCAGGCATGGACGGGCTGGCTCTGCAGCGGCGCCTGCGCGAACTCGGCAGCTGCTTGCCGGTGATCGTCATCACCGGTCACGGCGACGTGGACTCGGCCTGCGAGGCCTTCAAGGCGCAGGCCTGCGACTTTCTGGAAAAGCCGCTCGACCAGGCAAAACTCACGGCAGCGATCGACGATGCCCTGTCGAAGTACGCACTCGGCCGGCACGCGAGCGAGCAGCGCAGTCACTTTGCCGAGCGGCTGGCGACGCTGACGCCGCGCGAACGCGAAGTCATGGACCTGATTGTTACCGGTGGCCACAACCGCGATATCGCCGAGAAATTGGGCATCAGCCCGCGCACCGTGGAAGTGCACAAGGCGCGAGTGATGCAGAAGTTGAACGTCGATGGCGTCGCGCAACTGGTCAGACACAGCCTGGGCAAGCGCTGACCACAACACCATCCCGAAGAGCAGTCCATACCGCGCCGAAAGTGGGCTGCGAGTTAGCAGTAGCAGCCCGTCCATTGCAGCCAACGAGAAGGAATCGAATGATGAAGTGCTTGCCCCGCGTATTGCTGGCCGTCATGGCAGCCGCCTGTCCCCTGGCCGCTCTCGCTTCCGAAGGCGGGCCGTCGACAACGCTCGACTTGACCCGCCACTGGGCAGGTTTTGTGGCGCTGGCCGTATTCTTTGGCGCCTACGGCCTGGTCATTGCCGAGGAATCGCTGCACCTGCGCAAGTCCAAACCGGTGATCGTCGCGGCGGGCATTATCTGGATGCTGGTGGCGATCGTCTATGCCCAGCACGGCGACACGCATACCGCAGAGATCGCAGTACGACACAATCTGCTCGAGTTCGCCGAGCTGTTCCTGTTCCTGCTCGCGGCAATGACCTACATCAACGCCATGGACGAACGCGGTGTATTCGACCTGCTGCGCGTCAAGCTGGTGACGCAAGGCTACTCACTGCGCACCATCTTCTGGATTACCGGTGCGCTGGCTTTCTCCATCTCGCCGGTGGCCGACAATCTGACTACCGCCTTGCTGATGGCGACGGTGGTGATCGCCGTCGGCGGGAGCAACAAGAAATTCGTCACTGTTGCATGCATCAATATCGTCATTGCGGCCAATGCCGGCGGTGCCTTCTCGCCATTCGGGGATATCACAACGCTGATGGTCTGGCAGAAGGGGCTGGTCGACTTCAGCGAGTTCTTCCAGCTGTTTGTCCCGGCAGTGGTCAACTGGTTGGTTCCCGCGACCATCATGAGCCTGGCCATCGGCAATTCGTCGCCCGATCCGGTCAAGGAACAGGCGGTTCTGCAACACGGTGCCTGGGTGATCGTCGGCCTCTTTCTGGGCACCATCGTGATGGCCGTCTGCGCCCACAATTTTCTCCACCTGCCGCCGGTGATGGGCATGATGACCGGCCTCGGCGTGCTCAAGTTCTACGGCTACTACCTCAAGCGACGCAAGAATTTCACCCACCGTCCGGCTGGGGAGAACCTGGGCGATACCGCCCTGGGCATGGAGAACGGCGTGCCCGGCGGTCAGGCAGTGTCCAGCACGGCCGTTCAGTACAACATTTTCAAGTCCCTGGAACGCGCCGAGTGGGATACGCTGATGTTCTTCTACGGCGTCATCCTCTGCGTCGGCGGGCTGGGCACCATGGGCTACCTGTCGCTGGGCTCGCACTTGATGTACGGTCAGCTCGGCCCGACGACGGCAAATATTCTTGTCGGGCTCCTTTCTGCGGTGGTGGACAATATCCCGGTCATGTTCGCGGTATTGTCGATGCAGCCAGAGATGGACCACGGTCAGTGGCTGCTGGTGACCATGACTGCCGGTGTCGGCGGCTCGCTGCTTTCGGTGGGGTCCGCCGCAGGGGTTGCGGTCATGGGACAGGCGCGCGGCGTCTACACGTTCTTTTCCCACCTCAAGTGGACCTGGGCGATCGCCCTGGGCTACGTGGCCAGCATCTGGACGCACTTTCTGATCAACGCAAAGGCGTTTACCTGATCCCCCGGAACCTGCATTCGCACTGACGGCGGGCAGCGTGCAGGTCGCCGCTTGCGCCCGCCTCACTGCAATGCTGTGGTCATGCGATAACTGCTCGGTGCCTTACCGCTCCAGCGCTTGAAAGCGCGGGTGAACGCGCCTTGCTCGGAGAAACCGAGCAGGAAGGTGATTTCCGTCACGCTCCGGGCCGGTTCTTGAAGGTAGCGTTTGGCCAGCTCATAGCGCGTTTCTTCGAGAATCTCATGGTAGCTGGTGCCCATTTCCCGGAGCTTGCGCTGCAGGGTCCGCCGGCTCATGCCCAGGGCCTTGACCAGATCGCCGACGCTGGGCTCGCCCGAAGTCAGTTGCCTGAGCAGGAAGACCTGGCAGCGCGAAACGAGGTCCTCCTTGCGGTGCGCGGCGAGTTGTTGGGCAAGAATCGCGTCGAAGGTTTCAGCTAGGTCGCGGTTGGCCGTTGGCAGGAGCGCTTCGGCGTCGTCGGTGGCCAGTACGAAGGCATCCTCCCCTGCCCCGAAGCGCACTTCACAAGCGAAGAAGTCCTGGTAGGGGCTCGGGTCGGCAGGCAAGGGGCGACGCAGGAAGACCCGGACCGGGTTGAGCTTGCGCGCGAAATTGCCGCGACACATGGCCAGGGCGATGGACAGAGTGAAGTCCGTCAGCACGTGTCCGATCGTCATGTCACCACGTCCGTGATCACAAACAAAACGCAAGCCATTGGCCTCTGCGACGCACGCGCAGTGCCAGAGGTCGCCGATCACGCGGGAATAGCGCTCGATGCGCTGCAAACCCTGGTGTAGCGTATTGCTCGACAACCACGCATAGCCCAGCACGCCCAGGTTGGAGGGGTGCCAGCACTCGGCCGCAGTCAGTCCGAAAGCCGGGTCCGCAATCAATCCGGCTGCCCGAGCGACAAACGCATCGGCCAGCCCGGTGGACAAGCGCGCGCCGGGCTTTCGGGGCAGCTCCGGGTCTATACCCAGCTCACGCAGCAAGGTGTGGGCTTCGATACCATACGCTTCGAGCATGCGGAAAAAAATCAGCCAGGTGCTGGCGAGCGAAGTGGGAGCGGTCATTGACGGTGATCAGCAGCCAAGTTGACGATGGATTGGCACAGATGGTGAAACGAATGGCGCGCTCGGTCAAGGCCTTGCTGACGCCAATGCCTAAGCTGAAGCCACTCAAATCAGCAGGCTTAGCGCAGCTACCCCATTTCGATGCACGACCTTCGTCCAGATCGCGACCCCATCACCGGTTTCCTCAGCCGGTCCGCCGGCCTGCACCTGGCCGCGCGGAAGGTTGCCGAGGTGGCGGCTACGGGCGGTTTACTGGCCGTGTTGTGGCTGGATATCGATCGCTTCCGGCAGATCAACCAATCCTTCGGCCATGCGGGCGGTGACAGCGTCATTACGCAGCTCGCGGCGCGGCTGCGGCGGGCTTTGCGTGGCGATAGCCTTCTCCTGCGCATGGGCAGTGACGAGTTCGTGGCCCTGATTCCGTCGGCGACTCTGCCAATGGCGTCCGCAATCGGTGCCGCGGTTCTGGCCGAGATTGAACATCCGCTGGTGATCGACAATCTGTTGATGCGCCCATCGGTGAGCATGGGCATTGCCGTGCACGAATCCGGCGAAGACGCGCTGAGCCTGCTTGAACGGGCTGACCGGGCGATGGTGGAAGCCAAGCGCCGCGGCGGGAAACGGATGATCGTTTCCGGCGACGAAGCGCTCACCGGTCGCCTCGGCGTGCAACTGGCACGCGAAGAGCTAAGCCTGGAAGCAGATTTGCACCGCGCCCTGGAAAGCGGTTGTCTGGCGCTCGAATATCAGCCTCTGGTCCGCGTGGACGGGCGCATCGAAGCGGTCGAGGCGCTGATGCGCTGCGAGCTGCCAGGGCGACGCCTGCTGCCCGGCAAGTTCATCCCGGTTGCCGAAAAGACCGGCATCATTGTCCGCCTTGGCGAATGGTGCCTGCTGCAGGGCGCCCTATTCGCCGCGCGGCTGCGCGACGAAGGCGTAGCGACCAAGGTGGCGATCAACGTCTCGCGTGCCCAGCTCACCTCGCGCAGCTTCGCGCCGGCGTTGCAGGCGGCACTGATTTGCGCCAACGTGGCACCCGCACTCATCGAACTCGAATTTACCGAATCGCTGTTCCTCGACCTTTCGGAAACCGTGCAGGCCAATCTGCGCAGCGTCCGGGCGGCTGGCGTCGGCATGGCCATCGACGATTTTGGCTATGGCTACTCGTGCCTCGCCAACCTCAAGGATCTTCCGGCGACAAAGCTCAAGCTCGATCGTTCGTTCATCCGGGTCCTGCCGGAGGACCGGCGTGCCTATGCGGTGGTGAAGGCGATGGCCATGCTCGGTCGCGAGCTGGGCATGACGGTCGTCGCCGAGGGGGTCGAAACGGCCGCCCAGCAGGCGGCTGTCGAGGGCGCAGCCGTCGACGCGGTGCAGGGTTTTTTCCATGCCCGCCCGATGCCGGAAGAAGCCGTGCTGGCGTGGCTCAAGGAGAGGAAGACGCATGAGCTCTGACACGCAAGCGGGGAACGGCCGGCTCGACGAGGTGCTCGAGCGAACGATCCGCGACATCGACATTCCCCCGCGGCCGGCGATCATCGACCGGATTTGCCACGAGGTGCGCCAGGAGCTGCCCAATTTCAAGCTCATAAGCCAACAGATCGGCGCCGACGTCAGCCTCGCCGCCGGTCTGATCAAGACCGTGAACTCGCCTTATTTCGGTTGCCGCAGCCGCTGCCGCTCGGTCCAGGAAGCCCTGCTCATGCTCGGCCTCGACGCGACCAGTCGGGCCATCGCGGCCATCAGCCTGCGCCAGGCCTTCCCTGGCTCCGCGCACTACGAGCGTTTCTGGCAGGCATCGGCCCGCATCGCCTCGCTCTCCGGGTGGTTGGCGCAAAGCGTCAGAAAGCCTGGCTTGCGCGCCGACGACGCGTACACCTACGGCCTGTTCAGGGATTGCGGCATCGTCATCCTGCTGCGCCGCTTTCCGGATTACATGGCCACGCTGGAGCGAGCGAATCACGAGGCCGAACGTGCCTTCACCGACGTCGAAATCGAGGTCCTGCCGACCAATCACAGCGTCATTGGCTCGCTGCTGGCGCAAAACTGGTGGCTGCCTGAGGAAATCTCGCTCGCCATCCGCTACCATCACGACCGCGACGCCATCGAGCATTTCGAGTCCGGCCTGCCAGCCGCCAGCCGCTATCTGGTCGCCGCCAGTCAGGCTGCCGAGCACATTCTGCAGCACGTGAGCGGTGGCAGCTACACCGAAGAATGGCGAAAGCTGGGTCCCTCTTGCCTGCGCCTTCTCGGCCTCGACCCGGCCGCGCTGAGCGAGCTCTACGAAGGGGGTGCCACCGTGATCCGCAGTAACGACTAGCCATTCGCGATGCGCTTTGCGCAGCGCGCTTGTCTCGCGCGCCTACTGTTCCGGCAGCAGCTGAGCGGCCATGCCCTCGGGCGCGCGCATGGCCATTTTCGTGACCGAGCGGCGAAGGTCGCCGCGATAAGCCTCTCGGCGCCAAGGGCCCGGCACCGCGAGACCGGCACCGGATTCACCACGCCGCCGCCGCGAAGAGTCGTGTCTACCAGGCGCCAGACGTCGTGCTGGGTGAGCGCGCACACCCAGCGCAACAGAAAGGAGCCAGGAGGCTTTCGGCATGGCGTGTCCCCGGTGGTGGTCGGTGATGGTCGAGCTGCGAGCTTAATGGCCGACAAAAGCCAGGGGCAAGTTTTTCATGGGTCACCCGCTTTGGCGCCGAGTTGCCGCGTAGCGCTTTACAGCACCGGGCCAGCTCCCTATAATCCCGGCTTCTTTCGCGCGGGGGTATAGCTCAGCTGGGAGAGCGCTTGCATGGCATGCAAGAGGTCCGCGGTTCGATCCCGCGTACCTCCACCAACAAGGCGAAAGAAGTTCCGGGTCCCCATCGTCTAGAGGCCTAGGACACTACCCTTTCACGGTAGGTACCGGGGTTCGAATCCCCGTGGGGATGCCAGCTTCGGCGCAAGCCGCCGAGCTGGGAAGCTTGTGGCGATTCCATGTCGCAAGTTCAAGGCAGCCAGGTCGCAGCCTGGTCAGCACTTTCTCTGCAGTTCCCTTCCCTTGCGTTGCTCGCCTTCCTCTGCTGGCTGCCGTCAGGCAACAGGCGCTGCGCCGGCTTGATCTTCGGCAAATGGCGGTGGCCATGGGTGTCGACGTCTATAATGCCGACGCCAGCAGATGATTCGGTGGCTGAGTGACGAGGCGATCTGCTCGCGGCCATGAATTGTGCGCGCCGCTTGCTGTCTCTCACCACGCCTGCCCCCGCCAGGTTTGCCTGTGCGACGCCTTGCGGGAATTCCTGCCGGCGCGGGCGCTTCCCCGCCTCTCCAATAATCAGCTGCGGCCCCCACCGCGGCGCCCAGAAACGGAGTCCCCATGAAAGGTGACAAAACGGTCATTCAGCTGCTCAACAAGCAGCTGGCCAACGAGCTTGCCGCGATCAACCAGTATTTTCTGCACGCCCGGATGTACAAGAACTGGGGCTTCAACGCCCTGGGCAAGCACGAGTACGACGAGTCGATCGAAGAAATGCAGCACGCCGACAAGATCATTGAGCGCTTGCTGTTTCTCGACGGGCTGCCGAAGATGGAGGTGCCGAAGCTGTTAATCGGCCAGGACGTCCCCGAGTGCCTGAGCGGCGATCTCAAGCTCGAGCGCGGTGCGCATGCCGATCTCATCGCCGGAGTCACGCACTGCGAGTCGGTCAAGGACTACGTCTCCCGCGACTTGCTGCAGGAGATCCTCAACGATACCGAGGAGCACATCGACTACCTCGAAACGCAGCTCGATCTGATCGACAAGGTCGGGTTGCAGAACTATCTGCAGACGCAGATGGGCGTGGCGTCAGGGAACTGATTGTCGGCTGGCCGCGCAGCCAGCCAGTGGGTCGTCGGGCCTGACTGGCCTGCTCCGCTCTGCTGATCGGGCTGCCCCTACTCGGCCGCCTACTCTGGCTGGCGCGAATCGATGCTGATCGTCACCGGACCGTCGTTGATCAGGTGAACCCGCATCTCGGCGCCGAAGACGCCGGTCGGCACCGCGCGTCCCAGGGTCTTTTCGAGTCGCCGGACAAAGCGCTCGAATAGCGGCTGCGCCAGCTCGGGCGGCGCAGCGCGACTCCAGGAAGGGCGGTTGCCTTTCCTGGTCGACGCAAAGAGCGTGAACTGACTGACCGCCAGCACTTCGCCGTCGGCATCGACGACGCTGCGGTTCATGACGCCTGCAGCGTCGGCAAAGATGCGCAGCCTGGCCAGCTTGGCGGCCATCCAGTCGAGATCGGCATCGTTATCAGCGGCCTCGAAGCCGGCCAGAAGCAGCAGGCCCGCGCCGATGCTGCCGCTTACCCGGCCGTCGACTTCGACCCGCGCCGCAGCGACGCGCTGGGCGACGACCCTCACGCGGCGCTCTCGCGCGCGAGAGCGCCGTCAAGGATCTTGACCATGCACACCGTCGACGCCGGGCACAGACAGCGGAACTGCGCTGTCGCGGTGATTCCTGGTGGGACAGCGGAGCGCGACAGCAAGCGAAAACCGCGGGCGGAAAAGAAGTCCTGCGCGCTGGTGGTGAGCAGGAAGACTTGCCGATGGCCGTCGGCCAGCGCGCGCTGCTCGAGCGCGGCAAGCAGCTGACCGGCGAGTCCACGCTGACGGCAGTGTGCTGCAACGGCCAGCGAACGCAGCAGCACCGTTTCACCGCAAGGCTGCAGGCCGGCCGTGGCGATCAGGCGACCCTCGTCACGACAAATCAGAAAGCCGGGCAGATGCGCCGCCTCGATGTCGGCAACCGGCAGGGCGCAGTCGTCAAGCAGGGCGAGCAAGGCGGGGAGTTCATCAAGCCCGGGGGCGCACAGCGTGTGCGACGACGCTGCCATTTGCGTGTTCAGCTTTCCGGCACGCCGCGTTGTTCGCCAGGCGCCAGCCAGCGAACCGCATTGTGCAGAGGTTCCGGCTGCAACGTGACGTGCGTGATGCCTTGTTCGGCCAGTACCTGTCGGCTGGCAGCAAGGACTGCCGGCCAGTGGGCCAGCGATTCGACGACCAGGTGCGCCGAGAGGGCGATCCGGTTCGACGAGAGGGTCCAGATGTGCAGATCGTGCACCGAGGCGACGCCCCGCACGCCGGCCAGCTGGCGCCCGACCTGCTCGGTGGACAGGCTCACCGGTACGCCTTCCATCAGCGCCTGCAGTACCTCACGCAGCAGGCGCAGGCTGGAAACCAGCATCAGCGCACAGATCAGCAGCGAGAGCAGGGGGTCGACGGTCGTCCAGCCGGTCCACATGATCACCGCCCCGGAGACCAGCGCGGCCACCGAGCCGAGCAGGTCGCCGAGCACGTGCAGCAGCGCGCCGCGGGTATTCATCGTCTGCTCGCCGTGCATCAGCAACCAGGCGACGCCGATGTTGAGCAGCAGCCCGAGTGCTGCGACGATGGTCACCACTTCGCCGTTGACCTCCCCGGGTTCAAGGATGCGGCGCACGGCCATCACTGAAATGCCGACCACCACCGCGACCATGAACACGACGTTGGCCAGCGCCGCCAGTGTTTCAACGCGGCCATAACCGTAGGTGTGGCGTTGTGTCGGCGGGCGCTTCGAGATCCAGGCGGCAAAGGCGGCCAGGGCCAGCGAGGCACTGTCGGTGACCATGTGCCCGGCATCGCCGAGCAGGGCCAGCGATCCCGACCAGAAACCGGCCACTGCTTCGACTGCGGCAAAGCCGAGTGTCAGCAGCAGCGCCCAGATCAGGCGTGGGCCGGCGTCCGCGTGGTGGTGATGCGCGTGGCCGTCATGGCCGCCATGCGCGTGATGGTCGTGCGCAGCGTGGCCAGTCGCGCGCGGACCGTGCGTGCTGTGGTCGTCGGGCTCGTGGCCATGATCGTGGTCGTGGTGGTCGTGGTGATCGTGTGGATGGCGTTCGCTCATGGTGCCGGCATTCTAGCCGACATCGACGCGGATCTCACTTCAGGGATGAGAGGACGACGCTGCCGTCGGCAACACTTCTCGCCGTCCGCAACGAAGTGGCCCAGGGGAAAGGCGCATCGCTGGCAACGCGCGGTCAACGGGCCGCCAGCGCGGACCATGCCGGCCCAGAGCAGGATCGATCCTCAGCACGCGGTTTCCTCGCCACGGCTACATTCTTCGAGCAGGTAGGCGACGGAGCGATAGGGCCGGCCGGTTTCCGCAGTAAGGCCGATCTCGCAGGTGCGGCTGGTGGAGACCCCCTCACAGCATTCGGCCGGCAGGGCTTCATGAACCTTGCGCAGCGCGTGCGCGTTGAGTTCCGGAACGACGAAACCACGATCGCCGGCAAAGCCGCAGCAGGTGACGCCGGCGGGTTCGACGACGTCAGCGACGCAGGCGGCAATCAGCGTGCGCAGTTTGTTGTCGGAGCCGGTGCGGCGCACGCTGCAATTGATGTGCAGCGCAACGGGCCCTGGCTTGCGGGCAAGTACCAGGCGAGGCAGTAGCGCATCGTGCGCGAACTCGTGAAAGTCGAGCAGCGTCAGCCGACCGGCGAGGTGTTTTTGCATGCGCACGGAACAGGTGCTGGCGTCCATGATGATCGGAAAGTAGCCGCCATGACCGTCGTCTGCTGCCGTCAGCAGGGCGGCGGTAACCGCATTGGCCATTTGTTCTGCTTCCTCGGCCATTCCCTTGCTGGCGAGCATCTGGCCGCAGCAAAGTTTGTCGAAGCCTTCCGGAAGGCGCGGCGCATACCCGGCGCGGGTCAGCAATTCCATGATCACTTCGGGCAGCGTTGCCTCTTCGGGGCTATTGGCGCCGAAGATTCGGCCGCCGCAGGCCGGGAAATACACGACCGGATCGCCGCTGCCGATGCCTTGCGTTGGCGGTTTGCCGGCCTGCGGCATGCCGTGTTTCCAGGCACCTCCCGAGACGCGCGCGACGACGCGGTCACCGACCACGCGGGAAACCACGTGGCCGATGGACAGTCCTACCCGCGACGCGGTGGCGACCTTGCCGAAATTGTCCACCGTCCAGCTGCCGATTTTTTGCGAGGTGGTGCCCAGGCCGCGACCGCGCAGCCGGCGGGTCAGTTCTCCGGTGTCGATGCCGACCGGGCAGGCGGTGGAGCACAGGCCGCAGCCGGCACAGGTATCGAGCCCGAAGTAGGCGAAATCGCGACCGACGTCGGCGGCATCCTCGCCGGCCGCGGCGCGGCGCGAGAGCTCGCGCCAGCTCGCGATGCGTTGGCGCGGCGAGAGCGTCAGCCGGTGCGACGGGCATAGCGGCTCGCAGAAACCGCACTCGATGCAGCGATCAACGATATCCTCGGCGGCCGGCATCGGTTTCAGGTGCTTGAGGTGGGTCTGCGGATCGTCGCTGAGGATGACGCCCGGATTGAGCAGATTGTCGGGGTCGAAGAGAGCCTTGATCCGGCGCATCAGGCTGGTGGCTTGGTGCCCCCATTCCCTTTCCACGAACGGCGCCATGTTCCGCCCGGTACCGTGCTCGGCCTTGAGCGAACCGTCGTACTTGTCTACCACCAGGGTACAGATGTCCTCCATGAACCGGGCGTAGCGCTCCACTTCCGCGGCACTGCTGAAATCCTGGGTGAACACGAAGTGCAGGTTACCCTCGAGCGCGTGACCAAAGATGATCCCCTCCGTGTAACCGTGCTTGCGCAGCAGCGCCTGCAGATCGAGGGTGGCCACGGCCAGGGCTTCGATCGGGAAGGCGACGTCCTCGATGATGACCGTGGTCCCGGTGCGGCGCATCGCGCCGACCGAGGGGAAGGTGCCCTTGCGCACTTTCCAGTACATCGCGCAAGTCTCGGCGTCAGTGGAGAACGCCGGCGCTTCGATGGTGGCGATACCCGTCAGTGCGCCGAGCGCGGCGTCAACCCGCTGCTGCAGGAGCATTTCTGTTTCAGCGCGTACCTCGATGAGCAGAGCGGCGGCATCGTCGCTCAGTGTGTGAATGATCGGCGGCAGCCCCGGCTGGCCTTCCACCGAGCGCAAGGCCGCGCGGTCGAGCAGTTCGACGGCGGATACAGGCTCCGGCTTGAGGCGGATGACGGCCTGGCAGGCGGCTTCGATGGTCGGAAAGAACACCAGTGCACTGGCCTTGCAGGGGTCTTCGACGACGGTGCGATAGGTGATGCGCGAGATGAAAGCGAGTGTGCCTTCCGAACCGATCATCAGATGGGCCAGGATGTCGAGCGGGTCTTCATAGTCGACCAAAGCATTGAGGCTGTAGCCAGTGGTGTTCTTGATGCGGAACTTGTGGCGAATGCGCGCGGCCAGTACCTCATCGGCGCGCGTTGCGGCGCCGAGCTGCTCCAGCTCGGTCAGCAGCGTGGCGTGGCTCTGCCTGAAACTGGCGATGCTGAACGAGTCTTCGGTATCCAGCACCGCGCCGTCGGCAAGGATCACCCGTAGCCCGGTTAGCGTGTGGTAGCTGTTCTGCGCCGTCCCGCAGCACATGCCGGAAGCGTTGTTGGCAGCGATGCCGCCGATCTTGCAGGCGTTGATCGACGCCGGATCCGGGCCGATCTTGCGCCCGTGCCGTGCGAGGCGGTAGTTGACCTCCCCGCCGATCATCCCCGGCCCGAGACGCACGGTGGCTGCATCGGCGGCGATCTCGCAGCTGGCGAAGCCGTCGCCGATCAGTGCCAGTATCCCGTCGGTAACGGCCTGGCCCGAAAGGCTGGTACCGGCGGCGCGAAAGGTCACCGGGCGTCGATGGGCGCGTGCCGCGTGCAGCACGGCCTGGACCTCATCCTCGGATTCAACCACCGCGACGACCTCGGGGATCAGGCGGTAAAAGCTGGCGTCAGTACCGTAGGCCAGTCGTCGCAGGTTGTCGGTGATCACCTGGCGTCGCGGCAGGATGCGGGAAAGCGCTTCAATCAACGGACTCATGATTTTCTCTCCTTGAGCAGCTTACGCAGGCGCTCTGGCGCCGCTTTACGGCCGGTCACAAGCAACGAAGTCCAGCCCTGGTCGGGCCCTCGATGATAGTTTGTTTACTCTGCTTGCAGTTATTTGTTACCGCATCGAGGGTCGGCATCCAGCCCGCCACTCGGTGACTCTCCCGCGAGGTTCTCGAGAGGAGGATGAGATGGCCATGGACGCGAATGCGCGACCCGGCCTCCCGCAGTCTGGCGGTGCGCGGGTTCTGAATGCGCCAGGGTAGCGAGAGCGGGTGTTTGCTCCGTTCTATCGCGTTGTGGGCAGCAACGAGATCGCTTCGAGCCTCGGTTTGTCGATGGTTGAGGCTATTTCCGTTCGTCCGGGAGCCACGCGTGCTCCTGGCTCGGCCGCTCAGCAGTCGCGTTCAGGTCTGCGGGTGACGGTGACTTGTCCGGCCGTAGAGAAGCGAGGCTACGAATGATCCGGGCGAGTGCCGATGGCGGGCGCGGCTGTGAGCGGTCGGGATCGCCGAAGTGCTGGCCCTGCCTTGGCGGCTATCTGCCGAATCTGCGCGACCAGGATCGCCAGGAAGACGAACGTCATCAACGGCGACCAGAACTTGTCGAACTCATTCCTGACTCCCTTGCCAAGCACCACGCCGATCACGTCGGCCAGCAGCAGGATGCTGACCGACAGCAGCACGAAGGTGTGCACCATTCGCGTCTCGCCGCGGTCGAGGAACCACCCCGCCCACAGTCCCAATGCCGGCGCCAGCATGACATAGCTGTTGGCCTCGTTCATCGGCGTGAACAGCATGATGTAGCTAGTGCTGAAACCCAGCCAGAGGAGGACTCGCCGGAAGTCGCCGGCAAGCCTGGCGGTGAACCAGATGGCGAGGGCCATCGCCACACCGGAGGCGACGCGCAAGATCAGTGACGGCGCGCCGGCCAGTTCGAGGTTGAAGGCCATCAGAACGCCGTTGACATCGGCAAAGGTTCGATCGGGCGGGTGAAAGCAATCCATGAGGTTGGTCGCGAAAGCGGCATACAGCGCGTGCACATAAGCGCTCGGCGCCAGCAAGTAGGGTGCCAGAAGCACCACCAGCACGCCGAGCAGCGCGCGCCACCAGAGACGCGGAAACGCCATCACCGCGAGGCCAATAGCCGGAATTGCCAGGGGCTTGCAGACCAGCGCCAGGCACAGCCAGACGGTCGCTGCCGACCAACGTCGCTGCTGCAGGCAGGCGGCAGCCAGAACCAGGCAGGCGGCCAATTGAGCACTCGACTGACCGTTACGGATCGCGCTCAGACCGATCGGCAGGCTGAGCAGCGAGACGAGCACGAAGAGCGGGTAGCGGCCTGCGGAAGTCGTCGCCATCGGACCCGTGCAGCGCCAGAGACCGACGCCAAGACCGGCAAGCGCGGCCCAGCGCCAAAGGATCTCGCCGAGTGCCAATGGTAGCCAGGCGAAAAGGCCGAAAGCGGGGAGAAACAGCGGCAGGTAATTGAAGCCGACCGAACCGTCATAAACAGGCTGCAGCGACCACCAGTGGGTGACCGCGCCGTGGTAGATCTCGGTCACGCTGCGCGACAGCGGGGCCGTGACGACGATCGCGACCACCAGTGCCGCGGGAAGCAGCCAGATCGCCCAGGCGGCGATACGCCAGAGTTGTTCTTTTTTCATTTTCTTGCGAGCGGACGGTTTTCGCGGAAGTGTACCGCGCCACGCGAGAACTGTCAGTGGGCAGGTCGACATTCCCGGAGCTCGACTACTGAGCGCGCCGGCATCGCCCGGTGGTGGTCAACGGTGACGCGGTGTGCGTGGTCGATCGTCGCCGGCGTTTACCCGCCGTCGCTGTTGACGTACAGTGAGCGCCCGCCTCGCAAGCCAGAGGCATCCGCAAGCTTCTTTCGTATCGCCATCGGCATGCCCTGGAAAAACTGGTCTTCCGAACGTCTCGGGGTCCTGCTGGCGATTCTCGCGGCGTTCGGCTTCTCGTTCAAGGCGATCTTCGTCAAGCTGGCCTACGCCGTACCGCAGGCGGCGCCAGTCGATGCGATCACCCTGCTTTCCTTGCGCATGACGTTTGCTCTGCCCTTCTTCGCGCTCGTCGCGGTGCACGCCAGCCGTGCGGCGCCGTCGCTGTCGCGCCGTGACTGGTTGACGCTCATCGTGCTCGGCCTGCTCGGTTATTACGGGGCAAGCATTCTCGACTTCATCGGCCTCGCCTATATCAGCGCCGGTCTCGAGCGCCTGATTCTGTTTACCTATCCGACACTGACGGTGATGATCGGCGTGATTTTCATGGGCAAGACCCTGCAGCGGCGCGAGATCGGTGCGCTGCTTCTGTCGTATGCGGGAATTGGCCTGGTCTTCTTCCATGACCTCGAATTCTCGGGCCAGGCGCGGTCGGTACTCATCGGCTCGCTTTTCGTTTTCGCCTCGTCGCTGGCCTATGCCTTCTACCTGGCGGGCAGCGGCAGCATGATCCAGCGCCTCGGTTCGGTGCGCTTCACGGCATTGGCGATGCTGGTGTCGGTACTGGCCACCGAGCTGCACCTGCTCGTCACGCAGCCACTGTCGGCCTTGCTGCAGCCCGCGCCGGTCTACGCCTACGCGGCGGCGATGGCTCTGTTCTCGACGGTGCTGCCGGTTTTCCTGCAATCGGCGGCGATCCGCCGCATTGGCGCGACCCAGTCGGTGATGATCGGGACCCTCGGCCCGATGCTGACCATCGCCTTTGCCTGGCTGCTGCTCGGCGAGCCGCTTTCCCTGATCCAGCTGGCCGGTGCCGGACTGGTACTGGCCGGGGTGTGGCTGGTCTCACGGCGTGGACCGAGCGATCGAGCGATCATCGGTTCGCTGCACCCACGCGACTAGCGAATGCTGCAGTTTTCCTTGAGGTAGGCGAGCGCCTGGTTGCCCGAAGCGTCGGCGGGGTCGACGAGCGCCTCCTCAAGCTCCGGGAAAACCGTTTTCCAGAGGGTTTCGAGGTCATCCTGCATGGCGTAGGGCGCGAAAGCGCGGATGAAAGCCAGTGCCGGTTGGCGTTGCAGGCCCTTGCTCCGGATCTTGCCAATCAGGGTGCGTGCAGCGGCTTTGCTCAGTGCCGGCCTGGGTGGCGTATCGACCGCGAGGCAAAGGAAAATCGTCAGCAGGGAGTTGTCGTCGACCTTGCCAGCGGTAATCTCCTGCCAGTCCTGCGACACTCCTGCACTGAACTGGCTGGCCTCCTCGAGGCCAAAATCGCGTAGAAAATAATGCGGCTCAAGCTCGGGAATGATCGTGTTCATCGCCCGCGAGGCGTCGAGGATCCTCGGCAGATCGTCGCTTTCGACCTTCTGCAATTCCTTGCGGGCGACCGCGTGATGGGCTTGCGGCAGCGCCTTGAAGAGCGCTGCGAGGCTCTTTCTCCCCCTGCCAGGCACGCCGTTTTTGCGCAGCCTTGCCAGGAGGTCGACGAATTCAGCGGCGTTGGGCAGTGAGCTTGTCGTGCCGCCGGCGAGATGTACGAGGATTGCGCTGCGGATGATCGACTCGCTGGCGACGGTGGAAATCTCGCTGGCCGGGGCGCCGAGCTTTTCGGCAAACCACAGCGCCGCGTCGATCGTCTGTTGGTGGTCTTGCCGTTCGGCGCGTGCCTGGCGATAGTCGGCACTGCTGCGCAGTGACCAGTCGGCGAGAAACGTCTTCTGGGATTGCTTGACCATGATGCCGAACGATGCGTCCTCGGGCATCGCCCAGAGGCTTTTCAGCATTTCCGAGCCGCCCCGCGAATGCGACAGAAAGCTGCCGTCACGCAGTGATCGTGCCGCCTTTTCGAGGTCGCCGCCGCTTTGTTCCTCGAGGAACAGGCTGACCAGATTGACGATTCGTTCGCGTGCCTCGTCGATGTTCGGGCGCAGATACTGGGTGCCGAAATACTCGGCGATCTGCACCATTCCCTTTGGCCCCTCGTCGCCAATGGCGGCAAGCTTGTCGCCACCCAGGATGCCGGCGCGCACGCCGAAGGCGAGCGCACGTTCGAAAAACGGGCGATCGTCGAAAACGGCGAGCTGGCGACGGTCATCGGGCATGGGCAGTCAGCGGGTGGGTTTGGCGGGGGTGACGATTTGCCGATCTACAACGCGGATTCTTCCTCGGGCTCGCCCGGGGGCCTGCGCTGTTCGTTGGCGCGATTTGCCGTCTCGTCGCTGGCCAGCTGCGGTTCTTCGGCACGCGCGCGTGCGCGCAAGATGAGCAGGACATCGCGGAAGATCTCGGGATGTTCGTAACGCAGTAGCCAGGTCAGCTCCATCCAGTCCTGATCGCTGACTTCGCTATGGCTGAGGAATGGCCGATTGGCCTCCGGATCCGACAGTTCGTCGAGACGTTCCTCGTCGTTCAGGTCGGCGGCTGCTTCATCGATGTCGTCGAAGAAGCCGAAGGTGCCGGTCTTGAAAAAGTGCTCGACGATTTCGCCACGGTCGCAGAGATAATCGGCCAGCGCGTCACAGCCGCCGTCGACTGCCCCGATCGCCTCGATGAACTCTCCGGGATCACTGTCGGCCCGGAAAATGACCGAGTTGATGATCGCCCGCAGGCGTTCGTGGCTGGCGTCGCCATAGCGATGTTCGAGGACGATGGCGCGCGCGAACTGTTCCGGCAGGACCAGCAGGCTGACCACCGACTCCTTGGAGGAATCGAAGTCGCGGAGGATCGCCAACAGGTCCTTGGCGGCAAAATCGTCAAGCGCGACGACCAGTGCGCCGTCGCCGTCGCTGTCGACCAATGACGCCAGCGCCGCCTCGGCACCGACGATATCGCCGACCCGGATCAGCTTCTCTGCGCGTACGAGCACCGGATGACTCATCAGTGGTCTCCCGAGGTTCGATCTTTGCGGTCAAAACCCTGTTCGGCAAGCCAGTCAGCGCCCGCTTCTTCGAGATCGACGTCGTTGTCGGGCTCCACGTCAGCATCGGACCGTTCGTCGTCGTAGCCGCCATAGTCGTCGCGCCGCCGAGCGCCTGGCTCCGATGACACCTTGCTGCTTGCCCGCAGGTACTCCAGACACGCTGTGACGACCAGGAACTGCCCGCCGTTCGGGTCGGTGAGGACGATCTTGGCCAGTTCTGCGGCCCAGGGTTGCAGGTTAACGGTTTCTTCCCCCAGAACGTCCCACGAGGGCAGGTCTTCAGGGTCCTGCGCCGCCAGGTCGCGCATCACTTCCGGGCTGAGAAAATCCATTCCGCCATGAAACGCGACGGCCAGCATTTCGGGGTTGCATTCGATCATCGGCAGCAGATCGGGAAGCTGGCTGCGCTTCAGGCGCAGCCGCTGGGCGAGGACATCGTGCCCTGCCGAGTCGGTCAACAGGTCATCGAGCTCGGCGTCGTAGGCCGAGCTGAGCTCTTCAAAAAATGGCGACAGCCTCACTGCAATACTCCTTCCAGGTAGTTCTTCCAGATCTCCCGCGCCGTTTCAAGCGGTTTCTCGAGAAGATTGCGGCGCCGGTTCTCTTCGTAGTCGTGTCGCCGGGTGGCGTCGGAAAGCGTCTCGTACGCTTCCTGAACGTCGCGGAATCTGTCCGCTGCGTCAGATGCGGTGTTGCGGTCAGGGTGGAGCTGCAGCGTCTTCTTGCGATAGGCCTGCTTGACGCCTTCGATAGACGTCTCACTGGTCACGCCCAGTACTGCGTAGTAGTCCTTCATGAATCCTCGTCGGGCGGGTCTGCTGCGGGCTGGCGCGTGCGCCGGTGGTCCAGGCACGGGTGTGCGCGTCCTCGTGCAGCAGGCGAGACGGCGCGACGCGCGCAATTCTAGCCCGAAATCTGCTCTTTCGCCGACTACCTGCGCGGGGCCGCGTTCGGTCGTGCTCGGCGCGGCCGGTGTCGCCGGCGTGCTACTTGGCTGGTTTGCGACTGCGCGCCGCCGCGGCCAGTGCGGCACGTGCCCAGGGCAACATTTCCTCGCCGCTCTCCATCGCCTCTTCGGGCACCGTCCAGTAATTCATCGTGTCGTTGCGGCCGTCCTTGCGCTGGACGCTGAAAGGCTTGCCGCCGACCGCTTCGAAGGTGGCGGCGCTCTGCGCATCCGCCTTGAGGTAGAGGACGTCGTCGGCGACGATCGCAAAGAACAGATCGTCGCAATAAAAGCCCCAGCCGCCGAACATTGCCTTGACGCGCAGCGTGCCGAGCGGAGCGAAGAGTTCGAGAGCATAGCGGACAACTACGGGTAGCTCGCGTGCAGCCATCTTGAGAAACCTATGAAAGGTGGAGGCGCTGCCACAGCTGGGTGGTCAGGGCGTCCTGGTTGAGGGTGTAAAAGTGCAGGCCCGGTGCGTCGTTGGCCAATAGCTGTTCGCAAAGCCCGCTGACCACGTCGAGGCCGAAGGCACGGATGGACGCGCTATCGTCGCCGTAGCTTTCCAGCTTCTTCCTGATCCAGCGCGGTATTTCCGCACCGCAGGTGTCGGAGAAGCGTGCCAGGCTGCTGTAGCTGGCGATCGGCATCATGCCGGGGACGATCGGCACGTCGATGCCGATTGCCTGGCAATCGTCGATGAAGTGCGCGTAGGCGTCGAAGTTGTAGAAGTACTGGGTGATCGCCGAGTTGGCTCCGGCATCGAGTTTGCGCTTGAAGTTCACGAGGTCATCGCGCGGGCTTCTTGCCTGCGGGTGGTATTCGGGGTAGGCGGCGACTTCGATATGAAACCAGTCGCCGGTTTCGGCGCGGATGAATTCGACCAGCTCGTTGGCGTAGCGAAAAGTGCCGGGCCTGGCCATCCCCGACGGGAGGTCGCCGCGCAAGGCGACGAGGTGGCGGATGCCGTTCGCGCGGTACTGTTCAAGGATGCTGCGAATGCTTTCGCGCGTCGAGCCGATGCACGACAGGTGCGGCGCCGCCTGGTGGCCCTCGCCCTGGATGTCGAGCACCGTTTCGAGCGTCCGGTCACGGGTCGAGCCACCAGCGCCGAAAGTGACCGAGAAGAAGCGGGGCTTGAGCGCCGCCATGCGGGCACGTGCGGCGCGCAGCTTCTCGGCGCCTTCGGGCGTTTGTGGGGGGAAAAGTTCGAGGCTGAAAGTACGCTTGTGCTGTGTCATGGGGAGACCATCACTTGCCCTTGCGGGCAGCTAACAGGGAGGAAAGTATCGACGCGATGATGCTGTACAGCAGCGCTCCGAAGACACCTGGCCAGAAGCCGCTGACGACGAAGCCTTCGAGCAGTGAACCAGCCAGCCAGAACATCAGGCCGTTGACCACGAACAGGAAGAGGCCGAAGGTCAGCAGCGTGACCGGGAGGGTGAGCAGAACCAACAGGGGCCGCAAGACGGTGTTCACCAGCCCCAGCAACAAGGCGGCGATCAGTGCCGCCGCAAACGATGCCAGCTGTATCGACGCGGGCATCAGATAGGCGACGGCAAGCAGCGCGCAGGCGTTGAGCAGCCAGAGCAGGATCAGTCGCATGACGATCTCCCCTGTTGGTAGCGGGCATCAGTAGCGGTAGTGGTCCGGTTTGTAGGGACCGTTCTTGGCGACACCGATGTACGCGGCTTGCGCATCGCTCAATTCGCTGAGTTGCGCGTTCAGCGTCTTGAGCTGCAGGCGGGCGACCTTTTCGTCGAGATGCTTGGGCAGCGTATAGACGCCGACCGGATAATCGGCGGTACGCGTGAACAGCTCGATCTGGGCGATGGTCTGGTTGGCGAACGACGAACTCATCACGTACGAGGGGTGGCCGGTGCCGCAGCCGAGGTTGACCAGGCGACCTTTGGCCAGCAGGATGATGCGCTTGCCGTCGGGAAAGATGACATGGTCGACCTGTGGCTTGATCTCTTCCCAGTCGTAACCCTCGACCGAGGCGACGTCGATTTCGTTGTCGAAGTGCCCGATGTTGCAGACGATGGCCTGATTCTTCATCCTGGCCATGTGGCCATGGTCGATGACGTGATAGTTGCCGGTGCAGGTGACGAAGATGTCGGCCTTGTCGGCAGCGTAGTCCATGGTCACTACCCGGAAGCCTTCCATGGCTGCCTGCAGCGCACAGATCGGGTCGACCTCGGTCACCCAGACCTGCGCGGAGAGGGCGCGCATGGCCTGCGCGGAGCCCTTGCCGACGTCGCCGTAGCCGGCAATCAGGGCAATCTTGCCGGCGATCATCACGTCAGTGGCGCGCTTGATGCCGTCGACCAGCGATTCGCGGCAGCCGTAGAGATTGTCGAACTTCGATTTGGTGACCGAATCATTGACGTTGATCGCCGGGAAGCGCAGCTCGCCCTTGGCGTGCATCTGGTAAAGGCGATGCACACCGGTGGTGGTTTCTTCGGTGACCCCCTTGACCGCCGCCAGGCGGACCGAGTACCAGGCAGGATCGCTGGCCAGCTTGGCCTTGATTGCCGCGAAGAGAATGGTCTCTTCTTCGGAAGTCGGTTTGGCGAGTACCGAGAGGTCCTTTTCGGCTCTGGCGCCGAGGTGCAGGAGCAGCGTCGCGTCGCCGCCATCGTCGAGGATCATGTTGCTGAAACCGCCGTCGGGCCACTCGAAGATACGGTGCGTGTAGTCCCAGTAATCGGTCAGCGATTCGCCCTTGACGGCGAATACCGGTACACCCGATGCGGCGATGGCCGCGGCGGCATGGTCCTGGGTCGAGAAGATGTTGCACGACGCCCAGCGCACTTCGGCGCCGAGGGCGGTCAGCGTCTCGATCAGTACGGCGGTCTGGATGGTCATGTGCAGCGAGCCGGTGATGCGCGCACCCTGCAGCGTCTTGGCGGCGGCGAATTCTTCGCGAATCGCCATCAGGCCAGGCATTTCGGTTTCGGCGATGCGCATTTCCTTGCGGCCCCAGTCGGCGAGGCCGAGGTCGGCGATTACGTAGTCTTGGGTCTTGCTAAAAGCGTCCAGCACAGGTGGCTCCTTCGGAACTTTGACGGGCAAGGAAGCCGGAGCGTGCCGTACTGAAGGACTTCAGCCTGGGCTCACCCCGCTTCCCATGCCCGGCATGGGTTGGTTGGATGAGCGCCGTTTGAGAAATCCGAGCCTGAAACTGTCGAACGACAGCCCTGCAGCGCCCCTCGGATTAGGCTTGCCATTATAACGCGGATCGCTGTCTGTAAAACCAGGGCATTCGTCACACACCAGCGGCCATGGCGCTCCGCATTCAGTAGGACAGCGAATCGTAAGTCTGCCTGTTTCCCTGCACTTCGACACTGACCTGGTTCGGAGCGCAGATGGCGATCTCTCCGGGCCGCGATAGCCAGCCCTGGCGCACGCAGTACTGGCGTGGGCCAGGATCCGCAGCGATGCGCACCCGACGCTGCTCGACGACCACCGTCGTGACGCCCAAGGGGCCTGGGACATCGATACGGCGATTGCGCGACAGGTCGAGCTCCGAGAAGATTTCGCCGCCACGCCGGACGATCGCTTTTTCAGCAGTGCCGGCCTGCCAGGCGAGCGGGAAAGCGGTAGCGCAGAGGGCCAGGCCCAGCGCCACGGTCAGCCAGTCGCCGGGCTTGAACAGCCCGAGCCAGAGCATTACGGGATGTCGAGAGCGGCCATCGGCGGCGGCGCCAATTCACGGTGCCGAACCAGTACCCGGGCACTGCTGCGGAATTCACGTCCCAAACGCTCGGCGAGGTACACCGAGCGGTGCTGCCCGCCGGTGCAGCCGATGGCCACGGTCAGGTAATTGCGACTGTCGCGAACGTACGCCGGTAGCCAGGCACGAACGAAGCCGGCAATGTCGTTGCGCATGCGCAGGACTTCGGGTTCAGCTTCGAGAAAGGAAACGACCTGCACGTCACGGCCGGTCAGCGCGCGCAGGTTGACTTCGTAGTACGGATTGGGCAGGCAACGTACGTCGAACACCAGATCGGCGTCAAGCGGAATGCCGTTCTTGAAGCCAAAGGATTCGAACAGCAGTGCCAGCCCGTGGCGGGGATCGGCGTCGTCGTCGGTGGCGACAAACTGGCGCACCCACTCGCGCAGCGAGCTGGGCTTGAGGACGCTGGTATCCATGTGGTGCGCGATGGCGGACAGGCCGGCCAGGTGGACACGTTCCTCGGCAATGGCTTCGGTGAGGGTCAGCCGATCGCTGGCCAGCGGGTGCCGGCGCCGCGTTTCCGAGTAGCGCTTGACCAGCGTGTCGTCCTGCGCGTCGAGAAACAGCAGCTGCAGTTCGAGATCCCCGCCGCGCAGGGCGTCGAGCTGCGGCGGTAGCTTGGCGACGCTGTCGCCGCCGCGACTGTCGATCACCACGCCGACCTTGTGATAGCCCTGCTCATCGAGTTGCGCAACCAGTTGCGGCAACAACTGGGAGGGCAGGTTGTCCACACAATAGTAGTCAGCGTCCTCCAGTACTTTGAGGGCGATCGATTTGCCGGAACCGGAGAGGCCGCTAATGAGAACGAGATGCATGTGAGCAAGGATAACGGTGCGCGCCGCCACGAGCAAGCCAGTCTGGCATACACTCGATCTTCCAATTTGTCTGGGCAGGCTCATGAGTCTTTTTGATATCCCCTTTCTCGACGAGCTGGCGGCCATTCGGCGCGACATTCACGCTCACCCGGAGCTTGCTTTCAATGAGTTGCGCACCGCCGATCTGGTCGTGCGCGAGCTGAGCAGCTACGGCTTGCAGGTTCATCGCGGGCTGGCGCAGACGGGCGTCGTGGCGACGCTGCGCAAAGGCAGCAGCGAGCGGGCGATTGGCCTGCGCGCCGACATGGATGCGCTGCCGCTGCTCGAGAAGAACGACTTTTCGCACCGCTCGACCGCCGCAGGCCTGATGCACGCCTGTGGTCACGACGGCCATACGGCGATGCTGCTCGGCGCCGCGCGCTACATGGCCGGGCACGTCGACGAGCTCGATTTTGACGGCAGCGTGCATTTCATCTTCCAGCCTGCCGAGGAGTCGGAGGGAGGGGCTGCGGTGATGATTGCCGACGGACTGTTCGAGAAGTTTCCGATGGACGCCGTGTTTGGCCTGCACAACTGGCCCGGAATCCCGGTTGGCGAAATGGCGGTTATGCCGGGGCCGGTGATGGCCGGGACTTGCGCCTTCGAGATCTGGGTGCGTGGGCACGGTTGCCATGCCGCGATGCCGCATCAGGGCGTCGACACGCTGGTCGTCAGCAGCCAGTTGGTGCTCGCCTTGCAGACCGTCGTGGCGCGCAACGTCCACCCTTGCGAGTCGGCCGTCGTCAGCGTCACTCAGATGCACGGCGGTGAGGCGTGGAACATCATTCCCGACGATGCCGTCCTGCGTGGCACGATCCGCAGCTTCAATGGCGAAACACAGGTGCTGGTCGAGCGCGCCGTCGAGCGTCTGTGCACCGGCATGGCCAGCGCCTTTGGTGCGCAGATCTCGGTGCGCTTCGACCACCGCTATCCGGCAACGGTCAATAGCGCTGCAGAAAGCGAGGTCTGTCGTCAGGTGGTGAGGGATTTGCTCGGCGCCGACAAACTGCGGGTCGATGAGCTGCCGTCGATGGGCGCCGAAGACTTCGCCTACATGCTGGCCGAGAAGCCGGGTTGTTACGTCTGGCTGGGCAACGGTCCCGGCAGCGGCGGCTGCACCCTGCACAATCCCCACTACGACTTCAACGACGAAATCCTGCCGCTCGGAATCAGTTACTGGGTACGACTGGCAGAGACCTGGCTCAAGCGCGGCAAGGCCTGAATCGCAGGCGGCGAGGCGAGGCCGCTGGCCACCCGTCAAGACTTCGGCAGGACCTTCGGAAGGCCACGACAGGAGAGGGTTTTTTGTTACACTCGCACGGACAGCGGGGCCACAGTGTCCCCGGCGGCCGCCCGTCCAGTGGCACGATGGTGGTTTCGGCGCCGCGGCAGGGTCCGCGAAAAATGGTGGGGAGTGTCCAGTGCAGTACCCGGACACTCCCCAAGTTCCGGTCGCAACCAGAACTCCCAAGACCATGAAATGGAGAACAGCGTGCGTAGCCTAAAAGCGGGGGCTTACAGGCAGCTTACGTACGCCAGGCAACGAACCGAGATCCATGCGCATTCTTCTTGCTGAAGACGACCGAATCATTGCCGATGGCCTTAGCCGCTCGCTGCGCAAGGCGGGCTACGCAGTCGACTGCGCCTATACGGGAATCGACGCCGATACGGCTTTGATGACCAACGTCTACGATCTGGTGATTCTCGATCTCGGCCTGCCAAAGTTGCCCGGGCTGGACGTGCTGCGGCGGCTGCGTGCTCGCAAGTCGAGCACCCCGGTATTGATCCTGACCGCGCTTGACGGCATTGACGACCGCGTCAAAGGGCTTGACCTCGGTGCCGACGACTACATGGCCAAGCCGTTCGAACTGCCGGAGCTGGAGGCGCGTGTGCGTGCGCTGAGTCGTCGCTCGTCAGGGACGGCACGTCTCATCCAGTGTGGTTTGCTGACCTTTGACCAGACCGACCGCTGCGCGATGGTCGATGGTGAGATGCTCGACCTTTCCGCACGCGAGCTCGGCCTGCTGGAGATTCTCCTCTCGCGCACCAAGCGGCTGGTCAGCAAGGACCAGCTGGTCGATCACCTCTGTGGCTGGGGCGAGGAAGTGAGCCACAATGCGATCGAGGTCTATATCCATCGCTTGCGCAAGAAGCTCGAAGCGACAGGTGTCAATATCACGACCGTGCGTGGCCTCGGATACTATCTTGAGAAACCTGCGGAAGAAACGAGACCCTGACGTCCAGCGCTCGCTGTTCGGCGAGATTCTGGACTGGATGCTTGCACCCCTCCTCTTCGTGTGGCCGATCAGCATCGCTTTCACCCACTACTTTGCCAACAGTGTTGCCAGCTTCCCCTATGATCAGTCGCTGCGCGAACATGTGGCGGCGATATCGCGCCAGATTACCTTCGCCGACGGGCGTCCGCAGCTGGCAATGCCCGGCCTGGCGCAGCTTTTTCTGCGTTCCGACGAGATCGACAACGTCTATTTTCACCTCCTTGACGCTGACGGCACCCTGGTTGTCGGAGACCCGGAACTGCCGGTGCCGCCCTTGCCTGCCAGCCTGGGGAGCGTCGAGTCCGGCGAGGTTCATTTCCGCGATGACGAGTACCGCGGCCAGACGCTGCGCGTCGCTTATACGTATGTCTTCGCCAGCCCCAGCTCGCCGACGCGTCGCGTTCTGATCGAGGTCGGCGAAACGACTGAAAAGCGTTCCCAGTTGGCGAACAAGATCATTGCCAGCGTGATCCTGCCGCAGTTCGTGATTATCCCTTTGGCGGTAGTGCTGGTCTGGTTCGGGCTGTCGCAGGGACTGCGTCCGCTGACCCGTTTGCGTAACCGCATCGAAGCGCGTCGCGAAGCAGACCTCTCGCCAATTTCGCTGAGCCGCGTCCCCGAGGAACTGCGACCGCTGACCGAAGCTTTCAATTCGATGCTGGCGCGAATGCAGAACAACGTCGAAGCACAGCGCCGGTTCATCGCCAACGCCGCGCACCAGATGCGAACGCCGCTGACCGGCCTGAAGACGCAAGCGCAGCTGGCCATGGGTGAGCGTGACCCGGGCGAGTTGCGGCACGCGCTGAGTCAGATTCTCACCGGCGTCGATCGCGCCTCGCACCTGGTCGACCAGTTGTTGGCGCTGGCGCGCGCCGAGGCGAGCGGCCATTCGCAGCAAACGCTGGTGCCGCTCGACCTTGAGCAGTTGCTGCGCGAAATCGTCGAAACCTGGGTTGTGCAGGCGCTCGAGAAACGCATCGATCTGGGTTACGAACCGGCCGGCGTGGTGCCGATTGTCGGCAACGCCTTTCTGTTGCGCGAGATGATCAACAACCTGCTCGACAATGCCCTGCGCTATACGCCCGCCGGAGGGCGGGTGACGGCGCGGGTATTCGGGCAGGGCGACTTTGCTCTCCTCGAAATCGAAGACAGCGGCAGCGGAATTTCCGACGACGATTCACACAAGGTCTTCGACCGCTTTTATCGGGCCGACGGCAGCGATGGCGAGGGGAGCGGCCTGGGCCTGGCCATCGTTCGCGAAATTGCTGAGGTCCATCAGGCGGCAGCCAGCCTGCGCCCGAAGACCGGCGACGCGGGTCGTGAAGCGGCGTGCGGCTGTATTGCCAGGATCGTTTTCCCGCTGCGTCGCCTGCAGCCGTCTCACCTGCCGACACCGGCAGCCACCACGCGCACCGGCTTTGCCTGATCCATGCCGCTGG
Source organism: Candidatus Accumulibacter sp. ACC007 (assembly GCF_907163205.1). Taxonomy (NCBI): domain Bacteria; kingdom Pseudomonadati; phylum Pseudomonadota; class Betaproteobacteria; genus Candidatus Accumulibacter; species Candidatus Accumulibacter sp. ACC007. Next base: position 102,753 of record NZ_CAJQUD010000006.1, on the reverse strand, counting down.
CGTGCTGGTCGCGCGTGTCGGCGATCGCCTTGGCGACCGAATCGTCAGACCAGCTTGCGCAGGTAGGCGGGCGCGAATTCCAGCACGAAGTCCCAGAAGGCGGCCAGCGCTGGCGTCAGGTGCTTGCTCTTGTGGCGGACGATGTGCCAGCGGCGCATCACCGGCGTTCCCTCGACCTTCAGGACGCTCAGGCGCCCAGCGCTGAGTTCGAGTCCGAGCGTGTGCTGGGAAAGGAAGCTGATCCCCAGGCCGGCGACGACCGCCTGCTTGATGGCTTCATTGCTGCCCATCTCCATGCCGATGCGCGGCTTGATCGAACGCTCGTGAAAGAACTCCTCCATCGCCGAGCGTGTGCCTGATCCCGTCTCGCGAACGATCAGCATTTCACTGGCCAGGTCTTCGACGGCGACACTTGGCCGCCGGGTCAGGGGATGGTCGGCAGCGGCGACGATCACCAGCGGGTGCGGCGCGAAGGCCACCGCCGTGGCGTCGAGGGCCGGCGGCGGCCGGCCCATGATCGCCAGATCCACCTCGTTGCTGGCGAGCAGGCGAAAGACCGTGTCGCGGTTGTCGATGAGCAGGCGGATACGTACGTCGGCGTGCGTCTTGCGAAACTGTGCCAGCAGCCCCGGCGCGAAATACTCGGCCGTACTGGCGACGGCGACGGCGATGCGTCCGCCTTTCAGACCTTTCAGCGCCAGTAGCGCTTCGTCGGCCTCTTTCAGCGACTGCAGGATCTGGCGCGCGTGTTCGAGCAGGATCTCACCCGCCTCGGTCAGAAAGACGCGCTTGCCGATGCGTTCGAAGAGCAGGGTCCCACAGACTTCCTCCAGCTGCTTGATTTGCAGCGAGATGGCCGCGTGCGTCAGATGCAGACTCTCGGCAGCCCGCGCAAACGAGAGGTGGCTGGCGGCGACCGAAAAAATCTGCAGCTGACGGATAGTCGCGTTTCTCATCGGTTAGTTTTTATTAAACAAAATAGACAATAGCTTTAACTAGAGTTTTTCTATCAGGCGGCTAGAATCGGGGCATCGCTGATCGACCAGCCAAGATTTCATCTTCCGGAGTACCGCCATGCTATGCGGACGTACCAACGTAAACAAGTTCCTGATCGAAGAGCAGCGCCGCAATCCGTCGCTGGTCGGTGATTTTTCAATGCTCATGAGCGACATCGTTCGTTCCTGCAAGGCCATTGCCCAGGGCGTCTCGCGTGGTTCGCTGGCCGACCTGCTGGGTGATGCCGGCAGCGAAAACGTCCAGGGCGAAGGGCAGAAGAAGCTCGACGTCCTCGCCAACCAGGCCTTCCTCCGCCACTGCGAGTGGGGTGGCCACCTGGCGGCGATGGCCTCCGAGGAGATGGAAGATATTTTTCCGATTCCCTCCGAAAACCCCCGTGGCCGCTATCTGCTGGTTTTTGACCCCCTCGACGGCTCTTCGAATATCGACGTCAACCTGTCGGTGGGGAGCATCTTTTCGGTCCTGCGCTGCCCCGAGAATTGTAGTGGCGGTGCGCCGACGGCGGTCGATTTTCTGCAACCGGGCGCGCAGCAGGTTGCCGCCGGCTACGCGCTCTACGGACCATCGACAATGCTCGTACTGAGCGTCGGCAACGGAACGCATGGTTTTACGCTCGATCGCAACATAGGCGAATTCCTGCTCACCCACCCGAACCTGGTGATCGCGCCGGAAACGCGCGAGTTCGCGATCAACGCTTCCAACGAGCGCTTCTGGGAGCCGCCTGTGCAGCGCTACGTCAGCGAGTGTCTGGCCGGGCAGAGCGGCGTTCGCGGCAAGGACTTCAATATGCGCTGGGTGGCGTCGATGGTTGCCGAAGTTCATCGCATCCTGATGCGCGGCGGCGTTTTCATGTATCCGCGGGACAGCAAGGATCTGTCCAGGCCTGGTCGCTTGCGCCTGATGTACGAAGCGAATCCGATGGCCATGATCGTCGCCCAGGCGGGTGGCCTGGCGTCAACCGGCAGCCAGCGCATTCTCGACGTGCAACCGACCAGCCTGCACGAAAGGGTGCCGGTGATTCTCGGTTCGCGTGACGAGGTCGAACGAATCGAACGCTACCATCGCGAGCACGAGACCGGTGAGGATCAGCCCTTCAGTTCGCCGTTGTTCTCGACGCGCACCCTGTTCCGGGACGATTGAGCCCAGCATCGGGCAGCCGCGCGGACACCGCTCAACTTTAGTTACAGGAGGAATCCCCAATGTCGATCAAGAACCCCGTCATCGCGATTACCGGTTCCTCGGGCGCCGGAACCACGTCGGTGACCAAGGCTTTCCAGCACATCTTTCGGCGCGAGAACCTCAACGCGGCGATTATCGAGGGCGACAGTTTTCATCGTTACGATCGCCTGGAGATGCGCGAGAAGATGGCCGAGAAGGCGCTTGCCGGTGACCACCAGTTCAGTCACTTCGGACCCGAAGCCAATTTGTTCGCCGAACTCGAAGCCTTGTTCCGAACGTACGGCGCGAGCGGTGGTGGCACGAGTCGCCACTATGTGCATGACGATCTTGAAGCCGAGCTTTACGCTTCGCCACCGGGAACTTTCACGCCTTGGGCTGACCTCCCTGCGGGGACCGACCTCTTGTTCTACGAAGGTCTGCATGGCGCGGCGAGCACCGCTACGGTTGACGTCGGGCGCCATGTCGATCTGTGCGTCGGTGTCGTCCCGATCATCAACCTCGAATGGATCCAGAAGTTGCATCGCGACAAGGCGCAGCGCGGTTACTCGACCGAAGCGGTGGTCGATACCATCCTGCGACGGATGCCTGAGTACATCAACTACATTTGCCCGCAGTTTTCCAGGACGCACGTCAATTTCCAGCGCGTGCCAACGGTCGATACCTCGAATCCGTTCATTGCGCAGGATATCCCGCAGGCTGACGAAAGCATGCTGGTGATCCGTTTTGCCAATCCTCAGGGCATTGATTTCCCCTATCTGCTGAGCATGCTGCATGGTTCGTTCATGTCGCGCCCGAACATCATCGTCTGCCCAGGCGGCAAGATGGGTCTGGCGATGCAGATCATTTTTACGCCGATGATCATGCAGTTGATGGACAAGAAGCGCCGTGCGCGCTGAACGTCATCGCCCGCACTGGTCGAGGACAGTTGCCCTGCCCTGAGGGAAGGAGATTTCCGTGCCCACCGCATCCCGCAAGCTACGCCGCCGCTGCGCCAACGCGCTGCGCTTCCTCGCCATTGACGCCGTGCAGGCGGCGAACTCGGGGCATCCCGGGATGCCGATGGGCATGGCCGACATCGCCGAGGTGCTCTGGCGTCATCACCTCAAGCACAATCCGGCCAATCCGCGCTGGTCCGATCGCGACCGTTTCGTGCTTTCCAACGGGCATGGCTCGATGCTCCTCTACGCGCTGCTGCATCTCAGCGGCTACGATCTGCCGATCGACGAGCTGCGGCGTTTTCGACAACTGCACTCGAAGACGCCGGGTCACCCCGAGTTCGGGATAACCGCCGGGGTCGAAACGACCACCGGACCGCTCGGGCAGGGGCTGGCCAACGCCGTCGGCATGGCGCTCGCCGAGCGCCTGATGGGCGAGACCTTCAACCGCCCGGCGCACAAGATCGTCGACCACTACACCTACGCCTTCATTGGCGACGGTTGCTTGATGGAAGGCGTTTCGCACGAAGCCTGTTCGTTGGCCGGGCGCCTGTCGCTGTCGAAGTTGATCGTTTTCTACGACGACAACGACATTTCCATCGACGGGCGCGTACAGCCGTGGTTCGCTGACGACACGCCGCAGCGTTTCGAGGCCTACGGCTGGCGGGTGGTACCCCATTGTGACGGCCACGACGCCGATTCGATCGAGGCAGCGATTCGCATTGCCAGGACCCAGACCGGGCGGCCGACGCTGATCTGCTGCAAGACCATGATCGGGTTTGGCTCGCCGAACAAGGGCGGTACGCATGAGGTGCACGGGGCGCCGCTGGGTGTGGCCGAGATTGCCGACACGCGCCGCCTGCTCGAATGGCCGTTTGCCCCTTTCGAAATCCCTCCTGATGTTCGTTCTGGCTGGGACGCGCGCGTTTCTGGGGCCGACGCCGAGAATGACTGGAAGCTGCGCTTTGCCGCGTATCGTGTCGCCTACCCGGAGTTGGCTGCCGAGTTTGCCCGTCGCATGCAGGGCGAGTTACCTGCCGACTGGAGCCGGCACGTCGCGGCGTTGCTCAAACAGTGCGCAACACAGGCTGGCGCCGTCGCCACGCGCAAGGCTTCGCAGAATGTCATCGAAGCGCTGGCCCCTGTGCTGCCAGAGTTGCTCGGTGGATCGGCCGACCTGACCGGGTCGAATCTGACCAACTGGAGCGGCACGCGCCCGGCCAACCGCGAACAGGCCGGCAACTACGTCAACTATGGGGTGCGCGAGTTCGGCATGACGGCAATCGCCAACGGCATCGCGCTGCACGGCGGCTTCATTCCGTATACCGCGACTTTCCTGGTCTTTTCCGATTACGCACGGAACGCAATTCGCCTCGCCGCGCTGATGAAGCTGCGCCAGCTGATGGTCTACACGCACGATTCGATCGGCCTCGGCGAGGACGGCCCGACGCATCAGCCGATCGAGCACGCGGCGTCCCTGCGTTTGATTCCCGGACTGGACGTGTGGCGCCCGGCCGACGCCGTCGAGACGGCGGTCGCCTGGACTTCTGCCCTTGAACGAAGGGATGGCCCTTCGTGCTTCCTGCTCTCCCGGCAAAACCTGCCGGCGCTGGCGCGCAGCGCCGCGCAGATCGCCAGCATCAAGCTCGGTGGCTACGTCATCGGCGATGCGGACAGCGTCGCAACGAGCGTGCTGCTGATCGGCACCGGTTCCGAGTTGAACATCGCCATGGCCGCGCAGGTGGCACTCGAAGAGGAAGGAATCGTCGCACGCGTGGTTTCGATGCCGTGCACGCGGCGTTTCGATCTGCAGCCGCTGGCGTACCGGCAGCAGGTGCTGCCGCCGTCGCTTCCGGCCGTCGCTATCGAGGCCGGGCATCCCGATCTGTGGTGGAAGTACGTCGGCGGCAAAGGTGCCGTCGTCGGCATCGACCGTTTTGGCGAGTCGGCGCCGGCAGCCGACCTCTACGACTTCTTCGCCATCAACGTGGCGAGGGTTGTCGCCGAGGCGCGCCGCCTGGTGAAGGCGCCGTCATCAGCCGCGAAAAAGGCTTTGCCAGGCAAGGCGGAAAGGGGGAGCTGACGGTCGACGAACCTTTGCTCTTGAGGCAAGAAAAAAGCCGGCATTGCCGGCTTTTCCGCGTGCAGGTGGCATCTCCACCCGCGACTTTGCGTACCCTCAGGTATTCGCCACCAGCGGCGCCAGATTGGCGCGCATCTTCTGCATTGCCTTGACCTCGATCTGCCGAATCCGTTCTGCGGAAACCGAGAACTCGCCGGCGAGATCGTGCAGGGTTGCCGGGTTTTCTTCGGTCAGCCAGCGCGCTTCGACAATTCTGCGGCTACGCGGGTCGAGACTGCCCAGGGCATTCTGCAGGCCGTCGCTGTGCAGTCGGTCGCGGGCACGCCCTTCAAGGACGTGCACCGGTTCGCTGGAGTTGTCGGCGAGATAGGCCGCAGGCACGAAGGCCTCGTCATCGTCAGCCTGCGCGTCGAAGGCCGTGTCGTGTCCGGACAGGCGCGTGTCCATTTCCATGACCTCGTCGGCTTTGACGTTCAGGCGTTGGGCGATGTCGGCAACCTGAACCGGGCCGAGAGCGTCGCGGTTCGCTTTCATGCTGCGCAGGTTGAAAAACAGTTTGCGCTGCGCCTTGGTCGTTGCCAGTTTCACCATTCGCCAGTTCTTGAGCACGTACTCATGGATCTCGGCTTTGATCCAGTGGATGGCAAACGAAACCAGCCGAACTCCGCGCCCCGGATCGAAGCGCTTGACGGCTTTCATCAGCCCGATATTGCCCTCCTGAATCAAATCCGCATGCGGCAGCCCATAACCCAGGTAGCCGCGAGAAACGGAAATCACCAGACGAAGGTGCGAAAGAACCAACTGCCGCGCAGCGTCGAGATCGCTTTCTTCGCGGAAGCGGGTCGCCAGACCAAACTCCTGCTCTTCGGTCAGCATGGGAACCTGTCTGGCCGCCTGGATATACGCGTCGATGCTGCCAATCGCGGAGATCGTTGGTAAAGCCAAAGCTTGCGTCATTTGGATGCACTCCTCCTTGCTGTTTACTTGCTATCACCCGTATTTTAGCACTCGCAGTCTGAGAGTGCTAAAGCTAGAGAAGGTTCGCCCTCAGACAGGCGATAGATCGATGCCAAGATCTGCTACGAACGGCGAGCAACGCAGAGCCGTCGCTGGATCAGTTCACCACCAGCCGGTAGTCGGGCGTTGGGTTCAGCGGGCACGAATAAACGTACTCGCCGGGCTGGAGATCGATTACGTAGTCCTGCGTCTTGCCCGTAAGCAGGCCACCGCCGGAGACACTGGGCAGCGTGACCCGTCCTGCAATCCCTTGGCCACGCAACCAGAAGCCGAGTTCGTAGGGAACGTCCTTGTTGGTGACGCGAAAGATCGTCTTGCCCGGCTTGAGTTGCAGGGTTTTCGCCGTTTGCACGCGGCTGGCGCCAGACTTGGCATTGATGGCCTCGCAGTCCTGGATCTTGGTGCTGCGATAGCCGTGGTTGGTGCCCTGCTCGCTCTCCAGGAACTGGCAGGGGACCTGCGTCAGTTCGACGATGACCGCAGCGTCCCCGCCGGCGGCCAGTGCGCTGCCGCCAAGCCCTGGGGCGGCGAGAACGAGAGTCACTAAGAGCTTGTTTGTGATGGTCATGGTCATGGTAATTTCTCCTCAAAAACGTTTCTGGTTGTGCCGCCAAGCGCAGTCCAGTGAAAAGACGCAAGCCACGTGTGACGGTGTCTGCGCACGCCCTGCGACGGGGTCGGCGGGCTCATCGCTGCGGCAGCACTCGCCGCTCCTCAAAAGCCAGGAAAGAAGACGATTCGGCTTGTTTGAGTGCCTGACCGATGAGCTCCCGGCCTCTTCCTGCCGCGCCGTCGGCAAGCAACGCACGGTAGAAACGGGAGTAGAACTCGTCAGGTTCCACGCGCAAGCGGTAGGCAAGTGCCACGGCGGCGCGATGCACGGGCCGCTCGTAGACCAGGCGTAGCTCGCCGTCGGGCGCCAGGCGGGTGTCGCTGGTTTCGCTGCCGAGATCGAGAGGGACCAGGCGTTGAATCAGCTGTTCGATACGTGTCCCCGGCAGACTGCGGCCGTCGCCGTCGAGCTGCTCGATCTCGGCGACCAGCCTGGGTGTCACATAGGTCGGCAGGTAATGGCCAGCGCCGGTATTACGCACGCTCAGAGCCGCGCGGATGGCATTATTGGTCCACTCGCCGCCTTCCACTGAAAAGGTGACGGCAGCGCGGACCGTTTCCGGATCGTGAATTCCTCGCCAGAAATGCCGGCGTTCGGGCATGTGGCACGATTGGCAGCTGCGGCCTTCCCGGGCGTGTCGCGAGGCTTTCCATTCGTCGTGGGTGTTCTCCAACAGCTTGCCGTTCAGCGCGTATTCGTGGGGCTGGAACTGATGGCAGGCAGAGCAGAAGCGGGAATCTTCGAATGCCCCCGTGGCGACGAAGCCGGCGTGCGGCAACGTAGCATTCTGTGCCGCGTCGGGTGCTGTTCCATCGCGCCGCGGCGGACCGGAACGTTGATGAGCCCGGACATGACAAGCGGCACAGACGACCCCCTGCTGGTGCAGAGAAGCGGTTGCCGGTGAAGGCGCCGCGTCTGGTGACGCGTGTTCGGTTGCCGCGAGTTCGGCAAGCAGATCATTGGCCTGTTCGGCCAGAGGTGCGTGGCAGCGGAGGCAATCCTGGTGTTCGTCGCGCGCCGTCGGCGTCATGGCGAGCAATTGCCCCATCAGACCGGGCCCCATGGCCTGGGCGTGCAAACTTGTTTTCCAGTCGCGATATTGCTCGGCGTGGCAACTACCGCAATCGCTGGGCATCAGCGACGCTTCGAGCGGGCTGAACTGCTCCGGTGCCTTGCCCTGCGCGGGCAGTGGACGCGCCCAGTGGCGCTCGAGAAAAGCGCTGGTCGCATGCGCGGACCCGGTACCCGGGTTGCGTTCTGCGCGGGCTGGTGACAGCACCGTCTCGCTTCTGTCACAGGCGTTGAGAACGAACAGCAAAACGGGAAGGGCCAAGAGCACCCTTCCCGTTGCAACTGCCGAGGTAAACATGCTCAGGCGATGCTCACATCTTCTTGGCTGCGCAGGGGTTCTTCGCCGCGCAAGGATTCTTGGCGGCACAGGGGTTTTTCGTTGCGCACGGATTCTTCGCCGCGCAGGGGTTTGCCGCCTTCGCCGCACAGGGATTGGCCATCTTGGTCGCCGCGGATCTTCCTGCGCAGGGGTTTTTCGCCGTACACGGATTCTTGGCGGCGCAGGGATTGGCCGCGTGCGCAAACGGAACGGCGAGAGCAAGGGCGGCTGTGCCGAGAGCAAGCTTCAGGGTTTTCGTATTCATTGGCGTCTCCTTGGGTGGTTTTTTCTTACACAACCTAGCGGAACGTCCGCTATTTCTTTACAGCACAGGGATTTCTTGCCGCGCAGGGGTTGTTACTCGCTGCGCAAGGGTTACGGGCGGCGCAGGGGTTGTGTACCTTTCCCTTGGCCGGCGTGAAGGTCTTCTGGATTTCGGTCGCGTAAGCACCGAGAGCCGCCAGCTCCCGCGAACTCCAGGCCAGTGGTTGTGCGGCCATGGGAGCGAGCATGCAGATTTGAACCATTTCGTCGAGGTGCGTGGTCTTCATGCCGACACGATCTTTGGCCATCTGGACCGCATGCGGATAGGGCTGCGCGAAAGTGTCGTGGAACGTGCCATTCGACTGATGGCAGGTGTTGCAAGACATGCCGTTGGTCGACAGGCTGCTGTCGGACCACAGGCGCTGGCCTTCCTGCTTGAGTTCGCCGGCAGTGCCCGCGTACGGCCTGTAGTTCGTCGGGCGGGTGACCAGCTTCCGGTCAATAGCGTCGTTCGGCTTGCTGGCAGCACACGGGTTCTTCGCTGCAACGGGGGTTTGCGACTTCGGCGCGCAGGGGTTACAGGGGTTGGCTGCGTGCGCGGCGGCCATCGGCAGTGCCAGGCCACCGGCTAGAGCGATGGCCAGAGCAAGGGGTTTCGCTGTCGGATTCATCACTGATTTCCTCTCTTTGCGGTAGTCTTCGTTGCCCTCATCAGCGCCGGCGACGCCTGTGGATGGCCCCTGATAGCGCTTGGTCGCCGCACACGGGCCGATGCTTACACCTTTCTCGTGTTTTTCTTCTTTCCTGCATCGCTCTGCCTGAACCTCCGTTGAGCAGAGTCCATTCACGCTTGACAAGGTGACCGCACGGCGCAGAATCGGTTCATGAGCCGCGGGGGGCCGATCCAATCGAAGTGCGAGACCCCGGATGAGAGTGAATCTGGAGAGTGAGGAACGCCATGTCGAAGGTCCCTGAAGATCCGCAAGCGAGTACCTGCCCCGCTTGCGGCACGTCCTTTGTCTGTGGTGCGGCGGCGGGCCTGGCAAGCTGCTGGTGCATGGAGAAAGCGCCGCTTTCGTTGGCGCCGGAGGCCGGAGGCCGTTGTTTTTGCCCGACCTGCCTGGCGCAGCGCTTCAGCGCCGCGCCGGGGAAACCCTCTCCGGCAGCATGAGCAGCGCGTCGCGGTTGCTCCACGAAAAGCACTTCGCAGCGGCCTCGTGCCAGGGCAGCCAGCAGTAGTCGAGGTGCTCGTCGGGAGCAATGACGACCGCTCGCACGGCCGCTACCTGCAGTGAGAAAACGTGCTCGGTGTTGTGTACGACTCCCGGCGCGTAACGATGTCGCCACTCGGCAAAAATCTCGTAGCGGTTGCTCATCTGCCAGTCGTGCAAGTCGCCTGGAGGCGCACTGATGCCCGTCTCTTCGGCAAGCTCACGCAGCGCCGTGTCGGCCAGCGCCTCGCCGCCTTCCTGGCTGCCGGTGACCGACTGCCAGTAGCCCGCATGCGAGGCACGCTCAAGCAACAGCACCTGCAGGTCGGGGGTATGGACCACAACCAGGACCGATACCGGTCGCTTGTAGGCCGTCATTCCAGGGTCGGAAGTGTTGCCAACCCGTCGGCCTGGAGGTCGTAGAAAACCCACATCGGGACACCCTGCGAACGCCATTCGTCGATCGCTGCGGCGAAGACTTCGTTGAGTGTCCGAAAAGCGTTCGCGTTCGCGAACTGCAGGGCTTCGGCTCGCGACAGGATCAGCAGATAACCGCACTCCTCGCGCCACGAGATATCGCTCAGGCAATCCTTCAGCGCGTCGAAGTTGCCGCCGTACCATGCGGGGAAGCCGAGCTGGCGGCCGAGCCGGGTCAGTACCCCATGGATCTGGTCCGAGTCGCCGAGATCGGCTTCGAAACAAGCAAAGCCGGCGGCTTCGGCAGCTTCGCGCAGGGCCCTACGATCACCGTGCGGAAGACGGTAGATGCCGGCCTGGCGTGAATCCTCCAACAGAGCTTGCAGGTCTTTCTGTGTCATGGTGGGTCGTGACTATTCGCGGATGCGGCGGAAGCTGCGGTAGTGATCGCTGGTGTAGTAATACTCGCCGGAGGTGGCGACATCGCCGCCGCGTCCCTCTCCGGCAACGATGCGCCGCGCACCGCGGTCGCGGCTGCCTGGCGTCGGCACCGTGTATTCACGATAGTAGGCGCGTGGCTGCAAGGGGAGGTGCTTTTCGAAATTACCGAAATTGCTGCCGTCCTTGTGCGGATAGGGGAATGGTCCGCCTTGCTTGATCAGGCGCAAGGTGTGCAGCGCTTCGGCGGGTAGCTCGGCCAGCGTGATGCTCGCCAGGGGAGCGCTCTCGCGTGCCTGCGTGGTGCCGCTCGGGCCGAGCAGGCCAAGCAGCGCAAGTAGCGCTGCGACCAGCAGCAGGCGAAAATGCCCAGCGGCGCGTAGCACGACTGCTAGCCCTTGCCGACCTCTACCTGCGTTTCGACTTTCTGGCGCAGGCGGATATGCAGCTCTCGTAACTGCTTCTCGTCGACGCTGTTCGGCGCGTCGGTGAGCAGGCACTGCGCCCGTTGCGTTTTCGGAAAAGCGATCACGTCGCGGATCGACTCGGCGCCGGCCATCATGGCGACGATGCGATCCAGGCCAAAGGCCAGGCCGCCATGCGGTGGCGCACCGTACTTGAGCGCGTCGAGCAGGAAGCCGAACTTGAGCTGCGCCTCGTCGTCGCCGATACCGAGTACCTTGAAGACTCTTTCCTGTACCTCGGACTGGTGGATACGCACCGAGCCGCCACCCAGCTCGGAACCGTTCAGTGCCAGGTCGTAGGCTTTCGCCAGGCAGCGACCGGGGTCGCTCTGCAGCAGCTCCAGGTGGCCGTCCTTCGGGCTGGTGAAGGGGTGGTGGCAGGCCGTCCAGCGGCGCTCGGTTTCGTCGAAGTCGAACATCGGGAAGTCCACGATCCACACCGGCTCCCATGGATTGCCGTTGAGGAAGTTCTTTTCGTGACCGATCCTGACGCGCAGAGCGCCGAGTGCGTCATTGACCACCTTGCTCTTGTCGGCGCCGAAGAAAATCAGATCGCCGGACTGCGCGCCGGTGCGTTCGACGATGGCCTTCAGCGCAGCTTCATGCAGGTTCTTGACGATCGGCGATTGCAGGCCGGTTTCGTTGAGCTGGGTAACATCGTTGACCTTGATATAGGCCAGGCCGCGAGCACCATAGATGCCGACGAACTGGGTGTAAGCGTCGATCTCGCCACGCGTCAGAGTGGCGCCGCCGGGAACGCGCAAGGCAGCAATGCGGCCGCCCGGGCTATTGGCGACGCCGGCAAAGACCTTGAAGGAAACGTCCTTGAGCACGTCGGTGACTTCGACGAGTTCGAGATCGACACGCAGATCCGGCTTGTCCGAACCGTAACGATCCATCGCCTCGCCGTAGCTCAGGCGGGGAAAGGGGTTGGGCAGTTCGACGGCCATTACCTCGCGGAACACCGCCCGGATCAGCTCCTCCATGAGCGTGACGATTTCGCCTTCGGCCATGAACGACGTCTCGATATCGACCTGGGTGAACTCCGGCTGGCGGTCGGCGCGCAGGTCCTCGTCGCGAAAGCACTTGACGATCTGGTAGTAGCGGTCGAAGCCGGCGACCATCAGCAGTTGCTTGAACAGTTGCGGCGACTGCGGCAGGGCGAAGAACTGCCCCGGATGAACGCGCGACGGCACCAGATAGTCGCGCGCGCCTTCCGGCGTGCTCTTGGTGAGCATCGGCGTTTCGATGTCCATGAAGCCGGCGTCGTCGAGGAAGCGACGGAAGGCGCGTGCCGTCTGGTAGCGCAGCTGCATGTTCTTCTGCATCTGCGGACGGCGCAGGTCGATCACCCGGTGCTGAAGGCGAATGCTTTCCGACAGGTTCTCTTCGTCAAGCTGGAACGGCGGGGTTGCCGAAGCGTTGAGGATCTCCATTGCGTGACAGAGAATCTCGACTTCGCCGCTGGCGATGTTGGCGTTCACCGTACCTTCGGGACGGGCGCGGACCTTGCCTGTAATGCGCAGGCAAAACTCGTTGCGCACCGTTTCAGCGGCTGCGAACATTTCCGGACGATCGGGGTCGCAGACGATCTGGGCCAGGCCCTCGCGGTCGCGGAGGTCGACGAAGATGACGCCGCCGTGGTCCCGCCGCCGATGCGCCCAGCCGCAAAGCCTCACCTCCTGGCCGATGAGCTGTGAATTGACTTGTCCGCAATAATGAGTTCGCATGCTGTTTCCGGGTGGCTGGTATCAGATATTGTTGGGGTCGATGGGCGGCGTAGCGGCGGTGGTCTGTTTCGACGCTGCCGCTTTTCTGGCCGGTGGCGCCACAACGCCCATCGAGATGACGTACTTCAGCGCCGTATCGACGCTCATGTCCAGTTCAATGACGTCGCTTCTCGGCAGCATCAGGAAGAAGCCCGAGGTCGGGTTCGGCGTCGTCGGCACGTAGACACTGACGTAGTCACCGTCGAGATGGTGAAGCACATCGGCGCCCGGCGTGCCGGTGAGGAAAGCGATCGTCCAGGCCCCGCGCCGCGGGTACTCGATCAGCAGTGCCTTGCGAAAAGCGTTGCCGGACGACGAGAAGAGGGTGTCGGACACCTGTTTGACGCTGTTGTAGATCGAATTGACGACCGGAATGCGCGCCAGCAGATGTTCCCACCACAGCACCAACCGCTGGCCGATGAAATTGGCCGCCAGCAAGCCGGTGATCATGATGATCAGCAGGGTCAGGATCGCTCCGGCACCCGGGATGTCGAAGCCGAGGAGCGTGCGCGGGTGCATCGCCGCCGGCAGCAGGCGCATCGATTGATCCATGGTGCCGACGATCAGCACCAGTACCCAGGCCGTGATGGCCAACGGCACCCAGATCAGCAGTCCGGTAATGAAGTAGCGCTTCATTCCTTGCCGTTGGCCGCCGGCGTGCTCTTCGCGCTGGTGGAGGCAGTGTCCGGACTCGTCGAAGTTCCTGCCTTCTCCGAACCGGTCGAGTTTGCCGCACTCGGTGAACTCGCCGTACCGCCGGCGGCTGGGCCCTCCTTGCTTTCGGATCCCTTGGTGGCCGTCGACGGGGCCTTGTTGCCCCCCTTGAAATCGGTCACGTACCAGCCGCTGCCTTTCAACTGGAAGCCGGCAGCCGTGACCTGCTTTCTATCAGTGTCCGGACTCGTCGAAGTTCCTGCCTTCTCCGAACCGGTCGAGTTTGCCGCACTCGGTGAACTCGCCGTACCGCCGGCGGCTGGGCCCTCCTTGCTTTCGGATCCCTTGGTGGCCGTCGACGGGGCCTTGTTGCCCCCCTTGAAATCGGTCACGTACCAGCCGCTGCCTTTCAACTGGAAGCCGGCAGCCGTGACCTGCTTTCTATACGTGGCCTGGCCGCATTCAGGGCAGATGCTCAAGGCCGCGTCACTGAGTTTTTGCAGGTGATCCTTCGTGAAACCGCATGTTTCGCAGCGATAGGCGTAAATCGGCATGACAAGCCCTCAAAGGACGCAGGATAGCGCCCGAAAGGGCACGATTATACGCGAACCCAGGTGTCGTTTACCCGTCCCCGGCGCGTCGCAAAGGACCCCTGTTGCCGGCCGGTAGAGCTACAGCAGGCTCAGGTAGGCGCGCGTAAGTGGCTTGCCCCAGAAGAGTGCCAGCAAGCCAGCGGCCGCCAGGTAGGGGCCGAAGGGAATCGGCACGCTGCGTCCGCGCTTGGCAATGGCGATCAAGGCGATGCCGACCACTGCGCCAAGCAGCGACGAGAGCAGGATGGTCAGGGGCAGCATCTCCCAGCCGAGCCAGGCGCCGAGCGCGGCGAGCAGCTTGAAGTCGCCGTAGCCCATGCCCTCCTTGCCGGTGGTCAGCTTGAACACCCAATAGACCGACCACAGGGCAAGATAGCCGCACACCGCCCCGATCACCGCCGACTGCAGGTCGGCAAAGGTGCCGAACAGGTTGAACAGCAGGCCCGCCCAGAGCAGTGGCAGCGTGATCGCATCGGGCAACAGCTGGCTGTCGAAGTCGATGCAGGTCAGCGCGATCAGGCTCCATATCAGCAGCATGGCGGCAACAGCCGCCCAGCCATAGCCGAAATGGAAGGCCGCAAGGGCGGACAACAGGCCGCTTGTCGCTTCAACCAGTGGGTAGCGGGGCGAGATGGGTGCCGCGCACGCCGAACAGCGGCCACGGAGAAACAGCCAGCTCAGTACTGGAACGTTCTCGAGCGCAGTAATCGCGTGTCCGCACGCAGGGCAGCGCGAGCCGGGTCTGGCCAGCGACAGTGGTTCGTGTGGCGGTGGGTCCTGACCACACAGTTCGGCGCAGTGGTTGCGCCAGTCGCGTTCCATCATCATCGGCAAGCGGTGGATGACGACGTTGAGAAAGCTGCCAACCAGCAGCCCGAGCACGGCGCAGATCAGCGCGAACAGGGCAGGGGGCAGGTCGGCAGGGAGCAGGTCGGGCACGATCCCAGGTTAGCCGACGACGGCGCCCAGTTTGAAGATCGGCAGGTACATGGCAATCACCATGCCGCCGATCAGGACGCCGAGAACGACCATGATGATCGGCTCCATGAGGCTGGAAAGCGCCTCGACCGCGTCGTCCACCTCGGCCTCGAAGAAATCGGCAACCTTGCCGAGCATTGAATCGAGGGCGCCGGACTCCTCGCCGATGGCCACCATCTGATTGACCATGTTCGGGAAAAGTGCGGTGTTCTGCATCGCCGAAGTGAGGCTGGTACCGGTGCTGACCTCACCCTGGATCTGCCTGGTGGCGACCTTGTAAACGTAGTTTCCGGCAGCGCCGCCGACCGATTCCAGTGACTCGACCAGCGGCACGCCGGCCGCGAACATGGTGGCCAGCGTCCGCGTCCAGCGGGCGATCACCGATTTGCGAATGATGTCGCCGAAAATCGGCAAGCGGAGAAACAGGCGGTCGAAAGCCATCTGCATCTTTTCCGAACGTTTCCAGGAATAGAAGAAGCCATAGATGGCGGCACCGGTACCGCCGAAAATGGCCCACCAATAGTCGATGAAGAAGTCCGATATGGCGATTACCACCAGTGTTGGCGTGGGCAGATCGGCACCGAAGCTCTTGAAGACCTCCTTGAAGGCCGGAATGACGAAAATCATGATCACCGCAGTGATAATGAAAGCGACGACGATGATCGCCACCGGGTAGAACAGTGCTGCCTTGATCTTGGACTTGATGGCGAGCATTTTCTCCTTGTAGTTCGCCAGGCGGTCGAGGAGCGTTTCGAGAATACCGGCTTGCTCGCCGGCTGCGACCAGGTTGCAGTACAACTGATCGAACTGCAGCGGATGCTTGCGGAACGCTTGCGACAGGGAACTGCCGGTCTCGACGTCAGCCTTGATGTCCAGGAGCAGTTTGCCGACCGACGGGTTGTCGTGCCCGCGCCCGACGATTTCAAAGGTCTGCAGCAGCGGTACGCCGGATTTCATCATCGTCGCCAGCTGGCGCGTGAACAGCGTGATGTCCTTCTCGGTGATCTGTCGCCCACCCTTGAAGCGCTGCTTCGTGACCTTGCTGACCAGAATCCCCTGCCGCCGAAGCGTGGCGCGCACGACGTTCTGGCTGTTGGCGCGCTGCTCGCCGCGAACGACCTTGCCAGCCTTGTTTTTCCCTTCCCAGAGAAATACGTATTCCTTGACTTCCGGCTCGGCTTTTCTGGTGCGTTTCGCTGCGGTCGCCATTATTCCCCCGTTTTCAAGCGTTGGTGCTGCCGAGAATCTCGTCAAGAGAGGTGAGCCCTTGCTTGACCTTCAGCAGGCCGGAGCGGCGTAGATCATTGACCCCCTCCAGCCTGGCCTGGGCGGCGACGTCATGCTCCGTGCCGTTGGCCATGACAATGCGCTGAATCGCCTCGGTCACGGGCATCACCTCGTAGAGACCAACACGTCCCTTGTAGCCACTGCTCTTGCAGCGTTCGCACTCGCCCGGACCGTAGAGCGTCCACGTTCCATCCAGATCACTTTCCAGGAAGCCGGCGTTGAGCAAGGTCTCGACCGGTGTGTCGAGTTGCTTCTTGCAGGTGCACAGCCGACGTACCAGGCGTTGCGCGGTGATCAGCAGAATGCTCGAGGCCAGATTGAAGGTCGGGATGCCCATGTTCATCAGGCGGGTCAGCGTTCCCGGCGCATCATTGGTATGCAGCGTCGACAAGACGATGTGCCCGGTTTGCGCCGCCTTGATCGCGATTTCCGCGGTTTCGATGTCGCGGATCTCGCCGACCATGATGATGTCCGGGTCTTGCCGAAGAAAGGCCTTGAGCGCCACCGGGAAAGTGAGCCCGGCTTTGTCATCGACGTTGACCTGGTTGATCCCTGGCAGGGGTATTTCGGCCGGGTCTTCGGCGGTGGCGATGTTGACCCCGGCTTTGTTCAGAATGTTGAGGCAGGTATAGAGCGAAACCGTTTTTCCCGAACCGGTTGGTCCAGTGACCAGGATCATTCCGTAGGGACGGTGGATGGCATCGAGCAACAGCGCCTTCTGCTCGGGTTCGTATCCCAGCGCATCGATTCCGAGGCTGGCGCTGGCCGGGTCGAGAATCCGCAAGACGATCTTTTCCCCGTACATGGTTGGCAGAGTGCTGACCCGGAAGTCGATGGATCGACTCTTGGACAGCACGAGTCGCATCCGACCGTCCTGGGGGACGCGCTTCTCGGCAATGTTCAGGCGCGAAATGACCTTGATCCGCGAGGCGATTTTGTCCTTGATGACCAGCGGCGGCGCCGCCACTTCACGCAAGATGCCGTCGGTTCGAAAACGGATGCGATAGTTCTTCTCATACGGTTCGAAATGGATGTCGGAGGCGCCGTCGTTGATCGCGTCCAGCATCATTTTCTGAATGAACCTGACGACCGGTGCGTCGTCAACCTCAAGCGTTGACGCGGCCTCGTCGGCCCTTTCCTGCGTCTGCTCGTCGGTGAACTCGAGGTTGATGTCCTCGCTGGTGAAGCTCTTCAAACTCTCCTCGACGGTTTCGGAGAGCTTGGCGACCAGGGGGCCGAGCTTGTTTTCCTCGACGATTACCGGGTCCACTGCCAAACCCGTCTGGAAGCGAATTTCATCAAGCGCGCGCAGATTGGTCGGATCGGCGATGGCGATTGCCAGGCGGTTGCCACGCTTGTGCAGGGGCACGACGCGATGGCTGGCGATCAGCTTGCGGTCAATTGCGCTTTTCTGGATTTGCGCGTCGTCGAAAGCGGACAGGTCGAGCAGGGGGTAGCCGAACTTCTCGGCGGCAAAACGGGCCAGGTCAATGAAGGTCGCCTTGTTGGCGCTGACCATCTGTTCAATCAGCGAGGTCCGGTTGGCCGCCGCCTGCGCGAGCAAGGACTCCGCCTCGACTTCCTTGAGCCGACCAGCTTGCACCAGCGCACGGGCGAGACCACTGAGTGGGGAGTGTTGCGGATTGGCTGCCATTGTTCGCGATAGGGCCCTGCAATGCGTTGTGAACCATCAGGTCCCGGCTATGCCGAGTTATTAGCCCTCCCGATGATGCATTGACTCGGCGTGTTTGTAAAGCGGCGGGTTTACGGCAAGAATCCCGCTCCCGGGGCCGCTTGCGGAGCGTGCTGTTCCTGGCCAAAGCAGCCGGTGCGCCGAAGGCGCGCGGTGCCATGCAGCCGGCGCGCGCAATGGGCGACGCTCGGCGGTGCGCCTCGCCGGCCGCTGTGCAGCGCTTACTCGCTCGCCGCCTCGACGACGATCAGAGCGCTCATGTCCACCACTCGACGGACCGTCGACGTCGCCGCCAGCACATGCACCGGGCGCGCCGCGCCGAGCAGGATCGGGCCCACCGACATGCCGTCGCCACCGGTCATCTTGAGCAGGTTGTACGAGATGTTGGCGGCGTCCAGGTTGGGCATCACCAGCAGATTTGCCTCACCGGTCAGCGGCGACTGGGGGTCCGAGCGCTCACGGATGCTTTGTGAGAGGGCGCTTTCACCGTGCATCTCGCCGTCGATTTCCAGGTCCGGCGCCTTGGCGCGGACGATTTCCACTGCCCTGGCGACCTTGCGGGCGCCAGCGGTGAGCGAAGATCCGAAGTTCGAGTGCGAGAGCATGGCTATTTTTGGGCGGATCGCAAAGCGACTGACCGCCTCGGCCGCCATCAGCGTTATCTCGGCCAGCTGCTCGGCGTCGGGATCCTCGTTGACGTGCGTATCGCAGAGGAAAAGGGCGCGGCCGGGCAGCAGGACATGCGTCATCGCGGCCATTGTCGTGCGCCCGGGCTCCTTGCCGATGACCTCGTCGATTTGCCGCAGGTGATGCGCGAAGCGGCCGGAGAGGCCGCAGAGCATGCCGTCAGCGTAGCCGAGGCTGAGCAGCATGGCCCCGATGATGGTGTTGTTGGTGCGCAAGCGCGTCTTGGCGATGTCGACGGTCACTCCGTGGCGCTTGCGCAACTGGTGATAGGCAGTCCAGCACTCCTTGTAGCGCTCGTCGCTGGCCGGGTCGACCACCTCGAAATCGGTACCCGGGCGCAACTTCGACGAGATCCTCTTCAGGCGAGTCGCAATGACCTCCGGGCGACCGATCAGGATCGGCCGCGTCAGACCCTCATTGATGATCGTCTGTGCGGCGCGCAGCATCCGCTCGTCCTCCCCGTCGCAATAGACGATGCGCTTTTCGCTGCTGCGCTTGGCGGCCGAGAACACCGCGCGCATGCCGACGCCGCTTTGGTAGACGAACTCGCGCAGCTTCTCCCGGTAAGCTTCCATATCGGCGATCGGTCGGGTGGCCACTCCCGAATTCATCGCCGCCAGGGCAACCGCCGGGGCGATGATGGTGATCAAGCCTGGATCGAAAGGCTTGGGGATCAGATAGTCGCGGCCAAAGACCAACTCCTGGCCGGGGTAGGCCATGGCCACTTCGTCGCTCACCTCCTCCTGCGCCATCGCCGCCAGGGCTTTGACGCAGGCCATTTTCATCTGCTCGTTGATGCCCGTCGCACCGACGTCGAGCGCGCCACGGAAAATGAAGGGGAAACAGAGAACATTGTTGACCTGGTTCGGATAGTCCGAGCGACCGGTGGCGATGATCACGTCGGGGCGAACTTCTCTGGCCAGTTCGGGCATGATCTCCGGGTTCGGATTGGCGAGCGCAAAAACGATCGGATCCTTGGCCATGTTGGCGAGCATCTCGGGTTCGAGGATCCCTGCCGCGGAGAGTCCGAGGAAGACGTCGGCCCCCTCGAGTGCTTCACCGAGGGTGCGGCACTCAGTGTCGCGCGCATAGCGCGCCTTGTTCGGCTCCATGTCGGCGTCGCGGCCGGCGTAGATCACGCCTTTCGAGTCGCAGACGAGAATGTTCTCGCGACGTACGCCGAGATCGCACCACAGGTTCAGGCAGGAAATCGCCGCCGCCCCGGCTCCGGAGCAAACGACGCTGACTTCGGCGATTTTCTTGCCCGTTACCTTGAGCGCATTCAGGATCGCTGCCGACGAAATGATCGCCGTACCGTGCTGATCGTCGTGAAAGACAGGAATCGACATCCGCTCCTTGAGCTTGGCTTCGATATAGAAGCATTCCGGAGCCTTGATGTCTTCCAGGTTGATGCCACCCAATGTCGGTTCCATCGCGGCGATCATGTCGATCAGCCGGTCGGGGTCCCTTTCGGCCAGTTCGATATCGAAGACATCGATTCCGGCGAATTTCTTGAACAGGCAGCCTTTACCCTCCATCACCGGCTTCGCTGCCAGCGGACCGATGTTGCCCAGGCCAAGTACCGCCGTACCGTTGGTGATCACCCCGACCAGGTTGGCGCGCGAGGTATACAGGCTGGCCGAGCCGGGATCATCGACGATGGCGTGGCAAGCGAAGGCGACGCCCGGAGAATAGGCCAGCGCCAGGTCGAGCTGGTTGTTCAGTCCTTTGGTCGGCTGGACAGCTATCTTGCCCGGAGTCGGCTCGCGGTGATACTCGAGGGCAGCCTCACGAAGATCGGCCTGGCGCAGATCGTTTTCCATTTGGGACTCCTGACGCGGTGTTCATCAAAAATAAAGCGCGTCACTTTAGCTGACTGACGCGGTTTACACAAAACGGATGTTCTGGCGAGTTGTTTTTCCGGCCAAGATCTCTCGGCTGGCGTGGCTGCCGCTGCCGATGTCTGTCCGCCTGCCGGAGCGTGGCCGACCCTCTGTCGATGGCATTCCCGAAGCCGGTCGCGAGCAGCGCGCGCGACGCTCGCGGCGGGAGTAAAATGATGTCAGCACGCGCGGCCTGACATGCCATGTGGCTAGAGGGGAAGCTGCGGCGTGCGTTCGACTTGAATGGGAGATGATGAATGGGCCAAACCACCACCAGTATGCTGCGCGCTGTCGCTCTTGTCGGCCACGGTGCTGCTGGCAAGACGACGCTAGCCGAAAGCCTGCTCGCTGCCGCCGGCGCTATCAGCAGCCGCGGTGCCGTCGAAAGAGGTAACACCGTTTGCGACTTTGATGCGCAGGAAAAGGAATTCGGCCACTCGCTGAACGCGACCCTGGTGGGGTTTTCGTGGCAGGACGTGTATGTGCATCTGATCGATACGCCAGGTTTTCCGGACTTCGCGGGGCAGGCGATCAGCGCTCTGGCCGCGGTCGATACCGCACTGGTGGTCATCAACGCGCAGAATGGTATCGAACTCTCGACTGAAAAGATGATGCAGCTGGCCGCCGCTCGCGGCGTTTGCCGGATGATCGTCATCAACAAGATCGACGCCGACAACGTCAACCTGCCGGCGCTGGTCGGCGAGATTCGCGAGCGCTTCGGGCGCGAGTGCATGTTGCTTGACTTGCCGGTCAAGCACGGCGCAGAGGTCGTCGAGTTGCTTGGTCACGACAGCGGCGAGAGCGATTTCGAATCGGTGGCCGCGGCGCACCGCGCCTTGATCGATCAGATCGTCGAGGAAGACGAGGATCTGCTCGCCCGCTATCTTGACGAGGGTCTCGATCCCAGCCCGGAGGAACTGCACCTGCCGTTCGAGAAAGCACTGCGTTCAGGCCATCTGATTCCGATCCTGTTCGTTTCGGCAAGAACCGGCGCTGGCATCCGGCAACTACTCGACGCGCTTGCCCAGCTGGCACCCAGTCCGGCCGAGGGCAACCCGCCGCCGTTCTATCGTGGCGAGCCGGGCGGAGCGACGGAAGCATTCCGGGCGGACCCAGACCCGGAAAAGCACGTTCTCGCGCACGTCTTCAAGATCGTCAGTGATCCCTTCATTGGCAAGGTTGGCATTTTCCGCGTTCATCAGGGCACCATTCGCAAGGACTCGCAGCTCTTTGTCGGCGACGGCAAGCGCCCGTTCAAGGTCGGTCACATCTACCGCCTGCAGGGCAAGGAATACCTCGAAGCCGAGTCACTGGTCCCTGGCGATCTCGGTGCGGTGGCCAAGGTCGACGAAATAGAATTCGACTGCGTGCTGCACGATTCGCACGACGAAGACCACATCCACCTCAAGCCGCTCGAGTTCCCGCAGCCCATGCAGGGCCTGGCCGTGCATGCCAAACGCAAGGCCGACGAGCAGCGCCTGTTCGAGATTCTGCGCAAGCTCGAGGTCGAAGACCCGTGTTTCCGGATCGAACGCCATCCGACGACCAATGAAACGGTCATTCGCGGCATCGGCGAAATGCACCTGCGCGCCAAGCTCACCCGGCTGGCGCAGCAGTACAAACTCGAACTCGATACTACGCCGCCGCAGATTGCCTATCGTGAAGCGATCACCACCTCGGCCGAAGGGCACTGCCGGCACAAGAAGCAGAGCGGCGGCGCCGGTCAGTTTGGTGAAGTGGCGCTGCGCGTCGAACCGCTCGCGCGTGGTGCCGGTTTCGAGTTCGTCGATATCGTCAAGGGCGGCGTCATCCCGGGCGTGTTCATGGCCTCGGTCGAGAAGGGTGTCCGTCAGGCCCTGGCCGATGGCGTTGTCGCCGGTTTCGAAGTGCAGGACTTGCGGGTCACCGTACACGACGGCAAGTCGCACCCGGTCGACGGCAAGGACATCGCTTTCCAGACCGCCGGCCGCAAAGCGACGATCGAAGCGATTCGAGCGGCCAAGCCAATCATTCTCGAACCGGTGGTCGAAATCGAGATTCTCGCTCCCGAAGCGATGACCGGCGACCTCACAGGCGATCTTTCCAGCAAGCGCGGCCACCTCACCGGCACGCAGCCGCGCGGGCCGGGAGTGATGGCGATCACCGGCGAGGTGCCGCTCGCCGAACTGGACGGTTATCAGTCACGCCTGAAATCGCTGACCGCGGGACAGGGCTCGTTCAGCATCGCCTTCTCGCATTACGCGCAGGTGCCGCCGGCGACGCAACAGCAGCTTGTCTCCGAGCATCAGGTGGTCGACGAGGAATAGGGGCCAGCGAGCAGCGACCGGGATCCAGGTCGTCGTGATTGGCGCGCGCAAGCTCGCCGACTGGTTTCTCCCGCTGGCCCGCCGGCTCTTGTACCTCTGGGTACGCAGCTCGGTTTTCCCGGAGAAGATGCAGGACTTGTGCCTCGCTCCGGGCAAGCCGGTCTGTTATGTCCTCCAGGACCGCCACTTGTCGAACCTCCTGGTGCTTCTCGAGGAATCGCGGCGCGCCGGCTTGCCGCGCGCCGAGGCACCGCTGGCCATCGGCGGCCAGCATCCGACGCGCTCGTTCTTCTTCGTCAATCGTGACCGCAGCCTGACTGGCCGGGCGCGCGATCAGAATGATCATTCGCCGTTGCTGGCGCATCTGATCGGCGCGACCATTGCCGACCCGGAACTCGATGTGCAATTGCTGCCGGTGGTTATTCTCTGGGGGCGATCTCCCGGCAAGCAGGACTCGATCGTCAAGGCGCTGTTCTCGGAAACCTGGCGCCCGCCAGGCGCCTGGCGACAGCTGCTGGCGATCGTGTTGCACGGCCGCCAGGTCCTGGTGCGCTACAACTCGCCAATCTCGCTGCGTGATCTACTGCACGGGGGGCTCGACCAGGAGCAGGCGCAACGCAAGTTGTCGCGGGTTTTGCGGGTCCATTTTCGTCGCCAGCGGCAGATGGCGATCGGGCCCGATCTGTCGCACCGCCACACGCAGGTGGGCGCGGTGCTCGCCGGCGAGCGAGTGCGCGCGGCGATGGCCAGCGAAGTCGCGACGCACGGCATTACGCCCGACCAGGCAAGAGCGCGGGCCGCCGGCTTCGCCCGCGAGATTGCTTCCGACTATTCGCACGGCGCCGTTCGGGCCCTGGAGCTGTTCCTGACCTGGCTGTGGAAACGGATCTACGACGGCATCGAGACGCATAATTTCGAAGCCCTGACCCGTGTCGCGCCAGGCCATGAAATTGTTTACGTTCCCTGCCACCGCAGCCATGTCGATTACCTGCTGCTCTCTTACCTGATTCGCCGCAAGGGGTTGACTCCGCCGCATATCGCCGCCGGTGCCAACCTCAACATGCCCATCGTCGGCGCCCTGCTACGCCGCTGCGGTGCTTTTTTCCTGCGCCGCAGCTTCAGGGGCGAGCCGCTCTATACGGCCGTTTTCGACGAGTACCTGCACCTTGTCCTGGCGCGCGGCTTTCCGCTGGAGTATTTCATCGAGGGCGGGCGCAGTCGTAGCGGCAGGATGCTGACGCCCAAGGCCGGCATCCTCGGGATGACCGTGCACAGCTTCATTCGCGAGCACAGCCGGCCGCTGGTCTTCGTGCCGGTGTATATCGGCTACGAGAAGCTGCTCGAAGGGCGCAGCTACCTTGCCGAGCTGGCCGGAAAAGCCAAGCGGCGCGAGTCGCTGTGGGGCATTCTGAGGACCATTCGCAGTATCAAACGGGTATTTGGCCGGGTCCATGTCTGTGTCGCCGAGCCGCTGCCTCTGGCCGCCTTTCTCGACGCGCAGCACCCCGGCTGGCGCGCGGGCTCTGACGATTGTCCTGCCCCGTGGTCGCGTGCGCTTGTCCGCCGCGTGGCTGGCGAAATCGCCAAGCGGATCAATGAGGCGAGCGTTCTCAATCCGGTCAACCTGATCGCCCTGGCGCTGCTGGCGACGCCAAGGCACACCGCCGACGAGTCTTCGCTGCACCGGCTGATCGAGCACTACCAGGCCTTGTTCGCCGAAGCGCCATACGCGTCGGCGAGTATCGCCTGCACACTCGACGCGCAGCAGATTGTCGCCTACGCCCAGCGCCTGGGCTTCGTCGAGCGTTTTTCCGATCCCCTGGGGGAGCTGATTCGCGTCACCGAAAAGCAGGCGCCGTTGCTGGCCTACTTTCGCAACAATGTCCTGCACCTGTTTGCCCTGCCGGCGGTGATCGCCTGTCTGCTCAGTCACAATCGTCGACTCGCCAGTGCGCGTATGGCGCAGGCGGTGCGTGGCATCTACGTCTTGCTGCGCGCCGAGTTGTTCCTGCGCTGGCCGGAAGCTGAACTGGCTGTCGCCAGCGATGCCGTGATCGAGGTGCTGGTCGGTCGCGGCCTTTTGCTGCGCAGCGATCCCTCGGGCAGCCTGGCGGCGCCGGAGCCGATCAGTCAGGAGTTTGCCGAACTGCACTTGCTCGGCGAAAGCATTCGACCGCTCCTGGAACGATACTTCCTTACGCTGGCCTTGCTCGAGCAACACGGAAGTGGACAGCTGACTCGCCAGGCTCTCGAGGACAGCTGCCATCATCTGGGGCGGCGGCTGGCGCTGCTTTACGAATTCAATTCGCCTGAGTTCGCCGAAAAGCTCGCTTTCTCGGGCTTCATTGGCACGCTGATCGAAGCCGAATTCCTGTGTGAAGACGAGGGCGGCCTGCTGCACTTCGATCATCGACTGATGACGCCGCTGGCGGATGCCGAACTGCTGCTCTCCGCCGAGGCCAGACAGGCGATCCGGCGCATGGCGGGAGGCGATCTTTCCGGAGCAGGCCACGGAGCAGGTTTGCCTCCAGCAAAGCCGCCGCCATCGTGATCTGGCGACGGGGAGCCCGCTCAGGCGCGTGAGTTGCCGCCGCGCTTGGCTGCCTTTTCGAGACGCTGCTTCTCGGCAAAGACTTTTTTCGCGTAGCCGGTTGCCGGGTCCGTGGGCGAGCCACCGTAGTGCTGCAGCCCGCCGGTCAGGCTGCCGCGCCAGCGGATCGCCTCCTCGAGGACATGCACGCCAACCTGAATATTGGTCACCGGGTCAAGAAACGGCTGCTCGCCGGCGTCTTCCGGCAGTTTGTCCTTATGGATGTCAGGCATCACCTGCATCAGGCCCTGTGCGCCGACCGGGCTTTCGGCAAAGGGGTTGAAGCGCGACTCGATGCCGATGATGGCGATGATCAATAGCGGATCGAGTTTACGCTCGCGGCCGACGCTCTGCGCGGTCTCGAAAATCGGAACCAGCGCCTCGGGGGCAACGCGGTAGCGATCCGACACGTAGTCGAGCGCGCGCTGCAGGGAGGGGCGCAGCGCTGCGGGGGCAGCGGCGAAGGTTTCCTTCTTGACCGCCTCCTTCACCGCTGGCACTGCTTGCGCTTCGGCGGTGGTGATCGATGCTTCCTCTTCGGCCATCAACGATGGCGATACGGTCGCTGGCAAACTGGCGGTCGGCGCGACGGTTTCCGTCGTTGCCGCCGCCTGCCGCTGGCCGCCGTCATCCTTGCGACTGTCGCTGAAGGCCGGCTTGACGGTGCCCACCAGGAGCATCAGCCCGACGATGACCAAGGCGTATTGAATGAAACTCAAGGTGGCGTCGCTACGACGTGGCCTTGTACTCTTGAGTGAGATTGTGGCAGACATGCTCTCTCCTTCACTGTTGTCAGCGTGGCTGTGTTACGCGCCAACGATGACAATTACAGATGGGTATAAAGCCTCGAACTTGGGGGAAACTGGTACCCTGAGGCCGGGTCTCTGTGCGGATTGTTGCGCCGCAAGCAGAGGGGGCGAGAAGCAAGCGGGGCCGCTGAAAGTGCCGTGTGTCGTTTCAACTGAGCGCTGAAACTTGCTTGCTTCGGATCAACTGGAGGCGGACTCTATTGATTATCAAGGGTCTGGTCAACCCGGGTGGCCCGGCGCGCCGCGTCAAGGCGCCCCAGGGGCAAGCCCGCAAGCATAGCGGCCGGCGAGTGGGCAAAACGCTCGGGTGGCTGCAGGCCTTGCTCTAAGGGCGCTCGAGCGATGCCCGGGCTGAGCGGCCGTGGCATTCGTCATGGCCGTCAAGGGCCCGGCAACAGTGTTGCAAAAAAACAACATTGCGGCGCCTTTGCTGCGGCGCAACATGGTGATCTCCGTTCGCTGGCGTTATGGTGCGGCCACTTTTTCGGGCCTTGCGGTCGATATAATGCCCACTTGTCTGTCGTGCACCACGCCGACCGTCAGCCACCTTGCCCCCATTCATGGACATCGCCCTCCTCTTTTTGCTGATCCTCCTCAACGGCGTTCTCGCGATGTCGGAAATCGCGCTCGTTTCTTCGCGCCAGTCGCGCCTGCAGAAGCTCGCCGACGACGGCAACCTGGGCGCCCGTTCGGCACTGGCGCTGCAGCACGAGCCGTCGATCTTCCTGTCGACCGTGCAGGTTGGCATTACCAGTGTCGGCATTCTCAGCGGCGCCATTGGCGACGCCACGCTGGCGGTTCCGCTCGGCGAGTGGCTGGCGGGTGTAACGGCGCTGGCGCCCTACGCGAGGGCCATCTCAATGACGCTGGTTGTCTGCGCGGTGACCTATTTCGCGGTTGTCGTCGGCGAACTGGTTCCCAAGCGCCTTGGTTTGCTGGCGCCGGAGCGTGTGGCCTCGTTCATTGCGCCGCCGATGAATCTGCTCTCCCTGTTGGCGCGCCCGCTGGTCTGGCTGCTTGCCTCGTCGTCTACCCTGCTGCTGCGTCTGCTCGGTGCGCGCCGGGTGCCGGACTCTTCGGTCACCGACGACGAAATCAAGATCCTGATGAGTCAGGGTGCCAGGGCAGGCGTTTTCCATGTCAGCGAACAGGAGATTGTTGCCAATGTCCTGCGCCTTGACCAGCAGCGCATTCGCGAAATCATGACCCATCGCAAGGATCTCTACCTGATCGATCTGAACGATGAGGAAGCGGAAATCCGTAAGCGTCTCGCCGCCAGCCCCTTTAAACGCGTCGTCGTCTGCCGCGATGGCCTCGACGACCTCGTCGGCGTCTTGCGCACCAGCGACCTGCTCAAAGGCGCGTTTTCCGGTGAGACGCTGAACATCGAGGCGTTCGTACGCCCGCCGCTGTACGTTCCGGCGAGCGTGAACACGACGCAGTTGCTCGAAACTTTCCGCAGGGCGCAGCAGCAGTGTGCGCTGCTGGTCGACGAATACGGCGAGCTGCAGGGCCTGGTCACGCTTACCGACGTGCTGACTTCGATCGTCGGCGACCTGCCGGTCTTCGACACCCCCGAGGAGCAGGATATTGTCGCCCGCGAGGACGGCTCCTGGCTGGTCGACGGCGGCGTCACGCTTGAGCGACTGCGCAGTGTGCTCCAGATCGCTGTCGCCCTGCCCGGTGAGGAAGAGGGTGCCTTCCACACGCTCGGCGGTTTCATCATGTACGTGCTCGGCCACATTCCAAAAACCGCGGACCATTTCGAGTTTGCCGGGCTGCGCTTCGAGGTGGTTGACATGGATCACAATCGAGTCGACAAGGTCTTGATTGCACGTTCTATTCCCGCCGACAAGGCGTCGCCTGGTGGGGCCGTCGAGGCCTCGCTGCCGGGTAGCGATCAGCGGGCGTAGCGCGTCGGATCGGCGACTGCGGCGGCGGCGAAGCCGGCTTGCCGCAGCCGGCACGAGTCGCAGACAGCGCAGGCGCGCCCTGATGGGTCCGCCTGGTAGCAGGAAACGGTGAGCGCGTAGTCGACGCCGAGCTCTGCGCCACGCTGGATGATCTGCGCCTTGCCAAGATTGATCAGCGGAGCGTGAATGTGCAGCGCCGCGCCTTCGACGGCAGCCTTGGTCGCCAACCTGGCCATGTGTTCGAAAGCGGCGATGTATTCCGGTCGGCAATCGGGATAGCCCGAGTAATCGACGGCATTGACGCCGACGAAAATGTCGTTGCTGCCGAGCACCTCGGCCCAGGCCAGCGCCAGCGAGAGCATGATCGTGTTGCGTGCCGGGACGTAGGTGACCGGAATGCCCGGTTGTACGCCGCCGACGGGGACGGCGATCGTCGCATCGGTCAGCGCCGAACCGCCGAAGACGTCCAGCGACAGGCTGACGATGCGATGTTCGGCGGCGCCGAGCGCCGCGGAGACCGCCGCCGCCGCTTGCAGTTCGGCGCGATGACGCTGACCGTAGTCTACCGACAGGCAATGGCATGCGAAACCCGCGGCCCGGGCGATGGCCAGCGTCGTCGCCGAGTCGAGTCCGCCGGAGAGCAGAACGACGGCACTCTGGCCGGGTGAGTCAGGGGGCGTATTCATGGGGTCGAGAATATACCGCTTTCCGGGCCTGCCCGCGGGCCTTCTCCCCGAAGTTGCGGAAAGTCCGGGGATGCCCGGGCGTGTCGCCACACCTCCGACGCAGGCGGGAGGACGCAGGCCGCGCGCGGTGAATCCACGCCGTGACTTGCTCGTGCCGCGCCTCGCAATCAGGCCTCCCCCGACGCTCCCGGCAGCTTCAGCACGTCCTTGATTTCACCGAGGCTTTCCGGGATGCGCTTGGCAATCGCGGCGCTTGCCTGTTGATTGGCCTGAATCACGATTTGCGTCAGTTCCTGCATCTGCCCGACTGCGGTGGCGAAGGCTTTTTTCGCCAGGTCGCTCTCGACGGCCAGCAGCTGTTGCGGCGAGCCGGACTGCGACAGCTTGCCGATCGCGGCGGTCAACTCGCGCATCGTTTCCTGCAGCAGCTTCGCCTGCCACTCGCCGACCGCCTTCATGCCTTCCAGGGCCGCTTGGTTGGCGGCGTTCAGCGCTTCCAGGTTGTCGCGCTGGCTGGCGACCAGAGCGTCCATATTGACTCCCGGTACCTTGAGAGCGGCAATCATGTTGAGCATTTGTTCGCTGCTCGTGGTCATGTCCATGCTGGCGACTGCCTTGCTCCAATCGCCGAGTTGTTGAGAAAGTTCTGCCATTTCGTTGTCCTCCTGTCGATTTGCTTCTAGCTGCGAGTGCTTGTGAGTAGTCGTGCATGGCCGTGTTTGACGCTGCGCGGGGCGTCCGTGGGCGGCAATCACTTCCGCGGTTTCTGCCTTGTGGCGCTCCATTTCTCTTTCCCTGCCCTACTCCGGCGCAACCTCCAGTAGCGCTTGCCCACCGGCGACGAGGTTGATCATCTGCGCCACGGCCTTTATCTGCTTGCCATCCCTGGTGTGGTAGCCGGAATGCGTGTAATTCTGCCCCCACCAGTCCCAGCAGCCGCGCGGATTCACCGGCCCCAGGCTGCGCGCCTGGATTTGCGGATAGAGGACGATCATCTCGTTGGCTTTGGCCCATTCGTTGTAGCCGGCAAACTTGGCGAACAGATTGCCAGCGTGGCCTGGCCGATAGTCGGTGCTGCCGCCCTGCCTGCAACCATGAAAGGCAATGTGCAGCTTGCACTGCCGGCCGTCCCGGCACGGCTCGGGAATGAAGATGTAGCCTTCTCTGGCCATCGAGGCATTCTGCAACGCGGTAGTGGGGAGGTCCGAGAACTTGCCGAAAACCTGCCGTTGATCGAAGGACTGCAGCTCGTTCTCCTGGACCTGCAGGCGACCCTTGTCCAGCGCCTGCGCGCCGTAAATCCGTTCGAGGATCGCACCGGCGAGATCGACGTCCTTCAGATCCTTGCATACCGCCAGCTTGTCGGGGGGCGGACAGGCGACTGCGACTTCTCCGTCGGTTGCCGACGCGGCGGGGCAAATGCAGAGGTTCTTCTTCGCTTGTTGCCTGGCCACTGCTTCGCAGTCGTCGATGTAGGCGTTGGTCTCCATCGCCGGCGGTGGCGCCGGCGGCACGGCACAGTCGCCGACGACCTTGCCGCCAGGTTTGCCGAAACCGTCGCGGACCATCGTGTGGCGGGCGGGGAAGGTGCCGTTGAAGTCGATGTTGCCTTGCCGCACGGCGCCTTTGTCGGGGTCGGCATAGAAGCGGAAGACGGTGGCCATCACCCCGTGCGGCACGATGTCGTCGTAGCTGCCGCTGAACAGATAGATCTTGTCGTCGCGAAGATTGACGAGTCGACTGATCTTGCCGGCGGCTTCCTGTTTCCTTGCCTCGTCGAAGGACGCGCGTGCCGCCGCCTCGATCGCCCGTCTGCCCTTTGGCGCCAGGTCGGTCTTGCCGCAGAGTCTGGGGTCCAGCTTGATGGCCAGGCATTCGAGCATTGCGAACTGACTGCAGCGAGTGAGCGCGTCGAGAATGCTGCCGCGAGCGCAGTAGTAGGGTCCGCCGGCGACGATGCCGGCGCCCATGATGTGCTGCGAGTGCGCGACGTGAAACTGGTGCGCCATGAAGCCACCCGAGGAAATCCCCGACACGGAAATCTGGGTGGTATCGACCTTGACGCCGGCGGCCACGTCTTCCAGCGCCGGGGCAGCGCTTGGCGAAGCGGAAAATGCCAGCACCCACAGCGCCGCGATGCTCAGGACGCCGTAGCGAGTGCGCGCGCTCACTTCTTGCCGTGACATCTTTTTCTCCCTTTTTTTCTTGAGTCGTCGCCTGACGCCATCTACCCGGCTTGCCGTCCGCACAAGCGACGCGCAAAATGCTGCGCCGCACCATGAAGCATAGGGTGCGGCTGGCCAAAGTCAAGTCGGGAGGGTGCGGCGCGGGGCGCCAGGGTAAGGTGACGGACTACGCGCTGAGCAGCGCCGAAAGCTCGCGCTGCAGCAGGTCGGGGTCAGCGGCGTTCAGCTCGACGAGGCGCCGCAGGTGCGTGACGCTGTCGACATCGATGGCCTGGCAGGCGAGCCCGGTTCGGCGGCCTTCACGGTGTGCGACGGACGCCTGCATGCAGATCACGCTGCCGGCGTCGTCGAGGACGACACGCAGTTCAGCGCTGGCTGCGAGTCCAGGCTCGGCATGCGCCGGCAGGTGCACCAGCGCACCGCGCAGGGAAAGGTCGAGGACGCGTACGTCGAGCTGCTGCCCAGCAAGAAGTAACTGAGCCGGTGAATCGAAGGCAATACGGGAGAAGTGACGTCGCTGCTTGGTCATGGCCGCTCGCTGGGAAAGTTTACCTAGCGCGCAGCTTACCCCAAAGAATCTTGTGCAGCTGCAACTGGAAGCGTACGGGCAGGCGGTCGGCGAGCAGCCAGTCGGCCAGGGTTGCCGCTGCCAATTCGCCGTCGACGGGCGAAAAAAGCAGCGGACAGAGGGCCGCGAGCTGACGTTCCACGATCAGCTGCCGTGCCCATTCGTAGTCAGAGCGGTCCTTGAGAACGAACTTGATCTCGTCGTTGACGGTCAGCAGGGCGAGGTTCTGCCAACGATTCCGGTCGCTCTCACCGGAACCGGGTGGCTTGACGTCAACGACGCGCGCGACGCGCGCGTCGACCTGGCCGATATCGAGTGCGCCCGAAGTTTCCAGAGAGACGGCATGGCCGGCGTCACACAGAGCGCCGAGCAGGGGCAGACAAGCGGGCTGGGCGAGGGGTTCGCCGCCGGTCACGCAGACGCGGGCGACGTCGTGAGTGGCGACCTCGGCGAGGACTTCCGGTAGCGACATCGTCTGCCCGCCCGAGAAGGCGTAGGCCGTGTCGCACCATACACAACGCAGGGGGCAGCCGGTCAGGCGGACGAAAACGGTAGGCAAGCCGACGCGCGAGCTCTCCCCTTGCAGGGACAGGAAAATCTCGCTGATCTTCAGCGCCGGGGTCTTTCCCGAGGATTCCACCTGCCTATTTTTTCAGGCGTTGCCTGGCGGCGCTCGCCGCCGTGCTGTCCGGGTACTTGGCCAGCAGGGCTTCCAGCGTACTCCTGGCATTCTTGCTGTCGCCGAGTTCCTGTTGGCAGGTGGCGACGTTGAGCAGCGCATCGGGCGCCTTGCTGTGGGTCGGCCACTTGCTGCCGACGACGCGCTGTGCCTCGAGCGACCGGCGACAATCACGCAAGGCGTAATG
Organism: Candidatus Accumulibacter sp. ACC007; assembly: GCF_907163205.1. NCBI lineage: Bacteria > Pseudomonadati > Pseudomonadota > Betaproteobacteria > Candidatus Accumulibacter > Candidatus Accumulibacter sp. ACC007. Next base: position 70,257 of record NZ_CAJQUD010000006.1, on the reverse strand, counting down.
GGCGTTGCCGAGCCAGTAATAAGCGTTGGGTGTCAGCGTGCTGTCCGGATGCGCCTTGGCGAAGGCTTCGAACGCCGTTGCCGCTTCCTTGAGCTTGTTGGCCCGAAACAGATTGAGCGCCGCTTCGTACTCGCGGGTCTCGGCGGCCGGATCGCTGGCCACCTTCCTGGGAGTCTCGCTGGCTACCGGCTTCATGTCGTCCGCCGGTCTGGATGTCGTGCCGGCAGCTGCCGCTGCCGTGCTCGCCGCCGCGGGTGTCTCAAGTTTGCGCAGGCGACCGTCGAGGTCGACGTAGAAGTCCTGCTGCCGCTTCTTGGCCGCATCGAGCTCGTAGTTCAGCGTCTCGACCTGGCCGCGCAGGCGGGCATTTTCGTCGCGCAACGCCTGGATCTGATTGGCCAGTTCCATCTGCCCTCTGGCGACCGTGTCCAGGCGTTCGTTCGACTTCGCCGAAAGATCGGTGACCTGGCGTCTCGCCTCCTCGTCGTCGAAAAGACCGGCGTGCGCCTGCTGCGCGCCGAGCGCGGCGAGCAACAGGGCGACCGAAACGACGCGTGTTCTGGCCGGCGAGCGACCCGTGCAGGTCCCCGGCATCCTAGAACTCGCCGTTATAGAGCATGTCGGCGCGACGGTTCTCGGCCCAGGCGGTTTCGTTCTGGCCTTCATTCTTCGGCTTCTCCTCGCCGAGGCTCACTGCCTCGAGCTGCTCTTCCTGAGCGCCGAGCAAGGCCAGCATTCTCTTCACCGCATCGGCGCGTTTCTGACCGAGCGCAAGGTTGTACTCACGGCTGCCGCGCTGGTCGGTGTTGCCCTGGATGAGCAGTCTGAACTGGCGGTTCTGAGTGAGGAACTTGGCGTGCGAAGCGACCAGATCCCGGTATTCCGGTTTCACTTCGTAGTTGTCATAATCAAAATAGACGCTGCGCTTGGAGAGGATATTGTTGGGATCGGTGAGCTCGGGTGGCAGGCGCTGGCTATCGACACCCCCTGTCGTGACGGTGGCCACTCCCGGCCCGCGTGACTCGACCGGCGCACCGGCGCCGGCTTTGTCGGCGTCTGGCGTCGAGCTGCAGGCGGCCAACAGAAGGGCAAGAGCAGCCGGGATGACGAGTTGTTTCATGGATCTATCTCCTGCGGAAAATGGATGATTAAAGCGACTTTTTACTTGTTGAAGGGGCCCCACGCCGGCTCGCGAACATCACCCGCCGATATGGACAGGCGTTGTTTGATTCGGCCGTCGGTAGACACCGCCGAGAGGACGCCCCGACCACCGGACTCGGTGGCAATCAGGATCATCCGGCCGTTCGGCGCAAACGTCGGTGACTCGTCCTTGTAGGAGTCGGTCAGTACCTGTACCTGCCTGCTCGCCAGATCCATCACGCTCAAACGGAATCCGCCGTCACGCCGGCTGATGAAGGCCATCGACTTGCCGTCCGGCGACAGGCGTGGCGTGACGTTGTAGCTGCCTTCGAAGCTCACCCGCTGCACGTCGCCACCGCCGATACCGGCCCTGTAGATCTGCGGGCTGCCGCCACGGTCCGAAGTGAAATAGACGAATTGTCCGTCCGGAGAAAAGTTGGGTTCGGTATTGATCGCGCTGCTGCTCGTCAGGCGCTGCGCGCCGGTGCCGTCGGCATTGACGATGAAGATTTGCGAGCCGCCCTCCTTGCTCAGCACGACGGCCAGACGGCGGCCGTCGGGAGACCATGCCGGCGCCGAGTTCGAACCCTTGAAGTTGGCCACGACGATACGCTTGCCGGAGGCCAGCGAGTGCACATACACCACGGGTTTCTTGTTTTCGAACGAGACGTAGGCCAGACGGTCGCCATCAGGCGACCAGGAGGGCGAGATGATCGGTTCCTTGGAGATCAGAGCCATCTGCGCATTCTGCCCGTCGGCATCGGCGATGTGCAACTCGTAGCGCGCGGCGTTGACCCGCACGACATAGGCAATTCGCGTCGAGAAAACGCCAGGCTCGCCGGTCAGCTTCTCGTAGATCACGTCCGCGATGCGGTGTCCCGCGGCGCGCAGCATCGGCTTCGAGGTCACGAAAGCAGAGCCGCCGAGGACCGTCTCACGGGTGACGTCGTAAAGCCGGAAGCGTGCCTCCTGGCGTCCGTCGGCACTCACGCCGATGCTGCCAGCGGCGAGCGCGTCGGCACCGCGGCTTTTCCAGTCGCCGAAGATCGGGCTGCTGGTCTCGGTGATGGCAATGCCGCCGGTGTCGATCATCTTGAACAGGCCACTGCGTTCAAGGTCGCTACGGATGACCGAAGTCAGAATCCTCGAAGCGGCCGGATCTCCGCCGAAGTCGGCGATGGCCACGGGAATGCGGTTGGCGCCAGCACCGGTGATCTCGATGGTCAGTTGAGCGTGTGCCGACGCGTGCAGCAAAGCAAGTGCGCAGACGGCAAACAGGCCGATACGACGGATCTGGGAGAGTGTTCTTGACATGGCGCGATCCAATACAGAATGGGAGATTATATCGCCTTTGCATTCTTGGCATCTGTAACAAAGATTGATCTTGTCGAGAGCTGCCTGCCAAAGCGAAAGAAAAGGGCGCCAACTGTCAACGCCGATTGCTAGTCGTCACGTGGGCGGTAGGGGATCTTCAGGACCCGATCGAAGAGTTCCGCTTGAGCGGGTTTCGGCAAGGGCGACGATCTGCGGATCGCGCGCTCGACGGCGGCGTCGAGCGCTGCGTTGCCGCTCGAACGGCGGATCTTGACGTCGAGGACGTCGCCGCTGGGTAGTTGCGTGACCTCGAACTCGGCCTCCGGATTTCCCTGGATGCCTGGCGGCAGGGCGATGTTGCCACGAATCTTGCCACGCACCTTGTCCATGTACTCGGCCAGGCCGCGGGCGCGCTCGACGGCCGCCTGTTCGGCCTGCAGTTGCTTGAGCTGGCGTGCCTCGGCCTGAGCCCGGGCGCGCTGGTCCTGAGCGGCTTTCTCAGCCGCTTTCTCGGCCGCTTTCTGCTTCGCTTCCTGCGCCGCCTTCTGCTTTTCCAGCTGCGCTTTCTCACGTTCCAGCTCGTCCTCGAAACTTGGTCGGCGTTCCGGTTGCGGCTTGGGCTCCTCCTTCTTCGGCTTGGGTTCTTCCTTTTTCGGCGGTTCTTTGGTTTTCGGCTGTTCCTTCGGCGGTGGCTCCTTCGCTTTCGGCTCTTCCTTTTTGGCAGCTTCCTTCTTCGGCGGCTCCTTGACTTCTTCTTTCCTGGGCGTTTCCTTGGGCTTTTTCTCTTCCTTCAGCACGATGTCCGGCTTGACCTCGGGCTTGGGTGCCGGTTTGGGTTCGGGCTTCGCTTCGGGTTTTGGCGCCGGCTTTGGAGGCGGGGGCGGAGGTGGCGACGGGGCAGGTTTCGGTTCCGGCCTCACTTCGGGCTTTGGCTCGGGCTCCGGCCTGGCTTGCGGTGCCGGCTCGGTCTTGACCGGCAGAGCCGGCGCCGGTGCGCTGCGCCAGACTTCGACTTCGATCGACTTCGGTGCCTTGCTCTTCCATTGCACGCCGAAGAACAAGGCGCCGATGAGCAGAACATGGACGGTTGCCGCAAGAGCCAGCGAGCGCCATTTGGCTGGATCGGCTGCTTGCGGTGGCGCCGTGGGTGTGTCGACTGAATTCACTGCTCAGCAACTCACTTGTCGGCCAGCTGGACGAGCAGGCCAATGCGCTTGACCTCGTTGCGCTGCAACTCGTCCATGACCTTGAGCACGGCTTCATACTTGACGCTGCGGTCACCGACGATGACCACCGCCAGTTCGGGGTTCGCAGTCTGTGCCGCACGAATCTCCCCGGGCAGCTGGCCGCTTGTCAGCGGACGTTCGCCGGCCCCCGGTGCCAGCAGGGTCAGGCTCCCGTCGGCGCGCACATTGACCTGCAGCGCGTCGGCGGGCGGCTGCGCCGCTTTGCCGACCGACGGCACGTCGATGCTGGCGGTGGTCATCATCGGCGCGGTGACCATGAAGATCACCAGCAGCACCAGCATGACGTCGATATAGGGGACGACGTTGATCTCGTTTTTCAGACGGCGCGGACGCATGGCCTTACCTCACTTGCCGTTGCAGGATGTTCGAGAATTCCTCCATGAACGACTCGAAGCGCGACGAGAGGCGATCGATCTCGTGCGCGAAGCGGTTGTAGGCGACTACTGCCGGAATCGCCGCGAAGAGGCCGATGGCGGTGGCCACCAGCGCTTCGGCAATCCCCGGGGCAACCGCCGAGAGCGTCGCCTGACCGACGTTGGCCAGGCCGCGGAAGGAATGCATGATTCCCCAGACGGTGCCGAACAGGCCGACGTAGGGACTCACCGAGCCGACCGAGGCGAGAAAGGCAAGATGCGAGTCGATGCTGTCCATCTCGCGCTGATAGGTGGCCCGCATGGCGCGGCGCGAGCCGTCGATGACGTCCTTGGCGTCGAGGTGCTTCTGGCTGCGCAGTTTGGTGAACTCGCGAAAACCGGCTTCGAAGATACGTTCCATGCTGCCGGTGCTGTGGCGGTCGTTGATGGCGCTCTGGTAGAGGCTGTTGAGATCGCCGCCGCTCCAGAAGTCGCGCTCGAACTGCTCGGTTTGCGATCGCGCCGCCTTGACGGTGAACCACTTGCGGAAAATGTAGTACCAGGACATGAACGAAACGCCGGCCAAGAGGAGCATGACCGCCTGCACGACGGCACTGGCGTTGAGGATCAGGTGCAGGATCGAGAGGTCTTGCGAGACGTTCATTGCAATGCTTCCAGTTGGGACCGCAGAAATGCGGGAATCGAAGTCGGCTTCATCTGCGCCGAGTTTACACAAACGATCTGGACGGTGGCGCCGAGCAGGGCGATCGAGCCGCCGGCGACGCTCTCGTCGGCACGTCGGATGGCCTGGCGAAAAAATATTTGTGCGCGGCTGATCTTCTCCACTTCGAGATCAACGAGTAGCTGATCGTCGAGCCGAGCCGGCTTCAGGAAGTCGACCTGAACGCTGCGCACGACGAAGGCGATCCCCGGGTCGCGCAGCAAGTTCGCCTGCCGATGACCGATCGCGCGCAGCCATTCGCTGCGACAGCGTTCGAGGAACTTCAGATAGTTGGCGTAATAGACGACCCCGCCGGCGTCGGTGTCTTCGTAGTAGATACGAACGGGAATCGAGAAAGAACTGAGCTTGGGCGTGAATTTCATCGTAGGATCAGATTCTAATGCAGCTTTCTTCACGTAGAAAGTAAGCTTTTGTGACCGGGCGTGCAAGGAGCGGCTCAGGTGTTTCGCCAGAGTTCGACCTGCGCGTCGGCGAGCAGGTGTTCGAGACCCAGATGCCGGTAGACGGCTGCCGTCGCCATCCGCCCACGCGGTGTGCGTTGCAGGAAACCTTGCTGGATCAGGTAGGGTTCGAGCACATCCTCGATGGTATCGCGCGCTTCGCCAATGGCCGCGGCAAGGTTGTCGACACCGACCGGGCCGCCAGCGAACTTGTCGATCACCGCCGACAGCAGCTTGCGGTCCATGACGTCGAGGCCGCCGTGGTCAACGTCGAGCATCAGCAACGCCGCGTCGGCGACCTCGCGCGTGATCCGGCCGGCGGCCCTGACTTCGGCGAAATCGCGTACCCGCCGCAACAGCCGGTTGGCAACCCGCGGCGTGCCCCGCGAACGGCGCGCGATTTCCAGCGCGCCGCCGCTATCGGCGGGCACCTTGAGCAACTGCGACGAACGCGTGACGATCTGCGTCAGCTCCTCGGCGGTGTAGAACTCGAGCCTGGAGACGATACCGAAGCGGTCGCGCAGCGGGTTGGTGAGCATGCCGGCGCGGGTGGTCGCGCCGACCAGCGTAAAGGGCGGCAGATCGAGTTTGACCGAGCGCGCCGCTGGCCCCTCGCCGATCATGATGTCGATCTGGAAGTCTTCCAGGGCCGGATAGAGGATTTCCTCGACGACCGGCGACAAGCGGTGGATCTCGTCGATGAACAGCACGTCGTGCGCGTCGAGGTTGGTCAGGATGGCGGCCAGATCGCCGGCTCTCTCGAGGACCGGGCCCGATGTCGAGCGCAGGTTGACGCCCATTTCGGCGGCGATGATGTGCGCCAGCGTCGTTTTCCCCAGTCCGGGCGGACCAAAGAGGAGGACGTGGTCAAGCGTGTCGCGGCGCCGCCTGGCGGCTTCGATGAAGATCGCCAGCTGTTCGCGGATTTTCGCCTGGCCAACGTAATCGGCCAGCCGCCGCGGCCGCAGAGCGCGCTCGATGGCTTCTTCCTGCGTCGATTTCGACTCGGCCGAAATCAGCCGCTCGATCGGCGCTGCGCCGAGATCGTCGCTTTCGATCATGGCTGGCGCTCGCTTTCCGTGGCCAGGGCGGCGGGGGAGTCGGGACCGTCGTGCGCCAGCCACTCGCGGATCAGCACCTGCCCGAGGGCGAGCAGGGTTGGCCCGAGGAACAGGCCGATGAAGCCGAAGACCAGGACGCCGCCGAAAACGCCGACGACGATCAGCAGCAGCGGCAGGCTCGCGCTGCGCGAAATGAGGATCGGTTTGAGGAAGTTATCGACGCTGCTGATGGCGAACATCCCCCACAGCACCATGAACACGGCCCAGCCGGTCTGGTCGCCGTTGTACAGCCAGATTGCCGCCCCCAACCAGATCAGCGTCGCGCCGACCACCGGCACCATCGAGAAAAAGAAGGTGGCAATGGTCAGCAGAATGACGCCCGGAACGCCGGCGACGAGAAAGCCGATCATGGCCACGATCGACTGCGCCGCGGCGGTTCCGACGATCCCGGCCATGACGCCGGTGACGGTTCCCTCGGCCAGCGTCAGCATCCGTTCGCCGAGGTTGCCGGCGAGCATGCGGCTGCCGGTGAGCAGGGCGTCGGCGTAGATATGCGCGTCGCGAAAGATGAAGAAGACGAAGAAGATCACCAGCACCAGTTGCAACAGTCCTTGCGCAAACAGGGCCACCGCGGCCAGCGCGAACTTGCGCGTCGGGTCGAAAACCTGACGCAGGAGATTGTTCATTTCCTCGCGGCTATCGGCCAGATCGTGCCAATATCCGGTGACGTCCGGGCCGATGATCGGCAGACTGGCAAGCCACGCCGGCGGTTGGCCGGGAATGCCGCTCTCCAGCAGTGGTTTCACCTGCCGGATGCCGATCTGAACGGCGTCGGCGAGTGAGCCGGAGAGCAAGGCCATTGGCACTACCAGCAAGAGCAGCAAGAGTAGCGACAGCAGGAGCGCCGCTAGACTGCTGCGCCCACCGCAGAGCGTCAGCAGGCGGTTGCGAATCGGCAGCGTCGTCAGGCAGATGACGACGGCGAAAAGCAGGGTGCCCGTAAACGGCAGCAGCACAGCAACACAGCCGATCAGAAGCAGCGCGACGAGCGCGATCTGGATCAGTTGCTTGTGGCTGGGATTCATGGATTCATGGGCGCGGTTCAGACCTTTGACAGCAGTTTGAGCGCCTGCCGAATGCCGTCGGAAGTAGTGGTTTCGGCCGGCAACTGCCTCATCACGGCGCCTGCTTCGCGCTCATTGTAACCCAGCGCCAGCAGCGCATTGAGAATGTCGCTGCGGCTGTCGGCGGCCGCCGGCGTGGCCGTCGGCAGAGCCTCGGCGAGCTTGCCCTTGAGTTCGAGCAGCAGGCGCTCGGCGGTCTTGGTGCCGATTCCCGGTACCTTGGTCAGCCGCCCGACTTCCTGACGGGAGACGACTTGCGCCAGGTCGCTCACCGACAGTCCGGAGAGTACCGACAGCGCCATGCGCGCGCCGACGCCGGAGATCCTGAGCAGCTGGCGAAACGCGAAGCGCTCGCTTTCGGTGGCAAAACCGTAGAGGAACTGCCCGTCCTCGCGGACCGCGAAATGGGTCAGCAAGCTGAGTCTCTCGCCGTTCTCGGGCAGGTTGTAGAAGGTGCTCATCGGTACCTCGAGCTCATAGCCGACGCCATGCACGTCGACCACTACCTGCGGCGGATTCTTCGCGAGCAGGATGCCACTCAATCGGCTGATCATCTCTTGTTCTCCTTGGCGACCATCCATCGCCCATTGCGGACGTGCAGACCGCGGCTGCTCAATTGTTCGATGCCCTGGCCCCCGTGCGCGTGCGCGATCGCGCAGGCCAGGGCGTCGGCGGCGTCCGGGCTCGGCTCGGCCGCCAGCGACAACAGGCGGCGCACCATGTGCTGCACCTGCACCTTGTCGGCGTGGCCGTTGCCGACCACCGCCTGTTTGACCTGCAGGGCAGTGTACTCGGCGACTTCCAGGCCGCTGACGACCAGCGCTGTGATCGCCGCACCCCTTGCCTGGCCGAGGCGCAGCGTCGATTGTGGATTGACGTTCACGAAGACGATTTCGACGGCCGCCTGGTCGGGCCGATGCCGGGCGACCAGCGTGCGCAGTTCCCTGTGTATGGTTCCCAGGCGGCTGGGCAGCGAAGCACCGGCGTCGGTCTTGATGCAGCCGCTGGCCAGGTAGGACAGGCGGTTGCCGGTCTTTTCGATGAGCCCGAAGCCGGTGATGCGCAAGCCCGGGTCGATGCCCAGAATACGCAGCGGGCCTGCTTTCCCGTTCTGCCCTGCCTCATTCATCGCGGTGTCGCGCGCGCCAGATAGACGCCGCTGACCGCCAGCACCATGCCGGCAACCGCCAGCGCGCCGAGTGTTTCGTCGAACAGCAGCCAGGCGATGATCGCCGTGCTCGGCGGCGTCAGGTAGAACAGGGTGGCGACGTTGACCGCACTGCCACTGCGGATAAGCAGATTGAGCAGGCTGATCGCCCCGACCGAGAGTACCAGCACCAGCCACAGCAGGGCGAAGACGAACTGCGGCGTCCACTCGATGAGCATGCTTTCGCTTGCCGAGGCGACGACGGCGGTGATCAGCGCGGTGGGCAGGAACTGGATTACCGAGCCGGTACGCAGGTCGAATCGCGGACAGAAGCGCTTCTGATACAGGGTGCCAAGGGTGATGCCGAGCAATGCGGCGATGGCCGGAACGAGCATTGCCGCCAGTGGCACGCCAGCAAGCTTGTTGGCAACGACCAGGGTCACTCCGGCGAAGCCGAGCGCCAGGCCCAGCCATTGCCGCGGCGAGACGCGTTCGCCGAGCAGAAAGCCGGCCCCGCAGGCAGTCAGCAGCGGCTGCATGCCGACCACCAGCGCCGTCACGCCCGCCGGCAAGCCGTGTTTTATGGCCATGAACACGCCACCCAAATAGACGCCGTGCACGAGAACGCCGGAAACGCCGATGTGGAAAAACTGGCGCGGATTGGCCGGCCACGGTGCGCGCGTCAGCAGTACAAGGGGAAGCATCAGCGTCAGCACCAGCAGGTAGCGGGTGAGCAGGAAGGTCAAGGGTTCGGCGTAGGGTAGGCCGAACTTGGCGCCGATGAATCCGGTGCTCCACAGAAAGACAAAAAGAAAGGGCAGCAGCGATGTCGGCAGGGGCATTCAATGGGCTCCGTGGCAGGGGACAGAGTGTAGCAAGCATCGCCACGGCAATGGCGGCACCGTTCTTCGCGGTGGTTGGTGCGGGTGTCTCTTGTTCCACGGCTTGCAGACCGGTCGCGCGGGTTATGGGTGCGGTGGTGCCTGATGGCCCAGGGCCCGCGCGATCTTGTCGGCCGTTGCCTTGATCGTCGTTGCCCAGTCTGGATCGTGGCGGTCGCTGGGGGCCGAGACGGAAAGCCCGGCGACCAGCTGATCCTCGTCGTTGCGGATCGGCGCAGCGATGCAGCGCAGGCCGACCTCCGCTTCTTCATTGTCAAAGGCCACTTCGTGGCGGCGAATCTTGTCGAGTTCCTTGTCCAGGGCATCGAGGCGCGTCAGCGAGTGCGGCGTCTTGCCCGGCAGACCGGTACGACGCGCGTAGGCGCGGACATCGCTGGCGCTGTCGGCAGCAAGAAACAGCTTGCCCACCGAAGTCAGGTGCAGTGGCGCCCGACCACCGACCAGATAGACGACGCGGACCAGCGAGCGACCGCTGGAGGTACGTTCGACGTAGATGATCTCGTCCTCGTGGCGGATGCCGAGGTTGACGGCCTCGCCGATGGCCTCGTGCAATTGCTGCATGTATGGCCGGGCGACTTCACGGATGCTGATCCGCGACTTGACCAGATTTCCCAGTTCGAGGAGCCGGATGCCGAGCGTATAGCTGCCGTTCTCGTGCCGCTCGACAACCGCGGCGCTGGTCATCGCGGCCAGGATGCGGTGCGCCGTCGACGGGTGCAGGCCGCTGTTCCTGGCCAGGACCTTGAGGCTCACCGGCTCGCGGATGTCAGCCAGCACGTCGAGCAGCGACATCATGCGCTCGATGACCTGTATCGACGTCTTCTCTGCCTGTTGTTCCGCCATTACCTTCCTATCGCAATTCCCGGAACCTTCCGTTTTTACCTGTGGGAGACTACTATTGCTGGCTCTGCCACTCGCCCACGCTGACTTGTGCGGCGCAATATCTTACCATCATGCGCGTTGCCCTGTTCGTAGGCTACCTGGTCGTGCCCAGCGCTTCTTGCGCCGCTCGCGACCTGCCCGCAGCGCCGGGTAGGACGTTTCGCAAACTCTACCGCCAGTGCCAGCGCGTCCGGTGAGGTGCGCGAGCGCAGCGACGCGCCAGGCCAGTCCCCTCTTCCGATATCCGGCATTGCCTCAATTCATGAGTCGCCCAGGCGACTTCCTCGGCAACCAAGCAAGGAGCGAACCTCCAGATGATGTCCGCAACCGACCAGGTCCTGGCCATACCGCTGTGGATCAATGGGCACGCCTATTTGACCATGGCACCGGCTTTTTTCGATGTTCGCGACGCACGCAGCGGCGAGGTCAAGCGGCGCACACCGCTGTGCGGCGCTTCCGAAGCGCTCGCTGCCGCTGGCTCGGCGCAGGCGGCCCTCGCTGACTGGGCGGCCAGAAGCGTCGCTGAACGCGCGGCCCTGTTGCTCGTCCTGGCCGACGCGCTGGCCGGGTATGGCGAGCATTTCGCCGCCCTGATCAGCGAAGAAACCGGCAAGGATGCCGCTTCGGCAGCGGCCGAAGTCGACGCCGCGCTCGGCCTGCTGCGCGGCCGCGACTCGGCGACCGATAGCAGGGGCGGCAGCAGCGCGGCCAAGGCGGTCGTGGCCATCGTCAGCGACGACAGCGCGCCGCTGCTCGGTCCGCTGCGGCACGCCGTTCCGGCACTGCTGGCGGGCGCGACGGTGGTCGTCAAACCGAGCCCGAAAGCGCCCTCGGCCGTTTTCGCCCTGGCCGAACTGACGGCCGAGAGCGCTTTCCCTGCGGGCGTTTTCAACGTTTTGCACGGCGACCTGAAAGCCATCGAAGGCCTTTGTGTCGCCAGCCAGGTCAGCCGGCTGTGCTTTTCCGGCGATTCTGCCCTCGGCGCCAAGGTCGCCGAAGTCGCCATCCGCTACGACAAACCGTTCGTGGATTGAGCCATGCACCGAATTGTCTATCTTGAGCGTGAATCGATCATCGCCGAAGTTCGCCGGCCGGATTTCCCGCATCACTGGGTCGAACATGCGCAGACGCTGCAGCACGAGGTCAAGGAGCGGCTCGCCGGAGCGACGATGGCCATCGTCAACAAACTGCAGATCGACGCCGAGCTGATTGCCGCGCTACCCGCCTTGCAGATGGTCGCCGTCGCCGCCACCGGCAGCAACAACATCGATGTCGACGCTTGCCGTGCGCGTGGCATCATCGTCTCGAACATCCGTGGCTACGCCGTGCATAGCGTCCCCGAGCAGGTGCTGGCGATGTTGCTGGCGCTGTCGCGCAATCTCTTCGCCTATCGGCAGGCGGTCGTCGACGGCAAGTGGCAGCGTTCCGGGCAGTTCTGCTTTTTCGACTACCCGATCCGCGACCTGCACGGCGCAACGCTGGCGCTGATCGGCAGCGGCAGCCTGGGCAGCGGAGTCGCCCGTCTGGCCGCCGCGTTCGGCATGCGCGTGCTGCGCAGCGAACGCAAGGATGCCCTCAGCGTTCGTCCTGGCTACACGCCCTTCGCCGAAGCGCTACGCCAGGCCGACGTGGTTTCACTGCATTGCCCGCTGAACGCCGAAACGGCGAGGCTGATCGGCGAAGCCGAACTGCGGTCGATGAAAACCTCGGCGCTGCTGATCAATACCGCGCGCGGCGGCCTGGTCGATGAAGCAGCGCTGGCCCGGGCGCTGCAGGAAGGCTGGATCGCCGGGGCCGGCTTCGACGTCCTCAGCGTCGAGCCGCCGCGCAGCGGCAACCCCCTGCTCGCTCCCGAGCTGCTGGCCTTGTCCAATTTCCTGCTAACCCCGCACGTCGCCTGGGCCAGCCAGCCCGCGATGCAGGTACTCGCCGACCAGCTGATCGACAATCTGGAAGCCTTCGCCCGCGGCGAGCCGCAACACGTGCTGACATGAACCGTGCATTGGCCGCCAAAACCCCGCCATGATCGCTGCCGCCGAGGACCTCCTGCTGAGAGCCGGCGGGCTGCGCTTCCACACCGTGCTGGCCGACCCGCCGTGGCGCTTTCAGAACCAGACCGGCAAGGTGGCGCCGGAACACAAACGCCTCAATCGCTACGACACGATGACCCTGGACGCCATTTGCGAGCTGCCGGTGGCGGAGATTTGCCAGGACAGCGCACATCTCTATCTCTGGGTTCCCAACGCGCTCTTGCCGGAAGGCCTGCGCGTCCTGCAGTCCTGGGGCTTTGCCTACAAGAGCAATCTCGTCTGGCACAAGGTGCGCAAGGACGGCGGTCCTGATGGGCGAGGGGTCGGTTTCTACTTTCGCAATACCACCGAAATCATCCTCTTTGGCGTGCGTGGCAAGAACGCCCGCACCCTGGCGCCGGGGCGGCGCCAGGTGAACATCATCCGCTCGATGAAACGCGAGCATTCGCGCAAGCCCGACGAACAGTACGCGCTCATTGAATCCTGCAGCCCGGCGCCGCGCATCGAACTCTTCGCGCGTGGCACGCGCGCCGGCTGGACGACCTGGGGCGATCAGGCGGACAGCTATTCGCCCGACTGGCCAACCTATGCCAATCATTCACAGGCCGATGGCTCGCTGCACGAGCTCTGAGCCGGGCTCCACGAGCGCCGTGTCGCCAGGCTCGCCTGCCCACCTGCTCTTCCTCTCTCCTTGGGTCATGACAAGATGCGCTTCCTGCTTTTCCTTCTGCTGAGCTTTTTCGTCATCGTCGCCAACGCCCAGACAGTCAAGGTCGCTGCCGCCTCGGATCTGCAGTTCGCGCTCGGCGAGATTGCTGCCCGTTATGAACGGGAGAGCGGCAACAAGGTCGTTCTGTCCTTCGGTTCCTCGGGCAACTTCGCCCGCCAGATTCCCCAGGGGGCGCCTTTCGACCTCTTCCTGTCCGCCGACGAGGAGTACATTTTCCGTCTCGCCGGACAGGGCCTGCTGCGCGACCAGGGCCAGCTCTACGCAATCGGGCGCGTCGCACTGCTGGTACCCCACGGCTCGTCGCTGAAGGTCGACAGCGAACTTCGCGACCTGGCGGCGGCGATCGGCGATGGTCGCCTGCAGCGTCTGGCGATCGCCAATCCCGAGCACGCGCCCTACGGGCGTGCCGCCCGCGCCGTCCTCGAACGCGCCGGCCTCTGGGCAGCGCTGCAGGGCAGGCTGGTGCTCGGCGAGAACGTCGCGCAGGCGGCGCAGTTTGCGCTCAGCGGTTCGGCGCAGGGCGGCATCGTTGCCTGGTCGCTGGTCAAGGCGCCCGAGTTGGCCCGGCACGGTGTCGCAGCACTGATTCCCGAGAGCTGGCATCCGCCGCTGCGCCAGCGCATGGCGCTGACCCGTCACGCCGGCGAGGACGCCAGCCGTTTCTACGCCTATCTGCAACAGCCGGTGGCGCGCGCCATTTTCGAGCGCTACGGTTTTTCGCTGCCGGCAACCAGGTAAGGGGCGCGCACTGTGGCCGCAGGGATGGCCGTGATCGACTGGCAGGCGCTCTCGCTTTCGCTACAACTGGCCAGCGCCACGGCACTTTTGCTACTGCCCTTGGCGATCTGGCTGGCACGCCTCCTGGCCTGGTCGCAGTTTCGCCATCAGGGCGCGCTGGAGGCGGCGATCCTGCTGCCGCTGGTGCTGCCACCCACTGTTCTCGGCTATTACCTGTTGCTCGGCTTCGGCGGCGCCTCTCCCCTTGGCCAGGCGTACCACGCCCTGACCGGACGGACATTGGTGTTCAGCTTCGACGGACTGCTCGCCGCCTCGCTGATCTTCAACCTACCCTTCGCCGTGCAGCCGATGCAGCGTTCCTTTGCCGCCATCCCGCGCGAAGTCCGCGAAGCGGCGTGGGTCTCCGGGCTGTCGCGCTGGCAGACCTTCCTGCGCATCGAACTGCCGCTCGCCTGGCCGGGCGTCGCCGCCGCGCTGGCGCTGACCTTCGCGCACACCCTCGGTGAGTTCGGCGTCGTGCTGATGGTCGGCGGCAGCCTGCCCGGCGAGACCAAGACCATCGCCATCGCCATCTACGATCAGGCGCAGGCGTTCAACGATTCGGCGGCGGCAGGCATGTCGGCGCTGTTGCTGGCGCTGTCTTTCGTCGCCGTGCTGCTGGTCAGTCGCCTCGGGCGTTCGGTGCTGCGCCGGTGAAACTGGTCGCCCGCCTCGAACAGAGCGTGCCGATTCCGCTGGCCGCCGACATCGCCTGCGACAGCGGTGAGCTGCTGGCGCTGGTCGGCCCTTCGGGAAGCGGCAAATCGACCATTCTGCGTTGCCTTGCCGGCCTGCACCGGCCGTCGGGCGGGCGCGTTCGTTGCGGCGACGACATCTGGTTCGACGCCAGCGGTGGCGTCGATGTCTCGCCGCAGCAGCGGCGTGTCGGCTTCGTCTTCCAGCACTACGCGCTCTTTCCTCACCTCAGCGCGCTGGCCAACGTGATGGTCGCCCTGCAGCACCTGCCGGCGCGCGCGCGCGCGGCGCAGGCGCGTCACTGGCTGGCGCGCAGCAGGCTCGAAGGCCTCGAGGACCGGCGCCCGGCCGAACTCTCCGGCGGCCAGCAGCAACGGGTGGCGATTGCCCGCGCGCTGGCGCGCGAGCCGCAGGTGCTGCTCCTCGACGAACCGTTCTCGGCGCTCGATCAGGTGACCCGCCGCAAGCTGCTGCGCCAGCTGATCGAGCTGCGCCGCTCGCTGGCCATCCCGATCATCCTGGTCACGCACGACCTCGAGGAGGCGGCGCTGCTTGCCGACAACATGACCGTCCTGCACCACGGCCGCACGCTGCACACCGCGCCGCCAGGCGAACTGCTGGCGCGACCGGCGAGCGCGCTGGTTGCCCGCCTCACCGACCAGCCGAACGTCTTCATCGGCAGGGTCACCGAGCAGTCGCCGAGCACCGACACGACGCTGATCGACTGGCACGGGCAGCCGCTGCAGGCGGCGCATCACGCCGAATTCGCCGTCGGCGACAGGATCTGCTGGATCGTTCCCGAAGCCGGCGTAATCCTCGTTCGCGACCACCAGGCCGAGCGCGAGAACACGCTTGGCGCGATCGTCAGCGAGCGACTCGCCTGGCGCGGACACGCGACGGTGACCGCTCGCGTCGGCGAAGGCGGCGATGCGATGCTGTCGTTCGCCATCGGCAGCGCGGTGGCGCAGCGCCGCGGTATCGTCCCCGGGGCGCGCATTGTCTTGCAGTTGCAGAAGGCCGCCATCTGTCTGACCCCCGTCGATCCGGCGATCGGCAGCCACTGATTCATCCGAACCCTGGTGAACGCTCCTCCCGGATCAACTGGCCAGAAAACTCGACGCCATCGCCAGCGGCAACGCCGTCCTGTCAACCACCCGGCGCAGGACAAAGCTCGAATGCACGCCGGTCACGCCGGGGATGCGGGTGAGGCGGTTGAGGAGCAGTTCCTGGTAGGCGTCCATGTCCCTGACCACCACCTTGAGCTGGTAGTCGGCGTCCTGACCAGTGATCAGCAGGCATTCGAGCAACTCCGGGATCTCGGCGATGGCGGCGTCGAAGCCGGTGAAGCGCTCGGGCGTGTGCTGGTCCATTGAAATGTAGATCAGCGCCATCAGCGACAGGCCGAGTTTCCTGGCGTCGAGCAGTGCGCGATAGCCGGTGATCAGCCCGGATTCCTCGAGCGCGCGCATCCGCCGCAGGCAGGGTGAGGGCGAAAGGCCGATGCGGTCGGCGAGGTCCTGATTGCTGATTCGGCCGTCTTCCTGGAGGACGCGCAGAATCTGCCAGTCGTAGCGATCGAGGTGCACGAGATTTCTCCGCTGAAGCAATTGCGCAATTGTAATGCTGGTTTCTTTTTATGTGCGCAACAGACTTGCTCCAAAGTCCCTTTTAAAGCGGCAATACGCAAGCACCTGCCGGCGGCTTTTCCCTACCATGTGGGTCATCAGATTCAACACCCGAAACCCGAGGAGTCGCCATCATGTTGTCCAACCCCGCCAGCAAGTACCGCTCTTTCCCGCCGGTCGCGCTTGCCGACCGGCAGTGGCCGAATGCCACGATCAGCAAGCCACCGATCTGGATGAGCACCGATCTGCGCGACGGCAATCAGTCGCTCTTCGAGCCGATGAACGCCGAACGCAAGACGCGCATGTTCAGGATGCTCTGCGAGATCGGTTTCAAGGAGATCGAGGTCGCTTTCCCGTCGGCGTCGCAGACCGACTTCGATTTCGTGCGCAGCCTCATCGAGGGCGGGCATATTCCCGGTGACGTGAGCATCGAGGTCCTCACGCAGGCGCGCGAGCATCTCATTCGGCGGACGATGGAGTCGGTGCGCGGCGCGCGACGGGCGATCGTGCATGTCTATAACGCCACCTCGAAACCTTTCCGCGAGACCGTCTTTCAGATGAGCCGGGAGGAAGTGATCGACATGGCGGTGGTGGCGGTGAAGTTGATCAGGGACCTGGCGGCGCAGGCGCCGGAGACCGAATGGGTGCTCGAATACAGCCCGGAAACCTTCACCGCCACCGAGCTCGACTTCGCGCTCGAAGTCTGCAACGCGGTGACCGCCGCCTGGGGCGCGACGCCGGACAACAAGGTGATCCTCAACCTGCCGACGACCGTCGAGATGGCCACGCCGAACGTCTACGCCGACCAGATCGAATGGATGCATCGTCACCTCGAGCGGCGCGACAGCGTGATCATCAGCCTGCATCCGCACAACGACCGTGGCACCGCCGTGGCCGCCGCCGAACTCGCCCTGATGGCTGGCGCCGAGCGCGTCGAGGGCTGCCTGTTCGGCAACGGCGAGCGCACCGGCAACGTCGATCTGGTCACCCTGGCGCTCAATCTGTACACCCAGGGCGTCGCGCCGGGGCTCGACTTTTCGGACATCAATGCCGTTGCCCGGACCTTCGAGCAGTGCAGCCAGTTGCCGATTCACCCGCGCCATCCCTACGTCGGCGATCTGGTGTTCACCGCTTTCTCGGGTTCGCATCAGGACGCCATCAAGAAGGGCTTTGCGGTCGGGCAGAGCGACGGTTTCTGGAACGTTCCCTACTTGCCGATCGACCCGGCCGACCTTGGCCGCAGCTACGACTCGGTGATCCGCGTCAACAGCCAGTCGGGCAAGGGCGGCATTGCCTACCTGCTGGAAAGCGAATACGGCGTGGTCATGCCGCGCCGCTTGCAGGTCGAGTTCTCGGGTGTCGTCCAGCAGCATGTCGACGAGCACGGCGGCGAGATGAGTGCTGCCGCCATCTGGCAGCTCTTCTCGGCGACCTATATCGACTGCGTGGACCCGGTACGCTACCGCGAGCACCACCTCTTCGAGCACGGTGGCGGCAACGGGCAAGGCATCCGCCTCAATGTCGATATCGACGGCATGCCGCAGGTACTCACCGGTACCGGCAACGGCCCGATCGACGCAGCGGTGAATGCCTTCCAGAGTGTCGGCATCGATATCCAGGTGCGCAGTTATGAAGAGCGCGCGATGAGTCCCAGCGGCGAGGGCGGCAACGCCAGGGCCTGCGCCTTCATCGAAGTCGCGCCGGCGGCTGGTGGCGGTAGCGAGTTCTACGGCGCCGGGGTGGACACCAACATCGTTACCGCGTCGCTGCGAGCGGTGATCACCGGCATCAACCGTCTCGAGTCCAGCGTGCCGAGAGGGGCGCAGCAGCAGGCCGCGTAGCGCGGCCTGGGCGGGCGCTCCGCCCACGGCGCTGCTCAGCCGCCAGACTGGCGGACGCGCTGTTCAAGCCTGCGCTGCATCATTCGCTGGCTCTGTGCCACGAACTCCTTGCGCTGCTCTGGGGTGAGCATGTCCATCATCTGGTGGTGCTGGCGGGCACGAATCTGTTCCAGTTCTGCCGTCACCTGCGCGCCCTCCTCGGTCAGTTTCTTGACCTGGAGTTCGTCGTACTGGCCTTTCATCTGCATTTCGTCAAGCTGCATGCGGGTGTCGCGGACGTGCTTGAACTTCTCGTCCATCAGGTCGGCGTCCTGTTTGCGCAGATCGGCGATGCGCGCCTGCTGCTCGGCGGTCAGCTTCAGTCCCTTCATCAGCGGCGGCACGCCGTCGCGATGACCTTGCGCCGCCTGCGGCCCGAGGCAGTCATAGGCCGCGCCTGGCGGTCCTGCTGCGACGGTCAGTGGCGTAGCCAGGGAAATCCCGGTAGCAAGCAAGATGGCGAGGGTGCGACGGGGTGTGGTCATTATTTACTCCGCTAAGGTGGAATCGATCGAGGGACGGCGTTGGCGGCTTCGTCGGTCGTCTGCAGCCTTCGCCAGGCGCTCATGCTACCCGCCTGGCGAAGGCTGCCAGTCCTGACGTCCGGTCAAGCGGCGGGCCCTGGTCGCTCGCCACGCTTCTTCTCCCAGCGCTTCATCATCGCATCGCGCTGGGCTGCGAGCTTCTCGCGCTGCTCGGGGGTGAGCACCGCCATGATCTGGTGGTGCTGACGGGCCCGCAGCTGGGCCATTTCGGCCATTGCCTGGGCGCCCTGCTCGGTAAGCGCCTTGACTTTCGCTTCGTCGTATTCGCCCTTCTTCGCCATTTCGTGCAGCTGCGCACGGCTGTCGCGCATGCTCTGGTACTTTTCGCCGATCAGCGCGCTGTCCTGCTTGCGTAGCTCGCTGATCGTGGTTTGCTGTTCGGGGGTCAGCTTAAGGTTCTTCATCATCGGTGGCACGCCGTCGCGCTGGCCGCCGCGCATCTCTGACCAGCCTTTGCCACAGCCGCCTTCCATTCCGCCGCCCATCATCGGGCCGGCATTGGCGGCCAGCGGGACGGCCAGGGCGATGCTGCTGGTGGCCAGGAAAACGGCAAGAGTGCGTTTGAATGTATTCATGTTTGGCTCCTTGATAAAGGGGGGTTCCAGTCGGGCATCGGTTGCCTCGACCGTTGGCTGAACTTTCGCGCAGCGGGCGGTAAAGCGCGGTTAATCGTCTGTAAAGCCATGTAAATGGGCGCCGAGCGGCAGCAGGCGATGGGCAGCGGGCGTTAAAGCCGGTAAAGAGCCGTAAAGAAGCGTGACCAGGCCTTGCCGGCGCTTATCATCAGTGCTGTGGAGAGGATGGGCACGATGACTCGAGTACTGCTGGTCGATGACGATGTCGAACTCGCCTCGATGCTGCGCGAGTACCTCGAACAGGAGGGATTCGAAGCCGAGGCGGTGCATGATGGCGAAAGCGGTGTGCGCGAAGCACTCAGCGGGCGCTACGCCATCGCCGTGCTCGACGTGATGATGCCGCGGCTCAACGGCGTCGAGGTCCTGCGCCGCATCCGCGCCGCCAGCCGCCTGCCGGTGTTGATGCTCACCGCCAGGGGTGATGACATCGACCGCATCATCGGGCTCGAACTCGGCGCCGACGACTACGTGCCGAAGCCGTGTTCGCCACGCGAGCTGGTCGCCCGGCTGCGGGCGATCCTGCGCCGGGTCGCCGACAACAGCGCCGAGAGCACGTCCGACGGGCCGATCGTCGTCGGTCCCCTGCGCATGTGGCCCGAGCGGCGAAGCGCGCAATGGCAGCAGCAGCCGCTCGAATTGACGAGCACCGAATACAGCATTCTCGAAGTCATGGCCCGCCACGCTGGCCGCGTGGTGAGCAAGAGCGACCTCTCGGAGCTGGCGATGGGGCGCCCGCTGGCGCGCTTCGACCGGAGTATCGACGTGCATGTGAGCAGCATTCGCCAGAAGCTCGGCGCCCGGCCCGACGGCGACTCGTGGATCCAGACCGTTCGCGGCCAGGGTTATCAGTTCGTCAAGGCCTGAACGTGGGACGGCTCTTCTGGAAATCCTTCTTTGCCTTCTGGCTGGCGCTGTTGCTCGCCGGTGTCGGCGTCGGCAGCGTCGTCTGGCTGCACCGTCAGGCCGAGGCCGAATTCGAATCGCTGCCGGCCCTGCCGGGTGGCCCGCGGGCGGCGGTGATGCTCGATGCGGCGGAGGTTTTCCTGCGCCGCGGCGGCCCACAGATGATGCGCGAAGTGTTGCGCGAATGGGCCGAAGCTCCGGGCAAGGCGCAGCTTTTCGTGATCGACGAAGGCGGTCGCGACCTCTTCGGTCGCGAGCTTCCCGGCGACCTGAGCGCCGCGCTGGCTTCGGGTGACTTCCGGCGTGGACCGATGTCCGGTGCGCGGCGCGTACACGCGCACGACGGACAGACCTACACCTTGGTCGCCCGTTACGAGCGCCCGGGTGGGCGTGGTCACCTGCTGCGCAGCGAACGGCCGTCGCCGGCGCTGCCGATCATTGCCGGTCTGCTCGCCAGCCTCGCCTTCAGCGCCGCGCTGGCGTGGTACGTGGCCAAGCCGATTCGCAGCCTGCGCGGCGCTTTTCGCGCCGTTTCCGACGGGCATCTGGAGACGCGCGTGCAGCCTTCGATGGGCAGCCGGCGCGACGAGCTGGCCGATCTCGGGCGCGACTTCGACCGCATGGCGCAGCGCCTGCAGGCGCAGATCCATAGCCAACAGCGTCTTCTGCACGATGTTTCGCACGAGCTGCGCTCGCCGCTGGCGCGCCTGCACGCAGCCATCGGGCTGGCCCGGCAGAGCCCGGAGAAACTCGAAATGACGCTCGAGCGCATCGAACGCGAGTCGGTTCGCCTTGACGAACTGGTCGGCGAGCTGCTCACCCTGTCGCGTCTCGAAGCCGGCACGCCGGGCGCGCCACCGGTGACCATCGAGCTCATGGAAATGGTCGCCAGCATCGCCGACGACGCCGGTTTCGAGGCCGAAGCGAGTGGTCGCCGCGTGCATTTCAGCGGTGCCGGCGAAGTGACCGCGAGCGTGCAGGGTGAGCTGCTCTATCGCGCTGTCGAGAACGTCGTTCGCAACGCCGCCAAATACACCGCCGCGGGGACCACCGTCGAAGTGACGGCGCGCCGCCTGGTCGACGGTGGGGTAGCAGGGGAAGGCAGGACTTCCGGGGTTTCGGGCGCCTGCCAAGCGTCAGGCGTGTTCGAAATCGTCGTTGCCGATCGCGGCCCCGGCGTGCCGGAAGCCGACCTCGAGGCAATTTTTGAACCGTTCTACCGTGCCGACAACAACGCGGGCACGATCGGCTACGGACTCGGACTGGCGATCGCCCGGCGGGCGCTGCTTTCGCACGGCGGCCAGGTACGGGCACGCAACAGGCCGGATGGCGGCCTCGAAGTGACGCTCAGTTTGCCGCTCGGCTAAGCAACGCTGCGCACCCTTTTCAAAATGAAAAACGGGGGCCTGGGCCCCCGTCCTGCGTCGCTTGCTGCCGCTTAGCCGGCGAAATTCTTCTCGGCGAAGGTCCAGTTGGCGAGTTGGGCGAGGAAGGTCTCGACGAACTTGGGACGCATGTTGCGGTAGTCGACGTAGTAGGCATGCTCCCAGACATCGATGCACAGGAGCGCCGTGTCGCCGGTGGTCAGCGGCGTGCCGGCCGCGCCCATGTTGACGATATCCACCGAGCCGTCGGCTTTCTTGACCAGCCAGGTCCAGCCCGAGCCGAAGTTGCCGACCGCGGAAGCCTGGAAAGCCTTGCCGAACTCGGCGAATGAGCCCCACTTGGCGTCGATCGCCGCGGCCAGCGCGCCGCCGGGTGCGCCGCCGCCAGCGGGCTTCAGGCAGTTCCAGAAGAAAGTGTGGTTCCAGACCTGCGCCGAGTTGTTGTAGATGCCGCCGGCGGGCGCTTTCTTGACGATTGCCTCGAGGTCAAGAGCTTCGTATTCGCTGCCCTTGATCAGGTTGTTGAGGTTGGTGACGTAGGCCTGATGGTGCTTGCCGTGGTGGTATTCGAGGGTTTCCTGCGACATGTGCGGCGCCAGAGCGTCGATGGCGAAGGGAAGCTGCGGTAGCTGATGTTCCATTGTTGTTCTCCGTGAAGGTTGTTATGGGGTGAAATGGAGCGCAGTCAAGCGATGCGGTGAACGCGTCCTGCTCGTTCGCGTATTCATGGCTTTTACGGATTTCATGGATCCGCGAGTTCCTGGCTTCCTGGCTTCCTGGCCCCGGAATTCTATTCGCGGCCCGCGGTACTGGCAATGGCGCCTGGTGGAAAGAGCGGTCGATCGGGCCCTCCATGATCTTCGAAAAGCGCAGTCACCTCGGCCTCGAGGCGCCCACGGTGCAACAAGACAGCAATTCGCGCGCTTGGTTCCAGGCTGCGGGCGTCGCGGACGATCTCGCCCTGCCCGTTGGTGACGACACTGTAACCGCGCGCCAGGACAGCCTGCGGATTGAGGTGCGCGAGTCCGGCGGCCAGCCGGTCGAGGTCGGCGCGCCTGCCGTGCTGCACGTCGTGCCAGGCGCTGCGCAGTTGTGGTGCCAGTGCGGCGAGCCGGCCGGCGTGGCGTGCCGGGTCGGGGCGGTTGAGCAGCAGGCGGCGGCTGAGGCGGGTCAGTTCAGCGCGGGAATGCGCGCTGGCTTGCAGCAGCCCGGCGCCGAGCCGGCGCCGTAGATTGCGCAGCCGTTCGCCGTGCTGGGCCAGGTACTGCGCCGGATGTTGCAGGCGGCGGGCCAGCCAGTCCACCTGCTGGCCACGCTGGGCAAGAAGCTGCTCGATCTGCCGGCGCAGGGCGGCCTGTGAGCCAGCGAGACGAGCGAGCAGCGCCGCCTGCTCGGGGGCGGCGAGTTCGGCCGCCGCCGTGGGTGTCGGCGCACGCTGATCGGCGGCGAAGTCGGCGATGGTGAAATCGGTTTCGTGGCCGACTCCGCAGATCACCGGCAGCGGGCAGGCGCGGATCGCCCGCGCCACGCGCTCGTCATTGAACGCCCAGAGGTCTTCCATGCTGCCGCCGCCACGACAGACGATCAGCACTTCGCAGTCGCGGCGCTCGCCGGCGCGGCAAATGGCGTCGGCAATCTGCGCGCCGGCGCCGTCGCCCTGCACCGGCGTCGGGTAGACGACGATGCTCAGCTGCGGGGCGCGGCGGGTGAGCGTCGTCAGAACGTCGCGCAGTGCCGCCGCCTGCAGCGAGGTGACGACGCCGACGCAGCGCGGAAACGTCGGCAGGGCGCGTTTGCCGGCGCTGGCGAAGAGCCCTTCGCCGTCGAGCTTGTCCTTGAGGCGCAGGAACTCTTCGTAGAGGTGGCCGACGCCGCCGCGCCGCGCGGCTTCGACGTTGAGTTGGAAGTCGCCGCGCGCCTCGTAGAGAGTGACCAGCACCCGCGCCTCGATGTGCTGGCCGTTTTCCAGTCGCCAGCCGAGGAGCTGCGCGCGGCTGCGGAACATCACGCAGCGCACCTGTGCGGCGGCGTCCTTGAGCGAGAAGTAGACATGTCCGGAAGGCGCCCGGCTGAGGTTGGAGACCTCGCCGGCGACCCAGCACAGCGGAAAGGCGGACTCGAGTCGTTCGCGGGCGAGGCGATTGAGCACGGCCACCGGGATCACCGGAGCGCTTGCGGGAAAGGTGTTGCTGGCTGGGGCGGTCTCTGACATCCGCGGATTCTACATGGCTCGCCGCGCGCGCTGCCGGCGGCGGTGTTCTGGCTCACCCGTTTGGCGGCCGGCGGGCAGTCTGCGGCTGATGTGCAGGGCACTTTCCGTCGGCAAAGGCCCGGTGCCCCCGCCGGCTCGTTGCTCGCTGGGCAGGCACGGCAAAAAAACGCTTGCCCGTTCGCCACTTGCGCCGCTTGCCAACAGCCTGGCAGCACTCTTATCCACAGTTCCTGTGGATTCCCGGGCGGTCAGTGAATGCGTCCGGCCTCGCTGGCGCCGGTTCGCAGCGCCACGCATCGCATCGGCACTTGCCGCAAAGCCTGGCGCAGGCTAAAGTTCTCCCCTTGAAAATCACCTGGGGTGCACCGTGTTTGCCATCGTTCAGGCCGCTGGTTGGCCAATCTGGCCCTTGCTGCTGGCGTCGATCCTGGCCGTCGCGCTGATCATCGAGCGCCTGGTGGCGCTGCGGCGGGCCAAAGTCGTTCCGGCCGGCCTGTTGCAGCGGGTGGTCAGCGAATTCCGGGAGAGAGGTGCCACACAGGCGATGGTCGTCGATCTGGAGGCGCATTCGCCACTTGGTCGCGTGCTTGCCGCCGGTCTGCGCAACGAGGGTTGTTCGCGCGAAATCATGAAGGAGTCGATCGAGGAGGCCGGCACCGTCGTTTCGCACGAGCTCGAACGCTACCTGACGACGCTCGGCACCATTGCCTCGATCAGCCCCTTGATGGGTCTGTTCGGCACCATCGTCGGCATGATCGAGATCTTCGCCTCGCAGGCGCCCAGCGGCAGCAACCCGATGCAACTGGCGCACGGGATTTCGGTGGCCCTGTACAACACCGGCTTCGGCCTGGTGATCGCCATTCCGAGCATGATCTTCTGGCGCCACTTCCGTGCCCTGGTTTCCGGTTTCGTCATCGACATGCAGCAACAGGCGGTGCGCCTGGTCGAGGTTCTGCACGGCGAGCGCCGGTCCTAGGAGCCGACGATGAACTTTCGCCGCGGTCGCACGAGCGACGTGCCCGAGATCAACCTGATTCCCTTCATCGACGTGCTCCTGGTGATCATCATCTTCCTCATGCTCACCACCACCTACGCCAAGTTCTCGGGGCTGGAGATCAACCTGCCGACGGCCGACGCCAGCAAGCAGAACGAGCAGCCCAATGAAATCAGCGTGAGCGTGACCCCGTCCGGCCAGGTGCTGGTCAACAAGACGCCGCTCGCTGCCGTCAGCGTCGAGGCGATCAGCGACGCACTGCGCCGCGCTGCCGGCGAGGCCAAGGATCCGGTGATCGTCATCAACGCCGACGCCAAGGCAACGCATCAGAGCGTTGTCGACATCATGCAGGCGGCTCAGGCAGCCGGTTACCCGCGCATTTCCTTCGCCACGCAATCGCCCCGCTGATGGCCGCTGGCGGCATCGCAGGCAGCCTTTCGCGGCGCTGGTATGAGCGCCGTCTGACCCCTGCCCTGTGGCCGCTGCTGCCCCTCTCCTGGCTGTTCGGCGCACTTGCCGGGCTGCGACGCAGGTGGTTCCGCTGCGGTGTGCCGCTGGCACACCGCTTGCCGGTGCCGGTGATCGTCGTCGGCAATCTCACTGTTGGTGGCAGCGGCAAGACGCCGCTGGTGCTGTGGTTGGTCGAGCGTCTGCGCGAAGCCGGTTGGCGACCGGGCATCATCAGTCGCGGCCATGGTGGCAGCGGCGAGGGCGTGCGCGTGGTCGCCGCAGGCACGCCACCTTCCCTGGTTGGCGATGAGCCGCTGCTCCTCGCGCGGCGTAGCGGTGTGCCGGTCTTCGTCGGTCGCGACCGGGTGGCCGCCGGGAAAACCCTGCTCGTCGCCCATCCCGAATGCGATGTGATCGTCTCCGACGATGGCCTGCAGCACTATCGCCTGCAGCGTACACTGGAAATCGTGGTCTTTGACGGGCGCGGCGCCGGCAATCGCCGGCTGCTGCCTGCGGGCCCCCTGCGCGAGCCACTGCGGCGACTGACCGGGGTGGACGCAGTGGTCTGGAACGGCCGCCGCGAACCTGACGTGGCGGGTGCCGCCGGCGATTGTCCGCAGTTCGACATGCGCCTCGTGGGCCAGCGCTTCGTCGCCGCCGGTGAGTTCGCCCGTCGGCTCGCCGGTAGTTGCGACGCGGCTTCTCTGCGCGGTCGCAAGCTGTATGCGCTGGCCGGGATCGGCGATCCTGCTCGCTTCTTCGCGCAGCTGCAGGCGCTGGGGCTCGATTTCGAAGCCCACCCCTTTGCCGACCACCATGCCTATACTGCCGCCGACCTGGCCTTTGCTGGCGACGGCGTCCTGCTGATGACCGAAAAAGATGCGGTAAAATGTGCGCCGATTGTGACCGGCGAGGCTTGGGTGTTGCCGGTCGAAGCGGTCATCAGCGGCCCGCCGGGGGGGGCCGGTCTTTTCGAGACAATTCTGGAGAAACTCAATGGACGCACGACTGCTTGATATCCTCGTCTGCCCGATCTGCAAGGCCAACCTCGAATACCGCAAGGCGCAGTCGGAGCTGGTGTGCAAGCCTTGCAGGCTGGCTTTCCCGGTCCGCGACGGCATCCCGATCATGCTGCAGGATGAAGCCCGTCCGCTGACCACCGACGAAGCCTGAGTGCCGGGCGCCGCAAACATGCACGCGATGCCGTTCAAGGTGGTCATTCCGGCTCGTTATGCGTCGACCCGCTTGCCGGGCAAACCTCTGCTCGACCTGGCCGGCAAGCCGATGGTCGTGCGCGTCGCCGAGCGTGCCGTTTTGTCGGGTGCCGATGAAGTGCTGGTGGCCACCGACCATCCGCAAGTGCTGGCGGCGGTCGAGCGCCACGGCTTGCGGGCCATGTTGACCCGTGCCGATCACGTCAGCGGGACGGACCGCCTGGCCGAGGTGGTCGATGCTGCCGGCTGGAGTGACGACACCATGGTGGTCAACGTGCAAGGCGATGAACCACTGATCGACCCGGCGCTGATCGCCCGGACGGCAGCCCAGCTGGCGCAGAGTGGCGCCGACATCGCCACCGTGGCGCACCCCGTCGTAGACGCCGCCGATTTCTTCAGTCCGCATGTGGTCAAGGTGGTGCTGGCCGCCAGTGGCGACGCGCTGTATTTTTCGCGGGCGCCGATTCCCTATGCGCGCGACCACTTTGCCCGCGAGGCGGGCGGCGAAACGCTGCCCGCGCACATGCTCGCCTATCGCCACGTCGGGCTGTACGCCTATCGCGCGCGCTTCCTGCGCACCTATGCCGGCCTCGCGCCTTCGCCGCTGGAAGGCCTCGAAGCGCTCGAGCAGTTGCGTGCCCTGTGGCACGGCTTTCGCATCAGCGTGGCGATTTCCGACCAGCTGCCGGCTGCCGGTGTCGATACCCCCGCGGATGCGCAACGCGTTCAGGCATCGTTCAAAAAGTTTGACCGTCTGCCGGTTTGAGGGTAAGTTGCGGCGTGTTGATCACGACAACGTGCTGCCGGCGGCCCGTGGCTGGAGTGCAAGTGTCTGAACTTCTGAACAATTTGCTCGACTTGAAAATCAACGAAAGCGAACCATGAAACTCATTCTACTCGGTGCGCCAGGGGCTGGAAAAGGCACCCAGGCCCAGTTCATTTGCGAGCACTTCGGCATCCCGCAGATCTCCACCGGCGACATGCTGCGTGCTGCGGTGAAGGCCGGCACCCCTCTCGGAGTGGCCGCCAAAAAGGTGATGGATTCCGGGGGCCTGGTCTCCGACGAGATCATCATCGGCCTGGTCAGCGATCGCCTGCAACAGCCCGATTGCGCCGAGGGCTACCTCTTCGACGGTTTCCCGCGCACCTTGCCGCAAGCCGAGGCGATGAAGGCTGCCGGGGTGGCGCTCGACTACGTGCTCGAAATCGACGTCGCCGACGAGGAAATCATCGAACGGATGAGCGGCCGCCGCGTCCATCTCGCCTCCGGGCGTACCTATCATCTGCGCTTCAACCCGCCGCGCGTGGCCGGACAGGATGATGCGACGGGAGAAGAGCTGATTCAGCGCGCCGACGACCAGGAGGAAACGGTCCGCAAGCGCTTGCAGATTTATCATTCGCAGACCAAGCCCTTGCTCGAGTACTACCGAGCATGGGCGGCCACTGGTGACCCCAGGGCGCCGAAGTGCCCGCGAATTGCCGGTGTCGGCAGCGTCGAGGAGATCAAGAGAGCCGCGTTCGATGCGCTTCAATAGCCCTCGCCGTCGATGACGGTGGATCGCAAGGAGGTCTCTTCTGCGCAGCTCGCGAGTGCCAGTGCCGTCGCTTCCCGATTGCGGGCATGGGGCTACCGCGGTCTCACCAGCGCCGCTGCTGCGGCGTTTGTTGCGTCTGCGGAGCGGCCAAGACTCTGTTCTCCGCCACTCCGGCTTGAACCGTTCGCAGCGAGCGAGCGATCAAGCGGTGTTTAGCATCGGTTTTTTGTTGTTCAAGTCGCTTATGGGGTAAATTTCAGCCACGGGGAGTTCCCCTGGGAGCTGGGAAACTTTAGAGAGGGAGGTTGTATATGGGTTATCTGGTGTTCGCGCTGATATGTGCGCTCATTGCAGTAGGTTACGGCGCTGCAATGACCAAATGGATTCTCGGCTTGCCAGCCGGCAATCCGAAAATGCAGGAGATTGCCAAAGCCATTCAGGAGGGCGCTTCTGCTTATCTCAACAAGCAGTACACCACCATCGGCGTCGTCGGTGCGGTCCTTTTCGTGGTCATCTGGCTGGCACTCGGCAAGCTCATGGCCATCGGCTTCCTGATCGGCGCCGTCCTCTCGGGGGCCACCGGCTTCATCGGCATGAACGTTTCGGTGCGCGCCAACGTGCGCACCGCCGAAGCGGCGCGCAACGGCATTGCCCCGGCGCTGGACGTCGCCTTCAAGGGGGGTGCCATCACCGGCATGCTCGTCGTCGGTCTCGGTCTGCTCGGTGTCGCCGGCTACTACGCCGTCCTCAGAGACCCGAGCGGCGACCTGCATCACGCGGTTGAACCGCTGATTGGCCTGGCCTTCGGCGGCTCGCTGATCTCGATCTTTGCCCGTCTGGGTGGCGGCATCTTCACCAAGGGAGCGGACGTCGGCGCCGACCTGGTCGGCAAGGTCGAGGCTGGAATTCCGGAAGACGACCCACGTAACCCGGCGGTCATCGCCGACAACGTCGGTGACAACGTCGGCGACTGTGCGGGCATGGCTGCCGACCTCTTCGAGACCTACGGGGTGACCGTGGTCGCGACCATGGTGCTTGGCGCAATGATGCTCAAGGGCGTCCCCGACGCCAACGACAACCTGATCATCTACCCGCTGGTCCTGGGGGGCGTTTCCATCATTGCCTCGATCGTTGGCTGCTTCTTCGTCAAAGCCAGTGATGGCGGCAAGATCATGAATGCGCTCTACCGCGGCCTGGCCGTGGCTGGCGCACTGGCTCTGGTCGCCTTCTACCCGGTGACCATCATGCTGCTCGGCGACGGAATAACGCTTGCGGACGGCAAGCTGATCAGCTCCGGGAGCATCTTCGGGGCGGCGACCATCGGCCTGATACTGACCGGCCTGCTGGTGTGGATCACCGAGTATTACACCGCGACCGAGTTCTCGCCGGTCAGGAGTGTTGCCCAGGCTTCGACCACCGGTCACGGCACGAACATCATCGCTGGCCTCGCCGTCTCGATGAAATCGTGTGCACTGCCGGTACTCTCCGTTTGCGCGGCGATCTACGTCACCCATGCGCTGGCCGGCCTTTACGGCATCGCCATCGCGGCGACCGCGATGCTCTCGATGTCCGGAATCATCGTTGCCCTCGACGCCTATGGGCCGATTACCGACAACGCGGGTGGTATCGCCGAAATGGCCGGTTTGCCGGCGTCGGTGCGCGATGTCACCGACCCGCTCGACGCGGTTGGCAATACCACCAAGGCGGTGACCAAAGGCTACGCCATCGGCTCCGCCGGTCTGGCCGCGCTGGTCCTGTTTGCCGACTACACGCACGCCCTCGAAGCCAACTTCGGCGGCAGCATGCGTTTCGATCTGTCGAATCACATGGTGATCATCGGCCTCTTCCTCGGCGGTCTGATTCCCTACCTCTTCGCTGCCATGGCGATGGAGGCCGTGGGTCGTGCTGCCGGTTCCGTGGTCGTCGAAGTGCGCCGGCAGTTCAAGGAAATCAAGGGCATCATGGAAGGCAAGGCGAAGCCGGATTACTCCCGCGCTGTCGGCATGCTGACCGCTGCAGCGATCCGCGAAATGATCATCCCCTCGCTGCTGCCGGTGCTGGTGCCGGTGGTCGTTGGCCTGCTGCTTGGCCCACAGGCGCTCGGCGGCCTGCTGATGGGAACGATTATCACCGGCCTCTTCGTCGCCATCTCGATGACCACCGGTGGTGGTGCCTGGGATAACGCCAAGAAGCACATCGAGGACGGTAACTTCGGCGGCAAGGGTTCGGAAGCACACAAGGCTTCGGTGACCGGAGATACCGTCGGCGATCCGTACAAGGATACGGCTGGTCCGGCGATCAACCCGCTGATCAAGATCATCAACATCGTTGCGCTGATGATCGTGCCCTTGATGGTTCCTGCTGCAGGCGCCAAGCCGATGCCGGCAGCGCAAGCTCCGGCTGCCGTTCCAGCTGCGGCGATGGCCGCCGCGCTGCCGATGGCCACGGTCTATTTCGAAGTCGGCTCGGCCGAACTTCCGGGTGATGTCGCGACGACGCTTGAAGGCATCGTCGTCTATGCCAAGGCCAATGCCGGCGCCAGGCTCGGTATTTCGGGCTTCCACGATGCCACTGGCAGTGCGGAAGCCAACGCCGAGGTTTCTAAGAACCGTGCCGTCGCTGTCGGTGAGGTGCTGAAAATGGTCGGAATCGCCGAAGAGCGTATCGAGCTGAAGAAGCCCGAGTTGACCACCGGCCCCGGCGACGGCGCCGAGGCGCGTCGCGTCGAGGTCAGGGTGATGTAGTCGCGCATGTGCAGCGGCGGCTTGCCGCTGTGCTCGCCGTCCGCTTGGCGAAAAAAAAAACGAACGGGCCTTCTCATGCGGCCCGTTCGTTTTTACGGGTGCGCTCGATCGGTCGCCAGGGCGCATCCAGTTGCCTCTGCGCTGCCTGCCGCCATGCGGGCGACTCTACTTGAGCGCAGGATTCAGCGTGTAAGTGCCGGTCAGGCTGGCCTGCGCGAGGATGTGCCCGTGCATCGCGGCACGGACCTGCTGCCCGGTCAGTTTGCCTTCGACATCGAGCTTGGCCACGTCGAGCGCAAAAACGGTATATACATAACGGTGGACCATCTCGTCGTTCCATGGCGGGCAGGGCCCGTCGTAGCCGTAGTAGTCGCCGCGCATATCGTTGTCGCCGGCAAACCAGCTGGTGTAATCGTTGATTCCCTGGCGTGCGTCGTGTGGCGCGTGCGGACCGGGCTTGCCACGTGGCGTGACATCGCTGGAGAACTCGCCTTCGCTGATCTCGCTGAGGCTGGCCGGCAGGTCGAAGAGCACCCAGTGGAAGAAATCGACGCGCGCCAGCGACGCCGGCACCGTCCGGTCCTCCTGATTGACGTCGTCACCCTGGCTCGGAACGTCGGGGTCATGGCAGATGATGGCCAGCGACTGCGTGCCGGCCGGGGCATCGCTCCACGCCAGCTGCGGGTTGCGGTTGCTGCCCAGGCAGACGTGGTGATCGGGGTCGGCAATGCAGAAAGCGAAGTCGCCGGGGATCTGCTGCCCGTCAGTGAAACTACTGCTGCTCAATCTCATCGTTGATCCTCCTGATTGATTACTCGGCCGCGCTGCGTTTGAAGTCGCGCAGGCGAAAACCTGCGATCCATAGTGTAGCGAAATAGACGCTCGCACCGAAGCTCACGAGGAGCGAAAGGCGGAGCAGGCGCTGGCTGAGGTTCCAGCCCAACCAGGCGCTCTCTTCGTCAACGGTAAACCAAAGCGCCGCAGCCATGGCCACCATGGCCAGCACGAGGCGGGCGTAGAAGCGTAGCCAGCCGGGTTGCGGGGCATAGATGCGGCTCTGCCGCAAACCCTGAAACAGCAGGCTGGCGTTGAGAATCGCCGCCAGGCTGATGGCCAGGGCCAGTCCGGCGTGCTGTAGCCAGCCCACCAGCAGCAGGTTCAGGATCTGTGTCGTGCACAGTGAAATGATCGCGATCCGGACCGGCGTGCGCACGTTCTGGCGGGCATAGAAACCGGGGGCGAGAACTTTCACCAGGAT
Source organism: Candidatus Accumulibacter sp. ACC007 (assembly GCF_907163205.1). NCBI lineage: Bacteria > Pseudomonadati > Pseudomonadota > Betaproteobacteria > Candidatus Accumulibacter > Candidatus Accumulibacter sp. ACC007. The sequence continues at coordinate 38,292 of NZ_CAJQUD010000006.1, read as the reverse complement.
CAGGCCGAGCAGTCCGATGCTGTAGGCGAGCAGCGCGTTGCGAGTCATCAAGACGTCGTGGGCAGTGAACGCGCCGTGGTAAAACAGCGTCGTGATCAGCGGCGTCGCCAGCAGCGCCAGCGCCAGCGCTGCCGGTGCGGCGAGGAGGAAGGTCAGCCGCAGTCCCCAGTCGAGAAGCCGCGAGTAATCGTCGTGCTGCTCGGCGGCATGGTGCCGCGACAGCGAGGGCAGCAGAATGGTGCCCAGGGCCGCGCCGAGGAGGCCGGCCGGGAACTCCATCAGCCGGTCGGCATAGTACAGCCACGAAACACTGCCGGTGGCCAGGAACGAGGCGAAAACGGTATTCAGCAGCAGGCTGACCTGAGCCACCGAAACGCCCAGCAAGGCCGGTCCCATCAGCCGCAGGATGCGGCGAACGCCTTCGTCGCGCAGCTGCAGTGAGAATCTGGGCAGCATGCCGATGCGCTTGAGCGCCGGGATCTGGAAGGCCAGTTGTACGGCGCCGCCGATGAAAACGGCCCAGGCGAGCGCCAGGATCGGCGGCTCGAAGTGCGGCGCTGCGAACAGCGCCATGGCAATGAACGAAACGTTGAGGAGCACCGGCGTGAAAGCCGGAACGGCAAACCGACTCCAGGTATTGAGCACGCCGCCGGCCAGCGCGACCAGCGACATGAAGAGAATATAGGGGAAGGTGATGCGCGTCAGGCTGACGGTCAGGGCGAACTTTTCCGGGTCGTCGGCAAAGCCCGGCGCCGAGAGGTAAACGAGCAGCGAGGCGGCCGCCATACCGAGCACGGTCACCACCAGGACGAGGAGAAAAAGTGTGCTGCTCACGCGATCGACAAGCAGCCGGGTTTCTTCCGGGCCGCGCTTGTTGCGGTATTCGCCGAGAATCGGGACAAACGCTTGCGAGAAAGCACCTTCGGCAAACAGCCGGCGCAGCAGGTTGGGCAGCTTGAAAGCAACGAAGAATGCGTCGGTCAGCAGCCCGGCGCCGAAGGTGCGGGCAATCACGAAGTCGCGCACGAAGCCGAGGATACGCGACAGCAGGGTCATGCTGCTGACGGTGGCGAGGGTCTTCAGGAGATTCATTGCGGCTCCGGGCGGCGCCGCGCAGGCGCAAAGCCCGTCATCTTAGCGCCTGCAGGGCGGAAGCAGAACGCCTTTGTGGCGGCGAGCGTGCTTCGGAGAACAGGTTGCCGGTGGCGGGCGTCAGCGCCGCCACCTCCGATCCTCCGGTCAGGGCTACTGGGCTTGAGCCGGCTTGGCGTCCGCGTTGATGGTGATGCCGCGCTGTTGCAGCGCATTGACCACCGTCTGTGCATTCTTGTTACCGGCGCTGGCCAGCTTCTGCGTGCCGGCGGCCAGCGAATCTAGCTGCGCGCGCATTTTCTGGGCGTTCGTGTAGGTGCTGTCCTGATTGCTGCGCAGGCTCGCCAGCTGGGCTCGTTCCTGGTTCAGCTGGCTGGCCTGGAAGCCGAACCAGACGACCAGCGCCAGCGCGATCAAGAGCACCGGAAGAAAGAAATTCGTTTGCTGTGGCTCGTTCATGTCGTTCACCGTGCCGCAGCGGCTTGCCCGCCGGCGCTGAAAGTGATCCCCTCCGAGGCCAGCAAGTCGCGCAAGGCGGTGTCGTTGTCGCGCGCCGCAAGATCGGCCAGCGACTTGATCAGGGACTGGTAGAGAGGTTCCAGCTGCAGGCTCTGCTGGATGTACTGGCCGCGTGTGGCCAGCTCATTCTGCTCCTGGCGGTTGGCGCTGAACATCAGCGCATTGACAATCGCCAGACACAGCGCCAGGGCGCCCAGGGCGAGCAGGGCACGATATTGCATAGTGGTCAATCGAGGACTCCCGAGAAATTCAAGGAACGCGCCTTGCGGCGGCGAACAGGGGAAACGAGCGGCAAGAAAACGCGGTGGAAATGGTCGTGGCCAACGAGCGGCTAACAAGTGGTTAACAGTTGGCCAATCGGCGGCCAGAGGCGAGACGGGTTCCTCTGCCGAGGAACCCGTTTGCGGCCTTAGTCTAACATTCCGCGGCGACGCTGGAGAACAATGATGGCCATGGCGATGGTCAGCAGCAGCAGAGTGCCGGGTTCCGGAATCTGGTTGCCGCCGCCCGCCTGTACCCGAGCCTGGACGGTGAGCCGGATGTCCTGGAAGGCGGCGCTGTAGCCGCTGCCATTGTGACCGACGGCCGAGAGTACGATGGTGTCGCTGAAGCTGCCAACATTCAGGGCATCGAAGGCAATCTCGAGGCCGCCTTGCGCTTCACCGGCGTCCAGATCGGCAAAGGAAGCGAAGCCGCTCTTCAGGAACTCGTTGAGCGCGAAGCTGTAAGCGCCATCGAGCAGGTCGGCCGGGCCGACGACGTCGTTGGCCAGTTGCAGCAAGGCGCTGACCATGCCGCTGCCCGCGGTGAGCGTGCCGAAGTCGAGCAGGAAATCAAAGCCGCTGCCGCCCAGCGAGCCCGCCCCCGAGGTCTGCGAGAAGGTCGGCTTGGCGTAGTTGTTGACCTGCGCCTGCAGGGTGAGCGCGGTGTCGCCGAGGCCAAGGTCGGCCATCTCCGGGTTGTGGCTGGCAAACTGCAGCCGGTCACCGCCCTGGGTAAACACCCCGGCGCTGGTCGTGTCGAGGCTGACCAGCAGGCTGCTGGCGTCGGTCTGCCCGGCGGCCAGGCCGCTGACGCTGCCACTGCCGCCGAAGGGACCGACGGGCATGTTGATGAAGCTGCCCTGCAGCGTATCGTTGAGGGCCGCCACCGGCGCGCTGTTGGTCACCGAGATGTTCTTTGCCCCAACCACGTCGCCCTTGTGGACGATCCCGAAGTCGACGAGCACCGTATTGACCTGCGCGACGGCCTTCTCGTACACCCTGCCGGCCAGGCTGACCACTTGGCTGCCGACTGAAATGTCGGCCGCGCCGGTGGTGCCGGCCCCGGTCGATGCGAAGTTCACTTCCGCACTGCCGGCGACGCTGCCGGCCGAGCTGGTGTTCAACGCGATCTGCAGGCTGCTGGCGTCGGTGCCTTGCGCCGCCAGGTTGGCGATGGCGCCGCTAGCCGAGAAACCGCCAGCCAGCGTGCCGAAGCCGGCCTTGAGCCCTTCGGTGAAGCTGTCCGGACTGGCGTTGCTGACGCTGATCGCCGCCGTCGGTGCCGCGTCGCCGCGGCGTGCCACGAGGGTGACGTCGGTAGTGTTCAGGGTCGGGTTGGCCAGCCGATAGACGTCACCGCTGACATTGACCGTCTGCGGCGCGAGATTCGTCGTTCCCAGGCCGCTGGTGCCGTTACCGTCGGAGACCAGCGCGATCGTTGCGCTGCCGCTCTTAGCGCCGGCGCTGCTGGTGTCGATGCCGACACGCAGGTCGCTGCCGTTGGTCGCCTGGGCGGCGAGCAGATTGAAGGCGCCGCTGGCGGTGACTGGTACGCCGTTGGAGCTGATGCTGGCGTTGAGCTTTTCGGAGAAGCCGTCGTTGGCTGCCGTGTTGGTGATGCTCAAGGTCTGCTCGGCCGTGCTGCCGATGCGCACGGCACCGAAGTTGACCGGGTTGGGGGTCGCCGGGCTGGCGCTGGCCAAGCGGAAGACGCTGCCGCTGGTGGTGATGTCGCCACTGACGCCGATCGTCTGCGACGCCAGCGCGGAGATGCCCAGACCGCTGGTGCCGGTGCCGTCGGAAGCAAAGTTGATCACCTGCGTGCCGTTGACGTTGCCCGCGGCGGTGGTGTTCAGGCCAACGAGCATGCTGCTGCTGTTGGTCGCCTGCGCGGCCAGTTGGCTGATGCTGCCGCTGGTCGTGATGCGTGCGTCCGAACTGGCGCCGAAGCTGGCGTTGAGTTTTTCCGAGAAGCCGTCGGCGAGCGCCGTATTGCTGATGCTCAGCGCCTGCTGGACGAAGTCGCCGACGTGGACGTTGCCGAAGGCGATGGCGCCAAGGTTGTTGGCCGACGCCAGGCGGTAGACGTCGCCGCTGACGTTGATCGTCTGGCTGCCGGCGGAAATGGCCGCCAGGCCGCTGCTGCCGGTACCGTCGGAGACGTAGCTGATCGTCGCGCTACCGCTCTTGGCGCCGGCGCTGCTGGTGTCGATGCCGACCTGCAGGCTGCTGCTGTTGGTCGCCTGTGCCGCGAGCAGGTTGACGCTGCCGCTGGCGGTGGCCGGACCGCCGTTGGAGCTGATGCTGGCGTTGAGCTTTTCGGAGAAGCCATCGGCGGCGGCGGTGTTCTGCACCGTCAGCAGCTGACTCGCGGTATCGCCGACGTGGCGGTTGGCGAAGACGATCGGCGTCGGGTTGGCTGCGCCGGCCGCCAGGCGGTAGACGTCGCCCGAGACGGTGAGCACCTGACTGCCGACGCTGGCGATGCCCAGGCCGTTGCTCACCCCATTGACCGTGCCCGTGGTCTCGTAGGCGAGCGTCACGGTGCCGGTTTTCGCGCCGGCGGTGCTGTTGTCGACGCGCGCCCCCGTGGTGGTGTTGTTGCTGCCGCCGGCGATCAGGCCGAGGATGTTGCCGCCACTGATCGCGGCGTCGCCGCTGCTGCCGGCGAAACTGGCGTTCAGATCTTCGGAGAAGGCGCCTGCCGCGGCGTTATTGGTGATGGTGAAGAACTGCGTCACCGGCGTTCCGCCGACGCGCTGATTGGCGATCACCAGCGGCGAGGGCGTTGCGTTGCCGATGGCCGCGTTGTAGGCCGCCGCACTGCTGGCCAGCACGATGTTCAGCTTCTGGTCGGGGATATTCTCGAAATTGCTGCGCAGGTTGACGACCTGGCCGCTGAGCGGTGCGAGCGCACCGGCGCTGGCTGCGCTGAAGGTCACGCCGAGGTTGCCGGTGTTGTTGCCCGGTGCGCCGGTGTTGTAGTTGCCGGCCGTGACACCGCTGCCACCGAGGCGTGCATCGCTCAGATTGGCGCCGTTGACGCTGGTCTGGACGGCGCCGCGCAGCGCCGGGCCGGTGGTGCCGTTGTTCGCGATCTGGTAGTTGAACGTGGTGTCACCGACGCGCACGTTGTTGATCGTCAGTGTCGCATTGTTGGTGGCGCCATTGCTCACGCCGGCGCCGGTGATCACCTGCGCGACATCGCCACCGGCGACGATCTGGCCGGGCCCGGAAACGCCGGCGCGGCGGTTGAAGGCGTTGCCTGCGCCGGCGGCGACGTTGGTGTAGTCGGTGTTGATGGTCAGGTTCTGGGTGCCGATGTTGAGCGTCGATCCGGCAGCACCCATGACCAGCCGGCCCTGCGTGTTCGCGGCGTTGGTCAGGTTCATCACGCCGCTCGCATCGACTTGCAGCGTGCCGCTACCGGTGACGCCGTTGTCGATCGTCAGCGTCCCGTTTTGCGCACGCAGGGTGCCATGGTTGGTCAGCGTGCCATCGGTATTGACTCGGATCAGGCCACCGCCGTCTGAATTGATCGTGCCGTTGTTCACCAGCGTGTGTGTGCCGCCGATATTGATCTGGCCACCGATATTGCCATTCTCGCCGCGGATGGTGACGTTCGAGCCGATGGTGCTCGTGCCGTTGCCATCCAGGTCCAGGCGGTTGCCGGCGCCGGTGTTGCCGAAGACGATCGAGCCATTTCCGGCGAGTGCCTGTCCGCCCTCGAGGCTGAGAATGCCATTGTTGTTGATATTGACCGTGCCATTGACCGTCAGCCCATTGACTACGCGCTCGCGGCTGTTGACGAGGGTGGCCATGTCCAGCGTGCCGCCGATCGTCGTTGCATCGAGATAGTTGCTGGCACTGCTGGTGACCCGGAAGACGCCACCGTTGACTGAATTGATCGCTCCGCCGGTGACCCGTTGTGTCGACTGGAGAACGACACCGTTGTCGGCGAGGATCACACCGCTGGCGGTGTTGTTGACGTTGCTGTTCAGGTTCAGGGTGCCACCGTTGCGGGCTTCCAGGACGCTGTTGTTGGTCACCGCCGAGTCGGTGATGGTGATCGTTCCGCCAGCGACATCGGCGGAGATCCTGCCGTTGTTGAGCAAGGTCTGCGTGCCGCCGATATTGATCTGGGCGCCGATGGTGCCGTTCTCGCCGCGGATGGTGACGTTCGTGCCGACGGTGGTGGTGCCGTTGCTATCGAGGTCGACCCGGTTGCCCGGACCCGTGGCCCCGAGCACGATGCTGCCGTTGCCATCGAGGGCGCCGTTACCCTCGAAGCTGAGGATGCCGTTGTTGTTGATGTTGATCGTGCCGTTGAGCGTCAGGCCGCCCCCAATGACGCGTTCGCGGGCGTTGGTGGCGGTCAGGTCGAGGTTGCCGTTCAGGGTGACGCCGCTGAGGTAGTTGGCAGGGCTGCTGCTGGCACGGAAGATGCCGCTCCCCGAGGTATTGACCGTGCCGCTGATCACCACGCCGTTCTGCTGCACGGTGCTGCCGACACCGGCGACGATCTGGCCGCTGGCACCGCCGGCAACGTTGCTCGACAGGAGCAGGGTGCCACCGTTACTGGCTTCCAGGATGCCGTTGTTGGTCACCGCCGAGTCAGTAATGTTGATCGTTCCGCCAGCGACATCGGCGGAGATCCTGCCGTTGTTGACCAGCAGTTGCGTGCCGCCGATATTGATCGCGCTGCCGATGGTGCCGTTCTCGCCGCGGATGGTGATGTTCGACCCGACGGTGGTGGTTCCGGTGCCGTCGAGGGCGACGCGGTTGCCCGAACCGGTGGCCCCGAGCACGATGCTGCCGTTGCCATCGAGGGCGCCGTTGCCCTCGAAGCTGAGGACGGCGTTGCTATCGATGTCGATCCTGCCGTTGAGCGTTAGGCCACCGCCATCGACGCGTTCCCGGGCGTTGGTGCTGGTCATGTCGAGGTTGCCGTTCAGGGTGACGCCCCTGAGGTAGTTGGCAGGGCTGCTGCTGGCACGGAAGATGCCGGTCCCCGAGGTATTGACCGTGCCGCTGATCACGACGCCGTTCTGCTGCACGGTGCTGCCGGCACCGGCGATGATCTGGCCGCCGGCACCGCCGGCGACGTTGCTGGACAGGAGCAGGGTGCCCCCGTTCTTGGCTTCCAGGATGCCGTTGTTGGTCACCGCCGAGTCGGTGATGTTGATCGTTCCGCCAGCGACATCGGCGGAGATCCTGCCGTTGTTGAGCAGGGTCTGCGTGCCGCCGATATTGATCTGGTTGCCGATGGTGCCGTTCTCGCCGCGGATGGTGATGTTCGACCCGACGGTGGTGGTTCCGGTGCCGTCGAGGTCCACGCGGTTGCCCGAACCGGTGGCCCCGAGCACGATGCTGCCGTTGCCATTCAGAGCGCTGTCACCCTCGAAGCTCAGGCTGCCGTTGTTGTTGATGTCGATGGTGCCGTTGAGCGTCAGGCCGCCACCAATGACTCGTTCCCGGGCGTTGGTGGCGGTGAGGTCGAGGTTGCCGTTCAGGGTGGCGCCGCTGAGGTAGTTGGAGGCGCTGCTGGTGGCACGAAAGACGCCGCTCCCCGAGGTGTTGACCGTTCCGCTGATCGTCACGCCGCTCTGCTGCACGGTGCTGCCGGCACCGGCGATGATCTGGCCGCTGGCACCGCCGGCGACGTTGCTGGACAGGAGCAGGGTGCCCCCGTTCTTGGCTTCCAGGATGCCGTTGTTGGTCACCGCCGAATCGGTGATGTTGATCGTTCCGCCAGCGACATCGGCGGAGATCCTGCCGTTGTTGAGCAGGGTCTGCGTGCCGCCGATATTGATCTGGTCGCCGATGGTGCCGTTCTCGCCGCGGATGGTGACGTTCGACCCGACGGTGGTGGTTCCGGTGCCGTCGAGGGCGACGCGGTTGCCCGGACCCGTGGCCCCGAGCACGATGCTGCCGTTGCCACTCAGAGCGCCGTCACCCTCGAAGCTGAGGACAGCGTTGCTATCGATGTCGATGGTGCCGTTGAGCGTCAGGCCGCCACCAATGACTCGTTCCCGGGCGTTGGTGTTGGTCATGTCGAGCTTGCCGTTCAGGGTGACGCCGCTCAGGTAGTTGGAAGGGCTACTGAATGCCACCAGCGCGCCGCTACCCGTTGTGCTGATGATGCCGCCGGTGATGGTGCTGCCGAACTGGTTGACGACACTGCCGTCATCGATGTTGATCGTGCCGCCGGTGTTGTTGATGTTGTGGCCGACGGAGACGCCAATATTGGCCGTCGAGGCGCCGCCGACGTTGATGACGCCGCTGTTGGTGGTGGTGCCGCCACCACCGACGAGGTTGAGGCCGAAGGCGTCGATGTTGATCTGGCCGGCGTTGTTCAGCGTCCGAATCGACTGCCCGGTGTTGATCGTGACCACGCCCGCGGCGCCGATATTGGCGGTGTCGCTGCTGCCGGGCGTGGTCGCCGGATTACCATTGCCCGCGCCGCAGGTCAACCAGTCGGAGGGCGTCGCCCAGTTGCCGGCGGTAACGTTCCAGGTGCAGGTGGCCGCGAGGGCTTGCTGTGCGGGGAAGGCGAGAAGAATGGCAAGAAGGGCTGGCTTGACTGTCGAAAGCGGGTGCTTGGCGCGCATGGGTGTCTCCTCTGATCACGGACGGAACGCCGACAGCACTCGGCGCCGGCCGGCAACATAAAGCAACTTGATGTCAGTCCTAAAAGCAAGTCCTATGCCCGCAAGGATTTGGTGCCGGCTCGCAGCGGCTTTCCGTTGATCTTTCAGGCGCTTATGGGGGCTAAGTCGGTGCGTTGCAGGGACGGGTCGGCAATTTTCCTGAGCGTGCCGCGCGCGCTTGTAAAGCGCCACGATGATGCAATTGCACCATTGGCGGAGAGCAGTACAGAACGGATTTTTGGTGCACAATGCGCGTATGCCGAACGTCGACGCTGGCCCTTTGAATGCGCTGATCCTGCACCTTTATCGCGACGGTCGCGAGGTGCCGCTGGGCAGCTTCCAGGCCTGGGCAGTGGAGCAGCTGCGCTCGCTGGTGGACTTCGACTCGGCCTGGTGGGGCAACGCCACGGCGCATCCTCCGGCGCTGCACGAAGTGTTCCTGCACAACTGCGATGAAAGCATCGTCGACGCGTATCCGCCTTTCGTCGACGGCGATTTCTTTCGCGCCGCCCTGGTCGCCTCGCCTGGCATTTCGGTCAACATGAGTGACCTCACCACGCGCGCACGCTACGTGCGCACAGCACTGTATCGCCAGCTGGGGCGGCGCTTCAGGATCGAATGGTCGCTGGGAACGCTGGTCATCGAACCGACGTCGTCGCTATACGAGTTCCTGACGCTGTGGCGTCACGACCGCAAGCGCCCTTTTTCCGAGACCGAGCGGCAAACCAAGGAACTGCTGATGCCGCACCTGGTGGAGATACATCGCGCCGTGCGCTTGCGCCATTTCCTGAGAGTTCCCGGCGCCTTCAACCGCGAGTGGGCGGTGGCCGATGCGCGGGGTTTCCTGCGTGAGGCTTCACCAGCCTTCATTTCCCGCGTCAGCAAGCTCTGGCCGGACTGGCGTGGCAGCGCCCTGCCCGAGCCGCTGCTCGCTTCCCTGCGCACGGGGCGTGCGTATGTCTCGCCCGAGCTGGCTCTGGACGTTGCGTCATGCGCTCACCTGCGCTACCTCAGCGCTCGATCGGACGGCGCGCTGGCGCAGCTTTCGGCGCGCGAAGGCGAGGTTGCCAGGCGCTATGCGCAGGGCGAAACCTATTCGGCCATCGCCAGGAGTCTGTCGCTTTCTCCGGCAACGGTACGCAACCATATTGCCCACTGCTTTCGCAAGCTGGGGGTCAACAACAAGGCCGAACTGGTGCGCCGCCTCGAAGGTAGGGCGTGACGCGCTGGCGATCTGAGCAATCCTGTCCTGTCGAGCGCGCTATTTCTTGCGTTTCGCCGCTTGTGGCTCCTTCGCCGACTCCTTGGCCGGCGGCTCCTTCACCGGCTCGTAGCCGCTCAACTCCATGAAGCCGCCACCGCTGTGCGAGCCGCTCACCTTGACCGCGCCTTCCCAGTACACGTTCAGCGTCGTCGTGCGCGAATCAAACTCGCTCGCCCGGATGACCGGGTCCACCTGCAGTTGCAGGCCCTTCGAGGGAATCGCGACGGTCCAGTCCAGCGGATAGCGCACTCCGGATGCAGGGCTCGTCCAGCTGGCCGTTGAGCCGAGCGCAATGTCGGCATCGCCGAGGGCGGTTACCGTGCCGTTCCTTGCGTAGGTGCCCATGCGCTGGACCGGTTTTCCCTGCCGATCGAAGAGCTCGAAAATCATGATGTCGGCACCGTCGGTGAGTTGCAGGGCAAACCAGTTCCAGCGCAGGTTTGCTGCTTCGAAGTCACCCCATTGATGGTCGAACCACACTTCGCCGCGTACCGCTTTCCGCTGGCCCTCGACGGTCAGCGTCCCTTGCGCGGTCATGCGTGGACGCGAAGTGTAATAGCTCTTGCCGGCGGCAGCGAAGTCAAGCAGGCCGGCGACCGGCGTTCCCGGCGCCTGGTGCAGGACCGGCGCGTTCCGGTCATCGAGTTGCAGATCGAGCGAAAAGTCCTTGCCGGCCATCTTGGCCAGGTGTTTTTCGCCGTTTCCCTGCAGCTGCCATTTGCCGAAGCTCAGGTTGAAGCCGTCCCGGCGCCCATCCGAGGGGTTGCCGGCGGTACGCGCCTGCTCGGTGTATCGCTTCTCGGTCCGATGGTCGAGGAGCGAGCCGTGGAAGACCGTGTGCGTCAGCGTTCCGCGCCGCAGGAAGCTGGCCAGGTGAAACGAGTATTTTTCGCCGGAGTCGGTTTGCAGGTGGCCGCTGTAGTACCACCATTCGGTGAGCTTGTCGTGCACCGCGTCGTCGGCTGGCAGTTTCACCGGCGGCAGCAGCCCGGCGTCGGCGCTCGCGCTGGCCAAAGTGGCCACCCGATGGGCCGCGCCGGAGGGTACGGGCAGCGGCTCGGAGCGCATGAAGAGCACCCAGGCGACGGCCACCAGAATGGCCAGCCAGCCGGTAATGACCAGCCATCGATAGCGTCGGAACCAGCGTGCCGAGCCGGCATGGGCCTTGCCGCGAGTGTGGCGTCGGCCGCCATAGGAACTGGTGATCTGCGTGCTCATGCGAGGAATCCCCCGGTGGTGGGAGCGGTTTCAAGAACCTCGCTCACGGTGTCAAGCCAAGCCAGCGTGGCGTCTTCGACTTGCGCACGCTGCGTGCGAGAGGAAAAAGTGTGATCGGCCTCGGCAAGATCGACCCGCCGCACCTTGGCCGCGTCGACGAGTCCTGACCAGGCCGGGTCGCTGCCGGCAAACTCGAGAAACTCTTTGGCAGTGTAGTCCTGTCCGCTAAGGATCAGTAGCAGCCGGCCGGGAAACTCGCGCCAGCCTTCCGCCATGCGTTCCTGGAAGCTGTGCCTTTGCGGAGCCTTGCCCGGCGCGCGCGAACGCCGCGCCAGCATTGCGCTGGCGAGCAGCGCGCGCAGCGACTTGACCACTTCGAGGCGGCCGCTGAGCAGCTTGCGCCAGAATTCGCCCTGCATCAGGCGTTGCCCGTAGTAGTGCTTGATGTGCGTCTGCGCCAGGCTGGCCTCCGAGCGCACCCAGGGGTTGAGCAAGGCCAGGCCGGCGATGCGCGGGTCACGGCTTGCCTGGACGTACAGCAGGGCAGCCGATGCGGCGTCGCAAAGGCCCCAGAGAACGACGCGCTGCAGCGTCGGGCTGGCGCTCTGGAAGGCGTCGATGGCCGCAGCGATGTCCGTCGACACCTCCTCGAAGCCACGCATGCCGCCACCGGCGTCACCCATGCCGCGGTAGTCGAAACGCATCGCCGGATAACCTGCGGCGGCGAGGCGTCTGGCAAGCAGCAGGAACTGGCGGTGACTGCCCACCCGGTACTGCGGGCCGCCGACGACGATCAGTACGCCACAGGTGGCGCGCTGCTCGCGGCGGCGGTCGTCGGCGGTGAGCCTTGCCGGTTGGCCGTTGGCTGCGCCGTCTGGCAGCTCTGCCTGGCCCTCGTCGCGGTCGGCGGTGGTTTGCTGGTTGCCGCCGTGGCGCCCGGCCGGTGGCCAGGCGACAATTGCCGGCAGCAGTTCGCCGGCGCACGGAATGAGCAGCGCCTGTTCGCGGCTGTTCATGCCGGAACGGCTTCCGAGAGGGCGCGCAGGCTGGCCTCGAGCAGCGCCGGACACTCGCTGATTTCTGTCGTCTGCCAGAACGCAGGGCCGCTGACCGCCGTGCCGCGCGCTTCCTGGCCGGCGGCCTGCCACTGCGTGAGGCGCGCCGTGGCTGCCGGCGAGAGGCGGGCATCGGGTCGCCCGGAAATTTCGATCCATTCGACGCGACCCGAGCGGTGCGGCAGGAGAAGTTCCGCCTGTTCGAGACCATGCGCCAGCGCGGGCGACAACAGATAGCCGGCGATCTCGATGGCTTCCCCTTGCCGGAGCTGGCTGCGCAAGCGCTCCATGACGCCCTTGCCATCGCTGGCGAGCATTTCGGCGGCCACTTTCAGGCGCAGGAATTGCTGCAGAAACTGCTTGCCGGAGAGCACCGGTTGCCAGAGCAGCAGCTTGACCGGCGTTTGCATGCGCTGCGCCGCCTCATTGACCAGCAGGCAGCCACTGCGCAGGCCCCACAACCACAAGGGGGCTGGCGTCCGTTCCTGCAGCCAGGAACAGGCGAGCCTTACGTCGGCCAGCCAGGCCTCCCAGGTGGCGTCGCCGAAATCACCCGCACTGTCGCCGCAGCCGAGCAGATCGATCTGCAGCACGCTGTAGCCGGCGCTGGCCATGGCCCTGGCCTGCAGTGCCGCCATCCGGCGCGACTTGTTGAGCTCCTCGCCGAAGGGATGCACGTAGACCACCGCGCCACGTTGTTTCTCCGCCGGCTCCGGGGTGTAGAGCAGGGCAAAGCGCTGGCCGGCGGCGCTGGGCAGGAAGAAGGCTTCGCAGGGCATCGTCAACGGCTCAGGCGCCCAGTTTTCCCTGCACGAAGTCGAGCAGCGTGCCTAGCGAGGCAAAGACCGTGCCGTCGATTTCATCGTCGTCCACGACAAAGCCGAAACGTTCCTCCAGGGTCGTGATCAGGGCCACGACGGCCATCGAATCGAGTTCCGGAATGGCGCCAAGCAGGGGCGTGTCCAGGGTGAAGGCGCTGGCGCGGCCCTTGAGGCTCAATACCTCGTCAAGCACAGCGACGACCTCGTTTCTGATCTCCATGTTTTCTCCTGTGGCGGGGTTGGTCCAGCATTCGAGTATGCCGCATTCCGGATTGCGCATTCGGCCAGCCAAGCGGGCGCTGGTCATTTGAGCGGCGATTATAACGAGCTGCTTGCCGAGCCTCCGTGAGATAGGTCACGTGGCGAGCTTCGCGTGTGCTCCGATGGCCAGGCCTTGCTGGCCGGGCGGGCGGATGAGAGACTGGCGTGCATCGCCAGGTGATCAGGCTGGCGCCCGACTGGGCCAGCCCGCAGCACCGGCAAGCTTCCTGGAGTGAACAATGGCCGAATCGATCTTGCCGGCGCAGCCTGCCGCCACCGTAACCAGTGCATTGCCCGCCTTCGAGAGCAAGATCGTCGCCCCCGGCGAACTTGCCGGGCGCCTCGCCGACGTGGCGCGCCCTCTGGTGTTCACCAATGGCTGCTTCGACATCGTTCATCGCGGGCATGTGACGCTTCTCGCGCAGGCACGGGCGCTGGGTGCGGCGCTGCTGGTGGCGGTGAACTCGGACGCTTCGGTCAAGCGTCTCGGCAAAGGCGACGACCGGCCGGTGAATTGCCTGCTCGATCGGCTGGCGGTGATCGCCGCGCTGGAATCGGTGACGCTGGTGACCTGGTTCGACGAGGATACGCCGCTGCAGCGCATCCTCGATTGCCGGCCGGAGGTTCTCGTCAAGGGTGGCGACTGGCCGGTCGAGAAAATCGTCGGCAACCGCGAAGTGAGCGCTGGCGGGGGGCGCGTCGTGTCCCTGCCTTTCATCCACCAGACTTCCACCACCGCGCTGCTCGAGAAGATCCGCCGGCTGTAGTGCTGCCTCCTGCCTCGGGCCGGTGAGGGAGGGCTGAAAGGGAAGCTGGCGCGCTAGGCTTTGCCGCCGAGTGCGGCCTTCAGCGAGGCAACGTCGTCGGCCGACTCGGCGAGCAAGGGCTCGAGTTCGTCGGCTGCGAACAGCTGCGCGACAACGGCGGCGTCAGGCGGCGCGGAGTAGGCCGGATCTCGCCAGCCGTGCTGCACATTGGCTAGGCGGTTGGCGACGAACAGGACTTCGGCCAGCGTGCTTACGCTGTCCATCGCGTGCTCCAGTTCGTGTTCCTGAACGACGCTCAGCAGTTCTTCGGGCAAACCCATCGCCGCGAGCAGGGCGTGTCCGATGTCGGCATGCCATTGCACCAGCAACTGGTGCAACTCGGCCGGGTCGGCGATCAGGTCGGGGAAATTCGCTGCCCGCGAGAGCAGGTAGAAGACGCCGATATCATGGACCAGGCCGGCGAACATGGCCTCGTCCGGACTGATCTTGGTCAGTCGCCGGGCGAGGACGCGCGACAGGGCAGCCACGTGCATGCTGTGTTCCCAGAGGCGTCGCGAGAGGGCTTCGAAGGGTGCCATCTTCTTCGAATTGAGCAACTGCTCCATGGCCACGGCGAACGAGACGCTGCGTACCGCTTCCATGCCGACGCGAGCGATGGCTCGGTTGAGGTCGGCGATGACTCGTCCGGAACGGTTCATTGCCGCCGAGTTGGCCAGGCGGATGATCTTGGTGCTCATCAGCGGCTCGGCGCTGACCAGCGTTCCGAGCTGTTCGATGGTCAGGTCGGGTTTCTTGAGTGCCGTTCGTACCTGGAAGGTGATGTCGAGAAAGGTCGGAAAGCAGACCATTTCGCTGGACAGGTCGCGGGCGATATCTTCGAGGATGCGAAAGCTGGTTTGATTGCTCATTGCTCGTTGCTCCGACACGCTGTGCGCGGTGGCAGGGGGCCAGGGTCGCTGCCTGCGCTATTCGCTCTCCTGGCGCACCCCGGGCGGCGCCAGTCGCTGATTAGTTGCGTTTCAGTAGATCCTTGAGGTTGGCGAAGGGCTGGCCGGTGGCCACGGCCTTGCTTTTCGTAGCCGACGAATCGATCCCCGCCTGACGCGCCGCGTCGGCGTCGAGTTGCCGCGAGTGCTCGTTGTCGTGACAGTACAGGCATAACAGCTCCCAGTTACTACCGTCGCCGGGGTTGTTGTCGTGATTGTGATCGCGGTGGTGAACGGTCAGTTCGCGCAGATTGTGGTGGCTGAATTCACGACTGCAGCGTCCGCAGATCCACGGGTAGATTTTCAGCGCCTGTTCGCGATAACCGGCCTCGCGGCTCTGGCGATTGCGGATCGCGTCGGCGATCAGACGATCGGTGTGGGCGCTCTTGGCATTGTCGTTGGCCATTTCATGGACTCCCTGATGGAATGAAGACGGTCGCTTGCACTGCTCGCCGGCACGTCCTGTCGCGGCTAGACACGTAGCGCGATCAAGGGCACGTGCATCTCGCTGCTGCTGGTGCCGCCGTGCACGCCGAGCATGGTGTAGCGCTTTTCGCCAGGTAGCCAGTCCTTGATCGTCCAGTTGTCCTTCATCAGCAGCGTGTAGTCGCCAACCCTCGATGCGAGAGCGCGATGATAGGGCGGCGGACCGAACCAGCCGGCGGCGATCAGCTCCTCGCTGGCGTAGAGGTGGCAGGCGCGACTGAGATGGCGGCGGACGTAGTTTTCGAAAGCTGGCCGCTTCGCCGCGGCGACGTAGCAATAGGCGACGCGACGCTCGCCGCACAGGGGCCGTTGCAACAGCGCCGCGAGCTGCGGATGGTCGTCGACATCGATCACCCGTCGGCCCGGGGAATCGATGAACCCGTGGTCGGCGGTGACCAGCAGCCAGGTATTGCTGCCGCGAAGCCGTCGCCGCAATTCGCCGAAATGGGCATCAAACGCGGCCAGCGTCTGTTGGGCCTGGCGGCTGTCTGTGCCGTAACGGTGTGAATGGGTGTCGAGATCGGGATAGTAGGCGTAGATGTAGCGCGACTTGATCTTTTCCTGGGTGAGCTCGCCGATGTTGGCGAAAACCTCCGGCAAGGCGCGGTAGGGTATGGTCTGCGCGCCGCGCGAGTGCCAGCTGTTGAAGGCGCTGCCGGCGATGCTTTGCGGCGCGATCACCCACGATTCTCGGTTCAGTGTCTGAAACAGCGATTGATGCTCGAACAGGCGTGCCGGCAGCTGTTCGGGCGGAGTCAGCGACGGTCCGTCGCGGGGAGTCAGTGGCAGAATGGCCAGCGTCTGGTCGATCTCGTCGAGGTGCATGTGCCAGCCGGTCAGTCCGTGCTGCGCCGGGGCCAGTCCGGTCATGAAGGTGGTGATCGCGCTGGCGGTCGTCGATGGGAAAACCGAGGTCATGCTGCCCAGCTGGTGCTCCTGCAGATTCAGGCTGGCGGAATGCCTGGCCAGGGTCCGCAGGCCGAGGCCGTCGACCACGATCAGCACCACATGCCGTGCGCGGGCGAGTTGCGCCGCCGACAGCAAGGCCAGCGGCGGGTAGTCGCTGCGCGTGCTGCCGCAGGCGGTGGCGATGCTCTGCATCAGGTTGACGATGCTGCCGCCGCTGTAGTCGGGGAGTTGGGTCGAGCTCATCGGGCAGGTCTTCTCTCAGGCACGTGCGGCTGGCTAGGGCGCCGCTGGTCGGCCGCCGCGACCGATGGCGTAGCTGCCGGGAGCATCCTCGATCACCTTCAGTGCCCGCTCACCCGGCTGGCGCGCGCCGACCAGGGAATTGCCGTCGGCCTGGGCGAGCAGCCATTGTTGCCAGTCGGTCCACCATGAACCGTGGTGCCGGGTGGCGCTGCTCAGGAACGCGCCTGCCTGTTCGGGCAGGGTGCTGCTTTCGTTTGTCCAGTAGCCGTGTTGCTTGGCCGCGGGCGGATTGATCGTCCCGGCGAGGTGGCCGGAACCGCCGAGGACGAAGCGGCGCGGGCCGCCGGGCAGCTGTGCGCCGTTGTAGACACTCCGCCACGGGGAAATATGGTCTTCGATCGTGGCCAGGAAATAACACGGCAGCTTGACCCGGGAGACGTCGATGGCGACGCCGGCCAGGGTAACCCCGCCCGGCTGCCGCAGTTTGTTGGCCTGGTAGAAGTTCTCCACATAGAAGCGGTGCAGCGCCGTCGGCAGGCGCGTCACGTCGGCGTTCCAGTGCAGCAGGTCGACCGGAAAGCGATCCCTGCCGAGAAGGTAGTTGTTGACCACGACGGACCAGATCAGGTCGTTGGCGTGCACCATCTTGTACGTGCTGCTGGTCAGCGCTGCGCTGTCCCGATGGCGCGTTCCGGCAGTCTTTCCTGTGCTGCTGGGCGCCGCCTCGGCAAGCGTTGCCAGTTCGCCGGGTGCGGAGAAGTCGATCAGCGTTCCCAGGAAAGTCGCTGAAGCCACACGCTTGTCGCGGCGGGCGGCCATCCAGGCGAGGGTGGCCATCAGCAGCGTGCCGCCGAGGCAGTAGCCGACGACGTCGACCTGCTTCTCGCCGCTTGCCTGCTCGACAGCGTCGATTGCCGCCAGTACGCCATCGACCAGATAGTCGGCGAAGCCTCTCTGTGCCAGTCGCTGGTCGGGGTCGACCCAGCTGATGATGAAGGTCGTGAAGCCCTGTTCGCTCGCCCAGCGGACGAAGGAATTGCTTTCGCGAAGGTCGAAGACATAGTACTTGTTGATCCACGGCGGCACGATCAGCAAGGGTTTCCGGTGCTGGTGGCTGCCGGTCGCCTGGTACTGAATCAACTGCATCAGCTCGTTCTGGTAGATCACCTTGCCCGGGGTGCTGGCCAGGTCCGTGCCGAGACGCCAGGCGCCGCTGTCGCCAGGCCGCGGGGGAGGTAGCCCTGGCGCATCGCCTGCGGCGAAGTCCTTGAGCAGGTGCTTGAGGCCCTTGAGCAGGTTCTTGCCCTTGCTGCTTACCGTTTCGCGCAGCACTTCCGGGTTGGTGAGGGCGAAGTTGGTCGGCGCCAGCGCGTCGATGTACTGCCGGGTGAGCGTGCTTACCCGCTGCCGGGTCACTTCGTCGAGGCCCTCCGCGCTGGCCACCGTCTGGTGCAGGTGGCGAGCCGTGATCAGGTACGATTGTTTGATGAAGTCGAAGAGGAAATGGTCCTCCCAGGCTTCGTCGGCGAAGCGTTCGTCATCGGCGTCGGGGCGGGCCACGGCGTGGGAGGGCATGCCCATGCTACGCAGCATGGATTGCTGCCACAGCTGGACGTGATCGCGCATCATCGCCATCTGGGTTTGCGCCAGCCGGTACGGGCTGACCAGCAGCCGCGCCGAGAGATCCATGAACGCCCCGGCGACTGCGAATTCCTCGCTGGGAAACCAGATACCTTTTCTGGCGGTCTTCTTCATGTGCCGGCGCAGCAGGCGTGATGCGCGCTGGGCGACTTCCAGATAGCTGTTGGCGACCTCTGCGGCGGCGGGCAGAGATCGGTCTTGTGCACTCGCTGGCGGCGATGTCATGGTCAGTGTCCGGCGGGTTGTCCTGGAGGACCGGCAGCGCCCTGCTTTCTGACGAAACGGATCAGGCCGCTTTCGTCCTCGCTGCGCAGCAGTCGGCCGGCGTGCTCGAGCCGGTTGAGATGGGCGATCGCCTCACCCATGGCAAACATCGTCTGATGGGTGTCGAGATCACGTGCGAACAGGGTCATCAGCAGCTCGGCAGCGCTGCGCGGGCTGGTGCAATGGTCTTCGAGCACCTGCAGCCGCTCTTCGTGATGGGCGTGCAGGGCATTGACGCGGTTCTCGATTCCGTGAAAAGGCAATCCGTGCGACGGCAGGACCAGCGTTTCGGCCGGCAGTTCGCGGTAACGGTCGATCGACTGCAGGAAGTCGCGCAGCGAATCGGCTGTCGGGGTGACGGCAAAGACGCTGATGTTGGTCGAGATTTTGGGCAACAGCATGTCGCCGGAAATCAGGACGCCCAACTCGCGACAGTAGAGTGCGGCATGTTCCGGCGAGTGGCCGAAGCCGAGGCGAACCTGCCAGCGCTGCCTGCCGATGTGCAACTCGTCACCCCCAAACAGGCGCTGGTAGGTGGTTGGCAGGCTCGGCACGCCACGGTTGTAGTTGCCGCTGCGCCGCTCAAGCGCCGCACAGCGGTCGGCGTCGAGTCCGTGCGCACGAAACTGGCGCAGCATCGGCTGATTGCCGTGCCCGCCGATTTCGTGCCAGACCGCGTGCGCGGTCAGATACTCGCCCAGCGTCATGCACACCGGCGCGCCGGTCTGTTCCTGCAGCCAGGCGGCGAGGCCGAGGTGATCGGGGTGAAAGTGGGTGACGATGATGCGCACGATTCGCCCGCCACGTTCGCTCGCGCTCAGCCGGGAAAGGATCGTTTGCCAGCAGGCCTTGACCGTGTCGAGCGCAAAACCGGTATCGACAATCGTCCAGCCGTCGTCGTCCTCGAGCAACCAGAGGTTGATGTGATTCAGCGCGAAGGGCAGCGGCATGCGCAACCAGTGGATGCCGGGAGCGACCGCGAAGGTTTCTCCGGCGGCCGGGGGGGTGGCAAAAGGGTAGTCGGGGAGCATTGGGCGGTGGATTGTAAAAACGTCCGGAATCTATAAACTTGGCCGCTCAGGAGGCTGGCCCCTGATGGCCTCTGCAGCGAAGCATTCTACACGTGATCAGACTCCGGACAGCCCTGCAGTGGATCAGCAAGCGACGACCTTCAGCATTTCCGATCTGGCGCGAGAGTTTCACATCACGCCACGAACGATCCGTTTCTACGAGGATCAGGGTCTGCTCTCGCCAATGCGCGAAGGTCGGACGCGCGTGTTCACGCGCCGTGACCGTACGCGTCTGAAGCTTGCCCTGCGCGGCAAGCGGCTGGGCTTCAGTCTGGTCGAAATCTCCTACCTGATCGGTATGTACGACCGTGCGCGCGACAAGAACACGCAGTTGTCGGAGTTCCTGAACGGCCTGCAGCAGCGCAAGGAAGCCTTGTTGCAGCAACGCGAGGACATCGAGGCGGTGCTGCAGGAAGTCTGCAACTTCGAACAGCAATGCCGGCAACTGTTGCTGACCCGCGCGGCGAGCGAGACGGTCAATAAGGTGGCCAGCAACGGGACCGGCAAGACGGTCGAGGATGCGACCAAGCAAGCGGCCAACAAAGCGGCGAAAGCCGACAAGGTGGCGTGAGCGCGCCGCGCGAAAATGGTTGACGTTTACGTCAACGTAACCTTAAATGGCGGTCATGCACAAAGCTCAGGATTCCGATTTTGCCGAACGTGTCCGCGCCAGCTTCGATCGCCAGCAGGCGATGGCGCTGATTGGCGCCCGCATGGCGGTGGTCGAGCCCGGGTACACCGAGATCCATTTGCCGCATAAAGCCGAAATCACGCAGCAGCATGGCTACATCCATGGCGGAGTGGTGGGCATGATCGCCGACTCGGCGGCCGGTTACGCCGCCAGTACGCTGACCGCGCCGGAGACGGGCGTGCTGACCGTCGAGTACAAGCTCAACCTGCTCGCGCCGGCCGAGGGCGATCTGCTGATTGCCGAGGGGTCGGTACTCCGCTACGGGCGGACGCTGATCGTCACCCGCGCCGAAGTGTTTGCCGTTCAGCATGGCCGCAAGAGCATGTGTGCCTTGATGCAGCAGACGATCATGACCGTGCACGGCAAGAAAGAGCATCCGCGCTAGTACCTGCCCCAGCCCACCCAAGGAGCGAGAGACATGGAATATCCGAGCCTCAACTTTGCCCACGGCGAAACGATCGACATGCTGCGGGAAAGCATTCGCGGCTTTGCTGCTGCCGAAATCGCACCGCGTGCCGAGGCCATCGATCGCGACAACCTGTTTCCCGCCGATCTGTGGCGCAAGTTCGGCGACATGGGGTTGCTCGGGATGACCGCCGACGAGGAGTACGGCGGAACCGGGCTCGGCTACCTGGCGCACATCATCGCCATGGAAGAGGTTTCGCGGGCGTCGGCGAGCGTCGGACTCTCGTATGGCGCGCACTCCAACCTTTGCGTCAACCAGATCGGGCGCAACGGCAACGCAGCGCAGAAGGCCAGGTATTTGCCGAAGCTGATTTCCGGCGAGCACGTCGGCGCGCTGGCGATGTCCGAAGCGAATGCCGGTTCCGATGTGGTGAGCATGAAGCTGCGCGCCGAAGCCAGGGGTGACCACCTTGTGCTCAACGGCGGCAAGATGTGGATCACCAACGGCGGTGACGCCGACACCCTGGTGGTTTACGCGAAGACCGACATCAACGCCGGGGCGAAGGGAATCACCGCGCTGATCGTCGAGAAGGGAATGAAGGGCTTCTCCTGCGGCTCGAAGCTCGACAAGCTCGGCATGCGCGGCTCGAACACCTACCCGCTGTTCTTCGACGACTGCGAAGTGCCGCTGGACAACGTCCTTGGCCAGGTCAACGGCGGCGTGCGCGTGCTCATGAGCGGCCTCGATTACGAGCGCGCGGTGCTCGCCGGCGGGCCGCTGGGGATCATGGCCGCGGCGATGGACCTGGTGCTGCCCTACCTGCACGACCGCCAGCAGTTCGGGCAGGCGATCGGCGAGTTCCAGTTGATGCAGGGCAAGGTCGCCGACATGTACACCACCTTCAACGTCTGCCGGGCCTACGTCTATGCCGTGGGCCAGGCTTGCGATCGCGGCGAAACGACGCGCAAGGACGCCGCAGGCGCGATTCTCTACGCCGCCGAAAAGGCAACCTGGATGGCCGGCGAGACCATCCAGACGCTCGGCGGCAACGGCTACATCAACGAGTATCCGGCCGGCAGGCTGTGGCGCGACGCGAAGCTTTACGAAATCGGCGCCGGTACTTCGGAAATCCGCCGTATGCTGATTGGTCGCGAACTGTTCGCCGACACGCTCTGAGGCGCCATGCGCCCTACACTGAGCGTTACGCCGCTGCGCGGGAACATGCCTGCCGCCACGGCGTAGCGCGTTTCCAGCAGCTATTCTGCAGCCCTTGTCCGCAGCTTTCGGGAAGATCATGACCACCATCCTGCGCAACCTTACCGCCGACGACAGCGCTGCTGTCGAACACGTTCGCCAGTTCTTCCGCAACTATGCCGCCTGGCTGGGCGTCGATCTGTCATTCCAGGGTTTCGAGGAGGAAATGGCGTCGCTGCCGGGCGCCTATGCGGCCCCATCGGGTCGCTTGTTCTACGCCGAGCGCGACGGCCAGCCGGCGGGCTGCGTCGGCATCCGGCCGCTGTCCGCGGGTCTCTGCGAAATGAAGCGCCTGTACGTCGAGCCCGGGCAGCGCGGTGGTGGCGTCGGTCTCGAGCTGGCGCTGGCGGCGATCAAGGCGGCCAAGGATATCGGTTACAAGCGGCTGCTGCTCGACACCCTGCCGGCGATGCGCGTCGCCGTCCGCCTGTATCGTGAATTGGGTTTTCACGAAGCGCCCGCGTACTACCAGACGCCGATCGAGGGGACCATGTTTCTCGCCCTCGATCTGCAGAACTGGACCGAGGAGGAAGTGGCCAACGAAAACCTCTTTCACCTCTTCGACTTCAACCGCGCCTGGTCGAATCGCATGCAGGAAAGCGACGCCGAGTATTTCATGCGCCTGTCGCGGCTGCAGACGCCAGAGTATCTGTGGATCGGCTGTTCCGATTCGCGGGTGCCGGCGAACGAGATCGTCGGCCTGCTGCCGGGCGAGATCTTCGTGCATCGCAACGTCGCCAACGTCGTCGTGCATACCGATCTCAACTGCCTGTCGGTGATACAGTTCGCGGTCGATGCGCTCAAGGTGCGGCACGTAATGGTCGTCGGCCATTACGGTTGCGGGGGGGTGAAGGCGGCGCTCAATCGTGACCGCGTCGGCCTGGTCGACATCTGGCTGCGGCACGTGCGAGACGTGCACGACAAGCATCTGGCGCGCGTCGACAGCCTGCCGCCCGAGCAGCGACATGACCGCCTGTGCGAGCTCAACGTCCTCGAACAGGTGGCCAACGTCTGCCAGACCTTCGTCGTCCAGGATGCCTGGCAGCGTGGCCAGCCGCTGACCGTGCACGGCTGGATCTACGGCCTCAAGGACGGTCTGATGCGCGACCTCGGGTTTACCGTGCACCGCCAGGAAGACCTGCTGCCCACCTATCTGACGGCACTCGAAGCCTTGCAGGGCTGACGTGACGGCTCACTTGTCACTTACCCGGGAGCGGATTTCTGCGTCGCCGGCGACCTATTTCAAGCTGATTTCCACGGCGGCGCTGTGGGGGGCGACGTGGGTCGCCGCGCGCATCGCGGTCAGCGAAGCGGCGCCGCTGGCCGTGGCCAGCTGGCGCTTCCTGCTCGCGGCGCTGGTTCTCGGCGCCTTGCTGGTCGTTCGCGAAGGCTGGCCGCGGTGGTCGCTCGGCGAGTGGCTGACGCTCACCGCGCTCGGCGCCACCGGTATCTTCCTTTACAACGTCTGCTTTCTCTACGGCATGACGATGATTCAGGCCGGCCGTGGTGCGCTGGTCGTGGCGCTGACGCCGGCGCTGATCGCCGCCAGCGACTGGCTGCTGTTCGGCGCGCCGATGTCGCCGACCAAGGCGCTCGGCATCGGCCTGGCTGCCTTCGGCTGCCTGCTGGTGGTCACCAATGGCCATCCCTCTCTGCTGCTCGCCGGCGAGGTGGGGCTCGGCGAATGGCTGATCATCGGCTGCGCCGTGATGTGGACGATCTACACCTTCCTCGGGCGGCGCGGTACCCGCTCGCTCTCGCCGCTGGCGATGACTTTCGGCGCCAGTGTCACCGGCTGGTTGATGCTGACCGGCGCGGCCCTGCTGCAGGGTTCGCTCTTTTCGCTGTCAGAAACGACCTGGCGTGGCTGGAGCGCAATCGTTTTCCTCGGACTTTTCGGCACCGCCCTGGCTTTCACCTGGTACGCCGAGGCCGTACAGCGCATCGGCGCCACGCGTTCGGCGGCGTTCATCAATCTGGTGCCGGTCAGCGCCGTCATCCTTGGTGCCGTGCTGCTCGGAGAGCGGCTCGGGCTGGCCGTGCTGAGCGGCGGCGCCCTGGTGATTGCCGGCGTCTACATTACCAATCGCGCCGGCGTGAAACTTGCGTCCGGTGCGAACCTCAAGGAGAAAGCTGCATGATTCTGACTCAGGAACAGGAAATGATTCGTGACTCGCTGCGTGAATTCGCGCGCGAGCGTCTGGCCCCCTTCGCCGGCGAATGGGACCGCAATCACACGTTTCCGGCTGAGGCCTTACGCGAACTCGGCGAACTTGGCGCGCTCGGAATGGTGGTTCCCGAGGAGTGGGGCGGTGCCGGCATGGACTACATGTCGCTGGTGCTGGTGATCGAGGAAATCGCTGCCGGTGATGGCGCCACCTCGACCATCGTCAGCGTCCAGAACTCGCTGGCCTGCGGGATCACCATGAAGTACGGCTCCGACGAGCAGAAGGAAACCTGGCTCAAACCGCTGGCCAGCGGCGAGAAACTCGGCTGCTTCTGCCTGACCGAACCGCACACCGGGTCCGACGCCGCAGCGATCACTACCCGTGCCGACCGCGACGGCGACCATTTCGTCCTCAATGGCGTCAAGCAGTTCATCACCACCGGCAAATACGGCCAGGTGGCGATCGTCTTCGCGGTGACCGACAAGGCTGCGGGCAAGAAAGGCATCTCGTGTTTCCTGGTGCCCACCGACACCCCCGGCTATATCGTTGCGCGCATCGAGGAAAAGATGGGACAGCGTGCTTCGGATACTGCCCAGATCCTGTTCGAAGACTGCCGTGTTCCGGCGTCCTGCCTGCTCGGCCAGGAAGGCGACGGCTACCGTATTGCCCTGTCGAACCTCGAAGCCGGCCGCATCGGCATCGCCGCGCAGTCGGTCGGCATGGCGCGCGCCGCCTTCGAATGCGCGGTGCAGTACGCCAAGGACCGCGAAACCTTCGGCAAGCCGATCATCGAACACCAGGCGGTCAGCTTCCGCCTTGCCGACATGGCCACCCAGATCGACGCCGCGCGGCTGATGGTCTGGCGCGCCGCAACTTTCAAGGATGCCGGCAAGCCCTGCCTCAAGGAGGCGTCGATGGCCAAGATGTTCGCCTCCGAAATGGCCGAGAAGGTCTGTTCGGACGCCATCCAGATTCTCGGCGGTTATGGCTACGTCAGCGATTTCCCGGTCGAGCGGATCTACCGCGACGTCCGCGTCTGCCAGATTTACGAGGGCGCCAACGACATCCAGCGGCTGGTCATCGGCCGCGCCGTTGCCGACGCCTGACATGAGCCGCCACGCGCTGCGGCCGGAGGCGGACCCCGCCTGGCTCAAGGTCCGCTCGCCATACCGCTTGCGGGCGGTTTCCTTTGCATCTGGATAGGTACCCATGCCGACCACGACAAACTGCTTGGCTGATATCGGTCCGTAGCGAAGTCGCTTCCCCCGGGCTTTGCGCCTGAATCGTCAACACATCCACTCATCGGGAAGACCAAGCCATGCCGGAACCCATCGATTTCTACTTCGACTTCTCGTCGCCGTATGGCTACCTGGCCTCCGAGAAGATCGACGAACTCGCCAGGAGCCACGGGCGCCAGGTCAGATGGCGGCCGATTCTGCTCGGCGTGGTGTTCAAGCACACCGGCGCCGCGCCCTTGACGCTGGTGCCGCTCAAGGGCGAGTACTCGGTGCACGACTTCTCGCGCTCGGCGCGCTTCCTCTCTGTGCATTACCGCCATCCGGCGAAGTTTCCGCTCGCTACCCAGCACGCGGCGCGCGCCTATTACTGGCTGGACGATCAGGACTGTGCAACGGCGCGGGCCTTCGCGCACTCGCTTTTCCGCGCGTTCTACGCCGAGGGGCGCGACATCTCCGACCTGGACGTGGTCCTCGAACTGGCGGCGCGGCACGGAGCCGATCGCGACTCCCTGTCTGTCGCGCTGAACGGCCCCGAACTCAAGCAGCGGCTGAAAGACGAAGGCGACGCGGCGCTCGCCAGGGGTGTTTTTGGTTCGCCGTACATGATCGTCGACGGCGAGCCGTTTTTCGGTGTTGACCGGCTGCCACAGCTCGATCGCTGGCTGACCTCTGGAGGTTTCTGATGCCCGTACTGCAAACCCAGCTCAACGCGCGGAGTGCCGAATTCAAGGCCAACGGCGAGGCCATGCGTGCGGTCGTTGCCGATCTGCGTGCCACCGTCGCGCGCATCGCCCTCGGGGGGCCTGAAAGCGCGCGCCAGAAACATCTGGCGCGCGGCAAGCTGCTGCCACGCGAGCGCGTCAACGCCCTGATCGACCCCGGCTCGCCCTTTGTCGAACTATCGCAGCTGGCCGCCTACGGCATGTATGGCGGCAGCGCGGAGAATCCCTTCGAGGTGCCGGCGGCGTCGCTGATCACCGGTATCGGGCGGGTGAACGGCATCGAGTGCATGATCGTTGCCAACGACGCGACGGTGAAAGGGGGTACCTACTACCCGCTGACCGTCAAGAAACACCTGCGCGCGCAGGAGATCGCCGGCGAGAACCGCTTGCCATGCATCTACCTGGTCGACTCGGGCGGCGCTTTCCTGCCCATGCAGGAGGACGTCTTTCCGGACAAGGAGCATTTCGGCCGCATCTTCTACAACCAGGCCAATCTTTCGGCGGCGGGTATCCCGCAGATCGCAGCGGTGATGGGCTCATGCACCGCGGGCGGGGCCTATGTGCCGGCAATGTCCGACGAATCGATCATCGTCAAGGATCAGGGAACGATCTTTCTCGGCGGGCCGCCGCTGGTCAAGGCGGCGACCGGAGAAGTGGTGAGCGCCGAGGATCTGGGTGGCGCCGACGTGCATACGCGCGTCTCGGGTGTCGCCGACCACTACGCCGAAAACGACGCGCACGCGCTGGCGATTGCTCGCCGCATCGTCGGCAATCTCAACTGGCGCAAGCGCCCGCCGCTTGCTCTGAGCGAGCCGCGTGCGCCGCTGTACGCGGCCGACGAGTTGTACGGAGTGATCCCGAGCGATAGCAAGAAGCCTTTCGACGTGCGCGAGATCATCGCGCGCATCGTCGATGGCTCGGACTTCGACGAGTTCAAGGCGCGTTACGGAACGACCATCGTCTGCGGCTTTGCGCGCGTCTGGGGCTATCCGGTCGGAATTGTCGCCAACAATGGCATCTTGTTTTCGGAATCGTCGCTGAAAGCCGCCCATTTCGTCGAACTCTGCGCGCAGCGCGGCATTCCGCTGCTTTTCCTGCAGAACATCACCGGCTTCATGGTCGGTCGCAAGTACGAGAACGGCGGCATTGCTCGCGACGGTGCGAAGATGGTCACCGCCGTCGCCTGTGCCAAGGTGCCGAAATTCACGGTGGTCATCGGCGGTTCTTTCGGTGCCGGCAATTACGGCATGTGCGGTCGTGCCTACTCGCCGCGTTTCATGTGGATGTGGCCGAATGCGCGCATTTCGGTGATGGGTGGCGAGCAGGCGGCGGCTGTTCTGGCAACGGTCAGGCGCGACGGCATCGAAGCCGCCGGCAAGTCGTGGAGCGCTGCGGACGAAGAAGCATTCAAGGCGCCGATCCGCGCCCAGTACGAGGTCCAGGGTCATCCCTATTACGCCAGCGCCCGCCTCTGGGACGATGGCGTGATCGACCCCGCCGACACCCGGCGGGTTCTCGGACTCGGCCTCTCGGCAGCGATGAACGCCGCAGCCGAAGCGACGAAGTTCGGCATTTTTCGGATGTGAGCGAGGTTTTGATGAGCGACTACCAAGCAATAGTGACCGAGGTCGACGCCGGTGTCGGCATCCTGACGCTGAACAAGGCACAGCGCCACAACGCTTTCGACGCGCAACTGATCGCCGAGATCACTGCCGGTTTGCGAGAACTCGACGCCGACGCCGATGTCCGCGTCGTCGTCCTCTCGTCTACCGGCAAGAGCTTCTGCGCCGGCGCCGACCTGAACTGGATGCGCGCCGCTGCCGGCTACTCGGAGGAGGAAAACCTGCGCGACGCGAATCGCCTGGCCGAGCTCCTGTCGACGCTCAACGAACTCTCGAAGCCGACGATTGCACGCGTCCAGGGACCTGCCTACGGCGGTGGCGTCGGCCTGATCGCCGCTTGCGATATCGCCGTGGGTACCTACGACGCCATCTTCTCGCTCAGCGAAGTGAAACTGGGGATCATTCCGGCGCTGATCAGTCCCTACGTCCTGGCGGCCATCGGCGAGCGCTACAGTCGGCGCTACATGCTGACCGCCGAGCGCTTCTCGGCTGCAGAAGCTTACCGGATCGGCTTGCTGCACGAGATCGTTCCTGGCGAGGAACAACTCGACGAGGCGATTGGCGAAATCGTCGACAGCCTGCTGGCCAACGGCCCGAGCGCGCAGGCCGAGTGCAAGGCGCTGCTCCGCGTCGTCGTCGGGCAGCCGATCGACGAGCAGACGATCGCCGAAACGGCACAACGCATTACCCGCGTGCGCAGCAGTCCGGAAGGCCAGGAAGGTCTGGCCGCTTTCCTCGAAAAGCGGCGGCCGAACTGGCTGCTGGAGTGATGCGCGGAGTGGCCAGCCGGAGAACGACGCACCGCCATCAAAATGCATTGCCCTGCGGCTTGCCGCTGTTGAACCATTGACTCGACATTCACGGCGCACTGGCGGCGTGGAGGCGAAAGGTGCTCCGATGTTTACAAAGATTCTGATAGCCAATCGCGGCGAGATCGCCTGCCGTGTGATCAAGACCGCGCGGCGCATGGGCGTGCGTACGGTGGCCGTCTATTCGGAGGCCGACGCCAACGCCCGCCACGTGCGCCTGGCTGACGAGGCGGTGTGCATCGGTCCCGCTGCCGTCCGCGAGTCGTACCTGGTCGGCGAGCGAATTCTTGCTGCCGCCCGCCGAACCGGTGCGCAGGCGATCCATCCCGGCTACGGCTTTCTGTCCGAGAACGACGTCTTTGCCGACGCCTGCGCTGCCGCGGGGATCGTCTTCATTGGGCCGCCAGCAGCAGCGATCCGCGCCATGGGTTCGAAGTCGGCGGCCAAGGCGATCATGAGCGCTGCCGGCGTCCCGGTGACGCCCGGCTACCACGGCGACGACCAGGAGGCGGAGCTGCTGCGGGTAAAAGCCGACGCGATCGGCTATCCGGTGCTGATCAAGGCAGCGGCCGGGGGCGGCGGCAAGGGAATGCGCCTGGTCGAGCGTGGCGAGGATTTTGCCGCCGCGCTGGCGTCGTGCCAGCGCGAGGCGCTCTCGTCGTTCGGCGACGACAAGGTGCTGATCGAGAAGTATCTTAGCCGTTCGCGGCATATCGAATTCCAGATCTTCGCCGATACGCGCGGCAATTGCGTTCATCTTTTCGAACGTGACTGCTCGGTGCAGCGCCGTCATCAGAAAGTTCTCGAGGAAGCACCGGCTCCGGGAATGACGAGCGCACGGCGCACGGCGATGGGCAAGGCGGCCGTCGACGCCGCGCGCGCGGTCGGTTATGTCGGCGCGGGCACGGTGGAGTTCATCGCCAGCGACACTTTCGTGGCTGATGGAAGCTTCTATTTCATGGAAATGAACACCCGCCTGCAGGTCGAGCACCCGGTCACCGAAATGATTTCCGGGCAGGATCTCGTCGAGTGGCAGCTGCGCGTGGCCAGCGGCGAAGCCCTGCCGCTACGCCAGGAGCAACTGGAAATCCGTGGGCACGCGCTCGAGGCGCGGATCTATGCCGAGAACCCCGAGCAGGATTTCCTGCCGTCGACCGGGCGGCTGGTACATCTCTCGCCGCCGGCCGAAAGCCTCAACGTGCGCGTTGACACGGGCATCGAACAGGGCGACGAAATCACGCCGTTCTACGACCCGATGATCGCCAAACTCGTCGTTTGGGACGTGGACCGTGACGCGGCCTTGGCGCGCATGTGGCAGGCGCTGGCCGACTACCGCATCGTCGGCGTCAGCACCAACGTCGCCTTCCTGTCACGCTTGGTGGTCTGTCCGGCTTTTGCCGACGCCGATCTCGATACCGGCCTCATCGAGCGCAGCCGCGAGTTCCTCTTTCCGGCCCACAGCGAACCGCCGCGCAATGTCTTTTTCGTCGCCGCGGTCGCCGGTTTGCTGCGCGAGCAGGCGGCGGCGCTCAGCAGGGCCAGCCATTCGGGCGACCCCTGGTCGCCGTGGAGTTCGCACGACGGCTGGCGCCTGAACATTCAGTCGCGACGCACGCTCACCTATCGCAGTGGCGAAGCAGTGTTCGAAGTGGCGGTTGACTACGAGGTCGATGGCTGGCGCCTGACGCTGGCTGGCGAGTCGGTGCTTGCCCGCGGTCGGGTTCTCGAGAGCGGACGTTTTGCCGGCCAGCTTGCCGTCGAACTCGACGATCGTCGCCTGGTGGCCAGCGTCGTCGCTGTCAATGAGAAGCAGGAGCAGAAGCGGTATGTCTTCCTGCATGGCAGCAACTACCTGATCCTGCGCGACGATCCGCTGCACCTGGTCGAGGCTGGCGGTACGCACGGCGGGGGCCTGACGGCGCCGATGCCGGGCAAAGTTGTCGCCTTGCTGGCAGCGGTCGGCCAGCAGGTGGAAAAAGGTGCGCCGCTGCTGATTCTCGAAGCGATGAAGATGGAACATACGATCACCGCGCCGAAGAATGGCATCGTCAAGGCCTTCTGCTACGCTGCCGGCGATCAGGTTGCCGATGGTGCCGAACTGGTCGACTTTGCCGCGGAGAAATGAAATGGCGTTGCCGAAACAGGTCAAACTGGTCGAAGTCGGTCCCCGCGATGGCTTGCAGAACGAGGCGCAGATTGTTCCGGCGGCGATCAAGATCGAATTGATCGAACGTCTCGCCGATGCCGGGCTGTCGACCATCGAGGCGACCTCGTTCGTGTCGCCGAAGTGGGTGCCGCAAATGGCCGACAGCGCCGAAGTCCTGCGCGCGGTGTTGTCCAGTCCGCGTCGCCGGCCGCAGGTAGCGTACCCGGTACTGACGCCCAATCTCAAGGGCTTCGACGCGGCCATCGAGGCTGGCGCGCAGGAGGTGGCGATTTTTGGCGCCGCTTCGGAAGCGTTCTCGGAGAAGAACATCAACTGCAGTATCGCCGAAAGCCTGAAGCGCTTCGCCGCCGTCGTCGACGCCGCCAGCGCCCTCGAGATCCGCGTGCGGGGCTATGTTTCCTGTGTCGTCGCCTGCCCTTACGAAGGCCCGGTTGATCCGCGACGTGCCGCCTGGGTCGCCCGGCAGCTTTTCGAGATGGGTTGCTACGAGGTCTCGCTCGGCGACACCATCGGCGCCGGAACGCCGGCGTCGATCACCAAGATGCTCGAAGCCTGTGCGACGGTGGTGCCGATCAAGCGCCTGGCGGGTCATTATCACGATACCTACGGGATGGCGATTGCCAATATCTACGCTTCGCTGCAGATGGGCATGGCGGTTTTCGACAGCTCGATCGCCGGTCTCGGTGGCTGCCCCTATGCCACCGGGGCGAGTGGCAACGTAGCGACGGAAGACGTCGTTTATCTGCTCCAGGGGCTGGCCGTCGAAAGCGGTGTCGACATGGGCAAGTTGCTCGCTGCCGGCCAGTTCATAGCCAGTCACCTGGGCCGCGAACCGGCGTCAAAGGCCGCGCGCGCGCTGCGTGCGCGCCAGCGCACGGGCTAAAGGCAGGGGCAAGGCTTTTGATGTGGAGGAAATGGCCGTGAGTCAAGTGCAGGCGCAAAGCGTCGCGTCGCCGTGCATCAACGTCTGCAAGATGGACGACGACGGCGGCTTCTGTCTCGGCTGCTTCCGGACGATCGAAGAGATTGCCGTCTGGAGCCGCGCCCCGGACGAGCAGCGCCTGAGAATCCTGGTCGCTGTAGAGCGTCGCCGCGTTGAGCACGACCCCGCCGGCTGTGCGTCGGGAGGGGAGTTTCGTGGCGACTGTGAGCGCTGACCGGCGGCGAGACAAGCGAGGAGTGGGCAAATGAAACACGGACCGGTTCGCTGCGAATTCATTGCTCATGGCCAGCGCCCATGAGCGAGACTGAAGACGACTATCTCTGTGTCGGGGTCTGCATGTTCGACCCGGATTCGGGTTACTGCCTTGGCTGCGGGCGCCCGCCCGAGCCGGTGTCAGACGCCGCGCAGGGGATCGTCGTCGAAGAGGTGCAGCCGCTGCGGGTCGTCGATGAGGGACTGAACGGCGATTCCCCCGACAAGTCCTGATGTTGCCCGACAACCTCCTGGTTCTTGAACGCGGCTGGCTGTCGTCGAACAACATCGTTTTCCTCGAAGGCGAGCGGGCGGCACTGATCGATAGCGGTTACGTCACGCAGGCCGGCCAGACGCTTGCCTTGCTCGAACACGCGCTGGCTGGTCGTCGCCTGACGCGCTTGCTGAACACCCATTCGCATTCTGACCATATCGGAGGCAACGCCGCGCTGGTCGAGGCTTTTGGCTGCCAGGTCGTCGTTCCGCACGGAATCGACGCGACGATCGCCGAGTGGGACGAAGAGGCGCTGCTGCTTTCACCGCTTGGTCAGTCCGCCGCCCGCTTTCGCCACGATGCGACGCTTGCCGCTGGCGATGAAATCGAGCTCGGCGGTCTCAACTGGCGGGCGATCGCGGTTCCCGGTCACGACATGGACGCCCTCGCCTATCACAACCCCGAACGGCGTATCCTGATCTCCGGTGATGCGCTGTGGCGCAATGGCTTCGGGGTCATTTTTTCGGAACTTCTTGGCCATCCGGAAGGTGCTGGTGGCCTCAAGGCGGCGCGTGAAACGCTCGATGTGCTTGCTCGCCTGCCGGTCGAAGTGGTGATCCCCGGTCATGGCGCGCCTTTCGTCGACGTCGAAGATGCTTTCGAGCGGGCGTATCGGCGGCTGGCTGCGTTCGAACACGACATCGATCTGCTCGTCTGGCACGCGCTCAAGGTGATTCTTGCTTTTGCCTTGCTGGAAAGACGGCAGCTGCCGCGCGCCGATCTGCCCGTTTTTCTTGCGCGCCTGAGTTTTTGCCAGAGCGTCAACGCGCGCTACCTGAACCTCAGCAACGAGGTGCTGGCGCACCGCCTGGCTCGCGACCTGATCCGCGTGGGCACGCTACGCGACGAGCAGGGAGTGCTGGTCGCCATGTAGCTGCGCTATCGCGCTGCTGCACCCGCTCAGTCCTGGGGACAGAGTCTTCCCAGGCAAGCGGCATCGAGGTGGCGCAGGTCCGGGTCGTCCTGCCAGCCGTGACGGTCGACGCTGGAGAATGCGTATTCCTCACTTTCTTCGCTGCTTTGTTCCAGGAAAGCCTCGAGCGTGCGTTTCAGGTGACTCGGTGTCGGCAGCATGATGCCGTAGAAGAGGACCAGGTTGCGACGCTTGATGAGTAGCGTTGGGAAGTTTTCCACGTCGATGTCGCCCAGGTTGTCGGCGTGTTCCTCGATATCCAGCCAGTGAAATCCGGCCTCCGGGAACTGGCGGGCGAGCGCCGCGAAGCCTTCCCGGTACTCGCGGCAAACGCCGCACCATTCGGCGCACAGGCAAACGATCACGAACTCGGCAAGCGTGGGGTTTCGTTGCCCATGCTTTTCCGGGTGATCGGTGCGAGGCGCGCTCTCCATGACGCCGGCGTTCGCTGAACGCGGGCTCAAGCGCTGCCCTGGCTGTTGGCCAGGCGCTGGATGTGGGCGATCAGCTGCTCCTCGGGGTAGGGTTTGCCGAGCAGTACGTCTACGCCCGCGGCGTCGGCTTCACCACGCAACTGCTCACTGTCCGAAGTGACCATGATGATCGGCAGGCGCGCGGTGGCGGCATTGGCACGCAGCTGTCGTGTCAGCTGCAAGCCGCTCATGCCGGGCATATCAACGTCGGTAATCAGTACGTCCGGCAAGGCGGCCTTGATTTGCTGGGCCGCGTCCAGTCCGTCTTCAGCCATGACGACCTGGTAGCGCTGGGTGCCGAGCAGGCGGCCGGTCTTGACGCGCACTACCTTGGAATCGTCAGCGATCATCACCACCGTTTCTTCTGGCGTCCTGGCTTTTGCTGGCGCCACCGGCGGGGCGCTGGCCGCGGCCAGCCGCTGCGCTTCCTCGGCTGCCTGGCGCTCGGTTTCGCGAGCAATGGCTTCGGCAACGGCCAGGCACTCTTCTTCTTCCGCACGCAGGGCTTCCTCAACGGCCTTGCGGTCCGCTTCGACTTGCGCAGCTTCCTCGGCGGCGGCGCGCTTGGCTTCCTCGGCGGCCTTGCGCTCGGCGGCGGCACGCTCGGCTTCCTCGGCGGCCTTGCGCTCGGCGGCGGCGCGCTTGGCTTCCTCGGCGGCCTTGCGCTCGGCGGCGGCGCGCTCGGCTTCCTCGGCGGCCATGCGCTCGGCGGCGGCACGCTCGGCTTCCTCGGCGGCCTTGCGCTCGGCGGCGGCACGCTCGGCTTCCTCGGCGGCCTTGCGCTCGGCGGCGGCACGCTCGGCTTCCTCGGCGGCCTGGCGTTGGCTGCGGCGTGCGCGGCTTCCTCGGCGGCCTGGCGTTGGGCTGCGGCGTGCGCGGCTTCCTCGGCGGCCTTGCGCTCGGCGGCGGCGCGGGCAGCCTCTTCAGTGGCTTCCCGCTCTTCTTGATCGTCTGCTGAACGACGAGTCCTGAAGGCGCGCAACGCGAAAAACGACACGATCACTATCGCGGCGACCAACAGCAAGCTCTCATTGATGGACATTGAACTGATCCTTCGCCTTCTTGGCATTCACCCTCGTCGGAATGTGCCGACGCACACCCAGTCACGATTCAATTGATCAGCCGATGGCGTTGTGCCCTCGCTGGCGACCATGATAAAACGAATAATTGACTGATTGGGTGATCGCTTGGCCGCGCGCTTGCGGCCAGGGTGCTCGGCGAATGGCGTTGATCGCCGCCCTGGCCCACCTGGCCGCCTTGGCCACGAAGCGATTGCCGGGCGGCGAGTGGCGGGCGGCGAGTGGCGGCGAAAGCGCCAGGGGCTTTATCTCCGCATGGCGGTGGAGCCGGGAAACTGAGAGAATGCCGGGTTCGGGAACGATGCGGCTTGACCAGTCAAGGCGTGGCTTGTCGCCAGTGGGCGCGGGCTCAATTGCGCGCATGCCCGCCGCGGAGGATGTAGAGAATGTCACCACAGAGCACTTCGACCGATGTTTCACCGATCGAAGAAGTCATTGTCGAAATGCGTGCCGGACGGATGGTCGTCCTGGTTGACGAAGAAGACCGTGAGAACGAGGGCGATCTGATTCTCGCCGCCGAACATGTGACTCCGGAGGCGATCAACTTCATGGCCCGCTTTGGGCGCGGGTTGATCTGCCTGACGCTGACCGAGGCGCGTTGTCGGCAACTGGGCCTGACGCAGATGGCGCGTGACAACAAGAGCCCCTACAGCACGGCCTTCACGGTTTCGATCGAAGCCGCCGAAGGGGTGACCACGGGCATCTCGGCGCAGGACCGCGCGCTGACCATCAAGGCGGCGGTGGCACGCAACGCGGGGCCTGCCGACATCGTCCAGCCCGGACATGTCTTTCCGATCATGGCGCGCGCGGGGGGGGTCCTGGTGCGCGCTGGCCATACCGAAGCCGGCTGTGATCTGGCGCTGCTCGCCGGGCTTGAGCCGGCGGCGGTGATTTGCGAAATCCTCAACGAGGATGGCAGCATGGCCCGTCTGCACGACCTGGTTGACTTCGCTCGCCAGCATGGCCTCAAGATTGGCACCATCGCCGATCTCATTCACTACCGCAGCCAGCACGAGACGCTGGTCGAGCGTACGCTGTCGAAGCCGGTGCAGTCCGCGCACGGCGAGTTCATGCTGCACGCGTACACGGATTGCACCTCGAACGAGGTGCACCTGGTGCTCACCAAGGGCGAGATCTGCCCCGACAGGAAACGGTGGTGCGCGTGCACGAGCCGCTCTCGGTGGTCGATTTCCTCGATCCGGGCGGGATCGGCATACTTTTTCACTCGACGTGGCACAGGCGGCGCTGGCGCGGGCAAGGGCGGGTGTAATCGTCTTGCTGCATCGGCCGGAGAGCGGTCAGGACATTCTCGCCATGCTCCGTGAGCCTGTGGCCAGCAAACGTCCGGCCGCCCGTTGGGACCCGCGCATCTACGGTATCGGGGCGCAGATTCTGCGCGATCTCGGGGTGGGAAAAATGAAACTACTTGCCAGTCCACGGCGCATGCCGAGCATGACCGGCTTCGATCTCGAAGTGACCGGCCACATCGCAAAACCTGACCGACCTTGAGAGGCTCTGATGAGCACCCAGACAACGCGTAACAAGACCGTTCCCGTGCGTCGCGACGAGAATATCCACGAATACGATGCTTCACTTGATGGCGACGGGCTGGCGATCGGCATCGTCATGAGTCGCTTCAGCCAGGACATCGGGGAAGGCCTGCTCAGCGCCAGCCTCAGCGAGCTGCAGCGCCTCGGCGTCGACGAAGCCCGCATTACGCTAGCGACCGTCCCGGGTGCTCTGGAGATACCTCTAGCGCTGCAGACGATGGCCCAAGCGGGCATTTCGAACGCGCTGATCGCGCTCGGCGCGGTCATTCGCGGCGAAACCTATCACTTCGAGATCGTCGCCAACGACTCGTGCCGGGGCGTGATGGAGGTGCAGCTCGATAGCGGCGTGCCCATCGCCAATGGAATCCTGACCTGCGAAGACGACGATCAGGCGCTCGCCCGCATGCAGCAGAAGGGTGCCGACTGCGCGCAGGTGGCGGTCGAGATGGCCAATCTGCTGGCAGTACTCGGGGAGCGCTCGTGATGGCCGGGCCGTCGCCGAACAAGACGAACGGCAAGGCCACTGCCGCTCGATCGCCGCGTCGCCGGGCCCGCGAATTCGCGCTGCAGGGGCTCTACCAGTGGCAGCTGAGCGGCAACGACCGAAGCGGCAATCGAGGCGCACCTGGGCGACGTCGAAGGCTTCGACAAGGCCGACAGCGAGTTTTTCGTCAAGCTGTTGCGCGGGGTGCTCGTTCAGCGCCTGGCGCTGCAGGAGCAGCTACAGGCGTATCTCGACCGTCCCTTCGCTGAGTTGTCGCCGATCGAAGCCAGCGTCCTGCTGGCCGGCGCTTTCGAGTTGAGCAACTATCCGCAGACCCCGTACCGGGTGATCATCAACGAGTCGATCGAGTTGGCCAAGGCCTACGGTGGCACCGACGGCCACAAATACGTCAACGGCGTCCTCGACAAGCTGGCTGCCCGCTTGCGTCCGGCCGAGGTCGAAGCCAAGCGCGCGGCTCGCGCCAAGGCACGCTGAGCAGCGTCGCCGAGCAAGTCCGGCAAGTCGTGCAGGTGCAAGGAAATGGAGATGCCCAGCGAGTTTGAACTGATCCGGACGTACTTTTCCAGGCCGACGCCGCAAGCGGTCCTCGGCCCCGGTGATGATTGCGCGCTGCTGGCGCCGTCCGCGGGCTGCGAACTGGCGATAACCACCGACATGCTGGTCGAAGGAAGCCATTTCCTGCCCGGCACGGATCCCAGGCAGCTCGGCTGGAAAGCGCTGGCGGTCAACCTCTCCGACCTCGCTGCGATGGGCGCCAAGCCACGCTGGGCCTTGCTTGCCGGAAGCCTGCCCGAGGCGCGCGCCGAGTGGCTGGTGGCGTTTTCGGAAGGCGTCTTTGCCTGCGCCAGTCGCTATGGCGTCGACCTGGTCGGCGGCGATACGACGCGCGGTCCGCTCAACCTGTGTTTCACGGTGCTTGGTGAACTTCCCGCCGGCGAGGCGCTGCGTCGCGATCGGGCTTTGCCGGGTGACGATCTCTGGGTTTCCGGCTGGCCTGGCCTGGCGGCGATGGGGCTGGCCTGTCTGCAGGGGCGCGTACAGCTCAAGGAAGCGCTCGCCAAACGCTGTCTGGCCGCACTGCAGCAGCCCATGCCACGCGTCGAACTGGGACTCGAGTTGCGCTTGCGTCGTCTGGCGCACGCGGCCATCGACGTTTCGGATGGCTTGCTCGCCGACCTCGGCCACATCCTGGATCGATCGGCGGTCGCCGCCGAAGTCGGCGCGGCGCAGCTTCCGTCAAGGCCGGCTGGAGTCGACCCGGCGTTCGCGCGCCAGTGTCAGCTGGCTGGTGGCGACGACTATGAACTGGTGTTCTCGGCCCTGCCGGAAAGGCGACTCGAGATTGCCGCACTCGCCGCCGAGCTCGATCTGCCGCTCTGGCGCTTTGGCCGGATAGTCGCCGCGGCGAACACTCGCCTGACGCTGCTCGACGAAGACGGGCAGGCAATGGCCATCGACGGCAAAGGATTCGACCACTTTGGCTAGCCCCGCTCCTCCTTCCGTGCAATTTCTCATGGCGCATCCCGCGCACCTGGTCGCCTGTGGCTTTGGCAGTGGCTTGTCGCCGCGGGCGCCGGGGACTGTCGGCACACTCTTCGGCTGGCTGTCGTTCCCGCTGTTGCGTCCGTACATGAGCGACTTCGAGCTGCTCGGTTTCATTGTCGTCTGCTTCGTTGGCGGCGCGGTGGCGGTGCACAAGACGGGGATCGACTGGGTT
>NZ_CAJQUD010000005.1:0-178779 GCF_907163205.1 Candidatus Accumulibacter sp. ACC007 | reverse complement strand
ATCGGGGAAAGAAAAGAGTATGAGCGTGATGGCGACGAGAAACTTAGGGGCGCGGCGCCGAAAGTGCAAGTGGGGGGGGGGGATTATTGGCGGCAAGCATGCTTCCATCCCGGGCGTACGCTTAACGCCGAAGCGGACGCATTCAGCGGCTCAAGGAACCTCCGGGACTGCTATTCGGTACGGCTTCACGCCTCGCGCGACCGAAGCTGCGACCCACGCCCTTGCGCATGCTCGCTCGGGCGGCTTGGGCGCGCTTCACTGGTGACGATCGTCTTACCGATCAGGCGCCGCCGAGGCGCAAATGCGGCAAGCTTCAGGATGCTGATATGGCGGAACGGGATGCGATGATCGTTCAGGGCACGCACGCCCAGCGCAGCGGCGAGGTGGCCAATTGCCAGCCCTATAGCCCGGCACAAAGACAAACCAGATTACCGTTTGCCGACAAGACCGAGCACACCGGTGCGATGTCCTCTTGCTGATTGAGCCGTGTCGAGTGATCGCGTCCTGCCGAATGGAAAGAACGAGAATGACCGATGTCACGAAAGCTCGCCCGGCCCACGGGATGCGACGATGGTCAGCAGGTGCGATTCCAGGCTGCAGCACACCAGGCGAGGCCCAGCGACAAGGCCTCCAAGCATGAACCACGAGAAAAAATTTCCGAGGGCTGCGCATTGCCTGGGCCCTGTCCTTGGCGTCCCTTTTAGTGGACGGTTATTGTGCCGCAAGATTCTCGCCCAATCTTCGCGTACGTCGCCTGTCGCCACCACCTCGACCAACGCTGGCAAAGATGGTTGCATCTCGAGCGTCGACTTCGATCGCCGGCAGCAGCGTCAGCAATAGCGCTCGCGAAAGAACGGCTGCCGTTTCGCCGGCGTTGGGTCGACGTCCTGATGCAGCCCATTCAAATGAGTGCCGGGCCGAGGGATGTTGCGACCTTAAACGATGTCGGCCAGCGGTCGGTATCGCCGTCGACGCTGTCAGCGCTGGCCGTGGCTGATCCGTGATCGATCGTCGCGTTGAGATCTCATCGGTTTTTTTGTTTTTTTTTTTTTTCTTTTGGGGCATGCGAGGGCGCGAGCCGGGAGACGCCGGATGCATTCATGCACAGGCATGATCAGGAAGCGCATGCCCGGGGCGCGCGCACACAAAATCCGGGTACTGGACGGCCCGGTTAGGATGTAGAAGAACCGAGATCGTGGACCCAGGACGGCGAGCAGCGCTTCGCCAGGCTGATGCGCGTCTCTGGGTGACGGGCAAAGAAAGAAGCGGCGGCGCCGCGGCGTTTTCATGGGTGTGATACATGAGGGCCGACGGGAGCGTCGCTGAACAAATCGCGAGTCCTTGGAAGCGCGAGCTGGCCATGGCGAATGCCAGCAGCCGTGGTGCGCACCCAGGTCGCGACCGGGCGGGTGATACGCCCGCCTTGAGATCGAGAGCGCGGCGCGCCGTGGGCTGGAGAGGGCCGATATGGCAGCTGCGAGCAGTTTGGTGGCACCGCGGCCGAGGTGACGATGCTGCTGAATGCGCTGATGGATGGGCAGATCGGGATTCTGCAGGTAACGGCAGCTAGGCGGAAAGGGCCGTCGAGCTGGTCGGCAAAACGACGTGCCGGGCAGCCAGTTCGTCGGCGGATACCTTGATCATAGGAAGAGATTGGGGCGTATCAGCGCTTGTCCCTGCTGCGGCGCAAAGGCTCTCGGCTTGCAGTCATGGAGGGGTCGGTGACTTGCTCCTTGGTTCATTCCGGTCCTGGGTCGGAAAGTGCCCGCTGGCTTCAACGACCAGCGCCGGCAGGTCGCGCGTCGTCGTCGCTGCCCGTCTCTCGGACGAGCGAGCGCGCCAGGCGGCCGATGACAGCCAACGGACGGCGCACCGCCTACTGGAAAACGGCAGGCACCCGGCCATCAGGGTGGCCACAACCTTCCGCCAAGGACAGGGCCGGTCGTTGGGCGCCCGCAGTCGATTACGGTGAGCGCGGCAAAGCGGACATGCTTCGGCGCAGGTGCTGTGCGCTGGCGTCCGGGCACTCGCGGCCGGCGAGGAGTGACGGCCAGCTTCTCAACTCAGTGCCGCAGGCGAACACGCATAGCGGTAACTGGGCATGTTTTTTCTACAGCGGAGTATTTCGCGATGAGATGAATGATGCTTGAAAAATCCTGGCGCTTGCGGAGCGCCCTGGGCCATGCGGAGGAATCAGCACGGCAGGCGAGCCCGCGCCGGCGCATACTACTGCGGAACTGGAGCCAAGGGCGAGGGTCTTGGCATATTCCTGCTCGCGGGAGTTCGACTTTCCAGAAGCGTGAGCACAGCGCGTCCTCGCTTGACCACTTCCAGCGTTTTCATCTGCTTTATTGCCTCGTCCTCGGCGGGGTAGATCTGCAGCAGGGTTGTTTTGCCGTCTTCAGGACTGGCTGCTCATGAAGAATGACGTTTTTCTCAGTACCGCGAAGAGGATCGCGCGCTGGCAGCCCAGATCGCGGCGGCGCTGGGCCGCCCGTGGCTGGTCGGTCTGGTGGGACGCCCAATACCGCCGGGGAAAACCTGGCGGCAGACGATCGAGGATGCCATCAGCGGAATGGGCTGCATGGTGGTGTTATGGTCCACGCACTCGATACAGAGTCCCTGGGTCCAGGAAGAGGCCGAGGAAGGCCTGGCTCTGGCGCGCCTGGTACCGGTGTTGATCGAAAGCGTTCGCCCGCCGATGGGCTTTCGCAGCATTCAGGCTTGTGACTTGCGTCAGCGGGACGGAGAAATGACGTCGGCAGCGGGCTTCCAGCAGCTGCTCGTGGCCATCGAAGCGCTCGTCGGGGTTGCATCGAGCCAGGTCCCGGCAGGCATCCGGCAGGATAGGGAAAGCACCGCCACAGAGACTCGGCAAGCGCCGGGAGAGCCGGAAAGAGGCCACCGAATGGCCTTCATTCTGGTCGCTTGCGCGGTGGCCCTGGCGGCGGCCATCGTTCATTACGCCTTGCCTGACCCTTCGTCGATACCCGTGAGGCAGTTGTTGTGCCCGCGACGCTTCCCCCGCTCATCGTCGCCGGTGGACGCACCGATCAATGCCGAGTTGGCCGCTCCCGGCACATTGCCGTCGGCAACGGCCCCCTCAGCCGCGCCGCCCGAGCCAGGAAGGTCGTTGCCGCAGCGACGGCGCGGCCGGCCACGGCCGCGACCCGGCAAACACAGAGCATCAAGGAGCCGCGCTCACCGACGCTCAGCATACGCTGCGCGGCGATACGCGATCGACGCGACCTTGGTGATCCCGTAAGCCCCTCGGAACTGAAGGAGTGTCGATTATGAAGCCGCCCATTACATCCGCTGTCCGGCTGCCTGCCCTGGCCCTGCTGGCCCTGCTGGCGCTGGTGCTCGCCGCTTGCAGCGAGCTTCATCGCCCTGGTGACTCCTCGGCAACGCCGACTTCGCCATCGGCAACGGCAGGTCCCGCGGCCGCGCCGGCAGCCCCGATAAAGGTCTTGCCGCATGGCGATGCCGTGTTGGCGGCAGCCAATGCTCTTTTTACCACACCAGACTCGCCGAGGGCGCCAACCGGGTGAACGTGGTTATCGACCCCCTGGTCGATGGCGTTACCGGCGAGCAATCCACTGCCACGGTGGCCATGGGGCAACGCATCAGCGAGCTGGCGAGGAGCCGCTTTCCGCAGTTCAATATTCAGCCCTTCCAGGCGGAAACACTCTGGCGGCAAGCCGTTGGTGCTGGTCGGTACCCTTAACGCCAGTAAACACGAAGGGAAAGCGAAGCGAATCGTTTGAGGCCTTTCGCATCGCCTGGCGCTGGAACGACCTCAAGACGGGCCAAGATCGAGGCAAGGCAAGGGTGTGGCGCGATCAAAGATTCGCGGGCCGTCAAACACCA
The DNA here is from genome assembly GCF_907163205.1 of Candidatus Accumulibacter sp. ACC007. Lineage (NCBI taxonomy): Bacteria > Pseudomonadati > Pseudomonadota > Betaproteobacteria > Candidatus Accumulibacter > Candidatus Accumulibacter sp. ACC007. The sequence continues at coordinate 174,909 of NZ_CAJQUD010000005.1, read as the reverse complement.
CGCCACGCCATACTTCCGCGACAGGAGTGTTCCGGCGTGGGCCATAGGAGAGCTTTCCGCGGTAATCGAACTGGTAGCAATCCGTACCTGCCAGTGAGACTTAGCAGCAAGGCGGCGCACAGATCGATCGCCGGATTACACTGGACGGCCTGTGACCCGCGCGAATGTCAGCGAAGGGCAATTCAGCATACAACAGCGCCGGCGCCCCCTAGCGCGACGCGCTGAGCGTCTGAGGCCGCTGCCGCCGCCCGCGGCGTTGCCAGGTATGCGGATTATCTCAAGTGGACTTACTTGGTGCGTGTAGCTACGGCTCGTGACCCAGTCAAAAGCGCGCTGGCCGAGGCAGGCGCTGGGTCAGCCATTGGGGATTGTTCTTCGGACTTGACACCCAGCACCTGGCCATGAGTTTTTTCCGGCGGGGACTAGAACGGCGTCAGTACATCCAACCGACGTTCGCCACCTGTGAGCGGCAGTCTCTTACGGATGACGTGAGTTGCGTTATAACTTTGCGCGCAGCAGCGCTGAATTAGTGTGCGTACCGTTCCATGGGGACGCGTGTCTCACGTGAGAGACTGTCCCTCTGGTGCCACACGAGAGCGCCACTGACCTACACCTGGTTCCTGGGAGACGGAGCCACATCGCAGGCATGCATGAGAGGTACAGCAGTTGCGGGGCCTCGGATGCGTGCGCACACGCATGGACGTCGACGCTTTCGTCTTCAGCCGATCACGCCCTGACCAGGGAAGGGACCGCTGGCCGCGGTCGCGCATGGGCTTCAGCCAGCCGCTGGTCGGTACCGGACGCGACGACGCCAGCGATGCGCTCGACCGCCGAGTGGTGTTCAGCGTGATCGCTTGTCAAGGTGCCGGCGGGAAGTAAAGCGCCAACCCTACCAACGTCCCGTGCACCTGGCACGGGAAAGGCTCAGCTACCGCATGCAGATCAACCGTTTTCTTCTCGCGCTTTCACTCAGCCTCGTCGCCGCAAGTGCCCAGGCGAGTATCTATGGTTACGTCGACGAGCAGGGCGTCGCGCATCTGGCCACGAGAAGATCGATTCGCGCTACAAGTTGTTTTCACGCGGCAATGCTCTGCAGCCGTCGTCAGCGCTGGCCATCGAAGAGGAAAGGCCTGAACTGTCGCGCTATTTTTTCTCAGCATCCAAACCTGAGAAGTTCGAACCCTGCTGAAAGCGGCAGGCAAGGACTTCGCCGTCGAATCCGCCTTGCTCAAGGCAGTCATGGCTGCGGAGTCGGGCTTCAATCCGGAAGCGATCTCCCCCAAGGGCGCCATCGGCCTGATGCAGATCATGCCGGCGACGGCCGAGCGTTATGGCTTGCGCGGCGACAGGAAGAAGACCCTCGAAGAGAAGCTGACCGACCCGGAAATCAACATCCGTCTGGGTGCGCGTTACCTGCGTGACCTTCAGCGCATGTTTCCAGATCAGCAACATCTGGTGCTCGCTTCGTACAACGCCGGCGAAGGCGCCGTACAGCAGTACAAGAACACCATCCCGCCTTATCCCGAAACCCGCAACTACGTGCAGCTGGTCACCCAGATTCTACCAGTTGTATCAACCTCGGGCAGCGATACCAAGGATCAACGCCGGCGTCGTCACCAGCGCTGGAGCAAAGGACAAGCGCCTTCGCCTGACCATTCCCGGGCAGGCGGCGCCAGCGGCAAAGGCGGCCAGGGTCAATTAAACCCGCGCCTCACAAGGTCTTCAAGTACTCCACCAGCGCGTCCTTGTCGGCCGCTGACAAGCCCGTCCCGAACTCATGCCCCTGGCTGCTGCCGGCCTTGCCGCGGGTGTCGAGCCGGGTGCCGACGCGCTGCGCCGCCGGCGTATCGGTCACGAAACCGACCTTGGTCTGGTCGTAGACGTCGTAGCCGCGCCAGAAAACCGTCGGCCGCTGTGCCGCCGGTTCAACAGATCGCGCAGCGTCGGCACCGAGCCGTTGTGCAGGTACGGCGCCTTCAGCCAGATGCCGTCGAGGAAGGGGGGTGACGTAGCCGATCAGGTCTTCCTCGAACCAGGCCGCGGCGTTCGAGTCCCATCTCCTTGACACCTGGTTGGCCTTGATCGCCGCGCCCTTGTTCCAGGAGTCGAGGCGGCCGCGGTCGGTGCCGACTTCGGCGAGCGGCAGCGGCCGGCCGGTGAGTTCGCCGGCGTGGCAGCTGGCACAGTGGGCGTCGAACAGCGTCTTGCCCTCGGCCACCTTTGCTGAATCGATGGCGAAGGGGTACTTCGGTGGCGGTAGTTCGGAGAGATAGCTGTGCAGCCACTGCACCTGCTCGACGAAGTCCTTTTTGTCGGCTGGCGCGGCGCCGAGCAGGCCGAGGGCCGAGTCCATGATCACCGAGTAGGCGTCGCTGCTGTCACCGGCGTAGTTCATGCGCTGGCCCTTGTCCCAGGCGTACTTCTTGAGGTTCCACACCGAGGGCATGTCGGTGGGGCCAAAGGTATCGTCCATCGGGGCGCCGATCATGAAGTACTTGGTGAGGTTCATCGCGTCGTCTCGACCACGTCCCCAGTCGGGGAAGTCGGGGCGATAGATCCAGGCGAACTGTTGCTCGCGTTCGAGCAGGCGCTTCCTGGTGATCGGGATGACGAAGAAGCGGTAGAGGACCTGGTCGATGATGTCGAGATCGGTGACGCGATTGATTTCGGCCATCAGGATGTCGGCGTTGAAGCGCGGGTCCTTGGCGCAGTCGATCAGATAGCGGAAAAAGCCTTCGACGTTGGTGGTGTGCGCCGGTCCGCCGACGACGAAGACCGGCGTGGAGTCGGGCGACTCCCGGTAGCTGGTCGTGTGGCAGACGGCGCAATTGTTCGCCACGCGTGGAAACCGATGGTTTTCTTGCTGAAGCCGGCCGGCAGTTCCTGGCCCTCTTCCCAGGGAACACCGAGCGAGGCGTAGCCACCGGGAAGCACCTTGCCGTCCTGCGTCAGCTTTTCGGGAAGACGCGCGGCAGGACGTAGAAGATCCAGTAGGGGATGCCGGCGTCGTGCTCGGCGCCGATCGATCCGTACTTGAAGCGTGTCTCGAAATCGGCGGTCACCCAGTCAGGTTGCGGGTGTTCGCGGAAGCCACGGTCCCAGGCGATCCAACCGCCAATGACCACGGCGACGATGATCACCACGCCGATGGCGCGGAACCAGGTTCTGCAGGATCGCATGCTCATCGTGGGCTCCTCAGAAGGTCTTCATGAATTCGACCAGCGCGGTCTTTTCGTCGGCACTCAGCTCGGTGCCGTAGGCCTTGCCCTCGTGGCCGCCGTTGCCGTTGCCGGGGACCGCGGTGTCGAGAAGGAAGAACGGCTGACCGTTGCCCTGCGCCTGCTCCGAGACGAAGCCGACCTTGACCGGGTCATAGACGTCGTTGCCGCGATAGAAAGTCGCGGGGCGCACGGCAGCGGGTTCGAGCAGGTCGCGCAGGCTGGGCACCGAGCCGTTGTGCAGGTAGGGCGCGCGCAGCCAGATGCCGTCGAGCGGCATGTTGGCGTAGCCGAAGGTCTTGCGGAAATGGGTGAACCGCCACGGGTAGCCGGCGTAGAGCGTCGCCTGGTTCACCGCCAGCGTGTAGGAGTAGGAATCGAGGCGTCGCCGGTCGGTGCCGATCTCGGCCAGCGGCGTCACCTTGCCGACCAGCTCGCCGCTGAAGTCGCTGCCCGAGGCGCCGTGGCAGCCGGCGCAGTAGGCCTTGTAGATCGGCGCGCCGCGCAATGCCAGTCCGGCGTCGACCGGGAAGAACTGGCTGAAGCTGGGCGGTGAGACATCGAGAATCCAGTCCTCGACGCGGCCGATACGTTCCAGGTCGATGGTCGGCGGCGTCGTGCCGGTGCCAAAGGCGGCGCTCTTGTTGCGCTCCTCGACGGTGGTGTTGTTGCCGTCCCAGTGCAGCTGCATCTCGTGCGGCTCTTTGCGCTGGCGTTGCCGCCACAGCGAGGGAAAATCGGCCGGCGCGTCGAACTCGTCGGGGTCGAGATGGGCCATCGGGAAGTTGAAGATCACTTTCGCCGAGTTGAAGGTGTCGACGCGTCCGGGCCCCCATTCGCGCTGCTTGAAGACCCAGTCGAAGCGCCCGGCGAGCGCCAGCACGCGGTCGCGCATGATGGCGATGGCCACCGGATAGACGATGTAGCGGTCGAGCAGGTCGAGTTGTCCACCCTGGCGTTCAATCTCCGGCAGGATGAATTCCTTGGCGAACTTCGGGTCGGCGGCGCAGCGGAAGAAGAACTCCTCGAAGCCCTTCATGTTGAAGGTCGCTGCCGGCATGCCGAGGACGATCGTCGGCGGCTGGTCGGCTGCCGTGCGCACAGTGCTCGTGTGGCAGACGGCACAGTTGACGAAGACACGGTCGATTCCCTGGTAGCGGCGCTGCGAGGTGCCGATCGGCAGGTCGCGGTCGCTGCCGTCGGCGTTCTTCTCGAAAACCATTCCCAGCGACTGGTAGCCCTTGCCGGGCAGGTATTGCGGGCAGACATTGGGCAGCGCACGCCAGATCCAGTAGGGGAAGCCCATCTCGTGCTCGCCACCGGTGGACCCGTACTTGAAGTGTTCGGTCGGGCTGGCATAATCCACCGCCACGTCACCGGCAAAGCGCTGGACCAACCAGATGACGACCAGCAGCGGCAAGACGACGGTGACGATGAAGAGAATGATGAAGCGTCGCTTCCAGGGGCTTCTTGCGGCTGCTTGCGGTTCGTTCATGCTGTGTTCCCCTTTTTCTCGTTCTCAGTGCGCTGGCAGGCACGGACGCAAAGCCTCGTAGCCGCCAGCCAGCAGGGTTGCGAGTTGCGGTGGGCGACCCGTCTCGGCGCGTAACCATTGCGTCACCTGAGCGAGCATGGCGGCGCGCACCGGGCTGCTGCGCCATGCTTGGGCGTCGCTGGCAAAAGCCGGCAACATGCTTTCCGGTGGCATTGGCGTCTTGGCGCGCTGCGCTGGCGCCAGGTCGGCCATTGCCAGACGGACGTAGAGGCGTTGGGCGCAGTGGCGGAGGCTGGCGCCGACTTCCGCCGGAGGGCCGTGCAGGAAATTCGGCGGAAAGGTTTCGGCGCTCTGGTGGCAGGCGGCACAGTAGGGTTGAAAGCCACGCAGGAGCGGATCACCGCTGCTGCCCGGCGCCTGTCCCGGCGCGACGGCGATTACTTCCAGCTGCGCTGGCGGCAGGTGCTCGGCGGCCGCGCAGCAGGGCGCCGCGGCCGGCGCGCCGAGTTCGGCGAACAGCGCCGAAAAAAGCAGCCGGCGCGGGAAGGGATCGGGTCCGAAAAGAGTCGCGGCTTGCGGACCGGTGGCGAGGCGGTCGATGGCCTGCTGCACGATGGCGAAATCCTCGCGGATTTCCAGCGTCGCTTCGCCGTCGACCAGCCCATCGCCGCCAGGGGTGGCGCCAGTGCCGGTGGCCAAGGTAGCTTCACTGCGACGAATGGCGATCGAGTGGATCACGTTGGCGGCGGCGTTTCTCGCCGGCAGCCCGTCTGCGCGTGGTGACAAGGTCGCGCCGGCTGCGTTCGCCGCAGTGAGAAGGGTCAGTTCCACATCATTCAGGGCGCTGCCGCCAGGCAGCGCCAGCCTTGCCAGCCGACCGCCACTCGGCCTTCCGGCATGCACCGACAGCGTTCCGGCGAGCAGGGTGCCATCCGCCGCGGAGCAGCGCAGCGACCAGCGCGAAGCGACTCTGGTGTCGATCCGGCAGGGAGCGCTGAGGCGCTGTGCCGCCAGTGGAGCCGATGGAGTGGGTGGTGTCAGCCGCTCCAGCGCACTCGCCAATTGGCGCCGGTCAGGGTCGGCGACGAACTCCGCCAGGCCGGCCACCAGCTGCCGCAGCGCGTCCGCAGCGTCGGGCCGCCAGAGCGCCCCGGGTGGACGCGGCAGGAGTGGATCGAAGCGCGCCTGCACCTCCGACAAAGCCACGCGAGCGGCCGCGTCTGCAGGCCAACTGCTCGTCCCCTGCAGGGGGTTGCGGTTGGGAATGTCGGGATTGCCGCTGGCCAGTCCGCCTGGCCAGCGGCGCCGCGCCTGCGCGCGCAGCGGCTGGTCGACCGAGCGCTCGAAACGGGCATCGGGCGTCCACGTCTGACCGCCGGCGAGGGCGTGCCGCAAGGCGGCCGCAAACAGACCCGCACGGCAGCCTTGCGCCTCGGCGCTATTGCCGCCGCAGCCTTCGCGCCACAGGCGCTGGGTGAGGGCAAAGCCGTTGGCGCGCTCACTGGCGTTGTCGATGGCGTAGGGAACGTCGATGCCGCGCTCGGGGGGAATGCCATAGAAGCTCTGGCCGCTGGCCAGCAGCGCTGCGGCGACCTTGGCGTTGGCGTTGGTCTCGTCCCATAGAGCGCGCGAAAAGATCGGCGCGCCGTTCTGGTGGCAGGCGAAGCAGATCGTCCGGTTGGCGTAGGCCAGACGCGGCTTGCCGCCGGCACGGTAATCCTTGAGCAACAGGAACTCGAAGCGGCCGGCAGGCTCGTTGTAGCTGATGATTTCGACGACCGCCGACTTTTCCTGGTAGCCAAGGTAGAGGCGATCCTTGAGCAGCGGCACATCGCCCGCTATCGGCGGGCTGTCGACGGCGACCACCACGCGGGGAGAGGCGAAGTAGTCGGGGGCGGCGGCTGTCCGCTGCAGCGAGCGGCCCAGCGGAATCAGGACGCGCTTGGCCGGTGGCAGTGGGCTGGCCGGATCGCGCTGGAGCTGGGCGTCGATGCGCGCGAGCAGAGCCTCGAAAGGAAACGGCACTTCTATCTCTGCCGCAACACCGCGCCGCACGGCAAACATCTGCTCGAAGAGCGAACGCCCGTGGCCGGGCAGATGCTCGCCGGGATCGGCCGGATCGACCACCGGCAGCGGCAGCGCTTCAGTCGCCCGCACCGGCATGGCGCAGATCGCTGCGGACCCCGCAGCGAGGCCGAGCAGGATCGCCAGCGAGGTTGCGGACAAGCGCATCGTCAGCCTCCATGCCCCGGGCGCGCCTTGCTCAGGGCTTGGCGGGCTTGGCGGGCGCAGCAGCGATGACGCTGCGTTGCTGCGTTCCCGGCCAGCAGTCTTCCTGCACCTTGCCGGTAGCAACGAAATTTGCCCGCGCCTTGTCGTCGGTGTCCTTGTCGTAGAGCGTGAAGTTGAGCGCGAAACCACGGTCCAGATAGGCGCGGCCAAGGTAGAAGCCGGGACGGATCATGCGGATCTCGTCGCGCACCTTGAGGCCTCGCCGACCGGCGAGATAGTCGGGGCTTTCCTGGTAACCGGCGATTTCGTCGCTAAAGAAGTAGTCGATGATGATCGATTCGCGCCGCGAGTCGAGCAGGCTCTGGCCGCAGTAAAGCTTGGCCGGGAAGAGCAGCCAGGTCTCCTTGCCAGCGTAGTTCATTTTCTTCGGATCGCCTTCGACCAGGCCGACCTTCTTGAGCAGCGACAGATCCTCGATGCGGTTGCGCAGCACGCCCTCGTCGCGGAAGAAAACCTTGCCGCGCCAGAGCACTTCGCCGATTTCCTCGACGACCAGCCCCTTGAGGTGCAGGACGGTGCCTCCGAAGCCACCGACCAGCTCGGAAAGCCGGAACTTGCCGCTGCTTCCGCGCGGCAGGAGAATGCGGCCCTCGAAAGCACCATCCGGGATCGGGCCGGCAGTCAGGCGGGCGTAGATCTGATCGATCTGCTCCTCGTCGAGCGTCGCCAGGTAGTCGGGTGTGATCTTGGCCAGTTCGGCCGGCGGAATCGGGAACTTGTAGTCCACCTGCGCCAGGCTCATTTTCGTTTGGTAGCTCTTGGCGTAGGGCGCGAAAGTAATCTCCGGGGGTTCGGGCTTGCTGCACGACGCCACGCCGAGGGCGGCGAGGGCGGCGAGGGCGATACGGGCAATCCGACCGAAACGTACTCCGCCAGGCAGCGAATCCAGGCAACTCGGGGTCAAGGTGTGCGGCAGTCGCATGATGTGATCTCCCGTTTCCTTACAGCGTGGCGAGGAAAGCGGTGAGCGCTTTCTTGTCGGCCTCGGAAAGGTCCTCGCCGAAGCGGTGACCCTGATTCTCGATCTCCTCGGTGCACGTCTGGTAATTGGCACTGATGAAATCGCGTTGCTCGCGCAGAATGTCGACGAAGCGCGACGGATTCTTGATGATCTCGTCGGCGATCGTCTGCAGCGTCGGCAGAAGGCTCGCCTTGCCAACTGCTTCGAGCCGGTCCGGGTGGCGCTTGGCGAGGAAGAGGTCGCCGATCAGCTGTTTGTGCATCAGTCCATTCAGGAAACCGGCGCTGGTGCCGGCCGGGATCTTCACCTGCCCGAAACCGAACAGCGGCTTCTCGGTCTTGCCGTCGAGCGGACGGATGCCGACATCGATGAGCAGATCGGCGTTGGTCAGCGTTCGTTTGCTGCCTCTCTCCTTCGGGTGGAGAAGTTCGAACATCGACAGCTTGTAGAGGTCGAAGCGGCCCTCGACGCTGGGATCGTAGCGCAGGCAGTCGGGCTGTTGGGCGAGCAACTGGCCGCCGCTGTCGATATAGCGTGCGCGGTGGAAATCGTTGGCCTTGTTCGCCGGCTTGCCACAGATTTCCGGCCCGATGGCGTTGTTGTGCATGAATGGCGCGGTCGCCCAGATATTGACCAGCGAGACGTTGCGCATGTAGCCACGACCGGCGTCCTTGAGTTCGTCGCGTTCCGGAATGTCGGCGACCACCGGGCGCTCACGCAGCGTGTCCGATGCGGATTCCATGTACAGGTTTCCTGCCTTGTGGTTGGAGTGCAGCGAGCGGCAACGGAAAGTGCCGACTTCAGTCACCGGTGTCGCCTGATCGTTACCCAGGAAATCCGCCCTGATCTTGCGCGGATGCGCTTCGCTGGCGGCGGCGAAATCGCGGTTATTGAACGAGCCACCTTCGCTCTCTGGAATGCTCGAATGGCAGCGTGCGCAGTTTTCGGCGAAAACGAGCTGGCCGCGGCCCACGGCACCGGCACCGAATTCGGTTTCCAGGTCGCGGACCAGATCGGCACGGCTGTAAGCCAGGCTACTTGTTCCCGCCTGGCGAACGTTGGCCAGCGCTGCGTAGAGGTCGGCCTGGTCCGACTCGGCCGAGGCAAAGAAGTCGAGCACGTTCTGCAGCCGGTCCTCGACGGCCCGGAAGTTCGGGCAATCGCGCCGGCACTGGCCGATATCGAAGGGCGTCTGCCCGAAACCACGTTGCTCCGGATCCACCTCGCGCATGTCGGCGAGGTGATTGACCCAGCACTGCTCGGAGCACGAGCCAATGTTGAAGTACACGCGCTGGATCGCCTCCAGCGCACCGGTCGAATCCTCGCCGCCCTTCAGGATGTGATGGACGCCGGGCAGGACCACTTTCTTGCCGCCCAGGTTGACCGGCGTGACGTCGTCGTTGCGGGTGCTGCGCTGCCAGCACTTGCCGTCGCGACCCGGCTCGCACCAGCACTTGCTCTCGTCGCTCTCGCTTCCGCAGCTCGCCGCCTTGCGCCATTTGGTCACCACCTCGCCCTTGAAAACCGGCCGCTGGGCGACATTGATCAGCGCGTTGATGGTCCCCGGATTGTTGACCTGGTCGTGCGAAATCGCCGAAGTGTCGGTAACACCGGGACGGGCGTGCGCGAACATCTGATACTCCAGGCTGCTCATCGGCAGGCCCGAGCCGAGCAGTTCGGACATCCGCGTGTATTGATTGCCGATCAGTCCCTTGATGTTCTCCCACCTGGGATGCGCCGGGTCGGCGGGCGGGTTGAGCGGGTCGAAGGCGATATGGCAGGAGCCGCAGGAGGTGCCGATAAGGAAGGGCGGCTCCACGGAGCCGTCGGCAAGCCGGCTCACCCGCTGGTCCGATTCGATGCCGGTCTTGGCGATGAGCGGGCTGTCAAAGCCCGACCAGCTGCCTGACTCACCGTTCAGCGCCTGCCACTTCGCGGCGTCGAAGCGCGGGTTGGGAAACTTGCGAATTCCCAGTGCACCGGTCGAGGTGCCGAACTTCAGATCGCAGGCCGAGTGCCGCTGATCCACCTTGCCGCCCTGACTGTGCGGGTCGTCCGGGTCGAGGGCCGCGTCCTTGAGGCCGCAGGCCGGGTCGACGTAGCCGGGCTTGCCGACGTACTTCAGGAGCACGTCGTCGCCAGGGCACCAGTCGAAGCCGTAGGTTTCCGCGGCTGACTTGGCCGGGCAGTCTGGGTCGCCCGGCTTGCAGCACGAGGGGTCGTTGATGATTCCCCAGGCCCAGAAACGATCGTCGCGCTGGTCGGCACGCAAGACGCGGAACCAGTCGACCAGGACGCCAATGCGCTGCTGAAAGGTATAGGTATGGAAGCGGTCGTTGCCGGCAGTGGCCTTGAACCAGATCAGCCGTCCGACGCATTCCGATTCACTGAGTCCTTCGCGGGCGCAGGCTTCGTGATACGGAGCATCCTGATCGATGATCGACGCTTCCGGAAGCGCTTGCGCGGAAGCGGCGGCAACCAGGCCTGCTGGCGCGCCTTGCGCATGTGCATCGCCGATATTGACACTGCGCTGGTGGAAAACGCCAACACCAGTGCCGAGAATGAGTGTGGCCACAAGAGCGGCAAACAGATTACGTTTCATGCGTTCTCTCCTGACGGGCACAAATAGCTTGAAACCCCAAAGGCGGTAAACTCGACGGCAGTGTCGTCGCCGGCAGGGCAGTATCTGTTCGGGTGTCAGCCCTGTCAAGCGCTGGCACTTTCCGCGTCGCACAGATTTCAGTCACCGATTGTGCGCCAAGCACGCTTGTTAAATGATCGCGCTAGCGTTCCAGCGAGCGAAGGTGACCGATGCCGGTTTGGCAGTCGCTGAGCAAGGTGGTTCCGCGCGCCAATGCGACCGGCACGCCTCCGCTGCCCGGTTATTGGCATGCAAGAAGGAACTGCCGCCAGTATCAGCGACAGGCCGGCACTGGCAATGCGCGTTGTCGCTGACGAGAAACCATACTCGGAAAAAATATATTAAGCTTCCGCATCGTGACTTCCGCAGGATTATCGACTGCGTGCAAACTGAATGAACTGGACTCGCCTTCAACGGAGCTCGCTCAAGACGAGAATCACTCTGTTTACGCTGGCCATTTTTCTGATCGGCATCTGGTCACTGGCTTTTTACAGCAGTCGGATGCTGCTCAAGGACATGGAGCGCGTATTGGGTGACCAGCAGTTGTCGACGGTTTCCCTGCTCGCCGACGAGCTGAATCACGAATTGGGCGACCGCCTGGCGTTTCTGGCCAGAGTTGCCAGCCGAGTCACTCCGGCGATGCTGACCGATAGCACGGCCTTGCCGGCGCTCCTGGCGCAGAGCCTGATTCCGGAAGACGAGCCGTTCAACGGCGGTATCATTGCGCATCGACTCGACGGTACGGCTGTTGCCGAATTTCCTCCCCCATCAGGGCGGCTGAGTGTCAATTACATGGACATCGACAGCATCGCGGCTGCGCTGCAGGAGGGAAAATCGACCATCAGCCGGCCGGTGATGGGAAAGCAGCTACCGGTGCCCGTTTTTGGCATGACCGTACCCATTCGAGAACCCGGTGGCAAAGTCATTGGCGCCGTAAGTGGCGTCGTCAATCTGGCCCTGGCGAGTTTTCTCGACCGTTTTACCGACAGCCGCTACGGCAGGACGGGGGGTTACCTTCTCGTTGCGTCGCATGACCGGCAGATCATCACCGCTACCGACAGGAACCAGGTCATCGGCCACCTGCCGCCGCCAGGCGTCGATCCGACCGTCGATCGCCTGGTCGTAGGTTCCGAGGGCCCCACCGTCGCTGTCACCAGCGGCGGCTCCGAAGTCCTCACCTCGGCCAAGCGAATTCCCGTTTCCGGCTGGGAGATGGTGGCAGTGCTTCCGACCGCCGAAGCCTTTGCGCCGATTCACGGCATGCAGCAGCGCATGCTCCTGGCTGCATTACTCCTCTCCATGCTGGCCGCCGCCGCGACCTGGTGGATATTGGGCCGCGAGCTTGCCCCGATGCTTTCTGCTGCGAAAATGCTGTCCAGCCTGTCGGAGAGCCAACGGCCCCCGCCGTTGCTGCCCATCGCCCACGAGGACGAAGTCGGCGAACTGATTGCCGGCTTCAATTCCCTCCTGAAAACCCTGGGAAGTCGGGAGAAAGCAGTACAGGAAAGTGAAGCCTTCAAGAACGTCATCCTCAATTCCATGGCTGCCGAAATCGTCGTTCTCGACCGTCACGGGGTCATCCGAGCGGTCAACAAGCGCTGGCGGCGGTTTTCATGGGAAAACCGTGCAAAGTCCGGACAACTGCCGGCGAATACCGAGATCGGCGGGAATTACCTCGATTTTTGCGACCTCGACGCTGAGGTCCAGGACGACGAAGCCAGTAACGCCCGGCGCGGGATCGAGTCGGTTCTTGAGCGCCGTTTGCCCTCCTTCAGCCTCGAATACGCCTGCCACTCGGCGCAGGAACGGCGCTGGTTCACGATGGCCGTCATGCCTCTGGGGACCGACCTCGAGAGCGGCGTGGTGATCACCCATACCGACATCACGGCCCTCAAACGAGCCGAGCAATACGAGCAGTTTCGCAGCCGCATTCTGCAACTACTGGCCGAAGGCGAGCTGTTGCGTGGCCTTCTCGAAGCGCTGGCGCAGGGCGTCGAGGAGCTCAATCCGGGAATGCTGTGCAGCATTCTCCTGGTGGACAATGAAGGCATGCGCCTCACCACCGGCGCGGCACCGAGCCTGCCCGAGGCCTTCAACGCGGCCGTCAACGGCATGAAAATCCGCGCCGGAGCCGGTTCCTGCGGAACGGCCGCGTTCACCGGTCAGCGGGTCATCGTCGAAGACATCGCCAGCCATCGCTACTGGGAGCGCGCCCGGGAGCTGGCGGCCAGCGCCGGGCTTGGCTCGTGCTGGTCGGAACCGATTCGTTCATCCTCTGGCAAGGTTCTCGGCACCTTCGCCCTCTATCATCGGCACGCGCACAGCCCGAGCGCAGCGCATATCGAGCTGATCGAGCAGTCCGCCCGTCTGGCCAGCATCGCCATCGAGCGAAATCTCGCCGCCGAGCGGTTGCGTACCAGCGAGGCGCATTTCCGCCTGCTGACCGAGAATATTTCCGACATTGTCTGGCGACAGGACCGCGATCATCGCTTCACCTATATCAGCCCGGCGGATGAACGCTTGCGCGGCTACCGGGCCGAGGAGGTGATCGGGCGGCACGTGACCGAGGTGTTGACCGACGAGGGAATCGCCATTCTCAAGGCGAAGCAAGAAATGCGCGCAGAAGCCGAGCGGCGCGGCGCAAGAACCAGGATCAGCCGCTTCGAACTGCCGCAGCGCTGCCGGGACGGCAGGCTGATCTGGCTGGAGGTCCTGTCCACTCCCGAACGCGACGCGCGCGGCGCGATCATTGGCTATTACGGCGTCAGCCGGGAAATCACCGAACGCAAGCACGCCGAGGAGAAGGTTCGCCAACTGGCGTTTCATGATCCGCTGACGGCGCTGCCCAACCGGCGCCTGCTCGACGACCGTCTGAACCAGACCATGGCCGCAAGTTCGCGGCTACCCTGCCACGGCGCGGTGATGTTCGTCGACCTGGACAACTTCAAGCCCCTGAACGATGCGCATGGGCACGTCGTTGGCGATATCCTCCTGGTCGAGGCGGCGGCGCGGCTGAAGAGCTGTGTCCGCGAGGTGGACACGGTCGCCCGCTTTGGCGGCGACGAGTTCGTGGTGATGATCAGCGAGCTCGCTGCGGACAGGACCGAGTCAATGGAGAAAGCCGCCATCATCGCGGAAAAGATTCGCCTTGCCCTTCTGGAAGAATATCGACTGACCCTCAAGTCCGACGCGAAGGCCGGAACGACGCTCACCCACCAGTCCTCGGCGAGCATTGGCGTCGCTCTGTTCATCGGTCATGAAGCCAGCCGCGACGAGATCCTGCAGTGGGCCGATGCGGCAATGTATGAGGCGAAGCAGGCAGGGCGGAATTTCATTCGCTTTCACGACGGGGGGCAGCGCGGCTGAAAGCCTGCCCGCCGGCGACGCTGCGGCCGTGAAGGGAAGCGCCGATCCGGCCGTGGGTCCAGCGTGCTTTACGGGCGGGACGCCGATGAAAGCGGAGCGACAAGGGATTCGCTACCGGCGTCTGGGTCTAGAATGGGCGCTTTGCCAGACTGCGACCCGTCACCATGATCCGTACCCGCTTTGCGCCTTCCCCGACCGGTTTCCTGCACATTGGCGGCGCCCGCACCGCGCTGTTCTCGTGGGCCTACGCTCGCCACCACGGCGGCAGCTTCATCCTGCGCATCGAGGATACCGACCTGGCGCGTTCGACGCCGGAAGCCGTGCAGGCGATTCTTGACGGCATGAACTGGCTGGGACTCGAACACGACGAAGGTCCGTTCTACCAGACCCGGCGCATGGCGCGTTACCAGACCGTGATCGGAGAGATGCTCGCCGCCGGCACGGCCTACCATTGCTACATGGCGCCCGACGAACTCGATCGGCTGCGCGAGGAGCAGCGCGCACAAGGGCTGAAGGCGCGCTACAACGGCGCCTGGCGGCCTGAACCGGGCAAGGTCCTGCCGCCGCCACCGGCTGGCGTATCGCCAGCCGTGCGGTTCCGTAATCCGGGTGACGGCGTCGTCGCCTGGGACGACCTGGTCAAGGGGCGTATCGAGATCGCCAACGCCGAACTCGACGATCTGGTCATCGCCCGTGCCGATGGCACGCCGACGTACAACTTCTGTGTCGTCGTCGATGATTTCGATATGGGCATTACGCACGTCATTCGCGGCGATGACCACGTCAATAACACGCCGCGGCAGATCAACATTCTGCGGGCGCTTGGCGTGCCGGTGCCGCTCTATGCCCACCTGTCGATGATCCTTGGCGACGATGGGCAAAAACTGTCCAAGCGCCACGGTGCGGTCAGCGTCATGCAGTACGACGACGAAGGCTATCTGCCGGAAGCCGTGCTCAACTATCTGGCGCGCCTGGGCTGGTCGCACGGCGATGACGAGATCTTCTCGATGGCGCAGTTCTGCGCGTGGTTCGACCTTGACCACATCACGCCGTCGGCGGCGCAGTTCAATACCGAGAAACTCAACTGGCTCAATGCGCACTATCTCAAGCGCGCCGAGCCGGCGCGACTGGCGGCATTGGTGCTGCCGCGTCTGCAGGCGCGTGGCGTGACGGTCAGCGCGACGCCTTCGCTGCCAGCGATCGTTACCCTGTACCAGGAGCGCGTCGCAAACCTCAACGAGCTGGCCGACGCCGCCGAAGTGTTCTACATCGACATCGCGCCGAAAGCTGAACTCCGGGCCAAGC
The DNA here is from genome assembly GCF_907163205.1 of Candidatus Accumulibacter sp. ACC007. Classification (NCBI taxonomy): domain Bacteria; kingdom Pseudomonadati; phylum Pseudomonadota; class Betaproteobacteria; genus Candidatus Accumulibacter; species Candidatus Accumulibacter sp. ACC007. The sequence goes on along the minus strand of NZ_CAJQUD010000005.1, from coordinate 159,631 downwards.
ATATGACGCCCGAAGCGTTGCCGGCGCTGGCCGACTTCGTCGCCGGACTGCCGGACATCGCCTGGGAAGCGGCGGCGATCGGCGCCCTGATCAAGCAGAGCGTCGCCGCCCACGGCCTGAAGATGCCGAAGCTGGCGATGCCCCTGCGGGTGCTGCTCACCGGCCAGGAACAGACGCCGTCGGTAGACGCGCTGGTCGTCCTTTTCCCGCGCGAACAGGTGCTCCGGCGACTCTCCGGCGCCGGTTAGCGGCGAGTCTTCCCCGCCTTCCTAGACTTCGCCGGTGTATTCGCCACGCGCCGGGTAATCCTTGCTGATCGCAAAGTCGATGGCGCCGAGCAGATCCTGGAACTGCGGGCGCGCGAAGGGCATCGTCTGAACCGCTCCGTAGTACAGCGTTCCGTCCGGGCGAACCAGGAAAACACCGGGTTCGCTGAACAGCCCGGGTTCCTCGATCCCGATCGACGTCTGGCCGCGCGAGGTGCTGATGTACAGGCCCCACTGGCGCGCGCTGCGCAGGCTCAGGCCATAGGCAAATTGCACGCCCCTGGCAGCCACTTTCTCGGCCATTTGCCGGCCACGTTCCTCGCCGTCACTGCTCACCGCCACGATCTGCACGCCACGCGACGAGAACTCGGGCGCCAGGCGCTCGAGCTCGAGCAGGTATTTGGCACAGATCGGGCAATGCAGCCCGCGATAGAAAACCAGCAGATCGAAGTGCTCGGCCGGCGACGCGCCGAGGACGAAACGTCCGCCGGAGGTCAGCGGAACGTTGAGGGCGGGAACCGGGTGGCGTGGGAGCAGTGCGTTGAGGTGCATGTGGATCTCCTTGTGCAGGGTGGCTTGCGGGCGGAACTCAGCTCAGGTTGGCGGTGACACGCGACTGGACGCGCTTGCCGTGGGGGTGCCTGCGTCACCACCGATGTGGTCCCAGGGCGCCTTCGATGCAACGAGCAAATGCAGCGCAAGGCCGACGCCCGGGTCGCCGTCCACGTTGCCCAGGGCGACCCCGTGGATCGTCCCGTTCAGGATACCGCACAGGGTCGAGCCGCAGACGCCGCAGAACGCCAGGCCCCAATCGTTTTTTCGGCGATATCGGGCAAGCTGCTCTGCGCCGCTTTCCCAGGTCAGCGTGCTGCCGCCGGACAGCGCCGCGTAAGCCGACGACGCACCGCTGAAGGCCTTGCGACATCGCGAACAATGGCAGGCGCGCGCTGCTTGCAGGTGGCCGTTAATCTGATAGCGTACCGCCCCGCAAAAACATCCGCCTTCAAGCACGGGGCCCACCGCGCAGGGTCATTGCCTTGGCGGTCAGATCCACTTCATTTTCTTGAAGACGAGATACTGCGCAACGGCAAAGGCGACCAGCATGCCGCTGACGAGTACAAATGCCGAGTCATTCTCGGTCCCCGGAATGCCGCCAACGTTGATTCCCAGAAGTCCCGTAAACAGTCCCAGCGGAAGAAAGATGGCGGCGACGATCGACAGCACGTACATCGTCTTGTTCATTTTCTCCGAGAGGTGGTTGTTCAGCTCTTCCTGGGTAATTGCCGCCCGATCACGGGCCGAATCGAGGTCATCGACGAAGCGTGCCGTGCGTTCGGCGAGTTCGCGGACGCGCACCCGGTCAGCATCGTCCAGCCAGGGTACGCGCTCGTTCTGCAAGCGGGCGAGCACGTCGCGCTGCGGCGATATGTAGCGCCTCATGCTGATCGTCTGTCGGCGGAGATGCGCGAGCTTGGGGCGCAGTCCCTTGGTTTCCTCGGTCAATACCGCGTCTTCCAGCTCATCGACGCTGTCATCGATGTCGCTGATCACATCGGCCATGCGATCGGTGAGCTTGCTGGCCGCCATGATCAGAAAGTCGCTGATCGAGTCCGGGCCCTTGCCGGCCTGGATACTCCTGTTGATGTCGTCCATGGCCATTACCCGCCGATGCCGCATGCTGATGATGCGATGCTCGTCGAACCACATGCGGATGGCGACCATGTCTTCGAGATCGGCGCCGGGGTTGAAGTTCACTCCGCGCAGGATCAGGAGCAGAGCATTTCCGGATGACACGACGCGTGGGCGGGTTTCCTCGGCCATCAAGGCGGCACAGGACACTTCGTCGAGTCCGCTTTCTTCGATCAGCCATTGCTTTGCCCCGTCGTCAGCATAATCGAGATGCAGCCACAGAATGCCCTGGCCCGGTTCCCAACTGCTGATTCGATCCCAGTTCATCGGTGTTCCGGACCCTCCATCCAGAAGGTACGCAAAGACCAGGCCGCTCTTCTTCTTTCCCATGCTCAAAATCCAGTCATCTCGTTAATCGATAATCGCGGCGGGTCAGTCCCGGACCACGTCAGGTTTCCCGACTTCCTCGGGCAGGGAAAAGTTCGACCGTATGATGCGTGATACAACTATTGGCCAGGCATTCCCGACTTCTCGCAGCGCGCATCCCGGTACGGCCCGCCGGCCCGTACCCAACCGGCGCCGGGGAGCGTCTGGGCGCAGAATATCTGACCATCGAGTTTGCTGCGCCAGAGATACCATGGCGCTGGCTCGGCAAGGACAGACGACCACCACAGCAGGCATGGAAGCAAAATGGTAAAGCCGGTTCTCATGCCGCCTCCCGGGGCGATCGATCGACCGCGGGTGCAGTGGTCGGCAGCTCGCCGGGCGCACGTTCCACGCCGGGACGGCCGAAGTCAGGCGCCACCTGTCGACGCTCCGCCGTCGCGAAATCCGTCCGGAGGTGCGCCGCCGAAGACACGAAAAGCCACCGCCGCCTTGCCCTGACGCTTCACTTCGTACATCAGTGCATCGGCGGCGGCAAGGGCATCGGTTGCCGACACGCCCGGCTCCAGAAAGCTGACCACGCCAATGCTGCACGTGATCTCCAGGCTGCTGGCCGAAAACGCCTCACGTAGCTCACGGTCAAGATTCTCGACAACCCGCTGCGCGCCCTGCCCGTCGCTTTCCGGCAAGAGCAGCGCGAACTCGTCACCACCCAGGCGCGCCGCGATGTCCGTCTTGCGCAGCGCTTTCTTCAACGCCTGCCCGGTCGTGCGCAGCACGCGATCGCCTTCGGCATGCCCCAAGCTGTCGTTGACCGCCTTGAAATCGTCGAGGTCCGCGTAGGCCAGCGTGAGCGGAGTGCAGCGTCGCTGTGCCATCGCCAGCTCGTGTTCGAGCCGATCCTCGAACGCCCGCCTGCTGTACAGGCCGGTCAGGACGTCGGTCCGCGCCAGGTAGCGTTGCTCGACAAGGCTGCCACGCAGCGCGATGAGCAGCGAACTGGTGACGCAGAAGAAACCGAAACGGATGAGCGCGTTCCAGACCGGGATCGCCGGATGCGAATACGGAAAGCCGCTGGCCAACTGAGTGCCGTACCAGAGCACACAGCTGATTGACGCAATGCCGATGCCGGCGCGGCGTCCACGGTACCAGGTGGCCAGCGCCACCGGCCCCAGGTAGAAGAGCGACATCGATATCTCGTAACCGGTGAGGTAGTCCGCCACTCCGACAAGGAGCGCGCCAAGCAGGGACAGCGCTATGATTCGTCGGCCTTCCAGACGATCGAGAAAGCGATCGGCAGCCGCGAGTATGGGCACAGCTGTCAGCGCGCGCGCAGGGAACGAGGACAGGCGGTGCCGCCATTTTCATCGCCGCCAAGCGCAACACTGTCCAAGGCAGGATCGCCAGCGATGGCGAAGCCGCCGCGCATGGCCCTACTGGCTGGCGACTGCCGCATCGTTCTTGCGCCGCGTCTCCGGCTCCGTCCAGCGCTGCTTCACCCATGCCATTCCGGGCCTCGTCGCGATCCACTGCTTACTTGCTTGCTTGCTCGCACGGACGAGGATGTCCGTCAGCCAATCGTTGTTTGGCGTGATAGTTTGCAGTGGCATTGAGGTTCTCCCGTTGGAAACTGCAACTGTTACGATAGCGCGGAATGGCAAGCTCCGGGGTCTCGGTTTTGTCGTCGGCACGCCAATGCTCGACAAGGGCACGCAGCAAGCAGTACACAGCCCGTGCACCGCACTGGGGTAAAATGGCGGCCCTTACGGACGACGCGCGAGCCGACGATCTCTGCCTTGTTTGGTGCTCGAGACGCCTCCGAGCACCAAGCTCCTTGACTGCCCCGCCTGCACCCGCTTTCCCTGACCGATGACCGCCACAAGCGCCGCTGCCCCAACACCTTCGCAGGACCCTTTCGCCGACTGCCTGGCGCTCGACCAGCGTCGACTGCGCGCGCTGACGCGGGATCTGCGGCATGGCTTCGGCGCCAAGCGTGACGCGCTGCTCGCCGAGCGCGACAGCCTGGTCGAGAAATCCCGTGCGGCGGTGGCCGAGCGGCGCGCGCGCCTGCCGAAACCGGTCTTTGCCGACGATCTGCCGGTCAATAGGCGGCGCGCCGAGATCGCGGCGCTGATTGTCAGGCACCAGGTGGTGATCGTGTGCGGTGAAACCGGATCCGGGAAGACGACGCAGATTCCCAAAATCTGCCTGGAAATCGGTCGTGGTACCACGGGACTGATCGGTCACACGCAACCGCGCCGAATCGCCGCGCGGTCGACGGCGGCGCGAATTGCTCAGGAACTGCAGAGCGAGGTCGGGCGGCTGGTCGGCTACAAGATCCGCTTCAGCGACCGGACCACGCCCGATGCCTTGATCAAGCTGATGACCGACGGCATTCTGCTCGCCGAGACGCAGGGTGATTCCTGGCTCGAGCAGTACGACACGCTGATCATCGACGAGGCGCACGAGCGCAGTCTGAACATCGACTTCCTGCTTGGCTACCTCAAGCAGTTGTTGCCCAAACGCCGCGATCTGAAGCTGATCATCACTTCGGCAACGATCGACGCGCAGCGTTTTGCGCAGCACTTCGACGATGCTCCGGTGATCGAGGTCTCGGGCCGATTGCATCCGGTGGAGTTGCGCTATCGACCACTGCAGAAAGACGACGGCAACGAAGCCGGCGGCGCGGCTAGCGGACGCAGCGAACGCGGTGACGACCAGCGTGACCTCTGTGAGGCGATCGTCGACGCCTGTGACGAGCTCGATCGCGCCGGTCCGGGCGATGTGCTGGTCTTTCTGCCCGGCGAACGCGAGATTCGCGAGGCCGCCGAGGCGCTGCGCAAGCATCACCCGCCGCATACCGAAATCCTGCCGCTCTTCGCCCGCCTGTCGGCCGAAGAGCAGGGACGGATCTTCAAGCCGCACGTCGGACGACGCATCGTGCTGGCGACCAACGTCGCCGAAACCTCATTGACCGTGCCGGGAATCCGCTACGTCGTCGATAGCGGCCTGGCGCGCATCAAGCGCTATTCGTACCGCAACAAGGTCGAGCAACTGCAGATCGAGAAGATCGCGCAGGCCTCGGCCAACCAGCGCGCCGGGCGCTGCGGGCGGGTCGCGGCCGGGGTGTGCATCCGTCTTTACGAAGAACAGGACTTCGCGCTGCGTCCGGAATATTCGGAACCGGAAATCCTGCGTTCGTCGCTGGCCGGGGTGATCCTGCGCATGAAGGCGCTGCGCCTTGGCGACATCGAGGAGTTCCCTTTTCTCGAAGCGCCGCCGCGCAAGGCCATCGGCGACGGCTACCAGTCGTTGCTCGAACTCGGCGCGGTGACTGCCGACAACGCGCTGACCGCCACCGGCCAGGAGCTGGCGCGGATGCCGCTCGACCCGCGCCTGGGGCGGATGATCGTCGCCGCTCGCGACGAAGGCTGTCTGCGCGAAGTGCTGGTCATCGCTGCCGCGCTGAGCGTCCAGGATCCGCGTGAGCGCCCACAGGACAGGCAGGGCAGCGCCGACACCGCGCACCAGAAGTTCGCCGACCCGAAATCCGAGTTCCTCTCGTGGCTGAAACTGTGGGACTGGTACCAGGCCGAGGTCGAGCACCGCAAATCGCAGCGCAAGCTGGTGCAGACCTGTCACGACAACTTCCTCTCCGCACTGCGCATGCGCGAGTGGCGGGACATTCATGCGCAGCTGCATAGCGCCGCGGCCGAGTACGGATGGCGCGTGAACCAGGTCCCGGCGAGTTACGACGCCGTGCACCGCGCGCTGCTCGCCGGGCTGCTCGGCAACATCGGCTGCAAGTCCGAGGATTCGGCGCATTACCTTGGCGCGCGCGGCATCAAGATGCTGATCCATCCCGGCTCGGCTTTGCAGAAGAAGGCCGGCAAGTGGATTGTCGCCGCCGAGATCAGCGAAACGACGCGCCTGTTCGCGCGGTGCGTCGCGCGTATCGAACCCGGGTGGCTGGAGCTGGTCGGTGCGCATCTGCTCAAGCGCAGCCATTTCGACCCGCACTGGGAAAAGAAGGCGATGCAGGTGGTCGCTTTCGAGCGCATCACGCTTTACGGGATCGTCGTCGACCCGCGCCGACGGGTGAATTTCGGGCCGCTTAACCCGCCCGCGGCACGCGAGCTGTTCATCCGCCAGGCCCTGGTCGCCGGCGAGGTCAGCGAGGAGCTGGCGCGGCGCTGGGACTTCTTCAAAAACAACCAGCAACTGGTACTCGACATAGAGACGTTGGAGCACAAGTCGCGCCGACCCGACGTGCTGGTCGACGACGAACTGATCTTTGCCTTCTACGACCAGATCGTTCCCGAGGGCATCTACAGCGGCGCCAGCTTCGACAAGTGGCGGCGCGGCGCCGAGCGCGGGCAGCCGCGACTGCTGCACCTGGTGCGCGAGGACTTGATGCGCCACGAGGCCGCCGGCATCACCAGCGAGGCTTTTCCGCATCAACTGCAACTGGGCAGCGTCGACTACCCGCTGGCCTACCACTTCGAACCCGGCAGCGCGCGCGACGGCGTCACGCTGACCCTGCCGCTGGCGCAACTGAATCAGATTCCTGCCGCGCGCTGCGAGTGGCTGGTGCCTGGACTGCTCAAGGAGAAAGTGCAGCAGCTGGTGAAAACGCTGCCGCAGCGAATTCGCGCCAAGCTGGTGCCGGTGCCTGACTTCGCCAGCGAGTTCGTCGACCAGGTGCCGCCGGCGGACAAGCCGCTGGTCGGCGCCCTGGTCAGTTTCATCCTGCAAAGCCGCGGACTCAACGCGCGCGGCTGGGACCTCACTCCGGACGCTTTTCGCCCCGACGCGGTGCCGGCACATCTCAGCTTCAACTTTCGATTGGTCGACGAAAACGGCCGACAACTTGGCGTCAGCCGAAGCTTGAGCGAACTGCGCAGCGAATGGGGACGCGAGGCGAAGCAGGAGTTTGCCGAGTTGCATGATAAGCCGGCGGAGTTTTCGGGAATGACCGACTGGAGTTTCGGTGAGTTGGCCGAGCTGATCGAAGTCGAGGTCGGTGGCGGCCAGACGGTTTTCGGCTACCCTGGCTTGACCGACGACGGCGATAGCGTCTCGGTGTGCGTCTTCGATTCTCCCGAGGAGGCGCTGCAGGCGCATGCGAGCGGGCTGCTGCGACTGTTCATGCTGCAGTTTCGCGAGCAGATCAAGTACCTCGAGAAGAACTTGCCCGGACTGACGCAGATGGCCATGCAGTTCATGGCACTGGGGACGCTCGACGAGCTGCGCCGCCAGTTGCTGGAACTGACTTTCACACGCGCCTGTCTGAACGATCCGTGGCCGACCGACGCGGAGAGTTTCAACGTCCGCTGCCTGGAAGCCAAACAGCGGGTGGGCTTGCTGGCGCAGGAGGTCTGCCGACTGGTCGGCCAGATCCTCGGCGACTGGCTGGCCCTGCACAAGAAGCTGCCGGCGTTCAAGGCCTACGGCAGTACGGTGCATGACATCGAGGGACAGCTGGCGCGACTGATCGGCAAGCGCTTCATCGTCAACACGCCTTTCGAACGTCTGCAACAATTTCCGCGCTACCTGCAGGCGATCTCCGTGCGCCTCGACAAACTGAAGACGGGCGGCGCCCATGGCGCAGCCCGCGACACCCGCCTGCTGGCCGAATACCTGCCGTTGTGGACCAACTATCAACGACGCGCCACGGTGCTCGCCAAGCAGGGGGTCAGCGACCCACAGGTCGAGCAGTTCCGCTGGTTGCTCGAGGAATTGCGCGTGCACCTCTTTGCGCAGGCGCTGCGCACACCGGTTCCGGTGTCGAGCAAGCGGCTGCAGAAGATGTGGGAGGGGATCCAGTGATCGCCCAACGGCGATCAGACCGTTAGAGATGGAGAGTGACTAAGTGACTGAAATTGTTCTTGCGCTGGGGCGCAGCTTGCGAACGCTTGGGCGTGGGCGCGTCTGGCTGTTGTTCTTCGGGCCGGCAGCGGTGGCGCTGGTCATCTGGATAGCGCTGATGGTGTTTGCGCTGGAAAGCCTGATTGCCACCCTCGTCGAGCAGCCGCCGATGACCTGGCTGGCTGGCTGGGGCGCTGTCTGGCTGGCCAAGCTCGGCGCGGTGCTCGGCGGCTGGCTGCTGATTCTCGCGGCGGCATTCATCACCGCCATGTTGCTGGCGGCGATCTTCGTCATGCCGCTGCTGCTCGATCATGTCGCCCTGGCGGACTACCCCGAGCTGGCACGTGTCGGCAAGGACAGTGTGGTCGCCGGAGCGTGGAACAGCATTGCGGCGCTTCTGCTGTACATCGTTGGCATGCTGCTGACGCTGCCGCTATGGCTGGTGCCGGGACTGGGATTGGTGCTGCCGATCCTGTGGATGGCCTGGCTGACGCGGCGCACCTTTGCCTTCGACGCGCTCACCGTCCATGCCACCGATCAGGAATGGCGTGAGCTTAGGCGACAGCACGGCATCCCGCTGCTCGTGCTCGGTGTCACTCTGGCGCTGCTGGCGCATATCCCGCTCCTCGGCCTGCTCACGCCGACGCTGGCAGCGCTGGCCTATTCGCACTTCTGTCTCGAGGCGCTGCGGGGCCTGCGGAAGGGTGCGCTGGTGGCGGTGATCGACGAGCAGCCGAAGATCGAGGAGATCAAATGAGGAGCTTCGCGGCGATCATCATTGGCGACGAGATCCTGTCGGGAAAGCGTGCCGACCAGCACTTTGCGAAAGTGGCCGAGTTGCTCGCCGCGCGTGGTTTGCGCCTGGCGTGGGTCGAATACCTGGGTGACTCACGCGCACGTATCGCGGCGACGCTGCGCCGGACCCTGGGTGCCGGAGACGTGGTGTTCAGCTTCGGCGGCATCGGCAACACGCCCGACGACCAGACCCGGCAGGCCGCGGCGGAAGCGCTGGGCGTCGATCTGGTTCTGCACCCCGACGCGGAACGCGAAATTCGCACCCGTTTCGGAGACCAGACCAACGATGTTCGCCTGCTGCTCGGTACTTTTCCGCGCGGCGTGGACATCATTCCGAACCCCTTCAACCGCATTCCGGGCTTTCGTGTCCGCGATCATCACTTCCTTCCCGGGTTCCCGCAGATGGCGCATCCGATGGTCGAATGGGCGCTCGAAACCTTCTATAGCGATCTTTTCGATTGCCATGCGACCGTTGAGCAGGCGTTCCTGTTGACCGGCGCCAACAGCTACGAGAGCGCGCTGCTCGATCTGATGGAAGGCATCGTCGCCGACTTCCCGACGCTGCGGCTGTTCAGTCTGCCGTCGATTACACCTGACGGACAAAGGCGGCACCTCGAATTGGGAGTCGAAGGCGAACACGCGCTGGTCGATCAGGCAATGACGCGCATTCGCCTGGAGGTCGAACGGCGCGGCATCGACTGGCGGTGGCGGCCATAAGCAGCGACGGGCCGCTGACCAGGCGCTGCCGGCAAACGAGAAACCCCGGCCGCAGCCGGGGCCTGGGCAGCGCCGAACGGCGGCGCCGTTGCTTACTTCTTCGGGGTCAGCGCTGCGGCGGCCTTGGCGGTCGCGCTACTGGCGGCCTTGACATTGGTGTCGACGATGTCGGTCATCTGCTTGGCCATTTGCGAGATGTTTTCGAAGGCCGTGCTCGAAGCGTTCATCATCTGCTGCATGGCTGCACCGAAGACGTCGCCAGCGATCGGGGTGGCGACGCCACCCTTGCCGACCAGGCCGGACGCTTGCTGCGACATGCTGCTGTACTGCTGCTCCATCACCGAGGTGATCTCGCGCTGCATGTTGGCGGCCAGATCGTAGAGGCCACGCGAGTACTCGAGAAGCTTCTCTACGTTGGGCTGGGCCATCGAACCGGCGACATTGCTCAATTGCGCCGGGTCCTTGAGTTCCATCAACTGTTGTGCGCCGCTGGCACTGTTGTTGAACAGCTCACGGCTGGCGGCCAGGTTGAGGGCAGAAAGCTGCTCCATGCCGTGAAAGGCCGTGCGCACCAGGGTCATCATGACCTGTGCGTTGGCTTTCTGGCTTTCGGCGAGTTTTTCGAGATCGATGGTGTTCATATGTGTTTACCTCCGTGTATGGCAGTGATGAGACGCGTGACGGAGACGCAGCGACACGCTTTCTCTGCTCCCGCCGTGGGCACTACGGTTCAGGCCAGGCCAGGATGCCAGTTGCGCAGCGTCTAAAAAGAAACCCCCGAGGAATGTCGGGGGCTCTGTACACGCTTGCTGCTCAGACAGCCACTGCGAGCCCGATACTCAGGATGCTGTCAGACCTATTTCTTGGCGGCGGCGGCGGTGGCGCCAACTGCCTTGACCGTCGCGTTGGTCGCTGCGGCAACGTTCGATTCGGCGATATCGGCAACCTGCTTGGCAGCCTTGTTCATGCTGTCGAAAGCGGACGTCGCCGAAGCGATCGCCGACTTGACGGCGGAAACGGCAACTTCAGAGCCGACCGGTGAATTCTTGGCGGCTTGCTCAAGCAAGGTGAAGACCTGCTTCTGGAAATCCGCAAACTGCGCTTCGAGAAGCTTGGAGACTTCTTCCTTCGATTGCGCGGAGATTTCATAGACGCTACGCGTGTAGGCGACGGCCTTTTCGAGATTGGGCTGGGCCAGCGAAGCCTGCACCGAGAACAACTCCTGTGCGTTCTTGGCGCCGAGCATCGCCTTGGCGTTGGAAACGCCGTCTTCCAGCATCGAGCGGGCGGTATTCAGGTTCAGCGCAGCAATGCGCTCGGCGCTCGCCAGAGCGGTGTTGGCAAGAGTCAGCATGGCGTCAACGGAAGCCTTGTTGGCTGCGGCGAATTGCTCGGGTTTGGTAAACATGGTCAATCTCCTAAAAAGATGGGGGTACAACACGTGCAATGTCAAACTCGGTGATCCCGCCGGTATTGGCATCCGGATCGTTTGCTGCACTGCACCATGAGCTGAATTATAGACTTCCGACGGAACTTGTCAAGTGTTTTTTGGTGCGCCGCAACAAATTCCGTAGGTTACTGGTTTTATGATGTTTAGTGGGTTTATGGACGTATTCACGAAGGCCTTGAATGGGCTTTCTGTTGCGCCGCCCCCCCCCGGTGTCGGGCGCCCTACTTGCCACTTTGCGCAGGCTTGAGGGTCAGCGGGTCGCCTTTCGGCGCCGCAGGATTCTCGTTCTTGCTGCGTGGCTGGATGATTGCCCGTACCCGTGCCTGAGCGGCGCCAGTGGCGCTCTTGCTTGCGCCGCTGCCGGTGGTCACCAGGTACTTCTCATTGAGCGCGTCATAGGAGATGTAGGCACCCCTGACTTCATCGAGCCCGCTCTTCACCCAGGCGCGATTGAAGAATTCGCTTTTTTCGGCGCGTGCGTCGTAGTCGATCCGCTCGGCCTCGCCTTCGACGTAGTCGTCTTTCCCGTCGCGTTTCTGCTTGAAACGGGCAAGCCCGTTGGCCCCTCCGGTGGCGGTACCCTTCTGGAAACCATCGGCATCCTGGGTGACCACCAGTCGATTGGTGAGAATCTGCAGGGTGCCCTGGATCAGGATCACGTTGCCTTCGAGGACCTGCACCTTGTTGAGGTCGTCGATGCTCATGCGGTCGGCTTCGAGCTGAACCGGTTTCTCACGATCCGCGCGTTCGGCCTGTGCCGGCATCGACACGATGGCCAGGAGGCAGCTCGCGCAGGCGAGGCGGAATGTCTTCTTCATGGCTGTGCTTTCTTTTTCTTGGCCGAACGGCTTTCAAATTGCCCGGTGACGCTGGATTCCAGCAAATAAGTCTGCAACTTGTTATCAACCTGCATACCGATCCCCTGCACCCATGAGCCGCCCTGCGTGATCAGCACCTGGCTCTTGGTAAACGCTTTTTCCTCGTTGGTAAGCACCGTCAATTCGGAGGTTTCGACGAGCAACGGCGCGTTCTTGCCGCTGCCAGCACGGCGCACTTCAACCTGCTCGCTGAGATCCACCCGTTCGCCCTTCGGGCCCAGGTGACCGTGGACGGCGCTGATGGTGACCGGCGGTCTGGTCGGATGCAGGTAAACCAGCTTTGGTCTGTCCATGGTGGTGGTGTCGTCGTCGGGATAGTGACGAATCTCGTCGGCAATCAGCGTGTATTCGAGGTTTCCCGAGTGGTCTATCTTGCGCAAGGTCGCGCCGCTGACGATGTAGTCAGGATCATGGCGGAGCTTGCCATTGGCCGGCGTTTCGGTGAATTCGGTCACATAGCGTAGCCAGAAAGTCAGCGCTGCCAGAATCAACAAAATACCGATGGGCAGGGCTGCGCTGCTCCACTGTCTCATTGCCCGCACTCCGCAGGAAAGGACGAGGAAAGAAACGGCCGCACCGGCAGGGTCAGGGCGACGGCGTCAAAGGCCATCAGATAACCTTCGCCTGGAAGAGGTCGTGCATGTTCAGGGCGCCGAGCAGAACGCCGCCTTCGTCGACGACCGGCAGCTGATTGATCTTGTACTGCTCCATCATCTGAACCGCTTCGACGGCGAGGTGGTCCGGACCGATCGAGTGCGGCTTCCGGCCCATGATGTCGGCTACCGAGAGCGAGCGCAAATCGACGCCCCTGGCAAACGCGCGCCGCAAGTCGCCATCGGTGACCACTCCGATCACCCGCCGCTCGGGCGTGACCACTGCCGTCATGCCGATACCGCCGCGCGAAATTTCGAGAATCGCATCGGGAACGCTGGTCGCGGAAACGACTTCGGCAAGCGCGGTCCCGGTGCGCATGACGTCGCGAACGTGCGTCAGCAAGCGCCGTCCGAGGCTGCCGCCGGGGTGGGAACGGGCAAAGTCTTCGGCGCCGAAGCCGCGCGAATCGAGCAAGGCGACCGCCAGTGCGTCGCCGAGGGCGAGGACGGCGGTGGTGCTCGCGGTCGGCGCGAGATTGAGCGGGCAGGCTTCCAGCGCGACCGCTGCGTCGAGATGCACATCGGCCTCGACGGCCAGCGCCGACTGCCGGTTGCCGGTGATGCTGATCAGCTTGGCACCGAGGCGCTTGACGATGGGCACGATCATCAGCAGCTCGGCGCTTTCGCCGGAATTCGAAATCGCGATCAGCACGTCGTCACGGGTGATCATCCCCAGATCACCGTGACTGGCCTCGGCAGGATGAACGAAATACGCGGGCGTCCCGGTGCTTGACAGCGTCGAGGCGATCTTGCGCCCGACATGACCGGATTTCCCCATGCCGCTGACGATCACCCGGCCGTGGCAATTGAGGATCAGTGCCAGCGCCTGCACGAAGGCTCCGTCGATGCGCTCGGCCAGGGCCATCACGGCGTCGGCTTCAATGCGCAGAACCTGGCGGGCAAGGTCTAGCGCCTTCGATGATGGCAGGGTTTGGTTCATCGCAAGACAGCGGTTATCATCCGGCGAGTATAACAGAAGCCCCAGGCGCTCCCATCGCCCGCCAGCACGACGCGCGGGGTCAAAAAGTGAAGTCGACGACATAAGGGACAGATGGATACGCTACCCACAATTGTGATGCTGCTCGGCGCCTCGGTGGTCTCGGTGATCGTCTTTCGTTCCGCCAACCTGCCGCCGGTTCTCGGCTATCTGCTCGTCGGCACGGTGATCGGCCCGCATGCGCTCGACCTGGTCGGCGGCGTCAGCGGCATGCAGCATCTGGCTGAGTTCGGTGTCGTCTTTCTGATGTTCTCGATCGGACTGGAATTCTCGCTGCCGAAACTGTACGCGATGAAGCGCATCGTCTTCGGTCTCGGCCTGCTGCAGGTCATGGTGACCATTGCCGTGGTCACCGCCATCGTCACTGCGCTGAAGCTGAGCTGGCAGGAAGGGGTCGCTCTCGGCGGCGCGCTGGCCATGTCGTCTACGGCGGTGCTGACCAAGCTGCTCACCGAGCGTCTCGAGCTCGACAAGGCGCATGGCCGCGAGGTGATGGGCGTACTGCTCTTCCAGGACATCGCCGTGGTGCCGCTGCTGATCCTGATTCCGTCGTTTTCCGAGTCGCCCGAGCGGATGGCGACGATGATGGGCCTGGCCATGCTCAAGGCCGTCGTCGTTCTCTCGCTGGTGCTGTTTTTCGGGCAGCGCCTGATGAGCAAGTGGTTCTTCATCGTCGCCCGCGGCAAGTCAGCGGAACTGTTCATGCTCAACGTTCTGCTCATTACCCTGGGACTCGCCTACCTGACCGAGGTGGCCGGACTGTCGCTGGCGCTGGGCGCTTTTGTGGCCGGTATCCTGATCTCGGAAACCCAGTACCGGCATCACGTCGAAGAGGACATAAAACCGTTCCGAGACGTCCTGATGGGACTGTTCTTCGTGACCATCGGCATGATGCTCGACATCCCGCTGGTGCTGGCCAACGCGCCGCTGGTTCTCGGCGTGCTGGGCGCTCTGCTGGCCGTCAAGTTTGCCCTGGTGCTCGGTCTCTCGCGGCTCTTCGGCTCGACTTTCGGCGGCGCCATGCGTACCGGGCTGTGGCTTTGTGCTGGTGGCGAGTTCGGTTTCGTCCTGCTCTCGGAAATGCGCCACCTGCAGCTGCTGCCGGCGATGGTCCTGCAGGCGGTGCTGGCGGCGTTGGTCCTGTCGATGCTGCTGGCGCCGCTGATCGTCCAGTACAGCAACCAGATCGTGCTGCGCTTTGCTGCCGGCGAGTGGCTGATGCGTTCCATGCAAATGACGCAGCTGGCGGCAAGAACGATGAATACCGACAAACACGTGGTGATCTGTGGCTACGGCAGAACCGGCCAGTATCTGGCCCGTTTCATGGAACAGGAAGACGTCAACTACCTGGCTCTCGACCTCGATCCGGAGCGTATCCGTGAGGCGACGGCAGCCGGGGAAAACGTCATCTACGGCGACGCTGCCCGGCGTGAAACGCTGGCCGCTGCCGGCGTCGGACGGGCCAGCGTACTGATCATTTCCTTTGCCGACGCACGGGCTGCGGAGCGCGTCCTGGAGCACGCTCGTCAGATCAATCCCGACTTGCCGATTGTCGTTCGCACGCTCGACGAGAAGGATCTCGACGTCCTGCTGCATGCGGGCGCTGCCGAGGTCGTCCCGGAAACACTGGAAACGAGCATGGTGCTCGCCTCGCACGCATTACGCCACCTCGGCGTGCCGCACGCGCAGGTTCTCGAACATTTTCGCCAGACGCGGATCGGTCACTACAAGACGCTGCGTGGCTTTTTTCACGGCGAGAGTGATTTCGAAGAAGAGGCGCACGATAGCGACGAAGCGCGCCTGCACTCGATTCTCCTCGGCGAAGGCGCGCATGCCATTGGCCGGACGCTTGGCGAACTGGCCTTGCAGGAACTCGGCGTGGAAGTGACGGCCGTCCGTCGACGCAAGATCAGGGCTCTCGAGCCGTCGCCGGAAACCCGTTTCGGCGCTGGCGACGTGGTTGTCCTGCGCGGCACGTCAGGCGCCTTGAGCGCTGCCGAGGAGCGCTTGCTGCAGGGGTAGAAGGCAAGAAAGCCCGTGCTGCTGGCGGGCTTTTCCTTTCTTGTCCTCGCCCGCTCCGCGTCCGATGGCGCGGGCGAAAGGCTCAGTAGGCGGCGCAGACGGTGTACTGGCTGCCGTCGACGATCAAGTTCGTTGCCACGGCGGCGGTACCGCGGGCAGCGCCGTCGGCGACGGCCTGCACCGAGCCGCCGGCGGTATTGCCGTCGTCCATGGTCGAGTCGATCTGCTTGACATAGCGACCGAGGATGCCTGCGGAGCAGATGAAGAACGCTCCGCGCATTCCGGCTATGTACGGTGCCGCAGCGCCGGCAGCGTCAATCCCGCTTTCGACACCGATGAAACCACCATCGGCGTTGCGCGGCCGGTATTCGACCGCAGCGAGGGTCGTGCTCCCGGTCGCCAGATTGGCCAAGCGGACATGCTGCCAGAATACAGAGCTTTCGTCGGTGGCGACGCCGGTGCCGGCGCCACCAGCGTTCCATGCTCCATCGACGCGGCCGTTGTTCTGGGCGCACAAGCCGTTGGCCGCCGGGGCGCAGGCAGTCGGTGCCATTGGCGCAGGAAACGCCAGGTTCAGCTGCGCCTGCGTCTGGTCGCCCGGGAACGACTTGAAACGGTCCTGATAGCCATACGCCAGGCTGGAAACGGTGCGGAAGTCACCGATCATGTTCTTCACCTTGGCGCTGTTGATCAGCTCCTGGCCTTTCAGTACCCCGCCGAGCAGCAGGCCGATGATGACGAGTACAATGGCAATCTCTACCAAAGTAAAACCCGCCTGTCGCGGTTGCAGCTGGTTCATCTCGTTCTCCCGTGTGTATCAAAAGTGATATGGGGTAACAAGCATGTTTCATGCCAGCCTGAGTGGGCTTTTCCAGCCACGAAAGTCGTCCGAACTGTCGGGTTTTCGACACTTGTGTCCGGAGTCGGACTGATGAAGGACATTCCCGGCACGCCGCGCATCGCCGTCTGGAACGGTCCATGAACCTGCTCCAGCGCCTGGCCGGGGCATTGCGCCAGCGCCAGCGCTGGCTGCTCATCGCCTTGCTCGGCCTCTTGCATCTGGCGCTTCTGGCCGACGCCGACAGGGCGTTCGGAATGCTCTGCTGGCTGGTGCATGTTGGCCTGTTCATTCTCTGGCAGCCCTTCATTTACGCCGAGCGAAGGCTCGATATCAGCGCTTTGGCGGTGATTGCGCTGCTCCTTGGCTGTGGCATCGTCTTCTATGGTTGGTGGCTGCTGATCGTCTGGGTGGTCATCCTGGCGGCTCTCGTCGGCGGACGCGTGATGTTCATCGATCATCGGCCGACACGAATCTTCTACCTGATCGCTTTTGCCTACCTGCTCGCCGCGCTGCTCTTCTGGCTGGTACCGCGCGTGGTCCCGAATGCGGCGCTGATCGGGCCTTCGCTGGATCGTGAATTTGCCTGGGGAATGCCGCTGTTCCTGCTGCTGATGACCCTGCTGCCGCTGTCGAAGGATAGTGACCGGCCGGGCGGCGCTATGGTCGACCTGTTCTACAGCCTGTTCATTTTTCTGCTCATTGCCGTTCTGGTACTTGGCAGCCTGGCCTTCATGCTGCTCCGCCAGTCGGGCTATTTCGAAGCCGTATTCAACACCTTGACGTCGATTGCCCTGCTCCTCCTGCTCATCGGCTGGACGTGGAACACGCGCCCCGGTTTCACCGGCATCGACGTTTTCTTCTCGCGCTACCTGCTGACTATCGGACTGCCGTTCGAGAACTGGCTGCACCGCTTGACGACGCTGGCCGGCAGTGAAAGCGACCCGGAGCGGTTTCTCTCAAAAGCGCTCAACGAGATGCTTGATCTGCCGTGGGTCGAAGGCGGCACCTGGGTCGCCGAGGCACGCTCCGGCACCTTTGGCTGCCAGTCGAATTCTTGCCACGAGTTCTTCGGGCAACCGCTACGCCTGACCCTGCACACCCGTCACAAGCTCAGCCCGGCACTGGTCTGGCACTTTCACCTGCTGGCCCAACTGGCCAACGAGCACTATATCGCCAAACTGCGCGCGCGCGAGTTGCAGCAGGTCAGCTACCTGCGCGCGATCCACGAAACCGGCGCCCGCCTGACGCATGACGTCAAGAACCTGCTGCAATCGCTGAACAATCTGTGTTACCTGGCGCAGACCGCCAACGGTCAGGATGGCAGGCGTCTCGAACTGCTGCTGGAGCGCCAGTTGCCGCAGATCACGCAACGCCTGCAACAAACCCTGGCCAAGCTTCAGAAGCCGCAGAGCGAGGCCGGCGGGGCGCTACCGGCGGCCATGTGGTGGAAGATCCAGCAACAACGCTACGCCGGCCTGGCCATCAGCTTCGCTCCAGCCGAACTCGACCCGGAGGTCCTTGTGCCCACCGCCCTGTTCGACAGCGTTGCCGACAATCTGCTGCAGAACGCCTTGCTCAAACGGCAAACGGAAAGTGATCTACGGGTACACATCGCGCTCGCCTCTGACGCCTCGGTGCTCAGCGTCTGCGATACCGGCAGCGCGATCCGGGAGGAAGTCCTTGCCGACTTGCTGCGCGCGCCGCTGGCGTCGGAGAACGGCCTGGGCATCGGCCTCTATCACGCGGCGCGCCAGGCTGAGAGTTGCGGCCACGAATTGCGTCTGGCCTGCAACCAGCCCGGCAGGGTGTGCTTCGAGTTGCGCCGGTGCGGCCAGGGCACCGCAGCCACGGACCTGGGCGCCGGCCTGTCCTAGTGGTCCCGGGGAGGTCGGTCTATGCGCGTGGCGCCGCGACAGCGCTGCCGGTCCGGCGGCCGATCAGCCGGTGGACGACCATGTTTCCCTTGCCTTTCAGGTAAATCGTCTGCGCCTGATGAAATTCGAAACGCTGCTGCAGGCGCCGGTAGGTTCGCTCATCGACCTGGACCACGCCGGGAGCACCTTCGCTGGTGACCCGACTGGCAATGTTGACGGTGTCGCCCCACAGATCGTAGATGAACTTCTTCTTGCCGACCACTCCGGCCACTACCGGCCCGGTGCCAATACCAATGCGCAATTCGAGGCGCATCTCGTTGAGCTGGAGATCGTCGTGCAGCAGCTGGCACATCTCCAGCGCCATCTCGGCCAAAGCGCCGGAGAAGTCGCTTCGCGCATCGTTGAGGCCGCCGGCCACCATGTACGCGTCGCCGATGGTCTTGATCTTTTCCAGCCCATACTTTTCCGCCAGCTCGTCGAAGCACGAGAAAATCTTGTTGAGCATGGCGAAAACCTGCTGCGGCGCCATTCCTTCGGCGACCCTGGTGAAGTTCACGATATCGGCGAACATGACCGAGACCTCGGCAAAGCCGTCGGCAATCGGCTGACTGCTATTTTTCAGACGTTCGGCGATGGGCGCTGGCAGGATGTTGAGCAGCAGTCGCTCCGAACGCTCCTGCTCGACTTGCAGCAAACGGTGCGCTTCCTGCAGGCGTTGCTGTGCGCGGTGCTTTTCGCTGTCCGAGTAGCGCAGCAGCAGGTAAACGATGCTCGATACGGCGGTGAAGTTGAGGGCGAAGAAGAATGCCGTCGTCGCCGCTGGCACCTCGTATGGCGGAGCGCTCGCCGAGTCGGCCAGGTAGTAATCGAAGGCTCCGGAAAGAGTGGTCAGAAAGACATAGGCGAAAAACCACGCCCCCGACTCACGCGGGCCGATGAACAGCACGGCACCGATCGGTGCCAGCAAAGCCCACAGGCTGATACCACTGGCGGTGATGAAGCTGCCGATAGTCCACTGCGCCACGAAGGGCGTAAACAGGAACAGCGACAACTGGATCAGGCGGAAGGCATTGAAGTTCAGAGTCTTCAGGTAGACCAGCAGATTCCCGACGAGCAGCAGCTGCAGGGCAAAGGGAAGGTTCGACGAGAAACGCGGCCCGAGTTGCCAGTAGATCGACAGCCAGACCATCGACGCCAGGCTGATCAGGCCGGTCGCGAAGAAGAGCAGCGACTTCTGCAGACGCAGCTCTTCAGAGTCGCCCGCACAGATGCCGGCGTTGCGCAGGCGGTCGACGAAGGTCCGGGTGGCCATCATTGCGCAGTTCGCTGAAGGTAGAACGTAGGCATAGGCCTATTGAACCCCAATCGACGGGGAGGGTCAATGCGTCGATGCAATGCCGAGGCGAGACGCTCCTGGGTCATCTCCAAGCCGCTAGGGCAACTTGCCGGCCCTGATCATGCGGCTGAAAAGCACCCCCGTGGGAATCCACACGACCTCGTCGTCAAAGGCATCGGTCGCTGTCCTGTACACGAAATCGCGGTTGGCGGTGTTGATCCCGCCGCCGGTCAACTGGTTGTCCACTTCATCGGCGTCGGCACCGGCCGCCATTTGCGTTCCCAGGACCGTGTATGCTCCGTTGCCGTTCTTGCCGTGCGAGACAACGACGGCCGGTACGTCGGTCGCGATTCTTGCGCCAGCGGCGACGTTTGCGAACACCGTCAGGTCGCCCGGCGAGCAGAGCGCAAAGGCCGCGCTCAGGGGTGGCGAAGGCGGGGGCGGAAAGCATTCAGTGAAATCGGCGGTGGGGACGGTTTTGGTAAAAGCGCGGGTCACCCGATAAGTGAAGCGCCGTCCCCAGGCATCGGTCTCCGGCACTCCCAGGGTCGCCCACGGAACAACTCCGGCGAGATTGGCGCAGCCGGGAGGAAGGCCCCCGCCTCCCGGACCCCACGCCCCTTCAAGCCCGGCACCGACCGCGCCGCTGACCAGGGTCGCCGACGCCGGGCACGGCAAGCGGCCGTTGACTACCAGATAGCCCAGCATCGTCTCGCGGATCTCGGTCAGTGCTCTTCTGGTGTCAGCAACATTGCGAATATCGATCTGCGTCGACAGGGGGGTCAGCAGGCCACCGATGAGCAGCGCGACGATGACCAGCACAACGGCCAGCTCGGCCAGCGTGAAGCCGTCGTGTCGCGCTCGCGGAGAAGGGCAGTGGCTCATGGCAGGCAGCGCACGACATCGGTCGCCGGCGTGCGATAGTCGAATACCGACACACCGCTGAAGTTGGCGGCGGCAGCCGTCGGGACATTGAATGAGGCGAGGTTGGGGTTCTCGAGGTAGTTGTTCTTGTTGGCCCTTTCGACACCGTCGTTGCGACTCTGGCCAGCTCCTCTGCGGCCGGCGAAGATGAGGACGCGACTACAGATGGCCGAGGCAGCGTCGTCAATGGTGATCGGTGCCGGCGCCGGGAGTTGGGTCAAGAACAGCATTTCCTTCCAGTTTGTGCAGAAGGCGGGATTGGGAGCCTGGTTGCAGAGCAGGTTGTCGGTTCCCTTGTTGCCGGTGAGCGTGATCGCCTGCAAGTGGGCCTGGAAAGTTGCATCATCGAGCAAGTTGGCAATCTCGCCGGAAAAGTCGCGGCGCCTGATTAGCGGGTCGAAGATGTCGGCTGCGGTAATGAACAGGAGACGGTCGTTGTAGAAGTCGGTCTCGGCCATCACGAAGCGCTTGTTGTTATTGCCCGAGGCGACTCTATTGTTGGTGCTGCCGGCGAAGTAGTTGACCTCTCCGCTGATCGCATTGGTGTTGTCGAAAGTGTCCAGGTAATTGCGCGCGTCGTAGTTGCCGCCACACTGACTGTAGGCGGCGTCAGCCAGATCCCGCGCCTGGCCACCCAGTGAGCGTCCGGGAGCGACGATCAGCGCTGCGAGATTGATTGCCACGACCGCCCCGTTGCTGTCGATCACGTCGATCTGCCCCTGCGTGTCCCAGTTGAACACCGCCGTCTTGACAACCCTCTGGAAGCGCCCCGCGACCACATACCAGAGGCACTCACCCTGGCTGCGAAGCGGCCCGCTGGTCAGCGTCTTCCAGGGAAGTTTGCCGATCACCGAGCGATCCTGGCCGTTGCCGGCAAAGTTTGCCGAAGCTCCGCCCTCGGCTGCGACGCCGAAGCCGTCGACACCCAGGTCAGGCAATCGCAAATAGCCAGCGTCGCTTATCGAAGGCTGTGCGATGGCGTCAGCGATGAGCGCGTCGCGGCCCTGGGCCAGCGCGTCTGTCGTCTCCAGTGCCCGCGCCGTCAGGAACTGGGTGGTACTGAGTTGCCCGACGAATACGTACAGCCCGAGCAGCGTCAACAGGGTCAGCATGGCCATCAGCGCGATTCCGCTCTGCTGCGGCCGGAGCGGCAGTCGGTGGTGGTCGTTGCGCAGCTGCCTCATTAGCCGGCACGACTGGTCACGATCGCCAGGCAAAGTTCTTGCGCAGCCCGGAACATCGCCTACTTCGCCCCCGTTGTCGCTGAATGAATGCTGATCCGGCCGCCGTTGAGCAGATCGCTGGCCACGCCGGAGTTGCGGTTGACGGTCTGTCCGACACGGGCTCTCGCCGTTGGCGAATCGCTGAGTTCGAGCAGCACCTTGCCGGGGTCGCCGTGCCGCGGCGTAACCGTCAGGTCGCTCAACCATTCGTTTTCATGCTGCGGGTGGCCGTTTACCCACGCCGTACGCCGACCACTGCTGCGCGTGACGACGCCGTCGATGGTCAGCGTCGGGTCGGGGGGGAGTTGCTGCTGGTCGAGAAGGTTCATTTCGCGCTGGCGATCAAGCTGCTGGCGGCGCTCCGGGGTGAAGAACAGGCGACCGAGCGCTTCCTCATCGGCGCCAGCTGGCGGGCAGGTCGCGACGAGGAGCAGCGCGGCGCACACTGCCGGCACGGCGAGCCTAGCTGATCGGACGAACTCGGTCATCGGCTGTTTCCCCGCCTTTCTGGTCCATTTCTGCTCATCTCCCGCTCACTTGCTGCGCACGTCACGCAAGGTCAGCCACTCGATTTCACAATCAGCCATCAGATTTGCCCGGCCACCACCACGCTCGTCGCCAGTCACCGGCAGACGTTCGATCCGGCAGCTCTTCACCCTGATCAGAGCCTTCGCCTGCCGCTGCAAGTCGTCGAGCAGGCGGGTAAGGTCTTCTTCATGCAACAGCTTCAATTCCAGCCTCATGCTGCTGGCAAAGACAACGAAATCGTTTCCGGCCTGGCCGTCAAGCATGCGTTGCGGCGCGATCTCGTAGCGCAGATCAATCAGACGATGCTTGTCGCGAATATCCTTGAGCAGCTCCACCCAATCGAGGCGCTGCTCGTTGCCAATGATGCCACGCTCGCGTAGCGTGTTGAAGACAATCGATTTCTGCTTGACCTCGCTTTCTTCGTCACGGACCTGCTTCAGCTTTCCGTCGGCTTCGGCGAACTGGGCAGCGATTTGGACCCTGGCCTGCTCGGCGCTTTTCCTGGCGTCGAAGGAGACGTAGAGGGCGAGCCCGCCGGCGGCGACCATCAGGATGCCAGCGAAGGCGCTCGCTTGCAGCTTGCGAAAATCAGTGCGCACGATCTTCATGAGCCGATCGTCCGCCGGATCTGCACCTTGAATGATCGCGACTCCTTGCCTTCCAGTGCCGCGTCGCCACCTTTGAGCGACTTTCCCGACTCGACGTCGAAGGGCTGCTGCAAGACCTCGACCTGCAGTTGCCGGTTGCCTCTGAGGGCGGCGACGAGACGATTGAAAACAGCCAGCACCTGCCGCGGGTTGCTGCCTTCACCAAGACGCAGGGTGCCATGGATAATGGCCGTCTCCTGATCGACGGGCTGCAACTCGCCGCCCGGAACATTGCCGCCAGGCACTGGCGGGCGTTGCACAGTCCCGGCTTCCCAGTCGATGGCCTCGAGGTCGACCCACTCCGCGCTGCCCAGCGCGCGGCTGATCTCGCGGAACATGGTCGTTGGTGACGCGCTGTTCCTTTCCAGCTCGACGTAGCGGTTGATGACCCGACGCAGGTTTTCGTTGCTGGTTGGAATCGCTGGAAAAGTCTTGACTATGTCGGCATAACGCTGGCGAGTGAGCCCGGTCTCGGTGGTGAGAACCTCGACCTCGTTCCTGATCTGCGCGGCGTCGAAAAGCTGCTTGCCGGCGAGCAGCAGACAGCTCAGCAAGGCGAACGTACCGACTCGGCGCACGATCGAGCGCAGCAGCCATAGATGGTAGTCGTGTCGCTGATCGTCGTTGGCAAACTGTGCGCGTGGAGGATCTGTGGCCAGCAGGTGCAGGAAAAGCGGCTCACAGCGCGTTTCCGTGGGCAGCGTCTTGAGTTTGCACTTGCGCGCGCTGTCTTCGATGTCGAGGATGACGAAGGACAGGGCTTCGCTATCGACACAACTGCTGGCAATGGCCTTGCGCGCGCTGGCGTGTGCCAGGAGGTAGGCCGTGATCGGCTGCCGGCGGCCGATCAGGCGCTGACCGACCAGATATTGCTGCAGTTTCAGGGCTTCGCTCGAGAAGGTCTGCGCGATGCCGCCAATACTGCTGTTGTGCAACGGCGTCAGGCGGCTGAAATGCAGTTCGCCGTTGTCCAGGTAACTCTGCCGAAGGCTCTGGTCCTGGATGGTCAGCAAGAGGCACGGTTGCGCTGGGATGCCGAGCTTGCGCAGGAGCAGCGGTGCCAGTAGTGGCAGCGAATAAACGCCGGCGAGGGGCAGTTCGGCGCTGGCCAGGGCGTCGAGCCAGGGGGCAAAAACCTCTGGCCTGGTCAGGGCGGCAAGCATGATGCGTTCGTCCTTGCGGCGCGACTTCTGGTGCCCGAGCGAAAGCGCCGTCTGCAGCTTGGCATTGAAGAACAGCTGCCCGAGCTTGCGCGCGATGATCGCCTGGCGATCATTGCCGCGCAGGAAGGGAATGGTCTCGATATGAAAACCCTCTTCCGAGACGTTGGCCAGGAGCGCGAAGACACTGCTCGAGTTGGCCGCCAGGTAGTCGGCGAACGCCGCTTGCCCGCTTTCGCTGGCGTCGAACGAGCGCTCGTCGGTCAACTCTCCCGATTGCCAGGCGAAGGCCGACAAATGATGGGTGCTGAGGTAGAGGAGGCGAGTGGCAGCCATCGTGCTATACCTGAATCTTGCTGATCACGTCGTAGACCGGTCCGAGAACGGAGAGCATGATCCAGCCGAGCAGCGCACCCATGACGACGGTAAGCAGTGGTTCGATCAGCTGCTGCATGCGCGCCACCGATTCCTTGACGTCGCGATTGTAGAAGTAGCTGACGTTCATCAGGGCGTCGTCGAGCGCGCCGGTATTCTCGCCGACGCGCAGCATGCGGATGACCAGCGGCGGAAAGAAACCGGTGGCGTGAAAGGCAGCGGTCACGTTCTGCCCCTCGCCGATCAGCTGTTCGACACGTTCCAGGCCGCGGCGAATGACCAGGTTGCCGACGACGTCCTGCGTCGTACGGATGGACTCGAGAATCGGGATGCCGGAGGCGTAGAGCA
This sequence comes from Candidatus Accumulibacter sp. ACC007, assembly GCF_907163205.1. Classification (NCBI taxonomy): domain Bacteria; kingdom Pseudomonadati; phylum Pseudomonadota; class Betaproteobacteria; genus Candidatus Accumulibacter; species Candidatus Accumulibacter sp. ACC007. The sequence goes on along the minus strand of NZ_CAJQUD010000005.1, from coordinate 134,716 downwards.
GCGCGAAGGTGTTGGCGAAGCGGGAGAGGGCGATCTTGCGCAGGATGTTGCCCAGAAACGGCAAGGCGAGCTTGACGCCATCGAAGCGAAAGCGGGCCAGCGGATTGCTGTGCAACAGGGCGCGCACGCCAAGCGCCAGGATCGCCGGCAGTACGAGCAGCAGATACCAGTAGTCGACCATCAGATCGGAGACGAAGAAAAGGACGACCGTCTGCGTGGGCAGGACCTGTCCCATGTTCGTCACAAACATCTTCAGCTGCGGAACCATGTACACCATCAGGAAAAAGCTGGCGGCCAGGACGATGACGCCAACGAAGGCGGGGTAGGCGATCATCTTCTTGGTTTGCGAGGCGAGTTCATCCTCCCATTTCAGTGACTCGTTCAGACTGTGCAGGACTTCCGGCAGGCGCCCGGTCGTTTCGCCGGCGCGGATCAGGCTGACGAAGACGGCGTTGAAAACGCTTCGATGCCCGTCCATCGCCTGCGACAGCGTCTGCCCCCCCTCGATGGCTTCGATCAGGCTGGCCACCACCTCCCGAAAGCGTGCGTGCTCAAGACTGTCGCGCAGATCGGTCAGTCCCTCGATGACCGGCACGCCAGCACGCACCAGTTGCTGCAGATGGAAGCAGAAGTGAATCATTTCCCGGCGCGGCACGCCGCCGCTGGCGAACAAGGTGCGCTGGCTGAGCGGTTCGCCGCTGACCAGATCCAGTTCCATGCGCCGCAAACGCATTTCGAGGTCAACCAGGTTGAGGGCGTCGATCCTGCCGAGCAGCATCCGCCCCTCGGGATTGACCGCCTTGTAGGTGTAGAGCGGCACCGATCCTACATCCGGTCAGTCAGGTCGACCACCCGGCCCACTTCCTCGAGCGCCGTCGATCCGTCGAGAACGCGGCGCAGCCCGTCGTCGGCCAGCGTGGCAAAGCCCTGGCGGCTGGCCAGCGTGCGCATTTCCCGGAAGGTGCTGCGCCTGGCGATCAGCTCGTCCATGTCGGCATTGATGCGTAGCAGCTCCATGATCGCCAGGCGCCCACGGTAGCCCTGAAATTCGCAGCGCTCGCAACCGCCCGGTCGATAGACCACCGGCCGCGGCCCGTCGGCCAGGGTGCCGAGCAGGCGGGCCTCGTGCGCTTCGGCCTGGTAGGGGAGCTTGCAGTGCACGCACAGCCGCCGGACCAGCCGCTGAGCGATGATGCCGATGATATTCCCGGCCATGATGTCCGGGACGATACCGATATCGAGCAGGCGGGGGATGGCGCCAATCGCCGAATTGGTATGCAGGGTCGAATACACCTGGTGCCCGGTCATCGCCGCGCGCAAGGCCATCTCGGCGGTTTCTGCGTCGCGCACTTCGCCGACCAGAATGATGTCCGGGTCCTGACGCATCATCGAGCGGATGCCGTTGGCGAAATCGAGTTTCACCGAATCGGCGGCCGAAGTCTGCCGAACCATGGTCATCGGATACTCGACCGGATCTTCCAGGGTCATGATGTTCACGCCCTCGGAGTTGATGTGGTTGAGCACCGAATAGAGCGTGGTCGTCTTGCCGCTACCGGTGGGGCCGGTGACGAAGACGATTCCTTCGGGCCGGGCGATCATCAGCTTCAGTTGGTCGAGCTGCTTGTCGGCGAGCCCCAGTCCCTCCAGCGGCACGATGCCTTTTTGCCGGTCAAGGATGCGCAGGACGATGTTCTCGCCGTGAATCGTCGGTTGTGCGGAAACGCGAAAGTCGATCTGCCGACCGCGCAGGTTGAGCGAAATGCGGCCGTCCTGGGGGGCGCGGGTTTCGGCGATGTTCATTCCGGAGAGGACCTTGATGCGCACCGCCATCGCCGGCCAGTAGGTTTTGTGCAGCGAGCGGATCTGCCGCAGCATGCCGTCGATGCGGTAACGAATGCGCAGGAAACTGGCTTCCGGCTCGAAGTGGATGTCCGAGGACTCGCGCTTGACGGCGTCGGTGAGGATCGAGTCGATCAGCCGAACAACCGGCTGGCTGTACTCGTCAGCCGATGATTGCAGTCCACGGAAGTCGATCTCGCCGGTCTCGATCTCGTGCAGGATGCCGTCGATCGACAACTCGTGACCGTAGTACTGGTCGATGGCGCGGTCGATTTCGGTTTCGCCGGCGAGCAGGGTTTCGATTTCGATTTCGTCGCTGGCCAGCGTACGTATTCTGTCCAGCGCGACGATGTCGTTGCTGTCGGCAATGGCGACCGTCAAACGCAGGTTTTCAGCGTCGTAGTCGAGCGGCAGCAGGTGGTGGCGTTTGGCAAGATCGCGCGGAACGAATTTCAGCGCCGACGGGTCGATGATCGCATTCGAGAGATCGACGCTCTGCTTGCCCAGACTCTCCGAAAGTGCGTCGCGTAGCGTCGCCTCGGAGACGAAGCCGAGTGACACCAGGAGCTTGCCGATCGGCCGGTTGGACTTCATCTGCTCGAGCAGGGCGATACGCAGCTGGTCCTCGCTGAGAATTCCCTTGCCGAGCAGGATCTGGCCGAGTGGCCGGGAATGGACGGGAGTAGCTGCAGCGTTCATGAGCGCGTGGACGGGCACTTCAGTGATAGCGATCGTCGCGGAGGATCGCGATCATTGCTGCAGTTCAAGGATGCGCTGTGTGGCCGCATTCCTGTCGAAGGCGGAGGGCGAGGTGTCGGCGGCGCTCAGGGCCATCTGGTAGTACTGCGCAGCCAGCTTCTTCTGGCGCAGGTGGTCGAGACTGACGGCGACGTTGAAAACATGGTCAGCGTTTCCCGGCTCCAGCGAATAGGCCTGGAAATAGGCCTGCTGGGCGTCGCTCCAGCGGCTTTGCCCGGCGTAGAGGTTGCCGAGGGCGAAGAACAAGGCCGACGAGTCGGGCTGGCGGGCGATCAAGGTCTTCAGACGACTCTCGGATTGACTGGCGCCGCTCTGCCCGCGCATGTTGATCAGCGCCGCCTGCGCAGTCACGTTGCCGGGATCGGATTCGAGAACTTGCAGAAACAGTCCCTGCGCACGCTCAAGCTGGCCCTGTCGGTTGGCAATTGCTGCCAGGCCGAGCAGGGCATCGGCATTTCTGGGGTCGCCGCGCAGGACCTGTTCGTAGCCGCGGCGCGCGTCGTCGAGACGGTCCGCAAGCCAGGCGTCGTAGGCCTTTTCAAGGGTCTGCGTCGCTTGCTTGCGGCCGGAGCTGCGTTGGAAAACCTCCGCCGCCGCTGCTCGCGGAGTCATGGTGCCGTCGCTCGGTGCGCGCCTTGTGGGCGAGGATGAGGAGGCGTCCGGCTGTCGGTTCGCCGGCGTTGATCGCTCGGGCGCTTCTCCGGCGGGCGTTGCCGCGGGCGGCTGATCACCTTGCGCTTCTGCGGCCATCTGCAGTGTGCTGGCCGGTGAGTGGGCGAGCGGCGTTGCTTGCTGCATTGCCGGTGTTGCGGGATAGGCCGGCGGCCGCGCGGCGGCCGTCGGTGCGACCAGTGTTGCGCCGGAAATGGACTGCAATTGCCACCAGAAATAGCCGCCGATGGCGATCGTCGCCACGCCGAGCAGGCCGAGAAAGAGCCATAACGAGGTGCGTGACCTAGGTGTCTGCTTGACGGCAAACAGGTTCCTCGCTGCTGTCCGCTCGTCCGCCTGCTGACTGTCGAAGGCGGCTGCCGAGCGTGCCGCTGTGGGTGCACGTCCTGTCGCCGCTGCCGACGGGCGTCGCGAAGCCAGATCGGCTTCGACTGCATCGAGGTCCTCGGCAAGCGACGAGAATGGCTGTTCGTCGGATGGTGCCGGCGTTTCCAGCGGCAGAGGGTCGAGGCGCAGTTCGCCCGCCACCGTGGCGGTTGGCCGAGCGTTGGCGCTGGCCTTGCGCTTGGCTTCCTCGGCGCGCCGCAGCGCGTCCATCAGCAGACTCACTGCAGTGGCTCCGGAGTGCGCTCGGGGAGCGAGAACGGCCGATAGACCTGGTCGGTCTTGAAGAAATCCTTGCCCGGCAGGACGTCTCTGAAGCTGCTGAAGTCGCCATCGATCGAGGCATCCTTGATCACCGTTGGGCGGATCAGGACGACCAGTTCCGTCTTGGCAGACGAGTTGTTGCGAGTGTTGAACACTTCCCCGATAAACGGAATGTCGCCGAGGCCGGGCAGGCGCCCGGCCCGGTTATCCAGGCGGTCTTCCATCAGCCCGCCAAGGACAGCGATGTCACCGCTTTCGACACGCATGATCGACTCGATTTCGCGCATGCGAATCTGCGGCACGAGGTTCTTGATGTTGTTGGCGGCCAGGCTCGGGTTGGGATCCTGCTTTAGCTCGGCAATGCTGGAAATCGACGGGCGAACGTTCAAGGTGACCGTGCCGTTGTCGCTGATCTGTGGCGTCAGGCTCATGAAGAAACCGATCGACACCGACTGTGGCGTGGTCGTCGTGGTTACCGTGGCGTTGGTGTTGGTGTTGCCCGGAACGACGTCCTGCTTGACGTTGAAGTAAACGAAATCCTCCGATACCTTGAGCGTCGCGGTCTGGTTGTTGAGCACGGTCAGTTTCGGGCTGGAGAGCACCTTGACGGTGCCAAAGGCACGCAGCAGTTCCACGGTCGACAAGAGATTCAAGGGGTCGAGGTTCCGGTACTTGAGGACGTAGGGGGTGACCACACTACCGACGTTGGTCGTCAAGGCGGGTTTGGTCACGCTGTAGTCGCTGCCACTGGTGAAACGACTCCATTCGATACCTTGCTGGTAGCCATCGCTCAGGCCAACCTCGATGATCGTCGCCTCGATCAGCACCTGCCGCCGGGCGCTGCCCATCACCCGATCAAGGAATTCCTGGACTCTTTCGTGTTGTCGAGACGTCGCTCTGACGTTGATCACCCCGGTTTCCGGATTGGCGATCACCGACGCCGCCTCGCGGAAAGTCATGCGCTTGACGACCGTGGCGCCGGCATTCTGCAAGGTCGCCGGGTTCGGACTGCCGGCCAGGTTCTGTGCGAGTTGCGTCAGGCGAGCCGTAGTGCCCGCTGCCGTGGCTGTTCCGCCGGTGCCGGTTGTGCTTTGCGACGCACTTTGCTCGGTCACTGTCTCGGTCGTTCCTTCCGGGAAAATCTTGTCGGTCTCATGCAGCAGGTCTTTCAGGTTTTTCTCGAGAGAAGCCCAGAAACGGTTGTTCGATTTGTTCTCGATCTGAATTCGCGAGGTGTTGCCAGTTCCCGCAGCGCCGCCACTGCCGGTGGCCAGCGCGCTGGTCGAAATCTGCGTATTGGTCGACACGGTACCGGTCACATCGCGAGAGATGTTGACGTAGTCGACCTTGTAGTTCTTGAGATAGGGGGTGTCGGGCATCACCGCCAGGTTCGGGCCATCGAGTTCGAAGCGCATATCGACCTGCTTGGAAATGCGCGTAAGCAACTGCGGAAGGGTCTGATCGATGGCGTTGAGGGTCACTTCTCCGACAATGCCGGGATGGATGTCGACGTTGAGTTTGGCATCGCGGGCCAGGGCAAAGAGCAGATCATGAACCTGCACGTTGTTCACCACCACGCTGTAGGTTTCAGTCTTGGCAGCCGGCCGTGGTCTCGGTAGCGAGAGGCTCTGTTGCACCGGGGCAGGAATGGTGCCCGGCGTACTCGGCGCGCTGTCTTGCTGCAGGTGAGCGGCTGCCGGCCCGCTGCTCAGCGTCGTTGGCGTACACGCGCCGAGGAGAAGGGCAAGAAGGATGGCGCTGAGAATTGGCAGAGGCACGCTCGAGCTTGCTCCGGTTAACAGTGGAGTTGATGATACCACGACAGAACTTCGATGCAAGTGCATGATTTTTATTGTGTTACGACCAGGCTCGTAGCTGCTTCCGAGGGGCTGGTCAGCGTAGTCTGCTGACCGATCGAACGTAGGGCTTGCTCGCCGGGCTGACCTCGGCGAGCTTGGCCAGCGCCGCGTTGGCCAGCTCGCGCGACGGGTAGTCGCCGTAAATGACGCCGAGCCGGTCTTTGCCGCTCAGATTCGAGCGATAGATCCGAAGCTGACGAAGATCCAGCGTCGTTGCATTCTTGTCAATGAAATCAAGTACTTCTTTCTCACTGCTGGCATCGACAACGAGCAACTGAATGAAGAAATGGCTATCCGGAGTCTTTGCCAGCCAGGCTTTGCTTGCCGCGCTGCGCTCGGCCAGCGTCAGTGGCGGTTGCGCGTACGGCGCCTCGGCAACGCCGACAGGCGGCGCCGCGAGCGCTGCGCCGGAAGGCGCCTCCGGTGGCGAAGTCGGCGCGCCAGCTTTCGGCTCGACGGCCTGCTCCGCCGGCACAGCGAGCGGCGGAGCGGTAACGATCGGTGCCGCGAGAGGCGTGCTGCCAAGGCTCTGCTTTCCGGCAGAGTAGGCCAGGAAGGCGATGGCACAGACGCCTGCCGCGGCTCCTGCCCAGGCCCAGCCAACGTCGAAACGGCGACCGAGGCGCCTGAATCCGGCATCGCGAATCGCGCTGCGCACCTGCCGTCGATCGACCTGATGCACGCCTTCGGAGAAGGCGGCGAGCAGCGCCTTGTCGGCAAGTATGTTGATACGTCGACTGAGCCCTTCGGAGGCCTTGCTGATCAGCTCTATGGCCCCTTTGGTGAACGGATCCGGACCCCGATAACCGGCAGCGCGCAGGCGGAAGAGCAGGTAAACGGATACATCATTGTGGCGCAACGGTTCCAGCCTGAAATTTTGTGTGATGCGGTCATTGAGCTGGCGCATGTCTGCCTGCTGCAGGCGGAAATCGAGCTCGGGTTGACCAAAGAGGGCAATCTGCAGCAGTTTGTGACGATTGGACTCGAGGTTGGAAAGCAGGCGGATTTCTTCCAGAGCCTCTGGAGGCATGGCATGGGCCTCGTCGATCAGGGCCACCACCTGGCGCCCGCTGCCATAGATTTCCAGGAGACGTTCCTGCAGTGAGCGCAGGAGCAGATGGCTGCGCCCTTCCGCTGGCGGGATGCCAAGCTCGTCGGCGATGGCGAAGAGAATTTCTTCGCGCGAGAGCATCGGATTGGCCAGATAGATCGTCTCGACGTTGTCCGGCAGCTTCTCGAGCAACATCCGGCAGAGCATGGTCTTGCCGCTACCGACCTCGCCGCTCACCTTGACGATCCCCTCATCGTGCGTAATCGCGTAGATCAGCGCCTCGAGCGTCGCACCGCGCTTGCCGCCAGAGAAAAAGAACTCGGTATGTGGCGTGATGCGAAAGGGGGGTTGATGCAGGCCGAAATGCTCGAGGTACATCACAGTTCCCGCGCCGACGATTCCATGCGGTTGTAGAGTGTCGTGCGATGGATGCCGAGCAGGCGCGCGGCCTGGCTGACATTGCCATGCGCCAGCTTCAGCGCGGCCTCGATATAGCCGCGTTCGGTGGCGTTGAGCAGCCCATCGAGGCTGAACGGCTCGCGTTGCCGCAAACGCTGTGTTGCCGCCGCGACGATGGCCTCGCTAGCGGCCTCGTCGCTGCCCGGAGCGATGTTGGCCGAAGCGGCCAGCGGCTCGTCGGGGACGTCAAGCTCGGCTTCCAGCGCGGCGACGTCGACGATCTGCCCCGACTGCTTGCTGGCCAAACGAATGACGATATTGCGCAACTCGCGGACGTTGCCTGGAAAAGCGTAGTCGAGCCAAAGAAGTCTTGCCTCGGCCGAAAGGGTGAATGGCAGCTGCCGCGTCTGTGCCGCGTACAGTTGCCGGAAGTGCTCGAGCAGGAGCAGCTTGTCGTCGCCCATCTCGCGTAAGGGCGGAGCAACGATCGCGCATACCGACAGGCGGTGATAGAGATCGGCCCGAAAATTGCCGGCGCGCACCTCCTTGCGCAGGTCGCGGTTGGTGGCGGCAATGATACGTGCCCGGCTGAAGCGCTGCTGGGTTTCGCCGACCCGCTGATATTCGCCGTTTTCGAGTACCCGCAGCAGCTTGGCCTGGAGTTCGAGTGCCAGTTCGCCGATCTCGTCAAGGAACAGCGTGCCGTCGGTCGCGTCTTCAAAGTAGCCCGCCTTGGTGGCGACTGCGCCGGTAAACGCGCCGCGAGCGTAGCCAAAGAGCGTCGCTTCAACTAGGTTTGGCGAGATGGCAGCGCAATTCAGCGCCAGAAACGGCTTCTCGCGGCGGCGCGTATCGTAGTGCAGACAGGCAGAGGCGATTATCTCCTTGCCGCTGCCCGACTCGCCTTCTATCAGCACCGCGAAAGGCAGGTCGGCATACTGGCGCAGCTGCACGCGCAGCTTCTCGATGGCCGGGCTGTGACCGATCAGCGGCGAGGCATCCTCGCCCTGGCGTCTTGCGTCGAGGGCGCGAAAGGCCAGGGCGCCCTGGAGAACCTGCTGCAGGTCGCCCGGGTTGCACGGCTTGGCCACGAAATCAGCAGCGCCGAGTGTACGTGCGTGGCGAGCATTGCCGTCCTCGCTTTGCCCGGAGAGAACGACGATGCGGATCTCGGGAGCGATCTTGAGCAGGTCCGATATCAGCGCAAAGCCCTCGTCCGGACGATGCGGCAGCGGCGGCAGGCCGAGATCGACCAGAGCCAGCTCCGGCGGTCTGCGCAACTGGCGAAGCAGCTGCAGGCAATGCGGACGAGAATGGCTGGTGACCACTGCGAAGAGCGAACTCAGCGAAAAACTCAAGGTGTCACAGATGAGCGGGTCGTCGTCAACGATCAGCAGTAGGGGTTTTTCGGGCAGGAAGATTTCCGTCATGGGAAAGTGAAAGAGCGGGCGGTCGTTTCGGGATAGCCTAACACGTCATTGTTCCACCATTGCACCGGGCGCCAAGCAATTCACGCGGCCTCCTCTGGCTATCCGTTATAATCGGCTTTTTTTCGTCTCAGGATGCAGAAGTGTCTGACGATAATCTTGTCGAGATCAAGGATCTTGATTTCGCCTACGACGATCGACCGATCCTCAAGGGCATCAGCATGCAGATCCCGCGCGGGAAGGTCGTCGCCATCATGGGTGGTTCGGGTTGCGGCAAGACGACCCTGCTCCGGCTGATCGGCGGCCAGCTCAAGCCCAGTCGCGGCGACGTTCTCGTCGACGGTCGGTCGGTACCCGAGTTGCGCGCCGACGAACTCTACGCCCTGCGCCGGCGCATGGGGATGCTGTTTCAGTTCGGTGCCCTATTCACCGATATCTCGGTGTTCGATAACGTCGCCTATCAGATGCGCGAGCACACCGACCTGCCCGAAGATCTGATTCGCGACATGGTGCTGCTCAAGCTCAATGCCGTCGGCTTGCGCGGCGCCAGCCGGCTGATGCCCGCTGAACTCTCTGGCGGCATGGCCAGGCGGGTGGCGCTGGCACGGGCGATTGCCCTTGATCCGATGCTGATCATGTACGATGAACCCTTTGCCGGTCTCGATCCGATCTCGCTCGGAGTCATCGGACAACTGATTCGCAAGCTCAACGATGCGCTTGGCGCGACATCGATCATGGTCACCCACGACATTCAGGAATCCCTGCAGATCGTCGATTACATCTACTTCATGTCGGACGGAAAAGTGGTCGCCCTGGGTACGCCCGACGAAATCCGCGCTTCGCAACACCCCTTTGTTCACCAGTTCGTTTTCGCGCAGGCGGACGGACCGGTTCCCTTCCACTATCCGGCAGAGCCGCTCGATCGCGAACTGCTGGCGAAAGACGCGTATGAGCAATCCTAGGCAGAACAGTCGCGCTTCGGTGCTCTCGGGAGTCACCCGTCTGGGACACCGCGTCAACGACGCGCTGCAGCGACTCGGCTTCGCTGCGCGCTTTTTTGTCATGCTCCTGCTGCTCTCCGGGCAATCATTCCGGCGCCTGCACCTGACCATCCGGGAACTCTACTTTTCCGGCTTCCAGTCGCTGCTGATCATCATGGTTTCGGGGCTGTTCATCGGCATGGTGCTGGGCATGCAGGGCTACGAGACCCTGCAACGCTACGGTTCGGCCGAGGCGCTCGGGGTCCTCGTGGCGCTGTCGCTGGTGCGCGAACTTGGCCCGGTCGTCGCTGCCCTGCTTTTCGCTTCGCGCGCCGGTTCTTCGATCACCGCCGAAATCGGCCTGATGAAGGCCACCGAGCAGCTGACCGCGATGGATATGATGGCCGTAAATCCGATTGCCCGCGTCGTGGCGCCGCGGTTCTGGGGCGGGGTCATCTCGATGCCCTTGCTGGCCGCCCTGTTCTCGACCGCCGGTGTCTTTGGTGGCTACCTGATCGGGGTAGTCTTCATTGGCGTCGATGAAGGTGCCTTCTGGTCGCAGATGCAGGCTTCGGTCGATTTTCGCTATGACATCTGGAGCGGCATCATCAAGAGCTTCGTCTTCGGTGTCGCCGTTTCGTTGATTGCAGTCTTCGAGGGCTACGATGCCGTACCGACCGCAGAAGGTGTTTCCAGTTCGATCAAGAGCACCGTCGTCCAGTCGGCACTGGCAATCCTGGCCCTCGACTTCGTACTAACCTCGTTCATGTTCCGGGAGGCTTGATGAGTCGCAAGTTGCTCGACCTGTGGGTCGGAATTTTTGTTGCCGTGGGGCTGGCTGGCATGCTCTTTCTGGCACTCAAGGTCGGCAATCTGTCGGCCGGAAATTTCGCCGAAACGTACCCGGTGACGGCCAAGTTTGCTAACATCGGCGGCCTGAAAGTCAGGGCGCCGGTAAAGAGCGCCGGTGTCGTCGTTGGGCGGGTGGTCGACATCCATTTCGATCCCAGTGAGTACGAAGCGGTGGTGACATTCAATATTGACGAGCGTTATCGCTTTCCGAAAGATACGTTTGCCTTGATCCTGACCGCTGGTCTGCTCGGTGAACAGTACGTCGGGCTTGACCCGGGCGGTGACGAAAAAATGCTGGCCGCGAACGATGTCATCTCGAAAACGCAGTCGGCGGTAGTTCTGGAAAGCCTGATCAGTCAGTTCATGTTCAGCAAGGCTTCAGAAGCTCCGAGCGAATAGCAGATAGAAAGGAAGATCGTGAAACCACAGCTTTCAAGGCGTCTATCGGCGTACGTCTGTGCAACGGCCATCACCGTCGCCAGTGGCTGCGCAAGCACGCACAATGATCCGGCGGACCCCTTCGAGGGTTTCAACCGCGCCATGTTCGCCGTCAATGAAGGCCTCGACACGGTGGCCATCAAACCGGTTGCCCAAGGCTACGACGCGGTGACTCCGCTGCCGGTAAAAGTCGGGGTGGGCAACTTTTTCGGTAACATCTGGGACTCGTGGACAGCGATCAATAATCTTCTGCAGGGCAAGGGAGGCGACGCTCTTTCGGATGTCGGTCGGGTGCTGATCAACAGCACCATCGGCATTGGCGGCGTCTTCGATGTGGCCAGCGAAATGGGTCTGACCAAGCACTCCGAGGAATTCGGCCAGACGCTCGGCAAGTGGGGGGTCCCGGACGGGCCTTACTTCTACTGGCCGATCATCGGTCCGCGCACCACTCGCGACACCTTCGGCTGGATGGTCGACACCTATTACGATCCGGTCTGGCGCGTGGACAACATACCCTTGCGCAACAGCCTGGTTGCCGTCCGTTACGTTGATTTGCGCGCCAGCGTCCTGCCCACCGACAAGGTGATCGAAGAGGCGGCGTTCGACAAATACTCGTACATCAGGGATGCCTACCTGCAGCACCGGCGCAACGAGATCTTCGACGGCGACCCGCCACGCATTCCACTTGACTACTGATCGACCGCGCAGGCTAATGCCAACCCGCCTGCGCGGGGTCGAATCCTCTATTGCACGGAAAGATGCCATGAAATATCTGTTTTCGTTGTTATTCGCCCTGACGGTCCTGTCCGGCAACGCGGGGGCGCAGCAAGGGTCGCCTGACGCACTGGTCCAGAAGGTCACCGATGACGTTCTGACCATCGTTCGCCAGGACAAGGACATTCAAAGCGGTGACACCAGAAAGGCGATCAAACTTGTCGAGACCAAGGTCCTGCCGTATTTCGATTTCCACCGCATGACTGCCCTGGCCGTCGGACGCAACTGGAGCAAGGCGACGCCCGAGCAGAAGAAGCGCTTGGCGGAAGAGTTCAAGAAGCTGCTGGTACGCACCTACTCGAACGCGCTGACCTCGTACAAGGACCAGACCATCACCTATCGCCCGAGCAAGATCGACGCTGCCGAGACTGACGTGGTGATCAAGACCGAGATCGTCCAGCCAGGCAGCAAGCCGGTGCAGCTCAGTTACGCGCTCGAGAAACAGGGCGACGGTTGGAAGGTTTACGATGTCATCGTCGCCGGTGTCAGCCTGGTCACCAACTATCGAGGCTCCTTTGCCCAGGAAGTCCGCAACAAGGGAATCGATGGCCTGATCCAGATGCTCAGCGAGCGCAACACGCAGCTGGAAACCAGCAACTCGTGATCGAGCAAGCGGAAGGCGGGCTGCGCGTCACTGCGCCGATGGTCATCGCCAACGCGCGCGCGCTTTACGAGGCCGGGCGCCGCGCCTTGAACTCTGCCCAACGCTCGGCGAGCGTGCTGCTTGATCTGGCCGGGGTTGCCGAGGTCGATTCGTCAGCCCTGGCGACCCTTTTTGCCTGGCAGCGCAAGGCGGCGGAGCGTGCCGTGAAGTTGCGCGTCGTCAATCCGCCAGCAAGCTTGATCAGCCTGGCAGCGCTGTACGGCGTCTCCGAACTGCTTCCCCTCGCCTGAACGGGCGAGTTGGTTTCGATGCCGTTCCCGATGCCATGAGCGTCGCTGTCGCCATTTCTCGGGTGGAAAAGCGCTTTGGTTCGCTGCGTGCGCTTGCCGGTGTTTCGCTGCAGATCGCCGAAGGTGAGTTCTTCGGTCTGCTCGGCCCGAACGGTGCCGGCAAGACGACCCTGATCTCGTGCCTCGCCGGTCTCGTCCGCCCCGACGCCGGCCAGCTGACGGTGATGGGCCACGACGTGGTCAGCGATTATCGCGAAGCCAGACGCCGGCTTGGGGTGGTGCCGCAGGAGCTGGTTTTTGACCCCTTCTTTTCGGTCCGTGAAACCTTGCGCATTCAGTCCGGCTACTTCGGCATTCGTCGCAATGATGACTGGATCGACGAGATTCTCGCCAACCTTGATCTGACCGCCAAGGCGGACACCAATATGCGCCGCTTGTCCGGCGGCATGAAGCGGCGCGTTCTCGTGGCGCAGGCGCTGGTGCACAGGCCGCCGGTGATCGTCCTCGACGAACCTACCGCCGGCGTCGATGTCGAGTTGCGCCAGGGTTTGTGGCAATTCATCCGCCGCCTCAATCACGACGGCCACACGGTCATCCTGACCACGCACTATCTCGAGGAAGCCGAAGCCCTGTGCGCCCGGATCGCGATGCTCAAAGCGGGACGGGTGGTGGCCCTGGACACGACGCGCAACCTGCTCGCGCGCTTCTCGGGCCAGACGCTTAACCTGCGCCTGGCGGGGCCGGTGCAACTGCCGCCCGTGATGCGCATGCGCGCGAGCGAAAGCGGCGGCACCTGGACATTCCAGCTCGCCGGTCTCGACGAGCTGGAACCGCTGCTCGCAGGGTTGCGTGTCGGCGGCTGCGTGATCGAAGAAATGCGCTTGACGCAACCCGACCTCGAGGACGTCTTCCTTGGCGTCATGCAAGGCCCTGCCGGCAAGGAGGAGGCGCCGTGTTGAGTGGTTTTCGGACCCTGCTCTACAAGGAGCTGCTGCGTTTCTGGAAAGTCAGCTTCCAGACCGTCGGCGCACCGGTACTGACTGCGTTGCTCTACCTGCTCATCTTCTCGCACGTACTGGAGTCGCATGTGCAGGTCCACGGCGTGCCGTACGGCGCCTTTCTGATTCCCGGGCTGGTGATCATGTCGGCCCTGCAGAACGCCTTCGCCAACAGCTCGTCGAGCCTGATCCAGTCGAAAGTCACCGGCAGCGTCGTGTTCGTTCTACTGCCGCCGATCTCCTACGTCGAGTTTTTTCTCGCCTATGTCGTTGCAGCGATGCTGCGCGGCGTGATGGTCGGGGTCGGGGTGCTGCTGGTGACCATGTGGCTGGCACCGCTGACTTTCGTTGCCCCGCAATGGATTCTCGTGTTCATCGTCCTCGGTGGCGGGATCATGGGAACGCTGGGGATGATCGCCGGCATCTGGGCCGACAAGTTCGACCAGTTGGCGGGTTTTCAGAACTTTCTGATCATGCCGCTGACCATGCTCTCCGGCGTCTTCTACTCGATTCATTCGCTGCCCGAGTTCTGGCAGCTGGTTTCTCGTTTCAATCCCGTGTTCTATATGATCGACGGCTTTCGCTTCGGCTTTTTCGGCGTCTCCGACGTGGCTCCGGAAAACAGCCTGGTAGTGGTCACCGCAAGTCTCCTGCTGGTCTCGGCGGCGACGCTGGCGCTGCTCAGGAGCGGCTACAAACTGAGGTCCTGACTCATGATGCACCCTGAACAAGTCCAAGCCATCATCGCCGAAGGCATTGCCTGCGCGCATCTGGAAGTTGCCGGCGATGGCCACCATTTCGAAGCGCTGATCGTCAGCGCCGAGTTCATCGGCAAGAACCGTGTGCAACGACAACAAGCGGTGAATGAAGTGCTACGTCAGCACTTCGACAGCGGCCAACTGCACGCGCTGTCGATGAAAACGCAAACGCCCGAAGAGTGGGGTGCAACGCGTGGATAAGCTGCTGATCGAGGGTGGCATCCCACTTTCCGGCGAAATCGCCATCTCCGGCGCCAAGAACGCCGCCCTTCCGATTCTCTGCGCCAGCCTGCTTTCTTCCGAACCGCTGCATCTGACCAACGTTCCCCGGCTGAAAGACATCGCGACGATGTTGCGCCTGCTTGTACAGATGGGCGTCGAGGTTGAGGACCTGGGTGTCGATGGGCTGGTCCTGAATAGTCGCGGGCTCGACAACCCGCTTGCCCCTTACGACATGGTCAAGACGATGCGTGCGGCGATCCTGGTCCTCGGCCCGCTGGTCGCGCGCCACGGCGAGGCGCGGGTCTCCTTGCCCGGTGGCTGCGCAATCGGCGCGCGGCCGGTCGAGCAGCACATCAAGGGGTTGCAGGCAATGGGCGCACAGCTACGCGTCGAGCATGGCTACATCCATGCCACGGCCGGCGCCAAAGCCGGGCAGCGCGGCCTGGCCGGCGCGCGTATTTTTACCGACATGGTCACCGTCACCGGGACCGAGAATCTGATGATGGCCGCGGTATTGGCCAAGGGGGAAACGGTCATCGAGAATGCGGCACGCGAACCCGAGGTCGTCGATCTGGCCAATTGCCTGGTCTCGATGGGCGCGCGGATTGCCGGTGCCGGCACCGACAAGATCCGCATTCAGGGCGTCGAACGTCTGCACGGAGCGACACACGCCATCATGGCCGACCGTATCGAGACCGGAACCTATCTGTGTGCTGCCGCGGCGACCGGCGGCCACGTTCGTCTGACCAATACCTCGGCGGCTTATCTCGATGCAGTGGTCGACAAGCTGTTCGACGCCGGCTGCGAGGTGCTCAGCGAACGCACAGCGATCACCCTGCAGGCGCCGCCGCGACTCAAGGCGGTGAGCATCCGCACGTCGCCTTACCCGGCTTTTCCGACGGACATGCAGGCCCAGTTCATGGCCATCAACTGTGTCGCCGAAGGGTCGTCGGTGATCCGAGAGACGATCTTCGAGAACCGATTCATGCACGCCGTGGAGTTGATTCGCCTGGGTGCGGACATCAAGATCGATGCCAGCAACGCCATGGTTACCGGCGTCGACCACCTCGACGGGGCGACCGTAATGGCCACCGATCTGCGCGCCTCGGCCAGTCTGGTCATCGCCGGCCTGGTGGCGCAAGGCGAGACGAAGATCGAACGCATCTATCACCTTGACCGTGGCTACGAACGCATCGAGGAGAAACTCGGTCAGCTTGGCGCGCGCGTTCGACGGATCAGCTGACAAAGCCAGCAGCAAGGCAGAGGAACGCGGTGGGCCAAAGTGGCCAGGGTGCGCTGGCCACTACACTACCACCAACTACCCCGGCCTTCAGCGAGCGGGCGATGGGCCTTCAATCAGTTGCAGGTCGTTGTCCTGGGCGAAATTCAGGACGAAACGATAGGCCATGGGTTCCACTTCGTACAGGCTACCGTCGACGAAAACAGCCTTTTCACCTTTGTAGCTCCGCGGGCCGACGTACGGCGAATACCTCATTCGCTTCTCGGCGCCAAAAGCCGACAGAACTCCGCAGAGTCTCTCTGCCCAATCGCTTGGACGGAACTTCTTGCCGGCGGTAGTCAGCCCGACGATAGTGAACGAGGCGTGCGACGAAGTGGTCATATCTGGGTGAGATCGTAACAAGAGAAGCCGCGAATCATGCGCGGATCGTCGTTGAACGGCTGGAAAAGGCAGCGACGGCCCGATTCTACCAGAAAGGCGTCTGCAAGGCGGCGCTTGCCGCTCTCGGTAGGCAACGTGATGCGCCGCGGAGGGCAAACACGGCTTGCGCTGGTATCTCGGGGGCCCGGCCGCGGCTTGTTGTTGCCGCGAGAGGCCCGCTTAGCCGAGGAGCGTCGCTTGCGGATGGTGGGCGATAGTGGGATCGAACCACTGACTTCCACCGTGTGAAGGTGGCACTCTACCCCTGAGTTAATCGCCCAGCTTGTTGTTTCGTGGATGGTCCGCGCTGCGGAGGCCGGCTCAGCTGCGATCCCCTGCGCATCAATCTCGTCCGATTTGCGCCGGAAGGAATGCAATTGCCTGCCCCAACCTAGCCATTCAGCCTGTCCGACCTCGCCGCGTTCAGGCGCCAAGCCGACAGCAGGCGGGATTAGATCACAAGTCGATAGACGGGTCAATCGACCGTGTCGCCTGCGCAGCAGCAGCGGTTGGAAGTCGGTACGGTCGTGGTTGCGGGCGACGGGTCAGCGCAGGTAGCGTACACGCAAGCTCAGCCAGCCGTCGGGGATGCGCAGTCTGCCGCCGCGCTCAGACCCGCGCCGATGCGGCAGGCACGTCGCGCCGTGTCGGGCCGACGTAGAGCTGGCGCGGACGGGCAATCTTGTATTCCGGATCGGCGCGCATCTCTTCCCACTGCGCCATCCAGCCGGCGGTGCGCGCCACGGCAACGATGCAGGCAAACATCGAAGCGGGCAGACCAAGCGCTTTCTGCAGGATTCCCGAGTAGAAATCGACGTTCGGATAGAGCTTGTTCTCGACGAAGTAAGGGTCTTCGAGGGCTATCCTGTCGAGTTCTATGGCCAGCTTGAACAGTGGATCATTTTCGAGACCGAGTTCTGTCAGCACTTCGGTGCACAGTCTGCGCATCAGCTTTGCACGCGGGTCGAAATTTCGGTAAACGTAGAGACCAAAGCCGGTGACCTTGGAACGGTCGCTCTCGATTCTCGAGCGGCTGATCATCGCCGCGACTTTCCGCACATCGCCGACTTCCTCAAGCATTGCCAGACAGGCTTCGCTGGCGCCACCGTGCTCGCGACCCGACAGGCAGGCAATCGCGGCAGAAATACAGGCGAAGGGGTTGGCCCCGGACGAGCCCGCCATGCGTACCGTCGAGGTTGAAGCGTCCTGAGCGTGGTCGGCGTGCAGGATCAGAAGCCGGTCGAATGCCCGCATCAGAACCGGGTTGAGCTTGAACTTCTCGGCCGGATTGGCAAACATCATGTTCACGAAGTTGGCCGCGTAATCGAGGTCGGCGCGTGGGCTTATCGGCGGATGACCCATGGTGTACTTGTAGGCCATGGCCGCCAACGTCGGCATCTTGGCAATGATCCGATGAATGGTAAGACTGCGCTGCTCGACATCGGAAAAGTCGGCAGCTTCGCGATGAAAGGCTGACAGCGCGCCGACAACCCCAACCATCACCGGCATGGTATGCGCGTCGCGGCGAAAGCCATGGTAGAAGTTCACCATCTGGTTATGTACGGGAGTGTGCTTCGTGATCGTCGCCGCAAAGCCTGCCTTCTGCTCGGCATTCGGCAGTTCGCCGTTCTTCAGCAGATAAGCAACCTCAAGGAAGTCGCAGTGCTCGGTGAGTTGCTCGATCGGATAGCCTCGATAAAGGAGCTCACCCTTGGCGCCGTCAACGTAGGTAATGCTCGATTTGCAACTGGCCGTCGACTCGAAGCCGGAGTCGTACCCGAAACGATCGGTGTTGCCGCCGAGTGTACGAATATCTACACATTCGTTGCCGTGCGTTGGCGTCAGAATCGGAAAGTGCACCGGAGGTTCGCCGGTAATGGTCAAAGTCGCCTTATGTTCGCTGCTCATCACTCAATTCCCCTTCAGATACTCGACATCACGACGTGCAGGTGGAAGACGGGACAGTCGTAACGCTCCCGGTTGATGCTTGCCAAGGCCCACGGACTCGGCACCTTCACCTGCGCTCACTTGGAACATTTTCCGCCCCTGGCGGGGTGGCGATCGGCAATCAGACGACTTGTCCGGATGACGGTCTTGGCCAGCAAGTGTACCGCAGTTCCGGCCAGAAAGCCCTCGCCGGCCCACCAGCAGATGTCGCCAACCCCTGCTCCGGGCGGCGTGGCCATCGGTAGCGCGAGTTGGCTCGCTCACTGCCTTTCGAGGTCGCTGATCAGGCGTTGAAATTCTGCGTTGCTGAGGAGCAACTCGCGACCCGCCGCGATGAGTCCATCGACCTGCTCTTTTTTCAAGGCAAAGCTCGTTGGGATCTGGTTCAGGAAGCGTCGTCGCTCGGCCTGTCTAATGCTCTTGAAATCAATTTCGACGAAATACGATTCGACCGCCTGCTCCGGCGTTGATAGGTCTGCTGCCCAACGCTCGATGCTGCTGCGCAGCAGTGTCATCGTTGCGGCGTTGGTGCGATGAAGCTGGATGTCAGTCACCAGATTGACCGTGTCGGCCATCGACGGAGCTGCGGTTGTCAGTTCCATTCCGTATTGCGGTGAGGTGGAGGCGTTCACCGAGATGACAACGAAACGTCGTGGCGGGGCGCCGCCAAGCGAGTCGAGCAACTTGGTTGCGCCCCCGGCCAGCTCGATCATCTCGTAGATGGCCAGCAGCCCCAGGTTGTCGGTAATGCCGCCGTCGACCAGGTGAATATAGCGGCGCTGGTCCTTGAGCGTGTAGCTGTTGAGTCCGTCGACCACCTGCGACAGCTGCGCTGAGCGGCTTGCAAGGTGTTGCAAGCCGCTGAGAAAGTTCTGCGCGCGATCGTTACAGCCTTGGCGATTCTCGAGCACCAGCGGATGGAACAGAACCGGCACCGCCGATGACGCGGTGACCGCACTGGCAATTGGGAACGAAGAAAGGTCCGAGCACAGCAGATCAAAATAATCCTGCAGGAAGGAAAAGCGCACTCCTCGACCGAGGTCGGTGGCATTGATCACGATCAGCGGCCCGTCCCGGCTCTGCAGATCAGCAAAGGTTGCGCCCTTGAAGACGTTGCCATCGTAATAATTGGCTGCCATCTCGGTACGCCCACGTTCGGAGAGCAGCAGCGCTGGATCCAGGAGTCCTTGCATCAGTTCAATGGAGATGTTGCGGCGCAGAAAGTCGTTCTCGAAGTCCGTGAAAATCCTGTCACCGTACAAGCCTAGATAAGCGGCCGTGAAACTGCCACCGGAGACTGAGCTGATGATGTCGATCTTGTCCAGCAGTCGTTGTGAGCGGCCATCGAGCGTGACGCGGGTATCGCGTAGCGCTTGCAGAACGCCATACGCCAGCGCGGCAGCGCGCGTGCCGCCGCCTGAAAACGCCAGGATCATTGTCGCGTCATCGGAACGACCGGAATGCACCGCTTGCGTCATCGAGTATCTTGCAGACGGCTCGACCTCGGCGATGGGTGCGTTGCTGATCTTCCCGTACGACACGCAGGCAGAAAGCAGCGGCAGGGAAAGCGCGAGCACGCCTGAAAGACGCAGAGGGTAGAAGAAGGAATTGGTCATTTGATCCTTTTGAGCGGGTGCTGAATCAGCGAGCCAGCAGCGGTACAGGGTTCGCCACCGATACTCACCATGCCGTGGCCTTTGCCACGCGGCGCTGCCGCGGCGGCCAGCGGGGCGCCTCACCGCCGCCGTCGCTCCACTAGAGGGTCTTGAGAAATTCTAGCAGGGCTTGCTTGTCCGGCGCTGCCAGTTCGATGCCGTAGCGATGGCCGCCGTTGCCGTTGCCGCGCTGGCGGGTGTCGAAACGGAAGCCGTTCGCTTGCGCTGCGTCACCACTGGCGACGAATCCCACCTTGGTCGTGTCGAGCACGTCGTAGCCCCGATAGAATACGGTCGGGCGCTGCGCCGGCGGCGCCAACAGATCTTGCAGCGTCGGCACCGAACCGTTGTGCAGGTAGGGCGCAAGCAACCATATACCCACCAGCGGGCGCGCCACATAGCCTTCTGCGCCTTGCAGTTCGGCGTTGTCCATGCCAAGCGTCGCGGTCACACGATTCATGCGCTGGGCGTCGCCGGCCTGGAAAGTCAGCACGTGCTCCGGATCGGTGCCGACTTCCATGACTGGGATTGCCTGTCCGGTGCGTTCGCCACCGCTGCCGTGACAGCCGGCGCAATGGCTGGCGAACACCTCGCCGCCGCGTGCGGTCAACGCAGGGTCGGTCGGGGCCGGGAACGGTGGCGGCGCGAGAGCGCTCAGAAAGCTTTCGAGCCAGCGATTGCGGGCGTCAAATCCTCCCCAGGGCAGGGCGCCGGTGCCGAGCATGGAACTGGCGATCACGGCGGTGACGCTACGCGCCTCGCCGCCGGAGTGCAAGAGATGTCCGCTGCGTTCGCCGAGCCGCCACAGCGCGGGGAAATCGGTATTGCCGACGGTATCGTCCCAGGGGGCTTGGGTGAGGACGAATTTCGGCAGGTTGAAAGCGTCGTCGCGTCCCGGCCCCCAGGCAGGTTTTTCTTCCATCCAGGAGAGCTGATCGCCGGCGATGCGCAGCGCCAGGCGCGTCAGCGGGATCCACAGCGCTGCATACATTGCCCTTTCGCTCAAGTCCAGCGTCGATTGCTGTTCAATAATCGGCAACATTCCGGAAGCAGTGAAGCGCGGGTCGTGCGCAGCGGCAAACAGGAAGCGCAGCCAACCCTGAATGTTGACCGTGTGTCCGGGGCCGCCGTGAGCGTGGCGCGGCGCCTCATCCGGGGTGAGGCGATAGGTCGTCGTGTGGCATAGCGCGCAATTGATGGTGACACGCTCTACGCCCAGGCGCTTGATGGAGAAGCCGATCGGCAGGGGGCGGTCGGCTTCTACTGCGAGTCCGAACGCATCGTAAGCCGCGCCCCCGGATCTGTCGGCGCCCGGTCCCAGGCTGGCGTGGCGTTCGAGCAGATCGGGGAAGACCTGCGGCAAGGCGCGAAAGATCGGATAGGGAATGCCGGCGACCAGTTCAGCGCCCAGTGAGCCGTATTTGAAGCGATCGAGCTCGTTCGCGAAGTCTTGCTTGCCGCCGCGGAACAACTGCCAGCCGACGAAGACGAGGAGCAGGACAAGTGCGGAAATCAGATAGTGCTTTGTCTTCCTTCGACTCATGCTTCGTCCTCACGACTATTTCTGTTGTTCGCGCCCGGCAGCTTCCGGGTGGCGTAGGCGGGTCCCGTAACGCACTGGAACGGTGATCGGCACTCGACCCGGGGAAGAGTACTGCGCTGCGGCGAACATGCCAAACCGTGGCGCGAATACCGCTGGCGGATCGCCGACGTAGAAGTTGAAGGGTAGCGAGATCGCCGTCAAGCGATCACCCGCGCGCAACACCGTTTGTACAGCGAAATGAAGGTGTGGCCCGGAGGAATAGCCCGTAGAGCCGGACAGGCCGATCTGCATTCCGGCCTTGACCCGTTGTCCGGGGTAAACGCTCACCCCACCATGGGCCAGGTGCGCGTAGAGGGCGATGGTCCCGTCGCTGTGCTGTATGCGCACTGCGTTGGCCCTGCTGATCAGGTCGGGGTGCCGCCCGCCATAGCTCTGCCTGGCCTCGGTGTAGACCACTATCCCATCGCGCGCAGCGAGCACGGGCGTGCGCTCGGGCATGCCGATATCGACCGCGTACTCGCTGTCGGGTGTGCCGTGCGTGCTCAGCGGGCCGCCGGGCGCCTGGCCAATGTGGAAGGCCAGTCCGTTCGCGTAGGGCAGGCGATAGATCGCGCCGGCGCTCTGTCGTGCATGGTAATCGCCGAGCAGCCACGCACTTTCCGTGCGGAAACTGTAGCCCGTCCCGGTCACCGCTGGTCGAATGCGCGCCAGAGGGACGCTTCCGCTTTCCGGGGGAAGCACGACGTAGAGCGGAAATAAGCGATCTGCGGCGGCATTGCGCGAATTGGCGAGAGAAATCCTGAGCGAGACTGCTGCCGCGCCGTTGTTGCGAGCGACGATACGGTGGCCATTGCCTTCCTTCCTCGTCTCCACGGCAAAGGGGTAGTTCTCCCGAGCGGCAATCGGCTGCAGGTTGCAGAACACGGCCAGGAAGATGAGCAGGATCCTTTTCAACGCGACATCCCCGGAAATCCTCGTCGACGCCGATGATAGCGCAGCCACCCGTGGCTGCCGCCTGCCGAGGTCGCTGGCTGGACCAGAAAAGCTCACTGTGCCTACGAATGCTCACCAATCGGCAAGCGCTGAGCATTTCCTGGATCGGTCATTGCGATTGACCGCGATTGATTGGGCCAAATATACTTTCGTGGCTGGCCGGCTGCTCTTTCGGCGCACCCGCGCGCACACCTAGGCAACGACCATAGCAGGAGGATCAACGGCATGAGAGTCTTTCAGATCCAGGACGACTGGGGCATGGATCGCTTGCAGATGGCCAGCCGACCGGATCCCCGGCCTGGTCCGGGACAGGTCCTGCTGCGCATCAAGGCGGCCTCGTTGAACTACCGCGACCTGGTCGTTCCGAATCGGGGCTACGGCGCCTTCACCGGCGTGCTGCCGTTGATTCCCGTTTCCGACGGCGTTGGAGAAGTCGTCGAGCTGGGTGCCGGGGTGACTCGTGTCGCGGTTGGCGATCGCGCCTGCCCGTGCTTTCATCAAGGCTGGATCGCCGGCGCGCCTGACCTTGAGCGGATGACGCAGACGTTGGGTGGCCCGGTTGACGGGATGATGGCCGATATGGTCTGCCTACCCGAAGACGGAATGGTCAAGGTGCCAGAGCATCTCAGCGACGCAGAGGCGGCGACACTGCCCTGCGCGGCGCTCACCGCCTGGAGCGCAATCGTCAGCCACGACGCCCTCGGTCCGGGGTCGCGGGTCCTTGTGCAGGGGACCGGCGGGGTGGCGATTTTCGCCCTGCAGTTCGCGAAATTGCTCGGCGCCCACGTGACGGTGATCTCGTCGAGCGACGCCAAGCTCGAACGCGCTGAGGCGCTCGGCGCGGACGCGGGTATCAACTATACGACGACCCCCGAATGGGCGAAGCCGGCGCGCGCCCTCACCGCTGGCCGCGGTTTCGACCACATCGTCGAGCTCGGCGGCGAAAAAACCTTGCCGCAGTCGCTACGCTGCATCCGTCCGGGCGGGACCTTGTCGATGATTGGTGTGTTGTCCGGTTCGAGTCTGGCGGCGCCGCTGGGGCTGGTGGTCACCCGCCTGGTACGTCTGCAAGGCATTACGGTGGGTTCCCGAGACGACTTCGAGGCGATGCTGCGCGCCATCGACCAGCATCGGCTGCAGCCGGTGGTCGATCGCGTCTTTGCCTTCGAAGAACTCAAGGAGGCGCTGGCCTACCTCAAGAGCGGCGCACACTTTGGAAAGGTTTGCATCCGGCACTGAAGGGCCGCGAGTGGCCACTTCACGCATGGCGTGTGCGGCGCATGCCAGGAGCGCACTGCCGCCCTCCGCAGGCGCTTGCCGTCCGCCGGAAGCTGCGTCGCCTCGGTACGCGCTGGCTTTGCGCGGCCGGAATTGCTGGCCGCAGGGCTTCAGCTACGGTAGTCTGACGTTGCGTCATCTTGCCGTTTGCTCGACGATGGTTCGGTGGGAATGCTTTTCGGCTGTAATACGCCGGTGAACTGCTGCTGCGATGGCTTGTGCACAAGCCATCGAACAAGCGGCAAAGACGGAGCCGCCTTTGATAAGATGCACAGCGACAATGTTGTCAGCGCAGTGCCATGCTGTCGCTTTGTCGATGCAACGGCGAGCGCGTGTCTACCCGCAGCCGGGTCGCGGGTGCTTCCGACCGTCGTGGTGCACAGGGGGTGGTGATGTTCAGAAAACTAGTCTTGCCGGTACGGAAACTACTGCACGGGACCTTGAGAAAGCTGTTCAACGTCCTCCCCAAGAAGAGGCGTTTCGCTGTCTATCGCAACTTCGTCGATTGCGATCCCGCGCCAAGTGAGCGGCTGGTATTGAAGATCGCCGACACTCAGGAGGAGCTCGAAGCCTGCTTTACCCTGCTGCACGATGCCTATGTCGGTAGTGGCTTCATGACCCCGGATCCGTCCGGAATGCGCGTCACCCTCTACCACGCCCTGCCGACGACGACGACCTTGTGCG
Organism: Candidatus Accumulibacter sp. ACC007; assembly: GCF_907163205.1. Taxonomy (NCBI): domain Bacteria; kingdom Pseudomonadati; phylum Pseudomonadota; class Betaproteobacteria; genus Candidatus Accumulibacter; species Candidatus Accumulibacter sp. ACC007. The sequence continues at coordinate 110,386 of NZ_CAJQUD010000005.1, read as the reverse complement.
CGAAGTATGATGGGCAGGTGGTTGGCACGCTGTCCCTGATCCGGGAGAGCGTGCTGGGTTTTCCGCTGCAGAGGATTTTCGATCTGACCGCAGTGCGCGAGAAGACGGGGAACATTGCCGAGGTTTCGGCACTGGCCGTGCACCGGAAGTTCCGCCGCACGGGTGGCAGCATCCTGTTTCCGCTGATGAAGTTCATGTACGAGTATTGCACGACCTTTTTCGATACCCGTCATCTCGTCATCGCCGTCAATCCACGCCATATCGAGATGTACGAATCACTGTTGTTCTTCCGCCGCCTGACGCAGAACGTCGTCGAAAATTATGATTTCGTCAATGGTGCTCCCGCGGTCGGTGCGACGCTGGATCTTCGTGCGGCGCAGGAGATCTTCCGGAAGTACTACGGGAGCAAGCCGCCGAGGCGGAATCTGTACGCATTTTTCACGCAGGTCAATCTGCCCAATATCCGCCTTCCACAACGTCGTTTCTACACCACCAACGACCCCGTGCTGACGCCTGAATTGCTCGATCACTTCTTCAACGTGCGTACGAACGTCTTCGCCGAGCTCAGCGATCAAAGGAAATGCCTGCTGCACACGATCTACAATCTGCCCGCCTACAAGGCCGTGCTGCCCGCTGTCGAGGAAAGCAGCCAGGACGAGAGGGAGCGTCTGCGCCATCGGCGCTTTTCGGTGCGCTGCCCGGCGAAGTTCGCAATTACTTCGGCAGACGGTGCGGAGAGCAAGATCAGCCTGGAGATCATCCAGCTTTCGCGCGAAGGCTTCCAGGCACTCGCGCGGGTCCCGGTTCCGCTTGGCGTCTGGGGTGACATCACGATTCAACTCGGCCCTGCCGAAACCTCGCAAATCAAGGTTGCGGCCAACAGGGTGTCGGACGGCGGGGTCTACGGTTTCCGTCTCGGCGAACCGGATTTGATCTGGCGAAAATTTGTCAATGCCCTGTACAGTGGTAGTACCCACGCCGACCTCGAAAACGCGACGCGTTTCATGACCGATCGTTGACGCTGCGCCGTTCCCGTTCCCGCCATTCTGCCTCACCCCCTTCTGTCTGCACGTTACCCGCTGCTTGCGGCCGACGCGCCTGGTCATCTGCTGGCGGGCGATTATTCTGCTGCCCCGTCCGATGCCACCGGCGACGCAGCAGAGTCCTGGCGGCGTTTTTTTGGCCCATTCCCGGTTGCCGCGTGCAGCCGCCGTCGATAGTACGCTGGCGCCATGCCGGTCCAGCGCACGAAGGCGCGGTAAAAGGCCGCGGCGTCGGCGAAGCCCAGTTCAGCGGCGATCTGGGCCAGCGCCTGCTTGCTCTTGGCCAGACGGTCAATGGCCAGGTCTCGCCGCAAGGCGTCCTTGGTGGCCTGAAAGCTGGACCCCTCGTCTTCGAGCCGACGATGCAGGGTGCGTGGCGATAGGTGCAGTTGATGCGCGATGGCCGCCAGCGACGGAGAAGCGGGCAGTGCATCGCGCAGCGCGTTGCGCACGCGCAGCGCCATTTCGCGGTCGCGGCGGTAGAGGGTCGTCAGCTTGCCCGGCGCGCCGGTGAGGAAGGTCTGCAGGGTCGCCTCGTCGCGGCGGATCGGCCAGTCGAGCAGATTGGCGGCGAAGCTGGCGGTCAGCGTCGCAGCATCGAAAGTCGAGTCGGCCGTGAAGATCAGTGCGTAATCGCCGGCGTGTTGCGGGCGAGGGTAGGGAAAGGCCACCGAGTCAAGGACGATGCCGCGGCCGATCAGCCAGGATAGCAGCCCGTGCAGCAGGCGCAGCAGCCATTCGAAGGCGAATACCCGTCCGATCAACAGCGGGCGAGTTTCGGTGATGCACAGGCGGGCCTGCTCGTGGGTGGTCTCGAGGCGGACGCTGAGGTCGGGAAGCACCAAGCGGAGAAAGCGGACGCTGCGTTCGATGGCCTCGGACAGTGTCGGCGCGGTGATCGTGCTGCGGCAGAGGAACTCGAAGGCGCCGCAGCGCATGGGCTGCGAGAAAAGCCCGAAGCCTTCGTCGTCGAGTTGCTCGTTGATCAGGTTGTAAAGCGTCGCATAGCGGTCGACAGGAATCCGCGCGCTCGGCTCATCGAGCAGTGCCGGCGTGATGTTGGCGCTTTCGAGCAGCGGCGCCGTAGGGCAGCCCGCATGCCGCAGACCGGCCAGCATTCCCCGGACGAAGGCAATGGCCACCGTCGCGCGGCCGGCGGCGGACACGCGGGTCGCGGCGGTGCTTGTCGGCAGATGTCTGGCAGTCTTCTCAGCGTGGGGCATGGTCTTCTTGCAAGGCTGTGAATTGACAGCATATTTCAAGTTGGCGAGATTTACACTGTTCAAGGCGTGTAGGGTAATGGCTTTATCGGGGTCAAGTTCCTACCATGGATGTACCCGTGAAATTCCCGATCACCGAGACATCTTCAATTTTCGTGGAGCACAAACGTCATGACCGATCTTTCGCTTGCCAAGAAGCTTGTACCGTACAAACCCAAGCACAAACTGCGCTTCGTTACCGCAGCTTCCTTGTTTGACGGCCACGATGCGTCGATCAACATCATGCGTCGCATCCTGCAGGGGACCGGCGCGGAAGTGATCCATCTTGGTCACAACCGTTCGGTGCAGGAAATCGTGAACGCGGCCTTGCAGGAGGATGTGCAGGGAATTGCCATCACCTCGTACCAGGGCGGCCACGTCGAGTTCTTCAAGTACATGATCGACCTGCTGAAAGCGGGCGGCGGCGAGAAGGTCAGGGTCTTCGGCGGCGGCGGCGGGGTGATCGTGCCCAGCGAAATCGACGAGCTGCATGCCTACGGCGTGGCGCGCATCTATTCGCCGGAAGACGGTCAGTCGATGGGCCTGCAGGGAATGATCAATGACGTCGCGGAACACTCCGACTTCGACCTCGCGGCGCTGGCGCCGCTGGATCCTGAAGTGGTGCTCACGACGCTGAAAGGTGGCGATCGCCGTCAACTGGCGCAGGTGATCACGGCGCTGGAGAACGGTGTCTATTCCGCAGCGCTGCGCAAGAAGATCGTCGACGCGGCAGCCGGACTGAAAGTCCCGATGCTGGGCATCACCGGTACCGGCGGCGCTGGCAAGTCATCGCTGACCGACGAGCTGGTGCGCCGCTTCCGGCTCGACCAGAGCGACCGCATCAAGCTGGCGATCATCTCCATCGACCCCTCGCGAAAGCGCACCGGTGGTGCCTTGCTCGGCGACCGCATCCGGATGAACGCCATCGAACATGCGAACATCTACATGCGCTCGCTGGCGACGCGCGAGACGGGCTCCGAGCTTTCCGCCGCCCTGCCCGAGGTGCTTGCCGCCTGCAAGCTGGCCGGTTTCGATCTGGTGATCGTCGAAACCTCGGGGATCGGTCAGGGCAATGCGGCGATCGTGCCTCTGGTCGACGCCTCGCTGTACGTGATGACGCCGGAGTTCGGTGCCGCGTCGCAGCTGGAGAAGATCGACATGCTCGATTTCGCCGATTTCGTGGCCATCAACAAGTTCGATCGCAAGGGCTCCGAGGACGCGCTGCGCGACGTGCGCAAGCAGTATCAGCGCAACCACGAGGCCTTCGGTCAGCGTAGCGAGGAGATGCCGGTCTTCGGCACCATGGCTGCGCGCTTCAACGACGACGGTGTCACCGCGCTGTATCAGGCGATGCTGCCGCGCCTGCGCGATCTCGGTCTGCCGCTCAAGAAGGGCAAGCTGCCGCCGGTCGGCGTTCGGCAATCGTCCAACCAGCGCGCGATTGTCCCGGCTCAGCGCGTGCGCTACCTGGCCGAGATTGCCGACACCGTGCGTGCTTACCACGCACACACCGCCGAACAGGCCGAGCTGGCCCGCGAGCGGCAGTCGCTGCGCACCGCCAAGGACCTCTTTCAGGCCCGCGGTAAACCAGCAGGTGGCGATTTCGACGAACTGATCGAATGGAAAGACGGGCAGCTCGACGCGCGCGCCAGGAAGCTTCTCGACATGTGGCCGAAAACCGTCGAGCTGTACGCGCAGGACGAGTACGTCGTCAGGATCCGCGACAAGGAGAAACGTACGCGCCTGACCAGCACCTCGCTATCCGGGTCGCGCATTCGCAAGGTTTCGCTGCCGACCTACAAGGACGACGGTGAAGTGCTGCGCTTCCTGATGCGCGAGAACGTTCCCGGCTCGTTCCCATTCACCGCCGGCGTCTTCGCCTTCAAGCGCGAGAACGAGGATCCGACGCGCATGTTCGCCGGCGAAGGCGACGCTTTCCGCACCAATCGTCGCTTCAAGCGCGTCTCCGAGGGAATGCCCGCGAAGCGTCTGTCGACCGCCTTCGACTCGGTCACGCTCTACGGCTGCGACCCCGACGCCCGGCCGGACATCTACGGAAAGGTCGGGAATTCCGGCGTCTCGATCGCCACCCTCGACGACATGAAAGTGCTCTTCGACGGTTTCGATCTGTGCGCGCCGACGACTTCGGTGTCGCTGACCATCAACGGTCCGGCGCCGATCATCCTGGCGATGTTCTTCAACGCGGCGATCGATCAGCAGATCGAGAAATTCCAGAGCGAAAACGGCCGCCAGCCGACCGAAGACGAGATCGACAAAATCCGCGAGTGGGTGCTGGCCAATGTTCGCGGCACCGTCCAGGCGGACATTCTCAAGGAAGACCAGGGGCAGAATACCTGCATCTTCTCGACCGAATTCGCGCTCAAGATGATGGGTGACATCCAGGAGTTCTTCGTCCATAACAACATCCGCAATTTCTACTCTGTATCCATTTCCGGGTATCACATTGCCGAAGCCGGTGCCAACCCGATTTCGCAGCTGGCATTCACCCTGGCCAACGGTTTCACCTACGCCGAGGCCTATCTGGCGCGCGGCATGCACATCGACGACTTCGCGCCGAACCTGTCGTTCTTCTTCAGCAACGGCATGGACCCCGAGTATTCAGTGATCGGCCGGGTTGCCCGTCGTATCTGGGCAGTGGCAATGAAGAACAAGTACGGCGCCAGCGAGCGCAGCCAGAAGCTCAAGTACCATATCCAGACTTCGGGACGTTCGCTGCACGCGCAGGAAATGTCGTTCAACGACATCCGCACGACGCTGCAGGCGCTGATCGCCGTCTACGACAACTGCAACTCGCTGCACACCAACGCCTACGACGAAGCGATCACCACACCGACCGAAGAGTCCGTTCGCCGCGCCATGGCCATCCAGTTGGTGATCAACCGCGAGTGGGGTCTGGCGATGAACGAGAACCCCAATCAGGGCTCGTTCATCATCGACGAGCTGACCGATCTGGTCGAAGAGGCGGTGCTCAAGGAGTTCGAAGCCCTCGCCTCGCGCGGTGGCGTTCTCGGGGCCATGGAAACCGGTTATCAGCGTGGCAAAATCCAGGAAGAGTCGCTACATTACGAGCACAAGAAGCACGACGGTTCGTTCCCCATCGTCGGCGTCAATACTTTCCGCAACCCGAAGGGTGACGCGCAGATCGAAATCGAGCTGGCGCGCTCGACCGAAGAAGAAAAGCAGTCGCAGCTCAATCGCCTACGCGACTTCCAGGGGCGCAACGCCGCGGCGTCTGCTGCGCTACTCGAACGCCTGCAGCAGACGGTCATCGAAGACGGCAACGTTTTCGCGGTGCTGATCGACGCCGTTCGCGTTTGCTCGCTCGGACAGATCACCAATGCTCTTTACGACGTTGGTGGCCAATATCGTCGTAGCATGTAGCATGCAGGACCGGTCGGCGGGATGCGCTCTATGCGTGCCCCGCCTGCTGCTCTGGTGCAGGCAGGCAAGGCATCCAGAAAAATGCGCGTAGCCGGGTAGCGTCTAGTGCCGGAATACGGTTTGTTGGCCAATAGGACGGAGGGGATGAAACATGTCGGATATTTACCAGCGTATCTACCAGAGCAAGAAAATGACGGCAGCGGACGCCATGGGTCTGGTCGAGAACGGCGATCTGATCAGCGTGCCAACCGGCGTCGGCGAGCCACCGACCCTGTTGACGGCCCTGTCCGAGCAGCGGCAGCGTTTTCACGGGGTGACCGTGGCGCAGATTCTGCCGCTTCGCAAATACGCCTATTTCGACCCCGAGACGGTCGACAACGTCCGCCATCTCGCTTTTTTCTATGGCGGTGCGAGCCGGGCGGGTGGTCAGGAAGGCTGGATCGACTACCTTCCTAGCTATTTCTCCGAAATGCCGTTGCTGATCAAGAATCGACAGATTCGTGTCGACGTCGTCTTCACCATGGCCTCGCCAATGGACGAGCACGGCTATTTCTCGATCAGCCTGGCCACCGACTACACCATGGCGGCGATCAGTACCGCCCGGGTGGTGATCCTCGAGGTCAATCCCAACGTCCCGTTTACCAACGGCAACTGCCACGTGCATGTCTCGCAGATTGCGGGTCTCGTCGAGAGCGAGGATCCGGTACTCGAAGTGGGCCTGCCGCAGATCGGCAAAGTGCAGGAGGCGATCGGCGAATACGTGACCGATATCATCGAGGACGGGTCGACGCTGCAGATCGGTTACGGCGCCATTCCCGACGCGGTGGTCATGCAACTCGTCAACAAGCACGACCTGGGAATCCACACCGAGATGATCGGGGACGGCATCCTCAAGCTGCTCGAGTGCGGCGCGGTGACCAATCGCAAGAAGACCTACCTGCCCGGCAAGATGGTCGCCACTTTTGCGCTCGGTTCGCAGCGGCTCTATCGCTTCATGAATCGCAATCCGATGCTCGAAATGCATCCGGTCGACTACACCAACGATCCGTTTCTGGCGGCGCGCAACGACAAGCTGGTGACCATCAACGCCACGCTGCAGGTCGATCTGATTGGCCAGTGCTGCTCGGAGAGTTTCGGTCCGCAGTCGTACTCCGGTACCGGTGGGCAGGTCGACTTCGTGCGCGCAGCCAACCGCTCACGAGACGGCAAGTCGTTCATCGTCCTGCCGGCCACGGCCAAGGGCGACACCATTTCCCGAATCGTACCGACGCTGACCACCGGGGCGCACGTGACGACGAGCAAGAACGACGTCAACTACGTGGTCACCGAATACGGTCTTGCGCAGTTGCGCGGCAAAAGCGCCAAGCAAAGGGCGCAGGCGCTGATCGGCATTGCTCACCCTGATTTCCGCGGCGAACTGAGCGAAGCGGCGCGCAAATTGAAATTGCTCTAGCGCCGGCAACACGTAGCGCCGGCAAGTCTGCTCCGCACGCCGTCCTGCGGCAGCCGCACATCAAGGCTGCCGCAGAGTCGGTGATTGGGGACTTGCCCTGACCTGACGCCGTGAGCCTGTGGCCCGTCTGCTGACGGCAGCTGCCCGAATCGGGAACTCAGCGTCTTTCGTACACCAGTTCGACCTTGCGCATGCTCTGACGACAGGTTTCGCTGTCGCAGGCCTCCTTGCCGCTCTGTTCGCTGGCGCGCGGCAAGCGCCGCAGTTGGTTCCGTGGCACGCCAAGCGAGCGCAGTTTGTCGCTCGCCGCTTCGGCGCGTTTGTCGGCGACCGCTAGATTGTAGGCCGCGCTGCCGAGATTGTCCGTATGGCCGACCAGCGTCACGACCAGTTGCGGGTCATTCTTCAGGTGCATGGCGTTCTCGCGCAGGACCTCGATGCCCTCGCGGCTGATCGTCGCTTCGCCGAGGGCGAAATAGATCGTCCTCTTGGCCGGTTCGTCGGCAAAGGGGGTGTTTGGCAGCGCCGGCGTAGGCGGCGTCGGCTCTCGCGCAGCCTTGGCAACCCGCGCGGAAGGGTCAGCTGCTGGTTGGTCGAGGGTGCCGCAGGCGCTTAGCAACACGGCACCGGCCAAGCAGAGAAGGCGAAGACGAAGGTATGAAGGCATTGGCGATGCACCGGCAGGTCGAGACACAACTCCCAAGTCGGGAGCCGGCTAGTTTAGCAATGATTCGCGTGCGATAGGGGCGCTGGCGAAAAGGCGGCGCCGTGACCGCTCTTGCCGTAGCCTGGTGCGTCTTCGTGCAGGCACCGCTTGACCGGCCCCTGGTCGCTCCCGATACTACGGGGTTTTCAGCCACTTCGTGTTCCCATGCCTGCCTCTTGCCCGCGCCGCTTCGCTCTTGCTCTGCTCGGCTCTCAGCTTCTCGGCCTGCCCGTGTCGGCTGCGCTGGCCGAAAGCGTTTCCTGCCACGTCACCTACGGCGGCGAAACCCGGCTAGTGCAGGCGCAGCCGGTCGCCTCGCCCTACGCCGTCCCGGTGGAGAAGATCGGCTCGTATTTCCTTTTTCGCGTCGTCTTCCAGAAGGAGCCGGCCGATCTGGCGGCGATCAAGGTCTATGTGCTGGCCGCCAGAGACATCGGCCCGACGCCGATCCACCAGGCCACGCATGCCTACCCTCCGCTGACGATGAAGGCCGCGCCTTGGGGCTTCACCGGAGTCAATCAAGTCTACGAGCCGCTCAGGGACGGTGAATTGCGCTACTGGTGCGAGTGGTCCGGCGCGGGGCGGCAATCGTGAGCGAGAGACGCCCCCTTCTTTTCCTGCTTGCTCTCCTACTCGGCCTGACGCTGGTCCACCCCGTCAGTGCACAGAACGTACGCCTGATCTTCGTTGGCGACATCATGCTCGACGATGGGCCGGGCAGTCTGATCCGTCGTGGCGGCGATCCGCTGGCCGCATTCGCGTCGCAGCTGCAAGATGCCGACTACCGTATCGGTAACCTCGAATGCCCGATCGCCACCCAGGGCCAGGCACTGGACAGCAAAATCTACAGCTTTCGCGCCGCTCCGCGCGTGGCGGCCGTTCTCAAGGGTCGCTTCGATGCCCTGGCGGTGGCTAACAATCATTCCGGGGACTACGGGCAGCAGGCTTTTCTGGAAACGCTCGACCATGTTGCCGGGCAGGGGATCGCCGCGTTTGGGGGTGGCCGCAATCTCGAAGAAGCGCACCGACCGCTGTGGATAGCGCGTGGCGGTCTGCGCATCGCCGTACTGGCGTACAACGAATTCAAGCCGCGTTCTTTCGAGGCCGGGGCTGACTGGCCGGGGATCGCCTGGAGCGAGGACAGCCATGTCGTCGCCGACATCCGTGCCGCTCGTGCGGCCGGCGCCGACCTCGTGATCCCGTTCATGCACTGGGGTTGGGAGCGCGAGGAACAGCCGAGCGAGCGGCAGCGGCAGCTGGCGCGGACGATGATCGACGCCGGTGCCGACGTCGTCGTTGGCGGCCATCCGCACGTCACCCAGGGTGCCGAGTACTATCGCGGCAAGTTGATCGTCCACAGCCTGGGAAATTTTGTCTTCGATGGCTTCGACAACGCCGCCACGCGTACCGGCTGGCTGCTGCGCCTGACCCTCGACAGGAGCGGGCTGGTCGCCTGGGAGACGCTGGCCGCGCACATGGACGATGACGGCAGCCCGCAGCCGATTGCCGGCGTTGCGACTCCCTGTGGTCGTGTCGGGGAGAGCATCGTTGGGGAGTGCGTTGGCAATCCCTGAAGGTCGTCCGGGCGGCCGCTCCTCAGGGTTGCTTCTCGGCGTCAGGTCGCCATTGCGGCGGCACGGCGCTGGTCCATTCGAGGCGCGCCAGCAGGCGGTAGAAGTCGTTCGCCAGCGGCGCGCGCAGGGTAAGCGGTGCGCCGCTGACCGGATGCGCCAGGCGCAGCTCGGTGCATGCCAGGAGCAGCCGGTGGCAAGTGAACAGCGTTTGAAAAAGGCGGTTGTGGCGCCCCTTGCCATGAGTGGCATCGCCGACGATCGGGTGCGCGATGTGTTTGAGATGCCGGCGCAGCTGATGGCGGCGTCCGCTCAGCGGCTCGAGCTCGACCAGGGCGTAGCGGCTCGACGGATAGCGGTCGACGCGGTACGGCAGTTCGACCGTTGCCAGCGTCCTGTAGCGGGTGAACGCGTCCTGCGCCGGGGCGTCGGCGGCGGGAGCGCCTTCGGACGTGTCGATATGACGACGCAAGGGATGGTCGATTTCGCCGGCGAGCGGCGGATGGCCGCGTACCACGGCCAGGTAGTTCTTGCCCACCTGGCGCTGTTCGAAGCAGCTGCTCAACGACCGCCCGATCGCGCTGCTGAGCGCGAACAGAAGGACCCCGGAGGTTCCCTTGTCGAGGCGGTGTACCGCGTAGACGCGCTGGCCGAGCTGCTCGCGCAGCATCTGCAGCGCAAAGCGTCGCTCACGGCGGTCGATGGCGCTGCGATGGACCAGTAAGCCCGCCGGCTTGTGGATGGCGACCAGATGCTGGTCCTGATACAGGATCGGCAGCGTGGCGCCGCCAGTCTCAGTCATTGCCGCCCACTTGCGCTCTTCGCAGACGCGTTGCCTTTTCGGCCCGCGTGTATGGTGGCTGCCGGTGATTTGCCTGCCGACGACTCGCCGGTTGCCGCCGGGAACTCGCCGTCGACGTAGTACCAGCGGCCGGCTTGCTGCACGAAGTGGCTGACTTCGTGCAGGCGCTGGGCGCGGCCGCCGACGCAATAGCGGGCGACAAACTCGACGATCGCCGATGCCGGTCCGGTGGTCACGTGGCGGCGCACTTGCAGCCCAAGCCACTGCGGCGCCAGTGCGCCATCAGGGTCGATCCGTGCCGGACGGGTCGACGGATGCCAGGTCGCCAGGAGGTAGGCTTCGATGGCCAGGACGTAGGCGCTGTAGCGCGAGCGCATCAGCGCTGCCGCGTCAGGCGCCGCAGCCCCGTCGTGCAGAGGGCCGCAGCATTCGGCGTACGCGAGTCGACTGCCGCAGGGGCAAGCGCTCCTTGAAGCCTCGCTCACTGCCGACTCCCGAGCGGACCTTGACATGGGTCAAGCCGGGTTGACGTTGGCACCGGCATCCGCAGCCGCGGGGCCTCAGCCGCCGCGCCGCGCCGGGCTGCGAAACAGTGCCGCCGTGGCGACGCCGCTCTCCGCGCGTGGACGTTGCGGTGCGCGCGGCGGGTTGTGCGGCGTGGTCGGATTGGCGCGGGCGGGGGACGGCGTCGCTCCCGGTCGCGCCGGTGGCGTCGCCGCCTTGGCCGGCGTGCGTGCGCGTCCGTCACGAGCGGGGCCGGCACCGCGCCGGTTGCCGTCGTGGCTGCCGCGTGGCGCGGGCGTTGCCACCGCTGGGGCAGCTGTCTTGCCAGGCTCGAAGCCTTCGACGACCTGTTTTTCAATGCGCCGGGTGAGCAGCTTTTCGATCGCCGCCAGCAGCGGGCGCTCTTCGGCCGAAACCAGCGACAGCGCTTCACCCGAACTACCCGCGCGGCCGGTGCGACCGATGCGATGGACGTAGTCCTCGGGGACGTTCGGCAGCTCGAAGTTCACCACGTGCGGCAGCTCCTCGATGTCCAGACCGCGCGCGGCGATGTCGGTGGCCACCAGCACGCGCACCGTGCCGTTCTTGAAACCGGCCAGGGCACGCGTGCGCGCCGGCTGGCTCTTGTTGCCGTGGATCGCGGTGGCCTCGATGCCGGCTTTGCACAGATATTCGGAGAGGCGGTTGGCGCCGCTCTTCATGCGCGTGAACACCAGTACCTGTTTCCAGTCGCCCGACGACACCAGGTGCACCAGCAGGTCGCGCTTGCACCAGCTATCGACCGGGTGTACCCGCTGCGCGACGAGCTCGGACTCGGCGTTGCGGCGTGCGACTTCGACCATCGCCGGGTTGTGCAGCAGGCCGTCGGCGAGCTTGCGGATCTCTTCCGAGAAGGTCGCCGAGAAGAGCAGGTTCTGGCGTTTCGCCGGCAGCACCGCGAGGACGCGGCGGATGTCGCGGATGAAGCCCATGTCCAGCATGCGGTCGGCTTCGTCGAGCACCAGGATCTCGACGTTCGACAGTTCGAGCGTCTTCTGCTGCAGGTGATCGAGCAGCCGCCCGGGTGTGGCGACCAGGATGTCGACGCCACGGCGCAGGGCGTCGATCTGCGGGTTGATGTTCACGCCGCCATAGATCAGCGTCGACTTCAGTTTCATGTACTTGCCGTAGGTGCGTACGCTTTCCTCGATCTGCGCCGCAAGTTCGCGCGTCGGGGTCAGGATCAGCGCCCGCACACGCTGGCGTGGCAGGGCGCTGGCGTCCGCACGGGCGGGCATGGTGGCCAGGCGTTGCAGCAGGGGCAGCGTGAAACCGGCGGTCTTGCCGGTGCCGGTTTGCGCGCCCGCGAGGACGTCGCGGCCCTCGAGAATGAGTGGAATGGCCTGCGCCTGTACCGGCGTCGGGTCGGTGTAGCCTTGTTCGGCGACAACACGGGTGAGCTCGGCCGACAGGCCGAGAACGGAAAACGATTGAGTCAAGGTGAATCTCCGGTGAACGACCTGCTGCGGCATGATGCCAACAGAGCCGGTTCAGGCGTTTGGAACTTTGGGGGAGGGGTGTGCCGCGGGGCGATCGGCAGGTGCCGATGGGGGATCAACCGCGAGAGGACCGAGCTGCCGACCGGATGAAACGCGGCTCAGTTCTGCTCGGCACTATACACGCTTTGTTGCCGCATCACGAAAAAAGGCCGTCGCGCATGCGCAGCCGGCAAGCGATCGACGCTGCCGGATCCCCGCGCCGGCTGGCTGATGCACGATCTACAGAATGACTCTCCTCTGGCGCGATGGCCGGTTTTGCCTCCGCGGCCAAGGCACGCCATCACGCCGCTCACATCGGCAAATCCTTCGGAAAGCCGACCAGTTCGTCGTGGTCGAGCTTTTCAATCGCCTCCGGCCCCAACTCGCGGCTATTCCAAGCGTAGTTGAGCTTGGCGTAGACCGCTGGCAGCAACTGTGGCAGCAACTCGTCGACCGCGTCTGGATCCGATTCCAGTTCGCCGATCGCTTCTTCGAGCGCTTCCATGGCGTCGGTGAGGGTGGTGAGAACCCATTCAGCGTCCATTTCCTGTTCCTTCAAGTCTGGTGTGGGTGCGAATGTTAATCCGGGAAAGCTGCTTTGGCGATGGCGGCACTCGCATGCTCGCTCCCCGCTTCGGGTACGGCGCGCCCCAGGCAATGGTACTTGGCCACGGTGGCGACCGGGTTCAGAATGGGCAGGATGGCGGAGCCTGCCAGTTGCAGGCACTCTGCCGGGCGATCGCGCTGTGTCGCCGGCAGGGCCGGTGATGAGGCTCAAGGCAAGGTAAATCGCCATTTCTTCCAAGGAGAACAGCGATGCTGCCGCTATGTTTCGTACTCATGCCCTTCGGCAAGAAACCCATACCGTCCGGAGTCACTGTCGATTTCGATGCCGTTTACCACGACCTGATCGCGCCGGCCATCGAGGCGGCGGGGTTGGAAGCGCTGCGTGCCGACCAGGAGGTCAGCGGCGGGGTGATTCACAAACCGATGTACGAGCGGCTGATTCTCTGTGACTTCGCCGTTGCCGACCTCACCGGCGCCAACGCCAACGTCTTCTACGAGCTCGGTCTGCGCCACGGTGTTCGCCCCTCGACCACGGTGCTGCTCTACGCCGGGAGCGAGCGCATGCCTTTTGATGTTGCGCCTCTGCGCGCGCTGCCCTACAAGTTGGCGGCGGACGGCAAGCCGAGCGATGTCGAGGGCGCACGCCAGGGTTTGCGCAAGCTGCTCGAAATCGCCAAGGCCGCGCGTGGTGACGAGAATACCGACAGCCCGGTATTCCAGTTGGTCGATGGCTACACCGCTCCCGATATCGCGCGCCTGAAGACCGACGTCTTCCGTGATCGGGCGCACTATGCGGTCGAGGCGCGCAAGCGGCTCGCCGACGCTCGCCGCGCCGGAACGGACGCCCTCAAGAAAGCTGCTGGCGAACTTGGCGAGGTGCAGAATCTCGAATCGGGGGTGGTCGTCGACCTCTTTCTCTCGTATCGCGCGCTCAGTGACTGGCAGGCGATGGTCGAGCTGGCGGCGCAGATGCCGGCGCCGCTTGCGCGCAGCGTGCTGGTGCGCGAACAGCTGGGCTTTGCCCTCAATCGGCTCAAGCGCCGCGACGAAGCCGAACAGTTGTTGGCCGAACTGATCAAGGAGCGCGGCCCGAGCAGCGAAACCAATGGGCTGCTCGGACGCGTGTACAAGGATCGCTGGGACGAGGCCCGCAACGCGAATGACCTGCTGAAGGCTGCGGGCTGGCTGAGCAAGGCGATTGACACCTATCTGCTGGGTTTCGAAGCCGACTGGCGCGACGCCTATCCGGGCATCAACGCGGTGACGCTGATGGAGCTGAAGAACCCGCCCGATCCGCGCCGGCTTGAACTGCTGCCGGTTGTCAGCTATGCGGTCAAGCGGCGCCTGGCCAAGGGAACGCCCGATTACTGGGACCATGCGACGCTGCTCGAACTGGCCGTCCTGCAAAAGGACGAGGGCGCGGCGATCGAGGCCGCGGGCAACGCCCTGGCCGCGGTTCGCGAAACATGGGAAGCGGAAACCACGGCCCGCAACCTGGCGTTGATCCGCGCCGCGCGTGAGCTGCGTGACGACGAAGTCGCCTGGGCGGCAATGATCGAGGACGAACTCACCAAGCGTTCTGCCGGCTGACGCGCGCGGCGGCGCTGGCCGCCTGGGCCACTACTTCGGCGCGCTCTGCCTGGCCAGAAAGCGATCGAGCTGCGCGGCAAAAGCCTGCCGGTCGCTGGCGCCGAAAGCCGCCGGTCCGGAAATGTCGACGCCGCTGCCGCGCAGTTCTTCCATGAAGTTGCGCATGCTCAGGCGTTCGCTGATGTTTTCCGGAGTGTAGAACTCGCCGCGTGGATTCAGGGCGTGCGCCTGGCGTTCGATGACCAGCGCGGCGAGCGGGATGTCGGCGGTGATCACCAGGTCGCCCGGCTGCACGTCCTGGACGATGCGCTGGTCGGCGACGTCGAAACCGGACGGCACCTGCCGGGCGCGGATGTACGGCGAGGGCGGCACGCGCAGCATCTGGTTGGCGACCAGCGTGGTCATGATGCGTGTCCGCTGCGCGGCGCGAAAGAGGATTTCCTTGATCACGCCGGGGCAGGCGTCGGCGTCAACCCAGATTTGCATTCTTTGCTATCTTCATGAAGGCCGCTACGGGTCGCGAAGGCGGCGCTTCGCTTGCCGCATACCCAGGGCTGGGGCTATTTCTTCTGCCTGGCGAGCGCCGCCATGGCTGTGGCGTGCGTCTTGTCCGCTGCCGCCTTGCGCGCGGCAACATAGGCCTGGAGGGTATCGTTGATCGATTCACCGGTCTTGCCATGGGTATCGAGGGCGGCGAGCAGCTCGAGCTGGCTGGCCTTGATCTGCGCGGCGTCGCGCAGATGACCCGCGTAGCGCCGGCAGGCAGCGAAGATTGCCGTAGCGTCATCACCGCTGCGCTTGCTGACCTGCTCGAGCATCGTTCGCGTTCTGATCACGGCCGGATCGCCGGCGGCGACTGGGTGGCCGAGCGACAGCGAGGCCATCTCCTGGGCGACGGTGTCGGTCGACATCGCTGCGGCGCTGCCGCAGGTCATTGCGGCCAGCGAGATCAGGGCGAGCATGGCGAAAGTCTGTTTCATCGGGTGGGAGGCTTTCAGGTGAGTGGCTGGGATCAGCGTGGTTGGCGACTCTCGCGCAGCCGCTTCTCGACGCCGACGACAAGATAGGCGAACAAACCGACAGCAACGATCTCCAGCCACTGGCGCAGGCCGATCGGCGCCGTGGCGAACAGGCGGTTGAGCAGCGGCAGGTAGGTGAGCAGCGCCTGCAGCACGGCCATGGTCAGCACACCGTACCAGACCGCCGGGTTGGAGAACAGGCCGACGTGCAGCGCCGAGCGGGTCAGCGAGCGGCAGTTGAAGAGGTACATCGCTTCGACGACGACGAAGACGTTGAGTGCGACGGTGCGTGCTTCAGCCAGCGGATTGCCCAGCGACAGTTCGCGCAGGAAAAGCCCGAAGGAGCCGGCCAGCAGCAGCAGGCTGACCAGCACGATCCGCCAGACCAGCGCGGCGTCGAGAATCGGCGTTCCCGGCCTGCGCGGGCGGCGCTGCATGACGTTCTCCTCGATCGGCTCGAACGCCAGCATCAGGCCGAGGAAAACGGCGGTGGTCATGTTGATCCAGAGAATCTGCAGCGGCGTGATCGGCAGGGTGGCGCCGGCAAGAACTGCCGCCAGGATGACCAGCCCTTCGCCGAAGTTGGTGGGTAGCGTCCAGGTGATGAATTTGACCAGATTGTCGTAGACGCCGCGTCCTTCCTCGACGGCCGCTTCGATGGCCGCAAAATCGTCGTCGGTGAGGACCATGTCGGCGGCGTCCTTGGCCACCTCGGTGCCGGCCAGGCCCATGGCGATGCCGATGTCGGCCTGCTTCAGCGCCGGCGCGTCGTTGACGCCGTCGCCGGTCATCGCTACCACCTCGCCGTTCGCCTGCAGCGCCCGTACCAGACGCAGTTTCTGCTCCGGCTCGACGCGGGCGAAGACGTTGACTTCCTGGGCCACCCGGCGCAGCGCCTGGTCATCGAGCGCCGCCAGTTCGACACCGGTGAGCGCCGTCTCTCCTTCCTTGGCGATATCGAGCTGGCGGGCGATCGACAGCGCGGTGACGGCGTGATCGCCGGTGATCATCTTGACCGTGATGCCGGCGACGTGACAGGTGTCCACCGCGGCAATCGCTTTCGGACGCGGTGGGTCGATCATGCCGATCAGGCCAATGAATACCAGGCCGGCGTCAGCACTGTCCTCGTCGAGCGCCGTCGCCGTGCCATTGCTGACGCTGGCCAGCCGGGCGATCGCCAGTACGCGCAAGCCCTCCCTGGCCATGGCGCGCGCCGCATTTTCGATTTCGTCGTGGCGCAGCGCCACCGGCTGGCCGGACGCGTCGAGCATCTGTGGCGAGCGCGGCAGCAACTGTTCTAGAGCGCCCTTGAAATACGCCACGCGCTGGCCGTCGATTTCGTGCGCCGTGGCCATGTACTGACGCGCGGAATCGAAGGGAATTTCGTCGAGGCGGGGGAAGCTCTTGTGCAGGCTTGTTTCGTCGAGGCCGGCCTTGCGGGCGACGACGAGCAGCGCGCCCTCTGTCGGGTCGCCGACGATGACCCATTGCTCGCCGTGTTCGCCGTCCGCGTCTTCCTTGCTCAGCGCGGCGTCGTTGCACAGCACTCCGGCGAGCAGGCACTCGCGCAAGGCGCCGCCGATCGCCGCGCCGTCGCCGACCTTGCCTTCCGGCGAGTAACCGTTGCCGCTGACCGTCGTCTGCACGCCGCCCGCGTAGAGTTCGCGGACGGTCATCTGGTTTTCGGTCAGCGTGCCGGTCTTGTCGGAACAGATGATCGTCGTGCTGCCCAGCGTTTCGACCGCCGTCAGCTTGCGGATGATTGCGCGTCGTTTGGCCATTCGCGCGACGCCGATGGCCAGGGTGATGGTCATGGCCGCCGGCAGCCCCTCGGGGATCGCACCGACGGCCAGCGCGACGGCGGCCATGAACATTTCGAAAGCCGAAGAACCCCGCCACATGCCGACAATGAAGGTGAGCACCGCCAGCAGGCCAATGGCGATCAGCAGCCAGTTGCTGAAAACCGCCATCTTGCGCGTCAGGGGTGTGGTCAGATCGGGGGCTTCGGCGATCAATTGCGAAATGCGGCCGGTTTCGGTGTGGTCGCCGGTCGCCACCACTACCCCCGCGCCGCGGCCGGTGATCATCACCGTGCCGGCGTAAGCCATATTGCAGCGGTCGGCGAGGACGGTTGCTTCGGGCAGCACGTCACCGTGTTTGGCCACCGCCGTCGATTCGCCAGTCAATGCCGATTCTATGGCCTGCAAGTCCTTGGCGCGGAACAGGCGCAGGTCGGCCGGCACCTTGTCGCCGGCCGCCAGCAGAACAACGTCGCCGGGAACCAGTTCGGTCGATGGCAGGCGTTGCTTGCAGCCTTCGCGCAGGACGGTGACTTCGCTGCTTACCGAACGTGCCAGCGCCGCTAGGGCATCCTCCGCACGGCCCTCCTGGATGAAACCAATCGCCGCGTTGATCAGGGTGACGCCAAAGATCACGCCCGAGTCGACCCATTCTCCGAGGAAGGCAGTGACCGCGCCGGCCAGCAGCAGCACCAGCACCAGCGGCTGGACGAACTGCAGCGCAAAGCGCAGCAGCGGTCCCTTGCCCGCTTTCGGGGTGATCCGGTTCTCGCCGTGCACGGCGCGGCGGCTGAGGACTTCACCTTCGGCCAATCCCTCGTCGTAGCTGGCCTGCAGGCGCGTTGCCGCTTCCTCAGCGGCGATGAAATGCCAGGCGACTCGTTCCGGGGTTTTCGCGTTCATTCTTCCCTCTGGTCAAGGCCGGCCGCTGGTCTTGGAAGATCGGCGGTTTCAGTGCATTTTTCTGAATTATAGGGCAGTCTTGGACTCGCCCCTGCGCACCCATCCCTTCTGTCACGGTAGCCTGGCAGCCGCGCCAGCGCCGGGCGATGGTGTCGGGAAACTTGACAATGGCCAGATCGCTGGTCCCGGGTTGCGGGCAATGCGCTTGATTTAAAGCGCTGTTAGAAATAGGCGTGATTTTTGCTTCTATGTTTCGGAATCTTTCGGATCCTTGGCATGATGGCACGTTTCAAGCGACCGCGCGGGTTCCCCGGTCTTCTCGTCGGGGTCCTCCTTGCAACTCAGGCGGCCGCGCACCCTCTTGACGACTATGACCTGGCACCGAAAGCCGGTGTCGGTCGCGACGCGTTCGTCGAGTTGCCGGCGGCCACGAACGCCAATGGCGACCCCTGGTCGACCGGCTCCTTGCTCGGCATTGACCGCGAGATGCCCGTCCCCTTGTTCGTTGACTCACCGGCCGTCGGACACCAGGACGCAGACTTTGCCAGCCCGGCGCAGGCCGACCCGCTCGGACGGGCGCTGCGTTCGGTGGTCAACGTGACTGCCAGACGGCAGCCGGGATCGTCTGTGCCGCGTGTGACTTTGCCCGCGGAACAGCTCGACCAGGTTAGCCCAATTCTGGTCGAGGACATCGCGGCAGCCGTTGTCAGAATGGAGGAAGGGCTTGCTCAAGTGATTACCGAAGCCCTTGACGCGCGCGTCGACGGCGAAGGTCGGGTCACTTTTTCCCTGCTTGGTGTGCAAGGTTTTCACGTGACCGCTGGCGACGGTCAGCTGTCGTTGGGCCATGGCGAGACTGCGGTGGCCTTCAACCAGGGAGCGGGGGCCCAGCTTGAGCGGCGGATCGCCGCGCTCGATGCTGCCCGCGAAGCCGCGCAGCAGGCGCCGCGCAGTACTTTCAATCCGGTGCGTGAGCTGGCCGAGCTGGGCTCCCGCATGGTTCAGTATCCTCTGTTCTGGGTCCTGGTCGTTCTGGCGCTGATCGGTAAGCTGGCGCTGGTGATTGCCAGCTCGCACAGCCGCCGGCACTCGCGTCGGACGAGTTCGGGCGGCGAGCAGCCCAAGGTCAAACGCACTCGCACCCGTATCAGGCTCAAGCGGGTGCGTACCCGAATCAGGCTGCGGCAGCCTTCGTAGGTGGTGCCGGCGGCGTTGCCGCCGTGGGGCCTTGGCGCCCGGCGTGCCCGCCCATGAGAAGACAATCTGTTCGCTCCTGCCGGGGTCGGCGGCTGCCCGTCTGCGCGAACACGATTCCTCGCCGATCCCGGCCAGACGGGCTTGGGGGTATACTGCAGCTGACGTCGCGGGCTTATCGCTTGTTCGGGTTCCTGCGGCCTACCTTCTGACCTCTCCACTCCCCAGGAATCCATCATGTTGCAGAAATCTGCCTCTTTCCCCGGTATTCGGGGCCCGATTGTAACCATCGTCATGGACGGCTACGGGATTGCCAAGTCCGCCGTCGGCAGCGCCATTGCTGCCGCCACGAAGCCGACCCTGGATCGCCTGTTTGCCAATTATCCGAACATCACCCTGCGCGCGCACGGCGTCGCTGTCGGCATGCCTTCCGACGACGACATGGGCAACTCCGAAGTTGGCCACAACGCCATCGGCGCCGGCCAGGTCTACAGCCAGGGCGCATCGCTGGTCGCCGACGCCATCGCCGCCGGCTCGATCTGGCAGGGTGCGGCGTGGCGGGAAGTCGTCGCCGCTGTCAAGGGCGGCCGCGGCGTGCTGCACTTCCTGGGCCTCTTTTCCGACGGCAACGTGCACAGTCACGTCGACCATCTGCGGGCGATGATCGCGCGCGCCAAGGAAGAGGGCGTCAAGGCGGTACGGGTGCACATCCTGCTCGACGGCCGGGACGTTCCCGAGACCAGCGCGCTCGACTACGTGCTGCCCTTCGAGGCCTTCCTGGCCGAGACCAGCGACGACAGCTTCGACGCCCGTATCGCCTCGGGTGGTGGGCGCATGAACATCACCATGGACCGCTACGAGGCGAACTGGAACATGGTCGACAAGGGCTGGCACACGCACGTCCTCGGGGAAGGTCCGCAATATGACAGTGCTGCCGCCGCGATCGAGGCGCTGCGCGCCGAATTCCCAGGGACGATCGACCAGGACCTGCCGGCATTCGTCATCGGGCGCGCCGGGGTTCCCGTCGGGACGATCAATGACGGCGACGCGGTGGTGTTCTTCAACTTTCGCGGCGACCGTTCGATCGAGATCACGCGTGCTTTCGAAGACGCCGAATTCGACAAGTTCGATCGCCTGCGCGTGCCCAGTGTTACCTACGCCGGCATGCTGCAATACGATGGCGACCTCAAGCTGCCGAAGCGCTTCCTGGTCGATCCGCCAGCGATCCTCGACACCATGGGCGAGTGGTTTGCCAAAGCCGGGATCACCCAGTTCGCCTGCTCGGAAACCCAGAAATTCGGCCACGTGACCTATTTCTGGAATGGCAACCGCTCGAACAAGTTCGACGGTGAAACCTACCAGGAGGTGCCCAGCGACGTGGTGCCCTTCGAGCAGCGTCCGTGGATGAAGGCTGCTGAAATCGCCGACGCCATGATCGACGCGCTGAAAAGTGGCAAGTACAAGACGCTGCGCTGCAATTTCGCCAACGGCGATATGGTCGGCCACACCGGCAGTTTCCGTGCTGCGACGATGGCCATCGAGGCGGTTGACCTGGAACTGGCGCGCCTCCTGCCGGTCATCGACGCGCTGGGCGGCGTTGCCTTGATCACGGCCGACCACGGCAATGCCGACGAGATGTACGAAATCGACAAGAAGAGCAAGCAACCGGCGAAAAATGCCGATGGCTCGTTCAAGGCGAAGACGGCGCACACTCTCAATCCGGTGCCCCTCATCCTCTACGACAATGTTTCCGGCGGCAAGCTTGCTCTACAGGCGAGTGAGACCGCGGGCCTCTCAAACATCGCAGCGACGATCGCCAACCTGCTCGGCTTCGAGAAGCACGTCAAGTGGGATGACAGCCTGCTGGTCGTCAAGTAGCGCTGAAGGGGCGTTTCAGGAAAGCTCAGACGGCCGCCGCAAGGCGGCCGTTCTGCTTGCCAAGTTGCCCTACCCGTGTCGACGCCAGCGGTCACCGGAAATCGACGCGCCGAAGAACCGGGTGGCGATCAGGATTTGCAGGGCCTCTTCTCGGATCGATTGGGGCCGGGGCAAAGCTTCCGTAGAATGAGCGAATATTTGCTCAGGGAACTGCCGTGGCCACTGCTCGCAAGAAAGCGTCTTCGACGCTGCTTACCTTGAAGATCGAACTCGTCGACACGACACCACTCATCTGGCGCCGGCTGGTAATTGGTGGGCAGGCGAGCTTCGCCACGCTTCACCACGTCATTCAGGCCGCGATGGGTTGGCACGACGCTCATCTGCACGAGTTTCGCGTCGGCGATATGAGAATCGGCGTTCCGGACGAAGAGTTCGACGAGCCCGACCACCCGACCGTGTTCGAAAAGCGCGTTCGACTAGACAGGCTGCTCGCGACGGGCGCCACCTTCACGTATCTCTACGACTTTGGCGACAGTTGGCTGCATCGCATCAGCGTCGAGCAGGTGCGGAAGCACGCCAATCAATACGACGACGGACTCGCTGTCGGCGTCGAAGGGGGCGAGCGTGCGTGCCCGCCAGAGGATGCCGGTGGCGTTGGTCAATACCAGGAGTTCGTGGCCAGCTTCGAGAACGACCCGTACGGCGAGGAGACCGAGCCGGTACGCACCTGGGCGGGGCTGGACTTTGATCCCGCCCGTTTCGATCGACCGGCGGCGAACGCGGCGATCGCCCGCATGTTGTGGAACGGCTGGATCAAATGATCCACCTTCTTACGGCGACAAGAAGCCCTCACATCCGGGAGGCGGCTGGCCGGCCCGTATTCTTCGCCTGGACGAGTTTGCGGGTTTGCGGAAGCGGGCGAGAAACCGGGGGGCTGACGTGATTCATCAGCTTTTGCGGGTGGCTTGGCTTGGCCTTGCCTGCGTCTTGATGGCTGGATGCGTCAGATTTCCGGCGGGTTCTGAACGGGCCATCGTGGTGCCCTCGCCAAACCACAATGCCCGGCGGCCAAATTTCGTGATCCTCCACGACACCACGAGCAGCAACGTCGAGCATGCCCTCCGGACGCTGACCAACCCGGTCCGCGAAGTCAGCTCGCATTACCTGATCGGACGCGATGGTACCCTATACCAACTGGTCGATGAAGAAAGGCGCGCCTGGCACGCGGGGATCTCTTACTGGGCAGGCAACACTGATCTCAACTCGGCGTCGATTGGCATTGAGCTCGACAACACGGGTGCCGAACCATATTCGGAAGTACAGATCATGGTTCTCCTCGATCTGTTGAAAGGCTTGCAGCAGCGCTACCGGATTCCGACGAACAATTTCCTCGGGCACGGAGATGTGGCTCCACGCCGAAAAATAGATCCGAGTCGGCTCTTCCCCTGGGAGCGCCTGGCGGCGGAGGGGTTTGGCTTGTGGTGCCGCGAACCAGCGGCGATGCCGGTTGCGGAATCTTTCGATCCTCAACTTGCGCTCCAGGACATCGGCTACGACACTTCGGACCCGGCCGCCGCCCTGGCGGCGTTTCGGCGGCATTTTCTTGGCGTTGATAGAGGAGGGGAAGCGACAGAGGCGGAACAACAGTTGATGCAGTGCCTGGTCGTCGCGAAGCGCCCGAAAGGCGCCTCCTGAATCCAAACGCTGCTCCAGCGCTTTGCGCCTGGCGATCAGGTCGGCCGCCTCATCGGTCGGTCAGCCCCGCAGCGATCGACAAACGACGCGGCCGCGCTCGCCTCATTGCTGCTGGCTTGGACGTAGTGTTAAATATGTCCTCTACTTCGTGGTGCGGCCTTCGCTAGACTCGAGGCATGTCGAAGCAGATTCCGCCTCCAACTCCGGAAATCAACCGTCTCAGGGCTGCCGCAGCCCTGATCCCGATCATTGAGTCTGGCTTGTTGGCCTCAAAGCTCTCCATCGAGCGTGCTTCACTCATGGCCTCGTTCTGCGAATGGACGGTGGAACGACCATCCGACGATCCAAACGTGGTCAAGCTGGCGGAAACGGTGGGTAGTGGCCTCAAACGCATCAAGATGGTGTTGTCTTCGGCAGGGTGAAACCTCCCGGCGGCTCTTGCTTTCATAAGCTTGCCGTCCATTGATTCTGGGTCGCAGATCATCGACGAAGTGCCATAGAAAATCGCTGAACGACTGTCCATCGGCGGTGAGCGCCAGGTACGCTTTGGCGTTGTGGATGGCGGCGGCGACCTTGGCTCGATTCCGGACGATCCCCGGATCCGCCAACAGGGCTGCAACTTTTTCTTCGTCATAGCAGGCAATCCGGGCCGGATCGAAGGCATCGAAGGCACGTCGGTGGTTTTCTCGCTTCTTGAGGATGGTCGCCCAAGACAAACCGGCCTGCGCGCCTTCCAGAAGCAGCCGTTCAAACAGGGATCGATCATCGTAGAGCGGCACGCCCCATTCCGAATCATGGTATTCACGGTAAAGGTCGAAGCCTTCGCACCAAGGACAACGTTGCATCGGCGGCAGCTTGGCAGACAAAAATTCAGTCTATGCGAAGTGCCCAGAAATCGCCGGTTTCCGGATGTCCGGGGTGAGCGGCTACCGACGACCAGATCGCTTGCCGGGCTTTTCCGGGCAGCTTCCGCTCCGCCGGGTCGCTTGTTTCTGGCAGGCCCGGGCCTTGATGAGAGGCGGCTCCTGCGCGGTTCGTCGGGTTGCCAAGCAGGCGCGCAGTCAACGGTGCTTGGGGTGCGCGCGTTAGTAGACGACATCTACACCTACAGGGCCAGCATGAAACGTCTTTTCCTCGCCGCCGCACTGATCGTCTCGACATCGCCTGTGCTTTCCGCCGACCTTGGCGTATCGGTAAGCATCGGCCAGCCTGGTTTCTACGGGCGCATCGACATCGGCGGCTATCCGCCGCCACAACTGATCTACCCACAGCCGATCATCATTGAGCGAGTGCCGGTCATGCGCCCGCCGATCTACATGAACGTGCCTCCTGGTCATGCAAAGCACTGGAGCAAGAACTGCCACAAGTACCGCGCCTGCGGGGAGCGGGTCTATTTTGTGCAGAACAACTGGTACAGCCGCGAATACGTTCCGTACTATCAGGATCAGCAGCGCTATCGACGTGAGGAATACCGCGAGGACTACCGCCGCGACTACCGTCATGACCACGATGATCAGCGCTGGGATGACGATCGCGGCAAGCAGAAGAAGGACAAGGGCCACGGCAACAAGGGTAACCACGGCGGCAATCGCCAGGATTAGCGAACGCCGTACTGCCTTCGCCCCGGGGTTCGAACCTTGCCATAGCCTTCTCGTTAGGTTTCGACCCACAGTGCAGCGCACCTAATAGCCTGAACCGGCCGAGGGGGCAACCGGTGCCCTGTGAAATGTTCCCTATCCAGAAGGGGATTCTCGCGGTCGGGGCGATTCCCCAGTCCATGCGTTTTTGCGGCCGCCGTGAGCGTGATACCGCTCAGGGCGCTGCAAAGAACTTCTTCAGCGCCGCCGCAAATTGCGGCGCGCTGCGCGGATCGGCCTCGTAGGTCTGGCAGCGGCGCTTGGCCACTGCAGGCAAAGCGGCTTTCACCAGCCGTTCGGTGCCCTGCTCGCCGATCAGAAGCGTCGGGCGGCCGAGCGCGTCGGCGATGCCCAGTTCGAGGCAGACGTTCGGGTTGAAGCCGCTGATGTCGACCGTGACGTGTGTCGCGCGGCAGATCTCGTGCCAGATTGATTCGATGATCTCCTGCCCATCGGCCTGGTCGCCACGCACCGGCTCTACGCCCGCTTGCCGCGCGCTGGCTTCAATCACCGCATAGGCCGCCTCACGCTCGCGGCGGAACGGCATGACGGCGAAGGTGCGCCGCGCACGCGGGACCGGGTACAGGCCGGGCCAGCGCGTTTGCAGCAGCTCGTGCTGACCTGTGCCGAGATAGGTATTGAAAGTCGTCAGCGCATTGCGGAACTTGATCGGATCATCGCCCGCGGCACACATCACCTTCAGTGCAACGGCGAGCAGTGGGTTGCCTGGCTCGCCGGTGGCCACCCGTTGGGCATAGTCGAGTGTCGCTGCCAGACTTGATTCCTTGCCGCCCCTGACCTGCAAGCCGTAGATCGCCGTGTGCACTTCGTTGGCCAGCCATGGGCGCAGCGCCTCCCCCGGGCGGTAACGACTGACATTCTGCGCGATGTCGAACGGGATCTCGGTATCGTCGGCGGCAATCAGCAGAATCTGAGTGCCGATTGTCAGTGCAATCCCCAGTTCGTAGTAAACCTGCGCCTGCGCCTCGGAAAGATCGAACACCGCGACGTTCGAGGATTGCAGCTCCTGCCATCGATGGGTTGCGAAATCCGCCCCTACGGGAGCGTCCACGGCGAGTTCCAGGCCCGAGAACATCAGTGCCCCCGCCAGCTCCTTGCGCATGCGCAAGCCGCCCGAGAAGAAGATTCTATTGGCATCGGTCGTTGCTTCGCCACGTGGCCAGACTGGCTGCGCCAATAGCGGGTGCCGGCGTGCGGCATACAGGCGAACCTCGTGTGCCAGCGCACGTGCCTGATCGCGCTCGAGCTTGTCCAGCGTCGCCGTGTCGTCGCCGGCCTGGCTGACCCAGGTGGTCAGCCGTCCGAGCCGCGCGAACAGGTCCATCGCGGCTTCACGCATTTCGGCTGAACTGTCCGGCGCCATGCCGGCCGCGCCGACGAACATTTTCAGCTCCTGCAGCGCGGCCAGTAGCCGTCCGCCGCGCGAGCCTTGCGCCGCACCCGGCCCCTTGAGGCTCGGGTTACGGGCCTGAGGGCTGAGTTCGCGTTTGAGCGCATCAATTTTTCCGCGATTGGCCATCATCGCTTCGAGCGACAAGCCCTCTGATGTTGTCGATTCCACCACTCCTTGCAGCCGTTGCATGAGACTCGAAAGTCCCGCCTGGCGGGTCGGATCGAGCGAGGGTTTCTCTTTCTCGAACTGTTGATTGAGGACATCGAACATGGCGCTGATGTGCTTCGCTTCGGCAGCGCGCTCTGGGTTTCGCTGTGCGTGCATCGGCTCGCCAGCGTCGGCAAGCCCGAGCTCGTCCTTCAATTGAGCCATCCGCTGATCGAGCTGGCCGGCTTCGCCCAGCAAGGTGACGATCTGCTGCGCGGTTGCGAGTTCCTCCCGGACGCTTTCGACTCCGTCCGGCATGTGGAGGCGCGTCAGCGTGAGAGCCGCGCGCAGGCGAGTGCACGCTTCAGTGGCGAGCCCGGGGTCTTTTCCTTCGCTCAACTGCAGGAGCACTTTCCCGAAGCAGTAGTTGAGCTTGACCCAATCGACCGCGTCCGCAGCCTCGGCGGCTACCTCCAGAGCGTTCTCGGCCTTGCGGTAGGCCCTTGCCGCATGTTCGAGCGCGCGGCGCTCCTTGCCTGCGCCGAGATCGTAATAGGCGTTGCCCGCCCAGCGCCAAGTGCGCGCACATTCGACGGCATCGCGCTCACTGAGCGGCGTCGCTTGCGCAAGTACTTCGAGCCCGTCTGCGACCGCCTCCATTTCGCTTGTGAAGCCCGCCCCGGTGCGATCCGGCCAGCGTTCGAGTGCCGCGTCGCTACGGGCGATCAGCGCCTCGCGATGCCTAAGTTGGTCGGGAGTCATGGCTGCGACCTAGGTCGACCAGGAAGTCTTGCCGTCGTCGAAGAAGAGGAAACCCTCGCCGTCGCCGCCGACCGTGCCGGCCCGGCTCGAGGCCGTCCAGGGTCCACTCTGCGCACCCGGCATGTGCATGGACGCCGCCAGGTTGCCAACCGCCGGACCGCCTTCCCATCCGAAATTACCGACCGCGTCCACCCAATAGCGACCTGGCCAAACCTGCATCACGCGGGTCAGCGCGAAGACGTCCTGAGGATGAAGCTCGCGTCCATTGACGAATACGCCGGTGCCGCCACCTGAGGCATTCGCCATCAGTGGCCCGCCGAGCGGGAGGCCGGCCGGGATGAAGCCGGTACATGGTCCTCCTTCGACGCCACAGGCGCCGTTTGCCCGGTCGTACCAGTAGCGGCCATCGAGTAGTGCGGTGTTCCATGCCCGCTCCATTGCCCCGACATCGTCATCGCTGATGCGCGCACCGTTGATGTAGATGGCACGCCCTGGCGCCTGAGCAGCGGCAGAGTTGGCGCACGTGCCTTCGGACAATTCGTGATAACGCAGTGCAAGGTCGGCCCCGCCGATGTCGTAGAGGCGGGACAGCGTGCTTTGGGAACCCGACGATCGTCTGTTCATCGCAATCTCCTGCTAACGTTTAGAAGGATAGGAAACCCAGGGCTGCCGATGCAGCATAGACAACGACCGCGATTTATTTGTTTCGATCAAGTGGCGCGAACCGGGAATCAGGTCGCGAAGGCCCGGACACCCTGGTTAGCCCTGCCGCGCTTGGTTTCCGGAGTTCCTCCAAAAATCCAGAATCAAGGAGTCGCGCAGAAGGAACACCGGCGAAAACATGGAAGGCGACAGCAGCAAGGCCTTCGGGCGAAAAGAGATCAGCGCCCCTTTTGATAGGTGCCGACCAATTGCGTTTCGGCAACGATGTGCCCCTGCATGGCCTGCTCCAAGGTCTTCTTGTTCGGCTCTTTCAAGTCGGGCAAGACGACGTCCAGCGCGTAGAGCTTATGGAAGTAACGGTGCCGGCCGATGGGCGGGCAGGGGCCACCGTAGCCGGTGCGCTGCCAATCGTTCAGTCCGTCCAGCGCGTCGGCAGGGCGCGACGGCAGTGCCTCGGGCAGCCCAGTGCTGTTGGCAGGCAGGTTGTACAGCACCCAATGAACCCAGGTCATGCGGGGCGCTGCGGGATCTGGTGCATCAGGATCGTCGACGATCATGACCAGGCTCTTTGCCCCCGCAGGCACTCCACTCCAGGTCAGTGGCGGGGAAATATCCTTGCCCTCGCACGTGTACAGCTTGGGGATCGAGCCGTTGTGCACAAACGCACTTGAAGAAATGCTCATGCCCATGGTCTTGTCTCCCGCTTGCGTGGTTGCGGACCAGGCGCCAAGAAGGGCCAGGCACGCCAAATGGGGCGCCCACCACCGGATTGTCACGGTCCTGTCAGGCATCGATACGACCCCTCTGTTAAAAAACGAGCATAGAGCTTAACCGCACGATAAAAGTATGCGGGTTTTCTCCGTGAGGTCAAGCTGCGCCGATGGCTGTTCGCCATCGGCTCTGCCCGGCAGCCCGTGCGAGGTCCCCGTTACGCTTCGGTCGACACCCCCCGATTTGGTCGCTATCGCTGCCGTGGTGCTCGACCGGGAACGGGATGGCATCGTAACCCCTGCCACGACCAACAGCACGAGCATGGCATTGGCGGCGCGAAGTCAGGCGACGTGCCGTGGGGGGGCGAGGTCAACAGGTATAAACGAAAAACCCCGCAGAACATGGCGTCCGGCGGGGTGATCGTTTTTGTCGCAGAGCTTTGCTGCGACGTTCCTGGCGGAGACGAAGGGATTCGAACCCTTGATGCAGGTTTATGCCCGCATGCTCCCTTAGCAGGGGAGTGCCTTCGACCTCTCGGCCACGTCTCCTAGGAGGGCGTGATGATATCGGTTTCGTCACGGCCGGTCAAACTCAACTTCGACTTCGGCGGCTTCTCCAGGCCGAAGGCCTTGTGCAGGACGCGGACGGCCAGTTCCAGGTACTTTTCCTCGATGACCACCGAGATCTTGATCTCCGAAGTCGAGATCATTTGCAGGTTGATCCCTTCCTTGGCCAGCGCGCCGAACATCTTGCTGGCGACGCCTGGATGGGAGCGCATTCCGACGCCGACGGCAGAGACTTTGCAGGTGCTGGTGTCGCCACTGAGGTCGCGGGCGCCGATCTTCTGCCGCACGGTCTCCAGGATCGCGAGGGCCTTGTTGTAATCACTGCGGTTGACGGTGAACGAGAAGTCGGTGGTGTCGTCGCGGCCAATGTTCTGGATGATCATGTCGACGTCGATGTTGGCGTCGGCGATCGGTCCCAGGATCTGGTAGGCGATGCCTGGGCGGTCGGGAACGCCGAGCATGGTGAGTTTGGCTTCGTCGCGATTGAAGGCGATCCCGGATATGACAGGTTGTTCCATGGTACTTTTTTCCTCAACAGTGATCAGCGTGCCC
Organism: Candidatus Accumulibacter sp. ACC007; assembly: GCF_907163205.1. Taxonomy (NCBI): domain Bacteria; kingdom Pseudomonadati; phylum Pseudomonadota; class Betaproteobacteria; genus Candidatus Accumulibacter; species Candidatus Accumulibacter sp. ACC007. The sequence goes on along the minus strand of NZ_CAJQUD010000005.1, from coordinate 81,032 downwards.
TCGCCTTCGTCCTCGAAGCTCGAAAGCACACGCAGTTTGACTTTGTACTTGCCGGCGAACTCGACCGAGCGGATCTGGAGCACCTTGGAGCCGAGGCTGGCCATCTCCAGCATTTCTTCGAAAGTGATGGTGTCCAGTTTGCGTGCTTCCGGCTCGACGCGCGGGTCGGTGGTGTAGACGCCGTCGACGTCCGTGTAGATCTGACACTCGTCGGCTTTCAGTGCGGCGGCCAGCGCGACGGCCGAGGTGTCCGAACCTCCGCGGCCCAAGGTGGTGATGTTGCCGTGTTCATCGGCACCCTGGAAGCCGGCGACGACGACTACGTTGCCTTCGGACAGGGCCTTGCGAATTCGCGTTTCGTCGATCTTGAGGATGCGCGCCTTGGTGAACGAGCTGTCGGTCAGCACGGTGACCTGCGAGCCGGTGAAGCTCTTGGCTTTGAGGCCCTGCGCGTGCATGGCCATGGCCAGCAGCGCGATAGTCACCTGTTCTCCGGTCGAGGCAATGACGTCGAGTTCGCGCGGGTCTGGCGAGGGCGAGATCTCGTTGGCCAGGGCGATCAGGCGGTTGGTTTCGCCGGCCATCGCCGACGGAACGACGATGACGTCGTGTCCTTGTGCCTGCCAGCGCGCGACGCGTTTGGCGACGTTTTTGATACGATCCGTCGAGGCCACCGACGTACCACCGAACTTCTGAACTATCAGCGCCATTGCAAATCCAATTTGAGGTCCGAAAAAATCGGTATTCTAAAGCATTGCTTGACATGGCGGCAAAGGGCGTCGGTCTTTATGAACCGATCAGCATTAGTCAAATGTTCTAATCAAATGCCACTTGCAATTCTTTTTGATTCGCCTATAGTGTGCCGTGTGTTACTAGGGTCATAGGGTGTCGATCTGTGGCAGGAGGCTGGGTTTCCTGCTGGTTCGCGTGGAGTAATTGTACGAAAGGATAGCTATGAGCACCGTCAAAGTCGTCGAGAGGGTCGATCCCCGCGAAATTCGTCGTAAACTTGGCCTCAATCAACAGCAGTTCTGGTCGAGAATCGGCGTGACACAAAGCGGTGGTTCGCGCTACGAAAGTGGCCGCAACATGCCCAAGCCGGTCCGTGAGTTGCTGCGCTTGGTGCATGTCGAGCAAATCGATATTCAGCGCCTCAAGCGCGAGGACTACGAGGTCATCGAGTATCTGAAGGCGGAAGACCCGGAACAGTTCAAATCCCTCAAGAAAGCTGCCCGCGGCAAGGGCAAGAAGCCCGTTTGAGCCTTGCTTGACCGTCGTGGCTGGCGCCGCCGGTAGTGGCGTTGCTGGCCTTGGCCAGGCTCTGGCTACCCGATGGGCCGAGGTTTTCGCAGCCCACATTCACCGCAACATTCCTACAAGCTCTCGCGTATTTCTCGTCTGACGGCCCCGCTGTCGCGGGATTTTGCGGCCTGGCGGGCAGCGCCGTTTGCACCGCCGTGAGCGTCAGTCACCGTCCTGCAGATGATCACGGGAGCTGCAGCATTTCCTTGGCGTGCTGGCGGGTGATTGGCGTGATTTCTATGCCCCCCAGCATGCGGGCGATTTCTTCGACGCGTGCTTCGGCGTCTAGCGTGGCGACACGGCTGCATAGCTGACCGGCCTCGGAAACCTTGCTGACTTGCCACTGCCAGTTGGCGCGTGCGGCGACCTGTGGCAGATGCGTTACGCAAAGGACCTGTCGTTCGGCGCCCAGTTCGCGCAATAAACGGCCCACGACCTCGGCCACCCCGCCGCCGATGCCGACGTCAACCTCGTCAAAGATCAGTGTCGGAACGCTTGCCGCCTGACTGGTGACCACCTGGATGGCCAGACTGATTCGCGATAACTCGCCGCCAGAGGCGACCTTGGCCAGGGAGCGCGATTCATTCCCGGCCAGCCCGGCAATGCGAAACTCTATCTGCTCATGCCCGCTTGCGCTGCCGCCTTCGACCGGCAGCAGCGCAACGTCGAAGCTCCCGCCACCAAGCGCCAGTTGCTGCATGACCTGGCTGACTTCGCGGCCAAGCGCCGCGGCGGCGCCAGCGCGACCGGCGGTCAGCCGGCGGGCAAGTTCGCCATAGCGTTGCTTCGCGGCTTCGACGCGTTCGGCCAGTCCGGCGAGATCGGCGGCGTCGCCAAGCACGGCCAATCTCTCCTGCCAGCGCGCCAGCAAGGCCGGCAGTTCATCCGGAGTGCAGCGAAACTTGCGCGCACAATCCAGGACCGCTTCGATTCGGCTTTCGACTTCCGTCAGGCGTTGTGGATCAAGTTCGACGCGGTTGGTGTAGCGGCGAAGTGCGGAGATCGCTTCGCCAAGTTCCGCCTGCGCCGAGTGCAGCAGGACGGCGATTTCGGCGAGAGCAGAGTCGTATTCGGACAGGTCGTCGAGCCGGTTGGCGACACTGGCGACCTGTGCCTCACACGCCGCGTCGCCTTCGGCGAGGACCTGCAGCGAGAAGTGGGCGCCCTCGACCAGGCTTGCGGCGTGCGCCAAGCGCTTGTGTTCGTCGTTCAACGCCCGCCATTCTTCGCTGGAGAAGCCGAGAGCGGTCACTTCGCCAAGTTGCCAGCCCAGTTGCTCGCGCTCGGTGGCCAGGGCTTCTATGCCGTCGGCCGCGGCGTCGAGCCGGTTGCGGGCGTCGCGCCATTGCCGCCAGGCGTCTGCGACTTCGGCCGCCAGGGGGGCTAGGCGCGCGTGTGAATCGAGCAGTGCGCGCTGTGCGTCGCCGCGCAGGAGCGACTGGTGGGCATGCTGACCGTGAATGTCGACCAGCGCTTCGGCAACCTCGCGGATCTGCACGAGGGTGACCGGCGAGCCGTTCAGATAGGCGCGCGATCGGCCGTTGGCGTCGAGCAATCGGCGCAGCAGCAGACCGTCCTGCGTGTCGAGATCGTGCTCCCGCAACCATTCTGCGGCCGCCAGAGAATCGTCCAGTTCAAACTCGGCAGCAATTTCGGCGCGCTCGGCTCCGGCGCGTATCAGGCTGGCGTCCGCACGCTCGCCGAGCGCAAAAGCCAGCGCGTCGACGAGAATCGACTTGCCGGCGCCGGTTTCGCCGGTGAGCGTGCCGAAACCGCCCTGAAATTCGAGTTCAAGGCGATCGACGAGGACAAAGTCGCGGATCGTCAGCCGGCGCAGCATGATAGGGTCGTCGCAGGAATCGCCTAGTGCTCCTTCGGTCGCTCGCTCCAGTGCAGCTTCTGACGGAGCATGGCGAAGTAGCTGTGGCCGGGGGGGTGGAGCAGGCAGATCGAGTATTCGGAGCGACGGAGGCGTACGCAGTCGCCGTTCTTGAGGTCGACCGTCACCTGACCGTCGAAGTGGGCGCGTGAATCGATGCCATGGACGATGCGGATTTCGATCTCGTTGCGATCACCAACCAGGATCGGTCGGTTGGTCAGGGAATGAGGGCAAAGCGGGACCAGCGCGATCGCCGAAACCTGAGGATGCAGGATCGGGCCGTTGGCCGATAGCGCGTACGCCGTGGAGCCGGTGGACGTGGCAACAATCAGGCCGTCCGAGCGCAGGTGATAAATGAATTCGCCGTCAACGAAGAGTTCGAATTCGATCATGCGCCCGATGGCGCCCTTGTCAACGACCACGTCGTTGAGCGCCAGATGGGCAGCAACGAGGCGCTCGTCGCGCGTGACCTCGGCTTCGAGGAGCATGCGCGTTTCGGGAACGAACTGGCCGTCGAGCAGGCTGTCCATGGAAGCCAGCATGTCACTGCGTGAGATGTCGGTCATGAAACCCAGGCGCCCCTGGTTTACTCCGACCAGGGGCACACGATAACGGGCCAGTTGACGTGCTGCGTTGAGCATCGTGCCGTCGCCGCCGAGGACGATCGCCATGTCGGCATGCGCTCCCAACCAGGAAAAGCTGCCGCTGGCCCAGCTGCGCAGGTCAAGTTGCGAGACGAGGTTACGGGCGGTTTCCTCCTCGATCAGGACGGTGATGCCGCGTTCGTGCAGGTATCTGGCCAGCATGCGCAGCGATTCGGCGATTTCCTGGCTGTGGTACTTGCCGATCAAGGCAATGGTCTTCGGCAGATTTGCGCAATCGGTCGATGTCGATTCGTGAGGAAAGGCATTGTTCATGGCGCCAATTAGACCACAATTCAGCTTGCCTCCGCGGCGCCCCGCTAGGGGGGGAATTTTTGTAGAATCCGACCCATGCTAGACGAACGCGCCAGACGGCTGCTCAAGACGCTCATCGAACGCTACATCGCGGACGGACTGCCGGTCGGGTCGCGCGCGCTGTCAAAGTTCTCGGGCCTGGACTTATCGGCGGCGACCGTGCGCAACGTGATGGCCGACCTTGAAGACAACGGTTTGATCGCCAGTCCGCACACTTCGGCCGGGCGCGTGCCGACGTCGCGTGGCTACCGTTTCTTTGTCGATAGCCTGCTCACCGTCGAGCCGCTCGAAAAAGCGAAAATCGACGCCATCGAGGGGCAGTTGCTGCTTTCCCAGCCGCGCCAGTTGATTAGCAATGCGTCGCTCCTGCTCTCCGGCTTGAGCCGTTTTGCGGGCATCGTCATGACGCCGAGGCGTCGGGTGCCGAAGATTCGCCAGATCGAGTTCGTCAGCCTGTCGGAGAAGCGCATCCTGCTGATCCTGGTGACGTCCGACGGTGACGTGCAGAATCGTCTGCTCTTCCCGGGGCGGTCTTACACCCCTTCGGAACTGGTCACCGCCACCAACTACCTGAACCAGCATTTCATCGGCGGTGATTTCGAGCACATTCGTTCGCGCGTCCAGGAGGAGGTGCAGAGGCTGCGCGGTGACCTACAATCGCTGATGGCCGCCGCGCTGGCCGCTGGCGACGAGGCGATGAAGGGTTCTGACGAGCGCTACATCATTTCCGGCGAGCGCAACTTGCTCGAAGTCGAGGAGTTCTCGTCGAACATGAAACGGCTGCGTGAGCTGTTCGACCTCTTCGAACAGCGCACGTCGCTGATGCAGTTGCTCGATCTGTCGCATCGCGCCGACGGCGTGCAGATCTTCATTGGCGGCGAATCGGGCCTGGCACCCCTTGATGAATGCAGTGTGGTTACCGCGCCCTACGAGGTCGACGGCCAGGTCGTCGGTTCGGTGGGCGTCATCGGTCCCACCCGCATGGCCTACGAGCGCGTCATCCCGATCGTCGACATCACCGCCAAACTCCTCTCTTCAGCACTCTCTTACCAGGCTAACTCCTGATGCCTCGTTATCTTCCCGAGCCGGCCTACCGTCATGGCTCGCCGGAAAAAACCGCCGTTCTGTTGATCAATCTCGGGACGCCCGAAGAACCGACGGCGCCGGCGGTGCGACGCTACCTCAAGGAGTTTCTCTCCGATTCGCGCGTCGTCGAGATTCCACGCCCCGTCTGGTGGCTGATACTGAACGGCATCATCCTCAGGCTGCGGCCGCGACGCTCGGCCGAAAAGTACGCGTCGATCTGGACCGCCGAAGGTTCGCCGCTGAAAGTGCATGTCGAGCGCCAGGCGAAGCTGTTGCGTGGCTTCCTGGGCCAGGCCGGGCATCAGGTGGTTGTCGATTACGCGATGCGTTATGGCGAGCCGTCGATCGCCGCGACGCTTTCTCGACTCAAGGCGGCAGGCTGTACGCGGATTCTGTTGCTGCCGCTCTATCCGCAGTACGCGGCAAGTACCACGGCCACCGCGATCGATGCCGTAGGCAGCTGGCTGCAAAGCGTTCGCAACCAGCCGGAAATACGCTCGCTGAGGAGTTTTGCCGACCATCCGGGCTACATCGCCGCACTGGCTGCCAGCGTGCGCGAGCATTGGGCGAGCAGTGGGCCGCCGGGTGACTCGTATCGGCTGATCATGAGCTTTCATGGGTTGCCGCGCTACACCCTGGACAAGGGCGATCCCTACCACTGCGAGTGCCAGAAGAGCGGCCGCTTACTGGCCGAAGCGCTTGGTCTGACGGCCGAGCGCTACCAGGTCTGCTTTCAGTCGCGTTTCGGTCGCGCCGAGTGGCTGCAGCCGTACACCGCGCCGACGCTGAAGGCGCTCGGCAAGCAGGGCGTGCAGCGGGTCGATGTGATCTGCCCGGGGTTCCCTGCCGATTGCCTGGAGACGCTCGAAGAGATCGCCATCGAAGGTCGCGCCGAGTTCCTCCATGGGGGCGGCAAGGAATTCCACTACCTGCCGTGCCTCAACGAGCGCGACGACTGGATTCGCGCTCTCGCCGATATCGCGGAAACGCAGCTGCGCGGCTGGCCGACAAAGCTCGTACCCGACCCGGCGGGACTCGAGCTCAGCGCGTTGCGCGCCAAGGCATTGGGAGCGTCATCCTGAGGCCTGCGCCAGCGCGCCTGCCCTCTAGAGCAGTTCCAGTGGCGGGGTCAGCCCGAGCGAGGACGCCGAAAGGCTGCCCTGGACGGCTGTCTGCCCCAGTTTGGCGAGCACTTTGTTGGCGTCGCGCAAGCGAGCGAGCACCCTGGTCAGGAGAACCTTGTTGAAGCGTTCGCGCAGTTCGTCGGAAGCCAGTTCGAGGGCTGCGCTGTTGACTTCCAGGAACAGCGTTCTTTCCAGGGTCACTACCGTGGCGTGACGCAGGGTATCGGTGGGGTGCAGGAAAGCCATTTCGCCGATCACGTCGCTCGAACCAAGGCGGCAGATGACACGGCCATTGGTCGATACTTCGACGAAGCCGTCGATGATCACGCCAAACTTGCGGTGCGTGTCGCCTTCACGGATCAGGGTCACTTTTTCGGATATCTCTTGCCATCTGCTGATGCGCAGCACTTCCCAAAGTTCGATATCCTCGAAGTCAACGAAGAAGTCGAGCTTGCGCAGCGTTTTGAAGTGCGTCAAATCCTGTTGCGTCTGGTCTTCGTCGAGCATTTGGTAGCGCACTGCCGAGAGGTCCTTGGCGAAGGCGGCGCCATTTCGGTAGCGGCTGTAGAGGTCTTTCTCGAGCGACTTCTTGATGATCGCATCTAGCCCGGTCGGCAGGTTGGGGTTCAGCGCACAGACCGACGGTGAATCCATGTTGACGATCTTGTAGACCAGCGTCGCGGGATTGTTGGCGCGAAACGGCAAGCGCCCGGTGAGCAGCTGAAAGAGCAGGACCCCGAGCGAATAGAGGTCGGTCTTGTGATTGAGCGGGTAGTTCTTGACCTGTTCGGGAGACATGTAGGCCGGCGAGCCGACGCCCATCACGAAGGTCGAGTCCTGGCCCATGTCCTTTTGCAGGTTCAGCCCCAGGCCGAAGTCGGTGATGCGTGGATTGTCGTCGGCATCGAGCAGGATATTGGCCGGCTTGATGTCGCGATGGACGACGCCCTGGCGGAAAGCGTGATCAAGCGCCAGGCAACACTTGAAGATAATGCCGATCACCCGGTGCATGGGCAGCAGGCGGTTGATCGAGCAGAAGCGGTCGAGCGCGCCGCCGTCGACGAATTCCATGACCAGGTAGGCCTGATCCTTCTCGACGACGGCGTCGTATACCTTGACGATGTTCGGGTGATCGAGTCGCCGGCCGATCGCGTCCTCGGTCTGGAAGATCTTGCGCAAGCGCCTTGACATCGCTGCACTGTCCTTGCCGAAGCGGATCAGCTTGATGGCTACCTGCCGATTCAGGTCCGGATCCTCGGCCAGGTAGACGACCGCCGTCGCGCCCTTGCCAAGCGTGCGAATGATCTGATACTTGCCGATTTTCTCCGTCATGCCGGTACCAAGTCCTGTTCGGGACTAGAGAGAATTGAAATGCTAGCAGCGAAGCGAGGCGCCGAATGAGCAATTATGCGCGAATTGCGTCGCTCTTCCACCTCCGGGAGCCCACAAAAAAACCTTGAAATCGAAAAACTCGCCCCAACCTGCCTGCAGTTTTCTGGGAGATCATCATCTATGCAAGTTAACGACACACCGCCTGATAATGGCAACGATGCGCCCGCAGCATCAGAGCCCGTTGAAGTGATTGCCGAAAGCGCGCCTGCTGAAGAGGGCGTGCCGAGTCTCGAAGGTGCCTTGCGCGAAGCCGAGCTGAAAGCTGCCGAGCATCACGATGCCTGGTTGCGCGCCAAAGCGGAAACCGAGAACGTGCGGCGGCGCGCTCAGGAAGACATTGCAAAGGCTGCAAAATTCGCGATCGAGCGCTTCGCTCGGGAGCTGCTGGCGGTCAAGGACAGCCTGGAAATTGCGCTGGCCACCGATGCGCAGAGCGTCGAAAGTTTGCGCGCGGGTAGTGAAGTCACGCTCAAGCAACTGGTCGCCGCTTTCGAGAAGTCGGCGCTGAAAGAAGTCAACCCACTTGGCGAGAAGTTCGATCCCAACCTGCACCAGGCGATCAGCGTCGTCGCATCGACGCAGGAGCCGAACACGGTGGTCACCGTGTTGCAGAAGGGCTACCTGCTGGCTGACCGCGTCTTGCGCCCGGCGATGGTCGTCGTCGCCAAGGCCGAGGCTTGAAATTCCTGCGATGAGCCCCAGTTGGAGCTTGTCACCAGACATTCGGCCAGTGGGCGGATGTCGTCACAATTTACCGAAATACTGAAAGGATCCTCATATGGGCAAGATCATCGGCATTGATCTGGGCACAACCAACTCCTGCGTTGCCGTTATGGAAAACGGCAAGCCGAAGGTTATCGAGAACTCCGAGGGCGCACGCACGACGCCGTCGATCGTTGCGTACACCGAGGATGACGAAATCCTCTGTGGTGCGCCGGCCAAGCGGCAGGCGGTGACCAACCCGAGGAACACGCTGTACGCGATCAAGCGTCTGATCGGCCGGCGTTTCGAGGAAAAGGAAGTGCAGAAGGATATCGCCCTGATGCCTTTCAAGATTCTCAAGGCGGACAACGCGGACGCGTGGGTCGAGGTGCGCGGGAAGAAGATCGCCCCGCCGCAGGTTTCCGCCGAAGTGTTGCGCAAGATGAAGCGGACCGCTGAGGACTACCTGGGCGAAGAGGTCACCGAAGCGGTGATCACCGTGCCGGCGTACTTCAACGACAGCCAGCGTCAGGCGACGAAGGACGCCGGTCGCATCGCCGGTCTGGAAGTCAAGCGGATCATCAACGAGCCGACTGCAGCGGCGCTGGCTTTCGGTATGGACAAGAAGCAGGGCGACAAGAAGATCGCGGTCTATGACCTCGGCGGTGGCACGTTCGACATCTCGATCATCGAAATCGCGCAGGTCGAAGGCGAGCATCAGTTCGAGGTTCTGTCCACCAACGGCGACACTTTCCTCGGCGGCGAAGACTTCGACCAGCGCCTCATCGACTACATCATCGACGAGTTCAAGAAAGAGTCCGGGGTCAACCTGAAGTCCGACGTGCTTGCCCTGCAGCGCCTAAAGGATGCTGCCGAGAAAGCCAAGATCGAGCTTTCGTCCGGCCAGCAGACCGAGATCAACCTGCCGTACATCACCGCCGACAGTTCCGGGCCCAAGCACCTGACGCTGAAGATCACCCGTGCGAAGTTCGAAGCCCTGGTGGACGAACTCGTCGACCGGACCATCGAGCCTTGCCGTATCGCGCTCAAGGATGCCGGCTGCAAGATGAGCGACATCGACGACGTGATTCTCGTCGGTGGCCAGTCGCGGATGCCCAAGGTGCAGGAAAAAGTGAAGGCCTTCTTCGGCCAGGAGCCACGCCGCGACGTCAATCCGGACGAAGCCGTTGCCGTTGGCGCGGCGATCCAGGGCGGCGTGCTGCAGGGCGAGGTCAAGGACGTCCTGCTGCTCGACGTGACGCCGCTGTCGCTCGGTATCGAGACGCTTGGCGGGGTGATGACCAAGTTGATCAAGAAGAACACCACCATCCCGACCAAGGCGAACCAGGTTTTCTCAACGGCCGACGACGGCCAGTCGGCGGTCACAATTCATGTCCTGCAGGGTGAGCGTGAAATGGCCAGTGGCAACAAGAGCCTCGGGCAATTCAATCTTTCGGACATCCCGCCGGCGCCACGTGGAATGCCACAGATCGAAGTGACGTTCGATATCGACGCCAACGGAATTCTGCATGTCTCGGCCAAGGACAAGGCGACCGGCAAGGAGAACAAGATCAAGATCCAGGCCTCTTCCGGCCTCAGCGAGGAGGAAGTGCAGCGCATGGTGCAGGATGCAGAAGTGCACGCCGAGGAAGATCGTAAGGCGCACGAGCTGGCGGAAGCGCGCAATCAGTGCGATGGCATGGTTCATTCGGTCAAGAAGTCGCTTGCCGAATACGGCAAGGAGCTTGCCGATGAAGAGAAGGCCGTCATTGAAGCCGCGATGAAGGAGGCCGAGGAGTCGATCCGTGGCGACGACGTCGAGAGTATCAAGGCGAAAACCGAGGCACTCGGCACGGCGGCGCAAAAACTTGGCGAGAAAATGTACGCCAAGCAGCAGGCCGAGGCGGGTGGCGGCGGCGAGCATCACGCTCCCGGAGCCGAGTCGGCAGGTGAGGCGAGAAAGGACGATAGCGACGTCGTCGATGCCGAGTTCACGGAAGTCAAAGACAAGAAGTAGGCATCCTGCTGCAGGGCGGGGCGTATAATCGCGCCTCGCTCCGTCCCACAACGTGCTTGAGAAACGATGGCTAAACGCGACTTTTACGACATTCTGGGCGTCAATCGCGACGCATCCGATGAAGAACTCAAGAAGGCGTACCGCAAGCTGGCGATGAAACACCATCCGGACCGCAATCCGGATAACCCCAAGGCCGAAGAGCACTTCAAGGAAGTCAAGGAAGCCTACGAGATTCTCGCGGATTCCCAGCAGCGTGCGGCTTACGACCAATACGGCCATGCCGGGGTCGACCCCCAGTCGGGCATGGGCGGTGGAGGTCCGGGCGGTTTTTCCGACGCTTTTGGCGGTATTTTCGACGAGATCTTCGGCGGTGCTCGTGGCGGGCGCTCGAACATCTATCGTGGTGCAGACCTGCGCTACAACCTCGAAATCACCCTCGAGCAGGCGGCCTTCGGCACCGAAACCAAGATCCGCATTCCGACCATGGAAGTCTGCGATGCTTGCCACGGCAGTGGCGCCAAGGCGGGTACGCAACCGAAAACCTGCCCGACCTGTCAGGGGAGTGGCCAGGTTCGCCTGCAGCAGGGTTTTTTCTCGATCCAGCAAACCTGCCCGAAGTGCCATGGGACCGGTCGCTTCGTCGCCGACCCGTGCGCTCCCTGCCAGGGCGCGGGTCGTGTCAAGCAACACAAGACGCTGGCGGTGAAGATCCCCGCCGGGGTTGACGAGGGCGATCGGATCCGGCTCTCCGGCGAAGGCGAGCACGGCGTCAATGGCGGCCCGTCGGGAGATCTCTACGTCCAGATTCACCTCAAGGCACACGCCGTCTTCCAGCGCGAGCAGAGCGACCTGCACTGCGAGATGCCGATCAGCTTTACGACGGCGGCTCTCGGCGGGGAGATCGATATCCCGACTCTCGACGGTGCGGCCAAAATCAGGATCCCTGCGGAAACGCAGTCTGGCAAGGTCTTCCGCCTGCGCGGAAAAGGCATCAAGAGCGTGCGCAGCCATGCGCACGGAGACTTGCTGTGTCACGTCGTCGTCGAAACGCCGGTCCACCTGACTGAACGCCAGAAGGAGCTGCTGCGCGAACTCGAGGAGTCGAGTCGGGAAAACTCGGGGCGTCACAATCCGCGCGCCAAATCCTGGATGGATCGGGTGCGCGATTTCTTCGCGGCGACCTGAGTGTTTGCCGGGCGGGCCGGCAGGAGCCTGCCCGTTTGGCTGCCCGCGTCCGCTGGCCAACTGCCGCGCGGCGATGATTCGTAAGCTTCAAACCCGTTACTTCTCAAGCCTGTAAGCAGCCTGTCAGGTTTTCTTGCCATCCTTCCCCGTCTGGTCGAAACGGTCCGCAGACGACCGCGACCCCTATTCGAGAGGAGGGCAAGCGCATGAGCATGAGGTTGGCAAAGGGGCTGCTGTGCGCTCTTTTGAGCTGCTTTGGCTGCGTCACCGCGGGCGAGACGGGCGTTACCGCCAATGGCGTTCTGATCGGCATGACGGCGCCTTTTTCTGGTCCCAACGGCGCTTACGGACTGGATATGAAGAGAGTCATCCAGACCTACTTCCGCCAGGTCAACGAAGCCGGCGGCATCAACGGCAGGATGCTTTCCTTGCGCGTCCTTGACGACGGCTACGAGACCGAACGCGCGGTGGCCAATACCAAGGCCTTGATCAACACTGAAAAGGTTTTTGCCTTGCTCGCTTCATACGGATCGAGCCCGACGACGGCCGCCATGAACGAGGCTTTCGGGGTCGCCAGGGTGCCGCTGGTGGGCGCGATTTCCGGCGCCGATTCGATTCGCCAGTCGCCTAAAGACAGTCCGAAGAACCGCTACATGTTCAACGTCCGGGCCAGCTACGCGAACGAAACCGAAGCCCTGGTCAAGCATCTGGTCTCGCTCGGCATGAAGAACATTGCCGTCGTGTACCAGAACGACGGTTTCGGAAAGTCGGGCCTCGATGGCGTCGTTGGCGCGCTCAAGCAGCATCAGCTGGCGCCGTCTGCGGTGGCGACGGTTGAGCGCAACTCGGTCGACGTCGTGCAGGCGGTAGAGCAGATCGCCCGGGTCAGTCCGCAGGCAGTGATCATGGTGACGCTTTACAAGCCGACGGCCGCCTTTGTCCGGTCCATGAAGAAGGTCGATCAGATGCCGCAGTTCATGACCCTGTCTCCCGTTGGCGCCGAATTGCTGGTTCAGGAACTCGGTGAGCAGGCGCGCGGTATCGGCATCTCGCAGGTCATGCCGTCGCCGTGGAACGACACAACACCGCTGGCGCACGAATACCGGAAGCTGATCGGGACGCAGGGAAAACCCTCGTACTATGGGCTCGAGGCCTATGCGATGGCCAGGGTACTGGTCGAAGCGCTTCGCAAAGCGGGCAGGGAGCCGACCCGTGAAGGGCTGGTCACTGCGCTGGAGAGCATGAACAACTTCGATCTGGGGGGGTATCGGGTCAGCTATTCAGCGCAGGAGCGGCATGGTTCGCGCTTCGTCGACCTGACCGTTATCGGAGCCGATGGCCGCATCATGCGATAGCGTTCCCGCGCTTTCAGCGCGCCGCTGTCCGGCTTTCGCGCATTTTTTTCGCGCCGGTATAAGGCAGTGCTTACGAGCGTCGCCAGGTGGTTCCGGCGCTGCTGTCCTCGAGGATAACGCCAGCCGCCAGGAGGTCGGCGCGGATGCGATCCGCTGCCGCATAGTCCTTGCTCTTCTTGGCAGCAATGCGCTCGGCGATGCGCGCTTCAATGTGCTCGACACTATCCGCTGCCTCGTTGCTCGGTGCCGCTTGCAGGAAGATCTGCGGATCGCGCGTCAGCAAGCCGAGCAAACCTGCCAGTCCGCGCAATTGCCCGGCGACAGCCGGCGACCTCCTGCGGTTGAGTTCGGCCGCCAGGTCGAAAAGTACCGCGCACGCTTCGGGGGTGTTGAAGTCGTCGTCCATGGCCTGCCTGAAACGCCGCGCGTGCGGCTCGTCCCAGTCGACTGACGAGGCGCCGGCGTCCGCGGCGCCCACGCTCTTCAGCGCCGTATATAGTCTGGTCAGCGCCTGCCGTGCATCGTCGAGATGGTGGTCCGAGTAGTTGAGCGGGCTGCGGTAATGCGCGCGCAGGATGAAGAAGCGGACAACTTCGGCGTCGTAGTTCTTGAGGATTTCCCGGATCGTGAAGAAGTTGCCGAGCGATTTCGACATCTTTTCGTCGGCGACACGAACGAAGCCGTTATGCATCCAGTAGTTCACAAAGCGGCAGAGGTGGGCGCCCTCGGATTGCGCGATCTCGTTCTCATGGTGGGGAAACTGCAGATCCTGGCCGCCACCGTGGATGTCGAAGTGCTTGCCGAGCAGATCGGAACTCATCGCCGAGCACTCGATATGCCATCCGGGACGGCCATTGCCCCACGGAGAAGGCCAGAAGGGCTCGTTGTCACGGGCGTGCTTCCAAAGCACGAAGTCGAGCGGATCCTCCTTGGCGGTGTCGACCTCGACACGTTCGCCTGCCCGCAGGTCGTCGATCGACTTGCCCGAAAGCTTGCCGTAGCCAGCGAACTTGCGCACCGAAAAGTTTACGTCGCCATCCGCGGCCTGGTAAGCGAGGCCGTTCTTTTCCAGTTCTCCGATCAAGTCGAGCATCTGCGGAACGTAGGCGGTGGCGCGAGGTTCATGGTCGGGCGGCTCGACGCCGAGGGCGGCGGCATCCTCGTTCATGAAGGCGATGAAACGCGCCGTCAGCTCAGCGATGCTCTGCCTGTTCTCGGCTGCCCGTTTGATGATTTTGTCATCGATGTCGGTGATGTTGCGAACGTAGGTCACCTGCAACCCGCTCGCCCGCAGCCAGCGTTGGACCATGTCAAAAACCACCAGAACGCGCGCGTGGCCAAGGTGGCAGTAGTCGTATACGGTCATGCCGCAGACGTACATGCGCGCGCTGCCAGGGATGATCGGCACAAAGTCCTGTTTTTCGCGCGTCAGCGAATTGTAGATTTTCAGCATTTTCGGACTCACGAGAGTGCTCGGCGCCGGCCAGCGCGAGTGGGGAGTGCTTTGGTTTCGACGTACTTCTTGTTAGAATCGACCGGCTAAGTAACATCCAACCGCTGCACCGGTCAGTATACCATAACGATGCGCTCGATCTCCCAGAGGCCCTTGTCCGCCTCCTTCCCTGCCCTGCTTTTCGGCCTGCTCCTGATTGCTTCTGCATCCTGGGCGATTGTCGATTACCTGCCCGACGTGCAGCGCTTGATGAAGGGTGGCCAGTGGTCGCAGGCGCTCGATAAAGTGGATGCCCATCTCGCCAGCCAGCCGAAAGAGGCGCAGGGGCGCTTTCTCAAGGGCGTTATCCTCACCGAGATGGGGCGCCCGGCCGAAGCGATCGTCATCTTCAACAGGCTGGCCGAGGACTATCCGGAACTGCCCGAGCCCTACAACAACCTCGCCGTGCTCTACGCCCAGCAAAAGCAGTACGACAAGGCGCGCACGGCGCTCGAGATGGCCATCCGGACGCATCCGAGCTACTCCATCGCGCACGAGAATCTCGGTGATGTCTATGCCAAGCTCGCCAGCCAGGCGTATGACAAAGCGTTGCAGCTGGATTCGTCAAACCAGGCGACGCAGTCCAAGTTGTCGATGATTCGTGAGCTGATCGGCACCTCTTCCGCGGCGTCGGTCAAGCCCGCTGCCGCGGTGCAAGCGGCCGACGATGCCGGCAAGAAAGCCGCTGTCCAGCCAACCAGGGCGCCGCCAGTGATTGCTGCACCAGCGCCGCCGCAGACAGCGCCGGCAGCCAAACCTTCCGAACAGCCGCCCGCGAAGGCGGTGGACAAGGTCGCCGGGAATTCCGTAGGCAGGCCCATGGCCGCTGCGCCGGCAGAAAAAGCGCCACCCGCGCCGGCGCCGAGAGAGGTCGCCGCGGCGCCTGCGTCGCCAAAATCGCCACCGCCGCCAGCCAGCGAGCGGGCCAGCGAGGAGGCCGGCGTCAAGGCGGCGCTGCAGGCCTGGGCCAAGGCCTGGTCGGACAAGAACATGAAGGTTTATCTTGCTCATTACGCTGACGATTTCAGGACGCCACGCGGAATCTCGCGCAAGGCGTGGGACGCCCAGCGCAGAAAGCGTATCGACAAGCCTGGCAGGATTCAGGTCGATCTCGAGGAGATCACGATCTCCTTCGCTGACGACAAGGCAACGGTCAGCTTCAAGCAGCATTACACGTCGGACAAGCTCGAATCAACCGTACGCAAGACACTTGTCTTCGTTAAGACACGGGGCAAATGGTTGATCGAGCAGGAGCGGATCGGTTGATCAACAGGGTCCGCGTCACCTTGGCCATCGTTGCCGCCTGTGTGGCCGCTGCGGCCATTCCTGCCGGCGCCGGTGGCGCGGTGGTGTTCCCCGATGCGGGTCCGGAATCGCAACTCGCCACCATCCTCGGAGAGATAGAGAAAAATCGTATTGATGCGGCACTCCAGAAAACCGAAGCACTGCTCCTTCAATATCCGAATTTCCGGCTCGGGCATCTGATCAAGGGCGACCTCCTGCTCGCTCGCAGCAAGCCGCTGGAGACCTTTGGTAACGCCGACAATGCGCCACGGGAGAAGCTCTCCGATCTGCGCGACGAGGCGCTGGTGCGCATCAAGGCCTACCGCGAGAAGCCGGCTCTGGCGGATCAACTGCCCAGCTCGCTGCTGCAGATGGAGCCCGGGCAGAAGTACGCGATGCTTGTCGACACGCAGAAGTCGCGCCTCTATCTGTACGAGAACGACGGTGGCCGGCCACGCTTCGTCGCCGACTATTACGTAACGCAGGGCAAATCGGGCGCCGACAAGATGCGCGAGGGTGACCGGAAGACGCCGTTAGGCGTTTACCATGTCACCGCCGCGCTGTCGGCCAAGAAGTTGAGTGATCTCTACGGCACCGGCGCGTTCCCGATCAACTACCCCAATGAATGGGACAAGCGTCAGGGGCGCAAGGGGCACGGCATCTGGCTGCACGGGACACCGGCCGACACCTATTCGCGCCCACCAAAAGCATCGGAAGGCTGTGTGGTGCTGTCCAACGCCGACCTCGAAGTTCTCGCCAAGAATGTCCAGGTGGGCGTCACACCGGTGATCATCAGTGATTCCATCGAGTGGTTGTCGCCTGGCGACTGGCAGCGCGAGCGGGAGGGCCTGCGCCGGGAAGTCGAAGCCTGGCGACTGGCTTGGGAGAGTGGCGACGTCGACCGCCTGCTGGCTCACTACTCGCGGGCCTTTCAAACCGACAAGCAGAACTTCGCCGAGTTCGCGGCGCGCAAACGACAAGTGCTTACCGGCAAGGAATGGGTCAAGATCGACCTTTCCCGGCAATCGATGTTTCGCAGCCCGGGCAAGGATGGCGTCGTTTTCGTCACCTTTGAGCAGCAGTACACCAGCAACAACTTCAAGAACCTGATGAAAAAACGCCAGTACTGGATACGTGAAGACGGTCGCTGGAAGATTATTTACGAAGGGAGCGCCTGATGTACAAGAGAATTGCCGCCTTGGCGGCTGCACTGTTGCCTTTTGCGGCCTTGGCCGCGCCAACGGTCGAAATGCAGACCAGCATGGGCAAAATGGTCATCGAACTCGATTCCGAGAAGGCTCCGAAGACCGTGCAAAACTTCGTTCAATACGTCAACGACGGTTTTTACAACGGCACGATCTTTCACCGCGTCATCCCGGGATTCATGATCCAGGGCGGCGGCTTCACTCCGGCGATGGAACAGAAATCGGCGCCGCGAAAAGTTGAAAACGAAGCCAAGAACGGCCTCAAGAATGATCGCTGGACGATCGCCATGGCGCGTACTTCCGACCCGCATTCGGCAAGTTCGCAGTTTTTCATCAACCACCAGGATAATGGCGCACTCAACTCCCCTGGATCCGACGGCTGGGGCTACACGGTCTTTGGCAAGCTTACCCAGGGTATGGACGTCGCCGACAAGATCGCCAAGGTCCCGACCGGCAATCGCGCGATGCACCAGAACGTCCCCGTCGAGCCGGTCATCATCCAGTCGGTCAAAGTCATCTCCGAGAAAAAATAAGGAATCCCGCATGATCAAGCTGCACACCAATTTTGGCGTCATCGCTATCGAACTGGACGCCGAGAAAGCGCCTCTCTCAGCCCAGAATTTCGTTGACTACGCGACCGCCGGCCATTACGACAACACCATTTTCCATCGCGTCATTCCCGGCTTCATGATCCAAGGGGGTGGCTTTGCGCCAGGCATGAAGCAGAAGCCCTGCAAGGCGCCGATCAAGAACGAAGCCGACAATGGCCTCAAGAATGCGGCCTACACGCTGGCCATGGCGCGTACCAACGAACCGCATTCGGCGACCGCGCAGTTCTTCATCAATGTGGTCGATAACGCGTCGCTCAACTATCGCGCGGCGAACGCCGAAGGCTGGGGCTACTGCGTATTCGGCAAGGTCGTCGAAGGGAGCGAGGTGGTCGACAAGATCAAGGGCGTGCGCACCGGCTCGTCCGGTTTTCATCGCGACGTTCCGGTCGACGATGTGCTGATCGAACGCGCCGAAGTCTGCTGAAGTCTGCTCCGCCGCACGATCTGCAGCATCCTTGATTCTTTTCATTTCCGACCTGCACCTGGCGCCGCAAGCGCCAGCTGTCACCCGCACCTTCCTCGATTTCCTTGCCGGTCGGGCGCGTTCTGCCGAGAAATTGTTCATTCTTGGCGATCTCTTCGAAGCCTGGCCGGGCGACGATTGCCTCGACGATCCCGGGGACTCCTTCGCCGCGGACATCGCCGCAGCGCTGCACGCGCTATCCAGCAGCGGCGTCGAGCTGTCGCTGATGCATGGCAACCGCGATTTCCTGCTCGGCGAATCCTTCCTGGCGCGCAGCGGTGCACGCCTGCTCGCCGACCCGCATGTCCTGTCGCTGCCAACATGGCAGTTCGTCCTCACCCACGGCGATGCGCTGTGCACCGACGACCGCGAGTACCAGGCGTTTCGCGCGCTCGTTCGCCAGGCGGATTGGCAGACAACCTTTCTGGCCAAGCCGCTGCCCGAACGTAAGCAGATGGTCCTTGCGCTGCGCCAGCAAAGCGAATCGGCCAAGCGTGGCAAGGCCACTTTCCTGATGGACGTCAATCCCGCTGCGACTGACGACTTCCTGCGCGCATATGGCTACGCCACGCTCATCCACGGCCACACGCACCGTCCGGCAAGACACGATCACATTGTCGATGGCATTCACGTCGAGCGCTGGGTGATGGCGGACTGGAACGAGCGTGATGGGGCAGGGGAGTGCCTTTGCTGGGACGGCGAAACCCTGACCCGCGAGCGTCTGGCTTGAGGCATTTTTCCTTGCGCAGTTCCCAGCGACGATGAGCGCGGCGGTGGCGGCGACGGAACTCCTGCGCCGGATTTTCGGCTATCCCTCGTTTCGTGGCCAACAGGCGGAGATCGTCGACCAGCTGGTCCGTGGCGGTGACGCACTCGTGCTGATGCCGACCGGCGGCGGAAAGTCGCTCTGCTATCAGATCCCGGCGCTTCTGCGGACGGGCGTCGGCGTCGTCGTCTCGCCGCTGATCGCCCTCATGCAGGACCAGGTGGATGCCTTGCGCCAGGTGGGCGTGAAGGCTGCTTTCCTCAACTCGTCGCTGGATTTCCGGGCGCTGGTCGAAACGGAGCACAGGCTGTTGCGCGGTGAGCTCGAC
The DNA here is from genome assembly GCF_907163205.1 of Candidatus Accumulibacter sp. ACC007. Taxonomy (NCBI): domain Bacteria; kingdom Pseudomonadati; phylum Pseudomonadota; class Betaproteobacteria; genus Candidatus Accumulibacter; species Candidatus Accumulibacter sp. ACC007. The sequence goes on along the minus strand of NZ_CAJQUD010000005.1, from coordinate 61,885 downwards.
CTGATCTACGTGGCCCCCGAACGCCTGCTTAGCGATCGCTTCATCGGCCTGCTCGAGCAGCTCGTCGCGCGCCAGCAGGTGGCGCTGTTCGCCATCGACGAGGCCCACTGCGTGTCGCAGTGGGGGCACGACTTTCGTCCCGAGTACATGCAGCTCTCGCAGTTGCACGAGCGTTTTCCCGACGTGCCGCGAGTTGCCCTGACGGCGACGGCTGACCAGCTGACCCGGCAGGAAATCAGAACCCGGCTCGGTCTCGAGCAGGCGAGAGTCTTTGTTGACAGTTTCGACCGCCCCAACATTCGTTACACCATCGTCGAGCGCGACAGCCCACGCCAGCAGCTGCTTTCCTTTCTTGGCGCGCATCAGGGCGAGGCGGGAATCGTCTACTGCCTGTCACGTCGAAAAGTCGATGAGACGGCGGCCTGGCTGAACGAGCAGGGCGTCACCGCCTTGCCCTATCACGCCGGACTGGTGGGCAGCGACCGGCAACGCCACCAGCAACGCTTCCTGCGCGAGGACGGCCTGGTGATGGTTGCCACCATCGCCTTCGGGATGGGAATCGACAAGCCCGATGTGCGTTTCGTCGCCCATCTCGATCTGCCGAAGAGCCTCGAAGCCTATTACCAGGAAACCGGCCGAGCCGGGCGTGACGGCGAGCCCTCGGAAGCCTGGATGACCTACGGTCTCAACGACGTGGTGATCCATCGCCAGATGATCGAGGAGTCGGCTTCGCCGAGCGAACAGAAGCGCGTCGAAAGGCAGAAGCTGGAGAGCATGCTCGCCTATTGCGAGTCGGCCCGCTGTCGGCGGGTGATCCTGCTCGACTATTTCGGCGAGCCGGCGACGCCGTGCGGAAATTGCGATGTCTGCCTCGAGCCGCCGATCGTGTGGGACGGCACGGTGGCGGCGCAGAAGGCGCTGTCCGCCGCCTTGCGCACCGGCCAGCGTTTCGGCGCCGGCCACTTGATCGACATCCTGCGTGGCAAGAACACCGAAAAAGTACAGCAGTTTGGCCATCAGCGTCTGCCGACCTTCGGCGTCGGCGCCGACATCGACGAGCGCGGCTGGCGTTCGGTCTTTCGCCAGCTGCTCGCCGCCGGCCTGCTCGATGCCGACGCCACGGCGTACGGCGCGCTCAAGCTGACCGATAGCGCGCGACCGATTCTCAAAGGCGAAAGCCGTCTGCAGCTTCGCCGGCAAGTCGAACGGCCGAAGACCAGGGTGACCCGGAGCAAGGTCGGTGGTGCCAGCAGGGCCGTGTCAAGCGGCGTTTCCGGGCCCCGCGATTCGCCGTTGCTAGCCAGCCTGCGCGCCTGGCGACTTGCGCAGGCGCGCGAGCAGGGCGTTCCGGCCTACGTCATTTTGCACGACCGGACGCTGGGCGAGATTGCCGCCCTGCTGCCCGATTCACTGCCGGCGCTGCTCGCCGTCCCGGGCATCGGTGTCGCCAAGGCCGAACGTTACGGCGCGGGCCTGTTGGCCATTGTCGCGGCGTGCGCCTGAGGCGAGAACTCAGGAAGTCGCTACGGCGGGACCGGCAGGATAGGGTTTGAGCACGTCGAGAGCGATGCTTTGCCCGCCCGGCTGAGCGATGCGGACGTGCTCGCGGCGCAGTTGGCGAGCATGGCGCAGGCCGCAGGAGTGGGCGATCATGGCGACCTCCTTGTTCATGTTGCGGCAGTAGGAGGCGACGCGTGCGGCCTTGTCCTCGACCACCAGGCCGCGTTGCAGACGTGGGTCGTGGGTGGTGACGCCGGTCGGACAGGTATTGGTGTGGCAGCGCAAGGCCTGAATGCAGCCGAGAGAAAACATGAAGCCGCGCGCCGTGTTGACGAAATCGGCGCCGCTCGCCAGCGCCCAGGCAACTCGCGCCGGGGTCAGCAGCTTGCCGGCGGCGATCACCCGAATCCGCTCTTTCAGGCCGCTGGCGATGAGCGCGTCGACGACCAGCGGCAGCGCCTCGTCGATCGACATCGCCATGTGATCGGCCAGGGCCTGCGGTGCGGCGCCGCTGCCGCCTTCGCCACCGTCGATGGTCAGGAAGTCGGGCGCCGCCTGCAGGCCGCGCCGCGCGATCGCGGCGCTGAGTTCGTCGAGGAAGTGCCGGCCGCCGATGGCGGTCTTCACGCCGACTGGTTTGCCGGTCACTGCGCGGACGTGCTCGACGCAGTCGAGCAGTTGGTCGATGTTGCTGATCTCGGGGTGGCGGTTCGGACTCAGCGAGTCGCGGCCGACGGGGATGCCGCGAATGCCGGCGATCTCCGCGCTGACCTTGTTGCCGAGCAGGACACCGCCCTTGCCCGGCTTGGCTCCTTGTGACAATTTGATCTCGAACGCGCGCACCGTCTCGTGCGCGGCCAGTTCGCGCAGGCGCGCGTCGGACAACCGCCCGCGCTCGTCACGGACGCCGTATTTCGCCGTTCCGACCTGAAAAATGATGTCGCAGGCACCCTCCAGGTGATACGGAGAGAGTCCGCCCTCGCCGGTATCCAGCCAGCAACCGGCGGCTGCCGCGCCGCGCGACAGCGCGCGCACGGCCGGGCGGGAAATGGCGCCAAAGCTCATCGCGCTGATATTGACCAGTGATTTGCCGACGAAAGGCGTTGGGCAATACCCTTCGCCGATGAGCAGCGGCGGTGGTTCCTGCTGCTCGTCGTCGAGGATCGGGAACGGCGCATTGACGAAGACCAGCGCGCCGGGTTCATGGATCGGGTAGGTCGAGCCAAAGCCGATGATGCCGCCCTCATTCTTGGCCATGCGGTACACCCAGCTACGCGTTGCCCGGTCGAAGGGCTGTTCCTCACGGTCGCCGAGAAAGAAATATTGCCGGAAGTACTCGCCGAGGCTTTCGAAGAAATAGCGCAGGTGGCCGACGAGCGGGAAATTCCGCAACACGGCGTGCTTTTCCTGCGTCACGTCCTGCACGTAAAGGGTGATCAGCGCTCCGATGACAAGGAGAGCGAACAGTACTCCCAGGCTAACAAGCAGTAGGTCGAGCATTTGCGCTTCCCTTCAGTGATAGAATCCCGCGGCCAAGTTCTCAGTCTACGGGAATGCCATGCCCATTGCAGCCTTGCTCGATGCCGAAATCGAGCTCAACGTCACTGCCGCGCTCAGCGAGGACGTTGGTAGCGGCGACCTCACCGCACAACTCGTTCCCGCCGGGGTGCGCAGCCGTGCGTCGGTCGTCGCCCGCGAGAGCGCCGTTCTCTGCGGGACCTCGTGGTTCAGCCGCTGTTTCAGCAAACTGGATGCGGCGATCGAAATCGACTGGCGCGTCGAGGATGGTCAGCGTACCCACCCGGACCAGGTGCTCTGCGAGATCGAAGGACCGGCCCGCGCCTTGCTCACCGGCGAGCGCAGCGCGCTCAATTTCCTGCAGTTGCTGTCAGGCGTCGCCACCAAGGCCCGGCAGTACGCCGACCTGGTGGCCGGAACGCGGGCACAGGTGGTCGATACGCGCAAGACGATTCCCGGCTTGCGCCTGGCCCAGAAATACGCTGTCAGCTGTGGCGGTGGCGGCAATCACCGCCTCGGTCTTTATGACGGAATTCTGATCAAGGAAAACCACATCCACGCCGCCGGGAGCATCGCCGCGGCGCTGCTCGCGGCCAGGCGGATTGCCGAAGGGGCGGCCCGCGCCTGCCAGTTCGTCGAAATAGAAGTCGAGACGCTGGTCGAGCTGCAGCAGGCGCTGGATGCCGGTGCGGAAATGATTCTCCTCGACAATCTGAGTCTTGATCAGCTTCGCGAAGCCGTCGCCCTGACCGCCGGTCGGGCGATTCTCGAAGCGTCGGGCAACGTCAGTCTCGACAGCGTACGTGGCATCGCCGAAACCGGCGTTGATCGCATCTCGATCGGCGGTTTGACCAAAGACGTACGGGCACTCGACCTGTCGATGCGCTTTTCGGCGTAGCAGGACACGCCGCGCTGACCGTCGGGGGCTGGCCAATGCGTTATATAATCGGCGCCGGTCGACGTGAGGCAGGATGGAAGTTGTGGTTGGTGGATTTAGGGAAAGGGGGTTCGGATGCTGTTTGCGTTGTTTTACGTGGTGGCGATCGCGATTCTGATCATGCACTTCACCGGATTCCTGGCGCGTCATAACCTAGAGTGGCTGGTGCTGGTACTCGCCGCCGCCGTTTTCCCGGCCGTCATCTACCTCTGAAGGAATCGCTCGGCAGCAGAATTTGCGCGCTACTCGGGGGGCGATGCAAGGGCAAATCTGTAGCGAGGAGAAGGGCGCCACAAGGCGCCCTTTTCAATTCCTGGTCTTAGGTGATCAGTCCAGGTGTCGCCGAATGATCGCCTTCACCGCATCGACGCTGACGTCGATCACCTCAACCCGTTGCGGCAGGTCTTCGATACCCTGCAGAGCCGCAGGTCGCTCGGGTCGGCGGCCCAGTGCTTCGCCGATGGTTTCCTCGAACTTGGCCGGCAGGGCGGTTTCGAGCACGACCATCGGCATGTCCGGACTGCGCAGTTCGCTGCCGACCTTCAGTCCGTCGGCGGTGTGCGGATCGATCACCAAGCCATATTTCTCGAAGGTCTGGCGTATTGTCGCCAGGCGGTCGGCATGGGTGCTCCTGCCGGCGGCAAAACCGAAGTCGGAAAGCTTCGCGAAAAACGACGTCTTGGAGAGGTCGACGCTGCCGCCTGCGTCAACGGCGCTCCACAGGTTTCGGATCACGCTGGCATTGCGGCCGACGAGATCAAAGGCAAAGCGTTCGAAGTTCGACGCCTTTGATATGTCCATCGACGGACTCGATGTGGCGTGCGTTTCGGCGCTGACACGTGGGCGGTAGACGCCGCTTTGGAAAAACTCCTTGAGGACATCGTTTTCGTTGGTTGCCAGCACCAGGCGGCCAATGGGCAAGCCCATCATGCGGGCGATGTGGCCGGCACAGATGTTGCCGAAATTGCCAGAAGGTACGGCAAAGGCCACCTGTCGATCACTGCTCCCGCCAACCCCGCCGGTGGCCGCGAAATAGGCCTTGAAGTAATACACGATCTGTGCGGCAATGCGCGCCCAGTTGATCGAATTGACCGCGCCGATCCTGTAGCGCGCCTTGAAGGCGTGATCGCTGGACACCGCCTTGACGATATCCTGGGCATCGTCGAAGCTGCCGCGCACGGCTATGTTGTGGATGTTTTCATCGTGCAGGGAATACATCTGCGCGCGCTGGAAAGCGCTCATCCGCTGGTGCGGCGAGAGCATGAAGACGCGCAGCCTTTCCTTGCCGCGCATCGCGTACTCGGCCGATGAACCCGTGTCCCCCGAGGTTGCGCCGAGGATGTTGATCTCCTCGCCACGCTTGGCCAGGACGTACTCGAAGAGATTTCCGAGCAGTTGCATGGCCATGTCCTTGAAGGCCAGCGTTGGGCCGTTGGACAGTTCGAGGATCGCCAGGCCGCCTTCGTCGCGGGCCTCGTCGGGTTTCTCCAGCCAACGCAAGGGCGTTATTTCGGCGGCCTGCTCACGGCTGCGACCGTTGCCGTACACCTGCGCGGTGTAGGTTCTGGCGATCAGGGCCTGCAGATCGGCGGCAGGGATATCATCGATGAACCCGGAGAGCACCGCGTACGCCAGATCGGCGTACGACAAACCGCGCCACTCTTCGAGTTCGGCTCTGCCGACCTGTGGATACGACTCGGGGAGGTAGAGACCGCCGTCGGGTGCCAGGCCGGCGAGGAGAATCTCGGTGAACCTCGGCGCCGCCGAGTTTTTGGTGTCGGAGTTGCTCTGGCCGCGAGTCGAGAGATAGCGCATGTTGATGACCGTAAGTGGGAATGCCGCTGGACGCCGGCGGAGTCGCAGTTTATCACGCCGGGGCGCGGCGCCCTTGGCGCCGAACCCCGCCGCAGGGCAAGCGCTTGGCCAGACTCAGCCGCCGATCACGCAGTTCTTGCCCGCGCGTTTGGCGGCATAGGTCGCCGCGTCGGCACGGAGAATCACGTCTGCGAGCGATTCGCTGCTCTGCCGGACGACGACGCCGGCGCTGAAGGTCACCGGAACCTCGCAGCCGGGCATGGGGCTGGCGGCGAAGCGGCGCTGGAAACGGGAAATGGCGGCGACTGCCTCGTCGAGTGCGGTCTCGGGCAGCAGGAGGACAAACTCCTCGCCACCGAAACGGCACAGGATGTCCGACGGACGCAGCGCCGCGCGCAGGGTCTTGACCAAATGCACCAGCGCTTGGTCGCCCGTCTGGTGGCCCAGGGTGTCGTTCAGGCGCTTGAAGTCGTCGACGTCGATCAGGGCAATGGCCAGTTGACTGCCATTGCGACGCGATCGAGCCAGTTCGCGCTGATAGGCTTCGTCAAAGCCGCGCCGGTTGAGGGCTCCGGTCAGGGCGTCCGTAAAGGCCGCTTGCCGTGCTTCGCTCAAGGCGCTCTCGAGTTCCGCGATACGCGCTTCGGCGACCAGTAGTTCCAGCGCGCTTTTTGCAGGCACGGGCGCTTCGACGCGACGGATGTGCGGGTGATGGACGCGGCCGTTGCCCGTCGGCAGGACGGCATGGCCGAGCATCGGCAGGGGCAGGTGGGCGAGATCCGGCAGCCGGTGCGGCCGGCGTGACGCGTGCCGGGATGACTGTAGAGGGGAAGACTGATCGTGCTTGAACATCTCGTTGGCTCCGTCTGGGGGCCGCTGTGCGTCGGCCATAGTTCCAGATACGGATAGGCTTCGCAGATCTTGAGACTTTTTTCTCAGATATCTTGTAAGAAATTGTTTGGCAATGAGAATTATGTCCTTATTGCGTCGTTCGGCGAGCCCCGGCGGTGGCCAGCGAGCGGAGCAGGGCGACCACGAAGGAGAGCAGCGCCAGCGCCGCAAACCACAAGCCCTCGCCCATTCCCAGCGCCAGCAGGGCGCCGCCGACGAGGAGCAGGATGGCGCGCAAGGTGCCGCCACAGCGGAGTTCGGCGTGCATCCGGTCACGCGCCGGCGTTCGCCTGCCGGGCAGGTACCAGACCGGCAGCAGTTCCGACAGGGCGCCGCTGACCAGCGGCAGGAGGAAAGCGACGACAAACGCCGGCACCGCGTCACCGCCGTTGCCAAGGGCAAAGGCATGTGCGCTGCCGAGGATGAGCAGCAGCGCAAAGCCGGCCAGCGCCGCGAAAAGCGCCGCTGCCGTACCATTGGCGCTCAGGGTTTGCCAGCCGTGGCGGCGTAGGCAGGCGTTGGCGATCTGCAGCGTGACGGCCAGCAATACGAGCGCCCCCGCCAGCGACAGCGGTGGCCAGAAAGCGGCGCCGAAGGCAACGGCAAGCACCGCGCCGGCGGCGAAGGGCAACTGGCGGCGCAGCCGTTGCGCGGCTCCGGCGTCGGGTGTTCGCAAGACCGTCGGCAAGAGAACCTGCAAGCTTCCCAGCGCAGTCAAGCCAATGAAACCCAGGGTATTGAGATGCAGGTGTAGCAGGCGCAGCTGCGGTCGTGCCTGTGGCCACCCGTTCATCGCCGGGATCAGCAGCAGCGCGGCCGCCAGGAAGGCGATGGCCAGCAGGTACCAGCGCCAGCCGGGGTGCGCTCTGCCCAGCGTTCGTCGGGCACGCAGAATCATCCAGCCGGAAAACAGCAGTGCGACGAGAAGGGTGACGCTCGCCGCCGCGTACACAGCACTCTCCGGCAGCGTGCCCCGGAAGGCGAGAAAGGTCACCACGCCGGCCACCTGCAGCAGCAGTGGCAGCAGCACAACGCCGCGTGGGGCCGCGCGGCTGCGCGTCAGCACGGGAATGAAATGGCTGATGGCGGCAAAGATCAGCGGCACCACGGCGACCGTGAATACCAGGTGTGCGACTGCCGCGACCGACGTGCCGCCGGAATGCAGTAACACCAGCGCGGCAAGGAAGACCGCGACGGCAGAAAACCCCAGGTAGATCAGCACCCTGTCACACGCTCGCCAGCCGCCTTTGCGCCAGGAACAGGTCGCCCAGCCCCTGGCTGGCGGCGGCTATAGGCCGTCGTTCGCGCGCAGTTGGCCGCCTGCTGGCGGTGAATGCGGCGGTCTGCCGTCAAGCCATTCTGGTGAAGTCGATGACGATGGCGCCCGCTTCGCGCTGGACGTACTTGATCTGCAGCGCGTCGCCGAAGCGCGCCTGCAACTGGGCGAGCAAGGGCAGCGGATCGTGATCGTTGCAGAAGCGCATCGTTTCGCCGGCGAGCAAGGCATCGAGGGCGCCAAAGATCGCCGCGTGGCGAAAGCGCTTCGCGACGCCACGTGCGTCGAAGGGATAGACGGCTTCCTGAGTGGGCTGGTCGCATGCATGCATGGTGGTCTCCGTGAGCAACAAGGGGGTTGAAAGAGCGGATTTTCCGACGCCGGCCGTAGACTGTCTTTGATATGGGCCGGCAATATCCGTACCGCCGGCTCGGGAGTGCTACGCAAGCGGCGGGAATGACCGGGGAAAAGCCGCTGGCGAGCCGGGCCAGCGAGCAAGGCCCGGGGATGGGCCGGTGTCTGCAGCGAACGGCTGTTCTCGCGCATAATGAGCAGGATGCGCAGCTATCTCAAGAAATACCTTCCCGCTCAGGAAACCATCCGTAACAACCCGTGGCTGCGGCCGTTCCAGTCGTCCTTGCTGCACCCGCGGCTGTGGCATCTGAACCGCCATTCGGCCGCCGGCGCCGTGGCCACCGGTCTGTTCTGCGGGCTGATTCCCGGCCCGCTGCAAATGATCGGCGCGGCGCTTGCCGCGGTGAAGTTTCGCATCAATCTGCCGCTGGCTCTTCTGGTCACTCTGTACACCAATCCCTTCACCATCGTGCCGCTGTACCTGGTCGCGTATCAGCTGGGGCGCTTGCTGACTGGCGATAGCGCGGGCTTCGTCGCTCCGCCGGAGTTCAGCGTCACCGCCTTTGCCGCGTGGACCGAGGCCATGCAGGCATGGATGCTGGTGGTGGCCAAGCCACTGGCACTGGGCCTCGTCGCTCTCGCCAGCGCACTCTCGGCGTTGGGCTATATGGCGACGCGGGCGGCCTGGCGGCTGTATCTGATCAAGGCCTGGCGCCGGCGCCGGCAAAGGCTTGCCTGATCGCAATCGGCAAAGGATACTCAATCCCTGCTGCTGTCGGCCACTAACCGGTGCATTGCGCAAGGGTGCCGACGGGGGCAGGAAGGTCACAACAACACTCAGGAGAGGTCGATGGTCAACGCATCCAACGCACGCTTTTGCTGGGACGACCCGTTACTTATCGAGGCGCAGTTGAGCGAAGACGAGCGCATGCTGCGCGACGCCACGCGCGACTACTGTCAGGGCCGCTTGTTGCCGCGCGTTCAGGATGCGTTTCGCCACGAGCGTACCGATCCGGCGATTTTCCGCGAAATGGGCGAGATGGGCCTCCTGGGCGCGACGATTCCAACCGAGTACGGTGGCGCCGGCCTCAACTACGTCAGCTACGGTCTGGTCGCCCGCGAGGTCGAGCGGGTCGACTCGGGCTATCGCTCGATGATGAGCGTCCAGTCGTCGCTGGTGATGGTGCCGATCCACGCTTTCGGCAGCGAGGCGCAGAAAAGCAAGTACCTTCCACGTCTGGCGAGTGGCGAACTGATCGGCTGCTTTGGACTTACCGAACCCAACCACGGTTCCGACCCCGGCGGCATGACCAGCAGGGCGCGCGCAGTTGACGGCGGCTACCGACTGTCGGGCAGCAAGATGTGGATCACCAACTCACCGATCGCCAATGTCTTCATCGTCTGGGCCAAGGACGACGCCGGCGCGATTCGCGGCTTCATCCTCGACAAGGGAATGCAAGGCCTGTCGGCGCCGGCCATCCACGGCAAGGTCGGACTGCGCACCTCGATCACCGGCGAAATCGTCATGGACGAGGTCTTCGTTCCCGAGGAGAACGCGTTCCCCGACATCCGTGGCCTGAAGGGGCCGTTTACCTGCCTCGATTCAGCGCGTTACGGCATCTCCTGGGGGGCGCTTGGCGCGGCCGAGTCCTGCTGGCACACGGCGCGCCAGTACACCCTCGATCGCCAGCAGTTCGGTCGTCCGCTGGCCGCCAATCAGTTGATCCAGAAGAAGCTCGCCGACATGCAGACCGAAATCACCCTGGCCCTGCAGGGCTGCCTGCGCCTTGGGCGCATGAAGGATGAAGGCACGGCGACTCCGGACATCACCTCGATGATGAAACGCAACTCGTGCGGCAAGTCGCTCGACATCGCGCGCTGCGCACGTGACATGCTCGGCGGCAACGGTATCTCCGACGAGTTCGGCGTCATTCGCCACATGGTCAACCTCGAAGTGGTCAATACCTACGAAGGCACGCACGACGTGCATGCGCTGATCCTCGGTCGGGCACAGACCGGCATCGCCGCTTTCTGAAGCCGCCGGCGATGTCCACCGTTTCGCGGGCGAACAGCGGCGGCGCACTGTCGCATCTGCGCGTGCTCGACCTGTCACGCGTACTCGCCGGCCCCTGGGCCAGTCAGTTGCTCGCTGACCTCGGCGCCGACGTGATCAAGGTCGAGCGGCCGGGCTGCGGTGACGACACGCGCGCCTGGGGGCCGCCGTGGCTGGCCGATGGCGACGGCCAGGCGACGCGCGAGGCAGCGTACTTCCTGTGTACCAACCGCAACAAACGCTCGCTGACCGTCGATATCACCCGTCGCGAGGGGCAGGAAATCGTTCGCCGGCTGGCGTGCAACTCCGATGTGCTGATCGAGAACTTCAAGGTCGGCGGTCTGGCCGCCTATGGCCTCGATCAGCACAGCCTGCGCGCGCTCAACCCCAAGCTCGTCTATTGCTCGATCACCGGTTTCGGGCAGCAGGGACCCTACGCGGAGCGCGCCGGTTACGACTTCCTGATCCAGGGCATGGGTGGCCTGATGAGCCTTACCGGCACGCCGGATGGCGAGCCCGGCGCCGGGCCGCAGAAAGTCGGCGTCGCGCTCACCGACATCCTCACCGGTCTCTACGCCGGCAACGCCATTCTCGCCGCGCTGGCGTATCGCGACCGGGACGGGTTTCGCAGCGGCGACGGCCAGCACATCGACCTCGCCCTGCTCGACGTGCAAATCGCCTGCCTGGCCAATCAGGCCATGAACTATCTGGTATCCGGGACGGCACCCCAGCGCATGGGCAACGCCCACCCGAACATCGTCCCCTATCAGAACTTTCCGACCGCCGATGGCGACATGATCCTGGCCATCGGCAACGACGGCCAGTTCGCACGCTTCTGCGCCGTTGCCGGGCGTCCCGAGTGGGCCGGCGACGAGCGCTTCAGCAGCAACGCGGCGCGGGTCAGGAACCGCCAGGCGCTGATTCCACTGCTCCGGCAAAACACCGTGCTGCGCACGACCGGCGAATGGATGGCCGCGCTCGAGAAGGCCGCCGTGCCCTGTGGCCCGATCAACGATCTGGCCGCTGTTTTCGCCGACCCGCAGGTCCTGGCGCGTGCCATGCGCCTCGACATGCCGCACGCCAGCGGCGGCAGCGCGCCGCAGGTCGCCAACCCGATACACCTGTCAGCGACGCCGGTCGGCTACCGCAAGGCGCCGCCGGCACTCGGCGAAGATAGCGTGACCGTGTTGCGCGAACTTGGCCACAGCGACACGCAGATCGCGGCGCTTCGCCAAGCGGGGATCGTCTAGTCGTGTCGGAGCCTCCTGGCGGGTGCGCCTGCCGACAAAGCGAGCGGCAGTCTTTCATCCATCCGGATGCCCTGAAAGTGGTCAAGCCTGCCACCCTGATGGTCATCCCTTGAGTCCGCGACCATGCTCATCCGCAGCCAGCTCCGTATTGCCGCCCTTTTGCCTGCCCTGCTGGCCGTTCTGGTAGGTGGCGTCCTGTGGGCTTCCTGGAATGAGATCGCGCGCATTCGCCAGGGTGCAGACATCGCCGAGCAGCTTGGTCGCGAGGTGTCCAACATGAACATCCTGACCCAGGAATACCTGCTCCACGGTAGTTCCGGGGCAAGCACCCAGTTGCGCCGACAACAGATCTCGCTGAGTAGCGTGTTGGCCGGCGCGCGCTTCAGCGAGCCCGGGGGTGAGCAACTGCTGGAAACCCTCCGCCAGGACCATGAGGACGGTGTGCGCCTGCTGGACCTGCTGCTCGAGGCTCACCCCAGCGCACGCGAGCAGGTCATCGGTGCGCTGCTGGTGAATGTGCAGGGCCTGGGCTTCAAGGCGCAGCAACTGGCCGATCTTCAGCGCGCGGCCATGGGGCGCGTCCGCGGTGCAGCGAATACGCGGATCATCGTTGTGCTGGTCACCCTGTCGTTGCTCAGCGTGCTTTTCCTGAGCCTCTTGTCGCGACGCCTGAACCGGGGCTTCGAGGTGCTGCTCGAGGGGCTGCGCCGGGCAGCGAGTGGCGATCTGGAGCAGGTCATTCCGGTCGCCGACAGTAACGAGTTCGGGACGCTTTCACGCAGCTTCAACGCCATGGCGGAGCAATTGAAGAAGGTCGAAAGTGCGCGCGCCATGGCCACGGAAGAACTGAGAACGCTGAACGCGGAGTTGGAAGGAAAGGTCGTCGAGCGCACGGCGAAACTCGAAGCGGCGCACCAGGCGCTCGAGCAGTCGCAGGCACAAATGCTGCAGATGGAAAAGCTGAGCGCCCTGGGAACGCTGGTCGGTGGCGTCGCCCACGAAGTGAACAATCCGCTGATGGGCATCCTCGGTTATCTCGAATACGCCATCGGGAAGCTGGAGGCGGGGCGGCCGCGCAGCATGCTCGAGCGTGCCGTCGGCGAAGTCGAGCGCATTGCGCGCATCGTCAAGAACATGCTGGTGTTTTCACGCATGCCACTTTCGGTCGCCGACCAGAACTGCGACCCGGCGCGGGTCCTTGCCGATACGCTGGTGCTCATCGAGGGCGAGCGCCGGCAGGCAGATGTGCTGGTCGACCTCCGCCTGCCGGCGCCCGTGCCGCGCCTGCGTTGCAGTCACGATGCGCTCCAGCAGGTGCTGCTCAACCTGTTGTTCAACGCCTGCCACGCCTTCAAGGAGTCGCCAGCGCCCCATTGCGTGAGTGTCACGCTCGAGCAGTTCGACAACTCGCGTGCCGTGCTACGTGTCGCCGACAATGGTCCTGGTGTTCCGGACGCCATCAAGGCCAGGATCTTCGATCCATTTTTCACCACCAAAGAGACGGGGAGCGGCACCGGATTGGGTCTGGCGGTTTCTCGGCAGTTGATAGACAATGCGGGCGGAAAATTGACCCTGGCCGACATGCTGGACGGCGGCGCGGTGTTTTCCATTGAACTTGATGTTTTCCCCGAGGAAGCCTGATGACGGCAGGAGTGGTTCTGGTAATCGACGATGATCGCGCCGTGCGTGACGCCTTTGAACTCGCGCTGGCCGATGACGGTTACGAGGTTCAGCTGGCAGACAGCGGGCAGATCGGTCTGGAGCTTGCGGCTGCCCGGCGTCCCGACCTGGTGTTCCTGGACCTCAAAATGCCCGGGTTGGACGGTGTCGAAACGCTGCGCCGTCTGCAGGCCACGGATGCGACGATTCCGGTCTATGTTGCCACCGCTTTTGCCCAGGAGTACATGGAAGGGCTGCGCCGTGCCCAGCAGGCCGGCCTCCGTTTCCAGCTTGCCGCCAAGCCACTTTCGCCCAAGCAAATCCGCATCATCGTGAAGTCGATCATCAACGGCGATTGACCACCCCCGCGAGAAGGAAGGCAAGCCATGAGCAAACTCCAACTGACCCTGTACGTTGCCGGGGTCAATGACGAAATCCGGCAACAGGTCGCCAGTCTGGGCCGGACAATGGACACCGAAGTCGGCTTGGACAACTGGGTGCTCGACGTGGTCGACGTCCTCGAGGAGCCGGAGAAAGCACTTCAGGGCGACGTTTTTGCCACCCCTACGCTGGTCCGCCTGGTGCCCTTGCCGGTCCTCAAGCTGCTCGGCGCCATTTCCCAGTCCGAGAAGATTCTCTCGATCATCGCCAGCGATGGCACAGGTGGCGAGGGCGGCTGATCGATGTTTCGCTCTTCGTTCCTTGCGCATAAGCTTTTGACCGACCGATGAGCCCGCGCCCAAAAATTCAGGAGGATCCGTCTTTCGACAAGGACGCCGTTCTCCGCCTGTTCGCGGCAATGCCGGACGGGATGATCGTCCTTGATGCGATGGGCATCGTTCTCTATGCCAATGACAGCGCGCATCGCATGTTCGGGGGCCGCCGGCTGCTCGGCAAGAATCTTGGCCTGCCGATTATGGCCGGCGAAAGGCATGCCGACATCGAGGTGATTGACAGTGCGGGCCGAGTCGGCTGTGCCGAGCTGCGCGCCGCGACATTTGACTGGTTGGGGCAACCGGCCACCGTTGCCAGCCTGCGTGACATTACCGAACGACGCGCCCTGGAAAGGCAATTGGCGCTGGCTGGCCAGGTCTTCGAGAACGCCCGCGAAGGGATCATCGTTACCCGACCCGATGGGGTGATTGTCAGCGTCAATCGCTCGTTTACGACCATCACCGGTTACTCGCTTGAAGAAGCGCTCGGCAACACGCCGCGTCTGTTGAAATCGGGCGAGCACGATCGCGCCTTCTTCGAGCGGATGTGGGAGTCGATCGCCGGGCAGGGCTTCTGGCACGGCGAAATAGTGAACCGGCGCAAGGACGGCTCGCTCTATCCCGAGTTGCTCTCGATCTCGCGAATTCAGGACGGCGATGGCCAGGTTGCGCACCTGGTCGGTATCTTTTCCGACCTGACCCAGCACAAAACCGACCAGGCTGCGCTCGAGGAGGCGCGCCTTCAGTTGCAGCAGTCGGAGAAGCTCCTTGAGGAGATCGAGCGACGGTATACGGTGGCTAACTCTCCTGTATTATCCGTCGTCGGTGGCATGTATGGTTCGGCCCCCCTTTCACGCTCGGCCGCGGGCGTATTTGACGAATTGGTGCACAGGTACGGCAGGACGCTGGAGCTGGCGGTGGAGAATCTGGCCTTCAAAGTCGATAATCCCGTTTCAGATCAGCTGCGAGAACTCGCCGACGACCTGGGTTATCTGCAAGCCGGTGCGCGCGATGTCGCGGACTTGCACGCGCAGACGCTGACAAGGAACACCAAGGGCATTCCCGCGGCGAAGGCGAAGGCAATGATTGAAGAAGGGCGCTTCCTGGTGCTTGAACTGATGGGGGACCTGTTGTCGTTCTATCGCAAGAACTACTCCCGCGTCCCGGCCGCGGCCCACAGCGTGCGGGAGTCGAATACTAAAGCGGTGCACAGCAGGTCGAAGAAGGAATCCACATGAACAAATTCAGACTGACCCTTTACGTGACGGGGCATACGCCGCGTTCGGAGAAGGGCATCAGGAACCTGCAGCGGATTTGCGCCGAAGAACTCCAGGGAACGTACGAAATGACCGTGATCGACGTCCTCGAGCAGCCGCAGCTGGCGGAGGACCAAAAGATACTGGCTACGCCGACCCTGGTAAAAGAGCTGCCGCCGCCCTTGCGGCGGGTCATCGGGGATCTCAGCGATACCGAGAAGGTCTTGCTCGGACTCGACATTGCGGCGCTGGGTGGCGCCAAAGAAAGAAAGGGGAAATAGGTCATGTCCGGCTCAGTGATCACGGCAGTGGAAAAGCTCGAAACCGGCATTCCGGGTTTCGAGCATGTCTCCGTGGGCGGGCTTCCCAAGGGTCGCACCTGTCTCCTGTCGGGGACCGCGGGAAGCTCCAAGACGGTCTTTGCCGTCCAGTTCCTTGTCGAGGGGATCCGCCGCGGCGAGGGAGGCGTCTTCGTCACCTTCGAAGAGTCGCCGGACGATGTGATGAGCAATATGCTCAGCTTTGGTTGGGAACTTGGGGAGTTCGTGCGCGACGGCAAGCTGGCCTTCGTCGACGCCAGTCCGCAACCGGACCAGGAGGTCGTCGAAGCCGGGAGTTACGATCTGGGCGCGCTGGTCGCGCGCATCGAGTATGCGGTCGGCAAGGTGCAGGCCAAACGCGTATCGGTCGACTCGCTGGGCGCCGTATTCAGTCAGTTCTCGGACGTCGCGACGGTTCGCGGTGAGCTCTATCGCATGGCCGTGGCGCTCAAGAAAATGGCCGTGACGGCGATCCTGACGGCTGAAAGAACCGAGGAGTACGGTACGCTGGCCCGCTTTGGCGTCGAGGAGTTCGTCGCCGACAATGTGATCATTCTGCGCAACGTCCTCGACGACGAGAAGCGGCGCAGGACGGTGGAGATCCTCAAGTTCCGGGGTACCGACCACGCCAAGGGCGAGTTCCCCTTCACGGTAATTCCCGGCGAGGGCGTGGTGATCATTCCCCTCTCGGAGACCAAGCTTGAGCAGAAGTCGTCGACCTTGCGCGTGACGTCCGGTAACGACACGCTTGACGAAATGTGCGGCGGCGGCTTTTTCCGTGACTCGATCATCCTTGTCTCGGGGGCGACTGGTTGCGGCAAGACGCTGCTGGTGACCGCCTTCGTCAGTGGCGCACAGAAGCAGGACGATCGATGCCTGCTTTTTGCCTTCGAGGAAAGCCGCGAGCAACTCTTTCGCAATGCCTCCGGCTGGGGAATGGATTTCGAGACCATGGAGCAGGAAGGCAGGCTGAAGGTGGTCTGCGTGTACCCCGAGGTGATGGGCCTCGAGGACCACCTGATCCGGATGAAGAAGGAAATTCGCGCCTTCGCGCCGACGCGCGTCGCGGTGGACAGCCTTTCCGCACTTGAGCGGGTGTCCACCGGCAAGGGTTTTCGCGAATTTGTCATCGGCATCACCTCGTTCATCAAGCATCAGGAAATCGTCGGGCTGTTCTCGTCCACAACGCCGACCTTGCTGGGCGGCGCGTCGATCACCGAGGAACACATTTCGACGATTACCGACTCGATCCTCCTGCTTCGTTACGTGGAAATGTTCGGCGAGATGCGGCGGGGCATCACGGTGCTCAAGATGCGTGGCTCGATGCACGACAAGGGGATCAGGGAGTACGCCATCGACGGGCAGGGGATGCACATCGGCGCGCAGTTCCACGGCATCGCCGGGATTCTTTCCGGCCAGCCGATGCAGATCTCGCAGCCGGAAATCGAGCGCATGGGTTCGCTGTTCAGGGAAGAACTCGGCGAGTAGGTCGGCAGGCGAGGGCATGCGATGTCGATTGGCGAGACCACGCGAGCGCCGAGAAAACCACGGCACGGAAGTCGCGAGCGCTTCAACGCCATCGTCGAGACGACCAGCGACGGCATTCTGATTCTTGATCTCAGGGGCAAGGTTCTTTACTGCAACCCCAGCGCCTGCGATCTGTTCAGCAGACCAGCAGCTGACCTGCTGGGCGCAGGGCTCGGGGTGCCGATCGTCGCCGAGGGCCAGGCCACTGAAATCCAGATTCTGCGCTCGATCGGGAACAAGCCTGGCTATGCGCAGGTGCGCGCCCAGAAGACCCACTGGGGTGGGCTCGATGCCTATCTGGTGGTGCTCACCGACATCTCCGAACACCTGCGGCACGCCGAGGCCGAGCTGCACCTGGCGGCCAAGGTCTTTACCTACGCCCGCGAGGGGATCGCCATTACCGACGCCGCGGGCACCATCGTCAAGGTCAACGATGCCTTCAGCCGAATCTCGGGCTACAGCCGCGAAGAAGTCCTGGGCAGAAACCCGAGCATGTTCGCCTCGGGTCGGCAAGCAGCCGACTTCTATGGCGGCATGTGGCTCGCTCTGACGACCCTGGGGTATTGGTCTGGTGAAATCTGGAACCGGCACAAGAACGGTGAGTTCTATGCCGCGTTGTTGACCATCAGCGCCGTGCACGATGTCGATTGCACAACGCAGAACTACGTCGGCTTTTTTTCCGATATCACGATGATCAAAGAACACCAGGAGCGGCTCGAACAGGCTGCGCACTATGATGGCCTGACCCGGTTGCCCAACCGGGTCCTGTTGGCGGACCGCCTGCCGCTGGCCTGCGCCCAGAGCCAGCGGCGAAATCGTTCGCTGGCCGTGGCCTTCCTCGACCTTGACGGCTTCAAGGCGGTGAATGACCTGCATGGCCATGACGTTGGCGACCAGTTGCTGATCGTCATCGCACAGCGTCTGAAGGACGTGTTGCGCGAGGGAGATACGCTGGCCCGCCTTGGCGGCGACGAGTTTGTCGCCGTGCTCATCGACCTCGAGCATCCGCAGGACTGCGAGCCGGTGCTGGCGCGCATGTTGCAGGTTACAGGCGAACCCGTGCGCATTGGCGATGCCGTCGTTGAAGTGTCCGCCAGCATTGGTGCGACGCTTTACCCGCAAGACGCGGCCAATTCCGATACCTTATTGCGCGATGCCGACCAGGCAATGTACCAGGCCAAACGGGCGGGCAGAAATCGCTACCACTTGTTCAGCGTAACTGACGACGCAGGGACCGACCGATGATCAATAACTTGCACACTCTTCAACAACAAGCCCCGTCGTACGACGAAAACACTATCCTTGGTTTGCTGGAGGCGATTCCGGACGGCATCTTGGTGCTCGATGTGGTGGGCGTCGTTCTTTACGCCAACCGTGGCGCGTATCACATGTTTGGTGGCCGCGAACTCGTCGGAAAGGATCTTGGCCTGCCGATCACGCTGGACGGCAGGCATGCCGAAATCGAGTACATCGATCGTGCGGGTTGTATCGGTCGGGCCGAGCTGCGTGCCTCGCGATTCGAATGGCTCGGCCAGCCGGCAACCGCAGTCAGCCTGCGCGACACCACTGTACGATACGCGATGGAGGAGCAGCTGGCGCTGGCCGACCAGGTGTTCGAGAGTGTGCAGGAAGGCCTCGTCGTCACCCGGCCCGACGGCGTCATCGTCCGCGTCAATCGCGCTTTTTCCGAGATTACCGGCTATTCGGCGGAGGAGGCGCGCGGCATGACGCCGCGTCTGCTTGGCTCAGGGGAGCATGGCCGTGCCTTTTTTGACCGGATGTGGGCGGCCATTTTCGAAGAGGGCTGCTGGCATGGAGAAGTCATAAACCGGCGCAAGGACGGCTCACTCTACCCGCAGTCTCTCTCGGTCACGCAGATCCACGACGGCGATGGCGTGCTCACGCATCTGGTGGGCGTGTTCTCCGACCTGACTCAGGACAAGATCGCCCAGGGAAAGCTCGCCGAGGCGCACAGCCAGTTGCTGCGATCAGAAAAGATGGCGGCCATAGGACAACTGGAGAAGATGTCTGCGATCGGCCAGCTGGCCGCCGGTGTGGCAAACGAGGTGAACAATCCGGTCGGTTTCGCGCTCTCCAATCTCGACGTCCTGGGCGAGTATGCCGACCACCTGCTGCGGCTGGTGGATGCCTACGAACAAGACGGATCGCACAGCAGCGAGTGCTCTGCCCGGGTCGACCAGATCAAAGAGGAGATCGGTTACACGGAGCTGTGCGTGGACCTCAAGAGGTTGGTCAACGAGTCACGCGAGGGCCTGGACCGTGTACGCCGCATCGTTCTCGACCTCAAGGACTTCTCGCGGCCAGGCGAGCCCAACTGGCAGCGGAGCGACCTGCACCAGTGTCTCGAAAGCACCCTGAACATTGCCTGGAATGAAATCAAGTACAAGGCGAAAGTCGAGAAGCGCTACGGCGAACTGCCACTGGTGAACTGCGCGCCTTCACAAATCAATCAGGTATTCATGAACCTGCTGGTCAATGCGGCGCAGGCGATCGACAAGTATGGCCGGATCACCATCAGGACCGGCTGCGAAGCCGACACCGTCTGGGTCGAAGTCAGCGACACCGGCAAGGGCATTGCGCCGGAGAATCTGGCCCGGGTCTTCGAGCCGTTTTTTACCACCAAACCGGTTGGTCAGGGCACCGGGCTGGGCCTGTCGCTCGCGCACAGTATCGTTCAGCGTCACCGCGGACGCATTGAGGTGCGCGCGCAGGACGGCGAAGGCTGCTGCTTCCGCGTCACTCTGCCGATCGGTTGCCCGGTCGGCGACGAGGCGATCGATGGCGTTTGACGCGAAGGTCTTCATTGCCGGAGATCGGCGACGATCGCACCGTGCATCGAACAGTTGAATCGGGGCAGCCAGTCTGCCACTGGCGCCCACCGCACAGCTCTTTCCCGGCATCGCCGGCAAGCCAGCATGAGCGCTGCAAGGCCAACTGCTGGGACAACGCCGTCGTGACGCACTTCATCAGCCGACGTGGCAATCCATGGATTTTGCGCTGCGCATTGGCGATGCGGCGGAAAGGCAGTGAGAGAATGGCACTGGATTGCCGCGTCGGCTGCGCCTCCTCGCAATGACGGTGGGTGCGGGATGGGCGCCGGATTAGCCGCTGCCTTCAAGCTTTCTTGAAGTCTCGTCAAGAAGGCAACCCTACCCTTGGTCAACGATGAACTTGTCGGCTTCTGCAACCGCGTTCGCCTGCACGCGAAACCGCTTGCCTGCCGCCGGACGTCGGTAGACGTGATCCAGGCGCTTGTCGTCAAGCAGTAGACTGTCGTGCCCTGGGTATTCTTTGCTCATCAGCGATAGGTCAAATACGAGGCCCCGGGCGCGAAACGGCGGAGACGCATGGCACAATGGTGGCTCCTTCGAAAAGGAGCCACCATTGCTGCTGAGAGTCGTCCCGACGTACGCGGCGCAGCGCCCTGCGCACGACCCCGGACTCCTTGCTGTTCGCGAACGCGCTGACCGGGCTTTGGCGTGGTCACCATGCCTGCCAAGGCGCCAGTGAGCGGCCCCATCTCCGACCCGCCGACCGAGTACACCGTGCACGCCGGGATGGCCAGTGACGTCGGCCGCGTGCGACGCAGCAACGAGGATGCTCTGGCCTTTGTTTGCCCGGACGACGTCGCTCTGCGCAGACGTCTCGGCGTGCTGGCGATGGTCGCCGACGGCATGGGAGGACATCGCGGCGGCGAGGTGGCGAGCACGCTGGCGGTGGACACCGTTTGCCGCGGCTATTTTGCCGCGCAGCCGGGAGAGGATCGCTTACGTGTCCTGGAACGGGCGATGCTCGACGCGAACCGCGCGATTTGCCAGGCCGGCCTGGCGGATCCCTCGCTGGAGGGGATGGGAACGACGGCCACCGCGCTGGTGATCGTGGATGGCAGCGTGTTTTTTGCGCACGTCGGTGATAGCCGCCTCTACCACTGTGCAGACGGCCATTGTCGGCAACTGACCGAGGACCACACCCTGGTCCAGCAAATGGTCAAGAATGGCGTGCTCAGCGCCGAGGCCGCCCGCCTTTACCCGATGCGCAACGTCCTGATGCGTTCCCTGGGGACCTATTCGGGCCTGAAGATTGCCACGCGAAGTTGCGCCGCGCCGCAGATCGGCGACACCTTCGTGCTCTGCTCGGACGGCTTGCACGCATCGGTCGACCCCGCTGAGATTGCCGAGGTCGTCGCTTCTCGGCAGCCTCGGGAAGCGAGCCAGCGGCTTGTCGAACTCGCCTGTGAGCGCGACGGCAGCGACAACGTTTCGGTGGCTGTGGTCGTTGTCCGGCCAGCCGCCAGCGGCGAGGAAGCGGCGGCGATGGCCGATCGATGAGTGCTGGCGAAAGCTCGGGTTTGCTCAGTAGCGCAAGGCAATCGTCAGCCACACCGGCAGCGTGAGCATGGCCACCAGCGTGTTCGCCGAAACCAGCCAGGCGACGCCGGGGCCGTCGCCGCCCATGCGTACGGCCAGAATGTAGGCTGAGGTTGCCGTCGGCAGGGCGGCGAAAACGATCACCGTATCGAAATACACCCCGCTCAGGCCGAGGCTGCTGGCGGCCAGCAGCCCAGCCGCCGGCACGGCCAGAAGCTTGACCGCCAGCAGGTAGCAGGAAGCCGCGTGCGATCCGGAGGTGCCGCGCAACTTCAACGCTGCTCCGACGGCCAGCAGCCCGAGGGCGACCGCCGCGTCGCCGAGTCTGCCCAGCAACTGGCCGGCGGCGGCGGGTAGCGCCAGGCCGCTGGCGCTGAACGCAAAGCCGGCCAGGGTGGCCAGGATCAGCGGATTGCGGACCATTTCGCGGAGCAGGCCGAGCTTGCCTTGCCGGGCGAGCATCCAGACCGAGGCGAGGTTGGCCAGCGGCACCATCGCGCCGATGAGAATTCCCATCGCGGCGATTCCCGGGGCGCCGTGCAGCTTGCCGATTACCGCCAGTCCGAGATAGGAGTTGAAGCGGAAAGCGCACTGGAAGCGTGAGGCGAAAACCGTTTTGTTGTGCTTGAACAAGGGCGCTGCGAGGAGGCCGAAAAGCACTCCACAGCCAAGCGCCGCCGCGCCGCTGGCGAACAGCGGGGCGGCGGTGGCGAAATCGATTCTGGTGCCGGCCAGGGCCTTGAACAGCAGTGCCGGAAAGAGTACGAAATAGACGAGTTTTTCCAGCCCGCTCCAGAATTTCTCGCCGAAATCGACCAGCCGGTAAAGCGTCCAGCCGAGCAGGATCAGGCCAAAATCGGGAAGCAGGAGCAGGATGCCTTGCATGGCGCGGGCTTCGGCCGGTTCGCTTCAGATCACTTGCTGTGCGCGCAGGGTGGCGATCTCTCTGGCGCTGAAACCGGCTTCGCCAAGGATCTCGGCACTGTGTTCGCCGGCGGCCGGGGCGCCGTGGCGGACTGCGAAAGGGTGCTCGCTGATCTTGAACGGCGGCGCGAACTGCTTGACGCCAGCGACCTCGACGATCATCTCGCGCGCTCGCAACTGCGCGTTGTCGACACTCTCCTCGAGGCGCAGGACGGGTGCCACGCAGCAGTCCACGCCGTCGAAAACGGCGGTCCATTCGGCCAGGCTGCGGCGGGCGAAGATCGCTTCCAGTTCGCCGCGGATGCGCTGGCCCTCGGCGCCGGTGGCAAACGCACAGGGACGCAGGTCGGGGCGGTCGAGGGTATCGCACAAGGTCTGCCAGAACTTCGGCTCCATGGCGCTGACCGCCAGGTGACGGCCGTCGCTGGTCGCATAGACGCCGTAGCTGGGCATGCCCCCGGAAAGCAGGTCTTCGCCGCGCGGCACGGCGTGTCCGCGGTCGAGCACTGCCAGCAGCGGGAAGAGGGTGTGGGCGAAAACGGCGTCGGTCATCGACACGTCGACGTAGCGCCCGCGGCCGCTGGTACGGGCGTCGACGACGCCGGCGAGCAGCCCGATCAGCGCGCTCAGCGAGCCGCCGAGCAGGTCGCCGATCTGGAAGTTCGGAATCGCCGGCGCGCCGCCTGCGACGCCGATCTGGTCGAGCAGGCCGCTGTAGGCCAGATAATTGAGGTCGTGGCCGGCGCGGTCGCGGTAGGGGCCGTCCTGGCCGTAGCCGGTGATCGCGCAATAGACGATGCGTGGGTTGATCGCCGCCACAGCCTGGTAGCCGACGCCGAGCTTGTCGACGACGCCCGGGCGAAAGCCCTCGACGATGACGTCCGCGTTGGCGGCGAGGCGCATGAACGCCTCGACGCCGGAGCTTTGCTTGAGGTCCAGGGTGAGGCTGCGCTTGTTGCGATTGACCAGTTCGAAATAGCTGGTCTTGCCGTGCACCGCGCCCGCGGTGCGCGCGTAATCGCCGCCGCCGGTGTCCTCGATCTTGATCACCTCGGCGCCGAGATCGCCGAGGTGCATGGTGGCCAGCGGGCCTGGCAGAAGTCTGGTCAGATCAAGGACGCGAAGTCCGGCGAGAGGAGGTGGGCGCATGCGGAGGGGCTTTCGAAGGGTTGGGCTGGCAGGGCTCGATGGCCACACGGCAAGTCCGCGCCGAACTGCGAAGTGGGACGCGTCGGGTGGTGGAGTGGCGTGTGGTCAAGGGCCGGAAAGTCGCAGCATGGCCAATGCTGGCCAATCGCGGCAAATGGTGCATTGTAAGCCTTGCGCGCCGAGCCTGGCGCGAGCGCTGGCCGTTATGCTCCACGGCTACAACGCGTTATCATGAATCGCGGTTGGCTCGGCGTGTCCGGGTTGTCGAGGTGCGTGGCCAGGCGTCCGGAACAAGCATCGCACTCGCGCTGTCGGAACCGGCTGTCCCGTCAGATGCGAGAGAGTTCCTGGCGGGTTTGCCAATGCTCAAGCGCCGCCACAGTGCGGCCGTGCCCAACCCGTGTCGCTGGCACCCACTACGGAGGTCTAGCCGTCGTCTAGGCGGCGGAAGCGCCCATTCATGCTCAACAGCTTGCGAATCTTCTTTTCCAGAAAACCGGTGATTGTCGCCGTGCTTCTGTTCGCCCTTTATGTGCTCGGCGGTTTTTTCGCCTTGCCGGCAATCATCAAGTGGCAGGTCGAAAAACAGGTCCCGGCGCAACTCGGCCACCCGATCAGCGTCGGTGACGTGCGCTTCAATCCGCTGCTCTTCAGATTCGAGGTCGACGATCTCGCTCTTTCCGACCCCGACGGCCAGCCGCTGCTCGGCTTCAAACATCTGCTGGTCGATTTCGAGCTGCGCAGCGTCACCGATCGCGCCTGGACCTTTGCCGAAGCTCGTCTCGAGGCGCCGGTTGTGCACTTGGCCCTCGACCGGAACGGCCGGCACAACTTCGCCGCGCTGCTCGAACGCCTGCCGGAAAGCGAGCCCGCTGCGGAAGACGCAGGCTTGCCGCGGTTTGTCGTCCACCGCGTCGCGCTGAGCGACGGCCGCGTCGATTTCTCCGACCAGTTGCTCGACGAGCCGCTGGTCGCGCACATCGAGCCGATCGTGATCGAGATCGACAATCTCTCCAGCCTGCCCGAGAAGGCGGCCAGCTACCGCTTGTCGGCGCACAGCGCTGCCGACGAGAGCGTCGAGACGAGCGGCGAACTGGCGCTCAATCCGATGGCCAGCCAGGGGCGGCTGACGCTGAACGGTGTGCAGGTGACGACGCTGGTCAGGAGTCTGCCGCGTCTGCTGGCGATCGAATCGCCCGCCGGAAAAGTTGACTTCAGCGCCGCCTTCGACCTCGCGCTCGACGCCGGTGGCACGCTTTCGGGGAGCGCGCAGGAGGTCGGTCTGGACGTCAGCGGCTTGTCGGTCAGCGTGCCCGGAGCTTCTTCACCACTACTCGCCCTGGAGACGTTGTCGTTGACGCAGGGGCGCGTCGATCTCGCTGCGCGCGAGGCGCGGCTGACTGCTTTCCGGCTGGCGAAAGGCCGCGTCGCCGTCGCTTTTGACGACGACGGCAAGCTCAACTGGGAAAAGCTGCTACACGCCACGGCGAAGGTCCCGGCCGCTGGCGCGGTGGAAGAAGCGGACAAGGCGGACAGGAAAGCCGGGCCAAGCGCCGCAGCACAAGTGGCGGCCGCCCGGGAAGCCGACCCGGCGGTGGCCGTGAACACGGAAACGGTCATCGCGCCCGCCGCCGTTCCTGCCGATGCGGCGGTAAGCGCGGCGCCCCGCTGGCGGGTAGTGGTCGACAGCGCCGAAATTTCGGCGCTCGAGTTCGCCTATGCGGACCCGGCGAACGCGCTGGCCATTGACGTCGCTGCGCTCGCTTTCGAGACGTCTCCGTCCATCGAGTTGGCGGCGGCCGGAACGCGCGTCGAGCTGGCGCAGCCCAAGCTGTCACTGAGCGGCGCGCGGCTCAAGAGTGGCGCCGACACTCTGGCTTTTCCGGAGGGGCTGGTCGCTGCGGGGAAGATCGCCATGCGCATCGCCGACGGGCGTTTCGACCTCGGTATCGAAAAACCACAAACGACCTTTGCCGGGCTGAAGGCGCAGAGCGGGGCCGATGGTCTTGATCTGCGCAAGCTCGCCATCGGTGGCGAGAAGCTGTCGCTGGCGCAGAACGACGCAGCGCTCCGCATCGACGCTGGCGCTGCACAGGTGTCGATGGCCGGCCTTGCCGCACGCCAGGGCGCCGATCGCCTTGCCTGGCAGGACGCAGTCCTCGACGTGCGTGCGCTTGCCGCGACCCTTGGTGGATCGTCCGCCGCGCCTGCTTCCACTGGCGTGAACCTTCGCCTTGACGGTGTGGCGCTTGCCTTGAAGTCTCTCGCTGCCGTTGCCCAGGGCGCGTCGTCGGAAATCGCGCAGATCGCGGCGGCGAGCATTGCGGCCAACTCGCTGCTGGTCGCCTTGCCCGCCGGTCCGGTCGAGGTCAGCGGCGATGGCCTCAGCGTGGCGCTGACGAATGCGGTTGTGCGCAGTCCTGCCGATCCGGCGACGGAAATGTTGCGCTTTGCGCACGCCAAGGTCTCGGGCGGCGTGCTGCGCCTGAAGGATCGGCTGATCAGCGTCGACAAGATCATTGTTGACGATGGACAGGCGCAAGCCTGGCTCGACGAAGAGGGCAGGTTCAACGGACTGATCGTCACTCGCGGCGCTGCCGCGGCGGCGGCAGCTGCCGCGCCTGAGGCCGACGCCAATGGTGCCGCGGCGGCGGCGGATGCTGGCTGGCGGGTGGCGGTTAAGGCGATCGAGGTCGATCGCTTCGCGCTCGGTTTCGCAGATCGCAGCGGCGGACCGCCGCTGGCCGTCGGGCTGCAGGCCATCCGTGCGCGCATCGCCGGGTTCGCGACCGGGGTCAGCACGCCGATGCAGTTGGAGTTGAAAGCCAAGGTCGCCAGCGGCGGCGAAATCGAGGCCAGCGGAAGTGTTCGTGCCGACAACGGCACAGCGGACCTGCAACTCAAGCTGGCGGCCATCGCGCTGGCGCCCGTTCAGCCCTACCTGGCGGAGTTCGCCGAACTGAATCTGGCATCGGGTACGCTATCGACCGCCGGGCGTCTGCGCTACGGCGATCCCGCCGCCAACGCCAGGCTGGTCTACAAAGCCAGTTTTGCGGTCGATCAGCTACGCATCGACGAGAGCGAAGCGCAGCGGCCGTTCGTCACCTGGGATGCGCTGGCCAGCGACGATTTGCTGCTGACCGTCGAGCCGAACCGCCTGGACATCGGCGAGCTGCGGCTGGTCGCGCCGGCGGGGCGCCTGATCATTGCCGAGGACCAATCGGTGAATCTGACCGACGTTCTCAAGAAGCCCAGGGACGGCGAGTCCGCGGCTGCCGCCGACCAGCCGGCGGGAGGGGAGGGTGCTGCAGGGCCCGCCGAAGTGGCAGTGGCGGCCGCTGATGAAGGCGCGGCGGTCGACGATCCCTTCCCGGTGACGATCGCGCGCATCCGGATTTCCAAGGGCGTTCTCGAGTTTGCCGACCTCAGTCTGCGACCCCAGTTCGGCACGCGCATGCACGAGTTGAAGGGGGTGATCACCGGTCTCGGCACCGATCCGAAGGGCAGTGCCAAAGTGCAGCTCGACGCGCGCGTCGACAAGTACGGTTCGGCGAAGATTCGCGGCCAGATCAGCGTTTTTCGCCCGGCAAGGCTGACCGACATCGAGATGACTTTCCGCAACCTGACGATGAGTTCGCTGTCGCCGTACGTCATCAAGTTCGCGGGCCGCAGGATCACCGGCGGACAATTGGCGCTCGATCTGCAGTACAAGGTCAAGGACAGCAAGCTGCGTGGCGAGAACAAGATCGTCCTCAAGCAGGTGAAACTCGGCGAAAAGGTCGATACCCCCGGCGCAGCAGACCTGCCGCTCGAACTGGCGATCGCCATCCTGAGCGATTCGCAGGGGGTCATCGACATCGGGTTGCCGGTCAGCGGCGATCTCAACGACCCGGAATTTGCCTACGGGGCAGTGGTCGGCAAGGCCTTCGGCAACCTGATCGGCGGCATCATCACGGCGCCGTTCCGGGCGCTCGGTGCGCTTTTCGGTGCCGGTAGCGACAGCAAACTCGACAGCATCGACTTCGAACCTGGCAGCGCCGTTCTGGCCCCGCCCGAGCGCGAAAAACTGGCGGCAGTGGCGCGCGCGATGAAGGAACGGACGACGCTGAAGCTTCTCGTGCCGCCAACGCAAGCGGCCGAGGTGGACACGCCAGCGCTGAAGTCGCTGGCCGTGCGCAGCGACCTTGTCGTCCGCATGGGCCTCGAAGTGACGCCTGGCGAGGACCCCGGTCCGGTCGACGCCGCCAACCCGCGCGCGCAGGTGGCGATCGAGGCGCTGTTCAGCGAGCGCTATGCGCCTGAGGTCCTGGCGCTGGTGAAGCAGCGTGCACTTGCCGCCGGGCCGCCTGGCAAGCCGGCAGGGGAATCGTCCGCCGGCACGCCGCCGGCCGGGAAGCCGGCCGCGGGGCCGCCGCTGGCGTTCTACGAGAGTCTTCTCGAGCGCATGATCAAGGAGCAGCCGGTTTCCGACGAGGCTCTGGCGCAACTTGCCACTCGTCGCGGCGAAGCGATCATTGCCGAAATGACCAGCGCCGACGGAGTGGGCGCCAAGCGCGTGCTGCTCGGCAAGGCGCGCCCGGCGAGCGCGGCAAACGACAAGGCGGTCACCTTGCAACTTGAACTCGAGGTCGCCAAGTGAAGCCTGCAGTCGGTGCGAATCTGCGCAGTCGTCTGGACGGCATCATCTGGGGGGGGCAGGGCGCAAGCCTGTCCTTGTGGCAGGCGCGCGGCATACGCGTCGTGCGCACGCTCCTGCTGTTGATCCGTGATGTCGTCGACGGGCAACTGACCCTGCGCGCCATGAGTCTGGTCTACACGACGCTGCTGTCGATTGTGCCGCTGCTGGCGCTGAGCTTTTCGGTGCTCAAGGCGTTCGGCGTGCACAACCAGATTCAGCCGATGCTGTTGAACTTCCTCGAACCCCTCGGTGAAAAGGGCGAGGAAGTGGCGACGAGTATTACCGCCTTCATCCAGAACATGAACGTCGGCGTGCTTGGCGCGCTCGGCCTGGCCTTGCTGCTGTACACAGCGATTTCCCTGATGCAGAAGATCGAGGAGTCGCTGAACTACATCTGGCATATTCAGCGCCCGCGCTCGCTTGCCGATCGTTTCAGCCGCTACCTGAGCGTGCTCATGGTGGGTCCGATCCTGGTCTTCGCCGCGCTTGGCATCACCGCCACGGTGATGAATGTCGAGACGGTGCGCGGACTGCTGGCCATCGAGATGCTGGGTCAGCTGGTACAGACGATCAGCCGGCTGACCCCCTATCTGCTGGTCATTGCTGCCTTCACCTTTGTCTACATGTTCATTCCGAACGCGCGCGTGCGTCTGCTTCCGGCGCTGATCGGCGGTGCTGCCGGCGGTATTGCCTGGCAGACCGCCGGGTGGGGATTTGCGGCCTTCGTGGCGACTTCGAACCAGTACGCGGCGATCTATTCGAGCCTGGCGATTCTGATCCTGTTCATGATCTGGCTTTATCTGAGCTGGCTGATTCTGCTTTTCGGCGCCAGTGTCGCTTTTTACGCCCAGCACCCGGAGTATCTCTACGCCGGCGCCGGCGAACCGCGACTGAGCAACCGCATGCGCGAGCGGCTGGCCCTGTCGACCATGGCTCTGGTGACGGGCAGGTTCGTGGCCGGTGAGCGCACGCCGTCGCTGGCGGAATTCATTCGCCTGCTGGGCATGCCGCGGCACGTCCTGCAGACCGTTGTCGATGCCCTGGAAAGCGAGAAATTGCTGTTGCAGAGCAGCGACGACCCGCCGCTCTACCTGCTCGGGCGCGACCCGGCGCTGATCAGCGTGACGCAGGTCCTGGAGACGGTACGCAGCGCCGGTGAGGAACGCTTCTTTTCACCCGTCGGCCTGCCGGCAGCACCGGCGGTCGACGCCGTCTTCGAGCGCATGCGGCTGGCGCTCGACACGGCGGTTGGCGGCATCAGCCTGCGCGACCTCGCCGCGCAGGGGTCGGCAGCGATGCCGCCGATGCCACCCGCTGCGCCAGCTCCTAGAGAAGTTCTTCCAGGCGCAGACGGACGATCGCCCCCTTGACGGCGTCGAGCGACGCGATGCGGACAATCGCCGCGTCGATGTTGCGCTCGCGCGTCTGGTGGGTGAGCATGATGATCTCGGTCTGTTCTTCCCCCTCGGCAGGCTCACGCTGGATCATGGCGTCGATCGAGATTTCCTGATCGGCGAGAATGCGCGTCACGTCGGCGAGCACGCCAGTCCGGTCGGCGACACGCAGGCGCAGGTAGTAGCTGGTGATCACGTCGGCCATCGGCAGAATCGGCAGATCGACCATCGCGTCGGGCTGGAAGGCGAGATGAGGCACGCGATGCTCCGGGTCGGCGGTGTGCATGCGCGTGACGTCGACCAGGTCGGCAATCACCGCCGAAGCCGTTGGCTCGGCGCCAGCGCCCTTGCCGTAGTAGAGCGTCGGGCCGACCGCGTCGCCCTTGACCAGGACGGCGTTCATCGCTCCCTCGACGTTGGCGATCAGGCGCCTGGTCGGAATCAGGGTCGGATGGACGCGCAGCTCGACGCCTTCGCTGGTTCGCTTGGTGATGCCGAGCAGCTTGATGCGGTAGCCGAGCTGTTCGGCGTACCGGATGTCGGCGGCGTCGAGCTGGCTGATGCCTTCGATGTGCGCCTGGTCAAAACTCATCGAATTGCCGAAGGCGATGGCCGACATGATGCTCAGCTTGTGCGCCGCGTCGACGCCTTCGACGTCAAAGGTCGGATCGGCCTCGGCGTAGCCGAGACGCTGCGCTTCCTTGAGCACCACGTCGAAGGACAGCCCCTTGTCACGCATCTCCGAGAGAATGAAGTTGGTCGTGCCGTTGATGATCCCGGCGATCCATTCGATGCGGTTGGCGGTCAGTCCTTCGCGCAGCGCCTTGATGATCGGGATGCCACCGGCGACGGCGGCTTCGAAAGCGACCATCACGCCCTTTTTCTGGGCCGCGGCGAAAATTTCGTTGCCGTGCTTGGCGAGCAGCGCCTTGTTGGCCGTCACCACGTGCTTGCCGTTGGCGATCGCTTGCAAGACCAGTTCCTTGGCGACGCTATCGCCACCGATCAGTTCGACGACGATGTCGACGTCCGGGTCGCTGACCACCGCGAACGCGTCATCGGTGACCCGGCAGCTATCCTTGGTCAGCCGGCGGGTGCGTTCGAGGTTGCGGTCGGCAACGACGCTGACCTGAATGGGCCGGCCGGCACGGCGGGCGATCTCTTCGCCGTTGCGTGCCAGGACCGAGAAAGTACCGCCACCGACGGTGCCGATTCCGAGAAGTCCAACATTGATAGGTTTCATAGAGCAGCCAGGAGTAGAGGTTGAGGGTCTGGAAGTTGCGGGTCGGGGGTGGAGATTCGCGAGCAGGGTGCGCGGGCGCGGGAAGGCCACGGCCTAGGCGGGAGTGGCCGCGCGCTGCCGATAGCCTTCCAGAAAACGCGCGATACGCGCGATCGCGTCGCGCAGGTCGTCTTCGTGCGGCAGGAAAACCAGGCGGAAGTGGTCCGCATGCGGCCAGTTGAAACCGCTGCCCTGGACCAGCAGAACGCGTTCCTTCTGCAACATCTCGGCGATGAACTTCTGGTCGTCCCGGATCGGATAGACCTTCGGGTCAAGGCGCGGAAACATGTACAGCGCCGCCTTCGGCTTGACGCAGCTGACGCCGGGGATGGCGGTGATCAGCTCGTACGCCAGATCGCGCTGGCGGCACATGCGGCCGTTCGGTGCGACCAGGTCGTCGATGCTCTGGTAGCCGCCGAGGGCGGTCTGGATGGCGTGCTGGCCGGGGACGTTGGAACACAGGCGCATCGACGCCAGCATGTCCAGGCCTTCGATGTAGTCGCGCGCGTCGCGCAGATCGCCGGAGACGACCATCCAGCCGGCGCGATAGCCGCAGGAACGGTAGTTTTTCGACAGGCCGTTGAAGGTCACCGTGAGCACGTCGGTCGACAGCGATGCGATTGCGGTATGCGTTGCGCCGTCGTAGAGAACCTTGTCGTACACCTCGTCGGCGTAGATGATCAGGTTGTGCTGACGGGCGATGTCGACCAATTCGAGCAGCACGTTCTCCGGATACAGGGCGCCGGTGGGGTTGTTCGGATTGATCACCACCAGCGCGCGCGTGCGCGGGGTGATCTTGGCGCGCAGATCCTTGAGGTCGGGCAACCAGTCGTTGCCTTCATCGCAGAGATAGTGGCGCGGCGTGCCGCTGGAAAGGCTCACCGCCGCGGTCCACAGCGGGTAGTCCGGCGTCGGCACGAGCACTTCGTCGCCGGCATTGAGCAGGGCGTTCATGGCCATTACGATCAGCTCGGAGACGCCGTTGCCGATGTAGATGTCGTCCAGCGTCACGCCCTGGATGTGTTTCTGCTGGGTGTAATGCATGACCGCCTTGCGCGCCGAGAAAATCCCTTTCGCATCCGAGTAGCCGGCCGCACTGGGCAGGTTGCGGATCATGTCGAGCTGGATTTCCTCCGGCGAATCGAAGCCGAAGGCGGCGAGATTGCCAATGTTGAGCTTGATGATGTGGTGGCCTTCTTCCTCCATCTTCCTGGCCTGTTCGAGGACCGGGCCGCGGATGTCGTAGCAGACACGGTCCAGCTTGTTCGATTTGCGGATCGGCTTCATGGCATTGCTCTTTCGCGACCGCCAGCCGACGGCAGCAGGCCGTCCTTCCTGAACATGTCGCGGATGCCGCGCACCGCCTGCCGCGTGCGCTCTTCGTTTTCGATCAGCGCAAAGCGCACGTGATCGTCGCCGAATTCGCCGAAACCGACGCCGGGCGAGGCCGCGACCTTGGCTTCGAGGAGCAGTTTCTTGGCAAACTCCATCGACCCCAGGTGCCGGTAGAACTCGGGGATTCTGGCCCAGATGTACATCGACGCTTTCGGCACTTCGACCATCCAGCCCGCTTCGTGCAGCCCCTTGGCGAGCACGTTGCGGCGCCGCTGATAGGTCTGGCGCACATCTTCCACGCACTGCTGCGATCCTTCGAGGGCAATCACCGACGCCACCTGGATCGGCGTGAAAGTGCCGTAATCGTGATAACTCTTGATGCGCACCAGTGCCCGGCACAGCTCTTCGTTGCCGACCATGTAGCCGACCCGCCAGCCGGCCATGTTGTAGCTCTTGGACATGGTGAAGAATTCAACCGCGACCTCGCGTGCGCCGGGCACCTGCAGGATCGACGGTGCCTGATAGCCGTCGAAGACGATGTCCGCGTAGGCTAGGTCATGGACGACCAGGACGTCGTGCTCGCGGGCCAGGGCGACGACGCGCTCGAAGAACTCGAGGTCCACGCAGCGGGCGGTCGGATTGCTCGGGAAGCCGAGAATCATCATCTTCGGTTTCGGCGTCGTTTCGATGAGCGCACGCTGCAACTCGGCGAAGAAATCGACGTCCGGCGTCATCGGCACCGAGCGGATATCGGCGCCAGCGATGATCGCCCCGTAAATGTGAATCGGGTACGAGGGATTGGGGACCAGGACGGTATCGCCGCGGTCGACGGTGGCCAGCATCAGATGGGCGATGCCCTCTTTGGAACCGATGGTCACCACCGCTTCCGTTTCCGGATCCAGGCTCACGTCGTAGCGCCGCTGGTACCAGTCGCAAATCGCCTTGCGCAGGCGCGGAATGCCTTGCGAGACCGAGTAGCCGTGCGTGTTTTCGCGCAGCGCCGCCTCGACCAGCTTGTCGGTGATGTGCTGCGGCGTCGGCCCGTCCGGATTCCCCATGCTCATGTCGATGATGTCTTCGCCGCGCCGGCGAGCGGCCATCTTCAGCTGGGCGGTAATGCTGAAGACGTAGGGCGGCAAACGTTGGATGCGGGAAAACTCTCTCATGATCCGGGCTCGAGTAGTGGCAGCGCTGTTGATGACGCGTCGATCGGTGAGCGCTACGGGGCGGCGCTTGCGCACTGTCCCTCTCTGGAGGCGATCGGCAAAAAAGCTATAATCGTACTTTAAGGTTTTGTGCGCCGCAATTTTCATGAAACTACAGCTCGACAGACCCGACGGCCTGAACACCTTCACCGCTTACGGCGAGGGCTACGTCAGCGTGAACGGTATCCGCCACAGCTGTAACCTGGCGGTGCTGCCAGAGCGCCTGATCCCGGATTGGACGCAGGCAACTTTCGACACCCTGCGTGTCGAGGACTTCGCATGGCTGGCCTCGCTCGACGCCGAAATCATTCTGCTCGGCACCGGTAATCGGCTGCGCTTTCCGACTCCCGACCTTATGCGTCCGCTGGCACAGGCGCAGAAGGGTCTGGAAGTGATGGATTTGCCGGCCGCGTGTCGTACCTACAACGTTCTAATTGGCGAGGGCCGCAAGGTCGCCGCCGGCCTGCTGCTGGCCTGACGGCGCGGCGTCTCCCAGGCGCCAGCCGGTCAACGGAAAAGGGCGGCCGCGGCCGCCCTTCTTCTTATGCCCTCTCGCCGATCAGTCGCGTTCGCCGCTGAGCATCAGCAGCAGGTTCAGAAGGCTGACAAAGACGTTGTAAATGCTCAGATAGACCGACAGTGTCGCCGAGATGTAGTTGTCCTCACCGCCATTCACGATGCGGCTGATGTCGTAGAGGATGTAGGCCGAGAAGACGAGCACCGCAACAGCCGAGATGGTCAGCGACAAGGCCGGGATCTGGAAGAAGATGTTGGCCACGATCGCCAGCAGAACGACAATCATCCCGATGAAAAGAAACCGGCCCAGGAAGCTGAAATCCTTCTTGGTGATCGTGGCCACGGCGGCGAGCGAGAAGAAGATCACGCCGGTACCGCCCGCGGCCATGGCGATCAGCGGGCCGCCGTTACTGAAGCCCAGCGCCACCTGCAGAATGCGTGACAGCATCAGCCCCATGAAGAAGGTAAAGCCGAGCAGCAGCACAACTCCCATGCCGCTGTTCTTGGTACGCTCGATGCCCCACATGAAGCCGAAGGCAATGCCGAGGAAGAGCAGGAAGGACATCAGCGGGCTGCCGGACATGAACGTGAACTGCATCTGTATGCCAGCCAAGGCGCCGAGAACGGTTGGCACCATGGTCAGGGCGAGCATCATGAACGTATTGCGCAGAACCCGGTTCTGCTGCAGCGACACCTCGCGAGTGGCTTGGCCGGTGATCTGAAACTGGGGTTGCATGGACTTCCTCCTGTTGATCGAATTAGGATTACGGCGCTGAGACTAGCCAACTACGTGAAAAGTTTCAATCACTATTGCTGTCTGGTGCCGGGTTGCAAGCGTCGTTGGCAGGTAGACTGTGGCGCGTCCGGGGGGCGGCGCCGTGCTATCATTCGCCCCGCCGTTGCGGCAGGTGGCGAACACCGACGGTGAGCTTGCAGGAAGTGTGGCAGAGTGGTCGATTGCACTAGTCTTGAAAACTAGCGACGGGCAACCGTCCGTGAGTTCGAATCTCACCGCTTCCGCCGGTATGTTGACTTAAGTGCATGAAAAATATAAATAGTAGAGCTTTTTAAGCAATCAGACTCACAAAACAACCCACAAGAAAAGATGCGCCAATGAGTTGTCCCTCAAGGGGGAACGCCGGAGGCCGAGGCTGCGTCTGTACCTTGCCGAGCAGAGTGACTCGGGTGGAGAGGTCTGCGAGATGGCCGAGCCGAGCGGCCGGCTTTCGTCCTGTAACGACACCGGCAGAGGGCAATGCCAAGCCAGGTGATCGAGGCTTTCCGCAAACGCTGCGCTTCTTGCGTCGTTGATCTGGCCACGGCTTCAAAATGTGATCGAAAAAGATGCCTCGCGGTCTCAAGGGGAGGCTGGGGGTGCCTACGATTGCACCCACCCAATCCTTCTTCCATAAGGATTGGGTGTAAGCGGTAACTACGCGGCGTCAGGCCCTACGTGCCGAGGCGGTACAAAGGCGTGCGAAGTGGATCGGCCGCGAAGAGCTGCTTCCAGAGACGAGGCGTGAGTTCCCGGACGCGCTCTGCCGGATGCTGGCCGACGCGCTGTAGCACATCGACCAGGTAGTCGTACGGGTCGATCTGGTGCAATCGACAGGTGGCGATCAGGCTGTGGATGATCCCCACCTGCCTGGCGCCCAGTTCGGTCCAACAGAACAGCCAATTGCGGCGCCCCATCGGGATCACGCGCAAGGCACGCTCAAGGTGGTTGGTATCGATCGGCACGTCCGGGTCGGTGAGGAAGACCTCCAGTCCGTATCGTCGGTCGCGCGCATAGGCAAGCGCCTTGGTCAGCGGATTGCTGGGGAGCAGCCCCTGGGCCGCGAAGCGTTCGCCGATCCAGGCGAAGAAGCGCTCGACGATCGGCTTGGCATGCGCCAGACGATACTCCCGCTTGCCGGCGCCAGAGAGCTTCTGTTCTCGGATGGATTCTTCCACTTGATAGAGCGCACCGATCAGTTCCAGCGCCTGGCTCGCCGCTTCCGGCTCGACTGCTTGCGCCTCGAAGAAACCGCGGCGGGTATGCGTCCAGCACTGGGCATGGGTGATCCCGGTCCTGGTCGCATAATGCGCATAGGCGTGGTAGCCATCCGACAACAAGACCGCCCGCTCGGCGGGCGTCAGTCCCAGCGCCGCCTCGACGTGTTTGATCTCCCGGCTCGGGAAGAACGGGAAACAGATTTCGTCCAGTTCGCCATAGACTGGCCAGAAGAAGGCTTTCTTCAGCTTGCCCGGTCCCGCCTGTCCGGCCTTGATCGGCGTCTCGTCCATGGCTTTGACGCGTGACTCGCGAATCGAGGCGAACTGGGCCTCGTAGATCGGTTCGAGCAGGGCGATGCCCTGTTGCGCGATCTGCGTCAGCCAGGGGCGACTGACCGTGATCCCGGCGTCGGCGAGGCGCTGGTGCTGGCGATACAGCGGCAGGTGGTAGGCAAACTTGTCGAGCAGCAAGCCGGCAACGAAGCTCACGTCCGCCCGGCTGCCGTCGATCACCCCGGCCGGTGCGGCGGCGCAAACGAGCGCTTCACTGGCCTTGATCTTGACCACCGGCCGCCGATACTTGATCACCACGTAGCTTCCCGGCCGTTGCGCCAGGCGATAGCTTTCCTTGTGGCTGATCACCTCGTACTCTTCCGCAGTAAGGCCGTCGGTTTCCGGAGCCGCGAGTTCGATGACTTCGACCGGCACGCGTGACTCGTCGAAGAACGGGACGGCTTCGTCGTCCTGGCGGCGGGTCGCTGGCTTGCGGGTGTGGGCGGCTACCTGCTGGCCCGGGGGTGCCGGTAGCGTCGGCGGTGGAAGACACTCGCCGAAACTCATCTGGCCATTCGGACCCGTCTCGATGCGTCGTTCGCTCTTCTGCCCGAAGAGCTGGCGCTTGAACCAGTCGAGTTGCTGTTTGAGGGCGGTGATTTCCTGGCGCAGGAGCGCTTCGGTGTTCTCCTGACGGCGCAGGGCGCCGATCAGTTCGGCGGTCTGTTGCGGGGTCAGCGCGGCCACCTCGTCGAGGCTTTTGAAAGGGGTCGCAAGCGCCGGATTCATGCCGCTATTATACCGCGGGAGTCGTCTTCAAGCCGCTGTTTAACATGCATTTTATGTCCGTTTCTTGCCATTTTGCGGGTGCTGGTAACGCTTCTTGAAGCGCTTGGGCTCGATGCCTTCCAGGAGGAGCTTCAGGCCGGTCCAGTCGGTTTCCCGCGTGCTCACTTTCGACCAGTCGGAGACGAAACGACCGGCTTCGAGGCGCTTGGCCCACACGCAGAGGCCCGTGCGATCCCAGTAGAGGACCTTGACCTGCGTGGCGCGGCGGTTGAAGAAGGCAAACAGCTGTCCGCTCAAGGGGTCCTGACCGAGCGCGTGGCGCGTCAGTGCGTACAGGCCGTCGAAGGAGTTGCGCAGGTCGACGGGGCGGCCATAAACATGTACCCGGATCTGGCCTTCGGGGAAGAACATCAGCCGCGCACCAGGTGTAGCTGCAGGCCGCCGCCGAGATCCAGGGTCAGCTCGATACGTCCCGACCGCCCGGTTTCGCTTTGCAGCGGGCCGACATCGACGAAGCCTGTCGACGCCGAGTTGACCAAGGCGTCGCATCGGCCCATCGGCGCGCCCAGTCGGCTGCGCCACCGGTAGAAGCTGGTATCGCTGATGCCTTCGCGATTGCAGAAGGCCTCCACCGCCAAACCGCTGCCGAAAAATCGCGACAGCACCTGCCGCCACTCGTCCGCGCTACGCCGTGCCCGCCGGCTCTCTTGATTCGTCGCCATCTTGACCTCCTCATCTTCTCGCGTGTCAATGAGGAAATTGTCGACGCCAGCGCCGCGCCTGGGAAGAACGCCGCGGAGTTACCGGTTACTATTTCAATGCGGTCCCCCTTCGCCAGCGTGTTGCTCAGCGCTTCAAGAATGGCCTTGACCACAAGTTCAGTATCTTTGGGGGTGAACTGCGGGAAAAGGGCGGCGAGTCGGTTGATGAGTTCGGAGCGGATCATCGGCAAATTTTAGGCGGCACTTCCACTCGGGAGCTGTGGCAAACCACACAACGCCAGGCGCGACAGCATCGATGACGCATGGCAACTTCGACGCCCTCTTGATGTTGAGCTCCGTCCCTCAGCTCAAGCCACGGGGAGTCACGCCTCCGACGCGACCCAGACGCCTTGCCGCTCGCCGACGCGATGCGCCCCGTTGGCAGGCTGTCGCGGCGGAAATCAAGAGCAAAAACCCAGTGGCAGCTCCTGACTGATAAAGGACAATAGCATTCTCTAATAGGCGATTTTGAAGGTCGGACTGTCCTCCGGCCGGGTCTTGCGGTGATCGTAAATTCGGGTCGTGGCGATGTTGGCATGACCCAACCATTCCTGCACCTTGGCAATGTCGGCCTGGTGGTCAAGCGCATTGGTCGCGGCGGTCGCCCGCAGCGCGTGCGCTCCGATCGCGAAACCCAGCGCCGCTGAGTATTGCCGCACCAGTTTGTAGACTGCGTCAGGCGTGATTGCTCTTTCCAGTGTGCCGGTGCAGTTGTTGCGGATGGGTCGGAACAGGGCGCCGGCATCGTCTGCGCCATGCCCCGCGATCTCAAGATAGTCCCCGATCAAGCCGCTGGCCGCGGGGTGCAGCGGCACATAGCGGATCTTGCCGCCCTTGCCGAACACCTTGAGGTGCGGCACGCCGCGCCGCTCGTGCTTGAAGTCCTTGACCGTCAACCGGCACAGCTCGTCACGCCGCAGGGCGTGATAGAGCAGGGTGGCCAGGATGGCGCGGTCGCGCTTGCCCTTGAGCGACGCACCATCGGGCGCGTCCAGCAGCTTGCGCGCCTGGTGGTCACCGAGGGCAGGGGTCTTGCCTTTGTAGCTTTCCACCGGCGGGCGCTTAACGCCCTTGACCGGGTTATGGGTCACGGCGTTCTTCTCGCACAGAGACTCGAACAGCGACGACAGCGCCGCCAGGCGATGGCGGACGGTCATGCCGCTCAAGGCGCGCTGCACCAGGTCGTCACGCCAGGCGATAACGTGCGCGCGGGTGACGGTGCGAAATTCCTCGGGCTTCGCGATGCCGGTGAACTTCATGAAATCCCCGAGGGCGTTTTCGTAAGCGCGACGGGTGGCCTTGTTGCCGAGATTGGCGAACCATTCGATCTCGGGGGGGACGTCGGCCAGGCGCTGAAACTGTTCGGCGGTCAGAAGCCGGGAAGCGACTGGGGAAACGACGGGAAACGGGTCGGAGGTCATGGGTAATCTCGTCAACGTCAAGTGCCGAGCAAGGTGACGCCGAGCGCAGCAGCCGCGGCGCGTACTTCCTGGTCAAGCGTCGCCAGCGGCAAGCCGCGTCGCTGTGCCAGTTCGAGATAGGCCGCATCGTAGACGGTCAGCCGAAACCGTGCCGCCAGTTGCGCAGTGACCGCCCATGCCTGGCTGGCCGTCTCTTCGTCGATCGCCACCGGAAGATCGCACAAGAATCCGGCGAGGCGTTGCCGGCGTTCGGCATCGATCCGATTCCGACGTTCGGCCATCGCCAGCGCGTTAAGCACCTCCAACGGCCACAGCGTGGGTGCGTCAGCCCCGGATTCGACGACCTGCTCA
This sequence comes from Candidatus Accumulibacter sp. ACC007, assembly GCF_907163205.1. NCBI lineage: Bacteria > Pseudomonadati > Pseudomonadota > Betaproteobacteria > Candidatus Accumulibacter > Candidatus Accumulibacter sp. ACC007. The sequence goes on along the minus strand of NZ_CAJQUD010000005.1, from coordinate 22,355 downwards.
AGCAAGGCGTCCGTGGCATCCGTGCGCTCATCGTCGAAGCACCAGGTCAGGCTCACCGAACTATCCAGCACGAAACTCACGGACGGCCCTCGTTGATCAAATCCTTGATCTTGAGGCCGCCGAGCGTGATGCCACGCCGGGCTTCAAGGATCCCGTCCGCCGCCCGACGGGCTTTGGCGCGATCGAAACCAGGTTCGGCCGGTACGAGCCGCGCCACCGCTTTGCCGCGCCGGGTGATGAGGACTTCCTCGCCGCTCTCGACCCAGTCAAGCAGGGTACCGAGTTTGTTCTTGGCCTCGAAGGCGCCGATCTCACGCATGGGGGTTTCTCCACTAGACGGCTAGATTATAGGCTAGCTTATCACATGGCGGCCGCTGGGAGCCAAGGGGAGAAAGGCGTCCATCTTGTTATTGATAAAATAGGTTAGCAATAGTTCGACAACCTTGCCGAGCCCATTGCCAAGCAGATCTTTGCCGGCACGGCTGATACAGCACAACTCGCCTTGTTGCACTTTTCGAGTGCGCGCGTTGTGATGATTATGTATATACTTTGCAAGTACCCTTTGGCAGGAGACCTGATCATGTCGAAAGAAGCCGTTTTCACGATGAAGCTGGAACCCGAGCTGCGCGCCGAGTTCATGGCGGAAGCTGAAGCCGCCCACCGCCCGGCGTCGCAGGTGCTGCGCGAGCTCATGCGCGAGTTTGTTCACCGCCAGCGCGAGGCACGGGACTACGATGAGTTCCTGCGCCACAAGGTCGAGGCCGGCCGGGCCTCGATGCGTGCTGGGCAGGGGCGATCGAACGATGAGGTCGAAGCCGAGTTTTCCGCACGGCGTGCCGATGTGACGAATCGCCCGTGAGGGTCGTCTGGACACCAGAAGCGCAGCAGGACCGCACCGACGTATGGGACTACATCGCTGCCGAAAACCCGCGTGCGGCCGCACGAATGGATGAGCTGTTCAGCGACGCAGCCACACGGCTGGCTCAGCATCCCCATCGCGGCAAGCCGGGAAGGATTCCCGGCACCCGCGAGCTGATTCCGCACGAAAGCTATCGCCTGGTGTATGAGATCGACGCCGAAACAGTGTGGATACTGACGCTTGTTAATACGGCCCGCCAGTGGCCGCCTGTGCGTGCTTAAAAAGGGCCATCTGTCCCCTGTTGGTATGCGCGACTACCACGACACTGTCCGCCAGCTCGCCAAGGGAGCTGGCGCTGGCTCGACCGGCGTCCTCGACCTGTTGCACGACGCGAGCCTCGCCGGATCGCCGAGGCGGCGTTCGCGCGCTGCTTGCGCGAGCGCCACGCTTGAGCTCGCCCTGTCAACCGCTGGCCAGGGTACGCATGCCCAGCACCCTGGCGGACTTCTCCAGCCGGGTATCGAAAACGGCGAAGTGGAACTCTTCGTCGGTTGCTTCCTGCAAAATGCGCGCGGCGGCGAGTTGAACGCTGTCGTAGCCGCGCAGGGCAAAGGTGTCGGCATACTCACCGGCGAGTTCCACCAGTGACTGCGTGACCTCGACAATCGCATAGCGGGGCCAGTCGCTACGCATACGGGTCCGGATGGCCGTGATCAGTTCGGCATCGGCCGGGTTCTCACGCGCGCGGCGGGCCAGCGCCGCCATCGCTTCAGTCCAGGCCAGGCGGCACACGGCGATGGTATCGGCCGACCCGGCAAGCGCCACCATGCGCTCGCTGGCCTCTTCTCTGACGTACAGCTTGACCAGCGCCGAGGTGTCACAGAAGAGAATCAAGCGCGATCAGCCAGCACGATCCGGCTGACGGCTGTTCCACCCGCGACCATTTCAACGGGGGGCTGCAGCTGTGGCTTGCTGCCACTCCACGACAAGCCGCCGCTGGCGATCAGGCCGCGGATCCCTTCGTCCGCCTGCGGCGGAATGCCGACGATGCGGGCGATCGCCTTGTTATGGGAGGTGACTTCGATGACTTCGCCTGCCTGCGCGCGATGCAGTACGCGCGAGAGGCTGGCTTTGAGTTCGCGAATGGCGATGGGCATGGTCGTTCCTCGTACGCTAATGTGGTCACATTCTAAATCCATTCGCGACAATTGTGGGCTCAGGTCTCGTCATGTCACGGATCCGTTCCCCAAGCGTTGCGTGCGCTTTCGGCCAGGCAGCCCTTCTGCAACAGCCACTTACCCGGGCGTGCGTCTGGTTCAGGCCGACCCAGAGCCGGCCGACTCATTTCCGCCAGTAGTCGCAGGAGCCGCTGCAACCTTAGCTCGCCGGTGTCTTGGGCCTTGTCGCACTGCCAGACGAGGTAGAGGGCGATGCCCCTGCGCGGCAGTGCTTGTGCTCTTCGCCAGTCTGGTCCGGGACGGGGCTGAATCGATGCTGCCGTTGGCACGACATGGGCAGTGATGCGATTGCCCGACCCCTGAATTCGCAGGTGCCTGCGACGGCCTCGCGCAGGATGTCCACGTACTCCACCGCATCCACACGTTCATCGGGAGGCTTCGATCCCTGCTCGTGTTCTGGGTGCAAATTACTGAACGTCCTTGGTATGTTTGCTGCGCGTTCACGCGATGAGGAGCGCAGCAGGATTCGGCTCCCGCCGCACATGCGCATCCTGGCGGTAATTGCTGCTTGTCGCCCAATCCAGGATGGACTCGATGCGCCCGCGAACTCGCGAGGCGGTCTCGGTCTTCTTGGTCCAAATCCCGGACAGGCATTTCATTACAAGATCGGTGTCGATGGCTGCAACCGAGAGCTCGCCGATCACTGGATGGACGTAGCCCTGCAGGGTGCTCTCCCATTTAGCGGCGTGTTTGGCATTCCTCCAGCCGGCCCGGTGCGTCTCGATGTACTGCTCGGCACATTGCTTGTCGGTGATTGCACGCGCATCGTCCAGCCGTTTCGCGAGCTTGGCAGCCTTGCGCTCGCCTATCGGGTCGTGACCTTGCAACAGCTGCTTTCGGCATTCGGCTGCGTCGGCTCGGGCCTCTGTCATGTTCATCGCATGTGTCGGCCCCAGTCCCGTGGCGCGCGCCTTGCCGTGAAGCATGAAGCGGAAAATCCACGACTCGGCGCCAGTCGGCCCGACCTGGAGATACAATCCAGCGCCATCGGGATACAATCCGCGCTCTATTGCTTTTGCAACGGCTAACGGCGTCAGCCTCTTGATGGTCCTGGCCAGCGCTTCAATCAGTAAATGATCGCTTGCCTCACGATCGAGAACGTTTGCGCCTGGCTTCTCGTCACTCTCTTCATCCGCACGCTGGCGTCAGCCCCTGGCCCTCGGGCCAACCAGAAAATCTGCGCAACTGTCAGCCAGCTCGCCACTTTCCCCGCCCCTCTTCACTAAATTCAGAGGTGAACGACATGCCCGACTGCCAGGGTGCGCACAGCGCATCGGCCAAACGCTGCGCGTGGGTCGTCAGGGCCACCTGCCGACGATTTCAGGTTCTTCCCGGACAATGAGCACGAACTACAATCTGGCCAGCGCGATTCATCGCCATGGCCTGCAGACGCCCGATGCCGTCGCCGTTGCCTACAAGGGCCAGTCGGTCAGCTACCGAGAACTCGCCGAACGCGCGGCGCGCCTCGCGCAGGAGCTCAGACAGAGCGAGCACTGGTCAGCCGATGACGGCCAGCCGCCGCGGGTCGGCATTCTGGCTTCGCGTGGGATCGACGCCTGCGTGGCCTTGCTTGGCGCTTGCTGGGCAGGCGCAAGCTACGTGCCGATCGGGCTGAAGCTTCCCGAGGAGCGGATCCTCACCATTCTCTCGCTGTGCAAGCTGACGGCGATCGTTGCTGACGCCGACGGGGTCAAGTTGCTCAGCGAGCGCGTGCGAGCCGCCTGTCCGCCGCTGGTCATTTGCGCGGCGAGTGATCCGGATGCTGCGCTGGCGAAGCCCGGGGAAAGCCCCGCCGCCGCGCCTGGCGGAGGGTCATCGCCGCCGCAAGGCCTTGCGGCGCCCGAGCCGATGGCCGCCGGCGATGTCGCCTATATCATCTTCACGTCGGGAACGACCGGCGTACCCAAAGGGGTGATGATCTCGGCGGCTGCGGCGAGGCACTACGCGCAGATGATCGCGCGCTATCTCGACCTGCGCGCTACTGATCGCGCGCTCGAGACCTGCGAACTCACTTTCGACTTTTCGGTGCATAACATGTTCAGCACCTGGGAAGCGGGTGCCGCGCTGCACATTCTGCCGGCGACGGTGGTGATGAATGCCGTCAAGTTTGTGCGAAATGCACAGCTGACGGTGTGGAATTCGGTGCCCTCGCTGGTGGGCATGCTGCGTCAGGTCAAGACCCTGCATGCGGGCAGTTTGAAAGACCTCCGGGTCACTGTCTTCGGCGGGGAGGCGCTGCCGGAGGGAACCGTCGCGGCGTGGCGAGTGGCCGCGCCGAACACGGCGATCTTCAACCTCTATGGTCCGACCGAGGCGACTGTCTTCTGCCTGGGGCAGGCGGTTGAGCACGATACGGCGATCACCGCCGGGCGAGACTTCATCGCCATTGGTACGCCCTTGCCGGGGAACGAAGCGATGATCGTCGATGGCCACAAGCAGGTCCTGGCCAACGGGGAAGCGGGTGAACTGGCGGTCGCCGGCGTGCAGTTGGCCGATGGTTACCTCAACGAACCGCAACTGACAGCGGAGCGATTTCCGACCATCAACGGCAAGCGCTGGTATTTGACCGGCGACCTGGCCAGCGTCGATGCCGCGGGGACCTTTCACTGCCTTGGCCGAATCGACAACCAGGTCAAGGTCCTCGGGTACCGCGTCGAGCTCGAGGAAATCGACGCGCACTTGCGGGCGGTAAGCGGCATTGACCTCGTCGGTGCCGTCGCCTGGCCGACGGTGGACGGCATGGCACGCGGAATCGTCGGTTTCGTCGCGGCGAGCTTGCTCGACTCGGTCCAGGTGATCCGGGACCTGAAGGCGAGGCTGCCGGCGTACATGGTTCCCAATCAGTTGATCGCTCTCGCAAGCATGCCGCTCAATCAAAGCGGGAAAGTCGACCGGCAGGCGCTCCGAAAACAGCTTGAGCAAGATCCGCCATGAGCTTGCAGCCGGCGGCGGATAGCCCTGCGCGGGTGCGCACAGGCCAGCGCAGGGCTTTCTTCGGGCAAGCAAATCTGCGCGACCTGCTGGCCATCGACGAGCGCCCGCAGGTCGTCGCCGCGGCGCAGACCTGGTTGGGTCAGCTGGCCATTTTCCTGGTCGCCGCGCTTGCTGCTTGCAGCTTCGAGGATTGGTGGCTGGCGGCCCTGTTGGTCGGTCTGGCCATGGCCTACGCGCGTTGGCCGAAGTATCGTGACTGGATCCTCCTGGGCGGCACCTGGACGGCAGCGCTTCTAGCGCTGTGCCTGGCGCAGAACGATATCCAGGAGAACATCCGCCAGATGATGGTCGTGGAAAACGTTGACGCCCTGTCGCCGCTGGCGCTCGGTCTACTGGCCATGGCGACCTTCTTCGTCGGTGCCTGGAGCGTGTTGGCGATGAGCCGCCGCGACAAGACGCTGTTCGTTGCGCGTCGTCCGGTGCTCGCCTTGCTGGGTGTCGAGGTTGTCCTTTGTGGGCTCTGTTCGCTGAGCGCGATCGACGGTCTGCCGCGCGTGCTCCTGTGGTCACTGCTCATCGTCTTCACCCCCTACCTCTGGTTTCTCGCCTACGCGCTGGCCGATCAACGGTCACGTGACGCGAGTCCGCCGATTTTTCAAATGGGCGTGCTGCGGCCCTTCTGGTCGCCTACCTTTCTCCCCTTTGGCAAGGGCGCAGCCTTCCTCCGCAAGACCTTCGCCAAGTCCCCGGAAGATCTGGCGGTGACGCAGATCAAGGGTGTAAAGCTGCTCTTGTGGGCCAATGTCCTGCTGGCCATGAAGATCGTTCTGGTCGGCGTTTTTCAGGATCAACTGCAGGTGCCGAGTCTGGAGGCCGCCCAGGATGCGTTTCTGGCCCAGCAGTCCCAGTCGCTTGCGCAGGCCTGGGCAGCGGTGATCCTGTCCACGGCGACGTACTCGTTGCAGATCGCCTTCTGGGGGCATCTCTTCATCGGCATCGCACGCCTTGCCGGTTTCAGATTGCCGCGCAGCACCTGGCGTCCGCTCGGCTCGAAGACCTTGATGGAGTACTTCAACCGTTTCCACTATTACTTCAAGGAACTTCTGGTCGATTTCTTCTTCGTGCCGACGTTCTTCAAGATGTTTCGTGGTCATCCGCGCTTGCGTCTGTTCTTTGCCACCTTCATGGCGGCCGGGGTGGGCAATGCGATCTGGCACTTCCTGCGCGATATCGACCTCATCGTGACGATGGGACTTGGCGGCGTGCTGGCGAGCTTCGAGAGCTACGCCTTCTACTGCCTGGTTCTGGCCACTGGTCTTGGCCTGTCGCAGGTGCGCATGAACATGGGCTTCAAGCCCTCGTTGAGCCTTGCGGGGAGGCTGCGGTCGTTCCTTTTCGTCTGGTCTTTCGTCGTCTGTCTGCATGTTTTCAGCGATGGGTCGCGCAGCCACACGCTTGGCGAGCGACTCGCCTTTGTCGGTAGTCTTTTTGGAGTGAGCTAATGAACAGTGATGGCAAGTTGAAGTTGCGCAAGTTTCTCAAGGAAGCCTTGGAAAAGCATGGTGACCACGGCGAGCTGGATGACAGTGAATCGCTTTTCGTCAGTGGCCGGCTCGACTCGTTTTCCATGATGCAGTTGGTGATGCAGCTGGAGGAAAGCTTTGGGCTCGATTTCTCGACGGTCGACTTCGACGTCAGCCTGATTGATTCGCTGGACGAGATCGAGGCGTTTGTCGATGCCAACGCGAGTAGTTGAGTTCACAGGGAAGGCCGCCGCGCTGAAGATCGACGGCAGCTTTCCGGACCGGTTCACGGGGCTAAAGTGGCACCGCCCGGCGCGCCTGGGCAATGACGGATACGGATTGCATTCTGCATGAGCGGTGCAGCGGGCCGCTCGACCCTGCGCAGCTTCCTGGCGATCGATGAACGCGAGACGCTTGTCCAGCTGGCGCAGACGGTTCGTGGCCGCGTCCTTCTGTTTGCCGTTGCCGTGTTGGCTGTCTCGACCTACAACTCCTGCTGGGAAGCTGCCTTCGTTGTCGGCGCGGCGATGGCCTTTGCCTACCTGGAGAAGCAGCGCCAGCTGATCCTCTTTGCCGCCACCTACCTGATGGCATTTTCCGCCTTGTGGCTGTCGGAAACGGCTATCGAGGAAAGCATCGCCGTCGTCGCTGCGCAGGAACGGGCCGCTCAGTTCTCGCCGTTGCTGCTCGCACATCTTGCGCTCATCACGTTCATGATCTTCTCGTGGTTGACGTTGATGGTCGTCCGCAGCCACAAGGGCTTCATCCTCGCCCGCCGGCCGGTGGTCGCGCTGCTGACCGTCGAGTTCGCTCTCTGCGGGCTGACTTCCCTGGACCTGGTGCACGGCCTGCCGCGTCTGGCGCTGTGGTCTTTCCTGAGCGTCTATACCCCCTATATCTGGTTCCTGGCCTATGCCATCGTCGACCAGCGCGCGCGCGATCGCAGCCCCGACGCTTTTCAACTCGGTACTTTCCATCCCTTCTGGGGCGGGCCGTCTTCGATTCCGTTTGGCAAGGGAGCTGGCTTCCTGCGCAAGAACCTGTCGAAAACTCCAGCAGATCTGGCGATCACGCAGATCAAGGGCGTCAAGTTGCTGCTCTGGTCCAACGTCCTCCTGGCCATGAAGGTGGCGCTGACCTGGATTTGTGAGCAGAAACTGAGTATCCCCAGTGTCGAACTGGCTTTGGGCGCCTACCTCGATGGTCAGGCCTTCCCGGTTCTGATTGGCTGGTCGGCGCTGGTCTGGTCTACCGCCAAGTTCTGTTTGCGGACCGCGTATTGGGGACATCTCTTTATCGGTGGCGCACGGCTTGCCGGCTTCCGCTTGCCACGCGCCACATGGCGCCCACTCGAAGCACGGACGCTGATTGAGTACTTCAATCGCTTCTCCTACTACTTCAAGGAGTTGCTGGTCGACTTCTTCTTCGTGCCGACCTTTTTCAGGGTGTTTCGCAAGCACCCGCGGCTACGCATGTTCTTCGCGACCTTCATGGCCGCCGGCGTCGGCAATGTCATTTTTCACTTCGTCCGCGAAGTCGACCTGGTCGCGGCGATGGGTGTGTCGGCGGCGATCGAATCGTTCACCAGCTACGCGTTCTACTGCCTCGTTCTGGCGACAGGTATCGGAATCTCTCAGGTGCGTGCGAACGCGGGTTACCGCCCCTCGTCCACGCTGGCGGGAAGGCTGTGGTCGTTTGTAACGGTCTGGGGTTTTGTCGTTTGCCTGCACGTCTTCAGCGACGAATCACGCCGCCACACGCTGCTCGAACGCTGGTCATTCCTGGCCAGTCTGTTTGGCGTCGGTTGATCTCGGCGTCCGGCAAGTGAGCGCGGCCGTAGTCGACGCGCAATCGAATCAGAGCAGTGGCCGGCAGGCGGCGAGGGTGACCGGCTCGGCGCGGGGGGCTGCGCCTTTCTTGGCCGGTTGCCGGGCCTCGGCGCTGAACCACCAGTCCAGTTCGTTGCCGCAGCCGTCGCCGGCCGGGATGACGGCCTGCTGCTGGCATTGCTCGCTATCGGCGGGGCAGTGCAAGCGGACGTGGAAGTGAGCGTCGTGTCCGAACCAGGGGCGGAGCTTGCGCAGCCACGCCCTGTCGTTTTCGCTCGCGCACAGGCCACGCTTGATGGCGGCGTTGACGAAAATGCGGTCGACCCGGGAATCCTCGGCTGCTGCCTTGAGCAGGGCCTGCTGATCGTCGCCCCACAGCGTGCCCAAGCCTTCGCCGTCCGCGGTGACCATGCTGGGCGGGTCGGGCTGGTTTGCGGTATCGCGGTTGGCGGCTGCCGCAGAGGGCGCGAGCTGGAACCAGATGTCCACATCCAGCCCGTTCTGATGGCTGCGGTGCGAGGTGGACATCAGTCCGCCCCTGGGTTGGCTCAGGTCGCCGATCATCACCAGGCCGGGGCCGCGCCGCGCCTGTTCGCGGCCGAGGTCGGAGACCAGGTGCAACAACTCTGCGTGTCCGTAGAAGCGGTTGCGGTAGCGGCGAATACTGACATATCCGTCGCCTTCGGCGGGGAGGCTTTGGGCGCCTGCTATGCAGCCGTTGGAGACTGCGCCGATGACCTGGGTGGGGCCGTCGCTGGGGAGCTTTACCTGCGCCCAGGGGCTGGCCAGCGCCGAGGCGGTGAGGCCGACAGTGAGCCAGGTGGCGAGCAATAGGGTCGGGGCCTTGGTGGCGAGGAAAAGGTGTCGGTTCATGGCGGAAGGTCTAGGTAGCAGAGGGCTGGCTGCGGTAAAGGCGTGGCTTCGGTCGGCGGCGTTCCTTGCCGGGTGGTGAAACAATCGAGGCGGCGCCGGCAGCCACCGAACGCCTTCTATCGTCGGCAAGGCAGGCCACGAGCAATTTCACCGTATGTTGACGGCTCTACCTCTGTGCCACCAGCAGGAAGACCGGGTACTCGCGTTGTGCCGGGCCTTCGCCCTTGGTCATGCTGAAGGCGGTCGTGAAACGTGGTTTCCGGAATCCTGCCGAGGCGGCCTTTGCCGCCAGCTCACGACGATCAAAACCGTTGTGGCCGTCGAATCCCTGGCCATGAAAAGAGCCGTCCTCGGCGTCGAGGTCGGCAATACAGAGATAGCCCGACGGCGCCAGCAGGGCGTAGAGACTGCGCAGGAGGGCGTCGGTGTCGGTGATGTGATGACAGGTCATCAAGGTGTAGATCAGGTCGTAGCGTTCCGCCGGGAGGGCGTCGGTAACCAGGTCAAGCTTTGCGGCACGCATGTTCGTGATGCCGTTGGCGGTGATTTTCTCGTTCAAAACCGCGAGCATTCCTGGCGAGCTGTCGGCCAGGGAAATGTGCCCGAGCTTTGGCTGCAGGGCAAAGCTGAGCAAGCCCGTTCCACAGCCGTATTCCAGCGCCTGCATGTGCAGCGACAGCGGCACCTGTTCCTGAATTTCCCGGGCCACCGCGAGCGCTCGCGCCTGCTTGACGGGATCGGCGTCCCAGGTGGCGGCGTTGACGTCGAAGTGATTGGTTGCGCGTGTACCTGTCATGTGACTTCCAGCCATTTTCTCCAATAGTAACGCAGGTTCGCCGGTGTTGTGGGTGAGCCGTGCGCTGCGTTGGAGTTCGGCACAGGCTTCGGCCCGGCGTTGCATGAGGGCCCGTGCTTCGCTGCGCACGCCTGGTCCACGTGGCGTGCCAGCGAGGACGCGGCTTCGGCCTTTGGCTCATTGCTCAGGGCGGGTGCGGCCAGCGTGCCGGAAGCCGCTTCGACGGCGGCAAACAGTGCTCTCGATGGGCTTTTGGCGGCGAGCAGAAACCTCCTTGCGGCAGGTTGAAAAAAAGACCTTAACAAGGGCAATTTTCCTTGTCCCCATTTTTCTGGAGTGACATAATGGCGGCCAATTTGTAGTTGGCCAGTAAAACTATTAGCCTAGGAACTTTATGGCGTTGTCGTGTTCACGCGCGAGTCATGTCTCGTGGTTGTCGGGGCGCGCCCGTGGGGGCCTTTGCCACGTCTACGGCTCGATAGGCTACCAAGTCATGATCGCAACGCCCGTGCAGGTGCTCGTCCGAGCCACAAGGGACGTAGCGACCCCGAAGCCAGCGTTTACCTCGAGGATCAGGGCTGGCAGTTCCCCCGGCTGTTCCATCAGAAGCGTGGCTGTTGAACGGGCCTGCGGCCCGTTTCGACCCTGGCGCAGCGCGCGGGAACCTGTGCGCTGCGGTCGAGCGTCCGTAGAAGTAACGCAGGGGCGCGGTGACCAGGCCGTCCCCCACGCATTAAGGAAGGTCGGAGTTGCTCGCTCTTCGCCTAGGCAGCGCGAAAGGGTGGAGCAAGCGTAAGAGCAGGAAGAGGGCTGACCAAGCAATCAGCTCGCGGGACAAGCGATTCCCTGGAGTCGCCGTCCAGGCGGGTCTCCAAGCCGAGGGGAGTCGGCAAAGGCCCGGGAAGTGCCTGGCGTGTATCTGGTAGTCGCTGCAAAGGGTGCCGAGGTTCGCTCGGCGTGGGGGTTATGGCTGGTGGGTGCCCGAACGGGCACAGAACATGGGGGGGTAGGCGTATGTTTAGTAGTCTGATGCCGCAGCGTAGAGAGTTTTTTGAACTTCTCGCTGCGCACTCCGAACGAGTAGTGGCGGGAGCCAACGCGACCTTGCGCCTGATCAACGGCCTGGGCGAGGGTGGCGAGGATATTCCGGCTCTGGTCGCCGAGGTTAACCTCAATGAGAAAGAGGCCGACAAGATCAAGGCCACCTTGATCGAGCGGCTGCACAAGTCCTTCACCACGCCGATCAACCGTGACCAGATTCACGCGCTGACCACCGATCTCGACAAGACGCTGAATGCTCTGCAGGACGTTGCCAATGCACTGGGCATGTACAGCATCAAGCAATCGACCGTTGAGGCCCGTGAGATGGCGTCCCTCAGTGCCGACGCCTGCATGCGCCTCAACCGCGCCGTCATGGCGCTGTCCGACAAGACGCGCAGCGCGGAAACGCTCAATCTGTGCAAGGAAATCGAGGAGATCGAGAGCAAGGCCGACCGGGTTCAGCGCAAGGCGATCACCGCCCTCTTCCAGGAGGGGGTCAATGTTTGGCAAGCCATGAAGATGCGGGAGTTCTACTCGCTCCAAGAGGGCGTCCTGGATTGCTGTCAGGACGCAGCCAAAATGATCGAAGAGATCCTGATCGAAAACTCCTGAGAGGTAGGCCAAGATGGAAGGTTTGACTATCAGCATTTGGGTGCTGGGGTTGCTGATCGCGATCGCGTTGGCGTTTGACTTCATGAACGGATTTCATGATGGCGCGAATGCCATTTCGACGATTGTTGCGACGGGTGCGCTGACACCGAAGCAGGCGGTGATTTTCGCCGCCTTTTTCAACTTTGCCGCCTTATGGGTGTTTGAGCTCAAGGTGGCGGCCACGATCGGCAAGGGCACGGTGGGTCCGCAGTTCGTCGATCACTACGTGATTTTCGGGGCCTTGGTGGGAGCACTCGCCTGGAACATCATCACCTGGTACTACGGAATCCCGTCGTCCTCGTCGCACGCCCTGGTCGGTGGGCTGGTTGGCGCGACGGTGGCCAAGTCTGGCTCGGGTGCGCCCATCGTCTGGGAGGGGTTCGGCAAGATACTGGCGTTCATCATCATTTCGCCGCTGGTCGGGGTGATCATCGGGGGCTTGCTGATGGTTCTCGTCTCCTGGATCTTCCGAAACCACTCGCCCCATCAGGCAGGGAAATGGTTCAAGAGTGGGCAGTTGTTCGCGGCGGGTGCCTATAGCCTGGGTCACGGTGGCAACGATGCGCAGAAGACGATCGGCATCATATGGCTGCTGCTGATCACCGCGGGTGTCGCAACCAAGGACGTGGCCACCTTGCCGACCTGGGTGATCTACTCGTGCTACTTCGCGATCGCCTGGGGTACCTACCTGGGAGGCTGGCGCATCGTCAAGACCATGGGCACCAAGATCACCAAGCTAAATGCGGTCAGCGGTTCGTGTGCTTCGATGGGTGGCGCGATCACCCTTGGACTGGCGACGCTCGGGGGTATTCCGGTATCGACGACGCACACCATCACCGGTGCCATCATCGGTGTCGGTTCGGCCACCGACGTCAAGGCAGTGCACTGGGCGATCACCGCCAATCTGCTGGTTGCGTGGATCTTGACGATTCCCGCGGCAGGGCTGATTGCAGCGATATTCTGGTATATCGGAACCAAGTCGTTCTAGGCGCTGCTCACCGTAATGGTGGAGAACGCGCCTCGCTTTGACGGGGCGCCGTTCCCGCCTTGCCTGCTGCATTGCTGCCGCGTTACGCCAGAAGGGGGGCTGCGCGCCCATGTTGACCGCCGACCGGCATCGCCTGCGGACCCCCTGGCCATCGCCCACTAGCATCTGCTGGGACTGCCGCAGTCATTGCGTCCTGTTGCCAAAATTTGTCGTACAAATGTCTATCAAGGGGAACTGACCATGTTACCGAAGCGTTCCGAATTTTTTGCTCTTCTCGCGGCACATAGCGAGCGTGTTCTGGCAAGCACCAATGCCATGTTGCGTTTGATCACCAGTCTGGGCGTCAGCAAGGACGACGTCGCCGCCCTGATCGAAGAAGTCAACATGAACGAAGCCAGCGCCGACCAGATCAAGCAGGACATGCTCACCATGCTGCACAAGGCTTTCGTCACGCCGCTCAATCGGGAACAGGTCTATGCACTGACCCTCGAACTCGACAGTGTGGTCAATGCGGTCCAGGACGTTGCACAATCGGTGGACATCTACCACGTCACGGAGGCGACCGCCGCGTCGCGTGCACTGGCCTCGATGGCCGTTGACGCCTGTACCCGTCTCAATCGCGCCATCAACTCGCTGAAGGACAAGGAGCGTAGCGAAGAGACCGTCAACCTGTGCGTGGAGATCGAACGTATCGAGGAAAAAGCCGACGCCGTGATGCAGGGGGCCATCAAGACGCTGTTCGAGAATGAGGGCGACGATGATGCCGCATTGCTGGCCATTCGGATGCGGCAGTTCTATTCACGGCAGGAAAAGGTTCTCGCGCGTTGCAAGGAATCGGCTCAGATCATCGAAGGCATCCTGATCGAAAATTCCTGAGGCCAGATTCGGTCGGCGGGGGGGGCGCCAAATCTCTGGATTGCCACGTCGGCTGCGCCTCCTCGCAATGACGACGTGTCGGCTGATGTCGTGCCGCGCGGCTTCCCGCCGCGCCTTGCGGCTCAACGATCATCAGCAAGCCAGGGCGTGGCCTTTCGTCACTTCGTTCCCGCTTGCGGACAGCCGGAGTCGCTCATCATGGCGGCGGTGATTTCCTCGGGGCTGAGGTCGCGCTGGTGGGTGGCGACCGACCAGTGGTGGCCGAAAGGGTCGACCAGGCGTCCGTAGCGGTCTCCCCAGAACATGTCGGCAACCGGCATGGTCACTTGTGCGCCGGCAGCGACGGCCTGGGCGACGGTGGCATCGACATCGCTGACGTAGAGGTGGATGCTTACCGGCGAGCCGTTCAGCGACAGCGGGCTGAGCATTCCCTGCTCCCGATACTCGTCGACCAGCATCACGCAGGCGCCGCCAATGCGGAGCATGGCATGCGCCAGCTTGCCGTCCGGACTGGCCAGGCGGGCTTCTTCGCTGGCGTCGAAGGCCTGCTTGTAGAAGTCGATTGCCTCGACCGCGTCGCGGCAGGTCAGGTGTGGGGTGATTGCCGTCATGCCTGGCGGAATGGCTTGGCTCATGATGATCTCCTGGTTGTCTCTGGTTGAAATTCAGGCGGGCGTGTCCGGCGCCTTGAAGCGTTTGACGCTACCCGACGACGGAAAATCCTCGAGATTGTACAGCCCCCCTGGCTCGCTGTCGGCCGGCCCTTGCCTTGCGGGTTGGTGGGGCGCTGGCTTCAAGGACAGCGCTTCTTTATCAGGAGCCGTTCCAGCGCCATTTGCGCCTGGCTGTGTGCTCGACGGTGGTGCAACGCCGCGGTGAGAGGCCCCACTTTCGGGCGCCAGAGAGGGGTCTTGCCGACCCCGTTCTCTTGCTTTCAGGCGCTGCGCAGGGCGGCAGGCATGCCAGAACGCTGCTCGGGCAGCAGTGCCGGTCGGACTTGCGCCAGCCAGCTCTCCACACGTTGTCCGGTCAATCCCGGCTGGTTGATCTGGTCAAGTGCCAGCCCGAGAAAATGCCGGCCAGCGACGGCTCGCGATGCGGTGAAATCGTAGCCGCTGGTCGGCCAGCGCCCGACGATGCGCGCTCCGCCTGTCAGGAGCGCGTCCTGGATAACGGCAATCGCATCGACGAAGGCACCGGGATATTGCTAAAAAAAAAGGGGGGGGGGGTTTCGGTTGGGGGGTCGCACTGAGCGAGCGCGCCAAAAAGTAGATGGCAGCCCAATGGTGGTCCGACAGGTCGTAACAACAAACACAAAAAAAAAACACATCTTTCAGTAACGCCTGCCATCTCGGCGGCCACGCGGCCAGCGAGCGGGAAACGCTGCGTGTAACGGGAAGGGCCGAGGCCGTGCGCGTTGACATCTGAAAAGAGCGCAAGAATCAAAGTTCGTCGTAGGGTATAAAAGTCTGGGCGCTTGTTGGTCTAGGCGTGACGCTATAAAGGAAGATAACAAGTAAAAGTGTGTGGGGGGGTCTAAAAAAACACATAAGAGCGGTCAACCCGGGCTCTTGTGCGTAGTAGTTACGCTGACCACCACTCGCGCACACCCGCGGTCAATGTCGCGAAAACTATGTCCAGTGCCGGGGCTCAAATGCAGAAACGCGTCATGCAAGCCGCAGTTGTTGGTGCCAAAAACCAAACGTCTTCGCCACCCGAAACCATACAATCAAACGCTGAGGAACGTCGCGGCGACAAGGCAGAAATGGCGTGCACAAAGCGTGTAGGGTGGAGGTGTGCGTGCGCTACTCAACAGCACCAAACTAAAGGCTGGTGACCAGCAAGGGCATACACACGCGCGTTCATTACCACAGATTGTGCACAGGGTTGTCACTGTAGAAGGTACAGTCATAACAAAAAGACGATTTGCAAGCGAAGGGGATGTCTCAAAACGTCGTCGTCACACGGCCCTTAAACCGGAAAAGCGCGAGCACGGGCGACACATTCATTCTTATGGGCTTCCGCGCCATGCCGCGGTGACCTCGAACATGAAAGCCGGTAAATGAAGTCCCGCTGGCGTCAGGCCGTCCGCACAAGCGCGCTCGAACACCCTCGAGGGTGCAGTGTGTAGGCGTAAAAGAAATAGCCCTGTGTGACAAGTAGTCAAACAACCGCAATCCTCGTGACTTCCGTGTTTGCACCGGAGTGTTTTTCCACCCAACAGCGCGCTGCGACAATCCGGCCACGCGAGATCACACAGCGACACAAAAAAAAAAACGCTCCTCGATGCGGGGGGCGTCGGGAGCCGTGAGATAATCGAACATGCAAACTGCGACTGTCTGTGGCGTCACAAACGGAAACACAAGGGAGCAGAGCGCTCAACAGACCGCGGGAAGAGCCGTTTCCGAAGCGTCGAAGCGAGAACCACAACACAAGGGCCGCTCCTGGAGGAAAACGCCACCCCAGCTTTGTCGATGCTGGTGTACACAACAATGGCTGGTCTCTGCGTGACAAAATAGACGATTTCCGTCAACGGCGCAGTGTGCAAAAAGCGGCTGTGTACGGGGACAGGCAGCCAAAAGGGTGCGCGCGAGTATATGGCCAGGACTAACACAATAAATCCCACAACAAGTGGGCTTCACCGGACTGACTTACAGCGCTGACATTCAGCACGTGGCGCAGCCGTGGGGGCCTCGCCGGTCGCGTGGCCCCATGCTGCCAACTGCATGACAACCGGTCTCGTGAGACCCAGTACCCAAAGGTATGAGTCAAGTGCGTTCCTCTCCCGGCAAGGAACGTGCGGCGGGGGGGTGGACAATAGCCGCCTCAAATGCCGGCAAAAACAAACGCAGGCAGCAGCTTCGCATCCCGTGACCCCGGCGCCGGCGGCCACGTGCCTGATATACAACACCCCCACACACACAACACATTGCGCCGAATCGCCGGTGGTGACAAAAGGGGAAAAAAAAAAGAAGAAAAAAAAAAGGAGGGGGGGGGGGGGAAAGGGGGAAAAAAAGGTAGGAGAAAGGGGAAAAGCAGACACCAAGAGAGGAAAGTGGATCGGTGTAAAGTGCAAAAAAAAAAAAAAAAAAGGGGGGAGTCTCGCCCTCCAGGAGGCACGCGCGGAGACCACGGTCGCATCTCGGATCAAAGACATGCAGCTCTTGTTACGGCCCGCGTTCCTTAGGCACAGGGGGCTTGTGTACAAGCGCCCGATCGTCTTGACCATAACAAAACCAGTCGGCGATGGCCCGCTCGACGCCCCCGAACAAGGTGGCCCGATGCATCGCCGGCTGTGATGATCCGCATCGGCGAGCCGGTAGGTTGAGTGAGGCAGCGAGGACTTACGTCGCCGACCTTCTCGGTCCTGCGAAATAATAAGCGGCCTCGCCAACACATGCGGTTCAGGGCTTACCCATCTAGAGGGCGTGAGCGCGGGGGTCGGAACTCGTCACCACCCAGGCCGGGCCACGGTTGTCCGATTCACAGACGCCTGCCGGTACGACGTTTTGCCACTCCGCAGCAGAAGGTCCCTGGCGATGGCCCTGGGTTCCTGTTGACGTCTTGAAGTGATCGAGATCGCTACGCAGCGCAGCACCGAAGTCCCTGTTGCGCTTGGCCTGCCGTCATGCCCCTGCCTGCGAGTGACCGGCGCAAGATCGTGCGGGGGTGGAAAAAATAAACCAAAAACCGTGAGGGAAATCAAAGACGCCAGCCTCTATTCTTCCCTCGGCCAGCTTGCTTTGGTGATGTTCCGTTATTGCATGCAGACAGGTTAATTGGTCACTGCCCGACACGTCAGCCCTGAGCGGGCCGGCCGGAGTAGGGGGTATGGGGTTACCATTTTGGATAGACCCTCGCCATTCTTGGCGCCGTGTCCCAGACGTCTCCCGGCCAACAGCCCTTGCTATGACCGCCTCCCCACAATATCAACAGCGTGAAAACAGTCCTCGTCGTGACGCAGACTCAAGCACGACGGTCGATTTTTCACCACGGCTGCCTCTGGCGCGGACAACCGTCATCAGGGTGAAAGCGGATTGACGCGCAGGACCTCCAGCTATGGGCAGTGCTGGTGAGAAACACAAACACACATCCCCTGCTGCGACTTGTAATGCGACGGCAGGCGATGCGCAGTCGGCATCGGCCTGTTATGCGCCCTCGTACTGTCGCTCGATCAGCTAGTGCGCAGTTACGGCGCTCACGCCCTCGGCGCCGCTGCGCGAGACGGTTATCCCGAAGCACCCCACCCAGGCACGTTGCCTAGCAAAGGGTGAAAAGACCATGGGTCCAATTACGACGAACACAGCCAAGTTGCCCGCGCTCTTCCATAAGCTGATTGCGGGGTGCAGGTAGAAAATTCAGGTCGTTGCCTTGAGATGAAAGCCGGCTGATCACCTGCCAGTGGCCAGCTCACCCCGGCGACACCCAGGCAGGCTACGCGAGCGCAGAGGTTTGGCGTTCCAGGATCATCCCCGCTCGACTCAAGGTCATAGCCACCGGCGCCAGGACGTAGTATGTCGAAGTAGCGTGCGCGGTGGCGTCCCGAGCACAGAGTTTGCACCGCGCAGTTCGCGGTCGTACATCGCATCGCCAACGCGGGTCGTGCACGCGCAGTTCGTACAGAGCACATTGCTGTGGCTGCTGTTCCGTGGCCAGCCGGCCTCGATTTCTTTCCGACCGGTTGGGCAGCCATCCCCCGCGCGGTCTTCCGCCGCCTTCGCCGCGCCTCGGGCCCGCCCCGACGCTCGGCCATATCGGGAAGCGTTGCCGGGCTTTGAACCGCGTTTATTATCCTGAGCCGCACAACATGGGGCAGCAGCGCACCCCCGTTTCGCTGTCCGTCCTTCGTCGACTTGCGGTGCGGTCGGTCCGTGTGGCATGTCTGGCGCGAGGACCTCTGGCCGTCCTCCGGCCGTCAGGCGCTCTGCCGCAGCCATACCTAGTCGAAACCAACCGCTCCGAAAGAAGGGAGCCCTTGGTGAGGCGTCTGCGTGAGGCAGCGGTGTGCGCTTCCGGCCCGGCAAACTGCAGCGCCATGGCCGGGGCGGTCGTCCTCCATACCCGCGGATCGGTCAGCGCGTGCCTCATCAGCAGGGCCTCTGCCTCGCTCACAGCCATAGATCTTCGTTCCGCACCGGGATTCCAGGCCAGAATGCGCCATCGGAGATAGAGGGGGGTCCTGCACGGTGTCCCGGCGTCAAACGTCACGCGTAAACCTCGACGCCGAGACGGAACAGGCTGGCGCGGCTCTCCAGACAAGCTTCGACCCGCTTCATTTCGGTGATGTCCATTGACTTGATCACCGCACCTTGCGATTGGACGTGGTCCGAGTGCGAGAGGGGCGGACTCCGCATCGCGTACCAACGACCCGGTGCTTAGCTATTGCACTTGCGTCTCCAGCGGCGCATCTTATCGAGAGGGCACTCCCGATCGTCTTCCCCAGGAACATTTCGCGCCGACAAGTTGGAGACCATGGTGCCCACGGGCCGGACCGCCGTGCGCCCCGGAATGCTGTGTTGAATGATCTGAGAGTGCCGTGTGAAGCGCAGGATGTGCGTTGATTGTCGATAAAATGGTGGCGATGCCGGTGCCGCAAGCATTGTTTGTTTCATGGGGGGGGGTCGTTGATTGTGTGGCGTGGGCGCGGACAAGTCTCGACCTTGCTCTGCAACTCGGCGTTGACCGGTCGACCCTATCCTCATTCACCGAGTGAACTCGTCCTGAAGTCTCCAGTTCCTCGTTTGTGGACTGCATCTTCTTCACCCGACTGCAGTTCCTCGATCCCGACTTGAGTTGCCTCGTTAGGCGGGTTCCGAGTTTCCTCATGCGGTCTCTGCATGTCGTCACCTTGCACAGCATCTCCTCCCTTAGCGCGCAGAGCTGCGGGGTCGGCGTGCGCTACTCTGGCTCTTCGGTACGGTGGCGTAGCAGCCAGGGCTGGCTGACGGTGGGCGTCTATTCGGGCGCAAGGCGGCGGCTTCCGCCAGGATACCGGTAAGTCGGCGTTCCGGGGCTTTGCCGCCATGCCGGTCAGCACGGTGGTTGGAGGCTCAGGTTGAACCGCGTGAAGTGGGGCCGTTGCTCCTGCTGCAGCCGGCCAGGGGACGCTCTCTCTTGCTTGAACGCGGCCTTGTGCAGCGCTGGCGTAGAGTCGAACTGGAGCCCCGTTCGGCCATCCTGAGATTTGTTGATACCCCGTTTCGCACCTTACCTTTTCCTCAGTCTCCCGCTGAAACACCGGTAGCAACTTTTCGCTATTGTTTTGCGCCTGTGATATGGCGCAGCGGTGTGGGAAGGTGATGCCACTGGCGACGTACGGAATGGCCGTCGGCGTATCGGCGATACGCTCACTGTGCGGGCTGTGTGCTGCAAAGTCGTTTGCGAAGCCTTCGATTTTCTGGGACCCTTTGGGCGCTTCGCGAGATACGTGTCGCAAAGTCGGGCGAAGATGGCCGCGCGGGGATCGTTTCTGCCGGGGCGCAGCGCAGCAGTCCAGCCGCGAGGAGCGCGGTCCGTGGTGGAGAGCGGCGCGTTACCTTGACGAGTTTGGCCGAACGGGGTCGTGTCGTAGCGGTCTCCGTTTCCCGTGTTTAGGCAGCGGGGGGGGGGGCTGCGCCGGTGTGGATGGCCTCATTGACACTCACCACTAACGGGGCAAAGTGCCGGCCGTTGCTGTTGCGCACGTTGCACAATCTGATTCGCTGCGAACACTTCGCTGCTCGTTGGTCCCTGAGCCTTCTCGCGTCGCGTGCCCGCCGTCCTGGCATGACGCGAGACGCCTGGCTGGTCTTGATCGAGACGAGCGTCGGGAGCACTCCAGCCGAGATGTGGCCTTCATGCGCGCTGAAAAAACAGAGCTTCTGCTCTTCCCGGTGGGATTCGCTGTGCCCCACCTGGCTTCGCATGTGCTTGGCGTTGGCCAATCTCACGCTTGAGGAGTACGTGACTGCCGAAGCGTGTTACGGTGGGGTCGTGGCCCGGTGGCGCTCCAAAAAGACCTTACACGTTGCCAAACGCCAGCTCGTCACGATCTACCAAAGGAGCGGCACACCACAAACAAATATATACGCGAACAGTCGTAATAAAAAAAACCGACAAGATCGTGGCCCTTGCAGGAGCCATGCTGACACACAGGGGGGGGAAGGGGACCTGTCGAGCTGTGGGAGCGGCGAGAAGTGCGGTGTTATGTCATAGCCCTCATCGAGCCCCCGCGGTGATTCCTTGCTCTGCACAGGACCAACACCGTCAACATACCACAGAGGGCTATAACCGAGACAGGGCTGCCGGACGGAGTTTGCGGGGTGTTGAACGAGGACGCGCGGTTGACAGCGTCGTACAGTGGCCTGGCGCGCGCGCGTGATCAGCCTGGTCCACGGCCAAGACCTTCCGCGACCATGCCCGAAGCCACCTGGGCAACCGAGCATCAGGGCCTTATCGCTTGTTCGCACCGAGATGAGAGTCACACATCGGGCTGATACCCAAAAAATACCAATGCTCCTCATATCAGTCCACCAGCCCCGCTGGCCCAGGAAACCGCTGGGTGCGCGTGTGGCGCGGCCGGCGACAGCCGCGTTAAATGACTAGCTCAATACCCTGGCCACACGAGCGGGCTGGGCGGATCGCAACGACTGTGGTCAGGGGAGGGTGTCCGTTCGGTACTGTGGCTGCATGAGACCGCTGTCGTACCCCGTGTGCGGGCTCCGCTCGGGGCATGATCGACGTCCACGCATTGCGGGCGTGCCCCGCGGAGAGGTCGCAGATAGCGCAGGCTCGCAAGAAGCTGCCGATCGAAGAAAAGAGGAAAACGGCGCTGCTCAAGAGTTCGACCGGATAGATTCGCCCAGCGTCCTTGTCACACAATCCCTATGGGGATGGTCTCCGACCGCGAGTCGGAACATCATGAATTCTTTAGTCAAGGCCGCGCCGCCACACCAGGCGTGCTGTTCCGGGCACTGCAGACAACACCGGCATCGTGCTCGAACCGACACACCCGCCTCTATGGCCGGCCTGGCCGCCGCGCGCGTGTCCCGAACCCTTCCCCTGTGCAGTCGCGGCCGGCAATTGCAGGCCACGCGCGAGGCCACCCTCACCGTGCGTGGCAGCCGCACCCTCACACCGCCGCACGCGACCAGACGTACTGGGAAACGACCGGTGGTCGGCCATCGGGCGCACAGGAAATCCCCGAGGGCAAGCTCTGGCCCTGGAATGGATGCTGCTGACCACCGTGCCGACCCGTACCTTCGATGAATGCCTGTAGCCGTATCGAGTGGTATTGTCGCCGCTGGGGGAATCGAGATTTTATCACCGCACGCTGAAAGCGGCCTGCCGCATCGAGGACCGCCAACCTCGGGCTCAGGCCAAATCACTGAAGGCCTGTCTGGCGATCGACATGGTCGTTGCCTGGCGGATCTTCCCCATCGTCCATCCTCTCCCGCCAGCACCCCGACTTGCCCTGCACCACCTATTTCGATGACGATCACTGGAAGGCGCTCTACGGCTTCGTGCACCGCACGCCCCATCCCCCCGGACACGCCACCGACTCTTCATCAGGCGGTGCAAATGGTCGCTCGCCTCGGTTGGTGTCCTCGGCCGTAAAGCGACGGTGCGAACCCGGCGCCTCAAGTCCTCTGGATCGGCATCCAGCGACTCGATGAACCTGACCCGCATGTACCACGCGTCTCGCTACCCCTCCACCACAAGCTCCTTGAGCCCCGCGCCAACCCATGCCCAGTCACCTTACAAGACCA
>NZ_CAJQUD010000004.1:0-197735 GCF_907163205.1 Candidatus Accumulibacter sp. ACC007 | reverse complement strand
CACCATGCGCCGATGGCGACGTGTTGCCGTCCTTGAGTGAGTGTGTGCGACGGCGTTGATGACGGGAATGCTGTGCCAGCCGTTCGCGGACGAAACGAAGACTCGAACTCGGGGCAGCAGCGACTCCATCATCGCGAAGAACCGCCTACATAGAGCGGCGACCATCGACGACCTGCCCTGCCACTCGTTTCATTGTGAGCAGGGCCATGCAGGTCCCGATAAAAGCCCCACGCGCGGCGATCGAGTAGGCCCATAGGAAATGCCCGTCTTGACCGGGGACGCATCAGGAAGCCGCGTGACGAGCGCAAGCCACCCCATCGACTCGCCGATGGCCGCCGAAGCCGGGCGTTGCGCCACGAGGTCCGCTTCTGGGCCAAAGCCCGAGAGACGCTAGCATGACCAGGCCCGGGGTGATGCGAGAGCTTTCCCAGCCCAGGCGAGTTTTCGAGGAAGCCGGGGGGAAGTTCTCGGCGGCGATATCGGCCTCGGCGACCAGTTATGAACGATTTCGCGGCCAGCGGGCATGTGAGATTGATGCTCACCGATTTCTTGTGCGCGACTGCAAGTACACCACAGCGAGGTGCCTTCGTGAGGCTTGCGCAATTGAGCAAGGGGTCGCCGCAAGGCGGGCGATGCGATCTTGATCACCTCGGCGCCGAATCGGCCATGATCCGGCCGCGAAGGGACCGGCGATCAGGCTGCAGAGTTCGATGACCTTCAGGGCCGATCATGGGTTTGGGGCGATGTTGTCATGCGTTTTTAGGCTCCCCTTGGAGCTGTGCGCGACAAAGTCGCTCAGCTTTCCTCGAATACCAGGGTGAGCTGCTTCAACGCTCAACGCAGCGATAGGCGGTCCGAAATCCCTTCAGCTATAATCGCCCTATTTTGGATCAGGAAAGCCCGCATGGGCAATCGCTCTCAAAAATCGTACCGCAACGGCGACGCCGGCACCACCGGTCTCGGCGACGGGAGCGGGTAGCCAAGGACAGCTTTGCGATCGAGAACATGTGCCAGGCGACGAGCTCAACTCGGTCATCGGCTGCTATGACCGAAATATGCCGGACGCCATCCGGAGGCCTGGACCCGGCATCCAGCACGACCTTTCGATCTCGGCGGCGAAATTGTGATTCCGGGACTGGGGAGCATGATCGGCGAGGCGCAGATCACTCGACTCGAAGCACCGAGTGTCGAGGCAGTCTTTCAACAGATGATCTCTCGAGCTCAAGGACTTAAATCATGCAGGTGGACACGGGCCGCCTGCATTCGCGCATCTGGCGCGCACCGTCCTGTCGTCGCGCCGAGAGCAGATGTTAATCGGGCGGCCACAGGCAGGTCTCGACTTGCGCGCAAGATTGAATCGCCTGTCAGATCTGATGTTAGTCCCTGGGCCGTGCGCTGACAAGGCGCCGGTTAGCAGCGACGTGATGGGGGATGCTGCAGGGCATGGGAATCGCAGCGGCGATCCCTGAACGCCGGCATCACTATCGAGGGGGAGGGCGACATGGCGATCGGCGAGTAAGTCCTCACAACGGCCAAAACAGTGCGCGGCGCTTTGCAGCTGATCGAAGGCCGCTCATCGAGCGACTCTCGATAGCCTCAGACGCGAGCAGCCAGAGGTTCACGGGAAACCGCGAGCGTCACCGGCATCGGAAGACGCAAGACCGAGGTCTCAGCGCGGGCCAGTCGATCGCCTGCCTTGATATTTGCAGAGCGAAAGACCTGAGCGCCTACGTGGCGGTCCGATCAAACTGCAGCTCACCGTGTTGACACCCGAGCAACTCGCGGAGAAATTATGGTGGTCGAGCGTGAGCGAGTCAAGGTACGCATCGATGTGTCCTTCCCGGTGGCACCGTCCTGATACGATTGCCGAAGGGCGTGCGCAAGGCAGCGCTCGCCGAGCGATGATGATATGACCAGCTTCACTCGACCGTCGGTGATGAACTACCGGCTGGCGCAAGGGGGCGTCGGACTGATGAATCCGGCCACCATCTGCGTTCGTGATTTTCCCGGGGACTGACGATCGCGCGCATTGCGGCTGGCAGGAGCCGGCGGAAGGCGGCAGGGCCAGCGTACACCAGAGCGGCGAGGAAAAGAGCGCTCCCCGGGCAGATCCCCCCCGATTGCTTCGCCGATTCGGTAGACACATACGCAGCATCGATACGCTAGGGCGGCAGGCTTTCTCGGGTTCTTTTTTTGCCCCGAGGCGGGAGCTGCAAGGCTGCCGCCGCGCCGGCCACAGAACCTGCTGCGAAGCAGGCTTGCCACTACGAAAAAAGTCCCTGACCGCCCGCGGCCCAACGCGCGGGCGGCTGCTGGAGAAACTCACTGTAATGAGCTACACCGCCGAATAGATCGCCGTTTCAAGGGGAATGGAGCCGGTTGCGCCATCGTCCCGGGATGTATACGCGCACGATTGCCCCCTGCACATTCATCCAGGAAGCGATACGGACAATGTCCGCCGACGAGGCGCGGGGAGGGCTTCTGCAAACGAATCACCGGTGACCCTGCACAGGCGACCAATCGGTCCGTGTCGCGGGACGACGGGCGCTGGTATTCCGGTCGAGATCATCCGCTCGAACAGGTGACGACGGTCGTTGCTGTCAACGGCTGCACGCGGGCGGCAAGTTCAACAAGGATGAGCGCGAATCTGGCGAGCGCTTCTAGGGTGGCTCTTGCCGGGGATGGGCGTTTCGGGACCAAACGCGCGGTCGACCACGCGCTCGAAGTCGAGTGGGCGCGACGGCGGGCGGCAAAGCATGGCTTTCGCTGCGGTGGTAACTGGATCGAGCCGCTGCAGCGGGGCGGCCCCGATGCGCCCAAAAAGAACCAGCGGCACGCGTCTGCGCGCCTTGGACCGGGACGCGAGTTTCCTCGATTCGCCGCTGATACAGCTGCCGCAACTCGAACGACTGTGCGCAGCAAGGCGCTGCTGATGCCGGGTCTGCAGGTTTGCACGGAGCGTCAGGGCGGCGCGAGTACTTGATGTGGTTCGCGATGGCATGTGCAGTAACTGAGCGAGCAGATAGACGGCGAAAGGTCGCGCGTTTTCAGCGGCGAGGAGAAGTATGCCGCCAAGGGCGACGAAGAACTTCCGGTCGGTTCGGGCGCGGTGGGCGATCTGCTGGAACAGCCGACGCAGCCTGGGCGCGAATACCTACGTCACCGGATCCGGGACCACCCTCCGCGGTACGCAAGAGGCCGGTCGCGGCAGGCGACGTGGACGCGGTGAAGAGTTTTTCCGATCACATGCGATGTGCCCAAGCGGTCAAAACTGGACGGCCGCCCGAAGACGTCTTTTTCACGCGCAATGTTCGTGCCGCCGGTGAGCATGCTGCGATCCTCGTTTCAGGGACAGACCAAGGAGCGCCTGAATTCCGCGACGCGGTGGCGCGGGTGGGAAGCGCAGTGCTGCTGTGGATCACCCTTGGAATTGTGGATCAAACGAACAATCAGGATGCGCGCAAGAAGATCACCGAAATATGGCCATCCGTGCCGCGAAGGCGCGTTCGCGGCCCGGACAGAAAGTCGAGAAAACGCCAGCAGATCGGGAGTGGCCATTCTGCAGGGCAAGCATGGCTAATGCCAGAGCGATGGACACGCGCCGCAACGAGAATATTTCTCGTCGAAGGCGATTCCGAGGCCCGGTTCGGCGAATGGGCGCGGACAAGGAGCTGCAGGCGAGCCTGCCGCTGCGCGGCAAAGGTGCTGAAATACCTTTTTGGGAGGTCGTAGCGGCAGCTGTTATTCGCACCGGCCGAGGTGCATTGACAGTTGCGGGTTGCCATGGGCATCGGATCGCATCGGCGAGCGCGCCAGCGCGGTATGAACAAATCTGAGTTACGGAAAGGTGGTGATCATGACGATGCCGACGGTCGATGCTACGCAGCATACCGCGTCCTGCGGCACGCTTTTCGTACCGTCATTTACCGATACGAAGCTGAATGCCAGCGGGACATTTGTACTTGCTGCAACCGCCGCCGCTGTTTCGACTCGGACGTTCCCGGCCAGGGCAAGAATAGCCCGCGCGCCACGCAAAGTTGTACGCACTCGATAGCGACGAACTGCGCGGCGGACCCTCGAATCGGCTGCGACTAGAAGGCATCAAGCCGTAGGATGCGGTTGTTACGCGCTTCAAGGGCCTGGGCGAAATGAATTCCGAGCTAACTGCTGGGAGACCACCATGTCGCCACGACACGCGGCCCTGAGCGCATCCGCATGCGGGGCAGTCGCGGGGCGCAGCCGAGGTTGTTGGTGAGACATGTTGATTGGCAAGAGCGAGTCGCGGGTCGGCGGGCGGGTGGAAGACAATGGCGCGCTGATCGGTGCAGTAAATTTGGCGGGTAGAGCCGAACGTGATAAAAGGACGAAGTCGACTCCAGACCTGTTTGCCAAACACCGCGGACGCAAGCGTCTGCCGCCGTTGCCGCCAGGGTGTGGGCGCACCGCCGGCCGGCAGTTGATGCGACGATGGCTGGCGATTGGTGACGACCCAGCATCATGCTGCATCGGATGGATGGGGAAGACAAGGCCAGCTCCGGCTGGCGCGCGACGACCTCGAAGTACGCGATTGTCCGTTGTCAGCGGCCGTGCGCTGCCGGACCGTAAGGACGTGCTGAAGCCGGTGCGGGCAGATCCAGGGGTGCTGGTGCGATGCGCGAACTTCGGGACTGTCGGCGAACCGCAAGCACGCGACTCAAGTCGGGCGGTGTCGTAGGAGCCGTCATCGGCAAGTACACCCGGCATTGGTTATACTAGGGCACATAAGACGCGATGGGTGCGCGTCCGCGCAGCCGCTGCATGCATGCGCCCCCGATGGTCGACGGGGGCTCAGGGCAAATTTCGGCTTCGCGCCGATGGCGAGCAACGCTGGGCAGTCGATTGAGCTCACCACGCGAAGCGCGCCTGAAGCGGATCGCGAGGGCCGCTGCTTCGGCCGAACTGGGGCGAAAGGCACGGTGCGAAAAGTCCTCCCTGCCCAAACTACGGACGGCTCTTTAGAAAGAACCGGCATTCATTGGCCAGGCGCGGGCCCTGCCTTCTGTGGCTCACGGGTGGGGGCTGATGCGATGCGTCGGGAATCGCCGCGGAATGCCACGAATGCCGGCGCACAGAACCGCGAGGGTCGCGCGGCGGCCCAAGTCTACAAGAGATCGAGCATTCCGGGCGGGGGTCGTCGAGAGAGGAACTCCGGACGGGTGCCGGAGAACACGATTGATCGGGTGTGGACAGGGCCAGATCATTCACTCAGGAACCGCCGATATTGCCGGCGCTTACGCAGTGGGCCGCGGCCCAGCACTGCGCAGAGGCGGGCGCGCTCGGATCCGAAGAAATGGCGCGCGGCGCGCCTGGCAAATGGGTGTTCACCGAGCTGCCACCGGCGTCTCATCGGCCAAGGTGCTCGCCGAATCGGCACGTTCTGCTCAACCCGCAGCCGCTTAGGCAGGGAAAGAAGGCCGTCGAAGAGCGTGGCGCGCTAAGACCTGATGGCTCGCAGCTCGACCGCGCGACAGAAGCGTCGGGCAAGGTATACGGACATCGGCTGGTTTTGAAACCGAGCATGTTCGCGCATCGACAGAACAAGGAATTCGTGGCATGCTGCTCTGCGCATACCAGCCTCGAAAACCTCGGCGACAAAATCAGAACTGGGGAGGTCCCGGCTCGATAGGCGGGCCGTGCCAGAAATCGGTGGTCGACTCTGAGCGGTGAGTGGTGTGACCTTTCAGTCTGCGGACGGTCTACCGGCGCAACCGAGTCCGCTTGCAGTAAAGCCGACGACCGAGCCATATTCTACGAGGACGGACTCGTCTCCGAACATAGACGAAGTGATCCGCATCATCCGCGAATCACCCGACGACCCCGGAAGGCAGCGCTGATGCGCGCGCGTCATCCTCTCGGATCGGAAGGACGAGGATTATCCGCGAAAATGCGCCGCGCCAGTGGCAGCGACTAGAGGGGAATCCGCCCGAGCAGGAGCGGCAAGCGGCCCCCGCCCCCCCCCCCCCGGTGAAGCGCGAGGGCTTGCTGAAGAGGCTAGAAGGACACGCTGCTGCGCCGGAAGGTGATCAGGGAAATCAAGGACGGTATGACGGGGAGAACGCGCACGCGCGGAGGGCGATTCATCAAACCGCGGTTCACCGCTTCGCGCGCAGAGGAAGAGGCGGCCCGGAGCCGACGAGCCGGTGACGGTTGATCATTTCGAGAAAGGATGGGCCGGGGTCGCAGGGCAAGGCCTTGACCTCCGGGGTTCTGTTCAAGACGGAGACCGCAGTGACGGTTCGGCCGCAGGAGGTTCGTTCGGCGAATCGCTGGTGATCTCTCCACCGAGGGCCGCGCCTCACCTGTTGCCGGGCCAGCTGCCCGATGGCCGTGGCATGGGGGAGCCAGCTGGTCGTCTGTACGCGAGCTGGGGTAGCGGCAGGGATGCGCATCAAGTGATTCACTGCCGCACGACGAAGCAATGGGCATAGAGCGCCAAGAAGACGGTCGCGGCTATGCTTAAAATCTGCAAGCAACAAATATGGCGCATCTGCTCTCGCGCCAGAAAGCCGGCAAGGCTTTCCTCGCCCGTCGAAGACGGGCGACGATTGCCGCTGCTGGGTCAGGTAGCCAGGATATTGGCGGAAACTTTCGGCAGAAGGCCGCATGTCTGAAAATTTACTCGCTCGAACAGATGAAGCGCCTGAGCAGCGGCAAGGAGTCAAGGCATCATTTAGGCCTGCACGGCGAACGACATCGCTGCGCGCGGTGGTGCTCACCCTGGGAGTTCGGGTGACGATCAGTGGGAACGGCGCGCAGCGGGCCGAAAGACGTGACTTTTACGACAAGATGCCAATCAGCCAGCGCGCCCGCCGGGTTAGGCGGGGGGCAGATCCACTAAAGTGACGCTGGGAGGCCTATCCGGAGTGATGATGGCCAAGGAGACAGAATGATGAAGCGAACAGCAGTCTTGACCAGGGCGGAGCGTGCTTGGCGTATGGCTCGTGTCGGAGGTCACTTTGGTGCTTGCCGAAGAGACTTGCTGGAGGACCACCTGAGTGGAAGATGATCGGGCGCAATTCACAGATTGTGGCGATAGCTTTCCGACGCGGGCAGGTGCCGGAGGAGGCCGCCCCCCACAATGCCAACGTAAGTAGGCCAGAAAACGGTGGTGCAGGCGGCAGCTTTGGTCTGGAGCAGGAGGTTCCCGTCGCAGTTTCGCTTCTGCCTGGCCGGCCGACCGGCCCGATCACGCTGCCGGCCAAACGGCCGAATCAGCATGGTGGTGTTATCGAAAGATACTCGATCTGAGTAATGACCGCGCGTCATCAGAATGTGGGCGCGGCCCAACAATAAAATGGTGTACCTGGCGATCAGCGCAAGTGACGACAGGGCGCCCGGCGAACAGCATTGCGACCGTTCGGTAATGCGCTGGGGCGACAGTTGATGAGGGTCGTGCTGGCGACCGGGGGGTGGCTGGTGGCAGTAAAGTGATTGTCGCCTGCGCAGCCCGACTACGATGTATGTCAGCGCTGCTGGGGCAGGGATTCACTCCGCAGGCGATTAGTAGAGGCGATGCTGGCGCTGAGTCCGCAACCGCTGGCAGGACGGCTCGATCCGGCCTGGGGACGGTGCTCCTGCAGCATTTTCCTTGGCCGGGTGGGCTCGAGATCGATGAACGGATGCGCCCCACGGGGAGCAACGGGTATGGAATTCTTGCGCTGCCGGAGAACGCGGCGTTTGCGCCACCATCATCGGCAAACCCACCCTACGTGGCCGCTATCAGGAAATTGTGCCGGACGCCGGATTTTTGAACTAGACAGAGGAGGGCTCGAGGGCGCGGCCAATCTTTTATCTGTTCTTCATCGAGCGAAGTGCCAGTGCGCATTCTGGCGCAGGTCGGTGAAGTGGTATCCATTCACGCAGACGTGATCGCTCAGGCGACTCGGCGGTGCCGCTAAATAGCTTGATGCATGCGGACCGGAACGCATCACCGACTTCGTCGACCTGGGCGGACTCGCGCTCTTTTGCCGAGGTCACACCCAAACTGCGCGATCTGGCGTTGAACCCGACAATTTTTCGCGCAGTACGCGCTACGCCGGCAGGGTGTGCGGCGAAGGAATGGCACGGCCTGGGAAAGAATGCAGTGGGAGCGAGCGTCACTTCGTCGAAAGCGGAGGGCACACTGCTGTTATCGCGCCGGTTGGACTTCCGCTTTGCACCTGAGGCGAATCGCATTCGGTCAAGGTTGGTGCCGGTGTCCTGCTGCCGACGATCTGGACGCACAGCGAGGCGTACGTAACCGAAGCTTTGTCTGCTCGCGCGACGGTGGCCACTGGGCCACCGGCGGGAGGCTGTGGTGACCAACCCGGTGCGCCGCCGCCCGCGGCGCTGATGGCGAAAAAGGAGAGTCTTGATCTCGCACGCCGAATCAAGGTCCTTCGATGGTCCAACTCGGTGGTTGCCGTGGGGCGTGGGCCTAATCATCAGTCGCCGCGATAGTACGGAACGGGGTCTATGGTAAACAAACCAAGAAGCGTCGTCCGCAGCCGTTCATGTAGCATCGCTGCAAATGCAATACGATTGGCTCAGGTTACTGGGAGATTTCCCCACGTCATCAGCGGCGTTCGACGGGGTGGCGCTGGCGGCGGCCTGAACAAGCGTCGATGGGCCGACGGCATGTCTGCGACGGTCGCTTTGTTACCCGAGCGCAGCCCGAACAGGACGCCGCTTCCCGAGTCTTCGTACCTTCCTGAGTGGCTGCGGTGTAAGATCGCGGATCGAAGCATATGCGTGCTTGCGGCAGGCGCGCCGAATGTGTCACGCCGACGGGGCGTCGCCCCGGATGCAAAAATCGGCCGCTGTGTTCGAGTTCGAACAAACGGCACCCTGGAGGAGAACCTCTATGCGTATAAGCATTCGTGTCGATCCCTTGTAGCCCTCGGCGGAGGAGTACCAAAGACATCCAGCACGCATTGATGAGTGCCAGCGCAGGGCCGGACAAGCGGGAGACCCCTAAAGTCGCCGTCTATGTGGCAAGTCAGCAGTCAATCGATCAACTGGTCGGCGTGAAAGGGGGATGTGCCGAGGCGGTGCATTGGAAATGCTCGCGACTGACGACTGTGTTCGTCGAGGGGGGGGGGGGTGGTTGATCGCCATGTCGTTGGCTGCGCGATTTCAGTGTCCGAGGCATGATGAGACACAAGACTACGCCCTTCCCGACGCCGATTACGTGACCCAGTACCTGGTTGCTGGAGAGCGGACGAGGCAGAGGGGGGTGAGCGCGTTTTCAATCGGCCGCGCGCGCTGAGCCGATCATTCCGAGACGTTGTAGGTGAGAGTTGTTCGCAGTTTGCGGTACACGGCGGGGTGGCGCGTTCTGAAGGCGTGAATCCGGCGTTGCGACCCTCGAGCGGGATACGATCAATAAAGCCCTCGGTGGCGAATGGCGCCGGAAGCGAGTTGGGTTTCGGGTGCGGTCACCGATGACCCGATCGCAAACGTGATCATCGAGACCCTGACCCACCATGGTGCGCGTACGATCATGGCGCAGCGCTATATTCCGGAGATCAGCGACGGTGACAAGCGCATCCTGATCGTCGGTGGCGAAGTTCGTTCCCTATTGCCTGGCGCGCATTCCCAAGCCCGGCGAGACGCGCGGCAATCTGGCCGTCGGCGGCCGTGGCGTGGCGCGCGAACTGAGTGCGCGCGACCCGCGAAATCCGACCACGCTGGCGCCAGTGCTGGCGGCGCGCGGTTTGTTTTCGTCGGTCCTCGACGTCATCGGCGACTGGCTGACCGAGATCAACATCACCAGCCCGACGTGCATCGTCGAAATCGCCGAGCAGACCGGCTTTGACGCGGCCGAATTGTTCGTGGCGGCGCTGGAACGTGAGTGCGCAGCTGCCGCCTAGTTCTCCTTTTCGCGCTGGCTTGCCTTCTTGCTGCCTGCGCGCGGGCGCCGCTGCACCAGCAGCAGGCTTTCGTTTTCGGTACCCGTGTCGAGATTTTGATGCCGGTCTTCCCGAGGCCGCGGCACGTCCGGCGGCGGCCGCCGTGCTGCGCGAGTTCGACCGTCTGCACCGTCGCTATCACGCCTGGCAGCCTTCCGAGCTGAGCGGCCTGAATCAGGCCCTGGCCGCCGGCCGGACGGCGTCGGTGACGCCGGAAATGGCCGGCCTGCTGGCCCACGCGCAGCCGTTTCTCGCTGCTCAGCGAAGGGCTTTTCGACCCCGGGATCGGCGCCTTGATCGCGCTGTGGGGTTTTCAGTCCGACGATTTGCCGGCGAGCTTGCCGGACGCCGATACGCGGCTGCTGGCGAGCGGCGCCAGCGGGTGTCGCTGACCTGCAACTCGACGAGCTCCAGGTCAGTAGCCGCAACACCCGGCTGGCGCTTTGATTTTCGGGGCTACCTCAAGGGCGTGGCGCTGGACCGCGCAGCGAGCATCCTCAAGGCGCAGGGCGTGCACCAATGCATTGATCAATATTGGCGGCAATGTGCTGGCGCTCGGCAGCAAGAATGGCGAGCGCTGGCGGGTGGGTATCCCGCACCCGCTGCCAGCCGGGTCCGCTGGCGACGGTCGAACTCGACGATGGCGAGGCGATTGGCACTTCTTGGCGATTACCAGCGCTATTTCGAGATCGACGGCCGGCGCTACTGCCACCTGCTCGATCCGCGCAGCGCCGAGCCGGTGAGGCACACGCAGGCGCGACCGTACTGGTCAGCCGACGTGCCGACGCTGGAACGCTCTCCGACGTCGCCTCCAAGCCGCTGTTCATTGCCGGCGCCGACTGGCCGCGTCTGGCGCGTCGGCTGCAGCTGCAGCAGGTTCTCAGGGTCGATGCCGAAGGCCGGGTGCAGGTCAGTCGCGCGCTGCACGCTCGCCTCGATTACGTCGGCGGCGAGCCGCAGGCGCTCGAAGTCCTGCCATGAGCCGTTCACCGATCCTGTGGAGAGTGCCCAGGGGCGCGGAATCGCTTAGAATGGCGGCCTGTTTTGACGGGTGGGCGCAATGATCGGCATTCTTCTGATAACGCACGGCTGTTTTGGCGAAAGCCTGATTCAGAACGTTTGTCATGTCCTCAACAAACGTCCGCCACTAATCGCACAATTTGGCGTCGCACCACAGGACGACCCGCTCGACATCCTGCCGCGGGCGCGCCTGCTGCTCGAGGAAGTCGACGGCGGCGAAGGGGTGGTGGTGATGACCGACATCTTTGGCGCGACGCCGGCCAATCTGGCGCTCAAACTGCTTCGGCCCGGCCACATCGAAGGTGTTTCCGGTCTGAGCCTGCCGATGCTGCTGCGCGCGCTGACCTATCGCGACAAGGGCATGGAAACCATTCTTCAGAAGGCCGTCAGTGGTGCTCACGATGGCGTGATGAAGCTGCCCACACCCTAGCCGCTGACGACGATCGGAGCCGCGAATGGTACGTGCTGAAACAGTCATTCTCAACAAGCGGGCCTGCACGCGCGTGCCTCGGCGAAGCTGACCCAGCTGGCCAGCAGCTTTGACAGCGACGTGTGGATGGAGAAGGGCGCCCGTCGCATCAACGCCAAAAGCATCATGGGGGTGATGATGCTCGCTGCGGGCAAGGGATCGACGGTCATTGTCGAGACGACGGGCAACGACGAGCAGGCGGCCAGCGAGGCCATTCTGGCTCTGGTTGCCGAAAGATTTGGCGAGGCGGAATGAGTTCCAACATGAGTTTTACGCTGCATGGCCTGCCGGTTTCCGGCGGCATAGCGATCGGTCAGGGCGCATCTGATGTCGCACGCGACACTCGAGGTCTCGCACCTGGTCATCTCGCCGCGCCTGTAGACCGGGAGGTCGCACGCTTCGAGGTCGCGCTGGAGCGCGTCCGCGAGGAGTTTGCCAGCCTGAAGGAGCGCATGCAGCATGCGCCTGGCGAGTTCGGCGCGTTCATCGACCTGCATACGATGATTCTCGCCGATCCGGAGCTTGCCGAGACGCCCAAGCAACTGATTCGCGAACGTCGCTGCAACGCCGAATGGGCGCTGGTGCAGCAGATGGAAGTGCTGGTGGGGCAGTTCGAGAGCTTTGAAGACCAGTACCTGCGCGAGCGCAGCTACGACGTGCGCCAGGTCGTCGAACGGGTGATCAAGGAGCTCGTCGGGCAGCCCGGGCGAATGGCGATGCGCACCGGCAAGGGAGTCAAGGAAGAGGATCTGATCGTCGTGGCGCACGATCTCTCGCCAGCGGACGTCATCGCCTACAAGGAGCACCATTTCGCGGCCTTCGTCACCGACGTTGGCGGCTCGACCTCGCACACGGCGATTCTTGCGCGCAGCCTGCGCATCCCGGCGGTGCTTGGCCTGCACAATGCCCGGCAACTGATCCGCGACAAGGAAAACCTGATTGTCGATGGCACGCGCGGCGTGCTGATCGTCAATCCCGATCCGCGCATCCTCGACGAATACCGACTCAGAAAAGTCAGATCGAGCTCGAACGCACCAAGCTCAGGCGTCTCAAGACGGCAAAGTCGTCGACGCTCGACGGTGTCGATATCGCGCTGCATGCCAATATCGAGCTGCCCGGAGACGTTGCCAATGCGCTCGATGGTGGCGCCGAAGGGGTCGGCCTGTTTCGCAGCGAGTTCCTGTTTCTCGACCGCGGCGACATGCCGACCGAAAACGAACAGTTCGAGGCCTACCGAACGGTGGTCAAGGGCATGATCGGCCGCCCGGTCACCATCCGTACTTTCGATCTCGGTTACGACAAGGACCTGCATCCGGAGAAAGTCGCCGGGGAGCGCATGCAAAGCAATCCGGCGCTCGGCCTGCGCGCGATCCGGCTGTCGCTCGCCGAATCGAAGATGTTCCAGACGCAGTTGCGCGCCATCCTGCGCGCATCGCACTTCGGCAAGATCAAGTTGCTGATTCCGATGCTTTCGCAGGCGCACGAGATCGACCAGACGCTGGCGGCCATCGAGCGCGCGAAGGCGACCCTGCGCGGCGAGAACTGCCCGTTCGACGAGGCGATCGAAGTCGGGGCGATGATCGAGATCCCGGCTGCAGCGCTGGCGGTCGGACTCTTTCTGCGCCGCCTTCACTTCCTGTCGATCGGTACCAACGACCTGATTCAGTACACGCTGGCCATCGATCGCAGCGACGAGCAGGTGGCACACCTCTACGATCCGTTGCATCCGGCCGTCCTGATGCTCCTGGCGCACACCATCGCCAGTGCCGAAAAGGTGCACATCCCGGTTTCCATCTGTGGCGAACTGGCCGGCGACCCCCAGCTGACGCGCCTGCTGCTGGGGATGGGCCTGCGCCAGTTTTCGATGCATCCGGCGCAGATCCTGTCGGTCAAGCAGCGCATCATGCAGAGCAACTGTGCGGAGCTGGCGCCGATCGTTCGCCGTTTGCTGCGCCACGAGGAGCCCGGGAAGATACGCGAGCAGCTCGACAAACTCAACGCCTGAATTGACTTTTTCGCAGGCTGCGGGTAACTTTCGCGGCCTTGGCGCCGATTTGAACGATCAGCTTGCGGGCGCCCTATAAATACGGCTAAAGCGCGGCACGCCCGGTCCGCCTTGCCAGCTGACTGGGTTTTTTTTTCTCCTGCCTCGGTTACTCAAACGATCGCGATGTCACCAGAGAACTCTGTCGGACTCGTTACGCCGCAGCGCGTGCGCTTCGACACGCCGCTGACACTGAAGAGCGGTGCAGTGCTGCCCGGTTTCGAGCTCGCCTACGAAAGCTATGGCACGCTCAACGCGGACCATTCCAACGCCGTGCTGGTCTGCCATGCGCTGGCCGGCAGTCACCACGTCGCCGGCTTCTATGCCGACGATCGCGAGAACATCGGCTGGTGGGACAACCTGGTCGGACCCGGCAAGCCACTCGATACCAACAAGTTCTTTGTCATCGGGGTCAACAATCTGGGCGGTTGCTACGGTTCGACCGGCCCGCTGTCGATCAAGCCGGAGACCGGCAAGCGCTACGGCGCTGATTTTCCCCTGGTCACCGTCGAGGACTGGGTCGCAGCGCAAGCCAGGCTGGCCGACCATCTGGGCATCGACACCTGGGCGGCAGTGCTTGGCGGCAGCCTCGGTGGCATGCAGGCGCTCGAATGGTCGTTGCAGTTCCCCGACCGCATCCGGCACGCGATGGTCATCGCTTCGGCACCCAAGCTTTCGGCGCAGAACATCGCCTTCAACGAGGTGGCGCGGCAGGCGATCATCTCCGATCCGGATTTCCATGGCGGGCACTACGCCGAACACGGGGTGTTGCCGACGCGTGGCTTGCGGCTGGCGCGAATGGTTGGCCATATCACCTATCTCTCGGATAGTCAGATGGCCGAGAAGTTTGGTCGGCAGCTGCGCCATGGCGAGCACAAGTTCAGCTACGACGTGGACTTCGAAATCGAGTCCTACCTGCGCTATCAGGGCAACAAGTTCGCCGCTTTCTTCGACGCCAATACCTATTTGATGATGACCAAGGCGCTCGACTACTTCGACCCCGCCTACGCCTACGCCGGGCACCTGCCGAGCGCCCTGGCACGTGCCAAGGCGAGGTTCTTCGTCGCCAGCTTTTCGACCGACTGGCGTTTTGCACCGGCGCGTTCACGGGAAATCGTCTTCGCGCTGCTGCAGAACCGCCTGCGCGTCGTGTATGCGGAGATCGACTGCGACGCCGGCCACGATTCCTTCCTCCTCGACGATCAGCATTATCACGCCCTGCTGCGCGCCTATCTGGAGAACATCGCCGTATGACCGAGCACGAGAGGAGAGTCAAGGCCGAGCAGCGCGAGCGCTTCGATTTCGCGGTGATCGCGAACTGGCTGCAACCCGGCGAGCGCGTTCTCGACCTTGGTTGTGGCGACGGCAGGTTGTTGCGTTACCTCGACGAGACGCGCGATGTGACCGGCTATGGCGTCGAAATCGACCAGGAAAGCGTTCTCGGCTGTATTCGCAACGGCGTCGACGTGATCCAGATGAACATCGAATCCGGCCTGCAGGGCTTCGAGGACCACTCTTTCGATCGCGCGATCATTTCGCAGGCCTTGCAGACCATGCATACCACCGAGCGCATTCTCAGCGAGATGTTGCGCGTCGCTCACGAAGCGGTGGTCAGCTTCCCGAACTTCGCTTACCGCAGCAACCGCGCGGCGATTGCCGCCGGGCACATGCCGGTCTCCGAGGATCTGCCCTACGACTGGTTCGACACTCCGAACGTGCGCTTTTTCACGATCGTCGATTTCGAAGACCTGTGTGGCCGGCTCGGTATCGAGATTCGTGAGCGTCTGGCCTTCGACGAGGCTGGCCGGGAGGTGGCCGACGACCCGAACCTGAACGGCAGCCTGGCTTTCTATCGGCTCGGACGAAAATCTTGACGCCTGACTGGTTGCGCCTGCTGCTGACGCGGCGGATGCTCATCTGTGTGTTCACCGGGTTCAGTTCAGGTTTGCCACTGTACCTCTTGCTGAACCTGCTTCCGGCCTGGCTGCGCAGTGACGGCGTCGACCTCAAGATCATCGGTTTCTTCGCCCTGATCCAGTTTCCCTATACCTGGAAATTTCTCTGGGCGCCGCTGCTCGATCGCTATCGCCTGCCGCTCGGTCGCCGACGGGGCTGGATGCTGGTTTCGCAGATTGGCCTGCTCTTGTCGATCGGTCTGCTTGGCGGCTTCTCGCCGGCGACCAATCTGACGCCGGTGATCTGGCTCTCGGTCGCGCTGGCCTTCCTTTCGGCGACGCAGGATGTCGCCCTGGATGCCTTTCGCCGCGAAATTCTACATGACGAAGAACTCGGGCTTGGCAACGCCGTGCATGTCAATGCCTACCGGATCGCGGGACTGGTGCCGGGATCGCTGTCGCTGATCCTGGCCGACCTGATTCCCTGGGCGCAGGTCTTCTGGATTACCGCCGCCTTCATGGTTCCCGGGATGGTGATGGTGTTGCTGGTCGACGAACCGCTCGCGGCAGCGTCCCCCAAGACCCTGCGCGCAGCGGTCATCGAGCCCTTTCACGAATTCATTGGCCGCAAAGGCTGGCTGGGAGCCGCGCTGGTTCTTGGCTTCATCTTTCTCTACAAGCTTGGCGATTCGCTGGCCACCAGCCTGTCGACGCCGTTCTACCTCGACCTCGGCTACAGCATGACCGACATCGGTGTGATCGCCAAGCACGCTGGCCTGTGGCCGGCGGTATTTGGCGGCCTGCTTGGCGGTCTGTGGATGGTGCGCCTGGGTATCAACCGCGCACTTTGGCTGTTCGGCGTGGTGCAGATGGCGACCATTCTCGGTTTCGCCTGGTTGGCCTGGCGCGGCGTGCAGCCGAGCATCGAGGGCATTGATCGAGTGGCGCTGGCGAGCGTCATCGCCGCCGAGTACCTGGGGGTCGGGCTTGGTACGGCAGCGTTTACGGCGTTCATCGCGCGGGCCACGAACCCGGCGTTTACCGCCACCCAGTTCGCCTTGTTCACCAGCCTGGCGGCCGTTCCGCGCACCTTCATCAACGCCACGGCTGGCGCACTGGTCGAGTCGCTGGGCTGGGTGAGCTTCTTCTTCCTGTGTTTCGGGCTGGCGCTCCCGGGCATGCTGTTGCTCTTGAAAGTCGCTCCATGGAACGAGACACCGGCGTCGCCGAAACACTGATCGCTGCCGCCCGACAGCTGTCGGCAGGGCTCGCCGCGTTGCGCTTTTCTCCGCCGGTCAGCCATACCTACGACCCGCTGACTTACGCCTGGGCGGCGCATGAGATGTACCTGCGGCGCTATGCTGTCGGCCGTCGCCGGGTGCTGTTTCTCGGCATGAATCCCGGCCCTTTCGGGATGGTCCAGTGCGGTGTGCCTTTCGGCGAGATTGCGATGGTGCGCGATTGGCTGGGAATCGTGGCGACCGTTGAGAAGCCGGCGCTGGAGAATCCCTGGCGGCCGATCGAAGGATTCGCCTGCACGCGTTCAGAGGTCAGCGGGCGGCGCCTGTGGGGATTGTTCCGCGACCGTTTTGGCTGCGCCGAGCGCTTCTTTGCCGATCATTTTGTCGCCAATTACTGTCCCCTGGCCTTCTTTGAGCGTGCTCGCAATCTCACCCCGGACAAGTTGCCCGCCGAAGAGGGAGCGGCCTTGCGTGCCGCCTGCGA
Source organism: Candidatus Accumulibacter sp. ACC007 (assembly GCF_907163205.1). Classification (NCBI taxonomy): domain Bacteria; kingdom Pseudomonadati; phylum Pseudomonadota; class Betaproteobacteria; genus Candidatus Accumulibacter; species Candidatus Accumulibacter sp. ACC007. The sequence continues at coordinate 180,653 of NZ_CAJQUD010000004.1, read as the reverse complement.
TAGCCACCTGCGGACCGTGGTCGCCGCTCTGCAGCCGGAATGGGTGATTGGCGTCGGCGCTTTTGCCGAGGCGCGGGCGCTGGCGGCACTGGCCGGGACAGGCGTCAAGATCGGGCGAGTGCTGCATCCGAGTCCGGCCAGCCCGGCGGCCAACCGTGGCTGGGCGGAAGCCGCCAACCGGCAGCTTGTTGCGCTTGGCGTCTGGCCGTGAAGGCACCGCGGTGTGGCGCGGCGCTGCCGGCCGGGCTGACGACCACGCTGACGGCCTTGGCGGCCGCCCTGGGTGCCGCTAGCTACGGTCGCTGGCGAGCGAGTACGCCAAGATCGGTCAACTGTCGGCGCAGCGCGCTCAGGGCGCGCCAGGCGAAGTAGCCACGTTTGCTCCAGCGCCACACGCGGCCGGGTTTGACGACGATCAGCAGAGCGACGCCGACGGCGACGATTTCGGGGTGTTGTTTGAGGTAAGCGGTGCCCTGGCGAACGCTAGTGATTGCGCGATCGGCGGTGTGCAGGGTTCCAGCAACGGGCTGCAGGTCGCGAGCCAGTATTTGTCGCTGGTTGCTGATGCGCTCGATCAGTCGGCCGCGCTCGACGGCGATGTCAATCAGCTCTTGATTCATCGCCGGCCGTGCGTTTCAGTTGGCGAAGATCCTCTTCGAGTTGGGCCAGGCTGGCTGCGAAAAGATGATCGGGTCGGCGCATGGCCCGCTGCAGGGCCAGGTAGGCAAGGCCACTGCCAGCAATGAACAGCACGCTGCCCGAGGCCAGGATGACGACGCGCTGGTCCCAGTACACGATGACCAGCAAACCCACCAGCAGAATCGTGCCCAGTGCCAGGCAGAAGGCCAGCATCTGCGAGAGGAGGAGCAGACGGACGGCGCGCAGCTTTTCCTCCTTGAGCTCATTGCCCAGGAGTTCGAGCCGCGTCCGTCCGGTGCCGAGCAGTGCAAGCGCAGCATTCCTGGCACCGGCGAGCAGGCCGCTGCGGCCGTTCCCAGCGCTGACCCCTGTGTCGCTCATGGCGCTGGGCTATGCCTAGCGGCGACTGATGAGCGCACCGAGCAGCAGGCCGACGAAGGCCGCGACGCCGACGGCTCGCCACGGATTCTCGTGCACGAAGTCGTCGGTGGCACGTGCCGCTGCCTTGGTTCTATCGACGACCGCCACTTCAGCATCGGCCAGGCGAAGCTTGGCGTCGCGCAGGCTCTCGCCAATACGTTCGCGCAGGTCGCCCATCTTCTCGCCGGCAACGCCGGCGGTGGCGCGCAGAATTTCCTCTGCGTCGGAAACCACGATCTTCATGTCGGAGACCAGCTTCTGTTTGCTGGCGGTGGAAAGTTCGCTGTTGACGTCGGGCATGGTAGACCTCGCAGTAGAAAGTGATCAGGAAAAGAGGGGCAGGGCAATGGCGATGCAGGAATAGGAAAGTGCGAAGAGCGAAGAGCGAAGAGGAGTCGTGGCCCGGCAAACGATTCATCATGGATGTTTCAGATTATAGAACTACGCACTCAAGATCAATGCACGCTCGCAAAAGACATAGTCTCCTGCCCTGAGCGCCAAGGGCATGTGCCCGGCGCTCCTGGGGTCTGCAGGGGCTTTACCCGTGAAGGTCGAAATTGTAGTCGATGGTCAGCGGCGCATGATCACTGAAGCGCTGCTGCTTATAGACCGCGGCGCTCGTGGCCGTTGCGGCGATGGCCGCGGTGGCGAGCTGGTAGTCGAGTCGCCAGCCGACGTTGTTGGCCCATGCCTGGCCGCGGTTCGACCACCAGGTGTACCCTTCCTCGCCAATGGTCGGGTGCAATCGCCGGTACACGTCGCACCAGCCTCCGTCATCCATTAAGCGGCTTACCCAGGCGCGCTCGGCGGGCAGAAATCCCGAGTTCTTGCGGTTGCTCCGCCAGTTCCGCAGGTCGATTTCCTGGTGGGCGATGTTCCAGTCCGCGCAAACGATGACCTCCTGCCCGCTACGGGCGAGCGCGCGCAGATGCGGGTCGATCAAGGCCATGAAGCGGTATTTTGCTTCCTGTCGTAACTCGGAACTGGAGCCGGAGGGCTGATACAGCGAGACAATCGACAGCCTGCCAAAATCGGCACGCAGATAGCGTCCCTCGGCGTCGAACTCGCTGCTGCCGAGCATGTCGCTGATCCGTTCGGGCTTCTTGCGGCACCACAGGCCGACGCCGCTGTAGCCTTTCTTCTCCGCGCAGCGGTAGTAGGCATGGAAACCGTCGGGGGCCTGCATTTCGTCGCTGAGGTCTGCGTGTTGAGCCTTGAGTTCCTGCAGGCAGATGATGTCAGCATTCTGCGCGCTGGCCCAGGGAAGAACTCCCTTGCGCCAGGCCGAGCGAATGCCGTTGAGATTCAGGGTAATGATGCGTAACATAGGGCACCGGGCCGGGAACGGCCCTGCTTCAGAAAAAGGCGGTATGGACTTTCGTCAGGAATTCATCGAGTTTGCTGTCGGGCGAGACGTGTTGCGCTTTGGTGAGTTCAAGACCAAGGCGGGGCGGCTTTCTCCGTACTTCTTCAACGCTGGCCTGTTCAACGACGGTGCGGCGCTCGGCCGGCTGGCGGAATTCTACGCCAAGGCGATCGGCGTCAGCGGTATCCGCTTCGATTGCTTGTTCGGGCCGGCCTACAAGGGCATTCCGCTGGTTGCGGTGATTGCCGTCGCCTTGGCGCGCGCCGGCCGCAACCTGCCTTTCTCGTTCAACCGCAAGGAAGCCAAGGATCATGGCGAAGGCGGCAACATTGTTGGCGCGCCGTTGGCGGGGCGAGTGCTGATCGTCGATGACGTCATTTCGGCCGGCACCTCGGTTCGCGAATCGGTCGACCTGATCGCTGCCGCAGGCGCTACGCCCTGCGGGGTGGTGATTGCGCTTGATCGTATGGAACGGGGTCGCGGCGCCTTGTCTGCGGTGCAGGAAGTCAAGCGCGACTACGATATTCCAGTCATCGCTGTTGCCAGTGTGGACGACTTGCTGAGCTTTCTTCATGGCCGTCCGGATTTCACGCAGAGCGAGGTGGCCGTCGAGCGCTATCGACAGGAATACGGCGTTGCGCGCAGCAGCTAGCTTCGCCTTGCTGATGTCGCTGGCGGTGGGGGGTACTGGTTCCAGTATCGCCGCAGCGCGGATCTTCTGTTGCCACGACGAAACGGGCAAGCAGGTCTGCGGTGACATTCTGCCGTCGGCGTGTTACGGGCGCGCCTATCGCGAACTTGGCCAATCCGGCAGGACATCGAGACTCGTCGATGCGCCGCTGACCGCCGAGGAGCGCGCAGCGAAAGCGGTCGAAGAACGGCAGCAGCAGGAGCGCGAGCGTCTCGAGAACGAGCAGAGACGCAAGGATCAGGCGCTGCTCAATACCTACGGTAGCGAGAAAGATATCGAAGTCATGCGCAGCCGCACGCTGGGTGATCTCGATACGGCGATCAAGGCGGCCGAGGAGCGGATCGTCGAAATTCGCAAGCGCCGCAAGACGTTCGAAAACGAGGCGGAGTTCTACAGGAATCGGCGTCTGCCGGCGGACGTTGCCAAGGGCTTGCGCGACGCGGACTACGAGATCCGGGCGCAGGAGTCGGTGATCGAGTCCAAGAGAAAAGATCAGGAAGCCGTTCGTCTCAAGTACGACGAGGACTTGCGCCGTTTTCGCGATATCTCCAAGCGGGCTGCCCAACGGCGCTGAGCGCGCGGCGCAAGGAACACGGCTGGTGCTGCCGGCGCCCGCGTGCAGCGAACCGGTCAGCCGAGCTTCTTGCGCAGCAGCGCGTTGACCTGTTGTGGGTTGGCCTTGCCTCGTGTCGCCTTCATCGCCTGGCCGACCAGCGCGTTGAAGGCTTTCTCCTTGCCCGACCTGAATTCTGCGACCATCGCCGCATTGGTCGCCAGTAGTTCGTCAATCAGCGTTTCCAGCGCATCGCCATCGGTGATCTGCTGCAGGCCCTGGCTGGCGATGATCTCGTCGGCGGAACGGCCTTCGCCGTTGCACAGGGCGTCGAACACTCTGCGGGCAATATTGGTCGAGATCGTGCCATCGACGATGCGCGCGACCATGCCGCCGAGCTGTTCCGCGCTGACCGGCGACTGGCCGATGTCGCGTTCCTCCTTGTTGAGACGGGCGGTCAGGTCGACCATTACCCAGTTGGCGCAAGCCTTGGCGCCCGAGCTACCGGCGGCGGCAACGGCCGTTTCGTAGTACGTGGCAAGTTCGAGCGAGGCGGTCAGGAGTTTTGCGTCGTAGGCCGAGAGCCCATAGTCCGTGGCCAGGCGATCGCGCCGCGCCACCGGCAGTTCGGGCATCTGCCGGGCAATCTCGTCGACCCACTGGCGATCGATGACCAGCGGCAGCAGATCGGGGTCGGGAAAGTAGCGGTAATCGTGGGCGTCTTCCTTGGAGCGCATGGCGCGTGTTTCGCCGCTTTGCGGATCGAAGAGGACCGTTGCCTGTTCGATCGTGCCACCATCCTCTAGGGTGGCGATCTGCCATTGCACTTCGTAGTCGATCGCCTGCTGCATGAAGCGAAAGGAGTTCAGGTTCTTGATTTCGCGCCGCGTTCCGAATTCCGTCTGGCCGATCGGGCGAACGGAAACGTTGGCGTCGCAGCGGAACGAGCCCTCCTGCATGTTGCCGTCGCAGATGCCGATCCAGCGCACCAGCGCGTGCAGTGCACGGGCGTAGGCGACGGCCTCGGCCGACGAGCGCATGTCGGGCTCGGTGACTATCTCCAGCAGTGGCGTTCCGGCGCGGTTGAGATCGATTCCCGTGCGCCCATGGAAATTCGCCCCCGGGCATTCATGCAGGGATTTGCCGGCGTCTTCCTCGAGGTGGGCGCGGGTCAGGTTGACCACTCGCTCGCTCTCGCCCACCACGATCGCCAGCTGGCCACCAACAACGACCGGCAATTCGTACTGACTGATCTGGTAACCCTTGGGGAGGTCGGGGTAGAAGTAGTTCTTGCGCGCGAAAACCGATCGCGGCGCGATTTTTGCGCCGACCGCCAGGCCGAAGCGAATCGCGCATTCGACGGCACCCCTGTTGAGCACCGGCAGCACGCCGGGCAGGGCAATGTCGACGGCATTGGCCTGGACGTTGGGCTCGGCGCCGAAGGCCGTCGAGCTACCCGAGAAGATCTTCGCTTGCGTCGACAGCTGCGCGTGCGTCTCGATGCCGATGACCACTTCCCATGCTTTCATCACTGCTTACTCACTCTTCAAGAACGACGCCCACGGCAGGCTGCCAACGCGCGATAGGGGGAGAGCCGGCTCGGCGCGCGGGCTCGCGCATCAGTCAAAGCCGGCTGGCCGCTGCACGTGCCAGTCGCTCGCCTGTTGATAGCGGTGGGCGACATTCAGCAGCTGCGTCTCGGCGAAATAGTTGCCGATCAGTTGCAGGCCCGCCGGCAGGCCGCCAGCGAAGCCGCAGGGAATCGAAATGGCCGGCAGGCCGGCCAGGTTGACGGCGATGGTATAGATGTCCGAGAGGTACATCTGCACCGGGTCAGCGGCCTTCTCGCCGAGCTTGAAGGCCGTACTCGGGCTGGTCGGCCCGACGATCACGTCGCACTGCCCAAAAGCCTTGGCGAAATCGTTGGCGATCAGCCGGCGAATGCGCTGGGCCTGCAGGTAGTAGGCGTCGTAGTAGCCGTGCGAGAGGACGTAGGTGCCGATCAGGATGCGCCGTTTGACCTCGGCGCCGAAACCCTGTGCGCGGCTCTTGCTGTACATGTCGTTGAGGTCCTGGTACTCGGGGGCACGGTAGCCGTAGCGCACGCCGTCGAAGCGCGCCAGATTCGAGCTGGCTTCGGCCGGCGCGATCACGTAATAGGCGGCAACCGAGAGCTGCATGCTCGGCAGGCTGACGGCGACCGTTTCGGCGCCGAGCTTCCGGTACTCGGCAATCGCCGCTTCGACCAGGTGCATCACTTCCGGGCTGCAGCCTTCGCCGAAGAATTCTACCGGCAGGCCGATTTTCAGTCCGGCCAGGGGTCTGTCGCCAGCGGCGGCATTGATTTCTCGGCCGTAATCCTCGCTTGGACGGTCGACGCTGGTCGAGTCGCGCTCGTCGAAGCCGGCCATGGCGTTGAGCAACAGCGCGCAGTCGGCGGCCGAACGAGCCAGCGGGCCGGCCTGGTCGAGGGAGGAGGCGAAAGCGATCATGCCGTAGCGTGAGACGACGCCATAGGTTGGCTTCATCCCGGTCAGGTTGCATAGCGCGGCGGGCTGGCGGATCGAACCGCCGGTGTCGGTGCCGGTGGCTGCCGGAGCGAGGCCGGCGGCGACGGCCGCGGCCGAGCCTCCGGAAGATCCACCGGGAACGCAGTCAGCATTCCAGGGGTTCCTCACCGGGCCGTAGAACGAGGTCTCGTTCGACGAACCCATCGCGAACTCATCCATGTTGGTCTTGCCGAGCAGCACTGCGCCCGCCGCCTTGAAACGGGTGATCACCGCCGCGTCGTAGGGGCTGACAAAATTGTTCAGCATCCTTGACCCGCAGGTGGTCAGCCAGCCCTGGGCGCAGAAGATGTCCTTGTGGGCGATCGGGATGCCGGTCAGCGGACCGCCTTCGCCTTTCGCCAGGCGCTCGTCGGCGGCGCGCGCCTGGGCCACGCTGCAGGCTTCGTCGACGCTGATGAAAGCGTTGAGCTGCGGGTTGTGACGGGCAATGCGTTCGAGGTAGAGGTGAGTCAACTCGACGCTCGACACTTCTCTTTTGGCCAGTGCCCTGGCAAGCACCTGCAGACTAGCGGCGATCATTCGATGACTTTCGGGACCAGGTACAGGCCGGCCTCGGTTTCCGGCGCAACTTCCTGAAATGCAGCGCGTTGTTCGATCTTGCCCGTCTCGCTGACGCGGTCAGCGCGCAGGCGCTGGGCGACGTCCTGAGCGTGGGCCATCGGCTCGACGCCCCTTGTGTCGACGGCCTGCATCTCTTCGATGAGGGAAAAAATTTCGTTGAGCTGGCCGAGAGTGCTCTGCGCTTCGCCGTCGCTGATTTCAATTCGGGCAAGGTGGGCAACGCGGTGGACCTGTTCTAGGGTGAGCGACATGGCTGGGAAATCACTAAGGTGTTAAACGAGGTAGCCATATAAGGTATCATAAAAGTTTTTCCCACCGCAGCCCCTGCGGGGCTATCACGGATTTCGCCAGCATGTTCAGTTTTCTGCGTAGTTATTTCTCGAACGATCTCGCCATCGACCTAGGCACGGCCAACACGCTGATCTATGTTCGCTCGAAGGGGATCGTTCTCGACGAGCCGTCAGTGGTCGCCATCAGGACCGAAGGCGGACCGAGTTCCAAAAAAACCATTCAGGCCGTCGGCAAGGCCGCCAAGGAAATGCTTGGCAAGGCGCCTGGCGCCATTACCGTCATTCGGCCGATGAAGGATGGCGTGATTGCCGACTTCACGGTGACCGAGCAGATGCTCAAGCAATTCATCAAGAAAGTGCACGACTCGAGACTGCTGTCGCCCTCGCCGCGGATCATCATCTGCGTGCCCTCGGGTTCGACGCAGGTCGAGCGCCGCGCCATCCGCGAGTCGGCAATCGGCGCTGGTGCGAGTCAGGTCTTTCTGATCGAGGAGCCGATGGCGGCAGCGATCGGCGCCGGTCTGCCGGTTGCCGAGCCGACCGGTTCGATGGTCGTCGATATCGGTGGGGGAACGACCGAAGTCGGCGTCATCTCGCTCGGTGGCATGGTCTATGCCGGTTCGGTTCGTGTCGGTGGCGACAAGCTCGACGAAGCGATCATGAATTACATCAGCCGCAACTACGGCATGCTGATCGGCGAGAACACCGCCGAGAACATCAAGAAGCATATCGGTTCGGCTTTCCCCGGTGCCGAAGTGCGCGAGATGGAGGTTTCGGGAATCAACAAGGCCGAAGGTATTCCGCGCAAGTTCACCATCTCGTCGAATGAAATTCTCGAAGCGCTTACCGAACCGTTGAACAGCGTCGTGTCGGCTGTCAAGTCGGCGCTCGAGAAGACGCCGCCGGAACTCGGTGCGGACATTGCCGACAAGGGGATGGTGCTGACCGGTGGTGGCGCCCTGCTGCGCGACCTCGATCGTCTGCTGATGGAGGAGACAGGCTTGCCGGTGATCGTTGCCGAGGAGCCGCTGACCTGCGTGGCCAGGGGTTGTGGGCTGGCGCTCGAGAAGATGGACAATCTCGGCAGCATTTTCGCTTCCGATTGAGGTGCAACGGCCTGCGCGCCGTAGCTTGCTCGCCTCGATGATCGATTGATGGACGATCAGCCGCCGCCTTTTTTCAAGCGCGGGCCGGCCCCGCTCGCGCTGCTGTCGTTTTACGTGGCGCTGTCGCTGGCCCTGCTGGTCGTCGATGCTCGCTTCCAGACGCTCGAGGTGCTGCGCCAGGGGCTGTCGATGTTCACCCGTCCGGTGCAGAGTCTGGCGCATCTGCCGGCGCAGTTCCTGGACAATGCCAGAAGCTATTTCGCCAGCGCCGCTCGCTTGCAGACGGAGAGCGCAGAGTTGCAGCGCGGGCGACTGGAGCACGCGGCGATGCTGCAGCGCAGCCAGCACGTCGAGGCCGAGAACGAGCGCTTGCGAAAGCTGCTCGGTGTCAAGGAGCGGCAGCAGGTCAGCGGCCAGGTCGCGCGTATTCTCTATTCGGCACGCGATCCCTACGCCCGCCGCGTGATCGTCGATAAGGGCCAGCAGGACAGGGTGATCGCCGGGCAACCCGTGGTCGACGACATTGGCATCGTCGGGCAGGTCACGCGCGTTTTCCCCTTCGTCGCCGAAGTCACTTTGATCACCGACAAGGAGCAGGCGGTGCCGGTGCAGGTCCTGCGCACCGGCATGCGCTCGGTGGTTTTCGGGCTTGGCAACGGTGAGCTCGAGCTGCGTTTCATGCCCCTCAACGCCGATATTCGGAGCGGCGATGTGCTGGTAACGTCGGGGCTGGACGGGATTTTTCCGCCCGGTTTTCCGGTTGCCACGGTGGTGCACATCGCCAGTGATACCACCTACACCTTTGCCCAGATCCGCTGCTCTCCCGTGGCCGGTGTCGAGCACTTCAGCGAAGTGATGATCCTCGATCCGCGTCCACCGGTGGCTTTGCCCGAGGAGCTGGCCGAAGAAGTCGCCGGCAAGAATGCAGCGGCTTCGTCAAAAAGCACGCGCACGAAGAAGAAGCGCCCGAAGAAGGACTGAACGAGATGCAGACCAGCTACTCCTCATCGCGTATTCTGCTGCCGGTTCGCCCGTGGTTCATTGGCTGCAGCCTGTTGCTGGCCTTGCTGCTCAACTTCCTGCCGACGTCGGTCTGGCCTGGCGTGCCGGATTGGCTGGCGCTGGTGATTGTTTTCTGGAGTGTTCGCGAGCCTCGCCTGGTCGGTATGGGTCTGGCCTTTCTGCTTGGTTTGGCGATGGACGTTGCCGATGCCAGCTTGTTGGGCCAGCATGCACTGGCCTACGTGCTGGCCGCCTACGGCGGCACGGCGCTGTCACGGCGAATTCTGTGGTTTCCTCTCGGGCAGCAAGCGCTGCAGGTGTTTCCGCTATTGCTGCTGGTCCAGTTGGTGCAGTTCGCGGTGTGGGCGATGGTGGGTGCCGACCTGCCGGGGATGGCGTACTTTCTCGGGCCTTTTCTGGCGACTTTCTTGTGGCCGCTGCTGACGCTCATCCTCCTGCTGCCGCAGCATCAGCCGGTTGATCGCGATGAAAACCGACCGCTGTGAATGGCTGGGAACCGGTTCGACGCACGCATATCTAGGCGCGCTCTGGCCTTCGGGCTGCCGCGCGCAGCCGCTTCCCGGACGCTGAGGAGTCTGCCGTGCTAGCTCGTCAGTCGTCACTTCATGCCTCGGATCGAGAACTTTCCCGCTTCCATTTTCGTGTCGTTCTGGCGGCGGTCGCGGTACTCGCGGCGTTGTCCTTGTTGGGCGCCCGCTTTTTCTATCTGCAGGTCGTTCAGCACGATTACTACAGCACGCGCGCCGAAGACAACCGCATATCGGTCGTGCCGATCGTTCCCAACCGGGGGGTCATTGTCGATCGCGCCGGAATCGTCCTGGCGCGTAATTACTCCGCCTTCACCCTGGAAATCACACCGTCGAAGGTCGACGACCTGGAAGCGACGATCGACGGTCTGGGTAAGCTGATTGAAATCGAGTCCAAGGATCGGCGGCGTTTTCGCAAGTTGCTGGACGAGGGCAAGACCTTTGAAAGCCTGCCCATTCGGACGCGCTTGACCGAAGAAGAGGTCGCACGCTTTGCGGCCAACCGCTATCTCTTCCCGGGTGTCGAAGTCAAGGCTCGTCTGTTCCGTCAGTATCCCCTCGGGTCGACCGCGTCGCACGCCATCGGCTACATCAATCGCATCAACAAGCGTGATCTCGAGAAGATAGCCGAGAGCGAGGAGGCGGCCAATTACAAGGGGACCGACCATATCGGCAAGACCGGCCTCGAACAGAAGTACGAGTTCGCGTTACACGGCGAGACGGGCTACGAGCAGGTCGAGATCGACGCCGGCGGCAGAGCCATCCGCAGTCTGTCGCGCACCCCTCCGGTCCAGGGCAGCCACCTGACCCTGACGCTGGATGTCAAGTTGCAGGAGGTGGCCGAAGAAGCCTTTGGCGACCGCCGCGGTGCCCTGGTTGCCATCGAGCCGTCGACCGGCGGCATTCTGGCGCTGGTCTCCAGTCCCACTTTCGATCCGAATCTGTTCATCGATGGTATTCGCAACGAGGACTGGGATGTGCTCAACAAATCACGTGACAGGCCGATGCTTAACCGCGCGCTGAATGGAACCTATCCGCCCGGTTCGACGTTCAAGCCGTTCATGGCCCTGGCAGGACTCGAAACGGGCAGGCGCACGGCGGGCCAGAGCATTTCCGACCCGGGATTCTTCAACTTTGGCGGGCACCATTTCCGGGACGACAAGGTGGGTGGGCACGGAACGGTAGATATGTACAAGTCGATCGTTCAGTCGTGCGACACCTACTACTATCAGCTCGCCACTGACATGGGTATCGATGCCATTGCCCGCTTCATGGGTCAGCTGGGATTCGGTCAGCGCACCGGCGTCGACATCGAGGGTGAATCGGAAGGCGTGCTGCCGTCTCCCGAGTGGAAGAAGCGCCGCTTCCGCAGGCCCGAGCAGCAGAAATGGTATGCCGGCGAGACGGTCTCGATCGGCATCGGCCAGGGTTACAATTCCTACACGCCGATTCAGCTGGCGCAGGCGACGGCCACCGTTGCCAACAAGGGCGTCATGTTCCGCCCCCATCTCGTCAAGTACATTACCGACAGCCGCAGTGGCGAAAAGACGATGATCGAGCCGGAGCCCATGCGCCGGCTGCCGTGGAAGCCGCAGCATGTCGAGACCATCAAGAACGCGATGATTGGCGTTAACACCCAGGGCACGGGCGCGCGCGCCTTCGCCGGTGCCGGCTACACGTCGGGAGGGAAGACGGGTACGGCGCAGGTGTACAGTCTGAAAGGCAGCACCTACAAGGAGTCGGCAATACGGAAGGAACTGCGTGACCATGCTCTGTTCATCGCCTTTGCGCCCGCTGACGAGCCGAAGATCGCCTTGGCCGTGATCGTCGAGAATGGCGGCTTTGGTGCCCAGTCGGCGGCGCCGATCGCGCGCATGGTGATCGATTATTATCTGCTCGGCAAGCTCCCCAAGGGCGCGGCAGCGGAAGATGATGTCAAGGAGGACTAGCTGATGCACGAATTCCTGGCGCGTGTCTGGCGCGGCCTCGTCGCGCATGTCGACGCGCCACTTCTGCTGATTACCCTCACGCTGATGGCAGTCGGGCTGACGACCGTCTATAGCGCGACCTATGATGCCAACAGCCATCTCCTGGCGCAGATGCTCAATATGGCGATCGGGTTGTTTGCGATGTGGGCGGTGGCGCAGGTTCCCCCGCAGAAGCTGATGCGTTTCGGCGTGCCACTGTACCTTGTTGGCGTCGTGCTTCTGATTCTGGTGTTTTTTTTCGGGATCAAGGTCAATGGTGCCCGGCGCTGGTTGTCGCTCGGATTCACCCGCATACAGCCCTCCGAAGTCCTCAAGATAGCCGTGCCACTGATGCTCGCCTGGTACTTCCACAAGAACGAAGCGGTGCTCAAGTTTCGCCACTACGTCGTCGCCAGCCTGCTGCTACTGGTGCCTTTCGCGCTGATCGCCAAACAACCCGACCTGGGAACGGCGATTCTCGTTGGCGCTGCCGGTTTCTACGTGATCTTCTTCGCGGGTCTTCCCTGGCGGGTGATCGGCGGCCTGTTGGCGCTCGCCAGCGCTGCCACACCTTTTGCCTGGGGCATGCTGCATGACTACCAGCGAAAACGCATCCTGACCCTGGTCGACCCGACGACCGATCCGCTTGGGTCGGGCTATCACATCATCCAGTCGACCATCGCCATCGGCTCCGGTGGCAATTTCGGCAAGGGTTGGCTGGCCGGCACGCAGACTCACCTGGAGTTCATTCCCGAGCGCCACACGGACTTCATCCTGGCCGTATTTTCGGAGGAGCGCGGTTTGCTCGGCAACGGCATTCTGCTCGTGCTCTACCTGCTGATGATTGGCCGGGGGCTGATGATTGCGGCCAGGGCGTCGACGCTTTTCGGGCGGGTGATGGCGGGTTCGGTGACGCTGAGCCTGTTTACCTATGTCTTCGTCAATATGGGCATGGTCAGCGGGATCTTGCCGGTGGTCGGCGTGCCATTGCCGTTCATGAGTTACGGCGGCACCGCACTGGTGACGCTTTCGGTCGGTATTGGTATCCTGATGAGTATCAACACGCACAGGATGTTGGTCAGGTCATGAGGCGAGAAACAACGGAATGGACCACTGCTCGGCGCTGCTGCGCGGCGCTCGCGCTGCTCGCCCTGCCAGTATTGCTCACCGCCTGCGGCGGTTCGCCGTCGCGTTCATCCGAGGCGACGGCCGAGCGCAGCAAGCTGGCCCGCAAGTCGGGCGTGGTGCAGAAGCGCGGAGGTGGCTATTACAAGGACGATGGGCCGGGCGATGAAATTCCCGACAATCTCGACGACATTCCGGACGCACAACCCAGGCTCGAGCCACTGCATCGTTTTGCCAATCGTCCGTACGTCGTTCTCGGCAAGGCCTACCAGCCAAAAACCAGCCTTGCAGCGTATCAGGAACGCGGCATTGCCAGCTGGTACGGCAAGAAGTTTCATGGCCAGAAGACATCGATTGGCGAGCGCTACGACATGTTCTCGATGACCGCTGCGCATCCCACCCTGGCGATTCCCTCGTATGTCCGGGTGACCAACGTCAGCAATGGCAGGTCGGTGGTCGTTCGGGTCATCGATCGTGGTCCTTTCCATGCTGACCGCGTCATCGACCTTTCCTACGCCGCCGCTTACCGGCTGGACTACGTAGACAGCGGCAGCACCATGGTGCAGGTCGATTCGATTCTGCCGGATGGCGCGACGACCATGACCTACGCGCAGGTGATGCCGGCACCAGCCCCGGCGCCGGCACCGTTTCCGCACCAAGCGCCGCTCCCCGGCGAGCGCGACCAGATTGCACTGCTGGCGGCCAAGCTTGGTGTCGAGGCGGTGTCGGTGCCCTCGTCGTCGCCGGCGGTCGTTCCCGAGCGCCCGTCGCCGCTGCCGTCCGCGGCCGTACCGGCCGCGATGCCCGCCATGACCGCGGCGCTGCCGGGCGTCTTCCTGCAGCTCGGTGCTTTCGCCAGCGCTGAAAACGCCGAAAGTCTGCGCCTGCATCTGCAGCGTGAGCTCGATTGGCTGAACGAGGGAATCCAGATCAACGCCGGCGGTGGCATGCACCGCGTGCACATGGGACCGTATCGGAGCCGCGCCGACGCCGAAAAAGTTGCCGAGCGGATTCGCCTGGCGCTGGGTTACAAGCCGACCTTCATCAACCGCTGATCAGCTCTCGCCGTGGTCTTGCCCGGTTGACAGGGGACGGAAAACGCCCTGCACGATCTTGCGGCCTTGTTCGAGCTGTACTTCGTGGCCGATGATCTCCACCGGAATGACCGTGCCGTCACGGTTGACCACCGTGCTGCGCACTGCCTCGACGCCATTGACCTGGCCCAGGGTGAGCAGTTGGCATATGTCCAGTCCGCCACCACCGGCATGCAGCTCGCTTTGCAGAAGACCGAGGAGCTGCTGCAGTTGCCGTCCGAACAGCTTCTCGGCCTGCGGGTTGGCGTCGAGAATATGCCCGGTCCTGGCGTCGGAAATGAGAATTGCGTCACGAGCCCCGGTAAAGAGCGCCAGGCGCAGACTGTTCGCGTCGCGCAGTTCCTCCTCAATTTGCAGCACCTGGTGCTGGACCAGCGCCAGGCTGACCAGGTTGGCCACCGCGTGTGCGAACAGCCGCTGTACCGAAGTCCACGCCGAGTGCGGGCCGACGCGTTCGATACACAGCACCCCCTGGAGTTCTCCATTGACATGAATCGGCGAGTTGATGAGCGCGCTGATGCCGTTCATCAGCAGGTAGTCCTCGGTGAGTGCCTGGGTGCTGGGATGCGTCATCGCGTCATCGGCAACGATCGGCTCGCCGCGGATCAGTGCCTGGAAATACTCGGGGTGGCGAGCGGCATGCAGGGTCAGGCCGATACTGTGCCGGTTACGGGAAAGCTCATAGAGATCAATGCACTCCAGACTTGCACGCTGAGCAGTCAGCCCCCACAGGCTGACCCGCTCGATGTTCAGCATGCGCCCGCTTGCGGCGGTGAGTTGCCGCAAGGCGTCGTCCAGGCTGTCGCTGGAGAAGCTGCGTCTTGACAGTTGCGCAAAGGCACCTTGCAGGTCAAGAGAGCTTGAGAGTGGTCGAAAGGGTGGCAGCATACGGTCCAGGGAAAGCCACTTTCAAGTGGGCAGGCGGGCAGGGAACTGCCGTCATCGTACGTGCCGGCAGGCCGCGGCGAGTGTGCGCAAAATCACGGAAGACGGGATTCTGCGTTGTGCCCTGGTCACAAAATGGCTACAGGCCCGCGCCAGAGGGCTTGCTATAATCCGCCCTTTTGCCGTGAACCCAGCCATGCTCAAGCTACGATCCCTGCTTTCCGTTCTGCTCTGTCTTCCCATCCTGGCGATCGCCCAACAGTTGCCGATTCCGCCGGCGCTGGCCGCCAAGTCATGGCTCCTGATCGAAATGACTTCAGGTCAGGAGCTGGCCGCCCAGGCGCCCGATGAGCGCCTCGAGCCGGCGTCGTTGACCAAACTGATGACTGCTTATCTGGCGTTCTCGGCTCTCAAGCAGGGAACGCTCAAGCTTGACCAGGAAGTGCTCATTTCGCGCAAGGCCTGGAAGACCGGCGGTTCCCGGATGTTCATCCAGGTAGGTACCGAGGTCAAGGTCGAGGATTTGCTCAAGGGCATGATCGTGCAATCGGGAAATGACGCCTGCGTGGCCTTGTCCGAGGCCATTGCCGGCGACGAGGAAAACTTCGCCCAGATGATGAATCGCGAGGCGCATCGACTGGGCATGAAGGGTTCCAATTTCCGCAACTCGAACGGCTTGCCGGACCCCGAGCACTACACCACGGCGCGCGACCTGGCGACTTTGGCCAGCGCGCTGATTCGCGATTTCCCCGAGGACTACGCCAAGTACTACTCGATGAAGGAATACACCTACAACGACATCACGCAGCCGAATCGTAACCGTCTGCTGTGGATCGATCCGACGGTCGATGGTCTGAAAACCGGCTACACCGCGGCTGCCGGCTACTGTCTGGTGTCGTCGGCAAAACGCGGTCCGCGTCGCCTGCTGTCGGTGGTTCTCGGTGCGTCGTCGTCGAGCGTGCGCATCCAGGAGTCGCTCAAGCTGCTCAACTACGGCTTCCAGTTCTATGACGGGGTGCAGTTGTACGCCAAGAACGCCCCGGTCTCCAATCTGAAAGTCTGGAAGGGCAAGGAAGCGACGGTGAATATCGGTTTTGCCGACGACCTGGTGATTGTCGTGCCCAAGGGCTACGGACCGAAGATCAAGACCGAACTGGTTTCCCAACAGCCCTTGCTGGCGCCGGTGACCTTGGGGCAGCCCTTGGCGACGCTGAAAGTCAGCGTCGATGGCAAGCCCTACGGCGACTATCCGGTGGTCGCGCTCGAAGCGGTGCCGGTCGCCGGAATCGTTGGCCGGATCATGGACACCGTCCGGATGTGGTTCAACTAGGCGCGGCGTCCGAGGTGAAGGGAGGCTGCCGATGACCGCCTATCTCAACGGGCAGTTCATGCCGCTTGACGAGGCCAGGATCTCGCCGCTCGATCGCGGCTTCCTGTTCGGTGACGGCGCCTACGAAGTGATCCCCGTCTATGCACGTCGTGCGTTTCGGCTCGAACAACACCTGGCCCGCCTGCAGCGCACCCTCGACGGCATTGCCCTGGCCAATCCGCATACTTTCGCCGAGTGGCGCGAACGCCTGCAGCGGGTAATCAGCGAAAATGAATTCGCCGATCAGTCGCTCTACCTGCAGGTCACTCGCGGCGCCGACAGCAAGCGCGACCAGAGCTTTCCGAGAGCGCTGCCGCCGACGGTCTTCATTTTTGCCACTGCCTTGCCGTCGCTGGCCGCGCAACGCGAGAACGGTGTTGCCGTGCTCAGTGCGGTCGACAATCGCTGGTTGCGCTGCAACCTGAAAACGGTCTCGCTGCTGCCCAACGTGCTGCTGCGCCAGCAGGCAATCGATGCCGGTTGTGCAGAAACGATCCTGCTGCGCGACGGCATGCTCAGCGAGGGGGCCACGTCGAACATCTTCATGGTCAAGGACGGCGAGCTGCTGGCGCCGTGTCAGGACCACCGCATGCTTTCCGGAGTTACCTGCGATCTCGTTCTCGAACTGGCCGCAGCGCACGGCATGCCATGCCAATTGCGTGACATTGCCGACGCCGAACTGCGCGTCGCCGACGAGTTGTGGCTGACCTCATCGACGCGCGAAGTGCTGCCGATCACCGGTCTCGACGGGCAGCCGGTGGGCAGCGGCAAACCCGGCCCGGCGGTACGCCAGATGCAGGCCTGGTACACCGCCTTCCGTCAGCAGCTGGCGGGACAGGGCAATGCCGGCGATGTCTGAAGAGCGTGACAGCCTGTTCGACTTCCCCTGTGCGTTTCCGCTCAAGATCATGGGCCTGGCCGATACCGCCCTGGCGCAGGAGGTGCTCGCCGTCGTGTTGCGGCACGCAGCGGATTTCGACGCGGCGACGATGTGCATGCGCGCTTCGAGTGGCGGCAAGTACGTCAGTCTGACCTGCACCATCAACGCGACCAGTCGAGCGCAGCTCGACACCCTTTACCGGGAACTAAGCAGCCATCCGCTAGTCAAGATCGTCCTATGAGCGACGAAGTGCGACGCCCGGAGTCGGCGCCTGTGGCGGCCATGGCAGCGAGGGCGGAGGCCGGCAGTGATGCGCCACTGCGCGCCGCTGCGCAGTCACCGTTGCGGGTCCGCCATCTCGGCCAAAGCGACTACCAGAAGACCTGGCAGGCGATGATCGATTTCACCGCCGCGCGCAGTGACGAGACCGCCGACGAACTGTGGTGTTGCGAGCACCCACCGGTGCTCACCCTCGGGCAGGCGGGCAGAGCAGAGCACCTGCTGGCCGATCTTGGCCTGCCGCTGGTGAAGACCGATCGTGGCGGCCAGATCACCTATCACGGTCCTGGCCAGGTGGTGGTTTACGTGTTGCTCGACCTGGGCCGGCGCAAGCTGAAAGTTCGCGAACTGGTCACCGCGATCGAGCAGGCGGTCATCGATCTTCTCGCCGCGCACGGTGTGCTGGCCGAAAGGCATGCTGGCGCGCCGGGGGTCTATGTGGGCCCGGCCAAGGTCGCCGCACTGGGTCTGCGGCTGCGCAGGAGCTACAGCTATCACGGCGTCAGCCTGAACGTGGACATGGATTTGTCGCCTTTTGCGGCGATCAACCCTTGCGGCTACCCTGGTCTGCCGGTCACCCAGACCCGGGACCTCGGCATTTCGCTGACTCCGTCGCAAGCGGCGACGGCGCTGGCAGAACACTTGGCAGTACAACTGGAGCGCAGGCAACGATGAGCAATCAGGAGCAGGATCGCGACGTGGCCAGGCCAGCGGCACGGGTCGCCGGTGTCAAGGAGAGGGGCGAGCTGAAGACCGCGCGCATTCCCATCAAGATCGTTCCGCAAGCGCCGCAACGCAAGCCGGACTGGATTCGCGTCAAGGCCGGCAACGCCTCGGGTCGCTTCGGCGAGATCAAGAAGATGCTCCGCGAGCAGAAGCTGCATACCGTCTGCGAAGAGGCGGCGTGCCCGAATATCGGCGAATGCTTCGGCCGCGGCACGGCCACCTTCATGATCCTGGGCGACGTCTGTACGCGGCGCTGTCCATTCTGCGACGTCGGCCACGGCAAGCCGCTGCCGCCCGATGTTGACGAGCCTGCGCATCTCGCCGACAGCGTCGCGCGGCTGCAACTGCGCTACGTGGTGATCACCAGCGTCGATCGCGACGACCTGCGCGACGGCGGCGCACAGCATTTCGTCGACGTGATCAGCGCGGTGCGCCGCAGTTCGCCGGCGACGACGATCGAAACGCTGGTCCCCGATTTCCGCGGGCGCATGGAAATTGCGCTCGAGCTGCTCGGCAGGTCATTGCCCGATGTGCTCAATCACAACATGGAAACCGTGCCGCGGCTTTACCGACAGGCGCGCCCGGGCGCCGACTACGCGCATTCGCTGGCGTTCATGAAAGGTTTCAAGGCGCGCTACCCGCAGATTCCGACCAAATCCGGACTGATGGTCGGCCTCGGCGAAACCGACGACGAGATCGTCGAAGTGTTGCGCGACCTGCGCGCCAACGAAGTCGAAATGCTCACCATCGGTCAATACCTCGCGCCGTCCAGCCATCATCTGCCGGTCGCTCGCTACGTCCATCCGGACGTGTTCAAGATGTACGAGGAGCAGGCTCTGGCGATGGGCTTTACCGGCGCCGCCTGCGGGCCGATGGTACGTTCGAGTTACTGGGCCGACGTCCAGGCGGAAAGCGCTGGCGTGGCCTGAGCGTCGGCGCTTCGTTCTTCGCCGCTCGCGCTCTGGCTGGTCGGCCGCTGGCTCGGCGGCTCTCAGTTATAGCGCATGAAGCGCGTCGGGTAGTGGGCCGTCGCCCAGGCCATGAACAGATACTTGGCGGTCTTGCCGATGGCCACCGCGGCCAGGATGCCGAGCGACGAAACGTCGGCCAGGGCGCAGAAGAGCAGCGCCGGGGTTTGCGGCATCGGTGAGCCGGCGATGATCAGTACTGCCAGCAGCCCCCAGTCCTGCAGCCATTCGCTGGCCCGCTGCCAGACCTCCATGCTGACCAGCTCCGGGTAGCGTGCGACGACGAACTCCCAACCCAGGTACTGGAATATCTCGACCAGCACGGCTGCTCCACAGCCGCTCGCCAGGCCGCAGAGCAGGCCGAGCGTGCGCCAGCGTCGTGGTGCCAGGAGCACCGCCGGGATGAGGACGGCGACGAACGGGAAGCTGAAGGTGATGGTGGTCACAAAGGCGATGGCCGCGACGACCAGCGAATAGTGGCGATAGCCGACGCTGCGCATGAGTAGCGCGCGCAACCAGTCCGGAAGCAGGTGAGTTTTCATTCTTGCCGCATTTCAGGGTAATGCCGGGGAAAGCGCCGTGTGGCAGTGGCTTGTGTGGGCGCCTGCGAGCAGGCTATTCTTACGCGCTCGGGCCACCACGGGTGACCACAGCCCACGACGGAGGGACGTTGCATGCGCGGTTGTGTACAGATGGCGGGAATTGTAAGCGCTTTGCCGAGCCGCGCGCAGACTTTGGCGTTCGCAGCCCGTGGCAGCTAGGTCGCAGGGAGCGGTGGGGCCCGCTGCCAGGCGGCCCGCATTGGCCGTACGACGGCCGGCCGGGTCGCCGCTGGCCAGGACCGCAGTTCGGTGAAGCTGCTGTTTGCGCTGGTCGCCCTGGCCGTGTCGGCATTGCCCGAACTTGCCTTGGGCGAACCTTCAACCGCCCTGAAAAGGGCCGGCGAGTGGCCCGAAATACCGCCAATCATGGCTGGTCGGGCGAGTTTCTACGGGAAGAGATTCAGCGGCCGGAAGACCGCCTCCGGCAAGTCCTTTCAACACGAGAAGCTCTCGGCGGCGAGTAATCGCTTCCCACTCGGGACGATGGTCGCCGTGCGCCGCCCGTTATCCACCTATTGCGTGGTGGTCAGGATCAACGACCGCATGGGGCACCGTGGTCGCGTCATCGACCTTTCGCGAGCGGCGGCCGAACTCCTCGGAATGATTGAAGTGGGGGTCACCGACGTGGAAATCGTCCCCTTGCCGAAGCCCTTGATCGGGCACGAAAGGGCCTGCACCCTGGCCTTCATGCCGCCGGTCCGGCTGCCCTCTGCCGAAGGACGGCTGTCCGATCGCGCCGCCGACGACCGGCTCGCTGGAGGACAGGCGTCCGACAATTCGCGGGATTGAGGACCCAGGGGCGGCGAGCGGCTGCCGGTTGCCGACCAGGCACTGCCCTGCTTGAACGCCGCCATGGTTGACCGCGCTAGGCAAGCTCGGGAATACTCATCCACAGCGTGCAGGCCTGGTGGCCAGGGGAGCGTTGATGGACGAGGTGCTCGGCAACGAAGTGGCGACGAGCGAGGCGCCAAAAGGCAAGAAATCGGTGGCGCTCTCCGGCGTGGTGGCCGGCGACACGGCCATCTGTGCGGTCGGCCGCAACGGCAATGACCTCCACTACCGCGGCTACGATGTCATCGCCCTTGCCGAGCACGCCACTTACGAAGAAGTGGCCTATTTGCTCCTCTACGGGCGCTTGCCGAGCGTTAACCAGCTCAGCCAGTACCGCAAGAAGCTGAAGACGCTGCGCGGCCTGCCGGTGCGTCTGCGGCCGGTCCTCGAAAACCTGCCGGCGTCGGCGCACCCGACCGATGTGCTGCGCAGCGGGTGCTCGGCGCTGGGAACCATCCTGCCTGAGGCGCAGGATCACAACCCCGGTGGCGCGCGCGAGATTGCCGACCGGCTGATTGCCAGTTTCGGGTCCATGCTGCTGTACTGGTATCACTGGTCGCACAATGGTCGGCGCATCGAAACGGAGACCGACGACGACTCGATCGCCGCGCACTTTCTGCACCTGCTCTGCGGCAAGGCGCCGTCGGCGCTGCACGCCAGCAGCCTGGACAAATCGCTGGTGCTCTATGCCGAGCACGAGTTCAACGCCTCAACCTTTACGGCGCGAACCATCGCCGGAACCGGTGCCGACCTGTACGCCGCGGTCAGTGGCGCCATTGGCGCGCTCAGCGGTCCCCGACACGGCGGCGCCAATGAGGCGGCATTCGAGATCCAGAGCCGTTACAACGATGCGCAGCACGCCGAGAGCGACATCTGCAGCCGGCTGGCCAGGCGGGAGATCATCATTGGCTTCGGTCACCCCCTGTACACCATCGCCGATCCGCGCAACAAGGTGATCCGCGCCGTCGCGCAGCAGTTGTGCAGCAATGGCGACAATCAGGCGCTGTTCGACATTGCCAGTCGAATCGAGCAGGTGATGTGGGAGCAGAAGCGGATGTTCCCCAATGTCGATTGGTTCTCGGGAGTGGCCTATCACATGCTGGCCGTGCCGACGCCGATGTTCACGCCGCTGTTCGTGATCGCCCGCACCAGCGGCTGGGCCGCACACATCATCGAGCAACGCATCGACGGCAAGCTGATTCGTCCTTCGGCCAACTACGTCGGGCCGGAGGTGCAGGAATTCGTCTCGCTGACCGAACGAAGCTAGTGTTGCACGCAGAATGAAACCTGGGAATACCGGCGACGAGATGGTTTCAAGCGGCTCTCCGTCTTGCTGAAAGTGGCGTCGGAAATGTGGCGCCACAGCCGCCCGCAGGTCATTGCGAGGAGGCGTAGCCGACGTGGCCATCCAGAGGTTTTGTTTTTCGCCTGGCTGACGTGGCGCACCAGTCGTCAGAGAATGGAACTGGATTGCCGCGTCGGCTACGCCTCCTCGCAATGACGGTGGCTGGGGAATGGTTGCCCGGATTTGGCGACGCGGGCAGCGGTATGGGCCGGGCGAACTCCAGCCACCCTACGGTTTCACGCTGCTGTCAGGGTCGCTGAAGGCCTCATCAAGAACGCGGCAGTACACTAGAATTCCGTCTCGTGCCGATTTTCTGAGCGGGCCAGCGCAGCGCAGGTCGCTGCCTGGCCATCGCCGGGCGGCCCGGCAGAGCAGCAGGAGTCGCACCATGTCATCACGAATTGCCGAGTCTCGCCCCGAACCCGATCAGTTGCTGGTCGATATCGCCAGTTACGTTCTGGATTTCAAGGTCGAGTCGAGTGCGGCCTTCAATACCGCACGCTATTGCCTGATCGACGCCCTCGGTTGTGGCCTCGAAGCGCTCGCCTACCCGGCATGTACCAAACTGCTCGGGCCGGTCGTTCCCGGTACCGTGGTGCCCCACGGCGCCCGCGTTCCCGGTACCCGCTATCAGCTGGACCCGATTCAGGCGGCCTTCAACATCGGCACCCTGATCCGCTGGCTGGACTTCAATGACACCTGGCTGGCGGCTGAATGGGGTCACCCCTCGGACAATCTGGGCGGCATTCTGGCCACCGCCGACTGGCTGTCGCAAACCCGTCTTGCCAGTGGCCAGGCGCCGCTGCAGATGCGCCAGGTTCTTGAAGCGATGATCAAGGCCTACGAGATACAGGGCGTGCTGGCGCTGGAGAACAGCTTCAATCGCGTCGGCCTGGATCACGTCCTGCTGGTCAAGGTGGCGACGGCGGCCGTGTGCACCTGGCTGATGGGTGGCCAGCGCGAGCAGGTCATCAACGCCGTTTCACAGGCTTTCGTCGATGGCCATCCGCTGCGCACCTATCGGCACGCGCCGAACACCGGTTCGCGCAAGTCCTGGGCCGCCGGCGATGCGACCGCGCGCGGGGTCATGCTGGCCCTGTTTTCGCTCAAGGGCGAGATGGGTTATCCAAGCGCGCTGACTGCCCGCACGTGGGGCTTCCAGGACGCGCTGTTCAGGGGGCAAGCCTTGCGCGTGGCACGACCGTTCGGCAGCTACGTGATCGAGAACATCCTCTTCAAGATCAGTTTTCCGGCCGAGTTTCACGCCCAGACGGCGGTCGAGTCGGCCGTTGAACTGCATTCGCAGGTGTGGCAGCGGTTGGCGAGCATCGAAAGAGTCGTCATCCGTACGCACGAATCCGCGCTGCGTATCATCGACAAGCACGGGCCGCTGCACAATCCCGCGGATCGCGATCATTGCCTGCAGTACATGGTTGCTTTTGCCCTCATCAACGGCGCCCTCAGCGCTGACGCCTACGAGGACGAAGCAGCGGCGGATCCGCGCATTGACGCCTTGCGCGCGAAAATCGAAGTGGTCGAGGAAGCACGTTTCTCGGCGGACTACCTGAATCCCGAGAAGCGTTCGATCGCCAACGCGCTACAGGTCTTCTTCACCGACGGCAGTGCGACAGACGAGTTGATCTGCGAATACCCGCTGGGCCACCGTCGCCGACGCGCGGAAGGGATCCCGGTTCTGCTCGAGAAGTTCAGGAAACACCTGGCCCGGCAATTCAACTCCGCGCAGCAGGCCGTCATCCTCAAGTCGTCTCTCGACGTACGTGGCCTGGGGACGCTGGCGGTGAACGATTACGTCGATCTCTTTGTGCCGTGAGCCATTCGCCGTGGCGATCAGCGCGGCGCACCGGGGAGGAAGAAGGATGAGAGGGAATCTTGGCGCCATCGCGCTGATCGTGGTCGGTGGCCTGGCGCTGGCCAGCAACCTGGGCCTGTTTGACGCCGATCTGGGGCAATTGCTGCGTACCTGGTGGCCTGTCCTGCTGATCCTTCTCGGCGTCGGGATGTTTCTTGCGCCGGGAACCGACGAGCCACGAAAGAGGCCGGAACAGCACTAAGCGACGGGGTTTCTGAGCGCAGCGAACTATCGCTGCCCGCCCAACTGCGCTTGCCGTTCGTCCCCTGCTGACGACGGCGGCTGAAGCAATATCCGCAATTTCTCCTGAACTGCCCCTAAAGACCCTTCTGTTTAAGCCGTTAGAAGCCTGTGGCCTGGAAAAAGCCAGCAACCCGGCTTCGCCATCCGTGCGGGTTCCGGAAAGGCTCGGCCGCATGCCCGATCGGGGAGGCAGGAAGGAAGACGATGAGCGAAATCGCAAGGCCATCCGACGCGGCGCAGCGCCGGCTGCTGCAGCTGCAGACGCCACTCCTTGCTCCGCAGCCGCTCGCCCAGGCAGCCAGCGCGCTGTGCAGCGAACTGGCCTGCACCCTCGGTTTCGATCGCGTCAGCGTCGGGCTCTCTACGCGTGCGGGCGTGACGCTCGTTGCCGTGTCGCCTACCGCCGGCTCTGGTCACGGCGAGGAACTTTCGCAGGCGCTGACCCTGGCCATGCTGGAAGCCATCGACCAGAATGTCTCGATTGTCTATCCGCTGCCTCCCGAGGCAGCACCGCGCGTTGTCCAGGCACACGCCCGACTGGCCGCGCAGGGTTCGGGCACGCTGCTCAGCGTCCCGTTGATCGACGCCGGTCAAACGATCGGTTGCCTGTGCTTCGAGCGTCAGCGTGCCGTCACCGCCGACGAGTTGCGCGTTATCGAGCCTCTCGTCTGCATGCTTTCGCCATTGCTGGCACTCAAACAGCGGGCTGAACTGGGCTGGTCGGCGCGCGCCAGTGAAGCGCTGCGCGGCTACTGGGGCGGATCCGGGCGGCACACGCGGCGGCTGGCCTGGCTAGGTGGGCTGGTGGCGATCATTGCCCTGGTCATGTTCCCGGTCAGCCACCGTATCGGTGCACCGGCGCGGCTCGAAGGCGCAACCCAGCGCGTGCTGGCAGCCCCCAGCGATGGCTATTTGCGCGCCGCGCACGTGCACCCCGGCGACGTCGTCGCGGTCGGGCAGGTGCTGGTCGAACTCGCGCAGCAGGATCTGCTGCTGCAGAACCGCAAATGGGAAGCCGAACTCACCCAGCACCAGAACAGCGCTGCAGCGGCCCTGGCTCGCGCCGACCGCAGCCAGTACGCCATCGCCCAGGGGCGAGCTGCCGAGGCCGGTGCGCAACTCGAGCTGGCACAAGCGCAACTGGTGCGCAGCCAGGTCACTGCCCCGATCGACGGTCTGGTCATCCAGGGCGACCTGTCGCAAGCGCTTGGCGCGCCGGTGCAGCGCGGCGACGTCTTGCTCACTCTGGCCCCGCGAGACGCTTTCCGGCTGATCATCGAAGTCGATGAGCGCAGCATCGGCGGCGTCATTCTCGGTCAGCGTGGCCAGTTGGCGCTGTCGGCTCTGCCCGGTGAGCGGCTCGACTTCGCGGTGACCCGTATCAGCCCGATGGCACTCACCCTGGAGGGGCGCAATGCCTTCGAAATCGAGGCCGCTTTCGGGCAGCCGCCCGCCGGGTTGCGCCCAGGGCTGAGAGGCGTCGCCAAGATCGATGCCGGGACCCGATCGCTGGCTTGGGTGGCGACGCATCGCATCGGCGACTGGCTGCGCATGGCGACGTGGACATGGGGGCTTTGAAATGACGCAATCGCTGTTCAGCACGCAGTGGTATCGAGTCGCTCAACTTCATCCCCGCCTGCGCCCACAGGTACGGACGCAACGCCAGAACCGGCGCGGCCAGCCCTGGTACCTGCTTTCCGATACGGCGACCGGGCGCCAGCACCTGATCAACGATCCGGCCTACCAGTTCATTGGTCGTTGCGATGGACGCCACGACGTGCAGGGGGTCTGGGACAGCGTCCTGGCGACGCTCGGCGATGCGGCGCCGACCCAGGACGAGGTGATTGCGCTGCTGGCGCAGCTCAACGAGCACGAGCTGCTGCAGTGCGAGCACACGCCGGATACCGCAGTGCTCTTCCAGAGGCGCACCGAGCGTCGTCGCCGCCGGCGCCGGGCGATGGTCAATCCCTTTGCCTTCCGCCTGCCCCTGGGCGACCCCTCGTCGTGGTTGCCGCGCCTCGATCCTCTGGCCTCGCTGCTCTTTCGTCCGGCGCTGTTGTGGGTTTGGCTGGCGCTCGTCGCCGTCGCCTTGCTGGCGGCCGGGGCCAACTGGAGCGAGCTGCAGGCCGAAGTCCGAACGCAGATGCTGACGCCCACTTATCTGGCGCTCGCCTGGCTCATTTTCCCGCTCGTCAAGGCCCTGCACGAGCTCGGACACGCTCTGGCGATCAGGCGCTGGGGAGGCGAAGTGCACGAGATCGGCGTTGCCCTGCTGGTGCTGGTGCCGGCACCGTACGTCGACGCATCGGCGTCCTCCGGCTTTGCGCGGCGCAGCCAGCGGGCAGCCGTCGCCGCGGCCGGAATCATGGTCGAAACGACGCTTGCCGCGCTCGCGCTGCTGCTGTGGTTGAACGTTCAGCCGGGGCTGGTGCGCGACGTCGCGCTGGTGGTGATGTTCATCGGCGGCGTCTCGACGCTGTTGTTCAACGGCAATCCGCTGCTCCGCTTCGATGCTTACTACGTCCTCTGCGATCTGCTTGACCTGCCGAATCTGGCGACTCGCAGCAGCGCCTGGTGGAGTTATCTGGTGCGCCGCCACCTGCTGCATGCGCCGGGTGAGGCACCGCAGTACGTTGCCGGTGAATTGAAGTGGCTGCTGCTCTACGCGCCGCTCTCCTTCGCCTACCGGCTGCTGATTTCAGTGGCGATCATTCTCTGGTTCGGCGCCAAGTGGTTTCTCCTCGGCGTCGTCGCGGCGATCTATCTGACGGCTTCGATGCTCGTGCGACCGATCGGCAACTGGGTCAGGCACGCGCTTGCCGCCGCCGCGCCGGGGTCGGAACTGACCCGTGTGCGTACCGGCATTGCGCTGCTGCTGGCGATTCCCGGTGTCCTGCTTTTCGTTTTGCCGTTGCCCTTATCGACCGTCGCCCCGGCGGTCGTGTGGTTGCCCGAGCAAGCGCAGGTGCGTCCCGAGGTCGACGGTTTCATCAGCCAGCTGCCGGTTCGCGACGGACAGTCGGTACAGCCTGGCGACCTGCTCGTGGTCCTCGAGAATATCGACCTCCTGGCCGCCCGCGAGCAGTTGACCGGTCGTCTCGGCGGGCTGCAGGCCGACCAGTACCAGCTTCTCCTGCGCGACCCGACCGGCGCGCAGAACCTCGCCGAACAGATCGCCCGTACCGAGGCCGAACTCGCGCGTGCCGAGCAGCGCATCGGCCAGCTCGAAGTGCGCGCCAAGGTCGCCGGCACCCTGGTCATGCCGCGCCAGGACGACCTGCCGGGGACCTTCAGCCGTCAGGGCACGAACCTCGGTTACGTCCTTGAAGCGAGCGAGTTGCGCGTCCGCGCCGCGCTTGCCGACGAGGACGCGCATCTGGTGCGCAATCGTACCCGTCACGCCGAAGTGCGCCTCGCCGAGGCGCCGGGCAGGGTACTCTCGGCGAGTCTCAGCCAGGATGAGCCTGCCGCCTCGCACCTCTTGCCCAGCCCGGCACTTGGCGAGCGGGCGGGCGGGCCCTACGCCACCGATCCAGGCGACCCGGACGGCCGCCGCAGCATCGCGCCGGTTTTCCTGATCGACCTGACGCTCAAGGGCGCGCCGCTGGAGCGTGTCGGCGGCCGGGCCTGGGTCCGTTTCGATCACGGTTTCGAACCTCTGGCCGGGCAAGTCTTCCGGCGCGCGAGCCAACTCTTCCTGAAACATTTCGATCCCGGCGAATGAACGCCCGGCTCCCTGACTATCTGCCATGAGATGCGCCGACCTGCCGATCCCCGGGTTGTTCTGGGGCGACTACCCGGAACGCCAGCCTGCTGCCGCCGAACCGCAGACGCGCCGCTTCCCGGCTGCGCTGAAGGTGCTCGGCGATCGCGCGCAGGGGCTGCTGTCGAATTCGCCGCCACTCCTGCTGAGCGCATTTTCAGGCCAGCGCAGAGCGTTTCGCCGACTCGGCCAGGCGCAGTTCAGGGAGGCTGTACGCACGCTGCGGCTGCAGCTGCAGACGGACGGCATGCGCGATACCCATCTCGCCAGCGCCTTTGCGCTGGTCGGTGTTGCTTGCGAGCGCGAGCACCAGATTCGAATTTTCGACACCCAGGTCATCGCCGCCTACATCGTGCTCGGCAATCGTCTGGCCGAGATGGCCACCGGCGAGGGCAAGACCTATGCCGTGGCACTGGCGGCCGCCACTGCCGCGCTGGCCGGCATTCCGGTGCACGTGGTCACCGCCAACGATTACCTGGTCGCCCGTGACGCCGACCTGCTGCGACCGGTCTACGCCGCACTCGGCCTGGCGGTCGGCGCGGTGATCCAGGGACAGCAGGCCGGCGAACGCCGCGCTGCCTACGCCTGCGACATTACCTGCTGTACGGCTCGGGAACTGGTATTCGACTACCTCCGTGATGGGCTCGGCCGGACACGCGACCCGCTGCGTCGGCGGGTGGACCAGCTGAGCGGCGAAGGAACCTCGCCACCGCTGCTGCGCGGCTTGTGCATGGCCATCGTCGATGAAGCCGACAGCATCCTGATCGATGAGGCACGGGTGCCGTTCATCCTCGCGCAGGCGGTCGGCAACGAACAGGAGACCGGCTATCTCAAGCAGTCCCTGGAGATCGCGCGCCAGCTCGGCAGCGCTGCCGACAGCCCCGACTTCAGACTGGACCCGGCAGCGCGCACAGCGCGGCTCACGGTGTCGGGGAAAGAGCGGGTCGAAGCGCTGGTACAGCCCCTGGCGTCGGTCTGGCGCAACCGCCTGCATCGTGAAGAGACCATTCGCAGCGCCCTGGCAGCGCTGCATATTTACCGTCGCGACCGCCACTACCTGGTCCGTGACGGGAAGGTGCTGATCATCGACGACACCACCGGGCGGGTCGCGCCCGGCCGCGCCTGGTCGCGCGGCTTGCATCAGCTGATCGAACTCAAGGAACAATGCCTGCCCACTGCTGCCCAGGTCACCGCTGCGCAAATCACCTATCAGCGCTTTTTTCCGCGTTATCTGCGCCTTGCAGGCTTGAGCGGCACGCTCAGCGAATCCGCCGGCGAACTGCGCGCGCACTACGACCTGGCGGTGTCGTGCGTGCCTTTGCGCCGCCCGAATCGGCGCACGGTTCTCCCCAGTCGGCTGTTTGCGAGTCGCCAGCTGCTGCAGGAAGCCATTGCCTGCCGCGTCGTCGAGCTCCAGCACAGCGGACGGCCGGTGCTGATCGGTACCGACTCGGTCGCCGACTCCGAGGCGCTGTCGCAGCTGCTGGAGCAGCGCGGCGTCGCACACGCCATTCTCAACGCGCGCAACGACCTCGCCGAAGCGGAAATCGTTGCCCGCGCCGGCGAGCGCGGAGCAATAACCGTGGCCACCAACATGGCCGGCCGCGGGGTCGATATCACCCTCGGCAAAGGGGTCAGCGACCTCGGCGGCCTGCACGTCATCTGTTGTCAGTTCAACGCCGCCCGGCGCATCGATCGCCAGCTGGCGGGGCGCTGCGCACGCCAGGGCGATCCGGGAAGTGTCGAAACCTGGTTGGCGGCCGATGCGTCGCTGTTCGTGGCCGCACTGGGAGGCGGCACGCGTCGTCTGCTTGCCGCCCAGGCCGCAGCGCTGCCAAGTCGGGCGGTGCAGGCGCTCGCCGCGCTGGTGCAGCGGCGTATCGAGCGTCGCCACGTGCTCGAACGCAAGCGCCTGCTGCAACACGACCAGAGCATGGATCGCCGCCTGTCGTTCGGCGGCCCGCTCGAATGAAATCCGTCAAGGGAGAAGAAGTCATGAGCAGAACACGCAACTGGGGGATGTTGTGCCTGATCGGCGTCAGCGGATCGCTGGCCGCCGCGCAGCCCATGGGTTGCCTGATCGAGCCCGAGCGCGTGGCCGAGGTCGGCTCGCCGGTGATCGGCGTGATCGACGAAATCCACGTCGAACGTGGCGACCGGGTGAGCAAGGGCCAGGTCCTGGCCTTGCTGCGCGGCGACGTCGAGCGGGCCGCAGTCGGTGTCGCCCGCAGTCGCGCCCAGGCGGCCGCCGACGAACAGGCAGCGCGCGCCAATGTCGGCTTTGCGCGCCAGAAACTGGCGCGCACCGAGGATCTGTTGAGCAGGAAGTTCATCTCGCAGCAGGCTCTCGATCAGGTGCGTACCGAATACGAGGTGGCCGAACAGAAACTGGTGCAGGCCGGGGAGCAGAAGCGTGTCGCGCAGCGCGAGCTCGGCCTGGCGGCGGCGCAACTCGCGCAACGCAGCATCCGCAGCCCCTTCGACGGTGTCGTCGCCGAGCGCTACCTGTCGGTCGGCGAGCGCGTCGAGGAGAAACCGCTGTTCCGGGTGGCCAAGGTCGATCCGCTGAAAGTACAGGTGGTCGTTCCGGCTTCGCTGTACGGCAAGATCAAGCGCGGCGCGCTGGCCAGCGTGCAGCCGCAGCTGCCCGAGGTTGCCGCGCTGAGCGCCGAGGTGACGCTGGTCGACCAGCTGATCGATGCGCCGAGTAACACCTTTCGCGTCCAGCTGGAGTTGCCCAACCCGGAGTTGAGCTTGCCCGCCGGCTTGCGCTGTCTCGCCGACTTCGGTTTGGCCCTGCCGTCGTCGGGCGGCACACAAGCCGCCGCCCCGACTGCTCGGACGTCCCCGGTAGTGCCGGCGAAGTCGATCCGGCCGGCGAGCCTGCCGCTGGCCGCGAACCAGGCCAGCGTCTCGCCTGCCGAGCCGTCGCGCTCTTACTGACCGACAAACAGAGCGCCCACCCTCACATGTTTCTGCGTCGCCACCCGCCCGCACGCCAGCGCCCGCTCCTCGAGGAGCTGGAGCCGCGCATCCTGTATTCCGCAGACGCCGCTGCCGGGCTGCTCGATGCGCATCATCGGGACGGTGAGGCCGAGGTGCGCCAACTCGAAGCGCCCGCTATGGCAGCGGCCTCCGGCGCCATGCAGGCGGACGCTTCGGCGCTGTCTCGTGCGCCGCAGGCGGCCGGGGAGTCAGCGGTAGGCGCGCGCGAAATTGCCTTCGTCGACATGTCGGTGGCGAACGCCGAGTCGCTGCTAGCCGGCCTCTCGGCCGAGCGAGACGCCGGCCGCGTGATCGAAATCGTGCGTATCGAAGTGGGTGCTGACGGCATCGCGGTGATCAGCGACACGCTCGCTCAGCGCGAGGCCGTGACGGCCGTTCACCTGTTGTCACACGGCAGCGACGGGCAGCTCCAACTGGGAACCACGAGCCTTGACGCGCAGACCCTGCTGGCGCGTGCCGATCAGGTGGCCGGTTGGGGCGCCGCGCTGACCGCCGACGCCGATCTGCTGCTCTACGGGTGCGACCTCGCGCAAAGCGCCGTCGGGCAAGAGCTGGTGCAGGAGTTGGCGGCGCTGACCGGCGCCGACGTGGCGGCCAGCACCGATCTGACCGGTGCCGCCGTGCTCGGCGGTAACTGGACGCTCGAGTATGAGTCCGGGTCGATAGAAGCCCGCGTGGCCTTGACGCCCTCGGAGCAAAGCAACTGGGCCGGGCTGCTCGCCACCTACAACGCCGACCCGACCAAGGCCGACGGCGCCGTCGGCTCCTTGCGCTGGGCGATCACCCAGGCCAACGCCAACCCCGGTGCAGACACCGTGCAGTTGCTGCCCGGCACCTACACGCTGAACCTTCCGGGTACCGGTGAAGATCTCAATGCCAGCGGTGACCTCGACGTGCGCGGCAACGTGACGATCACCGGCGCGGGCAGCGGATCGACGGTCATCGACGGCAACGCGCTCGATCGCGTGTTCGATATCCAGGCCGGCGTCACGGCAACGTTGAGCGATGTCACCATTCGCGGCGGCTCGCTCACCAGCAGTGTCGGCGCCGGTGTGCGGGTGCAGGCTGGCGCAACCCTGAACCTGTTCCGCGTCGTGATCACCGAAAACACGACCACCAAGGACGCCGCGGGGCTGTACAACAGCGGGACACTCAACGCCACCGACACCACGATCAGCAACAACGCGGCGTCGTTGTGGGGTGGGGGCCTGTACAACGACGGCGGCGGTGTGGTGCTCGATCGGGTCACGATCAGCGGCAACAGCACGAGCAAGGACGGCGGGGGCATCTACAACTCCGGCGGTTCCGTGTCGCTGACCAACGTCACGGTGAGCGGCAACGCGGCCATCCTGAAAGGCGGCGGCATCTACACGAATACAGTGATCACGGTCACCAACTCAACGATTGCCAACAACAGTTCAGCGGGCGGCGCCGGGGGGATCCACAAGCAAGGCTCGGGCGGCGCCACACTGAAAAATAGCATCCTGGCCAACAACGTCGGTGGCAACTCGAACGGCAGTTTGACCTCGCTCGGCTACAACATCGACACCGCCAACACCGCCGGGCTCGCCGGTACGGGTGACGAGATCAACACCGATCCGCTGTTGGGGCCGCTGCAGTACAACGGCGGGACGGTCAGGACCCACGCCCTGCTCACCGGTAGCCCGGCAATCAATGCCGGGAACGCCACGGCGGCGCCGTCGACCGATCCGCGCGGCGCTGCCCGCCTTGGCCAGACCGACATCGGCGCCTACGAATACACGCTGATCGCCTACGAGCCGTTCGCCTACGCGCCGGGCAGTTTCAACGCTGCCAACGGCGGCAGCGGCTGGGCGGCGGGCTGGAGCAGCGTCGGAAGCAAGACCACCATCGCCGCGACCGGGCTCCAGGACCCGGTCGTCGCCATGCCGGTCAGCGGCGGAAGCGCCGAGTTATCACTGTCGGCCTTCCAGTTCTTCGTCACGCAGACGCGCGACCTGGCCAGCAATATCGCCATTAACGGGACGACCGCCTGGTTGAGTTTCCTGGTCAGGCCGGGGGCGACAAATCCCACCGACTACATCGGGCTGGAATTCGGCAGCGGGGTGGGCACGCCCGCCTTTGCCGGCTACAAAGGCAGCCAGTTCATCCTCGAGAAGGCTGGCGGCACCGGTACTGTGACGGTCGCCGGAATCACGCCGCAGGCCGGACAGACCTATCTGCTGACGGTAAGAATCGACTTCGCCGCTGGCGCCGACAGCATGACGCTGTACGTCAATCCGACTCCGGGAAGCAATGCCGCGGCGTCGGTGTGCAGCGTCACCAAGAGCGACTTCGACCTCGGCACCTTCACGCGCATTGCGCTTGCCGGCGGTACGCTCTTCGGAGGCAACAACGCCGCACTCGACGAAGTACGCATCGCCGGCAGCTACCTCGACGTGGCGCCGACGAGTCCGTCATCGGTCGTCAACCATGCCCCGGCCGGCACCGACAGGACGGTCACCACGCTCGAGGATACGACCTACACCTTCAGCGCTGCCGACTTCGGTTTCAGCGATAGCAACGACAGCCCGGCCAACGTCCTCACCGCGCTGCGCATCAGCAGCCTGCCCGTGGCCGGCACGCTGAGCAACGATGGCGGGGCGGTGGGCATTGGGCAGAGCATTGCCGTCGCCGACCTGATCGCCGGCAAGCTGAAGTTCACCCCGGCGGCCAACGCCAACGGAACAGGCTACGCCTCGTTCGCCTTCCAGGTGCAGGACGACGGCGGCACGGCCAATGGCGGCGTCGACCTCGACCCGACGCCGAACACGCTGACCGTCAATGTCAGCGCGGTGAACGACGCCCCTATCCTCACGCTCCTCACCGGTTCGAACGATCTCAACGCGATCGGCGAAGACCCGGCGAGCAACGACGGCACGCTGGTGTCGGCGCTGATCGCCGGCCGGGTCAGCGATGTAGACAGCGGCGCGTTCTCCGGCATCGCCGTTGTCGCGGTCGACGACAGCAACGGGCGCTGGCAGTACACGACCAACGGCGGCGGGTTGTGGATCGACTTCAGCACGCCGAGCGCGCCGAGTGTCGGCGCCGCGCGCTTGCTGGCGGCGAATGCCAGCACCTCGGTGCGTTTCGTTCCCGACGCCAACTGGAACGGAAGCGTGGCCGGCGGCCTCACCTTCCGCGCCTGGGACCAGAGCAGCGGCACGGCCGGGGCCACCGCCGACACGAGCAGCAACGGCGGCAGCAGCGCCTTCTCGACGACGACCGCCAGCGCCGGCATCAGCGTCACCTCGGTCAACGACGCGCCGGCCGGGACCGACAGGACCGTCACCACGCTCGAGGATACCGCCTACACCTTCAGCGTCGCCGACTTCGGTTTCAGCGACGCCAACGACAACCCGGCCAACGTCCTCACCGCGCTGCGCATCAGCAGCCTGCCCGTCGCCGGCACCTTGAGCAACGATGGCGTGGCGGTGAGTTCCGGGCAGACGATCGTCGTCGCCGACATCAGCAACGGCAAGCTGAAGTTCACCCCGGCGGCCAACGCCAACGGCAGTGGCTACGCCTCGTTCGGCTTCCAGGTGCGCGACTCCGGCGGCACCGACAATGGCGGTGTCGACCTCGACCCGACGCCGCGGACGCTGAGCATCGACGTCACGGCGGTCAATGACCCCCCGGCCGGCACCGACAGGACCGTCACCACGCTCGAGGATACGACCTACACCTTCAGCGCTGCCGACTTCGGTTTCAGCGATAGCAGCGACAGCCCGGCCAACGTCCTCACCGCGGTGCGCATCAGCAGCCTGCCCGTGGCCGGCACGCTGAGCAACGATGGCGGGACGGTGGGCATCGGGCAGAGCATTGCCGTCGCCGACCTGATCGCCGGCAAGCTGAAGTTCACCCCGGCGGCCAACGCCAACGGAACAGGCTACGCCTCGTTCGCCTTCCAGGTGCAGGACGACGGTGGCACGGCCAATGGCGGCGTCGACCTCGACCCGACGCCGAACACGCTGACCGTCAATGTCAGCGCGGTGAACGACGCCCCTATCCTCACGCTCCTCACCGGTCCGAACGACCTCAACGCGATCGACGAAGACCCGGCGAGCAACGACGGC
Organism: Candidatus Accumulibacter sp. ACC007; assembly: GCF_907163205.1. Taxonomy (NCBI): domain Bacteria; kingdom Pseudomonadati; phylum Pseudomonadota; class Betaproteobacteria; genus Candidatus Accumulibacter; species Candidatus Accumulibacter sp. ACC007. The sequence continues at coordinate 145,860 of NZ_CAJQUD010000004.1, read as the reverse complement.
ACGCTGGTGTCGGCGCTGATCGCCAGTCACGTCAGCGATGTGGACAGCGGCGCCTTCTCCGGCATCGCCGTCATCGCGGTCGACAACAGCAACGGGCGCTGGCAGTACACGACCAACGGCGGCGGGTTGTGGATCGACTTCAGCACGCCGAGCGCGCCGAGCGTCGGCGCCGCGCGCTTGCTGGCGGCGAATGCCAGCACCTCGGTGCGTTTCGTTCCCGACGCCAACTGGAACGGAAGCGTGGCCGGCGGCCTCACCTTCCGCGCCTGGGACCAGAGCAGCGGCACGGCCGGGGCCACCGCCGACACGAGCAGCAACGGCGGCAGCAGCGCCTTCTCGACGACGACCGCCAGCGCCGGCATCAGCGTCACCTCGGTCAACGACGCGCCGTCCGGGACCGACAGGACCGTCACCACGCTCGAGGATACCGCCTACACCTTCAGCGTCGCCGACTTCGGTTTCAGCGACGCCAGCGACAGCCCGGCCAATAACTTCAACGCGGTGCGCATCAGCAGCCTGCCCGTCGCCGGCACGCTCACCAACAACGGCGTAGCGGTGAGCTCGGGGCAAGTCATTGTCGTCGCCGACATCACCAACGGAAAACTGAAGTTCACGCCAGCGGCCGATGCCAACGGGGCCGGGTACGCCTCGTTCACCTTCCGGGTAAGAGACGACGGCGGCACGGCCAACGGTGGTGTCAGGCTGGATCCAACGCCGCGAACGATGACCATCGACGTCACCGCGACGAACGATGCTCCGCAAAACGGCATGCCCTTGGCGCAGGCGACGGCCTACAACACGCCGCTGGTCTTCTCGGCAACGAACGGCAATCGAATCTCCGTCACCGACGTCGATGCCGGAAATGCAGATCTCGAGGTCACGCTTAGCGCTAGCGGCGGTACCCTGGCGCTTTCCGGAGATGACGGGCTGAACTTCACGGGAGGCGCCAATGGGACGGCGTCGATGTCCTTCACCGGGACGATCGGCGCGATCAACACGGCGCTGGACGGGATGACATTCACGCCGACGACCAACTTCGCTGGCGCCGCGGGACTGACCCTCCAGACCAGCGACCAGGGCAATAGCGGTCTGCCCGGGGCGCTTCTCGACTCCGACACGCTGCTGGTGACGGTGAATGGGCCCATCGCCTTGAGCGTGGACAATGATTTTTATGCCACGGGCGAGGAAGTGACGTTCAATGCCGCCAGCGTACTCGCCAACGGCATCAATCCACCTTCCGGAACGATGTTGGTGGAGGCGGTGAACGGTAGTCCTGCCGCAGTGGGCGCGACCATCGCCTTGCCCTCGGGCGCTTCGCTGAACATGAGTGACGACGGGACGTTTGTCTATGACCCGAATGGCGCTTTCAATTCTCTTGCCCAGGGTAGTAGCGCCAGCGACAGCTTCACCTATGACGTGAGCAACGGCTCGGGGGGCAGCGGAACGGGCACGGTAATCATCACCATCAGCGGCGAGAACGACGCTCCTAGCCTTACGGGTTCGAACGACCTCAACGCGATCGACGAAGACCCGGCGAGCAACGACGGCACGCTGGTGTCGGCGCTGATCGCCGGCCGGGTCAGCGATGTAGACAGCGGCGCGTTCTCCGGCATCGCCGTTGTCGCGGTCGACGACAGCAACGGGCGCTGGCAGTACACGACCAACGGCGGCGGGTTGTGGATCGACTTCAGCACGCCGAGCGCGCCGAGTGTCGGCGCCGCGCGCTTGCTGGCGGCGAATGCCAGCACCTCGGTGCGTTTCGTTCCCGACGCCAACTGGAACGGAAGCGTGGCCGGCGGCCTCACCTTCCGCGCCTGGGACCAGAGCAGCGGCACGGCCGGGGCCACCGCCGACACGAGCAGCAACGGCGGCAGCAGCGCCTTCTCGACGACGACCGCCAGCGCCGGCATCAGCGTCACCTCGGTCAACGACGCGCCGGCCGGGACCGACAGGACCGTCACCACGCTCGAGGATACCGCCTACACCTTCAGCGTCGCCGACTTCGGTTTCAGCGACGCCAACGACAACCCGGCCAACGTCCTCGCCGCGCTGCGCATCAGCAGCCTGCCCGTCGCCGGCACCTTGAGCAACGATGGCGTGGCGGTGAGTTCCGGGCAGACGATCGTCGTCGCCGACATCAGCAACGGCAAGCTGAAGTTCACCCCGGCGGCCAACGCCAACGGCAGTGGCTACGCCTCGTTCGGCTTCCAGGTGCGCGACTCCGGCGGCACCGACAATGGCGGTGTCGACCTCGACCCGACGCCGCGGACGCTGAGCATCGACGTCACGGCGGTCAATGACCCCCCGGCCGGCACCGACAGGACGGTCACCACGCTCGAGGATACGACCTACACCTTCAGCGCTGCCGACTTCGGTTTCAGCGATAGCAGCGACAGCCCGGCCAACGTCCTCACCGCGCTGCGCATCAGCAGCCTGCCCGTCGCCGGCACGCTGAGCAACGATGTCGGGACGGTGGGCATCGGGCAGAGCATTGCCGTCGCCGACCTGATCGCCGGCAAGCTGAAGTTCACCCCGGCGGCCAACGCCAACGGAACAGGCTACGCCTCGTTCGCCTTCCAGGTGCAGGACGACGGCGGCACGGCCAATGGCGGCATCGACCTCGACCCGACGCCGAACACGCTGACCGTCAATGTCAGCGCGGTGAACGACGCCCCTATCCTCACGCTCCTCACCGGTTCGAACGATCTCAACGCGATCGACGAAGACCCGGCGAGCAACGACGGCACGCTGGTGTCGGCGCTGATCGCCGGCCGGGTCAGCGATGTAGACAGCGGCGCGTTCTCCGGCATCGCCGTTGTCGCGGTCGACGACAGCAACGGGCGCTGGCAGTACACGACCAACGGCGGCGGGTTGTGGATCGACTTCGGCACGCCGAGCGCGCCGAGTGTTGGCGCCGCGCGCTTGCTGGCGGCGAATGCCAGCACCTCGGTGCGTTTCGTTCCCGACGCCAACTGGAACGGAAGCGTGGCCGGCGGCCTCACCTTCCGCGCCTGGGACCAGAGCAGCGGCACGGCCGGGGCCACCGCCGACACGAGCAGCAACGGCGGCAGCAGCGCCTTCTCGACGACGACCGCCAGCGCCGGCATCAGCGTCACCTCGGTCAACGACGCGCCGTCCGGGACCGACAGGACCGTCACCACGCTCGAGGATACCGCCTACACTTTCAGCGTCGCCGACTTCGGTTTCAGCGACGCCAACGACAACCCGGCCAATGTCCTCGCCGCGCTGCGCATCAGCAGCCTGCCCGTCGTCGGCACCTTGAGCAACGATGGCGTGGCGGTGAGCTCCGGGCAGACGATCGTCGTCGCCGACATCAGCAACGGCAAGCTGAAGTTCACCCCGGCGGGCAACGCCAACGGCAGTGGCTACGCCTCGTTCGGCTTCCAGGTGCGCGACTCCGGCGGCACCGACAATGGCGGTGTCGACCTCGACCCGACGCCGCGGACGCTGAGCATCGACGTCACGGCGGTCAATGACCCCCCGGCCGGCACCGACAGGACCGTCACCACGCTCGAGGATACGACCTACACCTTCAGCGCCGCCGACTTCGGTTTTAGCGATAGCAGCGACAGCCCGGCCAACGTCCTCACCGCGCTGCGCATCAGCAGCCTGCCCGTGGCCGGCACGCTGAGCAACGATGGCGGGACGGTGGGCATCGGGCAGAGCATTGCCGTCGCCGACCTGATCGCCGGCAAGCTGAAGTTCACCCCGGCGGCCAACGCCAACGGAACAGGCTACGCCTCGTTCGCCTTCCAGGTGCAGGACGACGGCGGCACGGCCAATGGCGGCGTCGACCTCGACCCGACGCCGAACACGCTGACCGTCGACGTCACGGCGGTCAATGACCCCCCGGCCGGGATACCGGGCATCACCGGCACGCCGACCGAAGACCAGACGCTGACCGTCGACGTTTCCGCCATCAGCGACGCCGACGGCCTCGGCAGCTTCAGCTATCGCTGGCTGCGCGACGGCGTTGAGATCGCCGGTGCCAGTGCTTCGAGCTACACCCTGGGCGACGCCGACGTGGGCACCCGGATCAGCGTGCAGGTCAGTTACCTCGATGGCCAGGGTACGCTGGAAGGTCCGCTGAGCAGCGCTCAGACCGCGGCGGTGGCCAACATCAACGATGCGGCGCTGATTTCCGGCGTCACCAGCAGTACGGTGAGCGAGGACGGCGTCCTCGTCACTGGCGGCCGGCTGTCGATCAGCGACGCCGATGTCGGCGAGGCTGTCTTTGTGGCCGCCAGCGGGGGTTCGGCGAATGGCCACGGTGTCTTCTCGCTAAGTGCGGCCGGCGACTGGACCTATACGCTGGACAACGAACAGGCGGCAGTGCAGACGCTGGCCGGCGGGCAGCTCCTGGCCGACAGCTTCGTGGTCAGCAGTATCGACGGTACCAGCCTGTCGATCAGCATCGTGATCGTCGGCAGCAACGACGTACCGACCGCGTTCGCGGTGAACGCCAACGGCAGCGAAGACCAGCCGCTGGTGATTGCGCTCAGCGCTGCCGATGTCGATGGGCTTGTCGCCAGCTTCCGCCTGCTGTCGCTGCCGGTGCCTGGCGGCAACCTGTATCTGGACGCCGCGGCAAGCGTGCCTGCCCTGACTGGCGTGCCCTACCTCGCCACCGCTAACGCGCTGACCCTGCATTTTCGGCCAGCGGCCGACTGGAATGGGGTTACCGCGTTCGCCTATCAGGCAATCGACGCGCAGAATGCGGTCAGCGCGCCGGTGACGGTTCGTCTCGCGCTTGCGCCGGTTGCCGACTCGCCGCGGGTGATCGGCTTGACCAGGTCGCATACTTACCTGCCGAACAACGCGCTCGATGTGGGCGGCATGGTGGTCAGCGACGTGGATAGCAGCCGCGTCTCGGTGACGCTCACCCTGTCTGACCCGGCAACCGGGACGTTGAGCAGCAGCGAATCCGGAAGCCTGCGCGCGAGCTACGACGCGGCGACCGGTACCTGGTTCGCCAGCGGGCCGATCGCCGACGTCAATGGCCTCCTGGCAGGCGTCCGCTTTGTTCCGAATGCGAGTTACAGCGGCGACCTGACGCTTGCCGCCACCGTCGACGACGGTGAAGCACCGCCGGTTAGCGGGACCCAGACGATCAGCGCCCGGCGCACGCCGATCAGCAGCATCGCCGGCACCGGCGACGCGAATACGGTTGGAGCCCGCGGCGACTATCAGGTGCCGGCGTCGGCCGTGGCTGCGCCGTCCGCCCAGGCGGCCGGGCCCGAAGCGTCCGCGGGCAGCGTTGACGGCGGCGCTGCGCCTGCCGGCACGCTTACTCTCGACCAGATCCTGACGGTTGGCTATTCCCTGTCGACGAGTCTGGCGACCAACCGTTCGTCCGGGTCGGCAACGGACGCCCCGGCAACTGCCGCCGTCGTCGTCGAGAGTACGCGCCAATCGGCGCTCGCGGCCAACTATCGGATAGCCGTCGTACCCGACTGGATGAGTGCCGAATTTCCTCAGTTCTTCGATTTCGGTGCCCATCAGGCCAGCTCGTCGCTCGGCTTGTCCGGGCTCGCTCAGTCGGGTTCAGGTGCTGCCGGCAAGGCCGAAGCCTTCGCTCGCGACCTCGACGACTTGCGCGAGAGCGTCAAAGAAGGGCTTTCCTTCGAGAAATATGCGCTGAACTCGGCAGTGGCGGTCAGTTCCGGTCTGTCGGTCGGCTACGTGGCCTGGCTGATTCGCGGCGGCGTGCTGGTCACTGCCATGCTCTCGTCGATGCCCGCGTGGCGTGTCCTCGACCCCTTCCCGGTGCTTGCCCGGCAGCAGGGTGGGGTGGGTGGCGACGGCTATGACGACGATGAAGACGACGATTCGCTTGAATCGCTAGTTGGCGATGGCGATGGCGAGGGTGGCGAAGGTCCGTTTGCGGTTGCCGATCTCGTCGCGCCCGACGAATCCGCGCCATCCGGCAACGCTGCCAGCCCGCTGGCACCTGGGAGCTAAGATGCGCTTTCTGAATACCAAGACCCACGTCTCTTTCGGACTCGCGGCGCTGGTCGCCAGTATCCTGCTGGTCGCCGCAGTACTGGGCCTTATCCCGGATCGGGTCGGTGCCTTGCGTGATGGCCGCGTCGCTCTGGCCGAGAGCATTGCCGCCAGCACCATGACCTTGATCGCCATTGACCAGCCGGATCAGATCGAGAGCATGCTTGGGCTGATGGTCACGCGCAACCCGGAGATGCTGTCGGGAGGCCTGCGTCGCGACGATGGAACGTTGGTGATGAGCGTCGGCGATCACGCCCGATCGTGGACCCTGCCGGATAGCGAGCTTTCGACCGACAGCCAGCTCAAGGTTCCGATCCGGGCCGACAGCAAGCGTTGGGGGCAACTGGAACTGAGCTATCGCCCGCTCGCTGCGCCGGGTCTGCGCGGAGTGATCGAGAGCCCCTTGTTGCTGCTCATCGGCTTCCTCGCCGTTTCCGGCTTTATCGCCTTCTACCTGTATCTGTCGAAGGTCCTGCGCTATCTGGACCCGTCGCGTGCCGTGCCGGCGCGCGTTCGCGAGGCGCTCGATACCCTCGCCGAGGGACTGCTGGTGATCGACCGCAAGCAGCAGATCGTCCTCGCCAACCACGCCTTCTCGACCATGCTGGGTAAGTCGCCGGAAGCGCTGGTCGGGCGCCAGGCGTCAAGCCTGCCCTGGCTCGGTGCCGGCGGTGCCGTCTTGGCGGAGGCTAGCCTGCCGTGGGTGACCTCGTTGCGCGACGCGTCCGTGCAGCGCAACGTCCTGCTGCGCATCAGCGATGCCTCCGCGAAGATCCGCACCTTCATGGCCAATTGTTCGCCGGTGCTCGGCAGCAACGGCAAACCCGGCGGCGTGCTGGTCAGTCTCGACGACGTCACCCAGTTGCAGCAGAATGAAATCGAGCTGCGCCAGGCGCAGGCGCAGGCGGAGGCGGCCAACCGCGCGAAGAGCGACTTCCTGGCCAACATGAGTCATGAAATCCGCACGCCGATGAATGCCATCCTCGGCTTTACCGACCTGCTCAAGCGCGGCTACGTCAAGAACGCCGAGGAAGAGCGCAGCCACCTGAATACCATTCACAGCAGCGGCCAGTTCCTGCTCGGGCTGATCAACGACATCCTCGACCTGTCGAAGATCGAGGCCGGCCGCGTCGACGTCGAACGCATCGCCTGCGCGCCGTACACCATCTGTGAGGAAGTCGTGCATGTGCTGGCCGTCAAGGCGAGGGAGAAGAATCTGTCGCTGACCGTCGAGGCGGGCGGGCCGATTCCGGCATGCATTCACAGCGATCCGGCACGCTTGCGGCAGATCGTCACCAACCTGGTCGGCAACGCGATCAAGTTCACCGAACGCGGTGGCGTGCGCGTCTTGATCAGGCTTGATCAACAGGGACCAGCGCCGCAGCTGGTCATCGAGGTGATCGACAGCGGCATCGGTATTGCGCCAGCGCAGGTCGACCGCCTTTTCGAAGCCTTCATTCAGGCCGACGAAACGATCAACCGGCGCTTCGGCGGCACGGGTCTCGGGCTGGCCATCAGCCGCCGCTTCGCGCGTGCGCTCGGTGGCGACATTGTCGTCCGTAGTGCGCCGGGCGAGGGCAGCGTTTTTGCCGTCACTCTGGAGACCGGTTCGCTGGCCGGGGTGGCGCTGCTGTCGCCCGCCGAGATGCCAAGGCTCGAGCCACTTTCCACCCGTACGGGTGACGTGCGCTGGGCGTTCCCGGCGGCCAATGTGCTGGTGGTCGACGATGGGCCGGAGAACCGCGAACTCGTCAGGCTGGTGCTGCAGGAGCATGGACTGCTCATCGCCGAGGCGGAGAATGGCGCCGTGGCCGTCGACAAGGCACTCGCGCAGCGCTTCGACGTCATCCTGATGGACATGCAGATGCCGGTGATGGACGGTTTCGAAGCAACCCGAAAACTGCGCGCTGCCGGTCTGCTCGTGCCGATCGTTGCGCTGACCGCCAACGCCATGAAGGGTTTCGAGCGCGACGTTCTGGCTGCCGGTTGTTCGGCTTACCTGACGAAACCCATCGATATCGATCGGCTGGTTGAAACGACGGCCGGCGTCCTCGGCGTTCAGCCGCTGGCCGCCATCGCGATTCCTCACGTCGAAGCGGCTGTCGGCGACTCGCGCGGCGTCGTCGCGCCAGCAGCAGAGCGACCGCTGCCGGCGGCTTCGGCAAGCCGTGCGCCGGAAGACCCCGCCAGGCACGACGACGAGGGCCTTCCCGTGCTTTCGCGTTACGCGACGCATCCGCGTTTTCGCGCGACGGTCATCAAGTTCAGCCAGCGCATCGGCGAGCAAATGGCGATCATGGAGCAGGCCTGGAGCGTGCGTGACGGCGCTGAACTGGCGCGTTTCGCGCACTGGCTGAAAGGCGCGGGCGGTACGGTCGGTTACGATGTGTTCACCGAACCGGCGACGCTGCTTGAGCAGCATGCCAAGAGTGGCGATTTCGAGCAGGCCGTCCCGGTTGTCGAGCACTTGCGCGCTCTCGTACGGCGCATGGAGATACCCGACGAGCGTTCGCCCGAGGCTGTGCCGCGATGAGCGCAGGGGCGGGAGATGACGATCGAGCGGCCGGGGCTGCGCCCGGGCGCCAAGTTCCTGCTCCTCTCTCCGACGGCAACGCGTACAGGGTTGATGGTATGCTGGTCGCTGTCGCTGAAACGCGCCAAGTGTCGCGATCGCCGCGGTGAGCGCGCATACATCTGAACCAGGATTGTCGTAAATGAACAAGCTTCCGAACGACTTGGCACAGCAGGTGGATTGGGACGCTGCCGCCAGCGAGAGTGTGGTAATGAGCTTTCCGCCAGATGCGGAGCCGGCGCCGCTTGATGCCAATGAAGGTGGCGCGTCGAGCAAGGCATCCAAGATCATGCTCGTGGATGATGAGGACATCAGCATCGAGATGCTGCAGGCTTTCCTCGAGGATGTCGGCTACCAGAGTTTCGTCTCGACCACCAGATCTCCAGAAGCTTTGGACCTGCTGCATAACGAGCGGCCCGATGTGTTGCTGCTCGACCTCCACATGCCGGAGGTAAATGGCTTCGAAATCCTCTCGCGGATGCAGGCCGACCCCACCCTCAAGCGCATTCCTGTGATCATGCTCACCGCCGCGGCCGACGCCGCGACCAAACTCGAGGCCTTGAAGCTGGGCGCAACCGACTTTCTTGCCAAGCCGGTCGACCCGAGCGAACTCGTGTTGCGCCTGCGCAATACGCTGGCCGCCAAGGCCTACCAGGACCAGCTCGCGTACTACGATGTTCTGACCGGCTTGTCGAACCGCGAGCGCTTCCTCGATCGCCTGGATTGGACGATCCGGTTTTCGCGACGCTACGGTACCGCCGGTGCCGTGTTGCAGATCGGCCTGGACCGTTTCAAGCACATCAACGAAGCGCTTGGGCCGGGCGTCGGCGACCGGGTCTTGCGCGCTATCGCACAGCGGCTTGATGAATCCTTGCGAGACAGCGACATCGTTGCGCGCACGGCGGCCGAAGGCCAGCAGCCCTTGCTTTCGCGGATGGGGGGCGACGAATTCACCGTGTTGCTGCCCGGCGTTGTGAAAAGCGAAGTCGCGAGCGCCGTCGCGCAGCGAATTCTCGACGTCGTCGCGACACCCTTGTCGATCGGTGGGCAGGAGCTGTTTGTCACCTGTTGCATCGGCGTCGCTCTGTTTCCGGCGGATGGCACCGCGCGCGATACGGTGTTGAAGGCTGCGGGGGTTGCCATGCGGCACGCGAAAGTGGGTCGCCGTGGCAGCTATCGCTTCTTCTCGCGGCAGTTGAACGCCCGCTCCCGCGAGCGGCTGAGCCTTGAAACCGATCTGCGCAGGGCTATCGAGCGCGATGAGCTGGCGCTTTTCTATCAGCCCAAGGTGGACCTGAAAACGCATCGCATGGTCGGCGCCGAAGCCTTGTTGCGCTGGCGCCACCCGCAGCACGGTATCGTCGGTCCGGCCAGCTTTATTCCACTGGCCGAGGACACCGGGCTGATCATGCCGCTTGGCGCATGGGTGCTGAATACCGCTTGCCGGCAGCTGCAGATCTGGCAAGCCGCCGGGCGCAAACTGCCGCGGGTCTCGATCAACGTTTCCAGCCATCAATTCCGGCAGCGCGGCTTGGTGCAAGGAATACGTGACGCACTATCGGGCGCGCAGCTGGACGCCCGCCATCTCTGCGTGGAGATTACCGAGAGCGCGATCATGGACAACGCGCAGGAGAACATCAGTACCCTCGACGAGATCAAGAGTGGTGGTGTGGCGCTGTCCGTCGATGACTTTGGCACCGGCTATTCATCGTTAAGCTACCTCAAGCGCTTCCCGATCGACGAGATGAAGATCGATCGTTCCCTGATTGCCAAGGTCGATGGTGACAAGGACAACGCCGCGATTGTCACCGCGATCATCGCCATGGCTCACAGTCTGGGTCTGCGTGTCGTTGCCGAAGGTGTCGAAAGAACCCCGGAACTCGCGTTCCTGCGCAATCTCGGTTGCGACGAGTGCCAGGGCTACCTCTACAGCCGGCCACTCCCCGCCAGGGACTTCGCTGCGCTGCTGCTCGTCGATCAACTACCGCTCCTGGAGCCTGCGCCCGCAGCCGGCGCCTGAGGTCCTGGCTCGCTGCCGGGGCCGCGGCCAGGGTTGTCCCGAGCGAGCCCGGTTCGGCAGCATTCACTTGCCAGACCGAAGTCACCACGCAACGAACTCCACCCTAAAGAAGCGGGTACTTTGTGCCGATACAGGCCTATGCCTCTCCGGCCTGGTGGTTTTCTGCGCTGCGCAGTCCCGGGCGAAAGCCCTTCCTTGCGATCCATGGTGTAGTTGCAGATGCCACCAGAATGAGCGAAACCACAACCCAATCCAAGCCGGCGCAACGTTGGCTGCACAGCTACTGCGAGAGTGACCCGCGCGTCCAATCGGCGCTCGTTCTGCTTGCTACCAGTGGGGCGCAGCAGGAAGCTGCGCGTTGGCCGGTCGGCGATGCGGCCAGCGTTTCGTTGCTGGCGGCGGCGCGGGTGGCCATCCGGCGCGCCCAACCGCTCGTGCTCACCCCACCGGTCGGCGGCGGCGCCGGTGGCGAACCCGGGTGCATCGTTGCGCTGCCGCTGGTCCACGCTCAGAACGTACTCGGCGTCCTCGCTGTCGCCGTCCAGCCCGGGTTGGCAGACACCGATCAGGCCCTGCTCGGCGAACTCGAAGGGACGGCTACGGCCTTGGTTATGGCCTTGCAGGAGGCCAGTAGCGTGGCCACCCCGAGCGCCGGAAACCTCTTGCTGCAACTGCAGCTGCCGCTGCTCGGAAAGCAGTCTCTCGATCAGGCCGGCAGCGCGCTGTGCAGCGAGATCGCCAGCAGTCTCGGCTTCGACCGCGTCAGCCTCGGATTGAGCCAGCGCACTGGTCTGAAGCTCATCGCTCTGTCGCATGGCGCCGAGTTCGGTCGCCGCCAGGGTCTCAGCCAGGCGCTGGCCGCTGCCATGCAGGAAGGCATCGACCAGGGCGTATCGATCGCCTACCCGCTGGCCGCCGAGATTCCCCCGCGTATCGTCCAGGCGCACGCCACGCTCGCCGCCCAAGGCCCGGGCAGCGTGCTCAGCGTGCCGCTGATCGGCGCCGGCGAAGCCATCGGTAGCCTGTGTTTCGAGCGTGAGCGGCCGGTGGCCGCCGACGAGCTGGGTGTCATCGAAGAGCTGACCAGCCGGCTGGCCCCGCTGATTGCCCTCAAGCAACGCGCCGAGCACCCCTGGTCGGCGCGCGCGGGCGACCGTTTGCACGCCTGGTGGGGCGGGCTAAGCCAGCGCAGTCGGCGTCTGGCGGGGTTCGCCGCGCTCGCCGCCGTCGTTCTTCTCGCGATGATGCCCTACGACTACCGCATTGGCGCGCCGGCACGTCTGGAAGGCGAAGTCGAGCGCGTCGTCGTCGCCCCCACTGACGGCTACCTGCACGCCGCCCACGTGCGCCCGGGCGACACGGTCAAGGCGGGACAGCTGCTCGTCGAACTCGCGCAGCAAGACCTCCAGCTGGAGAACCGCAAGTGGGAGGCCGAGCTCAATCAGCACCAGAACAGCGCCGCCGGCGCCCTGGCCCGTGGCGATCGCACCCAGTATGCGTTGGCGCAAGCGCGCGCCACCGAAACCGCTGCCCAACTCGAACTGGCACGCGAGCAGCTCGCGCGTACCCGGCTCACCGCACCGATCGACGGCCTGGTCGTCAAGGGTGACCTTTCGCAATCGCTCGGCGCGCCGGTGCAGCGCGGCGAAGTGCTGTTGACGCTCGCTCCGCGCGCGGCTTTCCGGCTGATCATCGAAGTGGACGAGCGCGATATCGGCGCTGTCGCCCTCGCTCAGCGCGGCCAGTTGGCGCTCTCGGCGCTGCCGGGTGAGCGCCTTGGATTCATCGTCAGCCGCATCACGCCAGTCGCGCAGACCCGTGAAGGGCGCAACGTCTTCGAAGTCGAAGCGTCCTTCGACAAGCCGCCCGCCGGACTGCGCCCCGGTCTGCAGGGGGTCGCCAAGATCGACGCCGGAACGCGGCGCCTGGGCTGGATCGCGACGCATCGGCTGAGCGAGTGGCTGGGATTGACGTTTTGGGGGTGGACCGGCCTCGGCCGGTGATCTCGTGGTGATGGAACAGGAGATGAAAACAATGAAGATCGAAGTTGGCGTTGTTCTACCCCGTGTGCTCGGCGGCCTGGCGATCTCGCTTGCCGCCGTCGCCGTCGGTAGCGGCGAGGTGCTCGCCGCCCCGCCGCTGGGGTGCCTGATCGAGCCCGAGCAGGTCGCCGAGGTGGGTTCGCCGGTGATCGGGGTGATCGAGGCGATCCGGGTCGAACGCGGCGACCGGGTGAGCAAGGGGCAGGTGCTGGCTCTGCTGCGTGGCGACGTCGAGCGTGCCGCCGTCGGCGTTGCCGGTACTCGTGCCAGGGCCGAGGCCGACGAGCAAGCGGCACGTTCCAACGTCGCCTTTGCGCGCCAGAAACTTGAGCGTACCCAAGGCCTTCTCGAGAAGAAATTCATTTCGGAGCAGGCGCTTGACCAGGTACGCACCGAATACGAGGTGGCCGAGCAGCGCCTGGTGCAGGCCCGCGAGCAGAAACGGGTGGCGCAGCGCGAGCTTGGCCTGGCCGAGGCGCAACTCGCGCAGCGCAGCATTCGCAGCCCGTTTGACGGCGTCGTCGCCGAGCGTTATCTGTCGGTCGGCGAGCGGGTCGAAGAAAAGCCGCTGTTCCGGGTGGCCAAGGTCGATCCGCTGCGCGTGCAGGTGGTGGTGCCGGCAGCGCTCTACGGCAAGATCGAATCCGGGGCGTTCGCCAGCGTGCAGCCGCAGCTACCCGAGACCGCTGCCGTGCAAGCGCAGGTCACGCTCGTCGACCAGTTGATCGATGCGCCGAGCAATACCTTTCGTGTGCTGCTGACGCTACCGAACCCTGACCTGCGCCTGCCCGCCGGGCTGCGCTGCCAGGCCGACTTCGGGCTGGATCTACCGGTGCTCGCCGGCAAGCAGGGCGTCACGCCGAGCAGCCCGGCCCGGCCGATCCGCCCGACGAGCTTCGGGTCGGAAGAGAGCAAGAGCGGCGCTCCCGGCAGGGCGCTCGCGCGCAGCTACTGAGTGGCGCCAGGAGAGTCGTCGCCATCCGCATTCACCGCCGCCCGCCAGCGCCCCACACTGGAGGAGCTGGCGCCGCGTATCCTGTTCTCCGCCGATGCGGCGGCAGGGCTGCTGGCTGCCGATCATTTCGACGACCGGGCCGAGGTGCGGTCTCTGGACGCATCGCCAGCGGCGGCGACGCAAGCCGCGCAGTCGAACGCCGAGCAGGCGCGCAGCCATGAGCTGGCGTTCATCGATCGGCGCGTTCCCGACTACCAGGCGCTGGTGGACGACCTCGTCGGCCAGAACGACGGTTCACGGCAGAAATGGGCAGGTTTGCTGGCGACCTACACGGTCAACAGGACCGCTGACACGGTCGATCCGGGCACTTTGCGATGGGCGATGACGCAGGCCAACGCCAACGCTCTCGTCGCGGACACGATCAACTTCGAGATCGCCGGTGCAGGCGTCCACACGATCAACGTCCTCTCGGCGCTGCCGACGATCACTGATGCCGTGACCATCGATGGCACCAGCGAGCCCGACTATGCCGGCACCCCAGTGGTGCGAATCGACGGTGCGGCACCCGGCTTCAGCGGCATCAAGATCGGTGCCGGGGGCGGTGGCAGCACGATCAAGGGCTTGATGATCACCGGTTTCACGATCGATGGCATCAACGTCGCATCCGGCGCCAACAACGTCACGATCAGCGACAACTGGATCGGTACCGCCGGCACCGGCAGGACCGGCTACGGCAACAACGGTGTCGGCAACGGCGATGACGGCATAGATATCGCGGGCTCGAACGCCACCATTGCCCGCAACGTGATCACCAACAACCACGATGAGGGCATCACCATCGTCGGATCGGGAGTGACCGGGCACCTGATCCAGGGCAACATCATCGGGCTCGCCCCCGATGGATCGACCGGAAATATCATCGGCGGCGAAGCCGACGGCGCCGGCAACCTGATCGCCTTCAATGCCCACAACGGGGTGGACGTGGTCAATGGCACGAGCAACGCGATCGTTCGCAACTCGATACATTCCAACACCTTGCTGGGAATTAGCCTGGGCGCGGCCGGCGTGGCAGCGAACCACGACGGGGATGGCGATACCGGCGCCAACAACCTGCAGAACTTCCCGGTGCTGACCCGCGCGGTGACGAATGGCGCACTGATCACTATCACGGGAACCCTTAACAGCACTGCATTAACGGACTATCGCATCGAGTTCTATGCGAATGCGGTCGGAGACGGCACCGGCTATGGCGAAGGCCAGACCTTGATCGGCATCTCTGACGTGCCCATCGACGGGTCTGGCAACGCGTCGTTCTCTCCGACGTTTTACGTCGCGGTTTCAGCCGGCAGCGCCATTAGCGCGAGCGTTTCGCGGCTCGACCTCGGGGACTCCCCGATTGAGACGTCGGAGTTCGCACAGAACGTCATTGCGACGATGTCCAACACCGCCCCGACCCTGCGGGCCGGCACGCTGGCCGCGGTTGCCGAAGGTACGTCCAGTCCGGCCGGCGAGGCGGTCAGTGCGATTTTCAGTGGCCAGTTCTCTGACCCGGATGCCGGTGCCAGCTTCGACGGCATCGCCGTGGTCGGCAATACGGCCAACGCCGGCACGCAGGGCACTTGGCAGTACTCAAGCAACGGCGGTAGCAACTGGTTCGATCGGCTCCGTGGCCGACGGTGCCACGGCGCTGGCGCTCAACACCTCAACGCTGATCCGCTTTGTACCGGTGGGCGACTACAACGGCGCGCCGCCGGCGCTGGTACTTCAACGACGTCTACGGTCATTCCGTCGGCGATCAGGTGATTCAGGTCGTGGCGCGAACTCTGGCACGCAACACGCGCACCGGTGACGTCCTCTGTCGTTACGGTGGCGAGGAGTTCTGCCTCCTGCTGCCTGATGCAAGCACCGAGCAGGCGAGGGCGATTGCCGAGCGGATACGTGTCTCGATCGAGAGCTCGGCGGTGGAGGGGGGCCGTTCGACGCGGGTCGAACGAATTACATCAAGTTTTGGCGTGGCCTCGGTTGATTACGGCGCTTCGCGCCTCGAGGAACTGATTGATCAGGCCGATAACGCCTTGTACAAGTCCAAGGAAAGCGGCCGCAACCGCGTCACTGTCTGGGAGCCGCCAGGCGATTGACCCGGAAACCGCCTGCTGTTCACAAGGGCCCCGCAAGGCTTGTCGAACGCGTTGCACACGCAGTGGCCGGGCGCCTGCACCAGTGCCAGGAAGGTTTGCGGGGCTTCCCGCGGGTCGTTTGCCGCTTCCTTCGCGGTGTGCAGCTACGCGGCTGCCAGATTGGGAAAGAAGGTGGCGAAAGCGCTGTCGAGTTCCCCGGTTACCTCGCTGTACAAACTGATCAGCGAGGCCTCGTCCAGTTCAAGAACGGCCAGGGCGTCAGGATCGGGTTGTACGCTCGGCGATTTCGCGGCTGATGCCTCCAGCGTTCCGGCGATGTGCAGGATCGCTGCCTCCAGCCGGTGGATGGTCGCTGTGCTCGGGGCAATCTGGCACTTGATCGGCTCGTAGAAGGACTCCGGCAGCTCCCAGGCCAGAACCAGGGCGGCACCCACTTCGGCGTAGTCGCAGCCAATCAACTCAAGTTCAAGCTCATGCAGCGGGTGCTCCGTCTGGCGACTGGCCGTCATTGCCGCGATCGCCAGATCGGGCACCACTGTATACATGATCAGGTGTCCGATGTCGCTGAGTAGTCCTTCCACAAACAGTCTCTCGGCGTCGACGAACCCGGCTCGTCGCGCCAGCTGCCGCGCGGCGATGGCGCGAGCAACGCTCTGGCGCCAGAACGATTTCATCGGGATTACCGCCGTGCGCACATCCGCAAATGCGGAACTGATCGCCCATGCCAGGACGACATCGTGCACCTGCTGCATGCCGAGGATGTTGAGTGCGCGCGTGACGGTCTCGATACGTCCAGGGTAGCCGTAGAACGGCGAGTTGACGACGCGCAGGACACGTGCAGTCATCGCCGGATCGCTGCTCATTGCCGCAGCCAATTGCCGGATGGAGCCGTGGGGGTCGTCGATCACCCGCTTCACTTTCATATAGGCCGCCGGCAGCGATGGCAGGCGATCGGTTTGCTCGACGATTTCGACTGCGCTGAGCATGGTGTCTTCTCCGTTTCTCGGCGAGCGCCTGGTTCGGCATGGTGCAGGTCAATGGCACTCTCTATTCGACGTTAACGGCCGGCGCACGGGAAAACTTGATAGTCCGGACCCTTCCTCCGGCGAACTCGGGAGGGCCTCGCATGTCGCGGCCAATCGGCGCGGCCTGGCCTGAGCGTATAATTTCGGGCGGTGAAAAAGAATCTCGAACCTCGTTCCAGGACCGCCACCTTCCTTGCGGCAGTGCAACGCCTGCGCGGCCGTCCGCACAGGCCTGCAAGCGTGCTCGACGCCTTGCCGTGCATTCCCGTGCCGACGGAGCGCATCGTGACCCTGTCTGGCCCGGATGAGTTCCGCGAGACGCTACTGGCGCTGATCGCCGCCGCCCGCGAGCGGATTCTGATGTGCGCGCTCTATCTCCAGGATGATGACGCGGGCGGCGAGGTTCTTGCCGCCTTGTACGCCGCCAAGGCCGAACGACCGGCGCTGCAGATCGCGGTTTTTGTCGATTGGCACCGCGCCCAACGTGGTCTGATCGGTAGCGCGAAGAGTGCCGGCAATGCAGCCCTGTACACGGAAATGGCGGACCGTCTCGGGCCGGGCGTGCCGATTTACGGCGTGCCGGTGCAGAAGCGTGAACTGCTGGGCGTGATGCACCTGAAGGGTTTCGTCTTTGACGATGCCGTTCTATACAGCGGTGCCAGCATCAACGATATCTACCTGCATCGCCAGCAGCGTTATCGGCTCGATCGTTACCATCTGATCATCAGTCGCCAACTCGCCGACAGCCTTGCCGGATTGATGATCGACGTGCTGCAGCCGGATCCCGCCGTGTGCGCGCTGGATACCGCGCACCGACCAAAAACCTCGTCGCTACGTGGTGCCATTGCCGGCTTGCGGAGGACCCTGGCGACGAGCAGCTACCTGGTTGCTTCCTCTGGCGCCCCCACTTCCGCGTCGATCGGAGACGGCCAGGTGGGCGTCACACCGCTGCTTGGCCTGGGCGCGCGTGGCAACGCGGTGAACGCCTTGCTGCTGCAGTTGATCGAGCGCGCCGAGCGACGCCTGGTGCTGTTTACGCCGTATTTCAATCTTCCGCGCCCGGTCCGCCGGGCAATCGACGAGAAGATCAGGCAGCGCTGCCAGGTGACCATCGTCGTCGGCGACAAGACGGCCAACGACTACTACATACCGCTCGGCGAACCGTTCTCGACGATTGGCGCCCTGCCGTACCTCTACGAGGCCAATCTTCGCCGCTTCTGCAAGGCGCACCAGGACGCCGTGGACCAGGGCCTACTCGACCTCTACCTCTGGCGGCACGAGAAGAACAGCTTTCACCTGAAGGGGCTACTGGTCGACGACGATTACGCGCTGCTCACCGGAAGCAACATCAATCCGCGGGCGTGGCGCCTTGACCTCGAGAACGGGCTGCTGATTCACGACCCGCAGCACGGCCTGGGCGAGCAGCACCGGATTGAGCTCGAGCGTGTGCTGGCGCACGCGCAGCGGCTGGAGCACCATCACGCACTCGACGCTGTCGATAGCTACCCGGCGCCGGTCCAGCGCCTGCTCAAGCGCCTGGCTCGTACGCATGCCGACCACCTGGTCAATCAACTGCTCTGATCGAGCGTCCGCCCGCCTGCTTCGAGGCCAAAAAAAGCAGGGCCGTAGCCCTGCTTTTCGTACCGCTCTGTGGATCGCTTACTGCTTGGCGGACTTCACGTCGCCATCGACACCGAAGCCCATGGTGTAGCCCATCGACACGTGATGGAAACGACCGGTGGCATGGTCGGCGTGGACGGCGACTCCGAAGGGTACGGCCTTGCCTTCGGCGAGAGCCCCCGACAGCTTGCGGGTGAACGTCACCGTGTAGGTGTCGCCCGACTTGCCGCCTTCAGCCTGCACGCTGGCGGTGCCGCCTTCCATGTTGCGCTTGTCGGTCACCGAGCCATCGACGGCCTTGGCGCCCGCAGCGCTCTTCCACTGCATCAACTCGTAGGCGCCGGTCCGGGTGTACTTGGTTTTCTTGTCGTCTGCTCCGGGCATCGTCCGCGCGTCGCCGTGGCAGGTGGCCCAGCAGCCCACCTGGTCGCCCTTGGGAACCTCGGCGTTGGCGAACATCACCGCCACCTTGACGTCATTTTCCTTGTCGACCGGGTCGAAAGCACCGGCCGGCGCCTTGAAGGTCAGACGGACGTAGGCATTTTCCTTGTCGTAGGCAGACTGGATGGTGACCGGGAAGCTCATTGTCTTCGGTGTGCCTGCAGGCTCGAGGTCCTTGCTCGCCAGGCGCTTCATGTCGAAGTTGAGGCCGCCCTTCTCTTCATGGCAGCCGACGCAGCTTTCGCCCTTGTTGATGCCGGTACGGCCGCTGTGATCGGACTTCTTCATCACCCACTCGACCGGCGTCACGCCGGCATGGAAGACCTGAACGGTGCGTTTGGGAACCTTGTTCCAGTCAGGGGCAGCCGCGTGCGCGAGTTGCGAACCGAAGGCCAGCAAAGCGCCGAACAGGGCCAGGGAAACGGTCGTTTTTTTCATTTCACACTCCATTCAGGATTGATACGGGTTATCACTGCGCAAGGCAGGCAGAGGATTCCTGCCTGCCCCGCTCGCAGATAAGATCGGCTGTTGCCGGCTTCGGCTACCGCGACTAGAAGGTGGCGTCCCCTTCCTCTTCTTCATCTTCCGGCATGTTCTGCGGCTTGCTGTGCGCGATGCCCTTGTGGCAATCGATGCACGTCTGTTTGTCTTCCTGGCCGATCTTGTGCATCTTGGACGCGCGTGCCTTCTGTTTTTCGATGTCCATCGCCGTGAACGAGTGGCAGTTACGGCACTCGCGCGAGTCGCTGGCTTTCATGCGCGCCCACTCGCTGGTCGCCAGTTCGAGACGTTTGGCTTCGAACTTCTCCCGAGTGTCGATCGTCCCCATGACCTTACCATAGAGTTCGCGGCTTGCCTGGATCTTGCGCATCATCTTGTGCGTCCAGTCCTTCGGTACGTGGCAGTCCGAACAATACGCACGCACGCCGGTGCGGTTGCTGTAGTGAATCGTTTTCTTGTATTCCTGATAGACGTTGTCCTTCATCTCGTGACAGCCGATGCAGAACTCGAGAGTGTTGGTCGCTTCCATGGCGGTGTTGAAACCCCCCCAGAAGAAAACGCCGGAGACGAAGCCGACCGATAGCAGCGTCAGTAGCGAGTACTTGATGCTTGGACGTTTGAGTTTTGCCCAGAATCCTGAGCCGTTATCTGACACGATATTTCCCTCCCCGTGGACTTTGCTGCGAAACGCCTTCTGGCCAGCGCCGAGGCTGCCGAGAGTCTAGCGGAGGTGGGCGCGCGGACGGTTTGATCTAGGTTAACAAACGGGGAAATCGCGCCTCCGGCGGGCCTCCGGATGGGCCTCTGACGACGGCTTGAAGGCTCAGGGTTGCACCTGGTCGATCAGCAGGCGCAGACCCTGGCTGCCGGGTTTGACGCCGCTGAGCGTGCCGTAGAGGTCGCCGCTCGAGCTCTGTGCCTTGCCAGCCCTGGCGATCCGCGCCTCGATGCTGACGGTCTTGAAATCGGAGAGTTTCTTGCCACCGGGAAGCGCCATCGAGTCGTCGAAGCGGAAGCGCAGCGGCAGGTCGCCGACTCTTGCCCGTGTCGCGGCGAGCGGCATGCGCGGACCTTCGTCGGGGCGGGCAAAGACGAACAGCACGTCGTCCGGACCGGCCTGGCCGGCGATCTCGCCGCTCAACGTCACTTCGCCGCTGACGGCGCTGCCGCCGGCAACGGCGGTCTGGCCGGCTGGCTTGCCGGCCGCCGTCTGCGCGGCGATTTCGCGCGCTCGTTCGACCGCTGCGGCGAGCGCCCTGGCTTCCTCCGAGCCGGGCTCGACTTGCGCGAGCAAGCGTGCCCAGTAGTCGGCGGCAAGGGCGAACTGCCGTCGGTCGCTGGCGGCGGCGCCTGCCAGCAGCAAGGCCTGCGGTTCGTTGGGGTCGATCTTCAGCGCCCGTTCGACCAGCTCGGTTGGTTTGCCCTGCAGGTCACCCCCCTGGGTGCGGCTGAGGACTTCGGCATAATCGGCGAGCAGTTCCGGATCCTGGTCGACCAGTGCACCGGCCCGGCTGTAGGCGTCGGCGGCCTCGGGGAAACGTTCCAGGACCTTGTAGGAACGCGCCAGCATCAGCCATCCCTTGCTGTCGTCGGGGTTCTCCCTGAGTTTCTCGACCAGCCCCGCGACCATGCCCTCGATCTGCTGCGGCGTGACCCGCGCCTGTCGCTGCAGCGGGTCGAGGGCTGCCTGGTTGCCGAGCAGGGCGTAGCCACCTGCCGAGGCGAGCGGCAGGACGATGAGCAGAGCCAAAGCCGTCTTGCGTCCAGGGCGTGCGTCACTCTGGCCGCTTGAACGCGGTTGAATGTCGTCGAGCAGGCGACGCTGCAACTCGCTCTGTGCCTGCTCGAAATCGGCTTCGGCGAGCGAGCCGTTGGCGCACTCTCGTTCGAGTTCCGCGAGTTGATCGCGGAAGATGGCCAGATTCGCTTCACGCTGGTCAGCTCCTCCGGACGATCTTGGCGCGCGCAGCAGCGGTGGCAACAGAATGGCGGCAACGGCGACGACAAGCAGCGCCGCGAAGAGAATGAAGCTGGTCATGAACGTCCTTGACGGGAGTCGTTGTCGTGCAGCAGCGCCTCGGCCTGGCGGTGCTCTTCGGCGCTCAGTGGCGCGTCGGTGATGGCCCTGTCACGGCGGCGCAGGTAACGCAGCAGTCCGGCGAGGCCAAGGATGAAGAGCAGGCCCGGGCCAAACCACAGCACGAGCGTCGTTCCTTTCAAGGGCGGTCGGTAACGGACGAAATCGCCGTAACGGCTGACCATGAACTCCATGATCTCGTCGTCGCTCCTGCCGTCTTCGATCAGTGCGCGGATCTCGCGGCGCAGGTCGTTGGCCAGTTCGGCATGTGATCCCGCCAGCGATTCGTTCTGGCAGACCAGACAACGTAGCTCCGTGGAAATCGCGAGCAGGCGTTTCTCGGTCGCCGGGTTCTCGGCGAGAGGCTGCGCTTCGCCAGCATACAGAGCGCTACCGCTGCCGGCGAGCAGCGCAAGCAGCAGCACCATCCTCATCAGTGGCCTCATTTCGAGAGCTCGGTGATCAGTGGCAGAATCGTGCTCGACAGGGCGTCGGGCGTGATCGGCCCGGTGTGCTTCATGCGGATGATGCCGGCCTTGTCGATGATGTAGGTTTCGGGCACACCATAGACGCCGTAGTCGATGCCGACACGGCCGTCGATGTCCAGTGCCGAGAGCGTGTAGGGGTCCCCGTGTTGGCTGAGCCAGGCGCCAGCGCGCTCGATGACCATGCCCTTTTCCTGGTCCGCAGGCACTTTGTCCATGTCGATCGCGCCGTCTCCGCGAACTTCCTTGTAGTTCAGCCCGACCAGCGGCGCGCTATGGCGCTTGGCCAGTTCGACGAGCAGGGGATGCTCCTGCCGGCACGAGACGCACCACGACGCCCAGACGTTCAGTAGCCAGACCTTGCCGAGCATGTCCCTGGGCGAGAACTGCTCGTCCGGTGCGTGCAGGCGCGGCAGCGAGAAGGCTGGTGCCGGTTTTCCGACCAGCGGCGAAGGCACGTCGCGCGGGTTGAGCGTCAGCCCGACGCCGAGCAGGACGACGAGAACGACGAAGCCGATAAGCGGCCAGAGAAATCGGTTCATGACGTGTCCTCAGGCGTTTTGCGCCAGTGTTGTGGCGACAGTCGCCGAACTGGCTGCTGCCGCACGCGCCTTGATCCGATAACGGCGGTCGCTCATCGCCAGCAGCCCACCGATGGCCATCAGCACACAGCCGCCCCATATCCAGTCGACGAAGGGCTTGTAGTAAACGCGAACGGCCCACGCCGCTTCCGGTCTGGCCTTGTCGATCGGCTCGCCGAGCGAGACGTAGACGTCGCGCAGGAAGCCGCTATCGATCGCCGCTTCG
This sequence comes from Candidatus Accumulibacter sp. ACC007, assembly GCF_907163205.1. Lineage (NCBI taxonomy): Bacteria > Pseudomonadati > Pseudomonadota > Betaproteobacteria > Candidatus Accumulibacter > Candidatus Accumulibacter sp. ACC007. The sequence goes on along the minus strand of NZ_CAJQUD010000004.1, from coordinate 123,153 downwards.
GTCATCGGCATCGATGAGGCGACGTAGAAGCGTTTCTCCGGGAAGATTTTCCGCAGCACGCGGTCGTTCTTGCGCAGATCGATGTCGCCGACCAGCGCGCGATAGTTCGGCCCCTTCTTCTCGTGCACGCCGTTGAACACGAAGCTGTAGCCGCCGACGCTGACCGTGTCACCGATTTCCATCTTGACGTCTTTCTCTTCCTGATAGGCGCTGACCATGGTCACCCCGACGATGAACACCGAGATCCCGATGTGCGCCAGATGCATGCCGAAGAAACTGCGCGGCTGCTTGCTGGCAGTGCTCAGGAAGGATTGCCCGGCGCGCGTCGACTGGACACGTTCGACAATGCTGAGCAGGGCGCTGAAAACGATCCAGGTGGCCAGCAGGAGGCTCAGTGCGACCAGCGGCTTCCACTCGCCGTGCAGGAAGGGCGCTGCGATGCCGACCAGGGCCGCGGCCAGAAAAGCCCAGCGCAGGGTGTGCGTGAGTTCGCCGACGCTGGCGTGCTTCCAGCGCGCAAAAGGCGCGACGCCCATCAGGAACGCCGCCGGCAACATCAGCGGCACGAAAACGGCGTCGAAGTAGGGGGGGCCGACCGATAGCTTGCCGGCGCCGAGAGCGTCGATGAGCAGCGGATAGAGCGTACCGAGGAGCACCGAAGCACAGGCGACGACGAGCAGCACATTGTTGGTGAGCAGCAGCGATTCGCGCGAGAACAGGCCGAAACGACCGCCGAGACCGACCTTCGGTGCCCGCCAGGCAAACAGTGCCAGCGAACCGCCGATGACCACCACCAGGAAAGCGAGAATGAAGACACCGCGCCCCGGGTCGGTGGCGAAGGCATGTACCGACGTCAGGACGCCGGAGCGGACGAGAAAGGTGCCGAGCAGCGAGAGCGAAAAAGCCGAGATCGCCAGCAGCACCGTCCAGTTCTTGAAGCTGCCGCGTTTTTCGGTCACCGCCAGCGAGTGCAGCAGCGCCGTGCCGACCAGCCAGGGCATGAACGAGGCGTTCTCGACCGGATCCCAGAACCACCAGCCGCCCCAGCCGAGTTCGTAGTAGGCCCACCACGAACCGAGCGCGATGCCCAGGGTCAGGAAAATCCATGCCGCCGTGGTCCACGGCCGCGACCAGCGCGCCCAGGCGGCGTCGAGCTGGCCCGAGAGCAGTGCGGCGATGGCGAAGGCGAAGGCCACCGAGAAGCCGACGTAGCCCATGTACAGCATCGGCGGATGAATGATCAGGCCCGGGTCCTGCAATAGCGGGTTGAGGTCGCGTCCTTCTTCGGCGCCCGGCAGCAGGCGGTCGAAGGGGTTCGAGGTGAGCAGGATGAAGAGCAGGAAGCCGGCGGTCACCAGGCCGAGAACGCCGAGCACGCGCGCGACCATGTGATCGGGAAGTTGTTGCGAGCGCATGGCAACGGCCAGTGCCCACAGCACGAGCATCATCACCCACAGCAGCAGCGAGCCTTCGTGCCCGCCCCAGACCGCGGCGACGCGGTACTGCATGGGGAGCAGGGTGTTCGAATGCTGGGCGACATAGACCACCGAGAAGTCGTTCTGCACGAAGGCCGTGGTCAGGCAGCCGAAGGCGATCGCCAGGAGCAGCGCCTGGGCGACCGCTGCCGGCCGCGCCAGGGCTATCCATTGCTGCCGGCCGGTGTGCGCGCCGATCAGCGGCAGCGTGCCTTGCGCCAGGGCCACGCAAAGCGCGACGATCAGTGCGAAGTTGCCGAGTTCAGGGATCATGAGCCTATCGTCCGAATGATGCGTGTGGGCATGCTATTGCTTGATGGTCTGGCTGGCGGCTTCCGCCGCCGCCTTGTTGGCCGCCGCCCGCTCGTGGGCGTCACCGACGGCCTTGGCCGCTTCCGGCGGCATGTAGTTCTCGTCGTGCTTGGCGAGCACTTCGGAAGCAGTGAACACGCCTCCGTCGCCGAGCTTGCCCTGCGCGACGACGCCTTTCCCTTCGCGGAAGAGATCGGGGAGGATTCCCTGGTAGGCAACCGTCATTTCCTTGTCGGTGTCGGTGACCACGAAGCGCATGGTGATGCCATCGGGCTGACGCTCCAGGGAGCCTTCCTTGACCATGCCGCCGATGCGGAAGCTCTTGCCGGTCGGTGCTTCGCCGGCGGCGACCTGGGTCGGCGAAAAGAAGAACACCAGATTGCTCTGGAAGGCATTCAGCACCAGCATGGCGGCGATACCGAGAATGGCCAGGCCGCCGGCGATCAAGGCAATACGCTTGTGACGAGGTTTCAAGCTTTACTCCTGTGGGGTGTTGCGACGCGATTGCCTGCTTGCCGAGCGATTGGCCAGAGTTTCCGCCTGCTCGGCGCGGAGCTGGCGTTTGAGGCGCGCCACCAGGGTCTTCCGACCGCGCATCAGCAGCATCGGTTCCGCAAGCATCAGCAGGGCCATCATTACCACCGAGCCCCAGACGTAGAGGGCGTGGTTGCCCATGGCCAGGAACTCGGCAAAACTGTTCCAGTGCATATTCCTACTCCTTGCCGGCGAGCAACTCGCGCACCCAGTCGGTGTGTCGTTCGCGTTCGAGCATGATCGCCCGCACGCGCATCAGCCCGACGGCGATGCTGTACATCCAGCAGCCCAGCGCGCAGAGCAGCATTCCCCAGAGCATCATGGCGGCCATGCTCGGGGCCTTGGTCAGACTCACCGAGGCGCCCTGATGCAGGGTGTTCCACCACTTGACGGAAAAATAGATGATCGGAATATTCACCACTCCGACCAGCGCCAGGATCGCGCCTGCCTTGTCGGCGCGGCGCGGATCGTCGATCGCCGCCTGCAGGGCGATGAAGCCGATGTACAGGAAGAGCAGGATCAGTTCCGAAGTCAGGCGCGCGTCCCACACCCACCAGGTGCCCCACATCGGTTTGCCCCACAGGGCGCCGGTCCATAGCGACAGGAAAGCGAAAAGCGCGCCGGTCGGCGCCAGCGCCGAGGCCATCATTCCCGACAGGCGGATGTTGAAAGCCAGCCCGATGCCGGCCCAGAAAGCCATGACCAGGTAGATGAACATCGACATCCACGACGCCGGCACATGCAGGAAGATGATCCGATAGCCTTCGCCCTGCTGCGCGTCGGTCGGCGCGATCAGGAAGCCGATCACCAGCCCGGCGATACCGAACAGCGCAGCGAGTGCCCAGAACCACGGAATCAGCTTGCCGGCGAGCGGGTAGAAAGTCTGCGGACTGGCGTACTTGAACCAGTTGATTACTCTGTCAGTCATTTATTCCAGCGCAACTCTGAGGGCCGCGGCAGTTGGCCACGGCGCAAAAAACACGCCGCCCAGCGCGAGTGCGCCGAGCAGCGACAAATGGGCTTGCGGTCCGAGTCCGCTGACCGTCGCATCGACCGCGCCGGCACCGAAAATCAGCACCGGAATGTACAGCGGCAGGACCAGCAGTGACAGTAGCACACCGCCACCGCGCACGCCCAAGGTCAGCGCCGCACCGATGGCGCCGATCCCGGACAGCGCGGGCGTGCCGATGAGCAGCGAAACGGTGAGCACCGCCAGCGCGTCCTGGCTCAGGTCGAACTGGATGCCGAGGACCGGTGCGAGCACGACCAGCGGCAGTCCGGCAACCAGCCAGTGGGCAATGACCTTGCCGAGCACGATCAAAGCCAACGGCTGCGGCGCCAGGGCCAGTTGTTCGAGCGTCCCGTCGCGATGGTCGTCGGCAAACAGCCGCGGCAGCGAAAGCATCGTCGCCAGCAACGCGGCGACCCACAAGACCCCGGGCGCCATGCGCCGCAACTGGTCGGGTTCGGGTCCGACGCCGAGCGGGAAAAGGCTGACCACGATGATGAAAAAGAACGCTGCTGCGACGATGTCGGCCTGTCGGCGCATGGCCAGGCGCAGGTCGCGGCCGATCACGGCGCGGAGCAATATTAGCATCTTGTTAACTACCGCGACCGCTGCGTGGGGCATCGCTATCGCCAAGCCACAATCCGCGCACGGCACCCGCCGGCACGGCGACCGTCTGGTGAGTGGTCAGCACCGCCAGCCCGCCGGCCTGCAAATGGGCGCCGATCAGTCCGGCGACCAGTTCGACGGCAGCCGGGTCGAGCGCCACGTAGGGCTCGTCGAGAACCCAGAGCGGACGTTTCTCGTTGACCAGGCGGGCCAGCGCCGCGCGCCGCTTCTGACCCTGCGAAAGGTAGCGGCAGGCGAGATCCTCGCGCCCGCGAAGCCCGACCAGGGCCAGCGCGTCGAGCGCTGCGTCCTCGTCGAGAGCTTCCTGCGCCAGTCGGGCCGCAGAGAGCAGGTTTTCCAGCGGCGTCAGTTCTTCCTTGATGGCGTTCTGGTGGCCGAGGTAGCACAGCTGGCTGCGAAACTCCTCGCCGAGTTTGCCGATCGGGGTGCCCCGCCAGCGAATCTCGCCACTGACGGCCGGGGTCAGGGCACAGAGCATGCGCAGCAGGCTGGTCTTGCCCGAGCCGTTGGTTCCCTGCAGGTAAAGCATCTCGCCGCCATCAAGCCGAAAGCTGACGTCGGCGAAGAGACTGCGCTCACCGCGTACGCATTCCAGATTCGAAGCTTCAAGCATGCAGAGGGAAATCCCGGGAAAAAGGCAGGGGCCGGCGAGGCCGTATTGTGAAGGCGGCAGTTTAGCCGCGGATTGACCGAAATCAAAATCGATTCAAAGGCTTTTGCTATCGTCTGAAGACACTTTCCGGGAGCGTGACGGTGGAACAGGGTGTTCTGCAGCTGGCACTCGCGTGGGATGGCCGGCAAATCGTTGCCGCCGGGGTTGCTTCGACGCGACCGATGGCCGCGCGTGCACTGCGCGGACTGCCGTTTGCCCGCGTCCTTGAATTCGTTCCCCGCTTGTTCGGCCTTTGTCGCCACGCTCAGGATTCGGCGGCGCGTCTGTCCCTGCTGGCCGCGCGTGGTCAGCGCTCCGACATTTCTGCGACGCCTGCGCAGACGCTGGCCGTGACCCTGGAAGCCATCGGCGAACACCTGTGGCGGCTGTTGCTCGACTGGCCGCAGTTGCGCGGAGAGCCGTCGCGGCACGGTGAATTCCTGCTCTGGCGCAAGCACTTGCTGGGCGTCGCTGATGGCCTTGGCGCGGCGGCCTTCGGCGCCCGGCTGCTTGCCTGGCTGGACGCAGAAGCGCCGCCGTGCTTCGACGATCGTCTGCGCTCCGCCCCGGTGGCCTTGCTGCCGCGCCTGTCGGCAGCCGAGTGGGAGTCGCATTTCCGCGGCGATCGTTTTTCCGAACGGCCCACTTTTGCCGGCCAGCCGGCCGAGACGGGAGCGCTCGCCCGACACGCCGACGATCCCGAGGTGTCCGCGCTGCTCGCTGACGGGCAGCGGCTGCAGGCACGGCTGCAGGCCCGCTATGCCGATCTGCGCGGGCTTGCGCGGGGATTGGCCGAGCCCGCGCAGCGGTCGACCTGGCTCGATGCGGCGGCGGTTGCCGAACGTTGCGGGCTGGCACGGGTCGAAACGGCCCGCGGCACCCTGTTGCACCGCGTCGAACTCGACGGCGACCGGGTGGCGCGTTACGCCATCGTCGCGCCGACCGAATGGAATTTTCACCCGCAGGGCGCCTTCGTCCGCGAAATGGCCGGCTGCCCGGCCCAAACGCGTGCCGAAGCGGCGCTGGCGGCTCGCCGCCTAGCCTTGTCGCTCGACCCCTGCGTCGCCTTCGCGGTGACGGTTGACGATGCATGAGATGTCGCTGGCCATGGGCGTGCTGCAGCTTGTCGAGGACGCGGCGCGTGAGCAACGCTTCCAGCGAGTGAAAACCGTGTTCCTGGAAATCGGCGAACTCGCTGCCGTGGAGCCGGAAGCAATGCGCTTCTGTTTCGACGCCGTGATGAGCGGCACGCTGGCCGATGGCGCTCTTCTGAAGGTGATTGAAGTGGCTGGCGAAGGTTTATGCTTTAATTGCAATCAGACGGTGCGGCTTGCGGCCCGTTACGACCCCTGCCCAGCCTGCGGAGGTTTCCCGGTTCAAGCAACCGGTGGTACCGAGATGCGGGTCAAGGAGCTGGAGGTCGAATAATAATGAAGAAGGAGACAGTAGATGTGTACCACTTGCGGTTGCGGTGCCGGGGAGACTCGGGTTGCCGGTAAGGCAGTCTCCGGGCAGGAAGACATTCAGCAGTTCGCGCGCGGCCATGCGCCGCCACGCTCCATCGACGAGGGTGCCGGCTCGGCTCGTCGCCGCATGAGCTACGTTGCGCTTGCTGCAGACGGCGGCCGGAACGCGCATCACCATGCTCACCCCCACGCCGGCGAAGCGGCTGCGGCAGAGGCCGGGACGCCATCGCGGATGCTGCGCATCGAACGCGACATTCTGGCCAAGAACAACGCCTACGCAGCACAGAACCGGCGTCGTTTCGAGGAGCAGGGCATCTTCGCCGTCAATCTCGTTTCCAGTCCCGGTTCGGGAAAGACCAGCCTGCTCTGCCGCACGATTGAGGCGTTGAACGGGAAGCTTGCCATCGCCGTCATCGAGGGCGATCAGCAAACCAGCCACGACGCCGAACGCATCCGCGCCAGCGGCGCGCCGGCAGTGCAGATCAACACCGGCAAGGGTTGTCATCTGGATGCGCACATGGTCGGTCATGCGGTCGACGAGCTGGCGCCGGCCGACGATTCGCTGCTGCTGATCGAAAACGTCGGCAATCTCGTTTGTCCGGCGGCCTTCGACCTTGGCGAGGCGCACAAGGTGGTGATCCTTTCGGTGACCGAGGGCGACGACAAACCGCTGAAATACTCCACCATGTTCGCCGCCGCCTCGCTGATGCTGGTCAACAAGATAGACCTGCTGCCCTACGTCTCCTTCGACAGCGAGCGGGCGATCGCTTACGCCAGGCAGATCAATCCGGCGCTGCAGGTGATCGAGGTCTCGGCGACCACGGGTGAGGGTTTCGAGCATTGGCTGGCCTGGCTGAGCGCTGGTTGCAAGGCGCGACAAGAGAAGAAAAAGGGGGCGATGGCGACGCTGCGACGGCGCATCGTCGAGCTTGAAACGCAGCTCTCTGCGGCTTCGGGAGGCTGACATGGCGGAGAGCGTGGTTTGCCAGAACATCCGCGTCAGCGGCGTCGTTCAGGGCGTTGGTTTTCGCCCCTTCGTCTGGCGCCTGGCCCGCGAACTGGGGCTCGGCGGCTGGGTCCGCAACGACTCGCGTGGCGTCGAGATCGAGGTCTGCGGGGCGGCCGAGCAGGTCAAGAGCCTCATCGACCGACTCGAGCAGGAAGCGCCGCCGCTGGCTCGCGTCAGTGGCGTGGTCGCCCGTGCTGCGGCGCCGGCAGCGCACGATGGCCGCGAGTTCGTGATCATCGACAGCCGCAGTGGTCGGGCGGGGACGATGATCGGGCACGATACGGCGGTCTGCCGTGACTGCCTGGCCGAGACCTTCGAACCCAGCAATCGGCGCTGGCGCTACGCTTTTTCCAACTGTACCAATTGCGGGCCGCGCTACACGATCAGCCGCGGCCTGCCCTACGACCGCGTGCGCACCAGCCTCAAGCCCTTCGTCATGTGCCCGAAGTGCCAGCACGAATATCGCAAGCCCGAGGATCGTCGTTTTCACGCCGAGGCCAACTGCTGTCCCAAATGCGGTCCGCAGTTGCGCCTCGTCGATGCCGAGGGGCAGCCCCTGCCTGGCGACCCGCTGGCCGCGACGCTGGCCCTGCTGCGCGCCGGGAAGATCGTCGCCATAAAGGGACTGGGGGGCTTTCATCTGGCCTGCGACGCCCGCAATGCGGTCGCCGTCGCGCTCCTGCGCGAGCGCAAGCAGCGTGACGAGAAGCCCTTCGTGGTCATGCTCGCCAATGCCGCCTCGGCGGCGATGTTCGTGCAGATGGGGATCGGCGAGCCGGGACTGCTGACGCTGCCGACGCGGCCGGCGATCCTGATCAAGAAGCGCGGCAACTGCGACGCGGCCTTGCCCGGCGTGGCGCCCGGGCTGAGCTGGCTGGGGGTGATGCTGCCTTACACGCCGCTGCAGTTCCTGCTCTTTCACGAAGCGGCGAATCGCCCACCGGGCCTGGGATGGCTCGAAAGGGCGCAGGATCTGGCGCTGGTGATGACCAGCGCCAACCCCGGCGGCGAGCCGCTGGTGGTCGGCAACAATGAAGCCCTGCTGCGCCTCTACGGGATTGCCGACGCCTTTCTGACCCACGACCGCGACATCGTCACCCGCTGCGACGACAGCGTCGCACGCATCACCAGCGGTGGCCTGCAGTTCATCCGGCGGGCGCGTGGCTATACGCCGCGGGCGATCAAGTTGCCGATCTCGGGCCCGTCGGTGCTCGCCGTCGGCGGCTGGTTCAAGAACACGATCTGCGTCACGCGCGGTGACGAGGCTTTCGTGTCACAGCATATTGGCGACCTCGACAACGCCGCTGTCTGCGATTTTCTCGAGGAGAACGTTGCCCAGATGGTGAAACTGCTCGGCGTCGAACCGGCCATCGTCGCGCACGACCTGCACCCGGATTTCCACTCGACCCGCTTCGCGGCTGAATTCGCCGAGCAGTGGCGACTGCCCTTGCTCGGCGTACAGCACCATCATGCGCACGCCGCGGCGGTTCTCGCTGAACACGGCATGCAGGGCAAAGCGCTGGCCCTGTCGCTGGACGGTGTCGGTGTCGGCAGCGATGGCGCGGCCTGGGGGGGGGAACTGCTGCGCGTCGATGGCGACAGCTTCAGGCGCCTCGGTTCCCTGGCGCCGCTGGCGCTTCCCGGCGGCGACCGCGCGGCCAGCGAACCCTGGCGGATGGCGGCAGCGGTGCTGCATCGACTCGGCCGTAACAAGGAGATCGTCGAGCGCTACGCGGCGCAGCAGGCGGCACCGGCCGTCGCGCAGATGCTTGCCGGCAATGTCAACTGTCCACCGACGTCGAGCATGGGGCGGCTCTTCGACGCCGCCGCCGGTCTGCTCGGGATCAAGGCGGTGATGGCTTACGAAGGCCAGGCGGCGATGCTGCTCGAGGGCATGGCGCAGCGCTACGGCGACGTCCTGCCCCTGGACCTGGGCTGGAAGATTTCCCAGGGCCGGCTCGATCTTCTGCCGCTGTTGGCGGTGCTGGCCGACGAAAAGAACCCCGAGCGCGGTGCGGCGCTGTTTCATGCGACGCTGATCGCCGCGCTCGCCGACTGGCTGCGCACGCTGGTGCCGGATGAAGAGGCGGTGGTCGGCAGTGGCGGCTGCTTCCTCAACCAGGTGCTGGTCAGCGGCTTGCGGACTCGACTGAGTGCGCAGGGGATGCGTCTCATCGAGGCGCGCCAGGTGCCGCCCAACGACGGCGGGCTGAGCGTCGGTCAGGCATGGGTTGCCCTGCAGCACCTGGTTGGTCGCTAGGGGAGCGGCGAGATGTGTCTGGCCTTGCCGTGTCGGATCGTCGAATTACGGGGCGCTGACCAGGCGCTGATCGACGTTGCCGGGGTGGGCAAGGAAATCTCGCTGGCGCTGGTCGAAGGCGTCGCCGTCGGCGATTACGTCATCGTGCACGTCGGCTACGCGCTGACGCGGCTCGATCCCGAAGAAGCCGAAAAGACCCTGGCCCTGTTTGCCGAACTGGGTGCGGCTGCGCTTCAGGAGGCGACACGGGCGATCGCCTGAGGTGGCCAGGCGGCGGGTGAGGAGGGGGTTGCGCATGGGGTTGTCGCACAAACGGCGCTATGACGGGAAAAGCGCCGGCCAATGAGGTTCATCGACGAGTTCCGCGACGGTCAGCTGGCGCGCGGCCTGGCTGCGGCGATCAGGCAGGCGGCGCACGCAGATCGCCACTACTCGTTCATGGAGTTCTGCGGCGGGCACACGCACGCCATCGCGCGCTACGGGGTCAGCGATCTGCTGCCGCCTGCGGTGCGTCTGATTCACGGCCCCGGCTGTCCGGTCTGCGTGCTGCCGATCGGGCGCATCGACATGGCGATTCGCCTTGCTCTCGACGCTGGTGTCACCCTGTGCAGTTACGGCGACCCGATGCGCGTGCCGGCTTCCGCGGTCCTGTCGCTGATCAAGGCCAAAGCGAAGCTGGGCAGGGAAAAGGACACGAGGGGAACGGCCGGGTCTGCGCCTGCGTGCGGCGAGATTCGCATGATCTATTCGCCGGCCGACGCCCTGGCGCTGGCACAGCGACATCCCGAGCGGCAGGTGGTCTTCCTGGCCATCGGTTTCGAGACCACGACGCCGCCGACGGCGCTGCTCATCAAACAGGCACAGGCGTTCGGCCTGAGGAATTTCTCGGTCCTCTGCTGCCATGTGCTGACGCCGTCGGCGATGGCCAGCATTCTCGAATCGCCGGAAGTTCGCCGCTGGGGAACGCTGCCGCTCGACGGCTTCATCGGCCCGGCGCACGTGTCGACGATCATCGGCACGCGCCCCTACGAATTCTTCGCCGAGGAGTATCGCAAACCGGTGGTCATCGCCGGCTTCGAGCCGCTCGACGTGATGCAGGCGATCCTGATGCTGATCAAGCAGGTCAACGCCGGACAGGCGCTGGTCGAGAACGAGTTTTTGCGCGCCGTCAGCCGCGACGGCAACCGCAAGGCACAGCAGCTGGTCGCCGACGTTTTCGAGCTGCGTCGCTCGTTTGCCTGGCGCGGACTCGGTGAGCTGCCCTACAGCGCGCTGCGCATTCGCAAGGAGTTCGCCGACTTCGACGCCGAGCGCCGTTTCGGCGTCGGCTACCACGCCGTCGCCGACCACCCGGCGTGCGAATGTGGCGCCGTCCTGCGCGGCGTCAAGCGGCCGCAGGACTGTCGCATCTTCGCCAGCGTGTGCACCCCGGAAAACCCGGTCGGCTCGTGCATGGTGTCGTCCGAAGGCGCCTGCGCCGCACACTACTCGTTTGGCCGCTTTGCCGACGTTGCGGCGGTGCGTACGACGAGTACGGCGAGCACGGCCAGCACCGCCGACCAGCGCGCGGTGGCGCCATGAACGGCGTACGCAAGGGCTACGTGCGGCCGCTCGACCTGTGCCACGGGAGCGTCGACATGACCCATGGCAGTGGTGGCCGGGCGATGGCGCAGCTGATCGAGGAGCTCTTTGCCAGGCATCTCGGCAACCGCTTTCTCGGGCAGGGCAACGACGGCGCGGTGATGCCCATGCCGCCCGGTCGGCTGGTGATGTCCACCGACGGGCACGTCGTTTCGCCGCTCTTTTTCCCCGGCGGCGATATCGGTTGCCTGTCGATCAACGGCACGATCAACGACGTCGCCGTTCTCGGCGCCACGCCGCTCTATCTTGCCGCCGGCTTCATCCTCGAAGAGGGCTTGCCGCTTGCCGACCTGGCGCGCATCGTCGAGTCGATGGCGCGCGCCGCCAGCGCCGCCGGGGTGCCGGTGGTCACCGGCGACACCAAGGTCGTTCAGAGAGGGGCCGGCGACGGCGTGTACATCACCACCACCGGCGTCGGCGTCGTTGCCGACGGTGACGATTTCTCGGGCGACCGCGCCCGACCTGGCGACCAGGTCATCGTCTCCGGCAGTATCGGCGAGCACGGCATGGCGATCATGGCGCAGCGCGAGAGCCTGGGCTTTACCGCACCGATCGTTTCCGACACCGCCGCGCTGCACGGCCTGATCGCCGCCATGCGCGCCAGTGGTGCGGCGATCCGCGCGCTGCGCGACCCGACTCGCGGTGGCGTGGCGACGACACTGAACGAAATCGCCCGCCAGTCCGGCGTCGGCATGATGCTCCAGGAAAGCGCCCTGCCGGTGCAGACCGAGGTCGCCGCCGCGTGCGAGTTTCTCGGCCTCGATCCGCTCTACGTGGCCAACGAAGGCAAGTTGCTGGTGATCGTCGCGCCCGAAGACGCCGCTCGACTGCTCGCCGCGATGCGCGCCCATCCACTCGCCCGGCGCGCGGCGCTGATCGGCAGCGTCCATGCCGACGACCACCATTTCGTGCAGATGACCACCACCTTCGGTGGGCGGCGCATCGTCGACTGGCTGACCGGCGAGCAGTTGCCGCGCATCTGCTGAGCGGGGCAAGGATGCGTATCCTGATCCTTTGCCACGCCTTCAACAGCCTCAGCCAGCGTCTGTACAGCGAACTCGGCGCGCGCGGCCACCAGCTGTCGGTCGAGTTCGATATCGCCGATTCGGTTGGCGAGGAAGCCGTCGCCCTGTTCCGGCCCGAGCTGATCGTCGCGCCGTATCTGCGGCGGGCGATCCCGGCGTCGATCTGGCGCCAGCACACCTGCCTGATCGTCCATCCCGGGATCGTCGGCGACCGCGGCCCGTCGGCGCTCGACTGGGCGATCCAGGAGGGCGAACAGAGCTGGGGCGTCACCGTCCTGCAGGCCACCGGCGAACTCGACGGCGGCCCGATCTGGGCCAGCGAAGACTTCCCGATGCGCGTGGCCAGGAAGTCCAGCCTCTACCGCCACGAGGTGACCGAGGCCGCGACCTGCGCCGTGCTGCGCGCGGTCGAGCGCTTTGCCGGCGGAGGCTTCGTGCCGACGCCGCTCGCTGCTGCCGCCTTCAACACGGGCGTGCGCGGCCGGGCACGGCCCTTGCTGCGCCAGTCCGATCGGGCCATCGACTGGCAGCGCGACGACAGTGCGACGATCCTCGCCCGGCTCAACGCCGCCGATGGTTTCCCGGGCGTCGCCGATCGCTTGTTCGGCGAGCCGTGTCGCCTCTTCGACGCCTGGCCGGAAGACACGCTGTGCGGCGGCCCGCCGGGCGAGGTGATCGCCTGGCGGGAAAGCGCGATCCTGCGCGCGACGGTGGACGGCGCGCTGTGGATCGGGCATGTGCGTCGCGAGGAGGGGGCGAACGCCAACGCCAAGGCCTTCAAACTGCCGGCAACGCAGGTCTTTGCCGCGCAGCTGGCGGGCGTCCCGGAAGCGCCACTGGCCGGCGCAGGCAACAACTTCGCCGCTGCCGGCAGGACCTGGCAGGACATTCGCTACGAGGAAGCCGGGCCGGTCGGTTTCCTGCACTTCGATTTCTACAACGGCGCGATGAGCACCCGTCAGTGCCAGCGCCTGCTGGTGGCGTGGCAGTGGGCGCAGCAGCGGCCGATCAGCGTCATCGTCCTGATGGGTGGCCGCGACTACTGGTCGAACGGCATCCACCTGCACAGCATCGAAGCCGCCGAATCGCCGGCCGATGAATCGTGGGCCAACATCAACGCCATCGACGACCTCGCCGCGGCGATCATTGGCAATGAACGGCAGCTGAGCATCGCCGCGCTGCAGGGCAACTGCGGCGCCGGCGGCTGCTTCCTGGCGCGTGCCGCCGACCTGCTCTGGGCGCGTGCCGGCGTGCTGCTCAATCCGCACTACCGCAACATGGGCAACCTCTACGGTTCGGAGTACTGGACCTACCTGCTGCCGGCACGGGTCGGCGTCGAAGGCGCGCAGGCGATCATGCACAACCGCCTGCCGATGAGCGCCGCCGCCGGCGTGACGGCCGGTTTTGTCGACGCCCGCCTGGCCGGCGACCCCGACGCTTTCCGCGTTGACGTCGCGCGGCGTGCCGCCGAACTGGCGGCCGCGCCCGATCTTGCCGCACGCCTGCACGCCAAGCGCGTGCAGCGCCAGGCCGACGAAGCGCTGCAGCCGCTGGCCAGCTATCGCGCCGCGGAACTCGCCGAGCTGCAGCGCAACTTCTACGGCTTCGATCCGAGCTACCACGTCGCCCGCTACCATTTCGTGCACAAGACGCCGTCGTCATGGACGCCGCGGCACCTGGCGATTCATCGCGATCTCGGCTGGAGCGTGCCGCGATGAGCAGCAGGCCGCGGGCGAAGCTGCCGACGGTGCTCGTGGTCGACGACGAAGTGCGCTCGCAGGAAGCCTTGCGGCGGACACTCGAAGACGACTTCGAGGTCTTCACCGCGGCGAGCGCCGAGCAGGCGCAGCGGATCATGGAAAGCGAGTGGGTACAGATCGTCGTCTGCGATCAGCGCATGCCGCAGATGAGCGGCGTCGAGTTTCTCAAGGGCGTGCGCAGCCAGTGGCCGGATACCCTGCGCATCATCCTTTCCGGCTACACCGACGCCGAGGACATCATCGCCGGGGTCAACGAGGCCGGCATCTACCAGTACCTGATGAAGCCCTGGCATCCCGAGCAGCTGTTGCTGACCCTGCAGACAGCCGCCAACGTCCATCGCCTGCAGCAGCAGAGCCAGCGCCTGTCGGTCGATCTGCGCACCGCCGAGCCGGTGCTGGCGCGCCGTGTCGAGGCGAAGAGCGAGCGCGCCAAACGCGAATTCGGCCTCGACGCGCTGATCCGCACGCCGGACAGCCCGCTCAACGGCGTCTGCGCGCTGATCGAGAAGATCGCTCCGTTCGACCTCTCGGTGCTGATCAGCGGTGAATCGGGTACCGGCAAGGAGATGCTCGCCCGCTCCATCCATTACTGCAGCCGGCGTGCCGACAAGGCTTTCGTCACCGAGAACTGCGGCGCGCTGCCCGACCAGTTGCTCGAGGCCGAGCTCTTCGGCTACAAGCGCGGCGCGTTCACCGGCGCCTACGAGGACCGCAGCGGCCGCTTCCAGCAGGCCGATGGCGGCACGCTCTTCCTCGACGAAATCGGCGACACCAGCCCGGCGTTCCAGGTCAAGCTGCTGCGCGTCCTGCAGGAAGGCGAGTTCCGCCCCCTGGGCGCCACCCGCCCGCATTCGGTCGATGTGCGCGTCGTCGCCGCCACCCACCACGACATCGAGGCCGACGTGCGCGCCGGCAGCTTCCGCGAGGACCTCTACTACCGCCTGGCGACGGTGCCGCTGCACGTGCCGGCGCTGCGCGAGCGGGCGATGGACATTCCTCTGCTCGCCGGTCGCCTGCTCGACGCCAGCCAGAGGGTGCTCGGCAAGAGCGTCGAGGGTTTCACCACCGAGGCACTCGCCTGCCTCGCCGCCTACCCCTGGCCGGGCAACGTGCGCGAGCTGCAGAACGAAATCCTGCGCATGCTGGCGCTCTGCGAAACGCCGCGCGTCGGTGCCGAACTGCTCGCGCCACGCATCCTGCGCACGCCGGCGTTCGATCAGCAGCCCGACGATCTGCTCGATCTGATCGCCGTCGATGGCGGGCTCAAGGAACGTCTCGAAGCGCTCGAAGCGCGGGTGCTCAGGGAGACACTGATCCGCCATCGCTGGAACAAGTCGCGCGCCGCCAGCGAACTCGGTCTGTCGCGTGTCGGCCTGCGCCACAAACTGCTGCGCTACGGACTCGAACGCGGATGAAAGTGCTCTGGCTGCAGGCCGCGGGTTGCGGCGGCTGTACGCAGTCGCTGCTCGGCGCCGAGAACCGCGCCGGCGTGCTGGCGCAGCTTGCCGATGCCGGTGTCGACCTGCTTCTCCATCCCGCTCTGTCGGAAGCCAGCGGCAAGGATGCGCTCGATCTCCTGCACGCCGCCGCCAGTGGCGCACTGCCCTTCGACATCCTCTGCGTCGAAGGCGCGCTGCTGCGTGGGCCGAACGGCAGCGGCCGCTTTCAGATCCTTTCCGGCAGCGGCCGGCCGGTGATCGACTGGGTGCGCGAACTCGCGGCGCGCGCGCGCCAGGTGATCGCCATCGGCAGCTGCACCGCTTTCGGCGGCATCATCGCTTCCGGCGAAAACCTCACCGACGCCTGTGGTCTGCAGTTCGACGGCGACCAGGCAGGCGGCCTGCTCGGCCCGGATTTTCGCGCCGCTGCCGGCCTGCCGGTGATCAACGTCGCCGGTTGTCCGGTGCATCCGGGCTGGGTCGTCGACACGCTGCTGGCCCTGGCGCTCGGCGCCTTCGCAGAGAGCAACCTCGACGCCTGGCAGCGGCCGCGTTCCTATACCGAGCAACTGGTGCACCACGGCTGTCCGCGCAACGAGTACTACGAATTCAAGGCCAGCGCCCAGAAGCTCTCCGATCTTGGCTGCCTGATGGAGAACATGGGCTGCAAGGGCACCCAGGCCAACGCCGACTGCAACCTGCGGCCGTGGAACGGCGTCGGTTCGTGCGTGCGTGGCGGCTTTGCCTGCATCTCGTGTACCGAACCCGGTTTCGAGGAACCCGGCCATCCGTTCATGGAAACCGCCAAGATCGCCGGCATCCCGACGGGTTTGCCGATCGACATGCCCAAGGCCTGGTTCGTCGCGCTCGCCGCCCTGTCCAAGTCGGCGACGCCGCGGCGGGTGCGCGAGAACGCGCGCTCCGATCATCCGCTGATCCTGCCGGGAACCAGAAAGGGCGGTCCGAAGTGAGCCGGCGCCTGACCATCGGCCCGTTCAATCGCGTCGAAGGCGACCTCGAAGTGACCCTCGACATTGCCGACGGCCGCGTCGCATCGGCGCAGGTCTGCTCGTCGCTCTACCGTGGCTTCGAGCAGATTCTGATCGCCAAGCATCCGCTCGACGCCCTGGTCATCGTGCCTCGCATCTGCGGCATCTGCTCGGTGTCGCAATCGGCCGCGGCTGCCGCAGCACTCGCCGACGCCAGCGGACTGCCGATGCCGGCCAACGGCGAACTGGCGAGCCGGCTGATCCTCGCTTGCGAGAACCTGGCCGACCACCTGACCCACTTCTACCTTTTCTTCATGCCCGACTTCGCGCGCGCCGCGTATCGCGGTCGCGCCTGGCACGCGCTGGCCGAAAGGCGTTTCCAGGCCGACGTCGGCGAAGCCTTGCGCGAGGTGCTGCCGGCACGTGCCGACTGGCTGCGCCTGATGGGTTACCTGGCCGGAAAGTGGCCGCACAGCCTGGCGCTGCAGCCGGGCGGAACGACGCGCGCGATTACCGCCACCGAGAAAGTCCGCCTGCTGACCGTGCTGCGCGAGTTCCGGGCGTTCCTGAGCAGCCGCGTTTTCGGCGATACCCTCGAGAACGTCGGCGCGCTGCACAGTGCCGACCAGCTCTCCGCCTGGGCGCAGGGGAGGGCAGGCGACTTCCCGCGCTTCCTCGAAATCGCCGCCGATCTCGGCCTGGAGCGCATCGGACGCGGCAGCGACACCTTTCTCAGCTACGGCGCCTATGCGCAGCAAGGGGGAGTAGGCCGCCAGGACGACAATCGCGAGCACCTCTTCACCCGCGGCGTCTGGCGCGACGGCGTGCTGCCTTTCGACGCAGCCCTGATCAGCGAAGACGTCGCCCACGCCTGGCTGTTCGGCGAGCAGCCACTGCACCCGCGGCAAGGCGAGACACGCCCGCTGATCGCCGAGTTCGCCGACCAGCCGGACGCCTATACCTGGTGCAAGGCGCCGCGCTACGATTCGCGCGTCGCCGAAACCGGTGCGTTGGCCCGGCAGATGGTCGATGGCCACCCACTGCTGCGCGCGCTGGTCGCCGCCAACGGCGGCAGCGTCCTGGCGCGAGTCGTCGCCCGCCTGTTCGAAATCGCCCTGGTCGTCCCGGCGATGGAGGGCTGGGCGCGCGCGCTGACCCCCGGCGAGCCGTTCTGCAATCAGTGGCGGCTCCCCGATCAGGCCAGCGCCGTCGGCCTCGTCGAAGCCGCACGCGGGGCCCTCGGGCACTGGCTGCACATCGAACGCGGCAGGATCGCCCGCTACCAGATCATAGCCCCGACCACCTGGAACTTCTCGCCGCGCGACGCAGGCGGCGTTCCCGGCGCCCTCGAACAGGCGCTGGTCGGCCTGCCGGTGGGTGACGGCGATAACGTCCCGCTCGTCGTGCAGCACGTCGTGAGGTCGTTCGATCCGTGCATGGTGTGCACCGTGCATTGAAATCCGGGCCCGGCCCGTTTTCTCGCGCTGAGCCGCGGGCCGTTCGCGGCCAGGGACCAGGCGCTACGGCGTGGCGCTTGCACCGACGACCATGCGCCTGTTACCTTCACCACCACTCCTTGACCTATCTCACACCATGACCACTCTGATCCTCGGCCTCCTGATCTTTCTCGGCGTCCATTCGCTGCGTATTTTTGCCGACGGCTGGCGCAGCCAGGTGCGTACGCGCATCGGCGCGAACGCCTGGAAGGGCGGCTACTCGCTGCTCTCCCTGCTTGGCTTCGGGCTGCTGGTCTGGGGTTACGGACAGGCGCGGCTCGATCCCGTGCTGCTGTGGTCGCCGATGGTCGGGACGCGCCACCTCGCGGCGCTCCTGATGCTGCCGTCGTTCATCCTGCTGGCCGCCGCCTACGTGCCGCAGAACGGCATCAAGGCGCGCGTCCACCATCCGATGGTGCTCGCCGTGAAGGTCTGGGCGCTGGCGCACCTGCTGGCCAATCACACGCTGGCCGACCTGGTCCTTTTCGGCAGCCTGCTGCTCTGGGCGGTGCTCGATTTCCGCTCGTCAAGGCAGCGCGATCGCGCGGCGAACACCGTTTATCCGGCGGGGACCCTGAGCGGCACGGTTGCGACGGTGGCGGTGGGCGCGGTGGCCTGGGCGGTGTTCGCGTTCTGGGCGCACGGCTGGCTGTTTGGCGTGCGGCCGTTCGGCTGACGACGCGCGCCGCGCGGCGACTCTCGCCGAGCGGCACGCTTTTCCTTGAAGGCGGCCACAAGCGCTTTGGCAGATGCCCATTTCAGCGACCACAGCGCGTCGTTCTGACCTGGCTTTGCTTGCTGAAGGGCTCGTCAAGAGTGCAACACTACGCTTTCGGTCGCGGTCTTAGCCTGCGCCGATCGGCGCTTCCGCGTCCCGAGACCGTTCGCTGCCGCTCAGGCGCGCCGCGAAAACTCGAAGACGGCGTCGATTTCGTGGCCGTTCCACGAATACTGCAGATACGCGGCGTGGGCGCAGTTGTTGAGCAGTTTTGGCGTGAATGCCGCCAGGCACTGTCCTTTCGCTCGCCGCACCGACGGATAAACCGCCCCGGTCGCGCCGACGCCGCGCAGGCGCCGGGCGAGCGCCTGCGAATGGCTGTAGTCGCTGCGGTCGAACACGGCCGCCGCGTCGATGCCCAGCTTGCGCAGGTCGATCACCTGGCCGGCCGCCTTGACCGTGTAAAGACGCATCTGCAGATTCATCGCCGGCTCGGCGGTCGCCGCCAGGAAGCGCGCCGAGTGGTGGACGGTTTCTGCGATCGCCGTATCGGCATCGCGAGCGCAGTAGAAGACGCCATAGCTGCCGTCGCTGAAGCGGCTGCCGAGCGGATTGAGGTGCGTGAAAGCGGCCATGATCGGGCCGCTGCCCGGACCGAAGCGCCGCTCCGTCCGCGGCACCAGCTCGATCTGGCCAAGTTCGTCACGCACACGGTCGTTGGTCAATGCTTCGAGTGCGAAGAGCGCGTCGAAGTCGTCGGCCGAGGCGATCCGGTCGAAAACGCTGATCGCCGGATAGCGCGTCGGAATCACCCTGTAAGCGGGGTTCCAGTTCAGGCGAACGGTCGCATAGGCAGACCCGGTCAAGCCCAGGTCCCGCGCATGGCGTCGAGATACTGGCGCACCGCGAAGAGGTCGCCAACGTTGCCGCCGAGCATCCGTTCGAGCGCGCTGCGGCCGCCGAAGAGCGGTGCCTGATTCGGCTTGCGCACCCAGGCGTCGGCCGCCGACTGCTCGGGCAGCAAAATCTGCAGCGCCTTGTAGATGCCGAGCAGGTAGGAAAGCCGTTCCAGCGTATCCCTGCCCAGGCGCGCTTCGGCCGGCGCCGCTTTCCACTTGAAGAAGGTCGACCGGCCCGGCGCACCGAGCAGCACCAGTTGCTGGTCGACGTCCAGCTGCCAGTCGCGGGCGATGTTGAAAAAAGCCCGCAAGCCCGCCGCGGACATTTCCCTGGTTCCCGGATTGGCGGCTGACAGGACTCGCGCGGCGTTGCCCATGGTAATCTCCAAATTAAGAGTTCATGGGAATTGTAGTCCACATGTGGACTGTGCGCAAGCGCTGCTGCAGGCCGCCGGCGGTCACTCGGCGGCGCCTGGCGCGGGTCCTTTGCGCTTGACCCGGTGTGCCGCTTGCCGTGATCGGGCAAGCGCGCCATGGTCGGCTCGCTTGCCGAAAGCTCAGAAGCGGTGGGAGACGGTGAGGCCGATCGCCGGGGCGCTCTTGTACTCGTCGCTGTAGACGTCGTGGCCAGCGGAGTTGCTGACCGTCAGCTTGCCGTTGACGAATCCCGCAGCATAGAAGTCGGCGCGCGTGGCTTTGTCGAAGCTGTAGGAGAGCCGCGCGAAGAGCGGAATGAAGCGGTTTTCGCCAATCCCGCCGGGCACCGGTCCGTCGTCCTGCAGGCGGAAGCGATACGAGCGGTATGAGCCGCCGCCGGCCACTTCCCAGCGCTCGGAAAGCGCGTAGGCAAGTTCCAGGCCGGCGCCGCCCGCGGGTCCTGCTTGTAACGGGTTGCCCAGGCGAAGGCGGTCGCTGAGCTTCCAGTTGACGACCACGAAGGGGAAAACCCTGTTCTCGTCGATCTGGCGAAAGACGCCCAGGCCGAAGCCGAGAACGAGATCCGGAGAGAAGGTCCGCGTGGCCGTAAGCAGCGCGCCATAGTTCAGCGAGTCGCTGGCCTTGGCTCCGGATTCGCCGCTCCATTCGACACTCGGGCTGAAGCCCAGCCGCCAGTCGGGTGCGATGGCGTAGGAGAGGTTCAGGCCGACCAGCGGCGCGTTCAGTCGCGACCACGGTGCGTGGCCGCCGAAGGCCGCTGGCTTGTCCCAGTTCCAGTCCTGATAGTCGTAGCGCAGGCTGAAGCCGGCAGAGACCTGCGGTGTGAACTGGCGCGTGACGTTGCCGCCGATCTGCACGCCGGCCCAGTGAAAACCGCCCCCGTTATCGAGATCGGTGTCGTACTGATTGATCCCGGTGATCGATCCCGAACTTGCCACGTCGCCAGGCTTCAGGCCCTGGGCGAAGGCCGGGGTGGCAAGGAGTGCAGCTGCGATGAGTGCGATGGGTGCGATGGGTGCGATGGGTGCGGCCAGGCCGACGATGGGGGTGGTGGGGCGAGAAAGCATTTCGGTGACTCCGATGATGAAAAAGATAAACCCGCGGCAGTCAGGCTGCCAACTCGATGGCGCGCAGTGCCAGGCGGAAAGCGCCCACCTGTCGGTCGGCAATCACCAGGCCGACTTGCCGTACGCGCGCTGACGCAAGCAGCGGCGCCTGCGCAAGGACTCGCCCGCGCCAGGTCGGCACGAAGTCGGCCAGGGCCAGGCGAACGCGGGTCCAATCGCCGGACGGTGCTTCGAATTCTGCCTGGTAGCCGATACCGTCGAAGTCGGAGCCTGTCCGAACACTAAACTTGTAGCGCTTGCCGTCGCCGCGAACCGTCAGCAGGTAGGCCGAGACGCCATCACTGGCCGAGATCTTGACCGGCGATCGGACCGAAGCAAAGCCGCCGTTATTGGCCAGAGAGACCGCTCCGGAAAAGACGGCATATCCGTCCGGGTCGTAGGCCATCTGGCTCGCGGAAACACCGCCCATCACCGCATCACCGATGGCATACCAGTGAGCGACCGAGTCGGGCGTATCGAAGCGGGAAACAGAAATGTTCATGATGGCGGACGGAGGCCTTCGCCGAGAGTCTCCGAAGAGTCAATGGATTGACCGATGGAGCTCTAGTGACCAGGACAAAAAATATATGTATAACCATATTATACCCATTATTGGCCGTTCTAACGACATGTCGTGTATTATTGTCCAGGACAATAATCTTTCTAAGGTGAGGGTTTTGCCGATGTTCCACTTCCCGCTTCCAGCCAGCGCTCGCCATCGGTGGGCCGGCCCTTTGCTACTTTTCCTGTTTGCACTCAGTGGCTGTTCAACGGCACCGCCCGCCGGCATGGACCCGGTGACTCCCTTCGATCTGACGCGCTATGAAGGTAAGTGGTACGAGCTGGCGCGGCTTGATCATTCGTTCGAACGTGGGCTGAGTGACGTCAGCGCCACCTACCGCGCGCAGCCGGATGGGAGTATCGAAGTGGTCAACCGCGGCTACGATAGCGAACGCAAGGGCTGGCAGGAGGCCACTGGGAAAGCCTTGTTCGTTGATGATCCGAATCGTGGCTCGCTCAAGGTGGCGTTCTTCGGGCCGTTCTACGGTGGCTATCATGTCGTGGCTCTGGACCAGCAGAACTACCGCTGGGCGATGGTCGTCGGGCCGAATCGTGACTATCTCTGGATACTGGCGAGAGACAAGCGGATCGCGGCGAACGTTCGTGATCGCCTGCTCAGCCAGGCCCGCCGGCTTGGACTGGAGGTCGACAAGTTGATCTGGGTCGATCAGGCGCGCCAGGATGGCTAGCGGCGTCGTGCCAGCGATTCCCGCAGCGCGACAATCGCCCGCGCCGCGCGGTCAGGAAAGGATAGCCGGCGGCCGCCGGCATCGGCTCGCCCACGACCGGCATGATCCGGGTTAAGCTAGCCCTTTAACAATCAGGGTCTGGGACGTTCTTCAGCCTGCGGTCTGGTCACTATCGGCGGTGTTGCCGGCAGGGGTGAGCAAGGCTTGCGGGGACGTCGCTGGCACGAGGGGGAACAATGCACTGTCGGATTTGCGGCGAGACCGATCGCCTGACCACTTATCGCGTACGCGAGATGCTCATCGGCTTGCGCGAATCGTTCGATTACTTTCTCTGCGCGCAATGCGGCTGTCTGCAGATCGCGGAATTCCCGCCGGACATGTCCCGCTACTACCCCGCCGACTACTATTCGATGGAGTCGCACCAGCAGGTGCCCGCCCAGCACACAGGCGTCCGCCGCCTTGTCGATCAACTGCTGTTCCTCGACGCGGGTCTCCTCAATACCGTCGTTTCGTCGCTGGTCAGGCGCCTGCGCCCCGACGCCTATCCGGTGCAGCTCATGCCCTTGACGCGCGACGCGGGGCTGCGTTCGTTCGACGATCCGGTGCTCGACGTCGGCTGTGGCAGCGGCGACTTCCTGTTCAGCCTGCGGGCCATGGGTTTCACCTGCCTGTATGGCGCGGATCCCTTCGTTGCCGAAAAGATCGTCCGTGATGGCGTGACGATTTTCAACACCGACGTCAGCGACGTCGACAAACCGGGGTTCTTCCGGCTGATCACCTTCCAGCATTCGCTCGAACATGTCGCCGATCAGCGCGGCACGCTGGCTGCCGCGGCCAGGCTCCTGCGCGCCGACGGCATGATGATGGTTTCGCTGCCGGTCGTCGAGTCGTATGCCTGGGAGCACTACGGTACCGACTGGGTTGACCTCGATGCCCCGCGGCACTTCTATCTGCACTCGCTGCGCAGTCTGAAAAGGGTTGCCGCCGACGCCGGCCTGGTGTGCCGCAGCATCGTCCCTGACCCTTCGATTCTCGAACTGCTGGGCAGCGAGCAGTACCGCCGCGACATCCCGCTGCGTTCGCCCGAGTCGTTCATGATCAAGGGACGCGAGCAGTGCTTCAGCGCCGAGGAGCTGGCCGGGTTCGAGGCGCTGCGTGCAACCCTGAAGCCTCTGGGACGTGCCGGGCGCATAATGATGTACCTGTCGCCGGCCTAGTCGTCTCCGGCGCCCGTACTTTCTCTCCAGCGGCAATGCTCGACAAGCCGGGCCGGCTTCTCATCACACCTGTTCCCTCTTGACTCTCGACTACGCCACCCTCGACCTGCTGCGCCAGAACCATCCGGCGTGGCGGCTGCTGCGTTCGGATCACGCCCCGCTGGTGGCCAGCTTTCTGCAGCGCGTGTTCATCGCGCCGAACGTACGGGTGATGGCGCAGGCGGACCTGGCCGAAGCGCTCGAAGACGAGCTCTTCGCGCTGCGTGATCGCTTCGCCGCCGAGCTGTTCCCGAAAGCGGCGCTCGATTACCTCAACGACTGGGCAGCCAACGACAAGGGCTGGCTGCGCAAGTTCTACGCGCCGGGCTCGGACGAGCCGCATTTTGACCTCACGCCGGCGACCGAGAAGGCCATCGCCTGGCTGGGTACGCTCGCCGCGCGCAGCTTCGTCGGAACCGAGTCGCGCCTGCTGACGCTCTTCGAGCTGCTCAAGCAGATGAGCGAAGGCAGCGAGACCGACCCGCAGACGCGCGTTGCCGAATTGCAGCGCCGCCGCGACGACATCGACGCCGAAATCGAGCGCGTTCTCGCGGGCGACATGCCGCTGCTCGACGACAGCGCGCTGCGCGACCGCTTCCAGCAGTTCGTCGCCATGGCCCGCGAGCTGCTCACCGACTTTCGCGAGGTCGAGCATAATTTCCGCGGCCTCGACCGCCGCGTACGCGAGCGCATCGCCCTCTGGGAGGGCGCCAAGGGCGCCCTGCTCGAAGAAATCATGGGCGAGCGCGACGCCATTTCCGACTCCGACCAGGGACGCAGCTTCCGCGCCTTCTGGGATTTTCTGATGTCGAGCAGCCGCCAGGACGAGCTTTCCGCGCTGCTCGAACGTGTGCTGACGCTGCCCGCAGTCGCCGAACTGCGGCCCGATGCGCGCACGCGGCGAGTGCACTACGACTGGCTCGAAGCCGGCGAGCACACGCAGCGCACGGTCGCCCAGCTCTCGCAGCAGTTGCGCCGTTTTCTCGACGACCAGGCGTGGCTGGAAAACCGCCGCATCATGGACATCCTGCACGGCATTGAAGCCAAGGCGCTCGCCGTGCGCGAGACGCCGCCGCCGGGCAACGAGGTGATGAGCATCGCCGACACCGCCGCGGCCATCGAGCTGCCCATGGAGCGCCCGCTGTACACGCCGCCGATCAAGCCGTCGATCGCCGATCTGGCGCTCGAATCGGGCGACGAAGACGTCGACGCCGCGGTGCTGTTCTCGCAAGTGGTCGTCGACCGCGCGCAGCTCGCCCGGCACATCCGCCAGGCCTTGCAGGAGCGCACTCAGGTTACTCTACGCGAGCTCTGCGAAACGCGTCCGCTCGAACACGGTCTCGCCGAACTGGTCGCCTACCTGCAGCTCGCGGGTGACGGTTTCAAGACGGTGATCGATGAGGATGTGACCGAGCGGATCGTCTGGCGAGGGGCCGGGCCGGACGGCAAGCAGTGCGTGAAACAGGCGCGGCTGTCGCGATTGATATTTGTGAGGTAGGAAACGTGGTGGCAGACGATCTGGAAGCACAGCTCGACCTTGACGGGTCGGCCGCAGCGACATCGGCGCCCGAGAGCCCCGACCTCTCCGCCCTGGTCATTCCCCTGCTCAAGGGCGTGTTCTACCAGGAGAGCGACGCGGCGCTGTGGAACGTGCTGCTCAATCTGCAGGCGCGGGTGCGCGACTATGTGGCGGTACTCGACCTCGAACTGGTGCTCGACGAGGCCGAGGGCTATGCCTTCCTGCGTTCGCGCCCGCAGCCCGAGGAGGGCGAGGGGCCGCGACTGCCGCGGCTGGTCGCGCGGCGTCCATTGTCGTTCCCGGTTAGCCTGCTGCTGGCGCTGCTGCGCAAGAAGCTGGCCGAGTTCGACGCCGGCGGCGGCGATACGCGGCTGGTGCTGGCGCGCGACGAAGTCGTCGAGCTGCTGCGCGTCTTTCTGCACGAGGGCAGCAACGAAGCACGCCTGATCGATCAGATCGACTTCTATCTCGGCAAGGTCGTCGACCTCGGTTTCGTGCGCCGCCTGAAAGTGCAAAGTGGCCAGGCGGCGACTTTCGAGGTGCGGCGAATCCTCAAGTCCTTCGTCGATGCGCAGTGGCTGGCCGAGTTCGACCAGCGCCTGGCGGCGTACCGCTCGTTGCTCGCGGGCGAGAGCGGTGCAGCGGGAAAGAGTGGCCAGCGCAGGGCAGTGTCCGATGAATGACCCGCAGAGCCTGGGGCTCGATTTCGTCGCCGACGACACGCTTTCCGGTTTTCGCCTGCAACGCCTGGAAGTCTTCAACTGGGGTACTTTCGACGCTCGCGTGTGGACGCTCAACCCGGGCGGCCAGAACTCGCTGCTCACCGGCGACATCGGGTCGGGGAAGTCGACGCTGGTCGATGCGGTGACCACCTTGCTGGTGCCGGCGCAGCGCATCGCCTACAACAAGGCTGCCGGCGCCGACAGCCGCGAGCGGACGCTGCGCTCCTACGTCCTCGGGCACTACAAGTCGGAGCGCAACGAGGTCAGCGGAACGGCGCGGCCGGTTGCCTTGCGCGACCACAACAACTACTCGGTGATCCTCGGCGTTTTTCACAACGCCGGCTACGACCAGACGGTGACGCTGGCGCAGGTGTTCTGGATCAGGGACGCGCAGGGGCAGCCGGCGCGCTTCTTCGTCGCCGCCGAACGCGAGCTGTCGATCGCCGGCGATTTCGCCCACTTCGGCACGGACATCGCCACGCTGCGCAAGCGGCTGCGGCGGCCGCTGACCGAAGTCTTCGACAGCTTTCCGCCCTACGGCGCCTGGTTCCGGCGCCGCTTCGGCATCGACAACGAACAGGCGCTCGACCTCTTCCACCAGACGGTGTCGATGAAATCGGTCGGCAACCTGACCGACTTCGTGCGCAGCCACATGCTCGAGCCCTTCGACGTCGCGCCACGAATCACCGCCCTGATCGGCCACTTCGACGACCTCAACCGCGCGCACGAGGCCGTCCTCAAGGCCAAGCGACAGGTGGCGCTGCTCTCGCCGCTGGTCACCGACGGCGAGCGCCATGCGCTGCTCGCGGCACAGATCGACGAGCTGCGCGCGTGTCGCGAGGCGCTCAAGGCGTACTTCGCCGGTCTCAAGCTCGGACTGCTCGACAAGCGGCTCGCCGGTCTTGCCGAAGACTGGCGGCGGCAGGACGCGCAGCTCAGGCGCATCGACGAGCAACGCCTGGCGCAACGCGCCGAGGAGGGCGAGCTCAAGCGCAGCATCGCCGAGAACGGCGGCGATCGGCTCGAACGCCTGGCGGCCGACATCCAACGGCTGGAGATCGAGCGGCAGGCGCGGCTGCGCAAGGCGCAGCGCTATGCTGAGCTGCTGGGCGCGATTGGCGAAAAGGCGGCGCCTGACGAAGCCTCTTTTCTCGCTCAACGCCAGCGCTTCGCGGTCCTCGCCGAAGCCGCCGGCGAGTGCGACGCCAGCCTGCAGAACGACGTCACCGAGTGGAGCGTCAGCTTGCGCCAGGGCAAGCAGGAGCACGACGAGCTGGCGGCCGAAATCAACAGTCTCAAGGCCCGGCGCAGCAACGTCCCGGCCGCGCAGGTGGCGATGCGCAGCGCGCTCTGTCAGGCGCTTGGCTTCGCGGAAGAGACGATGCCCTTTGCCGGCGAACTGCTGCAGGTGCGCGACGACGAGCGCGACTGGGAAGGCGCCGGCGAACGCCTGCTGCACAACTTCGGCCTGTCGCTGTTGGTTCCCGACGACGACTACGCGCCCGTCGCCGAGTGGGTGGATCGCACGCAGCTGCGCGGGCGGCTGGTCTATTTCCGCGTGCGCAAGACCCGGACTGCGCCCGGCGACCTGCCCGGCCTGCACCGCGACTCGCTGGTCCGCAAGCTGGCGGTGAAGCCCGACTCGCCGTACTACGACTGGCTCGAACGCGAGCTGGCCAACCGTTTCGACGTCGCCTGTTGCGCCACCCACGAGCAGTTTCGCCGCGAGACGAAGGCGATCACCCGTGCCGGCCAGATCAAGGCGCCCGGCGAGCGCCACGAGAAGGACGACCGCCACCGCCTCGACGACCGCAGCCGCTACATCCTCGGCTGGAGCAATGCCGCCAAGATCAGCGCCCTCGAAGCCAAGGCCCGGCAACTCGAAACGCGGCTCGCCGAGCTCGGCAGCCGCATCGGCAAGATCATGGGCGAACAGAAGGCACTCAAGGAGCGCCTGAGCGCGCTGTCGAAACTCGGCGAGTACGGCGACTTCAGCGAACTCGACTGGCAGTCGTCGGCCACCGAGATGGCACGCCTGCAAGACGAGAAGCGGCTACTGGAAACGACGTCGGACGTCCTGCAGGACCTGAGCGCACGCCTGAAGCGGCTGCAGGGCGAGCTCACCGAAAGCGAGGCCGCGCTGGCTAGCAAAATGCGCGAACTGGGCGCGACGCAGGCCAAACGCGACGCCGCCGAGACCTTGCGTAGCGATACCTTGGGTCTGATTGCCGACTACGCGGCGGCGCTGCCGCAGGCGGGTACCTACTTCGAGCGTCTCGACGCGATACGCAGCGAAGCGCTCGGCGAGCACCAGTTGAGCGTCGAATCCTGCGAAAACCGCGAGCGCGAAACGCGCGACTGGCTGCAGGACCGCATCGACGCCGTGGATAAGAAGCTGAGGGGGCTGCGCGACAAGATCATCGACGCCATGCGCGCCTACTGCAGCGCCTTTCCGCTCGACACCCAGGAAGTCGACGTCGCCATCGACGCCGTCGGCGAATACCGGACCATGCTCGACAAGCTGCAGGCCGACGACCTGCCGCGCTTCGAGCTGCGCTTCAAGGAGCTGCTCAACGAGAACACCATTCGCGAAGTCGCCAACTTCAACGCGCAACTGGCAATGTGGCGCGAGACGATCAGGGAGCGCATCGCACGCATCAACGGCTCGCTGACGCAGATCGACTACAACACCGGCCGCTACATCGCCCTCGAAGCGCAAGCCACGCCCGACGCCGACATCCGCGACTTCCAGAGCGAGCTGCGCGCGTGCACCGAAGGCAGCATCACCGGCTCGGACGATGCCCAGTACTCGGAAGCCAAGTTCCTGCAGGTCAAGCACATCATCGAGCGCCTGCGCGGTCGCGAGGGCCTTTCCGAGCAGGATCGCCGCTGGAGCGCCAAGGTCACCGACGTCCGCACCTGGTTCGTCTTCGCCGCCAGCGAGCGCTGGCGCGAGGACGACAGCGAGCACGAGCACTACTCGGACTCGGGCGGCAAGTCGGGCGGCCAGAAGGAGAAGCTCGCCTACACCATCCTCGCGGCCAGCCTGGCCTACCAGTTCGGCCTCGAATGGGGCGCCGTGCGCTCGCGTACCTTCCGCTTCGTGGTCATCGACGAGGCCTTCGGGCGCGGTTCGGACGAGTCGGCGCAATACGGACTGCGCCTCTTCGCGCAGCTCAACCTGCAACTGCTGATCGTCACCCCGCTACAGAAAATCCACATCATCGAGCCCTTCGTCGCCAGCGTCGGCTTCGTGCATAACGAGGAAGGCCGCAGCTCGAAACTGCGCAACCTGTCGATCGAGGAATACCGCGCCGAAAAGGCGAGGGCGGCCGGGTGAGCTGGACGCGGCCGGCCGGGCTGCGCGCGCAGGTGCAGAAACTGTGGGACCGCGGCGAAGTGCTCGCCAGCCGGGTCAGCGGCGAGCCGCTGTTTCCACGCCGGCTGGTTCTCAAGGGCCCGACTTCGGCGGAAATGGCCGAGCGCTTCGACGCCGTGCGTGCCTGGGTCGCCGAGCTGCGCGCCATGCCAAACTGCCGTATCGAGATGCGCGAATTCCGCCATCGCGTCTTCGGCGCCAACGCCGTTCCGCACGAGGCGTGGATCGACAGCCTGGACGACGCGCTGGCCCTGATCGGCAAGCGTCGCGACGTCGTCCGTTTCAATGCCCTGCTCGAACTCACGCGGCAGCGCCAGCCGCAACTGCTGGCGTGGCTCGTCAAGCGGCCGCTGCGGGCGCTCGAACTGGCCGGCGAATGGAACCGCCTGCTGGCCATCGTCGCCTGGGTCGCGGAGCGTTCGCAACACGCGCCCAGGCCCGGCGTCTATCTGCGCCAGGTGGACATCGCTGGCGTGCATAGCAAGTTCATCGAAGCGCATCGCGGCGTTCTCGCCGAGTGGCTGGATCTCGTCCTGCCGGCGGCGGCGATCCACACGTCGGCCACGGGCGTGAGCGGCTTCGCCCGGCGCTACGGTTTCCGCGACAAGCCGGTGCGCATCCGTCTGCGCATTCTCGACCCGGCGCACTCGCGCCTGCCGGCCGACTTCGGCGACGACATCACCCTCGACGCCGCCAGCTTCGCCCGCCTCGACCCCGGCGTCGCGCGCGTCTTCATCACCGAGAACGAGATCAACTTCCTCGCCTTCCCGGCAGTGCGCGACAGCCTGATCGTCTTCGGCGCCGGTTACGGCTTCGAGATGCTGGCGCAGGCGCAATGGCTCGCGCGCTGCCGCATCCACTACTGGGGCGATATCGACACGCACGGCTTCGCCATCCTCGACCAGCTGCGCGCGCACTTCGCGCACGTCGATTCCTTCCTCATGGATCGCGCGACGCTGCTCGCTTTTCAAACGCAGTGGGGCGAGGAAGACAGGCAGACCCTGCGCGACCTGCCGCGTCTGAACGAGGAAGAGCGCGCGCTCTACGACGACTTGCGCGACAACCGCCTGCGCAGGAATCTGCGCCTGGAGCAGGAGAGGATAGGGTTTGGCTGGGTGGAGGAGGCGATCGGGGCGATCGGGGGGATCGGGGGGATCGGGGCGATCGCGACGATCGCGACGATCGCGACGCTGCCGTGAGCGCGCAGGGGAAAACGTCCAAGTCCGCTACACCGCGGCACCCCGTCATTGCGAGGAGGCGCAGCCGACGCGGCAATCCAGTTCCATCCTCTCGCTACTATTCCGCCGCGTCGGCAACGCGCAGAGCCAAAACTCTGGATTGCCACGTCGGCTGCGCCTCCTCGCAATGACGCGCGGGTGCGGGTCGGGCTGTTGCATTCCTGACGAGCCTTGTACCAGGCCTGGAGCCAGCGCACTACTCATGCGGCTATCGAAATTCGTATCTTCCAACGCGCACGCAACGCGAGATCCGCGAGACGGGAAGCTGAACTCGGCATGCTCCTTCACTTTCGGCTCGTACCCCCGTGGAAACGCGAGCGCTGTACAGGCTCGTAACACGGTGGACAAGGCAGTGCTATCACGGCGTTGCTGCGAAGCGTCCTATAATCGACGGGTCGCAAAAACTCCCGCCGCGCTGGCGAGCCTGCAAGCCCGTTCGCCGGTTTTTATGCCGCCACCGGCGCGATCCGCGCCCTCTCCGAGTCGCCGCTCTTGACCGCCACTGTTGCCCCCGCGCCAGGCGTCCGCCTGGCGGGCGTTGCCTGCATCGTTGTTTCGGCGACGGCATTCGGGGCGATGCCGATCTTCGGCAAGCTCGCCTACGCCGACGGCGTCGATGTGCCGAGCCTGCTGTTTCTGCGCTTCGGACTGGCCGGCGCGCTGATGGTCGTGGTCATGCGCGTGCGCGGAATGGCCTGGCCGCGCGGGCGCAATCTGTGGCTGCTGGTGGCGATGGGCGGGCTGGGCTACGTCGGCCAGGCGTTCTGCTATTTCGCCGCCCTGCAGTACGCGAGTGCCGGGCTGACGGCGCTCCTGCTCTACCTCTATCCGGCGATCGTCACCGTCCTGTCGGGGCTGCTGGCGCGGCGACGGCTGTCGCCGCTGCGCATGCTGGCGGTGGTCGCGACGTTGTTCGGCACCGGTCTGGCGGTCGGCGGCAGCCTGGCCGGCAGCACGCCCGGAATCCTGCTCGGCGTCAGCGCGGCGCTGATCTACTCGGTGTACATCCTGGTCGGTGAGCGGGTGACGCCGGTGAGCGGCGCGATGGCGTCGGCGACGGTGATCATGCTCGCCGCGGCCCTGGTCTGCGGGTTGGCCGTTCTCGTCCGCGGCCCGGCGTTCCCGACCTCCGCCGTGGGCTGGGCAGCGGCGGGCAGCATCGCGACCCTGTCGACGGCGGTGGCGGTGATTGCCTTCTTTGCCGGCATGGCGCGCCTCGGTGCCGCCGACGCGGCGACGCTGTCGACGCTCGAACCGGTGGTCAGCATCGTGCTCGCGGCGATGTTTCTCGACGAGGCGCTGGGGCGATGGCAGGTCGTCGGCGGGGCGATCGTTCTTGGCGCGGTGATCCTGCTGGCGCGTTCTGGGGATGCGAGAGGCTAGCTGGAGACGCTGCATCGCCCGATGAATCGGGCTCCTACAGAAAAACGCCTCGCGGGACACGGGTTTGTCGGCTGCTTTATCGGGCGATCTTGTGCTCGCGCTCTGGGTCGTTTTCCGCCAGCGTGGCCGTGGGGGGCGTTGTGCTGCCGAGAAATTTCAGCAGCTGGTCGACGATTGCCTGCGGCTGCTCGTTCATCATCGCGTGCCCGCAGTCTGCAATCTCGGCGCGCACCACCTGGCGCAGCGCCGAGAGCAGCGGTGGCAGGTTGCGGCGCGGCGTCATGCGGTCGCGTCGGCCGACCAGCAGCAGCGTTGGGCAGGCGACCTGCGCCGCTGCTTCCAGGCCGTGTGCATAGTCGTTGCAGTTGGCGAGGTCGATGGCCAGGACGCCAGGCGGGCTGCGGCGCATGATGGCCAGCGTTGCGCCCGGTCCCCAGACGCCGTGGCCGCCGCCGCCGGTGAGCAGGAACTGCAGCGTGTGCGAGTATTCGGTCATCATGCGCACGACGCTGTCGGGATGCGTCGTGGCGCGGCTGAGCAGCGCGTCGGCGACCGGCATCGGCGCCGACGTGCCGAGCAGCGCCAGCTGGCTGACGCGTTGCGGATGGCGGGCGGCGCACTCGAGCGTGACCAGCGAGCCCATCGAGTGTCCGACCAGCACCGCCCGCTCGACGCCCACGGCGTCCAGCAGCGCCGGCAGCCAGTCGGCGAGTTCCTCGACGCTGTGCAGGGCCGGTCCGGCCGACAGGCCGTGTCCGGGCAGATCGGGAACCAGCAGCGCGCAGCCGGCGGCGCTCAGGCCGCCGGCGACCCTGCGCCAGCAGTCACGGTCGTTGGCTGCGCCGTGGACGAGGAGCAGCGGCGGGTACGGCGAGCCGGCAGGGTCGAAGGGTTTGCCACCGGTGCCGACGTGGCAGCGTTTCCCGGCGACGTTCAATTGCATGCTGTGCCCCTCATTGCCTCATTGCCTCATTGCCTCATTCCTTCCCGGCGCCCTCTCTTGCCACGCGACGTTTGCTTTTTGCAGGCGCTCAGGCCTGAACGTCCGGCTCCAGCGCGCTCTCCAGCTGGCTGATGCGATCCTTGAGCAGCAGCTTGCGTTTCTTGAGGCGGCGCACCAGCAACTCGTCGGGTGGCGGGCTGAGCAGCAGGTGATCGATCACCAGGTCGAGGTCGCGATGCTCGATGTGCAGTTCGTCGAGGGCGGCGCGTGCGGCTATCGTCTGTTCTTCGCTGAGCATGGGTGGCTTTCTGTGCTTGGAGGTGAGAGGGTTTTGCTTCGCTAGCCGGTCAGGGCCTGCAGTCCCCACAGGGCGAGCATGCCAAGAACGACGGTCCACAGGGTGCTGCGCGTTCGCCAGGCGACCGCAGCGGCCAGCGTGGCGGCGGCGATGCGTGCCAGGTCCGGGTGAATGGTAGGCGCGCCGTCGGCAAAAAACAACGGCGGGGCGATGATTGCCGCCATCACTGCCGGCGGCACGTAGCGCAGGGCCTGGGTGAGCCATGCGGGAAGTTCGAGGCGCGCGAGGAGGGTGATTGGCGCAAAGCGGATGAGGAAGGTGGCGACGCCGATGCCGACGATCATCGACCAGACGAACAGTTCGCCGGCGAGTTCGCCGCTGACGTTCACGCCCTGCTCCACAGCTTCTCGGCGACGACGCCGACCACGACGCCGATCAGCGCGGCCCCGATCAGGTTGAGCTTCAGCGGCAGGACGAGCAGCACCGATGCCAGGGCCCCGGCGGCGGCAGCCAGGCACATCGCGCGGTCGCTGAGCAGCGGTACGACCATGGCGATGAAGGTCAGTGGGACGATGAAGTCCAGCGACCAGCTCGGCGGCACCAGGCTGCCGAGGAGGATGCCGGCGATCGTCGCCAGCTGCCACGCCAGCCAGGTGGTGCCGGCGACACCGAGATAGAACCAGCGCAGGTCGGCTTGCCGCTCGGGGTGCTGCGTGCGGTGCACGATGGTCAGCCCGAAGGCCTGGTCGGTGAGCAGATAGGCGATCAGCGCCTGCCAGCGCCGGTTCTGGCCACGGAAGTGCGTGGCCAGCGAAGCCGCGTACATCAGGAAGCGCAGGTTGACGATCGCCGCCGTCGCCAGGATCACCAGCAGTGGCGCGCCGCTGGCGAAGAGCTGCGTGGCGGCAATCTGTGCCGACCCGGCGAAGATCACCCAGCTCATCGCCGATGCCTGCAACGGCGTCAAGCCTGCCGTACTGGCCGCAGCGCCGCAAACGACACCGAAGGGAATGATGCTCATGCTCAGCGGAGCAAAGGCGCGCATGCCGACGAGAAACTCGGCGCGCGCGCTGGCGACTTGCGGCATGGGCTGCTTTTTACGAATAGAATAGAGGGTCAAATTGTAACCTTGGTGTACCCCCGGGAGGAGGCAGATGGTCTATCACATAATCGTTTCGTTTGGGCGGGAGAGGGATTACGAATTCAAGTTCCCTCACACCGAACTCGCTACTGGGTCTCCCGAAGAAGCGCGCCGCTGGTTTGACAAGGAGTTCGCCGATCTCGAATGCGAACCCAGCAATCCAATGGGCAAGGTTCTGATCATCGACAAGATTCTCAACGTCGCCCGTTACGGCGGCGAGCAGCGCTTCATCGACCGGCGGGAGTGGGCGACGCGCTTCGCGCGGTACACGGCTCTGGCGCTTGGCCGCGACACCGTGCGCATCGATGTGGTGGCGTTCAATATCGGTTACTGAGCGCGCAGCGGCCAGACCTTGCGGCGCAGGTTTGCGGACCTGCGCCGTTGTGTTTTCTGGCGGCGGGTCGGCGAGAAAAGCGATCAACCGCAAAGCGATGAGCAGCAGACGATGAGCAAGGCATTCAGCAAGGAAACCGACGGCGACGAAGACGACGCGGATCTCGATCCCTCGTTCCGCTTGCCGGCGGGGACGCGCAACTACATCACGCCCGGCGGGCACGCACGCCTCCTCGCCGAGGTCGATCATCTGCTGCGCGTCGAGCGGCCGCAGCTGGTCGGCGTCGTGCAGTGGGCGGCGTCGAACGGCGATCGCTCGGAGAATGCCGACTACATCTACGGCAAACGGCGGCTGCGCGAGATCGACCGGCGGATTCGCTTCCTGACCAAACGCCTGGATCTGGCCGAGGTCGTCGATCCGGCCGGGCGGCAGGGCACCGAGCAGGTCTTCTTCGGCGCCACGGTGACCATCGCCGACGAAGAGGGAGGCGAGCAGACCTACCACATCGTCGGCGTCGACGAAACCGATTTCGCGCGCGGGCGGATCAGCTGGGTCTCGCCTCTGGCGCGCGCGCTGCTCAAATCACGAGCGGGGGATACGGTACGTTTCCAGAGTCCGGCCGGCGCCCGCGCGGTCGAGGTCCTGGCGGTGGCTTACGTGGCTATCGAGGACTGAGTCGGCCCGCGTCGCTGGCGGGGCTTGAAATCGCTGCGACCGCCCCCACGTGTTGGTCCATTGCGCGCTTGCACGGCTCTGCGTCATTCGCTGCGGCGTTTTCAATCAACACCTTTCACGGAGTTTTCAATGGGTGAACAGAAGGAAACACTTGGTTTTCAGGCAGAAGTCAAACAGCTGCTGAATTTGATGATCCACTCGCTGTACAGCAACAAGGAAATCTTCCTGCGCGAGTTGATCTCCAACGCCTCTGACGCCTGCGACCGATTGCGTTTCGAGGCCCTCAACAACGCCAGCCTCTACGGCGACGACAGCGAACTGAAGATCCGCGTTTCCTTCGACAAGGAGGCGCGCACCATCAGCATCGCCGACAACGGCATCGGCCTGTCGCGCGACGAGGCCGTCGAACACCTGGGAACGATCGCCAAGTCCGGCACGCGCGAGTTCTTCTCGGCGCTGACCGGTGATCAGGCCAAGGATGCGCATCTCATCGGCCAGTTCGGCGTCGGTTTCTACTCCTCGTACATCGTCGCCGACAAGGTCACCGTCACCTCGCGGCGGGCCGGTCTCGAAGCCAACCAGGCGGTGCGCTGGGAATCCGGCGGCGAGGGTGAGTTCACCGTCGAGATGGTCGAGCGTGCGCAGCGCGGCACCGAGGTCGTCCTGCATCTGCGCGCCGGCGAGGACGAGTTCCTGTCCACCTGGAAAGTGCGCGAGATCATCCGCAAGTACTCCGACCACATCACCCTGCCGATCCTGATGAAGAAGGAGACCTGGGACGAGGAGAAGAAGGAACAGGTGGTCACCGACGAGGACGAGACGGTCAACCAGGCGTCGGCGCTGTGGTCGCGTCCGAAGTCGGAGGTCTCCGACGAGCAGTACAACGAATTCTACAAGCACGTCGCGCATGACTTCGAGAACCCGCTGGCGCACGTGCATGCCCGCGTCGAGGGCAAGCAGGAATACACGCAGCTGCTCTACATCCCCTCGAAAGCGCCTTTCGATCTGCTCGATCGCGGCGCCCGTCACGGCATCAAGCTCTACGTTCGCCGCGTCTTCATCATGGACGACGCCGAGCAGCTGATGCCGCTCTACCTGCGCTTCGTGCGCGGGGTGGTCGATTCCAACGACCTGCCGCTCAACGTCTCGCGCGAGATCCTGCAGCAGTCGCGCGATATCGAAGCCATCCGCGGCGGTTGCGTGAAACGCATTCTCGGTCTGCTCGAAGGACTCGCCGATAGCGACGACGACGCCGAAAAGGAGAAGTACAAGACCTTCTGGAAGGAATTCGGCCGCGTGCTCAAGGAAGGCGTCGGCGAGGACTTCGCCAACAAGGAGCGCATCGGCAAGCTGCTGCGCTTCGCCTCGACGCAGGCC
The DNA here is from genome assembly GCF_907163205.1 of Candidatus Accumulibacter sp. ACC007. Lineage (NCBI taxonomy): Bacteria > Pseudomonadati > Pseudomonadota > Betaproteobacteria > Candidatus Accumulibacter > Candidatus Accumulibacter sp. ACC007. Next base: position 86,783 of record NZ_CAJQUD010000004.1, on the reverse strand, counting down.
GACACCCCCGAGGAAAGCGTTTCGCTGGCCGATTACGTGGCGCGCATGAAAGAGGGGCAGGAGAAGATCTACTACGTCACCGCCGAGACCTTCACCGCCGCCAAGAACAGCCCGCACCTCGAAATCTTCCGCAAGAAGGGCCTCGAAGTGCTGCTCCTCTCCGACCGCGTGGACGAATGGGTGACCAGCCATCTCACCGAGTTCGACGGCAAGCAGCTGCAGTCGGTGGCCAAGGGCGGGCTCGACCTGGGCACGCTCGAGGACGCGGCCGAGAAGGAAGAGGCCGAGAAAGCGGCCGACGAGTACAAGGAGCTGATCGAAAAGGTCAAGACGACGCTCGGCGAGAAGGTCAAGGACGTTCGCGTCACGCATCGCCTGACCGATTCGCCGTCGTGCCTGGTCGCCGACGAGTACGATCTCGGCGGCAATCTGCAGCGCATCCTCAAGGCCGCCGGCCAGCAGGCGCCGGCGAGCAAGCCGATCCTCGAAGTCAATCCGCAGCACCCGGCGGTGCAGCGCCTCAAGTACGAGGAAACGCGCTTCGACGACTGGGCCAACCTGCTCCTCGAGCAGGCGATCCTGGCCGAAGGCGGTGCGCTCGAAGATCCGGCCGGTTTCGTCAAGCGCATCAACGACCTGATGCTCGCCCTGTCGCTGGGTAGCGCCGGCAAGTGAGCGCCGCCGGCGGGCCGCCCGCAGAGAGCATCCTGCACGGCCTGCCGCCGATTCTCGACAGCGGGGTCAGGATGCTGATCCTCGGCAGCTTTCCTTCGCCGGCGTCGCTGGCCGCGCAGCGCTACTACGGGCATCGCCAGAACCAGTTCTGGCGGCTGCTCGGGGCGCTCTTCGACGAGCCGCTTGGCGAACTCGACTACCCTGATCGGCAGCGCTGCCTGCTGCGCCATCGTATCGGCGTCTGGGACGTCTACCGCTGCTGCCGGCGCCAGGGCGCGCTCGACTCGGCGATCCGCTCGCCCGAGAGCAACGATTTCTCACGCCTGTCCGTCGCCGCGCCGCAGTTGCGGCGCGTCTGTTTCAACGGCCAGACCGCCGGCAGGCTCGCCGCCCGCTTTCAGGGCCTCGGTTACGAGACGCGAATCCTGCCCTCGAGCAGCCCGGCCCATACCCTGGCTTTCACCAGCAAGCTCGAACGCTGGCGCGCGGCGCTCCTTTAGCGCCGAGTGCCGTGTCAGGGTCGTGACGAGACTTCCGGAAAGCGTCGAGGCGACGGCCAAGCCGTCACCCATCCGGCACCCGCCGTCATTGCGAGGAGCGCAGCGACGCGGGGCAACGGGGTGGGGCGTCCACCGCCGCTGTCCCCCCGTGTCGGGCGCGAAAGCCAGGCCTCATTGCCCGGCGTTGAGAACCTCGAGCACGCACTGCGTGTGTTGCGCACCGCTCTTCGCCGCGCACAGCTTGCGGGCCTTGTCCTGTCGTTGGCAGGCCGCCACGTCGCTGGCCTTGCTGCAGTCCGCGGGCAAGGTCTTCTGCAGCACGCAGTTCCTGAACTGCGGTCCGGTCTGGCCATTGCATAGCGCGTAGGCGGTCTTGCGCTGCGCGCATTGCTCGGGGACGCGCGCCTGCGCGCAATCGGTCTGCGCTGCCTGCTGCTGCATGCACTCGGCGCGCGCGGGACCCTGCCTCTCCCGGCAGGCTTCGTAAACCTTGCGGTGCGCGGCCCGGCGCGCGGCGCACTGTTGCGGGTCTTTGCTCCTGCCGCAGTCGGAGGGTCCGCGTGTGCCGAGCATTCCCCGGCGATAGCCCGCGCCCTGCATGGCGGCGCTCGTTCCGTCCGTGGTCGTCGTGGTATCCGCGGCGGCGCCCGACTGGGCGATGGCCGGCATGGCGATGAGGCTGGCGGCGAGTGCTGCGACGATCAATGAACGCATCTGCATGGCGGTCTCCTGGGGGTTGGCGCCGTACCGTCTGCTCTGCCGGCCGGCATGGAAATGGGCTTCGCGAGCAGCGCGAGGGGCGGCCGGCGGAGCGCTGGTATCTTACACGCTCTTGCCGCCGGAATTGGTCGCTGCCGGGCTTGTCCGGTATAGTTGCCGATCGCCGCCCTGGAACGTTCGTCATGCCCGAAGCCACCGTCAGTACCGTCTACGATCATCGCCTGACGCTCGCGGAGATCCTCGGCTGGCTGGTCGACGATGGCCTGGTCAAACGCGCGGAAGCCGATGTCCTGCTCAGGGACAGTCGTCTCAATCGCCTTTCCGCGCACCCGCTGGTGATCGTCGCCGACCAGAAATGGAAGTCGTTGCAAGAGCCGCCGCGCGCCTTGAACCTGGAAGTGCTGGGTGAGTGGCTGGCCGCCAGGGTGGGCCTCGAATACCACCATATCGATCCCCTGAAGGTCGATTTCACGGCGGTGACCGAAGTCATGTCGAGTGCCTACGCGACGCGTTTCGGCATCCTGCCGATCAAGGTGACGACGCGCGAAGTGCTGGTGGCGACGACGCAGCCGTTCCTGCGCGACTGGGAAAAAGAGATCCGCGCCATCGTCAAGAAGGACATTCGCCGCGTTCTCGCCAATCCGGTCGACGTCGCGCGCTATCTGATCGAGTTCTACAATCTCGCGCGCTCGGTCAAGAAAGCCGCCCAGATTGGCGGCCAGGGCGGCAATCTGTCGTCGTTCGAGCAGCTCGTCGAACTCGGCCGTACCAATCGCCAGTTCGACGCCAACGACCAGCACATCGTCAATATCGTCGATTGGCTCTGGCAGTACGCGTTCGAACAGCGGGCGAGCGACATCCACATCGAGCCGCGGCGTGAAGTCGGCATCGTTCGCTTCCGTATCGACGGCATGCTGCATCAGGTGTACCAGATCCCGATGAGCGTCATGGCGGCGATGATCAACCGCGTCAAGATCCTCGGGCGCATGGACGTCGTCGAGAAGCGCCGGCCGCAGGACGGCCGCATCAAGACGCGCACCGCCGAAGGCCAGGAAGCCGAACTGCGCCTGTCGACGCTGCCCACCGCTTTCGGCGAAAAGCTGGTGATGCGCATCTTCGACCCGGAAGTGCTGGTTCGCGACTTCACCGAACTCGGCTTCACCGACGACGATCAGGCGCGCTGGAAAACGATGTCCGAGCGGCCCAACGGAATCATCCTCGTCACCGGCCCGACCGGTTCGGGAAAAACGACGACGCTCTACTCGACGCTCAAGCAACTGGCGACGCCGGCGGTCAATGTGTGCACCATCGAAGACCCGATCGAGATGGTCGAGCCGGCGTTCAACCAGCTGCAGGTGCAGAACGTCATCGACCTCGGTTTCGCGCAGGGCGTCAGGGCGCTGATGCGCCAGGACCCGGACATCATCATGATCGGCGAAATCCGCGATCTGGAAACCGCCGAAGTGGCGATTCAGGCGGCGCTGACCGGCCACCTCGTGCTCTCCACCCTGCACACCAACGACGCGCCGGCGGCGATCACCCGCATGCTCGACCTCGGCATCCCCTCGTACCTGCTCAGCGCCACCGTGCTCGGGGTCATGGCGCAGCGCCTGGTGCGCATCCTCTGTCCGCATTGCAAGCAGGAGCACGCGGCGAATGCCGTCGAGGAGAGCATGTGGGACCAGCTGGTCGCCCCCTGGAAAGCCAACCGTCCGGAGCGTTTCTACCGCTCGGTCGGCTGCCTCGAATGCCGTATGACCGGCTTCCTCGGGCGCGTCGGCCTGTACGAGATTCTCATGCTCTCGTCCGACGTCAAGCTGGCGATCAGCGAAAACAAGGATATTGCCAAGATTCGCGAGCTCGCTTTCCGTGAAGGCATGAAGCCCCTGCGCATCGCGGGAGCGATGAAAGTCGCCGCCGGGGTGACCACGCTGGGCGAAATCTTCAAGGTTGCGCCGCCGATCGAGCACGCCTGAAATGGTGCTGGCAGCGCGTCGCTTTCTTCACCTGACGTTCAGCAAGCTCTTCGCGTTGTCGATGCGGCGGAAAAGTCGTGCGCGGGTGGAACTGGATTGCCACGTCGGCTGCGCCTCCTCGCAATGACGAGTCGGTTGGCGTGGGGCTGCTGTGTTTACACGCAAGCTTCAGCAGCGCAGACGCGAACGCGATGTGACACCCGTGCCGCCCTCGCTGCTCGCTCAACCCTTGACGCAGACCACCTGGCGCAGGGTATGCACGACCGCGACCACCGCGGGCATGGCCGTCTCCTCGTCCGCCATCGGTCTCAGCTTGCGACCTACCCAGGCGGTGCGGTGTCTGCGGGGGCTGGCGCGTCACCCCGCTCCCGCTCCCGCTCCCTTGGCAGCAGCAGGCGAAACTTCGATCCGCTGCCGACCTGGCTGCTCGCTTCGATCCTCCCGCCGTGGCGCTGGGCGATGCTGTAGGCCAGCGACAGGCCGAGGCCGGTGCCCTGGCCGATCGGCTTGGTGGTGAAGAAGGGCTCGAAGATCCGCTGCAGGATTTCCGGCGCGATTCCCTTGCCGCTGTCCTCGACCTCGACCCATACCTCCTGCGCGTCGCAGCCGGTGCGCAGGGTGATCGTTCCCCGCTCGTCGATGGCGTGCGCGGCGTTGACCAGCAGGTTGAGAAAGACCTGATTGACCTGCGCCGCGATGCACTCGACTTCGGGGATGCCGGCGTATTCCTTGCGCACCTCGGCCTTGTACTTGATTTCATTGCGGACAATGTTCAACGTGCTGTCCAGCCCGGCCTCGAGGCTGGCGAACCCCCATTCGCTGCTGTCCACGCGCGAGAAATCCTTGAGATCCTGGACGATCCGGCGCACGCGCTGCAGGCCGTCGAGCGATTCGTCGATCAGCGTGCCGACATCCTCGCGCAGGTAGGCGAGGTCGGCGGCGTCCCTGGCCGCGCTGATGGCGTCCATCAGCGCCGGGTGCTCGGCGAGAATCGGGTCGGCTGCCGCGTAGGCGTCGATGACGCGCAGCAGGTCATTGACCTCGTTCCTCAGGCTGCCGAGGTTGGAGTTGACGAAACCGACCGGGTTGTTGATCTCGTGCGCCACGCCGGCGGCGAGTTGGCCGATGGAGGCCATTTTCTCGGATTGCAGCAACTGGTTCTGCGTTTCCTCGAGTTTGTGGTTCAGCTCCGTCAGGCGCTCGATGGTCGCGTGCAGCTGCCGTTCGCTGGCGTGCTTGTCGGTGACGTCGACGCCGGAACTGAGGGTGCCGGTCACCGCTCCGGAAGCGTCGCGCAGCAGGGCGTTGCTCCACGCCACGAGTCGTATGCGGCCGTCGGCGGTGAGGACGTTGTTGTGATTGTGGGCGGCGATTACGCCCGTTGGGGTGCTGGCCAGCCAGTCCCGGAAACTGCTGCGCAGCGATTCGCGTTCGGCTTCCGGCACGAAGCGATCGAACCAGTTGCTGCCGACGATTTCGGCCTCGCCGAGGCCGAGCAGAGCGCAGCCTTCGCGGTTGATCAGGCGAACGCGCAGGTCGCAGTCGATGACGACGATCACCGCCAGCGCCACGTCAAGATATTCCTGGGCCTGTTCGAGGGCGTCGCGCAGCGCTGCGTCAGCGTGTTTGCGCTCGCCGATGTCGCGAAAAATGACCACCGCGCCGACAGTCTGACCGTCGGCAACGATCGGCGCGCCGGCAAACTCGACCGGAAAACTGCTGCCGTCCTTGCGCCAGAACAGTTCGTCGGCCGAGGTGCAAACCTCCTGGCGGGCGAGTGCGGCGTAGAGCGGGCACTCGGCGGCGGGATAGTGCGTTCCGTCGGCCCGCGTGTGGTGCAGCAGGCGATGCGCTGGCTGGTCGAGCATCTCGGCGGCGTTCCAGCCGAGCAGGCGTTCGGCGGCTTTGTTGACGTAGGTGATGCGGCCACTGGTGTCGGTGCCGTAAAGGCCCTCGGCCATTGACTGGAGGATCGACGACTGGCGCTGCTGCAGCAAGTCGATTGCCTGGCGATCCGCGCGCAGCTTGTCGGCGGTGCGATCCAGCGCCACAATGATGCGCCCGAACTCGCCACGATGACTGCCGCCGACACGGGTTTCGAGGTCCCCCTCGGCGACGCGCGCCAGCGCGCCTTCGATGACGTCGAGCCTGTTGATCACATCGCGGAAAAGTCGGTGCGAGACGAGAAGGAAGCTGGCCAGGCCGACGAGCAGCAGCAGCGCGGTCCCGAGCAGCGTTTGCCGGAAGACGCCTTGCGCCGCGGTGTAGGACACGGCGACGTGCGCCTGCTGCAGAGCGATCAGTTGGCGGGCCGGGGTGACGATCTGCAGGTGTATGGCCCACCAGTCTTCTTTCAGGAGCACGGCAATTGCTGGCCTGTCATCTGCGGCGAGAAGGCGGTCAAGCTTGTCCAGTACCGCCGGCAGTTCGGTCATTCCCGCGGCGATGGTAGCGATCAGGTCTTTTTTAGGGGCGTCGACCGATCCGGCCATCGCGTGCAGATACGCCTGCCAGGCAAGCGGAACCTTTTCCTGGGTGTCGAGCACGTAGAGCTGTGCGCCAGGGACGCCAAAATCGTCGTTGAGCACGCCATACATGCGCACCGGCACGCTGCTGAGCTGTTTGTCGATCTGAATCAGGAGAGCTATCGGCTCGACTTCTTCTTCGAGGACCCGGCGCAAGCCCTCCTGGCCTTGCCAGCTGCCCCACATGCCGACGACGGCGACGCTGGCCAGCGTCACGCTGGCGAGCACGATCAACAGCAGCAGGGTCTGGCGGATGCTGAGATTCACTGCTGCCGCACTTTCGCCCTGCCTCGCTTCGCCATATTCCTGTCCTTTCGCCATCGTTGCCGTCGTGGCCTGCACTCTAGCAGCCTGTCGGACTTTCCCGGCGCCAGAACCGAACATGCTATAATCATACTTCTTCGAGCAACCGAGTCATCGCATGTCCAACTTTATCGTCGCTGACCGCCAGACCGACTATCTGCTGCCGCCGTCGGTGGACGATTGGCTGAACCAGGACCATCTGGCGCGCTTCATTGTTGAGGTGATCGACCAGCTGGATCTGTCGAAGCTGACGCGTCAGTACGCGGGGCGCGGATCGAAGGCCTACCACCCGGCGACGCTGCTGGCGATTCTGGTCTATGGCTACGCCACCGGTGTCTTCTCGAGCCGCAGGCTGGAGCAGGCCACCTACGATTCGGTCGCCTTCCGCTTTCTTGCCGCCAACCGGCATCCCGATCACGACAGCCTGGCGGCCTTCCGCCGACGTTTCCTTGACGAACTGAGCGACCTGTTTCTGCAGGTCCTGGAAATGGCCAAGGAAATGAAGGTGCTCAAGGTGGGGAACATCTGCCTTGACGGCACGAAGATCGAAGCCAACGCCTCGCGGCACAGTGCGTTGTCGCACGGGTACATCGAAAAGCTGGAAGTGCAGCTCAAGGCCGAAATTCAGGAACTGCTGGCGCTGGCGGAACAAGCGGATCGAGCCGATATCCCGAATGGCGTCAGCCTGCCCGAGGAACTCAAGCGTCGCGAAGATCGGCTGGCGGCCATGGCCGCCGCCAAGGCCACGATAGTCGCCCGGGCCAAGGAGCGCGATCAGCGTGAGAAGGCCGAATACGACGAGAAGATGGCCTGCCGCGCCGCCAAGGAAAAGGCCACCGGCAAGAAGCCGGGCGGCAAGCCGCCCAGGGCGCCCGAGCCTGGACCGCGGGACAAAGATCAGCTCAATCTGACTGACGAAGAGTCACGCATCCTGCCGGTGGCCGGTGGCGGCTTCGAACAGGCGTACAACGCCCAGGCGGCGGCCGATGCGGCAACGATGCTGATCGTCGCCACCGGGGTCACGCAAGCGCCCAACGACAAACAGCAAGTCGAGCCGATGCTGGCGACCCTCAAGGCGCAGGCGGTGGTGCTCGGCGCCGTGGAATGTCTGATCGCTGACAGCGGCTACTGCAGCGAGAAGAACATCAAGGCGTGTGAGGCGGCCGGCATCGATCCCCTGATCGCCGTCGCTCGTGACGAGCACCACCCGGGCTGGCGGCAGCGCCACAGTGAGCCGGCAGCCTTGCCCGACAATGCCACCCCCGTGCAGGCCATGTCTCATCGCCTGAAGACCCAGGCAGGACGGGCGCGCTATGCGTTACGCAAGCAGACCATCGAACCGGTGTTCGGGATCATCAAGTCGGTGATGGGCTTTCGCCGCTTCTCGCTGCGCGGTTTGAACAAGGTCACCGGCGAGTGGACGTTGGTTTGCATGGCGTGGAATTTGAAGCGCCTGGCCGTATTGCGCCTGCAGTAGGGAAAATGAGGGGAAAACCCTCGGAAAAGCCTGAAAACCGACGAAATCCGGCTTTTCTGTCGCGTATGGTGAAACGCGCCGGCCAGGCCGGCGGTCAGTCCGACAGGCTGCTAGCAGAGAGCCTTCCTGCGGTCATCGCCGATCGTTCCGGCGCCATGACCCGGCTGCGGCACGTGCGGAAGGGCCGTCGGCAGCAGGGCCGTATCCCCGCATTTCGGGATGGTTTTTTTTACGCGCTGGCCTTATCCTACGCCGTTGCGGCAAACACCCGCGCGTCCCGAGAGACGTTCAGGCCATCGTCCCCGGCGGTGCCCTGTTCCGCCGGCGCGAATGTCCCGACCGGGAAGCAACGGCAGAACCATGAGCGAGCCGAGCCCGTCCCCCGCGGCACCTCGTCCCGGACCAGATCCTGGTGCGCGGCAGCGTGGCTGGCTGCCGGAGGCGCGTTTCATCCGCTACCTCTGCGTCGGCATACTGGGCATCAATATTCTCGTCGCTGTTGCACTGGCGTTTGTCTTCGCCGAGTCGCGGCGCAGCGAGGAGCAGGAGTTCCGCGCCGAAGCGACGACCATCGTTCGGCTGATCGGCAAGGATGTCGAGAGCCAGTACGGCAGAATCGACCTCAGCCTGCGCGTTGTCGCCGACGAGTATGGCAGGCAGCTGGCGCATGGCCGGCAGCCGTTAGAGCGCTGGCTGGAGCGCGTCAGCCAACGCCATCCGGCCCTGAACTTCATCGTGATCAGTGACGCCGCCGGCCGGATCGTTGACGCACCTGGGGGCAATGCCTCGAGCGGCGTCAATATCGCGGATCGCGAGTATTTCATTCGCTTGCGGGACGATCCGCAGCTCGGGATGGCGATCGCGCCACCGCTGACCGGGCGCATCTCCGGCAAGACCGTGGTGGCGATGGCGCGGCGACTGGGCGCAAGGGAGCAGCCGTTCAGCGGTGTCGCCGTGGCGTCGGTTCCCGTCGACCACCTCAAGAGCATGCTTTCCGGGCTGTATTCCGAACCGGCGAGCTACGTCGGGCTGCTGGACTCGCAACTGCGCTGGACCGCGGCGGCTCCCGCCCTGCCGGCTGGGGTACAGGCCGGAACCCCGCTGGCCAGCGGCGCCTTGCGCGAGGCCCTGGCGGGGTTGCCTGTGGGCGCTGTCGTCGTCAAGAGCGACGACGGCAGCGAGCAGCTTGTCGCGTACGCGCGAAATTCGACCTATGGTTTCACCGTGCTCGTCGGTCGGTCGGCGGAGGTCCCGCTTGTCGAATGGTGGCGGAAGGTCGTCGCCGGTGGCGTGGCGATGGCCGTGTTTGCCCTGCTGACGATGTTCCTCGGCTGGCTGCTCGTGCGCAGCTGGAAGCAGCAGTCGGCGATGACCTTGAGTCTGCTCGAACGTGACGAGTGGGTCCGCCAGGCGCAGCGGGTTGGCGGCCTGGCGCTTTTTTCCTACGATCTTTCCAGCCAGCGCTTCGCGGTCAGCGATGCCCTGTACGCCATTACCGGAACCGACGGCGACTACCCGCATACCTGGCCAGGCTGGCTGGCGCTGGTGCACGCGGACGACCGCCAGGCGCTCGATCTCGCTTTTCGCGGCGTCGCGCGCGGTGAGGTCGATGGTCCCGCGCTCGAATACCGGATCGTCCGGCGTGGCGACGGCGAGCTGCGCTGGCTGAGAAGTGTCGCCCATCTGGTCGCGGCGGCGGACGGCGTCAAGCCGACGATCACCGGCGTTGTCCGCGATATCACCGTCCAGAAGCACGACGAGGATGCGCTGCGCAAGAGCGAGCAACTGCTGCGCGCCAGCGAAGCGGATCTGCAGGCTGCCGTCGACCAGGCGGCGGTCGGTATTGCCTTCGTGGCGTGCGACGGTCGCTGGCTGCGGGTCAACGAGCGCCTGTGCGAGCTGGTCGGCTACCCGCAGTCGGAACTGCTCGCCATGCGCTTCCAGGACATCACTCACCCGGATGACCTCGCGCGCGACCTGGCCCAGCTCGAGCGGACGCTGCGCCGGGAAATCGACAGGTACACGCTGGAAAAGCGCTACATCCGCAAGGACGGCCGTTGCCTCTGGATCAACCTGGCTGTCTCGCTGATTCGCGATGACGATGGGACGCCAAAGCACTTCGTTTCGATTGTCGAGGACATCGACGCGCGCAAGAACGCCGAGCAGGACTCCCGCCGCGTGCGTGGCTTGTTGCAGGGTTTCCTCGATCACCTGCCCGGCCTGGCAGCGATCAAGGATCAGCAGCGGCGCGTCGTGTTCGCCAACCGCGGCCTGCAGGCGGCACTGAGGCTGGACGACGCCGGGATCCTCGGCCGTGGCAACGGCGAGCTGTTTCCCGGCGAACTTGGCGAGACGCTCGACGCCCTCGATCGGCGCGTCCTCGCTGCCGGTGAGACCGAAGTCACGGAGCTGGCCTACGCTGGACGAGTCTACCAGACGACAAGGTTCATTATCGGGCAGGACGACGGGCCAGCGGTGCTCGGCGCCATTGCACTCGACGTCACGCGGCGCCACCGGCTCGAACAGCGGATGCGGGCATTGCTCGAGATCAACGAACGCGCCGGCACGCTGGCGGAGAAGGAATTTCTCGCTCACGGACTCGAGGTCGCCGAAAAACTGACCGCCAGCGACGTCGGTTTCCTGCATTTCGTGAACGACGATCAGGAGACCATCGAGTTGTCGACGTGGACCGCCGGCGCGCTCAGGGGCTGTGCGGCAATGTTCGACAGCCACTATCCGCTCAGCGAGGCCGGAATCTGGGCCGATTGCTGCCGCGAGGGACGCGCGGTGTGCTTCAACGATTACGGCGAGTACGCGGCCAGGCGCGGCCTGCCCGACGGGCACGCGCCGCTGCAGCGGCTGATCTCGGTGCCGGTGGTCGAGCAGGGCGCAGTGCGCATGGTCGTCGGCGTCGGTAACAAGATCGCCGCCTACGACGACTTCGACGTCGAGACGGTGCAACTCATCGCCAACGCAGTATGGAGCGTCGTCCAGCGGGCACGGGCAGAGGCAGCGCTGGCGCGTCGCCTCGCCGAAGTGACCGCGCTCAACGGCAAGCTCGAAGACGCTCATCTGCAACTCCTGCAGTCGGAAAAGATGTCGGCGATCGGCCAGCTCGCGGCAGGCGTCGCGCACGAACTGAACAACCCGATCGGTTTTGTCCACTCCAACCTCGGCACCCTCGGCGAATACGTCGAAGAGCTGCTGGCCATCGATGCCGCCTATCGTCGTGTCGAGGAACTGCCAGCGCTGGCGGGCAGCAGCGCGCTCGACGAAGTCCGCCGGCTGAAAGCGGCGAGCGATCATGCGTATCTCGTCGAAGACCTGCCTAAATTGATTCACGAAAGCAAGGAAGGCCTCGAACGGGTGCACAAGATCGTCCTCGACCTGCGCGACTTCTCGCGCGTCGGCGAAAGCGAGTGGCAGTGGACCGATATTCAAAAAGGCCTCGAAAGCACGCTCAACATCGTCTGGAACGAGCTCAAGTACAAGGCCGACGTCGAGCGCCAGTACACGCCGCTGCCACCGATCCGCTGCCTCGCCTCGCAGCTCAACCAGGTATTCATGAACCTGCTGGTCAACGCCGCACAGGCGATCGAAACGAGTGGTCGGATCGTCATCCGTACCGGCACTGACGCCGCCTCCGGGGACACTGCCGACGCTGGCGCTGCGGTCTGGGTGGAGATCGAGGACAGCGGGCGCGGCATGGCACCGGAGGTGCAGAAGCGCCTGTTCGAGCCCTTCTACACCACCAAGCCGGTCGGCAAGGGGACCGGGCTTGGCCTGTCGATTTCATTCGCCATCGTTGCCCGGCATCATGGCCGCATCGAATTCCGCTCGGAAGTCGGTCGCGGTACGACTTTCCGCATCACCCTGCCGATCGACGCCAGTCAAGCCGACTCGGCGAACGAGTGATCGACGGAGGAGGGCGCGCCACACTATGCAGACGAGAGAAAAACCATGGTATTCATGAACTGGAGCAGGCACTTCGTGACCGGCATCGAGATCGTCGACCGCGAGCACCGGGGCCTGGTCGACCTGATCAACGGCGTTGCCCCGCTGCTCGCCAGGAGCGAGCCGGTGTCAGGCGAAGACGTCGAAACCCTGCTCGACGATCTCGACAGGTACGCGCGGACACATTTTCGCGACGAGGAACGGCTGATGAGCGAGGCCGGAATGGACGCCAATGGGATCGAACATCAGGTGCACGCCCATCGCGCCTACGTCGACGAGCTGGCCGCGATGCGCCGCGAGATCGGCGCCAATGGACAACTCGACGGGCGCCTGTTGCTGCGTTTCCTGGCCAACTGGCTGAGCTTTCACATGCTCGCCGACGACCAGCTGATGGCCAGGCAACTGGCGCTGATCGCCAGCGGTCATACGCCCGCGGAAGCGGCGACGCAGGTCCGGGAAGCGAAGGAAGATACGGCGCAGGCAGTGCTCGCCGACGCGCTGATCGACCTCTACGGCGTCGTCTCGGCGCGCAACCGCGCGCTGCTGCAGAGCAACGAGCAGCTGCAGACCGCACGCAACACGCTGGCCGAGGTCAACACCCGTCTCGAAGAGCAGATCGAAGAGCGAACGCGGGAACTCTCGCAAACCAACGCCGAGCTGCTGCGCGAGCAGGCCGAACTGCATCAGGCGATGGAAGCCATCGAGCGTACGCAGAGCCAGTTGCTGCAGTCCGAGAAAATGGCCGCCGTCGGCCAGCTTGCTGCCGGTGTCGCGCACGAGATCAACAACCCGATCGGTTTCGTCAGTTCCAATCTTGCTTCCTTGCGGGTTTACGTCGATCGTCTGCTCGAAGTCGTCGACCTGGCCGCACCGGCGGTTGCCAAGCTGCCTGCCGATGATCCGGCAAGGCTGGCTGTCGAAGAGGCCTGGCAGGCGGCGGAAGTCGACTTCATGCGCGAGGACATTCCGGCGCTGATCGGCGAGTCGGCGGAAGGGCTGGCACGGGTGCGCAAGATCGTCGCCGACCTGAAGGATTTCTCGCACGTCGATGAAGGCGTGTGGCAGGATGCCGACATCAACGGCGGTCTGGAGAGCACCTTGAACGTAATCTGGAACGAGCTCAAGTACAAGGCCAAGGTGGTGCGTGACCTGGGCGATCTGCCGGCAGTGCGCTGTATCCCGGCGCAGCTCAACCAGGTGTTCATGAACCTGCTGGTCAATGCCGGGCAGGCGATCGAAAGCGCCGGCACGATCACCCTGCGCAGCGGCTACGAGGACCAGCACGTCTGGGTCGAGGTCGAGGACAGCGGTGGCGGCATGCCGCCCGAGGTCCAGAAAAGGATCTTCGAGCCCTTCTTCACCACCAAGCCGATTGGCCAGGGGACCGGACTCGGTTTGCCGATCTCCCGGGAGATCATCCAGCGCCACGAGGGAACGATCAGCGTCGACAGCGAGCCGGGGCGGGGTACCTGCTTTCGCATCCGCCTGCCGGTGGCCGGAGCGCAGCCCGGCGCGGAGGCGACGTCTTGATTGGCGCCGCGCCGCAGGAGTCGATCTACGATGCGCTCGGTTTGATCGTCATCCGCGTCGACACGCAACTTCGCGTCTGGTACGTCAACACCTTTGGCCTGCGTCTGCTCGGTTACAGCCGCCTGGGGCAGGTTTTCCGGCGGCCGTTGGGCGAACTCCTCGGCGCCGATTCGCTGCGCGCGCCGGAGCTGCTGGCCGAGCTTCGTGACCTCGCTGCGCACAGTGGCGTTCGCCAGCTGGAGACGCCGCTGACGGCCGGCGACGGGCGGCGCCTGTGGATCTCGTGGTCGATCGAGCAACGCGCCGGTACCGACACCGTCCTGGCGCCGATCTTTCTCATCGGAACCGACGTCACGCGGGTGCACGCGAGCCTGGAGTCGGCGCTGCTCTTTCGCGATATCGCCCAGAACACGCCGCTGTCGGTGATCATCACCGACGCCGCGCGGACCATCCTTTTCGCCAATGCGGCGGCGCTGGCGATGACCGGCTACGCCGCTGAGGAGGTCATTGGGCGCAAGCCGCAGATGTTTCGCTCCGGGCTGACGCCGGAGTCCACGTACAAGGAAATGTGGGCAACCCTCGGCGGCGGCAGCAGCTGGAGCGGCGAGTTGATCAATCAGCGCAAGGACGGCGAGGTGTTTGCCGAGCGGATAACGATCTCGCCGATTACCGATCAGGAAGGGCAGGTCAGCTTCTACTTCGCCATCGGTGAGGACTCCACGCAGCAGCGCGCGCTGGAAAAGCGGCTGGAGGCGTTCACCAGTACCGACGCCCTGACCGGGCTGCGCAACCGCGTCGGCTTTCTTGCCGAACTGACCCGGCTGGTGACGCATATTGCCGACGACAATACGGGAATCGCCGTCGTGCATATCGACATCGACAACTTCGACAGCGTCAACCGCCTGCTCGGCCACGAACAGGGCGACCGCCTGCTGGTCGATATCGGGCAGCGGCTCGCCGATGCCGTGCGCGAGGCCGACGTCGTCGCCCGCCTGGGCAGCGACGAGTTTGGCGTCTTGCTGACCGTTCCGGACATCGCCTCGGGGGACGACTACGAGGAGATCTCGCGCCGCCTGCAGGCGGCGCTGCGACCCACTTTCAACAGTGGCGAGCGCACCGTAGACGTCACCCCGTCAATTGGCTTCGCCTGTTTTCCGGTCGACGGCGAAGAGCCGGGCGACTTGCTGGCCCGCGCCAGCAGTGCAACGCAAAAAGCCAAGCGCGATGGCGGCGACGGCGTGGCGCGCTTCGATCGCCTGCTGCATGCGGAGGATGGGCAACGCCGTGAATTGCTCGGCGAGCTGCGCCGCGTCGTCGAAAACCGCCAACTGCTGCTGCATTATCAGCCGCAGCTGAGCCTGCACACCGGTGCGCTGGTCGGCGTCGAGGCGCTGCTGCGCTGGCAGCATCCCGAGAAGGGAATGATTCCGCCTGGCGTGTTCATTCCCTGGGCCGAAGAGAGCGGCCTGATCATCGCCATCGGCGAATGGGTTCTCGGCGAGGCCTGCCGCCAGATGCGCGCCTGGCTCGACGCCGGCTTCCCGCCGCTCAAGGTGGCGGTCAATCTCTCGGCGCGCCATTTCCGCATGGCCAATCTCTGCCAGAGCGTCGGCGACGCGCTCGCCGAGCACCACATCGACCCGCGCACGCTCGAACTCGAGATCACCGAGGGGGCGATGATGCACGACGTGGTGATGTCGGCGCGGACCAGCGAGCGGCTCAAGGAAATCGGCGTGCGCCTGTCGCTCGACGACTTTGGCACCGGCTATTCGTCGCTCGCCTACCTGTCACGTTTTCCGATCGACGTCGTCAAGATCGATCAGTCTTTCGTCAGCGACATCATCAGCAATCCGGCCAACGCCGCGATCACCCAGGCGATCATCGCCATGTCGCACAAGCTGGGCAAGGTCACGCTGGCCGAAGGCGTCGAAAGCGAGGAGCAGATGCAGTATCTGCGGCGCAACGATTGCGACGAGATGCAGGGCTATTTCTTCTCGCGACCGCTGCCCGCCGATCAGCTCGCCGCGCTGCGTAGCGCCGGCAAGCACCTGCGTCTCGCGAGTGGCAGGGACGATGCGCCGCCGACCGTGCTGCTGGTCGACGACGAGCCGAGCATCCTTTCGGCGCTCAATCGCCTGCTCCGCCGCGAGGGCTACCGGGTGCTGCTTGCCGACAGTGCCAGCACCGCCTTCGCCGTCCTGGCGCGCGAGCCCGTCGCGGTGATCGTCTCCGACCAGCGCATGCCGGTGATGACCGGTACCGAGCTTCTCGCCCGCGTCAAGACGCTTTATCCCCGTACCGTGCGCCTGGTCCTATCCGGTTACTCCGAAATCACCGCCGTGACCGACGCCATCAACAAGGGCTCGATCCACAAGTACCTCAGCAAACCGTGGGACGACGAGCACCTGAAGAGCGAGATTCGCGACGCTTTCCGCACCTGGAAGGAACGCTTTGGCAAGGAGCACGACTGATCGTCGATGCGCCACCCGACGTCCTGCACGCCTTGTCCGACGGCGCGCGTCGTTTGCTGCCCTTCAGCCGACGCGCAGCAAGGCTTGCCAGCGCCGAACGCAGCTGCTCTAATGCGCTCCCGATAAGGAAACCGTGATGTTCGTCGCCCTGAGCCGCTTCACCGTTGCCAACGGCATGCACGACGCCGTGCGCGAAGCTTTTCTCGCGCGTCCACACCTGGTGGACCGCGTGCCGGGTTTCGTGCGCATGGAGGTGCTGCGACCGCAGGGCTGTCCCGAGGAGTTCTGGTTGATGACCTGGTGGAGCGACGAAACCTGTTTCGACGCCTGGCATCGAAGCCATGCCTATCACGATTCGCACGCTGGCATGCCCAAGGGATTGAAGCTGGTTCCCGGTTCGACCGAGATCCGCCGCCTGGAGCGGATCGCCGAGTGAGTTGGCCATGCGCCAAGCAGTGCAGACCGGGAGCGTGAGATGACTACCACCAGTTTCTATCAGACCGACGAAGAAACGATCGAGCGCTTCCTCGCCCTGCGCGGCGAAGCGATCGCGCATGCGACTGCCGCCAGCCAGGCGGCCTGGCCGGAGTTGTTTGCCAGGCGGGGGCCGCAGGCCTTGGCAGCTTGCGCCGAGGACATCGCGTATCACCTTGACTTCCTGCATCCGTCGCTGGCCAGCGGCGATCTGTCGCCGTTCTTGGCCTATCTCGGCTGGCTGGCGCAGGTGCTCTCGTCGCGCGGTGTGCCGTGCGATTCGCTGCCGCGCTCGCTCGACGACCTCGGCGAGTTCTTCGCCAAGCGGCTGGGAGCTGCCGCAAGGCCGGTGCTTGCGGCGCTGACTGCTGGCCGGGAGGCTCTGGCCGGCGGCCTTCCGCCGCCCTCCTACGATCGCCCCTGCCCCGTGCCGTGGGAAGAAGCCGAGGCCTTCGGAAATGCCATGCTCGCAGGCCAGCGACGCGAGGCGTCGGCGCTGTTCAATCAGGCGCTCGACCGTGAAGGTTCGCTGGCCGGTGCTGAAGTTCATGTTGTCCAGCCGGCGCTCTACGAGGTCGGTCGGCGCTGGCAGCAGAACGGCGTTTCCGTGGCCCAGGAGCACCTTGCCACGGCAATGGCGCAAAGCCTGATGGCGCAGGGTTTCGGGCGCGCCGAGGCGGCAGCCGACAACGGTCGCAAGGCCCTCCTGGCGTGTCCGGCGGGCAACCACCACAGCGTCGGCCTGCGGATGGTGGCCGACGCCTTCGAGCTGGCCGGGTGGACGGTGCATTATCTCGGCGCCGACGTTCCGCAAGCGGCCCTGATCGACCAGGTAAAGCAGCTGCGACCCGATCTGATCGGGCTTTCGGCGTCGCTGCCGCAGCAACTGCGCAGCCTGCGCGAAACGCTCGCCGTGCTGCGCGCGAGTCTTGCCGACCGTCGTCCGCGGATCGTCGTCGGTGGGCTGGTTTTCAACCAGTTTCCACTGCTTGCGCAGAGCTTTGCTGCCGAACTCCTGGGCGCCGACGCGGTGAGTGCTGCGGCGGCCGCCAGTGCGTCCTTGAACTGCTAGCGCAGGTTCATGCAGCAGTCTTTGCTACAGTCACTGCAATCCGTCGCCTTTGCCGACATCAGTCTGGCGGGACAGGTGATCTCTGCCAACGACGGTTTCTACGCCGTGCTGCAGCTCGCGCCCGGCAGCGTCGTCGACAATGTGGCCCCGTACATCAGTAACCCGAGCTTTGCGGAACTGGCCGCAGGCGCGCAGCGGGCAACGCCCGGGCAAGTGGTTCATCAGGGCCTGATCACCTTTCTTGGCGAACTCGGCGAGTCGCGCTCGCTGCTGGCGAAGGTCTGTCGGCTCGGCGATCATCTGGCCATGATCGCCGAGCACGACGTGCGCGAGAACGAAAACCTGCTCGCGGCGGTGATGGACCTCAACGACGAGCTGGCCGAGCAGCAGCGCGCGCTGGCGCGGGCGAATCGCCAGCTGGCCGCCGAAAAGGCCGAGCAGCAGCGCCTGCTGCAGGAGTTGGCGGCGGCGCAGGCGCATCTCGTTCAGTCGGCGCAGCTGGCTTCCGTCGGCCAGCTCGCCGCCGGTGTCGCGCACGAAATCAACAATCCGATCAGCTTTGTGCGCGCCAACCTGGCGACTCTCGGAGACTATGTGCAGGACCTGCTGGCGATCATCGATGCCTACGCGGCAGGCGAAGCCCTGCTCGCCCAGGATTCCTCGCTGCTGGCGAGCATCCACGCGCTGCGCGAGCGTTGCGATCTTGACTTCGTGCGCGACGATGCCCCGGCCGTGGTGGCCGAATCCGCCGCAGGCATCGCGCGTGTCGCGCGCATCGTCAGCGACCTGAAGAATTTTGCGCGCATCGACGAGTCGGAATGGCAGGTCGCCGATCTGCACACCTGCCTCGAAAGCACGCTCAATGTCGCCAGCCACGAACTGCGTCAAAGCGCTGAAGCCGTTCGCCAGTACGGCGACCTGCCGGCGCTCCATTGCTGTCCCGGTCAGCTCAACCAGGCGTTCATGAACCTGCTGGTCAATGCCATCCAGTCGCTGGACGACACCGGGAGCGGAGCGGGGCGGATCTTCCTGCGCACTGGCCGGCAGGGGGATCAAGGCTGGATCGAAATCGAGGACAATGGCCGCGGTATCGCGCCGGAAAACCTGGCGCGCATTTTCGAGCCGTTCTACACCACCCGCGCGATCGGCCGCGGCACCGGGCTCGGCCTGTCGTCGGCGTGGGGAATCGTCCGCATGCACGGCGGACGCATCGACGTGCGCAGTGAGCTCGGCAAGGGCAGTGCCTTCCGCATCTGGCTGCCGCTCGCGCGGACGACGAACGAGTAGCGGGGCTGGCGGTGGCTGCAATGACGGCGTCCGGCGGGCTGCCCGCCCGTCACTTCAGCCGCCGCGCACTTCTTCCATGGCCAGCAGGATCAGCGCTGATTCGCCCGCGATGCGGCGGGCATTGAGCATCATCTTGCGGCGGCCAACGTTTGGCAGCTCGCAGTCCACGGCAAATCCGTCGACGGACTGGTCGCGTGGGAGGATGCTTTCGAGCAGTTCGCGCAGGGCGGCGATGTCCCACTGCCCGTTGCCGAGATCGTATAGCTGCCGCCCGACCGTCTCCTCCGGGCTTACCTGGAAGCGCTGGTAGAACGAGCGGCTGGCGGAGATCACCTGCAAGTGGCCATCGAGGACGAGCAGGGGTTCGCGTACCGCGTCGACGATGCTTTCGGCGAAATGTCGTGCAGCCTGGCTTGCCGATTGGGCGGCGACGAGGGCGCTGATGTCGGTAAAGGTGATCACCACGCCATCCAGCTGGCCGTCGAGTCGGCGGTACTGCTTCAGGCGCGCCTGATAGCAGAGGCCGCTGCGCGTGCGCACCTCGCGCTCGCGCGCCTGGCCGGTGTCGAGCACCGCCCGCGCGTCGGCGAGCAGGTCGTCGTCGACGATGTTGGCGCGGATGTCGGCCAGCGGTCGGCCGACATCGCTGCCGATCAGGCGATAGAGAACCGCAGCCGCAGGGGTGAAGCGGCGGATGAGCAACTGCGCGTCGAGAAAGATGATGCCGCCGCTGACGTTGTCGAGCAGGTTCCTGAGGTCGGCTTGCGTATCGCCGAGTTGGTCGATATTGGCCTGCAATTCGGTATTGAGCGTCACCAGCTCTTCATTGACCGACTGCAGTTCTTCCTTGGAGGTCTCGAGTTCCTCGACGGTCGACTGCAACTCCTCGTTGGTCGACTGCAGCTCCTCGTTGGTCGACATCAGCTCCTCGTTGGAAATCTGCTGCTTCTCGATCGTCGATTGCAGGCTCTCCCAGGTATCCGCCAGGTCGCGTTCGAGTTCGACGACGCGCTGCGCGGCGCCCGCTTCCCTGACTTCGCCGGTCTCGCCGGCGTCGCTGCCGACCGCCGGCGTGGCGAGCGGCAGCGCCCTGGCGACGTCCTGAAAACTGACCAGCAGCCGCTGTTGATTGCTGTCCGGGCTGGGCAGGGAGCGTACGCTCAGGGCGACGGTCTGGAACTCGCCGTCCACGCGCAGCAATACTTCGCGCCCGCTGGTCTGGGCACCTCTCTCGGCCGCATTGAGCAGCGCCGCGCGCAGTTCGAGTTGCAGGCCGTCGACCGCCATGTCGACGACGTTGAGCGTTCCTTCGCCCGGTGCCGGGCGCAGATACCTGCCGGTCTCGCCATGGACGAAGAGGATGTTGCCCGCGCCGTCGGTGACCACCGACGGTGGGGCGAAGGCGCTGAGCAGCGCCCGCCGCGCGATCTGCTCGATATTGGTCGCCGCCGCGGTCATCGGCGTGGCTTCGCGGTTTCTGTCGGCATTCGCTCCTGGCCAGGCGAGGCCGCTGACCATCAAGGCGCGGGTCGACGCGGCGCTGGCCATCGCCCGGTAGAGTTTCCACTTGTGGTTCAGCGGCTGGAACAGCTCGGCGTGATCGGCGATGGTCTCGGCCGGCGACAGGAAGAGAACGCCACCCGGCTTGAGCGCGTAGTGCAGCGTCGGGATGAGCCGGTTCTGCAACTCGGGTTCGAGGTAGATCATCACATTGCGGCAGCAGATCAGGTCGAGTCGGGTGAAGGGCGGATCCTTGATCACGTTCTGGACGGCGAACACCAGCATCTCGCGAATCTCCTTCCTGACCCGGTAGGCGGCGTCTTCGTGGACGAAAAAGCGTTGCAGACGTTCCGGGCTGAGGTCGGCGGCGATGTTCGGCGGATAGAAGCCGCTGCGGGCGACGGTAATGGCTTCCTGGTCCAGGTCGGTGCTGTAGATCTGGACCCGGAACGTCTGCTGCAGGCGGTCCATGACTTCGCGCAGCAGAATGGCGACCGAGTAGGCCTCTTCACCGGTCGAGCAGCCGGCGATCCAGACGCGAAACACATAACCGTCGGGCTTGCCGGCGAGCAGCTTGGGAACGATCTCGTTGCCCAGCGCAGCGAAGGCCTCGGGGTCGCGAAAGAAGCTGGTGACATTGATCAGCAGGTCCCTGAACAGGGCCTGGACCTCGGCCGGATGCGCGGCGAGGTAGACGCTGTAGGCGTCGATGTCGCCAAGCGCGTTGCGGACCATCCGGCGCGCGATGCGCCGGCCGATGGTGCCCTTCTTGTACAGCGAGAAATCGTGACCGGTGGCATTGCGCAGCACGCGCAGCACCTCGCTGTAGTCGGCTGCGCCCGCCGCCGTTGGCGCTGCTGCCACGCCGTGCTCGGCGAGCGCGTGTGTCCCCGCGAGGAGCAGCGTCGGCATGTCTTCGATGGCCACGACATGGCCGGCGTAGCCGCTGCGCAGCGCGCTTTCCGGCATTCCGGAATACTTGGCCGAGGCGGGCTCCTGGACCAGGGTGATGCCTCCCGCGCCGTGGATGGCGCGCAGCCCCAGCGTGCCATCGCTGCCGGTGCCGGAAAGGACGATGCCCACCGCGTTGTGCTTACACGCCTCGGCGAGGCTGCGCAGGAAGCTGTCGATCGGCATCCGCCTGGACCAGTCGCGGCGTCCCCGACGCACTATGACCTAGATCCGTTGCTCGCTGTATCACGCTTTTTGATGTAGGCAGCTGTATGTATCGCGCGAGGTATGTGTTGTGTACATACTACGGTGAAGACTCGGGCTTCGTGTGGTTTCTCGTCGCGAGTTGTGACCCACTCAGTGAACACAAGTCGCGAAGGTCACTCCGAAGTACTGCGACAGATGACCTACAGTTTCGGCTGACTGATTTCACGTTGATCATTTTACGTCTTCGAGTGGTACGACGTGGATTTCTCACACTTTTTATTCTACCTCTTTTTATTGATACCACTTTTCATTACGTGTCAAACAACGCAAGGATGACACACTATCAGAGGGGCACTTGATGCAATTCACCCTCCGACGGACTTCGGCCGCGGACGGACAGTCAGTCTGTTCGTTGGCCTCGTTTCCGGACCAACTCACCCAGATGTCTTCATCAGGAGCTAGCCAGGCAGCTATTCGTCAGTGATTGCAATTTTCGTTAGTGGACGGCTACACACCTGGGGCAGATGTGTACGCCGCGGATTGTTCGCGACTCACCGCGACCTCTACTGGATGTGCGTTGGTCGTATTTCAATCACACGATTCAGAATGATACTCATGTTAGCCGGCTTCACGAGCGCCCCTCGCGGCGGATCCGCGTGACGATGTGCACACCGTCCACTCGTTATGGTCACACGCGCCTGGCGACACGCGTGATTGGCTTCCCTCAGTGTACGGGCAGGTGCGGCTTATGGCGGTACCTGACGTGAGCGTGATGTCCCACTAACTCAGCACTTCTTTAGCCTTGTTAGCTTGCTTGTCTCCACCTCTCCCCGGCCCTTGTTCTATCCATACGATATTCATATGTTTGGCTACGTTCTGCGGCTCGTGGATTTTGGTCGTCACGACTTGTGTTCCCAGAGAGGCCTATCTGAAAGTTTCTATGCACGTTTAGTTGGGAGCGTTAACCGCAGTTGGATTCGCAGCTCCGGCGTATAAGACAGCCCACGGCCTGCCGTTGCGGCGACGCCCAGCGGCGAGTCGTCTTGCTGGCGTAGTTGAAGCACAGCGTCGGCGGTTGATGCGGCGAGCGGGCGATGATCCGTTGCATCGCTTCGGCGTCGGGGTGCCGGAAGCGGCTGCCGTTGGTGCTGACCAGAAAGCGCGGGCTGTCGATCAGCGCCAGCAGTTCGTCGCTGACGTTGCCGGCGCTGCCGTGGTGGGCGACTTTCACGGCGTCGACCTTGAGGATCGCCTGGCCACGCTGTTGCAGCAGGCGTTTGAGCGAGGCGGTGATCACCTGGTGGTAGGCGTCGGCGAGAAAGAGGCAGGACTTGCCGGCGAACTCGGCCAGGAAGGCGATCGAACTGCCGTTGGCCGCCGAGCTGTCGACCTTCAGCTGGCGTTCGAGCAGCGTGTCGAGTTCGGGGGTGGTCCCGAGCAGGCCCTGCCCGGGCAGGTAGGCCTTGCGCTGCGCGAGGCGTTGCCAGGCGGCGTCGAGGTCGCCGGGGGTGACGTTGGCGCCGAGGTCCTTTTCCCACGCCTTGCGCATCTCGGCCAGCGTTGCCGGTGTCGGCGACAGCAGCGTCAGCTTCATGCCTCCCGCCAGCGTGCGTTCGGGAAGCGCTCCGGCGTCGGGGACGACCACCGCCTGCCCGGAAAACGCGCCGTTCCATTGCCCTTCCTCGAAGCGGCGGACGATCAGCGCGCTGAGAAACTCGCCCTGCTTGCCACCCAGCACGCGTCCGCCGGAGGTGAGATGGCTCCAGCCGTTGAACCACAGGTCGATGACCCGCATGGGTAGCGGCTGGTTGGCGAGCAGGCGAACGATGCCCTCGACGTGATCGGTATCGACGTGGCTCATGACCACCAGCTCGAAACGCCGGTCGCCGGCGGGGAGCGCGTCCAGGCGTGCCGCGAGATGCCTGTAGGTGGCAATCGGGCCACCGTCGATGAGCAGGCGGCGCGTGCGGGTGCTGTCGCCGTATTCGACGAACAGGCAGTCGCCGTGCAGCGCGGGCAACATTTCGATGCGCAGGAAGGCGCCGTCGTTGCTGGTCGGGGTCATCATCATCGATCTCCAGTCAAAGGCGCCAGTCGGCGTCGCCGAAAGCGACGACGCACAGGGCCATCGGCAGGCTTTCGCGCAGTGCCTGCCGTTTCGCTTCGCGCAGCGCTTCGCCGAGGCAGGGAACGGCGTCCGGCTGGCGCGGCGCGCCGGATTGCTCGTCGGCAGTCGATTGGCGGTGGATGGCGAGCAGCACTTCGAGCAGCTTCTCGCCGACCCGCACGGCGTGCGGACCGAACACCGTGGCGATGGTCGAGACGATCACCGCGGCGCCCGCCTGACGGAAATAGCGGATGTGGTTGGCGTACTGCTGCGCGCTGCTGGCGGTGTCGCAGCCGAGCAGCAGCAGCAAGGGGTAGGCGCCCTCGACATGCACGTATTCGCGCGGCAGGCGCAGCGTCTTGAAGGCCACCCCGCCGATTTCCAGCGCGATGTCCTGGCGTTCGCCGGTGTTGTGCGGGAAGGCGACGAGCAGGCTCGGGTGGCTGCCGCTGACCGCCTGTTTCCATTCGTTCCAGTTGCCGGCGACGTGCACCGTTTCCGGCAGCTGCTCGCGCAAGGCGGCGAGCAGCGGCGCCACGTCGCTCGCCTTGACCTCCTGGCTGTAGGCGACCAGCGCCCCCTGGTCGAGCTGCAAGCGCACGCGCGCGCCGACCGGTTCGGCCTGGACGATCACTTCGGCCTGGTTGGGGAGGTCGATCGCCGGGTTGTAGACGTGTCGTTCGATGACCTTGCGCAAGCCCCAGAAACCCATCGGGCAAACGTGCCGACGCGGCTCCTGCTGGCCGGCGCAGCCCTGCGTACAGGCGCCGTCGGCGAGCGCCTGCAGGGCGTTCGGACAGAAGTCGACGCCCGCATCGTCGTCGGGCGGCAGGTACTGGTAAATGAACTCGAAGGGAACGACGGCGTCGGCGCGCGTGCTGACCAGCTGGATGTGCGTCGCTTCGTCGACGTCCATGCCTTCGCGCTGCAGCGGCTGCAGGTTGTCGATCACCAGGCTCGAGTAGAGGTCGGCGCCGAGGCGAGCGAGCTTGACGAAGAGCTTGCGGTTGTCGCCACTGGTCAGCCCCGCGCTGTAGTCGGCGACGCTGTGCGCGACGTCGGAGAGCAGCTGGTTGATGCTCGCGATCGGCTCTTCGATACCCCTCAGATCCTTGGCCCAGGCACGCTTGCCGGCGATGCCGGTGAGCAGCGGCCGTTGCTGATTGCTGTGGTTGAGGATGAAAGCGGCGTCGAAACGCCGGCGCGCGCCGAGTTCGCCCCAATGCTGGCGCACACGCGCTTCGACCTGCTGGCTGATCGCTTCCCCGGCGTTACCGGCGTCGATGGTCTCGTCGGCGGCGGCGACGCGGGCGTGGATGAGCACCGTCTGCAGCACGCGGCCGCGGTGCAGGACGCTGACCCGCCCTGCGAAAGCGGCGCGCCTGCGCGGGGTGAACACGAACTCGGCGGCGCTGCTCGGCCCGACGCGCGGCAGGATGAGCTCTCCGAGCAGCGGCGTGTCGAGTTGCGTCGGTTCGTGAAAGACCACCTGCAGTCGGTGCGGCTGCTCGCTGCGCGGCAGCTCGTGCGCCGGAAACGCTTCCGGCGCCGATTGCCACGCTTCGTCCGGCGGCCCGATGCGCAGTCGCAGCATGATCGGTACGCCGACCTGCAGGCGTTGCCGTTCCTCGACCAGCTGCGCTTCGTGCCGGCGCCAGAAGCGGTGCTGGATGAAGCGCAGCTCGGGCTGTTCGACGGCGTCTTCGCCCTCCCGCCCGCGCAACTCGCTGGCCACTTCGGTCAGCGACGACGCTTCGTCGGACTCATGGTCGTAGCCGTAGTCGCGGCTCGCCTCGTCCATGCGCCTGGCCAGCAGGGCCGGGGAGACGCTGCGCGCGGACGGCAGCACGCCCTCCACGCGCCCGCTGCGTTGACCGCGTTCACCGCCCCGATCACCTCCAGCCGCGCGGGTGGCGCCGCGCGTCGGCGGCGTGGCGACCTGATCGGGATCGCCGACCAGCCGCCACAGCGAGCGTTCGCTGAGCGCCAGTTCGGCGTCGTCCGGCAAGGCGCGCAGGCGGGCGGTCAGCGTGGCGACCGAATGCGACAGGGCGCTAATGCGCAGCAGGTCGCCGCCGAGGAACGCGGTCACGCGCTGGCCGAAGGAGTGCGCCAGGGCGACGTCCAGCGGTGTGTTGTGGCTCAGCCCGTCGGCGAAGCCCTGCAGCGTCGGCAGGGCGGCGTCGCTGTTGGCGTCGCTGTTGGCGTCGGCGCGCGGCGCAATGCAGACCACGCCTTCGGCCGACAGCTCTGCGGCGACGACGCGCAGCAGCGCTTCGAGCGCGTCGCCGACGGCGTCGATTCCCCCGAGGACGAGCACCAGCGCCGCCCGGCTCGGCGAACGGCGGCTCAGCAGGCGGGCGGCGGTCTGCCGCAGCGAGCCGCTGAAGACGAGCACTTCCAGACGCGGCGTGGCGCGTCCGGCAACGCTGAAGCGATAAGGCCAGCCCGGCTGCGGCGGCGCCGGATACTCGGCAAACGAGCCGGCCAGGCGATCGTCGGGCAGAACGGCGATGCGGAAGGGAAGTTGCCAATCGACGCGTCCGTCGGCAGCGAAGGCGTCGGCGACGAAGACGCTCGCGGCGGTGACCGCCGGGTGCTGCAGGGCGTGCACCATCGGCAGCAGCGTCTTCCAGCCCTGTGCCCGGCTGCGTACGGCGAGACGCGGCCCGGCGGACCTTTTGTCCACAAATGTCGACCAGGCGGCGGCAAGCACGCTCGCCGTCGGCAGGGTGGCGAGCGCCTCGGAGGGCGGCGCCTGCCAGGCCAGCGGCGCGCGGCTTCGCTGCCGGCCACGCGCGTCGTCGTCGTGCGCCTGCTGCTCGCCGGCAGCGGCAAGGAGATCGACGATGCTTGCGGCGCTGGCTGCAGGCGAGCGCTCGCTGCTGGCGCGGACGTCAAGCGGCTCTCCCGGGCGGGCCGCGCTCCAGACACCGACGGCGGCCAGCGCTTGCGCGAAGCCGGCGTCGTCGAGGTCGAGACTCCAGGCGGCGAGATACTGGCGATCGATCATCGTCGCTTCCTCAGCAGAGCGGCCAGGCGCCGACCGGCCAGCCCTGCGGCGCGTCGAGCGGCAGGTCGGTGCGCGTGCGCAGGGCACTGTCGGCCAGCGCGTAGCCCCAGTTGATCAATTGGCCCTGCTCCTGCGCGGTGAACGCCTTGAGGCGGGTCGGGATGTCCTGCAGCGCGGCGCTGACCGCGTTGTCGCTGGTCAGTGGGTCGTCATCCTCGTAGTCGTCGATCGCCGTGCCGATTCCCCAGTACGCGCCTTGCCGGCGCCCGCTTTCGAAATCGCCGATCAGCGCGCGCTTGCGCAGCGCGCGGGTCTGGTCGATGAGGATGTCGCGTACCCGGCCGAGCTGCAGGAGGTCGTCCTCGAACGGCGATTCGTCGATCGCGAAGGGTGCCCCGGCGTCGCTGACGAGAACGATATCGACATTGTCGAGCAGGGCTTCGAGCCCCATGTTGTCGTAGATGCCGCCGTCGGCGAGGACGATCCGGCGGCGCAGGCTGTAGAGGTTCGCCAGCTCGCGCTGGGGCCTCTCCCAGGCGCCGGGTTCGGTCTTCAGTACCAGCGGCGAGAAAATTGGCGGGAAAGCGCTGGACGCGGCGACCGCCTCGGCGAGAGGGACGTCGGAGGTGTACGAAATGCCCAGGACGTAGTCGGCGATGTAGTCCTGACGGAAACGGAAGCTGCGCCCGGTCTGCATGTTCGTGGCGTAGAAGATGAAGCGCGGCGCGTGATCGTCCGCGGGCGTGGCGATCTGGCGCAGCAGGGTTTCGCCGAACAGGTCGCTGGCGTAGCGCCGGGCGAGAAAGTCGCCGGAAGTCACGAACGGCGTCAGGTGGCCGAGCAGGGCGGTGCGCACGTCGATGGTCTGATTGCAGAACTCGCGCACCGGTTGCGCGACGACTTCCTCGAAGTTGCTCGCCTGACCGTCGACGAAGTTGAGCTGCCGCCAGCGGTGGGCCAGCACGCCGGCCAGAATCGAGCCGCCGGAAACGCTGGTAATGCGCGTCAGGCGGCGCAGCAGCCCGCCCTCGTTGAGCCGCCAGAGGCTGCCCAGACCGAAAAGCGTCGCCCGGAATCCGCCGCCGGACAAGGCCAGACCGATACTCG
The DNA here is from genome assembly GCF_907163205.1 of Candidatus Accumulibacter sp. ACC007. Lineage (NCBI taxonomy): Bacteria > Pseudomonadati > Pseudomonadota > Betaproteobacteria > Candidatus Accumulibacter > Candidatus Accumulibacter sp. ACC007. The sequence goes on along the minus strand of NZ_CAJQUD010000004.1, from coordinate 58,934 downwards.
GCTGTTGCTCGGTGTTCATCGGAGTCCTCCTGGAGAGTGCCGCAAGCGCCGGTCGAGGTGCTTCGGAGCAGCGTTTGTCGGCCTGTTTCAGTGGCGCCCGGCAGCGTGCCGCTCCCACTGAAGGATAGGAAATTTCCTGTTATATGGGGAGAGTATCCCCGCTTCCGGCAAGTGTGGTCAAACTTGGGCAGTGCGATGGAGCGCGGGCGGTGATTCGGGGCGGCGCCTTGCCCGGGGCGGATTCCCGCCTACTGAGCCGCGACGTGGTACAGGCCCCAGGGGCAGAGCGCAAAGCGCTCGCTGGCGGGTTTCGACGCCATTTCCGGAAAGGCGTCGGGCTCGTACACAGCCCACAGCGGCCCGAGCCCGCCCAGGGGGATGGGCTGTCCATCGAGATGGGTGGCGACAATGAAGCCGAAGCGGTCGACCTCGGCAAGGGGCACGAGCGCCGTATAGCCGTCGATCGCGCGCAGGAGCAGCCGGGTCGTTTCGTTCGTCTGCGCAGCGGCCGCGCGAAGTACCTTGGTCAGCAAGGGGCCCGTGAGCCGGTGCTGGCGATTGTCGTATTCAAGGGTGGGCGCGATGGCCGTTGCTGGCAGCGCGCTCAGCGCGGCAAAGTCGAAGCTGTAGGCGCGCGTGAATTCGACGCCCTGTTTCTTCATCAGCTGATCCAGCGCAGGGTCAAGAGGCCCCCGGTTGCCGGCACCGATATTGCCGGTCACGGTGAGCAGCGCCGGGCCTCGCGAGCTGACCAGGTCCCTCGACGGTTGTGCCAGCAGGGGCAAGGCCGCACCGCACAGCGCGAAACCGGCAAGCAGATTTCTTCTCTTCAAGCTGTTTCCTCCTCGACGAATGCCGGCCGGGAAGGTTCCGGCCATGCACAGCATAGACCAGGCTCGGTGGCAGCGGGGAACAAGGTCCTGGACAGCAGCGGGGGCGCCGGCTCGATCGACGCCTTGCCGGCGACGGCGGAAGGGTCGACCGAAGGACTGCGGCGGAGCGATGGCGAGGTTTGTTATTGCCTTCGCGCTTGCTAGACTGAGGGCCGCAGTTCGCAGTTCACAGTTCGCCATCAATCAGCAACGATCAATCGACAGGAGGCAGTCATGAGCAAGCGCGCGCTTTGTATGGGGATCAACAACTACCCCGGTACGCACATGGATCTGAATGGTTGCGTGAACGACGCCAACGACTGGGCTGCCGAACTGGCCGGGCGTGGCTTTGCGGTCAGCAAGCTGCTTGACCAGCAGGCGACCAAGGCGGCCATGTTCCACGACATTCAATCGCTGATCGCCGGTGGCGTCAGCGGCGACGTGCTGGTGATCACGTATTCCGGACACGGGACCTATGTCCCGGACACCAACGGCGACGAGATCGACGGTCTCGACGAGGCGCTGTGCCCCTACGACATTCAGACCGGTGGCGGGCCGCTGATCGACGACGAGATCAACACCCTGTTCTCGGCGCGCAAGGCGGGCGTGCGCTTGCTGCTGATTTCCGACAGCTGCCACTCGGGTACCGTCACCCGCGCGGCGGCCGCCGATCCCGACGCCGACGACGCGCTGCGCCCACGCTTCATGCCGATGGGCAACTGGATGGCGGCCGACAAGTTGCCACACGGGATCAGCGGCCAGCCGCTGACGACCGTGCCGGTGACCTCGGGCAGCTCGCCCTTTGCCGGCGCGCTGTCGCGAATGATGGGCGATCTGCTGCTCGCCGGCTGCAAGGAAGGACCGAACAACTTCAGCTACGACGCGCGCATCAGCGGCCGTCCCTGCGGGGCGTTCACCTATTACGCGCTGAAAACGCTCAAACTGCTGCCGGCCAATGCCACCTACGCGCAGTGGCATGCGGCGATCACTCCGGGCTTCCTGCCGTCGGCGTCGTATCCGCAGAGCCCGCAGATTTTTGGCAGTGACGACGCTCGCAAACGCCAGATTTTCACCTGACGGCAGGGCAGTCGCCGGCGGCAGCCAGGCTGCCGTGAGCGGTGGCGAGGGATGGCGGCGCGGTGGCGACTCTCACGGCAGGACGCCGCGGTACCGGGCGTGGCACGAACTCGAAGGAGGCGAAGATGGCTGATCCCACTACTCTCAACTTCACTGGTCGCCAGAGCGACCAGCCGCAATTGCCGGCGTTGCTGCACAGCGTCCGTCGTTCGGCCGGCGAGGCCGAGGATCCTTTCCTGCCCGCCGCTTACCTGCAGGCGCGCGCCAGCTTCGAGGTCGGCGCCGCGGTGCGCGGTGCCGGCGCCAGCCCCCAGCAGTACCCGGCGCAGGACGACGAGGTGCTGGTCATCGAGCTCGCCGACGGCGGCGTGCTGATCACTTCGGCGAGCAAGCTCAAGGCTTCGCTGCAGCGCAGCCGGCCCGAGCTGATCGGCAACGACGGCGAGATTCTCTTCGATCAGCTGCGCAGCGACGCGGCGGCGACGCGCGGCTTGCTCGGCGACGCCATTGGCGGCCTGGTCAGCAAGGTCTTTGCGTTGGCGGTGGGGCGCGCCGGCGACGACATCATCGACGCGGCCAGGACGAAGCTCGGCGAGTTGCGCAAGGGCGCTGGCGACGTCGCCGAACTGGGCGTCAGCGGGCTGGGGACGCGGGCGCTGATGTGGGCGATCGAGGCGCGGCTCGGTCGGCCGACCGGCGTTTACTGCTGGGACGGCGGGCGCCGCGCCGCCGAAGCGCAGGACAGCAAGGCCCTGGCGCGCGCGCAGAGCGCGCTGCAGCGGGCGGCGGCGGAGAAACGGCCGGTCCTGCTTTTCGTGCATGGCACCGGGTCGAATACGCTCGGCAGTTTTGGCGACCTGCAGGTCGACGAGCGTGATCTGTGGAGCGTCCTGCAGCGCCACTTCAGCGGCGGAATCTACACTTACGAGCACCGCACGCTCTCCGAGAGCCCGATCGAAAACGCCCTCGAGCTGCTGGCGGCGCTGCCCGACGGCCTTCAGCTCAGCCTGGTCTCGCACTCGCGCGGCGGCCTGGTTGCCGATCTGCTCTGCGTGCACGACTTCGATCGGCTGATCGAGCAATACAAGGCCGATCTGCCGGGTAGCGGCGACGCCTACGAGAGCGAAGCCGAAGCGCAAGGCGTGCGCCGCGAACTCGACTCGGCGCACGCCGAGCAGCGCAGGCAACTGCGCCAGCTGGCCAGGGCGCTGGCGGCCAGGGACCTGCACGTGCAGCGCTACGTGCGCGTCGCCAGCCCGGCGCAGGGGACGCGGCTGGCCAGCGGCAACCTGGACCTCTTCCTGTCCGGGATGCTGACGCTGATCGGGCAGGTGCCGTTCTTCTTCGGCAACCCGTTCTATTCGGCTTTCAAGCGCGTGGTTCTGGAAATCGCCCACAAGCGCACCAATGCGCATCTGGTGCCCGGCATCGAAGCGATGTTGCCGGACTCGCCGATGGCCCGCCTGCTGCGCGACGCACCGGTGCGCGCGGGCATCGAGATGGCGGTGATAGCCGGCGACATCGAAGGCGGCAATCTGCTCAAGCGCCTCGGCGTCCTGCTCACCGACTATCTGTTTTTCGACAACGTCGACAACGATCTGGTCGTCGATAGCGACTCGATGTTCGCCGGAATCGCGCCGCAGGCGCGGGCCCGTGCGCTGTTCGACCGCGGCGCCGAAGTCTCGCATTTCCGCTACTTCACGAACATCGATACCCGCCTTGCGCTGCGCGACTGGCTGGTCGCCGACGAGGTCCTGCCGCTGACCGCTTTCCAGGCCTTGCCGGGTCCGTTCTCGGACGGCGAAGCGAGCGTGGGCGCCGTGTCGCGCGCGCCGCAGGTGCGCCGTGCCGACCTGCCGGTGGTCGTCGTGCTGCCCGGGGTGATGGGTTCGCACCTCTCGGTGAATGGCAATGACCGCGTCTGGTTCGACCCGCTGGACATTGCCAAGGGTGGCCTGAGCAGGATCGCCTGGGAGCAGTCGGGCGTCGAGGCCGAGAAGCTCTTCGACATGTTCTACGGCGACATTTGCGAGTATCTATCGACCAGCCATCGTGTCGAGCGCTTCGCCTACGACTGGCGGCAGCCGCTGGATGTGCTCGCCGAACGCTTTGCCGAATTCCTCGACCGCCTGCTGCGCGAAACCACGCAGCCGGTGCGCCTGCTCGCGCACAGCATGGGCGGCCTGGTGGTGCGCGCCAGCATCCACCGGCGCCGCGCGGTGATCGACGCGCTGATGGCGCGTGACGGCGCGCGCCTGGTGATGCTCGGGACGCCCAATCAGGGGGCCTACTCGATGGTCGAGAACCTGCTCGGCAAGGGCGATACGCTGCGCTCGCTGGTGCGCCTCGATCTCCGGCACGACATGCGCCAGGTGCTGCAGATCGTCGCCGGATTCCGCGGCGCCCTGCAGCTGCTTCCCAAGCCGGGTTTCGTCGATATCTTCCAGGGGCAGCCAGACGGTGGTGACGACAGGCAGGATTTCTGGCTGGCGAAAACCTGGATCGATTACCGGAAGAAGGTCTTCGACCTGTGGTTCGGCAACGGCAATTCGGCGACGCCGGACCAGCAGCAGCTCGACGCGGCGAACTGGCTGTGGGCACAGGACGGCAAGGCGACGCCGGCCCTGCCCGAGGCCTACGCCAAGAAAGCCGTCTATGTCTTTGGCGTCGCGCGCAATACGCCGTGCGGAATTCGCGAGGTCAATGGGCGCCTGAAAATGGTCGGCACCAGCCACGGGGACGGCACCGTCAGCTGGGCTTCGGGACGTATCGAAAACGTTGGCCGCTACTACTACCTGCCCGCCAAGCATGGCGACCTGCCGTCGACGCGCGAGTATTTCCCGGCCCTCGGCGAGCTGCTCAGCAACGGCATGACCAGCGGCCTGTTGAGCAACCCGCCGGCGGTGCGCGGCGAGGAAAAGCCGCTGCCGGTGGTCTACGACGCGGGGCCGCCAACGCTCGACGGCGGCGAGGCGGTGGCGCGCGGTCTGCTCGGCGGTTCGCCGCGCAGTCGCGTTGCGGCGCGACCGAAGCGCCGCCTGGAGGTCGCCGTCAAGGCCATGGACCTGCGTTTCCTGACCCAACCGGTTCTGCTCGGCCACTACGAGCAGGATCCGATCGCCGGTGCCGAGGCGCTGATCGACCGCGAACTGCTCGACGGCGAGCTCACCCAGCGCTACAACCTCGGCCTGTACGCCGGCCCGCGCGGTGCGGCGAGCGTCGTCCTGCGCGTTCCCAACGAACAGGAACGCCACCGTGGCAGCCTCACCGGGGCGATCGTCACCGGCCTCGGTGCCTACGATGGCAACCTCAGCGTCGGCGATCTGACCGAGGCGGTGCGTGCCGGCGTCCTGCGCTATCTGCTGCAGGTGATCGACGTGCTCGGCAAGGATGAACGCGAACTGCCGCTGGCTGCGCTGCTCCTCGGCTACAACTCGTCTGCCAACCTGTCGGTGGCGGCGTCGGTCGAGGCGCTGCTGCGCGGCGTCATGGAGGCCAATGCGCGCTTTTACGAGACGACCCGGCTCGACATTCGCGTCACCCGTCTCGACATCGTCGAGCTCTATCAGGACACGGCGATCACCGCCGTCTACGCGCTGCGGCGAATGCCCGAGCGGCTCGCCGAGCTGACCCGGCGCTACGATGTGGCGCTCGTCTGTCGGCCGCAACTCGAACAGGGCGAAGGGCTGCGCCGACGTCTGTTCGACAGCGGCAACCCGAGTTACTGGCCGCGGCTGATCGTCACCGACGCCGATCGTCACGAGCAGGGGGGTCTGCCCGCCAGCCTGCCCGCGTCCACCGACGCTGCTCCGGCAGGAGGGTCAGCGCGCGCGCAGCGGCCGCGCACGGCGATCGCCGAACGCCTGCGCTTTCTCTACGTCGGCCAGCGGGCGCGCGCCGAGTCGGTGGTCCACCAGCGCCAGCCAGGCCTGGTCGAGAAACTCGTGCGCCAGCAGATCCAGGCGCCGGTGTGGCGCGAGGACTTCGGTCGCGTGTTGTTCCAGTTGATGGTGCCGCACGACTTCAAGGACGCTGCTCGACAGCTCGAATGCATCGTCCTGGTGGTCGACGACTACACCGCCAACCTGCCGTGGGAGTTGATGTTCGCCGACGATCAGCGCGGCGCCGGCGAAAAGCTGCCGCTGGCCCTGCGCACTCCGGTCGTGCGGCAGCTCGCGGCCATGCAGTTTCGCCGCCAGGTGCGCCAGGGACTCGAGCGCAAGGCCTTCGTCGTCGGCAATCCGTCGGTCGAGGGCTTCGTCGCCGCTTTTCCCGATCCGCAGCGGCCCGACGCGGCCGACCCGCCACCGCTGCCCGGCGCCGAGGAGGAGGCTTACCAGGTGGCGGCCATCCTGCAGGGGCTGGCCTACCAGGTGGTCGCCGAGATCGGCAGCGACCGCCGCGCGTCCGACGTCCTGACCCGGCTCTACCAGCAACCGTACCGGCTGCTGCATATCTCGGCGCACGGCATCTTCGACCAGCAGCACGTCGATGGCCGCCGTCGCTCGGGGGTCGTCCTCTCCGATGGTCTGTTGATTACCGCCGCCGAAATACGGGCCATGGAAAGCGTGCCCGAACTCGTTTTCCTGAGTTGCTGCCACCTGGGCAAGGTGGATTCGGGCAGCGGCGGTGAGGGCGGCCACCAGCAGGACGCCGAGCGCACCGTGCAAGACGGCAACCTGCTGGCGGCCAGCGTCGCGCGTGAGCTGATCAACATCGGCGTGCGCTGCGTGGTCGTCGCCGGCTGGGCAGTCGATGACAAGGGCGCGATGATCTTCGGCAAGGCGTTCTACGAGCGCCTGCTGCTCGACGGAATGCCCTTCGGGCAGGCGGTTTTCGAAGCGCGCAAAGCGGTCTGGCAGGCCCGTCGCGAAGACATTACCTGGGGCGCTTACCAGGCCTACGGCGAGCCGGGTTGGCTGGCCGAGCCGCGCCTGCAGCGCAGCGCCGGCAGGCCAGCGAACTTTGCCTCGCCCGACGAATTGCTCGACGAGCTGTCCAGTCGCCGTGCAGCGCTGTCGCGAGGCAGCGAGCGGCAGACCCGGCACGAGCTCGACGCGCAACTGAGCAGCATCGACGCCCTGCTCAACGACCGCTGCCCGGCAGGCTGGTTGCGGCTGCCTGCGGTCCAGTCGGCGCTGGCCAGCGTGTGGGCTGACCTCGGCGAGTTCGGCAAGGCGCGCGACGCTTATCTCGACGCACTGCAGTCCGACGACGGCAGCGGGCAGGTGCCGGTACGCGATATCGAGCAGCTGGCCAATATCGAGGCGCGCCTGGGGGAAAAAGACGAAAGGCACGCAAAGGACGAAAAGGACGAGGGGGATGACGGTGACGACGCCGCGCTGACGCTGATCGACAGCGCGCTCGAACGTCTGCGCAGTCTCGACGCTCTGCTCTCGCCCCTGGCTGGCGGCCCGTCGGCCAGCGCGACGGTCAATAGCGAACGCTGTGCGCTGCGCGGCAGTGCCGCCAAGCGCAAGGCCAACGTCTTTGCGCGGCGAGTGCTCGCCGCCAGTGGCACGACGCCGGAAGGGCAGGCGGCCGGCGCAGCGGCGTTCGCGCACATGGAGGAGGCGTTGCGCGCGAGTGCCGTCTTTTACGGGCAAGGCGAGGGAAGGCCGGGCGATGCCGCTTTCCGGGCGTACAACGCGCTCAACCGCCTGGCCATCGAGGCGCTGCTCGCAGCGCCGGATGCTGACCGGCAGCAGGCGATCGATCTGGCGTCCTACTGCCGCTTTGCGGCGCGCGAAGCGTACGCACGCAGCGCCGATTTCTGGGACGCGATGCGCGAGCCCGAGTCACTGCTCGTCGAGCGCCTGCTCGATGGTGGATTTCTGCACTCGGGCGAGGCAGGCCAGGAGGCGTTCGCCGAGGTGGCGCGCGCCTACGACGAGACGCTGGCCAATCTCAGCCTCAAGCCGAAGCAGCTCGACTCGGTGGTTGCCCACCTTTGCCTGCTGTCGCGATTCTGCGACGTTCTCCAGGTGAGTCGCGGCGAGCCCGGCTGGCGGTTGGCCGCCGAGCGACTGATCGCTCTCGGCGAGCGCATCAGCCCTGGCGGATGCCGGCGCGACGATCGACCGGCGGGGGCAGCACCGCTCGCCGCGGCCGCGGCGGGCGCGCCCCCCCGGCGCCAGCGCGCGCCCAGGAAACGCTAGTGGTGGATTCTGCGGCGGCTGCAGGCGTGCCGAGCCGCGCTCGTTCCCCGGCGATGGCCCTGGTGCAGGGATTCCCGTCCTGCCGGTCGGTACTTGCCCTCGTCGGCTTCCTCGCCGCCTGCGCGGGTGCCGGCCAGCCGGCGGGGGAAATGGGGGTTCGTACCGGCGTTGTCGAGCAGATCGTCGACGTCCCGTTGCCGACGACCCATCACGCCGGTGTCGGCGCGGTGGTCGGCGGTCTGGCGGGGTTGAGTGTGGGCAGCCTGATCGGTGCGGGTAGTGGCCGTGACGTGGCGATGGTGCTGGGAGCGGTTGGCGGAGCGGTCGCCGGCAACGAAGTCGAGAAAACCCATGCGCAGCCCGTTCCCGGGCAGCAGATCGTCGTTCGTACCGGCAGCGGCATCCTGATTTCGGTCACCCAGCCCGGCGTCGCGGGCCTGCGCAAGGGGCAGGTGGTCTATGTCGAGGGGCATGGCGACGGCGCTCGCGTCGTTGCCCGCTGACTGCAAGTCGCGTCGGCTGCGCCTCCTCGCAATGACGGTGGGACGGTGACCAGCACTCCACGAGCGGTCAGTATCGGTCGCTTGTCCTTGCTCGGAGACGGGAATGAAAGCACACGCCTTTGTCGCCATGCCTTTCGGCAGCAAGCCGGGGCACGATGGGCAGCTGATCGACTTCAATCGCGTGTACGCCGAGTACATCCGGCCGGCGCTGGAGGCGGCCGGGATGGAGGTCTTCCGGGCCGACGAAGAGGAGCGTCCCGGCGACATCCGCGCCGACATGTTCCAGGAGTTGCTGCTCGCCGACCTGGTCGTCGCCGACCTGACGCTCGACAATCCGAACGTCTGGTACGAGCTGGGCGTCCGCCACGCGCTGCGCGCGCGCGGCGTCGTGCTGGTGCAGGGGCCGAGGCCCAGCCAGCCCTTCGACATCTATACCGATCGCAAGCTGCGCTACACGCTGAAGGACGGTGCCCCCGACCCGGCGACTCTGGCGGCGGACTGTGCGGCGTTGACGGCGATGGTGCGCGCCAGCATGGCCAGCTCGACGCGGCGCAAGGTGAGCCCGGTCTTTCAGCTGATTCCCAATCTCGAACAGCCGCAGTGGCGGCAGTTGCTGCTCGAGCAGCGCAACGAGTTTTCCGACGCCCATGCCAGCTGGGATCGACGAATGGAGATTGCGCGGCAGAAAAACCGTCCCGGCGACATTCTCGTGCTCGCCGACGAGACGCCGATCCGCGCCCTGCACCGCGAAGCCAAACGCACTGCCGGCAACGCTCTGCTCAAGCTCAAGCAGTATCAGCTGGCACTCGAGCAATTTGATCTGGCGCTGGCCATCGACGCCGACGACAAGGCCAGCCGGGAGAAAAAGGCGGTTTGCCTGGGTCGCCTGGGCCGCTTCGAGGAGGCGCGCGAGTGGGTGCGGCAGCTGACCCGCGACTATCCTCGCGATGCCGAATGCTGGGCACTGCTCGGGCGCGTCGAAAAGGAGAGCTGGCTGGCGCGCTGGCGCCAGCCGGGGCGTACGCCAGGAGAGATGCGCGCGGCCGCCAGCGATGAGAATGCGGCGCTTGGCGAGGCCATCGACCCCTACTACCAGGCCTTCATCGCCGACCCGGCGCACCATTACTCGGGGATCAACGCGCTGACCCTGCAACTGTTGCGCCGGCATTGTGGCGGCGAGACCAGCCAGACGGTGATCGACAACCTCATCGGTGGTGTCCTGTGGTCCAGCCTGACCGCCCAGGAGCGCGACCGCAAGGACTACTGGGCGCGCGCCAGCTACGCCGAACTCTGTCTGCTGGTCAATCCGCTGGCCAGCGTTGGCAAGGAATACGCGAACATGGTGGCGGCGGCCAACCGCGACTGGTTCGCGCTCGATTCGAGTCGCCAGACGCTGTACCTGCTGCGCGATATCGACTTCCGGCCAGCCGAGACGGCTGCCGCGCTGGCTATCGTCGAACGCGAGATCGAGCGCAGCAGCCCGCCCTTCGAGCCCCGCCAGGTGCTGCTCTTCAGCGGTCACATGATCGACGCTGCCGGCCGCGAACCGGCGCGCTTTCCGGCCGACAGGGAGGCGCTGGCGGCGGCGAGGATCGCCGAGGCGCTCGACCAGCTCGGCGCGGGCGCCGGTGACATGGCTCTGTCACAGGCCGCCAGCGGTGGCGACCTGCTGTTTCTGGAAGCGTGTCAGGCGCGCGGCGTCCGCCTGCAACCGATGCTGCCTTTCGAGGAGCCCGAGTTCATCGAGCGCTCGGTTCTGCCGGCGAGCAACGGCGAGCACTGGCGGCAGCGCTACTTCGCGCTGACCGGCATGCTTGCCGACGAGCCGCGCATCATGCCGGCGGAACTCGGTACGCTGCCGACAGACGTGCGCGGCGAAGCGGCGAATGCTTACGAGCGCTGCAACCTCTGGCTGCTGTATACCGCCCTGGCCTGGGGGGTCGACAAGGTGCGTTTCATCTGCCTGTGGAATGGCGGTGGCGGCGACGGCCGCGGCGGCACCGCGCACATGTACCACGAAGTCAAGCGGCGCACCGGGCGGGTGAGCTGGCTCGATACGCGCAAGCTGTGGTGAGCCGCCGCTCCCCCGCCGCTGCTCAGCGCCTCAGGGCTCGATGCGCGTTCCCAGGACCTTGAGGAACTTGGCCAGCCAGTCGGCATGTGCGGGCCAGGCGGGCGCGGTGATCAGGTTGCCATCGACCACCGCTTCATCGATCGGGATGTCCGCGAAGTTGCCGCCGGCCGCGCGCACCTCTGGTGCGCAGGCCGGATAGGCGCTGCACGAGCGTCCGCCCAGAACACCGGCGGCGGCCAGCAGTTGCGCACCGTGGCAGATGGCGGCGATCGGTTTTCCGCTGCTGGCGAAATGCTGCACCATGGCGATCACCGCCGGGTCGAGACGCAGGTATTCGGGGGCACGGCCACCCGGAATGACCAGCGCGTCGTAGTCTTCGGCATTCACCGTCGCGAACTCGGCGTTGAGCGTGAATCGGTGTCCCGGTTTTTCGCTGTACGTCTGGTCGCCTTCGAAATCGTGGATGGCGGTGCGCACCTGTTCGCCGCCGGTCTTGCCCGGGCAGACGGCGTGCACCGTGTGGCCGACCATCTGCAAGGCCTGGAAAGGGACCATCGTTTCGTAGTCTTCGGTGAAATCACCGGTCAGCAAGAGAATCATTTTTGCGGCCATTTGGGTCTCCTTGGCGTGAGGGTGGTGAGCGCTTGAAAGGAGCGTCACGAGGTTGACACGCGTCGATTGTATACAAAGCGTGTCCAGCGCGCAGGCGCGGGTCGGTGGCGGGGGCCGGGGCAGTGCCGGGCGGCGTGCCGTTTCCTCGACAATGTGGTGGCGGAGGATTAGGGTCTATTATTAGGCAGTCGCCTGTCAGAACTCGCTCACCGCTGCCGCGACGCAGGCCGCGCTGGCTGTTTGTCCAACCGGGGAACGAGTCGCACTGCCAGCTATCTGCCTGTTTCCCGTAGCTCGCGCAATTCCGTCAGGAGGTCCTTCATGTCGCACTCGCCGTTCAATACGCTCTCCCGTTTCAATCCGCCCGCTCAGCCCGAGGCGCTGTTCTACTCGCTGCCGGCGCTGGCCGCGGCCGAGGTCGGCAACATTGCTCGCCTGCCGGTGTCGCTGCGCATCGTGCTGGAATCGTTGCTGCGCCATTGCGACGGTCACCGGGTCAGCGAGCGGAACATCCTCGAGCTCGCCCAGTGGCAGCCACGTGCGCCGCGCAGCGAGGAGATCCCCTTCGTCGTCGCGCGCGTCGTGCTGCAGGACTTCACCGGCGTGCCGCTGCTCTGCGACCTGGCGGCGATGCGCCACGCGGCGCAGGCCAGCGGTCGTGACCCGCGCAGCATCGAACCTTTGGTGCCGGTCGATCTGGTCGTCGACCATTCGGTGCAGGTTGACCACTACGGTACGCCACAGGCGCTGGAGCAGAACATGCGCCAGGAGTTCGCGCGCAACCACGAGCGCTACCAGTTCATGAAATGGGGCATGCAGGCGTTCAACACCTTCCGCGTCATTCCTCCCGGCGTCGGCATCGTGCACCAGGTCAATCTCGAACACCTCTTTGCCGGCGTGCGCAGGCACGAGACTGCCGGCGGCACCCTGTGTTTTCCCGACACGCTGGTCGGTACCGACTCGCACACGACGATGATCAACGCCGTCGGCGTCGTCGGCTGGGGCGTCGGTGGCATCGAGGCCGAGGCGGCGATGCTCGGGCAGCCGGTCTATTTTCTGACCCCGGACGTGGTCGGCGTCGAACTTGTCGGGCGCTTGCGCGAGGGGGTGACGGCAACCGACCTGGTGCTGACGGTGACAGAGCTGCTGCGCCGCCAGAAGGTGGTGGGCACCTTCGTCGAGTATTTCGGCGACGGGGCCAGTACGCTGACCGTCACCGACCGCGCAACGCTGGCCAACATGGCGCCCGAGTACGGCGCGACGATGGGATTTTTCCCGGTCGACCAGAAGACGGTCAACTACCTGCGCACCACCGGCCACAGCGAAGCCGACTGCGAGTTGTTCGAGGCCTATTTCCGCGCCCAGGGGCTGTTCGGCATCCCCCGTGCCGGCCAGATCGACTACTCGCGCACCGTGCGCCTCGACCTGTGCAGCATCGTTCCCTCGCTGGCCGGCCCGAAGCGGCCGCAGGACCGCATTGCATTGCCCGATATGGCGAGCAAGTTCAATGCCCTGTTCAGCGCACCGGAAGCGGAAGACGGCTTTGCCCGGCCGCCCGAGACGCTGATGCAACGCTACCCGACCGAAAGGACAGGGGTTGCTCTCGGCAACGGCGACGTGCTGATCGCGGCGATCACCTCGTGCACCAACACCAGCAACCCGGCGGTGATGATCGCTGCCGGCCTGCTGGCCAAAAAAGCGGTGGCCCGCGGGCTGCACGTGCAGCCGCACATCAAGACTTCCCTGGCGCCTGGCTCACGCGTGGTTACCGATTACCTGGAGAAGGCAGGCCTGCTCGCGCCGCTCGCCGAACTCGGCTTCGCGCTCGCCGGCTACGGCTGCACGACCTGTATCGGGAATGCCGGCGACCTCGATCCGGCGTTCAACAAGGCGATCAGCGAAAACCAGTTGGTTGCCGCAGCCGTTCTTTCCGGCAACCGCAACTTCGAGGCGCGCATCCATCCCAGCCTGCGCGCCAATTACCTGGCTTCGCCGCCGCTGGTCGTGGCTTTTGCCATCGCCGGGCGGGTCAATATCGACCTCGACAGCGAAGCGCTGGGTGCCGGTGCCGACGGCCAGCCGGTCTTTCTGCGCGACCTCTGGCCAACGTCGGAGGAAATCGACTCGGTGCTCCCCTTTGCGCTCGATGCGGAGACCTTCCGCCGTCGCTACGCCGACGTCAGCGCCGACCAGGATCTGTGGAAGGCCATCGAGGCGCGTAGCGGCGCGCTCTACGACTGGCCGTCGTCGAGCTACATCGCGCGCCCTCCGTTCTTCGAATTGCCTGCCCTGCCAGCGGGCGATATCACCGGCGCACGCGCGTTGCTGCTGCTCGGGGACTCGGTGACCACCGATCATATTTCGCCGGCCGGTTCCTTCGGCGAGGCGACGCCGGCGGGCTCCTGGCTCAGGGAGCAGGGCGTCGAGCGCGCCGACTTCAATTCCTATGGCGCACGGCGCGGGCACCACGAAGTCATGATGCGCGGTACCTTCGCCAACGTCCGCATTCGCAACCTGATGTTGCCGGCAGACGCCGCAGGGCGTCGACCGGAAGGCGGCTACACCCTGTTCGATGGCCAGCAGATGACGGTTTACGACGCGGCGATGGCCTACCTCGAACGTGGCATACCGACCATCGTCGTCGCCGGCGAAGAGTACGGCACCGGCTCGTCGCGCGACTGGGCGGCCAAGGGAACGCGGCTGCTTGGCGTGCGCGCCGTGATCGCGCGCAGCTTCGAGCGTATCCACCGTGCCAATCTGGTCGGCATGGGCGTGCTGCCCTTGCAGTTCATGGCCGACGACTCGGCGACGGCACTGCGGCTGCGCGGTGACGAGAGCTTCGAAATCCTCGGTCTGGGGCCGGAGCTGGTACCCATGCAGAACCTTACGCTGGGCATCACGCGAGCCGACGGCGAGCGCCTGGAGCGCCCGCTGCTGTGCCGCATAGACACCCCGATCGAGGTTCAGTACTACTGGTCGGGCGGCATTCTGCCGTACGTGCTCAGCGAACTGATGGCCGAAGGGGCGGCAGGTCACTGAGTGCCGGCTGCTGCCGGCGGCGCCTTCCCGGCGGCGCCCGCGGCAGGGTCTATTCGAGCGTTGCCGGACCGCCATCGGGACGGCCGGCGATAGGCAGTGAAACGCGAAAGCGCGTCCCGACGCCGGGGGTGCTGAAGACCTCCACTCGCCCGCCGTGCTTGTTGACGATGCCATACGAAACGGAAAGCCCGAGTCCGGTTCCCGTTCCGACCGCCTTGGTGGTGAAGAATGGTTCGAAAATGCGCTTGCGAACCTGCTCGCTCATGCCGCTGCCGGTGTCTTCGATTTCGAACCAGGCCATGGTTCCGTCATGGCTGCTGCGGATGCTGATCGTGCCGCTGCTTTCGATGGCCTGCGCCGCATTCACCAGCAGGTTCATGATCACCTGATTGACCTGCGGCGCATTGCACCGCACCTCCGGCAGGTCACCCGGCACGAAATCGATCTTCGCCTTGTATTTGAGCTCGTTCCAGACCACGTTCAGCGTGCCCTTGATGCACGCGTTGAGGTCGACCGCTTTCCACTCGCCGGAATCGATGTGCGAGAAGTCCTTCAGGTCCTGGACGATCTGGCGAACGCGCTGCAGACCATCGTCCGATTCGTGCAGGAGGTCCTTGAGATCCTCGCGCAGATAGTCGAGATCGATCGCTGCGCGCAGCGCCTGCAGAGTGGCGGCGGCGTCGGGCGGCAGTTGCACTTTCTCGGTCACCGCCGCGTAGGCGTCGATCAACTCGAGCAGGCCGTCGGTGTAGGTGGCCAGCGTGCGCATGTTCGAGCTGACAAAGCCCACCGGGTTGTTGATCTCGTGCGCCACCCCGGCGGCCAGCTGGCCGATCGAGGCCAGTTTTTCCGATTGCAGCAGCTGGCTCTGCGTGTCTTCCAGACGGCGGTTGGTTTCCTTGAGCTGCAGCAGATTCTCGTGCAGCGCCTCCTCGGCGCGCTTGAACTGGCTACGGTCTTCGATCAGCCAGATGGTTCCCTTGCCCGGATCCTGCGGATCGATCAGATAGGCGATCATGTTGGCCCAGAATTGACTGCCGTCGGCCCGCTGCAGGAACTGTTCGTGCTGGAATGACCTGCCCTGCGAGAGCAGCGGGGACGCCAGGCGACCGATTTCGGCATAGTCCTCGTCGCTGGGATAGAGCGCCCGGCCGGGCAGGCCGATGGCGCTCTCGCCAGGGTAGCCGAAGAGCTCGGCGAATCTCGGGTTGTAGCGCGCGAGTTTGCGGTCGTGGGTAAAAAGAATGGCCACCGAGGCGTTGTCCATGATCGCCTGCATTTCAGCCAGCGCCTGCCTGTGCGCTTCATGGACACGGCGTGCTTCGCTGACGTCTTCGAGAATCCAGACCGTTCCCTGATCGGTGCGCTGCGGATCGACCGCGCGCCCGTAGACGTGAAACCAGACGAGCTGCCCGTCGCGGCGCTTGTATTGCCAGTCGCTTTCGAAAGCCAGGCCGGCAGCGAGCAGGGGACCTGCCTGTCGGCCGATTTCCTCGTAGCTTTCCTGCGACGGATACATGTCCCGGCCGGGCAGCCCTTCGAGTTCCCCCGGACGGTAGCCGAGCAATTCGACGCTGCGCCGATTGCAGCGATAGATCGTCCGATCGCGCGTGAAGACGATTCCCACCGCCGCGTTGTCGAAGATCGCCCGGTATTCGCGCAGCTCGTCGGCGCCATGCGCTTGCCTGCTCACGTTCATTTCGCAACCACCTGCGCCGAAGGGCGTCGTTGGCGGGCGATGATGCACCAAAGCTGCACTCCTATCAAGGGAAAGGGCAGGTGTCGTGGTGCGCGCAGTGTGGAACCTAGGAATGCCAGCGCCGACAGGGTTTCAAGCGGCTGCCCGGCGCGCTGAAAGTCGCGTCGGAGATGCGGCGCCAGAGCGCCCTGCACGTCATTGCGAGGAGGCGCAGCCGACGCGGCAATCCAGAGGTTTTGTCTTCCGCCTGGCTGATGTGGCGCACAAGGAGTCAGAGAATGGAACTGGATTGCCGCGTCGGCTACGCCTCCTCGCAATGACAGTGGCTGGGGAATGCCTGGCCGGATGTGGCGGCCAGGGCAGCACTACACTAGCCTCCCGGGTCTTGTCGTGCCCGACTTCCGGCGTGCGCCCAGCCAGCGCCGGGTGACGGTCGCGACGGGCACGCCTGACGTACCATTGACCCTGCTGCTTCATCCGCCAAGCTACCGCCATCCTCCGGGAGAACCTTTTGCAGTCCTGCATTTCGATCACTGTCGCCGCGTCGGCGAGTGCGCTTCCGCGCTCGGCGTGGGAGCGCCTCTGTCCGGCCGGGCATCCGTTTCTGAACGCCGATTTTCTGACCATCATCGAGCAGCACGGGGCTGCGGCGCGTGAGTGGGGATGGGCGGCCCGCCATCTGCTGGCGAGCGACGAAAGCGGCGCCGTCGTCGGTCTTCTGCCGCTCTACGTGAAGACCCATTCACATGGCGATTTCATCTACGACTGGTCGTGGGCGGCGGCTTACCGGCAGCTCGGCCGGGAGTACTACCCGAAGCTGATGAGCTGCCTGCCGCACACGCCGGTGGCCGGGCCCCGCTTTCTCGTCGCCGCCGGGCCGCAGGCGGCCAGCGTTCGCCAGGCGCTGGTCGATGGCGCGCGGAAGCTGCTCGCCAGCGCCGGACTGTCTTCATGGCACGTCGCCCTGCCCGACGACGACGAGGTGCAACGGCTGCACAACGCGGGCCTGTTGATCAGCCACGACGTGCAGTTCCACTGGCTGAACCCCGGCTGCGGCGATTTCGACGGCTATCTGGCGACCTTCAGCGCCGCCAAGCGGCGCAAGGTGAAAGCCGAAAGGCGGCGGGTGCAGGAGAGCGGCCTGGCGATAGAAACGCGCCACGGGGATCAGATCGATGCTGCCGAATGGCCTCTGCTGCACGCCCTCTACGCCGACACTTTCGAGAAATTCAACAATCACGCCGTTTTCTCGGCCGCCTGTTTTGCCGACCTGGCGACGGCGCTGGGCGGCCGCATGGTCGTCTTTGTCGCCCGTGATCGCGGGCTGCC
The DNA here is from genome assembly GCF_907163205.1 of Candidatus Accumulibacter sp. ACC007. Classification (NCBI taxonomy): domain Bacteria; kingdom Pseudomonadati; phylum Pseudomonadota; class Betaproteobacteria; genus Candidatus Accumulibacter; species Candidatus Accumulibacter sp. ACC007. The sequence goes on along the minus strand of NZ_CAJQUD010000004.1, from coordinate 41,571 downwards.
GGTGGCCGTGGCGATCTGTTTTCGCAGCGACGAAGCGCTCTACGGGCGCTACTGGGGGAGCAGCGGCCACTACCACAGCCTGCACTTCGAACTCTGCTTCTACCAGGGCATCGCCTATTGTCTGCAGCACGGACTGGCGCGCTTCGAGCCCGGCGCCGGCGGCGAACACAAGCTGTCGCGCGGCTTCACGCCGACCGTCGTACATTCCGCACACTGGATTGCCGATCCGGAAATGCGCGCCTTGCTTGCCCGTCATCTGGCGCAGCAGGGGCAGGCGCTGGCCGACTATCGCGACCAGGCGGCAGAGCACCTGCCGTTCCGGCGTGATTGATGGCCGTCGCCGCCAGACTGGGGCGGGTCAAGGCGAGCCTGGCGCGATTGCTGCCGACGGGCGAGCGCGCTATTTCTGGTCGAGACGCGCAGCGATGGCGCGCAGGGTTTCCAGTCCTCCGCCAGCGATCGCCACGCCGGTGCTTCCTTTTCCGTCGGGCAGTTGCGGCTCGCCGGGGTTGATGCGAATCAGATGCCCCTTGAGGCGCTCACCGAGCAGACGCACGGTGGGAATGCGGGTGCCCGCGCCGACTTCGATGACCAGCAGGCGTTCGACGCCGCGCAGCCAGGCTTGCAGGCGAGCTTCCTGGGCGTCGCTGCGCTGCGCCAGCCATCCCCAGTCGCCGAACATGAGGATATTCGGGCGGGCGATTTTCCGGCAGCGGGGGCAGAGCGGCCACTCGCCGGTAAGCAGACATTCGCTTTCGTCGATCTCCGGGTCGAAGTCGTCGGCGGGCCAGATGTCGCCCGGATCACCCGTGCAGCCGGCGCTGCACTGCAGGTGATGGATGGACCCGTGGCATTCGCTGATGCGATGGTCGGCGAAACCGGCTTTCTGGAATTGCCCGTCGACGTTGCTGGTGAACACGAAAGCGCCTTGCGGCAGCATTGCGCCGATGCGGCGCAGGATGGCAAAGCCGGGGTGGGGAACGGTCCGCCGGTAGAGCTTGAGGCGATGCCCGTAGAAGCCCCAGGCGAGGCGGGGTTGGCGCGCGAAGGCGGCCGGGTTGGCGATCTGCTCGAAGGCGATGCGTGCGCGACCGAGCGCCGGGTAAGCGCCCCAGAAGCCCTGCGTGCCGCGAAAATCGGGCAGTCCTGAATCGACGCCGATACCGGCGCCGGCGGTGACCAGCAGGCCGTCGGCCTGGGCGATCAGTTCGGCGCAGCGTGCGTAGTCGGTGGCCACTTACAGCCCCCGCGCCCAGTCCGGGCGCAGCGCCGCGCCTTGCGGATCGGCGATCGCCTGGCGTACCTGCTTCAGGAGGCGCTGCTTGTCCGCGCCCAGCGTGCCCTTGAGGACCAGCCAGTTCGACGCGTGATCACTGCGAAAGACCGTGCGCGTCAGTTGCAGCTGGTCGAGAAAGGCGTCCATTTCGACGAACAACTCGCGTTGGCTCAGCGCTCGCCAGTCGGGAAAACCGGCGCGGAAGCGCTCCTCGCCAAGCGGGAAGCTGACGACCAGCGTCGCCAGGTATTCGGGTTGTGTGGCGTTGACCAGGCGCGCCGAGTTTTCGGCGTGGCGCAAGGACAGCGCCGGGCCGCCGAGGCCGTTGAGAATCATCACCGAGCGGGTGATGCCGGCGGCGCCGAGCTTGTCGAGCGCGGCCCGCGTCGAAGCGAAGGTCTCGCCCTTGCCGACCCGTGCGAGGACTTCATCGTCGCCGGACTCGGCGCCGACGCAGGCGATCGACAGGCCCGCGGCAGCCAGTTCGCTGAGTTCGTCGACCGACTTGCGGCGCAGATTGCGCGGCAGGCAGTAGCTCGAAACACGGCGCACGGCGGGCAGGTGCTGGCGGATGGCGTCGAGGACGGCGAGCAGACGGCGCGTCGGCAGGACCAGGGCGTCGCCGTCGGCCAGGAAAACGCGGCGGATTTCGTTGCCGAAGCGTTCGCCAGTGCGGGCGATGCTGTCCAGCACCTCGGCCTCGTCGCGGGCACGAAAGCGTTTCTGCGGCGCGGTGTACATCTCACAGAAGGTGCAGTGATTCCACGAACAGCCGTCGGTGATCGGCAGGACCAGCGACTGTGCTTCGCTGGGTGGCCGGTAGACGGGTTCGATGTAACGGATCGGGATGACGGATGACATGGGCTTGGTGACGGCGACAGCTTGGGCAGGCGATCTGGGGAGTGCAATGGTAGCCTGCTTTTGGGCCTTGGCGCTGGCCTGCAGCGCGGCGTGCCGCGCTCAGGACTTCTTGTCATGGTGGGCTGGCGATGGCTGACCTTCGGGGCCGGAGCGCACCAGTGCGTAGTCGGCGCTGCGCACTTCGCGCAACAGCAGGTCGGTTTCGGCATTGCTGATACCCAGCGACTCCAGGGTTTCGGCGGCCAGGCGCAGGCTTGCCTCGAGCGTTTCCGGATAGGCCTTGCTGACGCCGGCGCGCAGCAGGGCTTCGCAGCTGGACAGGTCGCGCGCACGGGCGACGATGTTCACTTGCGGCAGCTGGGAGCGAATCAGCGATGCGGCACGCACCGCCGTATGCCGCTTGTCGATGGTCAGCACGACCAGGTCGACGTTTTGCAGCGAGGCGGCGATCAGCAACTGCGGGTCGCCGAGGTCGCCGTAGAAGACCGGATGACCTTCGGCGCGCCATTTGGCAACCAGTGCGGCGTCGGTGTCGAAGGCCACGTAGGAGATGCCGGTACTGGCCAGGATGGTGCCGACCGTGTGGCCGACGCGGCCGTAGCCGCCAATGACCACGCGCACGGCCGATTCGTCGCCTTGCCCGGCGTAGTGGAAGCTCTGGTGAACGTCGGCGGGTGCTTCGGCAGCACGTTCGGCGAGCGCGTTGCCGAGCTTCACCAGCATCGGGGTGAGCAACATGGTGATCGAGATGACCGCCGCGCCCATGACGAAGAGGCGATCGTCGATGATGCCCAGCGCCTTGGCGGCGCCGAAGAGAACGAAGCCGAACTCACCGCCCTGGGCAAGCAGGAAGGACACCTTCAGGGCAATACTGCGCCCGGTTCCGAAGCCCAGGCAGAGGAGGTAGAGAACGAGAACCTTGATGGCGATGATCGCCAGTACGTGGCCGCCAAACTCGAAGGGGTGCTGGGCGAGGACGCCGATGTCCAGCGACATGCCGACAGCGACGAAGAAGAGGCTCATCAGCAGCCCCTTGTGCGGCTCCATGCCGGCCTCGATCTGCAGGCTGTAGCGCGAGGTGGACAGCATCATTCCCATCAGGAAAGCGCCCAGGGCCATCGACATGCCGGCGTGGTGCATCGCCCAGGCAGCGATGAACACGGCGCCCATGGCCGCGAGCAGAAAGGCTTCGCGATTGTTCTGCCGTGCCAGATGGTCGAGGATGCGCGGTACCAGGTAGCGACCACCGACGACGACCAGCGCGACCATCGCCGCGGCCAGTCCAATCTGCTCCCACAGCGGCATGTCCTTGGGCAGGGGCCCGACGTCGGCGAGGACAGGCACCAGTGCCAGCAGTGGCACCACCGCCAGATCCTGCATGAGCAGCACGGCGAAGGCGGTCTGTCCGTGATGGCTGGCGATATCGCCCTGGTCCCTGAGCATCTGCACGACGAAAGCGGTGGACGAGAGGGCAAAGCTGCTGCCAATCAACAGGGCCGTAGCCCAGCCATGCTCGAAGAGCCTGAAATAGGCGGCGATCAGCAGCGCGGAAACAAGAATCTGCAGAGAACCGAGGCCGAAGAGCGTGCGCCGTAGATCCCAGAGGTGGCGTGGCTTCATTTCCAGGCCGATCAGGAACAACAGCAGCACCACCCCGAGCTCGGTGAACTGGCGCACGTCTTCGACGTTGGCGGTGACGAAAGGCCCCGCCGTATGCGGGCCGACGATGATGCCCGTGACCAGCAGGCCGAGGACCGAACCGAGGCCGAAGTGCCGGAACACGGCCACGGCGATCGAGGCGACGACCAGCAACAGCACTGCGGAGTCAACGAAGGACTTGGGGTCCATGGGACGGTATCCGAGAGCTCGCCCGGGTGGGCCGACAGGCCAATACTAACTTGCTTTCGCTCTCTTGGCGTCTGCGCCAGGGGCGCACTGTGGTGCTAAGATCGGCCGCCTGGCCTGCCCGTAGCCCTGCACCGGGCCCGGCCGTCGCCACCCACTGTGCAGAGAAGGAGTTGCCTGTCATGAAACACCGGATTGTCGCCGCTGGCGTGTTGCTGGCCCTTGCCTTGCCGCCCCCGGCGCTGGCGCAGAGCAAACTGCAGTTGCAGTTGCCGAGTGCCGAAGATACCTATCGCGAGATGCAGCAGCAGGAGCAGCGTAGCGGGCCTTGCGACCGTTGCGGTGTGGTCTACCGGACGCGCACGGAGAATCGCCAGGGGCCGGGTCGGCGCGATCCTGGCAATGCTGCGGGACGTGATTTCGATTCACCCGACGGGCACATGGTGACCACGCCGATCTTTGGCTCCGGGAGTACGGTCAAGGACGCCCGCCAGGCGGCCGCGCCGATGTCGATCCACATCGTCACCGTGCGCTACGAAGACGGCAGCTTCGCGGCCTTTGAACAGGTCGACGAGCCTGTGGTGCGCGAGGGTGATCGGGTACGCGTCGTCGACGGCCGTGTCGAGTTGCGCAACGATTGATGGCGCAGGGACCTGCTGCCTGGCAGCGGGTCGCGCCCCTGTTGCTAAAAATACGCGCGCGCCGTTTCGAAGCGCTGCGCGTAGTAGTTGGCGGCCAGCTTGTCGATGCGCACCTGGCCTTGCGTCGACGGCGCGTGTACGAAACGATCGTCGCCGATGTAGATGCCGACGTGTGACAAGGAGGCGTTGCGGGTGTTGAAGAAGACCAGGTCGCCGGGACGCAGCTCATCGCGGTCGACCGGACGGCCGCGCCGCGCGATGTCTGCCGCGCTGCCGCCGACCTTGACCCCGGCCGCCTGTCCGTAGATGTAGGCGACCATGCCGCTGCAGTCGAAGCCGGCTTCGGGGTTCTTGCCGCCGAAGCGGTAATGCGTATCGACCAGGCCAAGCGCGAAGATCACCACGTCCATGCCTTTTTCACTGGCCACCGGTCTGGCCGCCGAAGGGCTCGCCCTGCGCTCGGGCGTGGCGCTGCACGCGGCAAGCAGCAGCGCCATGACGATAGCGACGAGGATCTGTAGTGCACGCATGGCGCACAGTATAAACTGCGGTTTTCAGAAATCCGGAGATTGTCATGCACCTGAACGATCCGCGCCTGTTGCGCTCCGATTGCTACATCGATGGTCGCTGGGAAGCCGCCGACGATGGCCGTACGCTGGCCGTCATCGACCCGGCGAGCGGCGTGGCGATTGCCGATGTGCCGCTGATGACCGCCGCCGAGACGGGGCGGGCGATCGAAGCTGCTGCCGTGGCGCTGCCGGCATGGCAGGCGAAGACGGCCAAGGAACGCGCCGCGCTGTTGCGCCGCTGGTTCGATCTGATCGTCGAAAACACCGAGGACCTGGCGCAGTTGATGACTGCCGAATGCGGCAAGCCGATCGTCGAGGCGCGCGGGGAGGTCGCCTACGGGGCGTCGTTTGTCGAGTGGTTTGCCGAAGAGGGCAAGCGTGCCTATGGCGAAAGCATTCCCAGTCCGGCCGCCGACCGGCGGCTGCTGACCATTCGCCAGCCGATCGGCGTTTGCGCGGCGATAACGCCGTGGAACTTCCCGCTGGCGATGATTACCCGCAAGGTGGCGCCGGCGCTTGCCGCCGGTTGCACGGTGGTCGTCAAACCGGCCGAACAGACACCATTGACGGCGCTGGCGCTGGCCCGGCTGGCGCACGACGCGGAACTGCCGGCCGGCGTCTTCAACGTACTCACCGGCGACCCGCAGACCATCGGCGCGACGCTGACCGCCAGCCCGCTGGTGCGCAAGCTGTCGTTTACCGGTTCGACCGAGGTCGGCCGCCTGCTCATGGCGCAGAGCGCGCCGACGATCAAGAAGCTTTCGCTCGAGTTGGGCGGCAACGCGCCATTCATCGTTTTCGACGACGCCGACGTCGATGCGGCGGTCGAAGGGGCGCTGGTTGCCAAGTATCGCAACACCGGCCAGACCTGCGTCTGCGCCAACCGGCTGCTGGTTCAGGACGGCGTTTATGACGCTTTTGTGGCCCGGCTGGCCAGGCGCGTGCAGTCGCTGCGCGTTGGTCCGGGCAATGACGAAGGCGTCACGCAGGGGCCGTTGATCGACGAAGCGGCGTTGAAGAAGGTCGAGGCGCACATCGAAGACGCGCTGCGCAAGGGCGCGCGGGTGGTCACCGGCGGCAGCCGGCATCAGCGTGGCGGCACTTTCTTCGAGCCGACGGTGCTCGCCGACGTGACCAGCGAGATGCGCGTCGCGCGCGAAGAAACCTTCGGCCCGCTGGCGCCGGTGTTCAGATTTGCCGACGAAGAGGAAGCGCTACGCATGGCCAACGACACCGAGTTCGGTCTCGCCGCCTACTTCTATTCGCGTGACGTCGCGCGTTGCCTGCGCGTCGGCGAAGCGCTCGAATACGGCATGATCGGCATCAATACCGGCCTGATTTCCAACGAGGTGGCGCCTTTCGGCGGCGTCAAGCAGTCCGGGCTGGGCCGCGAGGGCTCGAAGCACGGGCTCGACGAGTACCTCGAGATCAAGTATCTCTGCTTCAGCACTGTTTGATGCACGCCGGCAAATGCCGACTGCCTCGGCGGCCTGGCGTCCGGGCGGCTCTGGCGAGCGTCGAACCGCCCTTCTTGGAGCGGGGTTTTTGCAGATTTGTGTATCATGCAGGGGATAAATGATTGGTGACCACGGAGAGAGAGATGAATTCGCTTCCCACCCACAAGCGCGAAGATCTGCCAGTCGGCATTGCCGGGGAGGACCGAGCCATGGACAAGCCGATAAGCCGCTTTCCGGTGCCGTCGCTCGACGAAATGCCCGAGGACGTGCGCAGTCGCATCCTTGCGGTGCAGGAGAAAGCCGGTTTCGTCCCCAACGTCTTTCTCACCCTTGCCCATCGACCCGACGAGTTCCGCGCTTTCTTCGCCTATCACGACGCGCTGATGGAAAAGGAGAGCGGTCTGAGCAAGGCCGAGCGCGAGATGATCGTCGTCGCCACCAGTGGCGCCAACGACTGCCAGTACTGCGTCGTCGCGCACGGCGCGATCCTGCGCGTGCGCGCCAGGAACCCGCAACTCGCCGATCAGGTGGCGGTCAATTACCGCAAGGCGGATATCACGCCACGGCAGGGCGCGATGCTCGCCTTCGCGCTCAAGGTTTCGTTGCACGCCGCGGAAGTCGGCGAGGCTGATTTTGCTGCCTTGCGCGAGCACGGCTTCTCCGAACCGGACATCTGGGACATTGGCGCCGTGGCGGCCTTCTTCGCGATGTCCAATCGCCTGGCGAACATGACGTCCATGCGGCCGAACGACGAGTTCTTCCTGATGGGCCGGCTGGGGAAGGCCTGATCGCCTTGCCGCCACTGGCGAGACTCGCGCCGCGATTTTTTCTGGAGATGACCGCGTGATGATGGAGCGCTTGAATCGGCCGATCCTGCTCGTCGAAGACAATCCTGCCGACGTCGATCTGACCTTGCGCGCCTTTGCCAAGCGGCACCTGGTCAACCCGGTGCACGTCGCCCGCGACGGCGAGGAGGCGCTGGCCTGGATTCCTCGCTGGGAAGCTGGCGAGACGCCGCCGCTGCTGATCCTGCTCGATCTCAAGCTGCCGCGCATCGACGGCCTCGAGGTGCTCTCCCGGTTGAAGGCGCATGCGGTCAGCCGCATGCTGCCGGTGGTCGTGCTGACCACCTCGGAAGAGGACAAGGACATCGAGGCTGCGTACAGCATGGGCGCCAATTCGTACATCCTCAAGCCGGTCGATTTCGTCAAGTTCATGGACGTTGCGGCGCAGGTCGAGATGTACTGGTGCTTGCTCAACACGCCGCCGCGCTAGGCCGTCGAATGAAGGCGCCCACGCAGCATGGCGCTCCGCGCCGCGTTCTCTATCTCGAAGACAACGCGAGCGACGCCGACCTCGGCCTGCGTGCGCTCGCCCGCAACGCACCCGACACGGCGGTCGAAGTCGTCAGCAGCGTTGCGGCGGCGTGCGAACGTCTGCAAGTCGGCGCCGCCGACTTCGACATGGTTCTTGCCGACCTCAACCTTCCCGACGGCAGCGGCCTCGATCTGCTCGCGCGTGTGCGCGGGCAAGGGCTGCCGCTGGCCTTTGTCGTGCTCACCGGATCCGGTGACGAGGCCTCGGCGCTGACTGCGCTGAAGGCCGGGGCAGACGATTACCTGAGCAAGCACGGCAACTATGGCGAGCGACTGACGCGCGTTCTGTCGGCGGCGCTCGATCGTTTTCGCACCCGCTCCGCGCGCCAGGGGCGGCTCATGCGCATCCTCTACGCCGAGCACAACCGTTTCGATATCGACCTCACCCAGCGCCATTTTGCCGAGCACGCGCCGCTTTTCCGCTTCGACGTCGTGGACAGTGGCGAGGAGGCCCTGGCGCATCTGCCCGAGCACGCCGACGAAGCTCTCGGCTACGACTTGTTGTTGCTCGACTATCAACTGCCGGCGCTGAACGCGCTCGACGTCGCCAAGACGGTGCGCGATCAGCGCAGCCTCGACCTGCCGATCGTGCTGGTCACCGGCCAGGGCAACGAGGATGTGGTCGCCGCCGCCTTGCGGCTCGGCCTCGAAGACTACGTGATCAAGAAGAGCGGCTATCTTTCCGGATTGCCGACGATTCTGGAAAACGCGCTGCGCCACGCGCAACTGCGGCGTGAGCAGTCGAGTCTGCGCCAGACGAGCAGCCGTCTGGCACACTTGCTTGCGGCGAGTCCGACGATTCTCTACGCGCTACGCGTGGACGGCGAACGCGGCGAACGCAGGGAACGCTTTCTGCCGGTGTGGGTCAGCGAGAACATCACGCGGGTGATGGGTTATGCGCCCGCTGACTGCATGGCGCCGGACTGGTGGTCGGCGCACCTGCACGCCGACGATCGCGATCGTGTTCTTGGCAGCGCGCAAACGCGCCTGCTCGACGACGGCGAACTGACGCACGAATATCGCTTTCTCGATGCCAGGGGCGGCGTCCGCTGGCTGCGTGACGACATGCGCCTGATTCGCGACGCCAGGGGGCAAGCGCTCGAAGTCATCGGCAGCTGGAATGATCTCAGCGCCGAGCACGAGTTCAAGGAACGCCAGCGCCTCTATGCAACGGCTCTGGAAAGCACTCGCGACGGGGTGATGATGATTGCCCTGGGCGGCGAGATCATCACCGTCAACCCGGCCTTTTGCGAGATTACCGGCTACGCGGCGGCTGACGTGGTCGGCAGGAATCCGCGCTTCCTGCAGTCCGGACGCCATGACCGGGCCTTTTATCAGGCGATGTGGGCCAGCCTGACGCAGACCGGCCATTGGCAGGGCGAGATCTGGAATCGCCGGGCGGATGGCGAGATTTATCCGCAGTGGGCAACCTTGAGCGTGGTCAATGACGAGCAGGGTCAGGCGTCGCATTACGTCGGCGTGTTCACCGATCTGACCAAGCTCAAACGCAGCGAGGAACAGGTCGAGCGTCTGGCCCATTACGATCCGCTGACCGACCTGCCGAACCGTTTGTTGTTGCGCTCGCTCCTGCAGCACGGTCTCGACCGCGCACAGCGTCAAGGCGGCAAGTCGGCGGTGCTGATCATCAACCTGGATCAGTTCAAGAACGTCAATGAAAGCCTCGGGCACACACTCGGCGATGAACTGCTTCTGGCCGTGGCCGCTCGCCTGAAGGCCCGCCTGCGCAAGGAAGACACGCTCGGGCGCCTGGCGGCCGACGAATTCGCCGCGGTGATCGAGGGTCGGCAGGACGCCGAGCACGCGGAGAGCACCGTACGTGATCTTCTGGCAGCACTCGCCACGCCGTTCATGCTGGCCGATGGACATGAAGCCTACGCCCGCGCCAGTGTCGGGATCAGCGTCTTTCCGCAAGACGGCACGACGGCGAACGAGCTGTTGCGCACGGCCACCGCAGCCATGTCGAGGGCCAAGGAGCGCGGCGGCAATCAGTACGCCTTGTACACCGATGAACTTGGCCAGGGTGCACTCGAGCGCCTGGAAATGGAGAGCGCGCTGCGGCGGGTGCTGAGCAATGGCGAACTGCTCCTTCACTACCAGCCGAAGCTTGATCTGGCCAGTGGCGTGATCGTCGGCGGCGAGGCGTTGCTGCGCTGGCAGCGACCCGGTGTCGGCCTGATACCTCCTGACAGTTTCATTCCCCTGGCCGAGAAAACCGGCTTGATCGTGCCCATCGGCGCCTGGGTCATCGACGAGGCCTGCCGGCAGATCCGCGCCTGGAGCGACGCCGGCCTGCCGGTGGTCAAGGTGGCGGTCAATGTTTCGGCGCGCCAGTTTGCCAGCCCGGAGCTGGAGTCGGTGCTCGCCGCGGCCTTGAGCCGCCATTCCGTCGCCCCGAAGATGCTGGCGCTGGAGTTGACCGAAAGCATGCTCATGGCCGCGCCGGACCAGGCCATCAAGCGACTCGAACGGCTGCGCGAGATCGGGGTCGGCCTTTCGCTGGACGATTTCGGTACCGGCTATTCGAGCCTCGCCTACCTGAGTCGCTTCCCGGTCGACGAGCTGAAGATCGACCGCTCATTCGTCACCAATATCGTTAGCGATCCCAAGGACGCCAATATCGCCACTTCGGTGATCGCCCTGGCGCACCGCATGCACCTCAAGGTGGTCGCCGAAGGGGTCGAAACCGAGGCTCAACTCGGCTACCTGAAAAAGAACGGCTGTGACCAGATGCAGGGCTATCTGTTCAGCAAGCCGGTGCCGGCGGACGACTTCGCCACCCTGCTCAGCACGGGCCGGTCGCTGCCGGTCGGCGGGACGCCGAGCGAGCGGCACAGCCTGCTGGTCGTCGACGACGAGCCGAGCATCCTTTCGTCGATTCGCCGCGTCCTGCGGGGCCAGGGCTACCGCGTGCTGACCGCGAACAGTGCCCTCGAGGGGCTGGAAATCCTGGCCCGCGACGAGGTGCAGGTAATTCTATCCGACCAGCGCATGCCGCAGATGAGCGGTACCGAGTTCCTGGCCCGGGTCAAGCTGCTGCACCCGGACACCGTGCGCCTGGTTATTTCGGGCTACACCCAGCTCGACTCGGTGATCGACGCCGTCAATCAGGGGTCGATCTACAAGTTCCTGACCAAGCCCTGGGAAGAGGAGCAACTGCGCGAGCATCTGCGCGATGCATTCGCCTACTACGAGGCGATCGTCAAACCGCGCAGCCGCCGCGACGGCTTGCTCGACTGAGGCGCCGGGAGTCTGGCGTCGTCCGCAGTTCCCGCGCGGGCCCGCCGCGCAGCCCTGGCGCGGCTAGTCGGCAAGCCTCTCGACGGCTTGCCTGCTGACTGCCGGCAACCACGCGGCAGCGCGGCCGCGGCCGGGGATCAGCGCCTGCGGTGCGATTTCGAGCAGCGGTGCGATGACAAAGGCGCGCAGGTGCATGCGCGGGTGCGGTAGGCTCAGGCGCTGGCTATCGACGACCAGGTCGTCGTAGAGCAGGAGGTCGAGGTCGAGTGTGCGCGGGGCGTGATGATACTCGCGGCGGCGTCCGAACACCCGTTCGATGGCCAGCAGGGCGTCGAGTAACTGCGCCGGTGTCAGGCGCGTGTGCAGTGCAGCAACGGCGTTGATGAAATCGGCTTGGCTGCGGATAATGCGGCCTCCCACCGGTGCCGTCCGATACAGCGACGAGAGGCGCTGCAGTCGGCATTCGGCGACGCCGGCCAGCGCGCGCGCGGCGGCGCGGACCTGCGCCTGTGGGTCGGCCAGGTTGGCGCCCAGCGCGACGTAGGCCAGGTGCTCGGTGGGGGTGGCGGGAGCGGAGTGGGAGTGCTCGGGTTGCTCGGGTTGCTCGGGTTGCTCGGGTTGCTCGGGTTGCTCGGGTTGCTCGGGGTGCGTCGATGTCTTGTCGCCGTCACTCATTCTGCAGCGTCGGGATTCTGCTCGCTGCCCTCGGCTGGGCGACGGCGACGACGACGGCGTTTCTTGACGCTGCCCGGCGCCGCCGGCAGCAGCATCGCCGCACGCGCCTCGTCGCTGGCATGCAGAAATTCGCTCCACCAGTCGCCGATCGCCGGATCGATTTCGCCGGACTCGGCGCGCAGCAGCAGGAAGTCGTAGCCGGCCTTGAAACGTGGTTGCTGCAGGACGCCGTAGGGTCGCTTTCCGGAGCGTTGTTCGAAGCGCGGCTGCAGACCCCAGATATCCTTGATGTCGCCGGCAATGCGCCGGGTGATGGCGAGCTTTTCCGCCTGCACGTGCAGGACCTCGTCCATGGCCACGAAAAGCGACGGGATCGGCGGTTCGCCGCGGCTTTTGAGCGGCTCCCAGGTGGCCAGGACCTGATGCCAGAGCAGGGTGGCGAAAAGGAAGCCCGGCGAGATCGGCTTGCCTTCTTGGACGCGCCGGTCGGTGGCTTCGAGCGCGAGGACGACGAAGCGCTCGCCAAGCGGCTGCTCGAGAATCACGTCGAGCAGCGGCAGGACGCCGTCGTGCAGTCCCTCTTCACGCAGGCGCGTGACGCAACGCAGGGCATGCCCGGAGGTGAGCAGCTTGAGCATCTCGTCGAAGAGTCGCGACGGCGGCACGTTGTCGAGCAGATCGGCCATTTCGCGGATCGGCCGCCGCGCCTCGGGGTCGATGGACAGGCCGATCTTGGCCGCCAGACGCACGGCGCGCAGCATGCGCACCGGGTCTTCGCGGTAGCGTGTCTTCGGGTCCCCGATCATGCGCAGGGTCTTCTGCTGCAGGTCGGCGACACCGTGGTGGTAATCGATGATCGTTTCCGAGCTCGGGTCGTAGTACAGCGCGTTGACCGTGAAATCCCGGCGCGCGGCGTCGTCCGACTGGCTGCCGAAGACGTTGTCGCGCAGCAGGCGGCCCTGCGCGTCGGTTTGCGCCTTGTTGCCGCCGTGCTCTCCTTGCTCGCCGTGATGGCCGCGGAAGGTGGTGACTTCGATGGTCTCCGCACCCATATTCACGTGCACGATCTGGAAGCGGCGGCCGATGATCCGCGAGCGGCGGAAACAGCGCCGGACCTGTTCTGGCGTGGCGTTGGTGGCCACGTCGAAGTCCTTCGGCGTCAGTCCGGCGAGCAGGTCGCGAACCGCACCGCCGACGATGTAGGCCTGGTAGCCATTCTCCTGCAAGGCCTCGACGGTCTGCCGGCAGCCACGGCTGATCTGGTCACGCTGCAGACCGTGCTGGCCGGCCGCGATGATCGCCGGCTGGTTACGGTTGCCAGCGTTTTTTCTTCCGAGAACGCGGGATATGAACTTGCGGATCATCGCTTGCTTCTTGTTCCTGTGTTGTGGCCCTATAGGCGCGGCATGATAGCCGATATTGCCCGCGCGATCAGCGCTCGATCAGCTGTTCGCTTCAGCCGAGGAGGCTGATGACCGGCCAGCCGGCGGTTTCGGCGTGCGCGCGCAGCGTCGGGTCCGGGTCGACCGCGACCGGATTGCTGACCTTCGACAACAACGGCAGGTCGTTCTGCGAGTCGCTGTAGAACCAGCTGCGTTCGAAACTGCCCCACCACAGGCCCATCGCTTCGAGCCAGTCCTCGACGCGGATGATCTTGCCTTCGCGGAACGAGGGCGTGCCGCGCGGCTGGCCGGTGAATTGCCCGTTCTCGTGCGCCGGAATGGTGGCGATCAGATGCGCGATGCCGAGATTGCGGGCCAGCGGCGCGGTGACGAAGCTGTTGGTGGCGGTGACGATGGCGCACAGGGCGCCGCTGTCGAGATGCCGGTGAACCAGCGCGCGTGCCTTGCGGCCGACAATCGGCAGGATGTGTCGACGCATGAATTCGCCGAGCCAGGTGTCGAGTTGCGCGCGCGGGTAGCGCGCCAGGGGCTGCAGCTGAAAGTCGAGAAAGATCTCGATATCGAGCGTTCCGGCCTTGTATTGTTCGTAGAACTCGAGGTTTCGGGCTTCGTACAAGGCGCGGTCGAGAACGCCTTTGGCGATCAGGAACTGCGCCCATTCAAAGTCGCTGTCGCCGGCGATGAGGGTATTGTCGATGTCAAAAAGAACAAGATCCATGGCTATGCCTTTCGCGCAGCTCAGCGCTCCAGTGGCGCCTGCAGAACTTCGCGCAGCAAGCTCAGGGTGACCGGGCGCTGGTGCTCGAGCGAGTAACGGTCGATGGCCATCAACAAGGCCGTCAGGCTGCGCATGTCGCGTGGCGCGCGCAGGAAAAGATAGGTGAAAGCCTCCGCCGGCAGGAGCAAACCGCGCGCCCGCGCCTGCTCGCCGAGCGCGGCCAGTTTTTCGCCGTCGCTCAGGGGCTGCAGCCGGTACACCAGGCTGCTGCCCAGGCGCGTACGCAGGTCCTCGCGCAAGCGAAGTTGTCGCGGCGGCACACTGGCCGCGGCGAGTAATCGCCCGCCGCTGGTGCAGAGGCGATTGATCAGGTTGAACAGGCTGATTTGCCCACGGGCGCTGAGCGCTTCGACGTTATCGACGGCGTGCGTGCAGCCATCCGGCGCGATTTCCGAGAGATCGGGGTCCATGCGCGCGTCGCTGTACGCGGCTTCGCTGGCTTGCAGCAGGTGCGATTTCCCGGCACCCGCCTCGCCCCAGAGAAAGAACAGCGGCTCGCGGTTGACCGGCGCCAGCCAGGCGGCCAGTCCGGTCAGCGCTTCAGCGTTGCCGCCGGCGACAAAATTCTCGAAGCTGGGCCGCTCTTCGGGCAGCAGGTCGAGAATCAACTGGCGCATCTGGGGGGGTTCAGGCTTGTCGGTTTGCGGTGCGATCAGCACGCGGGAGGGCCATTTCGGATAAGATTCGGGATCGGGCAGAGCAGAGTGGTCCATTCTACCACTACGCGGCATCTGCCTGCCTTGCTCGGGACGCGCTACAAGATGACTCTGGAATCTCTCTCCTATCGCGATGCCGGTGTCGACATTGACGCCGGCGATGAACTCGTCGAACGTATCAAGCCCTTTGCCAGGAAGACGCTGCGCGAAGGCGTTCTCGGCGGCATCGGCGGCTTTGGCGCCCTGTTCGAGGTCCCGAAGCGCTATCGTGAGCCGGTTCTGGTCTCCGGTACCGATGGCGTCGGCACCAAATTGAAGCTCGCATTTCAGCTCCGGCGGCATGACACGATCGGTATCGACCTGGTGGCGATGAGCGTGAACGACATTCTCGTGCAAGGTGCCGAACCGCTCTTCTTCCTCGATTACCTGGCCTGCGGCAAGCTCGATGTCGGGACCGCTGCGCGCGTCATCAAGGGCATTGCCGAGGGCTGTGAGTTGGCCGGATGCGCCCTGATCGGCGGCGAGACCGCCGAAATGCCGGGAATGTATCCCGAAGGCGAATACGATCTGGCCGGTTTCGCGGTCGGCGTCGTCGAAAAGTCGGCAGTCATCGATGGCGCAACGATCGTCCCGGGCGATGTGCTGCTCGGGCTGCCGTCGTCGGGTGCACATTCCAACGGCTATTCGCTGCTGCGCAAGATCGTTGCCCGTTCCGGTGCTGACCTGGCCGCGCCATTCGACGGCGAGCAGACCCTGGCCGACGCGGCGATGGCGCCAACACGGATCTACGTCAAGCCGCTCCTGGCGCTGATGCAGGCTCTGCCGGTCAAGGGGATGGCGCACATTACCGGCGGTGGGCTGACCGGCAACGTTCCGCGCATCCTGCCCGACAATGTTCGTGCCGAGATCGCCCAGGCGGCGTGGCAGCGACCGAAATTGTTCGACTGGCTACAGCACGAAGGCGGCGTCAGCGATGACGAGATGCACCGCGTCTTCAACTGCGGGATCGGCATGGTCGTCGTCGTCGCTCGCGAGAACGCGTCACAGGCGGTCAGGATTCTGAACGACGCTGGCGAGCCGGCACTGGTCATCGGCAGCATCAAGGCGCGCAACGAGGGCGAGGCACAGACCACGCTGGTGTGAAGGGCGTGCGCCATGGCGGCAGAGGATTCTTTGCGGCAAGGCCAGGACGGTGGCACTGCGCCTTTGCCGGCATTCGCTGTTCGCCGCCGTGTCGAGGGCGAGCCGCGGCGAGCGCCTGGCGGTCAGACCTTGATGTTGATCTTGACGTCGCCGCCGGCTTTTCGGCGCCCGCGTTCTGAACGGGTGTCGAGAATCACCGCCTGCGTGCTGGAGCGGCGTTCCTTCTGCCGGCGCTCGACCGCTCCGGGCGGAGTTGCGGCCTCGGTCGCCTCTGCCGGCGTGGGTTCGGGGGCTTCTTGCTGCGCGCGCCGCGCCTGCTCTCGCGGCCGCCGCTCACGGGCAGGCCAGGGGTGGTTGGGCAGCGCTGTCGAGAGGCCGCTGTCGATTCCTTTTGCGCCGGTGACGGGTTCCGGCTTGCTGACATCGTCGGGTTCTCTGCCGACGCTGGTGGCGGGCGGTACAACTTCAGCGGGAATTCTCATTGTCCGGCTCTCTCCTCATTCCTCGCCAGCGGCGGTCTCTCGATTTGCAGGACCGCTGCACAAGACATCCGAGTGGCCTTCGGACACTCGGCAGACAAATGGTTAACGGCAGGTCTCAGGTCGAACTTTAGCACTGGCGGCCGGCGGGCGCCGCAGCTTGCGCACCCCGGCTGCGGCCGGGTTGGCGATTCGAGCGGGCTTGGGTACACTTCGCCCGCTGCCGGCCAGCGTGCTGGTGGCAGATTTGCAGACCCTTTACTTGGCCGCTGCGGCGGCGGATTTGGATAGCCATGTCGCGCGGAAATAATCGATCCCTGTTTCTGGCTGTCGCAATGGTCGGACTTGTCGCCGTTGGCTACTTTGCCTATACGGGTTTTCGTCTGCCCAGTGCGCCGACGCTGCCGCCGGCGCCAGCCGCTGGCGCCGGCAAGGAAGCCGTCAGCGCCCGCGCCGCGCCGCCGGGTGCTTTCCCGATGGCGGTCGAGACAGCACGCGTGCAAGCGTCCGAACTCGCGGTCGATGCCACTGCAGTCGGCTCCTTGCGCTCGAACGAGTCGGTCGTCCTGCGCCCCGAGATTGCCGGCCGTATCGCATCGATCAACTTCAAGGATGGCGTCGCGGTCAGCAAGGGCGCGCTGCTGGTGGCGCTCGATGACGCGACGCAGGCAGCCGAACTCAATCAGGCGAAGGCGGCTCTGGCGCTGGCCCAGGCCAACCAGCAGCGCACGCAGGACCTGTTCGCCAGGAAATTCGTCAGCGGGCAGGCGCTGGACAATACCCAGGCGGCGCTGAAGGTGCAGGAAGCGGCGCTGGCCCTGGCGCAGGCCAGGCTCGACAAGACGCGTATCCGGGCGCCGTTCTCCGGTGTGCTCGGCATTCGCAATGTCAGCGTCGGCGACTATGTCAAGGAAGGCCAGGAACTGATCAATATCGAGGACATCGGGACGCTGAAAGTCGACTTCCGCCTGCCCGAATCGTATCTGGCGCAACTCAGTCCTGGGCAGCAACTGGAGGTTTCCAGCGACGCGCTGCCGGGGCAGGTCTTCGCCGCGGTGCTCGAGGCGATCAATCCGCTGGTCGAGGCCAGCGGTCGTGCCATTTCTCTGCGCGCGCAGCTGTCCAACAGCGAGCGGAAGTTGCGCCCGGGGATGTTCGTCCGCGTCCGCCTGATCTTCGAACGGCGCGACAAGGTGCTCTTGATTCCCGAGCAGGCGCTGGTTCCCGACCGCACAGCGCCTTACGTCTATCGCGTCGTCGATGGCCAGGCGCAACGCGCGCCGATCAAGACCGGCCTGCGCCGCAATGCCCAGGTCGAGGTTGTCGAGGGCTTGAGCGCCGGCGACGAGATCGTCACCGCCGGCCAGCTGAAGTTGCGGGAGGGTGCTGCGGTACGCTCGCTGGGCGTGGGCGCGCCGGGTGGAGCGCCGGCGAGCGACGGCAAGGCGGCCAGTGCGGCGGGTAGCGGAAAATGAAAATCTCCGATCTGTGCATCCGTCGGCCGGTGTTCGCGACGGTGCTCTCGCTGGCCATCATGCTCGTCGGGCTGGTCTCGTATACCCGCCTGCCGGTGCGCGAGTATCCCAAGATCGACGAACCGGTGGTCACCGTCGATACCACCTATCGTGGCGCCTCTGCCGAGATCGTCGAATCGCAGATCAGCAAACCGCTCGAGGACTCGCTGGCCGGTATCGAGGGGGTGGACGTGATCACCTCGATTTCGCGCCAGGAAAACAGCCAGATTTCAGTGCGCTTCAAGCTGGAGCGCAATCCCGATTCGGCGGCGGCGGACGTCCGCGACCGTGTCTCACGGGTGCGCAACAAATTGCCGACGGCCATCGACGAGCCGGTGATCGCCAAGGTCGAAGCCGATGCCAATCCGATCATCTGGTTGGCGTTCTCGTCCGACCACCATTCGGCGCTGGAAGTCACTGACGTCGCCAACCGCATTGTCAAGCCGCGCCTGCAGACGCTGCCGGGAGCCGCCGACGTGCGCGTCTTCGGCGAACGCCGGTACGCCATGCGCATCTGGCTCGACCGCGATCGCCTGGCGGCCTTCAATCTCACGCCGCAGGATGTCGAGGATGCGCTGCGCCGGCAGAACGTGGAAGTGCCGGCCGGGCGCATCGAAAGCCGGAGCCGTGAGTTCTCGGTGGTCGCCAGGACCGATCTGACCGAGCCGGAACAGTTCGCCGCGATCATCGTCAAGCAGGCCAGCGACGGCAAAGGCAGCTACCCGGTGCGTATCGCTGACCTCGGGCGGGTCGAAGTCGGCGCCGCATCCGAGCGCAGCAGCGTTCGTTTCAAGGGTCGCTCGGCCGTCGCTCTCGGGGTAATCAAGCAGGCGACCGCCAACCCCCTCGAGCTGTCAAAGGCGCTGCGCGGCGAACTTCCCAAAGTGATCGACGAGCTGCCAGAGGGAATGACGGTGAATATCGCCTACGACTCGTCGGTGTTCATCGCGCGCTCGATCGACGCGGTTTTCGAGACCATTGGCGAAGCGATGTTGCTGGTCCTGCTGATCATCTTCCTGTTCCTGCGCAACTTCCGCGCGACGCTGATTCCACTGGTGACCATTCCGGTGTCGCTGATCGGCGCTTTTGCGCTCATGCTGATGCTCGGCTTCAGCATCAACACGCTGACCCTGCTGGCGCTGGTGCTGGCCATTGGCCTGGTCGTCGATGACGCGATCGTTGTCCTCGAGAACATCTACCGGCACATCGAAGCGGGCATGCCGAGGCAGCAGGCAGCCCGGCAGGGAGCGCAGGAGATCGGTTTCGCGGTCGTGGCGATGACCATTACCCTGGCTGCCGTGTATGCGCCGGTGGCCTTCATGACCGGTCGCACCGGCAAGCTGTTCGTCGAGTTTGCGCTGACCCTGGCCGGCGCGGTGCTGGTTTCGGGTTTCGTTGCCTTGACCCTGTCGCCGATGATGTGTTCGCTGCTGTTGAAACACGAGACGCGCCACGGGAAGGCCTACGTCTGGGTCGAGAACGTCCTCAACGGGCTGACGCGAGGCTATCGCCGGGCGCTGACCATGGCCCTGCAGCGGCGCTGGCTGGTGATGCTGGTTTTCGCCGTCGTCGCCGGGTCGAATGTCTTCCTGCTCAAGGCGCTGAAGTCCGAGCTGGCGCCGGTTGAAGACCGGGGCATCATTCTCGGCGTCTTTCTGGCGCCGGAAGGCGCGACGCTGGACTATACCGACAGGTACGCGCGCCAACTCGAAGACATCTACGCCAATACCAAGGACGTCGAGCGCTACTTCGTCGTCGCTGGCAACCCCACGGTCAGTCAGGGCATTTCCTTCGTCGGCCTGAGCGACTGGGACGAGCGTCCGCGCAATTCGGGTGCGGTGGTCAAGGAGCTGTTTCCGAAGTTCATGGGCATTCCCGGCGTGCTGGCGTTTCCGGTGCAGCCGCCTTCGCTGGGTCAGAATCCGCGCGAGCGGCCGGTCAACTTCGTCATCCTGACCTCGGCGTCGTACGCCGAGCTGGAGCAGATGACCGGCAAGATTCTCGCCGAGGTGGCCACGAATCCGGGCTTCACCAACGTCGATACCGATCTCAAACTCAACAAACCCGAGCTCTCGGTGCTGGTCAATCGTGACAAGTCCTCGGATACCGGCGTGCACATCGAGACCGTCGGGCGCACGCTGGAAACGATGCTTGGCGGTCGCCAGGTGACGCGCTTCAAGCGCGCGGGCGAGCAGTACGACGTGATTGTGCAGGTGGCGGACAGCGATCGTGCGACGCCTTCCGACATCCGAGACATCTTTGTCCGCGCCAAGGACGGCAGCATGATTCCTCTGGCCAATCTGCTTACCGTCAGCGAAACCGTCAGTCCCCGTGAGCTGAACCATTTCGGTCAGCGTCGGGCGGTGACCATCACCGCCAATCTCGCGCCGGGCTACAGCATGGGGGATGCCCTGCACTTTCTCGACGAGGCGGCCGGGCGCGTTCTGCCGGCCGGCTATGCGGTGGATTACGCTGGCCAGTCGCGTGAGTTCAAGCTTTCGTCGTCGTCGCTGGCGCTGACTTTCGTTCTCGCGCTGGCTTTCATCTATCTGGTGCTTGCTGCCCAGTTCGAGAGTTTTCGTGATCCCTTCATCATCATGCTTACGGTGCCGCTGTCGATGACCGGTGCGCTGCTGGCGCTGCTGCTCAGCGGCGGTACGCTCAACGTCTATAGCCAGATCGGGCTGGTGACCCTGGTTGGCCTGATCACCAAGCATGGCATCCTGATTGTCGAGTTCGCCAACCAGTTGCTGGAGCAGGGGCAGGCGGTCGTTGAGGCGGTGATCGACGCCGCGGAAATGCGCCTGCGGCCGATTCTGATGACCACTGGTGCGATGGTGCTGGGGACGATTCCACTGGCCCTGGCCAGTGGCGCCGGCGCCGAGAGTCGCCAGCAGATCGGCTGGGTGATCGTTGGCGGCCTGCTCCTCGGCACCTTCTTCACACTCTTCGTTGTGCCTACCGTCTACAGCCTGCTGGCACGGCGCAAGAGCGCCGCTGGCGGTGACGCTGCCGCAGCCGCGGTGAGCATCGCGGTGCCTTGAGCGGCCTTCTGCATCACCGCTCACCGGCGAGGCTGCTGGCCGGTTTTCTTTCCTAGCTCAGGCGAGTATGCTGTCGAGCTAAGTGCTGGGCGATCGTGCGCTGGCTTTGTCTGCCGTGGAGAGGGTGCTCATGAATCTCGAGAAGGTGATTTTCGGTTTCTTCATCGTTCTTGCGGCAACGCTGAACTTCGGCTTCTTCATCGGCGATATCGACAATCCGACGCACCACCACATCTACGAGCTGTTTGCCGCGATCGTCGTCAACCTGATTGCCACTGTCCTGAAGTTCGGCGACCGCACGCAGATCGGCGCGGTGCACCTGTCGACCAGCCTGGTGGCCGACCTGCAACTGGTTGCGGCGGCCTGCGTGTGGGCCATCGCGGTGCATGTCACCGGCGAGGGCATGTCGGCCGACGTCACCACCAGTGTCGTTTCGCTCAGTGGCGGGGCCTTGCTGGCCAACTTCGTTTCGCTGGTGTTGTTGATTGCCGAGACGGTGATGTTGCGGCGCTGATGGCGACGCCGGAATGAACACCAGCATCTTCTTTCTCGCCCTGCGGCGGATGCGCGTGCCGCTGATCGTGCTGATTGTCCTGTATGCGGTGTCCGCCCTCGGCCTGACGCTGGTTCCCGGCATCGATGCGCAAGGCCGACCAGCGCCGCCGATGAGTTTCTTTCACGCCTTCTATTTCGTCAGCTACACGGCCAGTACGATCGGCTTTGGCGAGATTCCGGTGCCCTTTTCCGACGCCCAGCGGATGTGGGTCACGGTGTGCATTTTCCTCTCGGTGATCGGCTGGTCATACTCGATCATCAGCCTGCTCGCGCTGGTCCAGGACAAGGGTTTTCAGCAGGTCCTGCAGAGCGGCCAGTTTGCGCGCCGGGTACGGCATCTCGGCGAGCCTTTCTACATCGTCTGCGGCTGTGGCGAAACAGGGATGCTGATTGCGCGCGCGCTCGATCGCAGCGGCATCCGGGTGGTGGCGCTCGAGCGTAATGACCAGCGCATCCAGGAAGTGGAGCTCGAGGATTTCGCGGCGGACATTCTCGTCCTGTGTGCCGATGCGGCGCAACCGCAAAACCTGATTCTCGCCGGCTTGAAGCACCGTAGTTGTCGCGGCGTGCTGGCGATCACCGACGACGATTCGGCCAATCTTGCGGTGGCCATTGCCAGCCGGCTGGTCAATCCGCGCCTGATGGTCGTGGCGCGCGTCGCCAGCCCGTCGGTGGAGCGCAACATGATGTCCTTCGGGACGCACTACGTGGTCAATCACTTCGAGAAGTTTGCCGACTATCTGGCGCAGGCGATTCATTCACCGAGTTGGTTCCGTCTGGTAGACCTGCTCACCGGGCTGCCCGGACAGCAAGTACCCGAGCGGCACGATCCGCCGGTTGGCGACTGGGTCGTTTGTGGCTATGGTCTGTTCGGGCAGGCGGTGGTACGTAATCTGGAGCGGCAGGGCGTCAGCCTGACGGTCATCGCGCCGGAACAGAACCTGCCCGCCACGGTTCGCCACATCGTCGGCCACGGGATGGAAGCGGAGCCCCTGCGGCTGGCAGGAATAGAAACCGCGGTGGGCATCGTCGCCGGTGGCGACAATGACACCAACAACCTGTCGATCGCGATGACTGCCAAGGAGATCAACCCGGCGCTATTCGTCGTGGTGCGCCAGAACCGGGTGGCCAACGAAGTCCTCTTCGACGCCTATGATGCCGACTTCACCATGGTTCCGTCACGGATCGTCGCGCGCGAGTGCATGGCGCTGATTACCTCGCCACTGCTGACCCGTTTCCTGCGCCATGTCCGCGCCTGGCCCGACACGCGCGCGGCAAGCGTAGCCAGGCAACTTGAGGAGCTCTGTGTCCACCGCGTACCCCTGGTCTGGAGCGTGCGACTGAATGCGGCAGACGCGCCGGCAGCGCACAAGCTTCTCATGATGGAGCAGGCGACCATCCGTATGGGGATATTGCGGCGCGACCCGGCCGCACGCCAGGACTTCCTGCCCTTGCTGCCGCTGTTGCTGGTGCGCGACGGACGCGACCAGGAGCTGCCCGACGATGAAACGGTCCTCAAGCCGGGTGACGAGCTGCTGTTTGCCGGCACGCGGGGCGCCAAGGCAGCGCAGAACCTCGCGCTCGACAATCGCAATGCCCTCGAATACGTGCTCACCGGGCATGATGCACAGGGCTTGCTGTGGCGCTGGTTCAACCCAACGAAGCGCGCCGGCGATCCTGGCAGTGGCTAGCGGCGCTCCACACGCGCTCGGGTTTGCGCCGGCCGGGAGTCTATGACCGGGTTGGCTGACCTGGCCCGGCGAGGCAAGCGGCGAGAGTGGGGTGGGGTGCGGCTGTCCTGCGGAGTGAGACAGGACAGCGATGCCAACGAGAGGCTTTCCTGCTTGCCTTCAGCTAGACCGAGAACGAGGAACCGCAACCGCAGGTTGTCGACGCGTTCGGGTTCTTGATGACGAATTGCGAGCCTTCGAGGCCTTCCGTGTAGTCGATTTCGGCGCCCACCAGGTACTGATAGCTCATCGGGTCGACGAGCAGCGTTACGCCGTTTTTCTGCAGTGCCGTGTCGTCGTCGTTGGCGACTTCGTCAAAGGTGAAACCGTACTGGAAGCCGGAGCATCCTCCGCCGGTGACGAAAACGCGAAGTTTCAAATCGGGATTGCCTTCGTCCTCGATCAATTCCTTCACTTTTCCGGCCGCGTTGTCGGTAAAGACGAAAGGCATGGGGATTTCAGTTGCTGCGTTCATTGGTGATCCTCCTGAAGCTGTTATCTGAGACTGCTGACGAGAAAGTCAGCCACTTGAAGCCAGTTTGAGGGCCTGTGTCCCGGTATCTGCCTGATGCACCAGACGGCCCTCGACAATGGCTCCGAGCTGAATTTCGATTTGACGGTATTCAACGTCACCTGTGACACGTGCGTTGGGGAGGAGTTCCAGTGAGTCGCTGGCCACAATCGGACCAACGACGGTGCCATTGATTACCGCATGCGATACCGAGATCCTGCCCTCGACTCTCGCTTGTTCGCTGACCACGAGAGTGCCAGCCTGCGCTTGGTCACTGCTGATGCTGCCGCACACTTCGCCGTCGACCCGCAAGCCGCCGCTGAAAGTCAGATTACCGTCGAGGCGCGTACCAGCGCCGATCAGACTGTCGATGCGATTCTGCGGCGCGCCGCTCTTGCTTTGACCAAACATGCGAGCCCCTTCTAGAGCGTCAGCATCTGCCGGGCGCGAAGCTGGCCGTCCTGCAAGACGCGAGCTTCGACGGTTTTCAGCGTGGCGCCAACGGGCACTGAAAAAAACCCTTCAATGCGCTGATAGTGCTTGATTTCAAGACGATACTCCGATGATTCCTGGGCCGCCTTCGACGGCAGGCGGATGATAACATTTTTGCCTTCCTGGCGGACGGTGAGCAGCAGCTCAAGTGTTCCCCTGGCTTCCGTTGACGTTTGCCCGGCGCTGTTGACGAGCAGGATGCTAAACATGTACTGACCGGGGGAGGCCTGCGGGTCGACGCGCAGGCGCTCGATGCGCAGGCCCGCCTTGTCAGGTGACTGTGAAGAGGAGATCAAACCTTCGAAGAACGCCAGTTCCTGCATCAAGGCGGTATTCTTTTCTTCGAGAGCCTTGATCTGCGCGCTAAGTTGCTGTTGCGTGGCACGTTCGATCTGCAGGCTGCTCTCGCCGGACCACTTGTGGTCACGTAGCGCGTGCAGTTCGGAGGTGAGTTCGGCAATACGTTCTTGCAGCTCCTGATTCTCGCTGACAAGTTCGCTGCCCTGAAAGCTTGCGGTGCGCCGACCGGCTTCGAAAATCCACGCCGCCAGGGCGAGCATGATGGCCAGCATGGAGACGACCGCCAAGGCGCGCAGATACCAGGGAAAGTGCGTGCGGACGGCCAGCTTCGGTGCGTTGATGCCGAAGCGCTGGCGCAGGCGTTTGAGCTTTAGGGAAGCACCGCCAGTTGCCATAGGCCTTCAGTTTCCGGTCGGCCGAACATGATGTTCATGTTCTGCACCGCTTGTCCCGCAGCGCCCTTGACGAGGTTGTCGATGACCGAAAGCACGACCAGGACCTTGCCTTGCTGCGGCCGATGCAGGGCGATGCGGCAGACATTGGCGGCGCGGACCGACCGTGTGTCGGGGTGCGATCCGGGGGGCAGGACGTCGACGAACGCTTCGCCACGGTAGCGTTCTTCGAAAAGCTGCTGAAAGTCGGCGTCGTTCTTGATACGCGCGTAGAGAGTCGCATGGATACCACGGATCATCGGCGTCAAATGCGGGACGAAGGTCAGGCCAACCGGCTGTGCGGCCATGGTCGTCAAGCCTTGCTGGATTTCGGGCAGATGGCGATGCCCGGGGACGGCGTAGGCCTTGAAATTGTCCGAGGCCTCCGCGAACAGTGTGGGAATCTCGGCCTTGCGACCGGCTCCCGAGACGCCCGACTTGGTGTCGGCAATCAATTGGTCAAGGTCCACCACCCCCGCTTCAACCAAGGGCATGAAGCCGAGTTGGACGGCTGTCGGATAGCACCCCGGGTTGGCCACCAGGCGAGCCTTGCTGATCCCGGAACGGTCGTGCTCGGGGAGTCCGTAGACTGCTTTTTCCACCCAGTCGGGGCTGGCATGCGACATTCCATACCAGCGTTCCCACTCGGCGACGTCCTTGATGCGGAAATCGGCAGCCAGGTCGATTACCCGTACACCGGCGTCGAGCAGTGCCGGCGCCTGGGCCATGGCGACGCCGTTGGGAGTGGCGAAGAAAACGAGATCGCAGCTGCGCAGATCAGCGCTGGCCGGATCCTCGAACTTGAGATCCAGCCGTCGCCGCAAGCTGGGAAACATGTCCGAGACGGCCGTGCCGGCCTCGCCACGCGAGGTGATGGCGACAAGCTGCACCTGTGGGTGTTGCGCCAGCAAGCGCAGCAGTTCGACACCGGTGTAGCCAGTGCCGCCGACGATTCCAACCTTGATCATTAAAGACTCCCGGATAGCCTGCCATCATAGTCCCGAGCTCCCCAAAACACAAAAGCCGCCCTGAGGCGGCTTTTGGCTGGGCAATAGTTCGCAGCCGATTCGTGACCTGGCGCCTTATCGTTTCGAGAACTGCTTGCGCCGACGGGCCTTGTGGAAGCCGACTTTCTTGCGCTCGACTTCACGTGCATCGCGAGTGACGAAGCCAGCCTTGGAAAGTGCCGGCTTGAGCTCGCTGTCGTAGGCGATCAGGGCGCGGGTGATTCCGTGCCGCACCGCCCCAGCCTGTCCGGATTCGCCACCGCCGCCGACGTTGACCAGAATGTCGAAGTCCGGCAGTTGCTCGATGAGCTGCAGCGGCTGGCGAACAATCATTCGGCCAGTAACGCGCGTGAAGAACTCATCGACCGGCTTGCCGTTGACAACGAAGCTCCCGCTGCCGCGCTTCATGAATACGCGCGCTACGGCGCTTTTTCGGCGACCGGTGCCATAGAAATAGTTATCAGCCATTTGTGACCCCTTAGAGTTCCAGAACCTTGGGCTGCTGGGCAGCGTGCGGATGGGTTGTGCCGGCGTAGCACTTCATTTTCTTGAGCATGGCGTAGCCGAGCGGCCCCTTGGGGAGCATGCCCTTGACAGCCTGTTCAAGGACGCGGCCCGGGAAGCGCTGCTGCATCTTGCTGAAGTTCGTCTCGTAGAGACCGCCAGGGTAGCCCGAGTGGCGATAGTACTTCTTGTCTTCGGCCTTGTTGCCGGTCACGCGCAGCTTCTCGACATTGGTGACGACGATGTAGTCGCCGGTGTCGACGTGCGGGGTGAACTCGGGCTTGTGCTTGCCGCGCAGGCGACGAGCAATTTCGGTTGCAAGGCGACCCAACACCTTGTCCGTGGCATCAACCACAAGCCACTCGCGTGTCACTTCATGCGACTTGGCGGAGAAAGTCTTCATCAAAAACGCCGTCCTTATTTGCCTGATCACGGAAAGCCCAGCATCTTAGGGTAACTGTACAGTGGGTGTCAATCGATCTTTGGTCGCAGCAGACAATAAATGCGTTTGCCGCGGGCGGCTGCGCACGCGTTGTGCGGGCAGTGAGCCCGGCCACTGCTCGTTGCCATCATTGACGGTCAATCGCAGACAAAAAAAAGCGCGGCTCGTTGGAGCCGCGCTAAATCCACACCAAAGGAGGAGGGTGGAGGAGACAACCGAAAAAACAAAAAAGGCCGATCAGCAAGGTGCTTACTGCTTACGTTGAAAGCATTATGGCTCGCCCGAGTGTAAAGGTCAAGTATTATTTGTGCGCTGCGCCATGTTTTTCCGCAAATCTAGAACGAAAGGCGAGTAGGCTACTACAATAGACATTAATACAATGTGCTAGGATGTTTTGGGTGCATGCGTTACACAATGTGCAATTCAATTAAACCTTTTTTTAACGATGGTTTTTGGCGGGAATGCTGCGACGCAGCATTGGTGCGGGCTGCCGGCTCTACGGGCCTTGCGGCTACAATAGGGGGCGGGCGCAGGTCTTTGCGGTCGGGGTCTGACACCTTGTCATGCCCGCCGGGGAAAAGAGGGGAGGGAAGGGCATGGACTGTAAGGTGAAGTGGACCGGCGACGGGATGTCGTTCATCGCAGAAACGGGGACCAATCACACGGTCGTCATGGACGGGGCGATCGAGGCTGGGGGCCGCAACCTGGCGCCACGTCCGATGGAGCTGATGCTTGCTGGCGCCGGTGGTTGCGCGGCCTTCGATGTCGTCCTGATTCTCAAGAAAGGGCGGCATGCGGTTAAAGGCGTCGAGGTCAGCTTGCAGGCAGAGCGCGCAGTCGTCGAGCCGCGGGTATTTACACGCATTCATTTCCACTTTCGCGTCACCGGGAAGCAGCTCAAGCCGGAGGCGGTGGCGCGTGCCATCGAGTTGTCGAAGGACAAGTACTGCTCGGCGACCAGCATGCTCAGCAAGACCGCGGAGATCACGCACGATTTCGAAATCGTCGACGAGTGAAGTGGGGTGGAGGCTGCGTCCGGAAATCAGCAGTGGCTGCCGGCCTGCGCGCCTCGATTGGCGTGCGCCGCGGCGTCCAGCCTAGACGTAGTAGGCGGTGCCCGTCATCGTGCGCGATACCAGGCGCATCGCCAGCCTGGCGCCGGCCGGCAATTCGCGAGCGCCCAGGCGCACGGCGGTCGCGGCGTGTGAAATCTCGTCCAGGCGCATTTGCTCGACAATCGCGCGTGACTTGAGGTCCTGCCATGGTAGATCGCCGAGATGTTGGTCGAGGTGTGCCTCGACCTGTCTCTCGGTCTCGGCAAGAAAACCCAGGCTCCACGTATCGCCCAGTTTGCCCGCTCCAAGTCCGATGGACAGGGCGCCGAGGTACCAGAGTGGGTTCAACAGGCTGGTCCGCCCACGCAGTTCAGCGAGGCGGCGCTCGGTCCAGGCCAGGTGTTCTGTTTCTTCATGCGCGGCTTGCTGCAGCGCCTGCCTGACTTGCGGATCGCTGCAACTCAACGCCTGCCCCTGGTAGAGTGCCTGCGCGCAGACCTCGCCGACATGGTTGATTCGCATCAGGGCCGCGGCGTGCGCCCGCTCCTTGTCCGACAACTCCGCTTCCGGCTGCTCGCTGCCGGGAACCTGGCGAGTGGTCGGCGCGGGCGCAAAAAGCGTCCGCAGGGCCTTGTCGAACTCGATGACGATGCGATCGGTGATCATGCGCGGCCCTTGCTGTTCCGGTGGTTGTGCGGCGAGCTCAAGAGACCAGCGACCCTACGGGCGAAGGTTGGCTCGATGGCCGCCGGAGCGGAGAATGCGGCGCGCGTCGTCGGCATCGCGCAGGCTGGTGCCGACGGTGCAGAAATACTCGCCAAACAATGCTGCGTGCTGCCGGTTGACCGTGCTTTCCTGGATCCGTAGCCACTGCTCGCTGCGTGCTTTGGACCAGGTGTCGTCGGAGCGACCAAAGCCATAGACGCGGCGCTCGCCGGTGGCACAGCGTATCGCTTCATAGCTGACGTTGCGCGCGCCGGCGGAGCTCACGATGACCAGCGTGTAGTAAACGACGCGCTCTGGGCTGACCGATAGCGACTCGCTGTCGATCATGAATTTGCTCTCCGCGGTCGCGCTGACCGTGAACGGGATCAGGTTCTCGGCCTGCGGAAACGCTGGGAACTGCACTTCGATCGCTTCTGTGCCTTGCTTTGCAGAGCCGCCACCATCGCTATCGTCGCTGGCCGAAGAGGCCGGCGGCGACAATAGAGCGGCCAGCGGCAAGAAGCAGCAGGCCAGGCACGAGAGGGATACGGCACGGCTGGGGCGCGTGCGTTGCTGCAGTTCAGGGACGGTGGATTTCATTTCTTTCCTGTCGCCTCGATCGCCAAACCCATCGCCTCAGGCGTCGTGGAACGGCGTGCCCGCCGGTGGTCGGCGTTCAGGAAGCGGGCGAGTTCGTTCAATGCCTCTTCGTAGACCCTGCGCTTGAACTCGATTACCGCGTCGAGTGACACCCAGTAATGATTCCAGCGCCAGGCATCGAACTCGGGATGGTCGCAGGCGCGCAAGGAAACGTCGCTGTCGCGCCCGATCAGCCGCAGCAGAAACCAAATTTGCTTCTGGCCTCGGTAACTGCCACGCCATTCGCGTCTTACCCAGTGCGTCGGAACGTCGTAGCGCAACCAGTCTTTGGTGCGACCAAGGATGAACACATGTTCCGGCAACAGGCCTACCTCTTCGTGCAATTCACGGTACATCGCCTGTTCCGGCGTTTCGCCCCGCTTGATGCCGCCTTGCGGAAACTGCCATGAATGCTCTCTGATACGCTTGCCCCAGAACACCTCGTTCTTGGTATTACAAAGAATGATGCCGACGTTCGGGCGATAGCCTTCACGATCAAGCATTTATGGAACCTGCAATTCTATTGATTGAGCGCATTTTTTCACACTTCCATGCCCTTGCAAAGGAGCGCATACGCTCGGCAGCGCACGCTCACCGAAGCGCGAAGTAGAGACCCTCTGCCGCCGGCGACCAGCCGCTCGGGTGGAGGTTGGCGCAATTAGATCAAAGTCATGCCCGTCAGCCAGGCGCTGGCCAGCAGAATTCCGCGCCGGCGGGGCGCTGGCCGCCCTGCCAGTGACCTGAACGGCGTGCGCTTGTGCGCGCAATAGGCGTCGCCGATCGGCTCTCTGTCGAGTAAAATCGCCGTTTCCTTCCTTTTGCAGCGGATTCTCATGCGCACTTCCCGTTTCTTCCTGGCGACACTCAAAGAGGCGCCTTCCGACGCTGAGGTGATCAGTCACCAGCTGATGGTGCGCGCCGGAATGATCAAACGCCTGGCCGGCGGGATCTACACGTGGATGCCGCTTGGCCTGCGCGTGCTGCGCAAGGTGGAGCGGATCGTGCGCGAGGAGATGGACCGCGCCGGGGCGATTGAATTGTCGATGCCGGCGGTGCAGCCGGCCGAGCTGTGGCAGGAATCCGGACGCTGGGAGAAGTACGGTCCCGAATTGCTACGCTGCAAGGACCGTCACCAGCGCGATTTCGTCATCGGTCCGACGCACGAAGAAGTGATAACCGACGTCGTGCGCAAGGACGTGAAGAGCTACCGTCAGCTGCCGCTGCACTTCTACCAGGTGCAGGTAAAGTTCCGCGACGAGATCCGGCCGCGCTTCGGAATCATGCGCGGCCGCGAATTCCTGATGAAGGATGGCTATTCGTTCCACAGCAGTTTCGCCGACCTGCAGCGCGAATACCGCAACATGTTCGAAACCTATACGCGCATCTTCACCCGCCTGGGACTGAAGTTCCGTGCCGTCGCGGCGGATACCGGTTCGATCGGCGGTACGGGATCGCACGAGTTCCACGTCCTGGCAGACTCTGGCGAGGACGCACTGGCCTATTGTCCGGATTCGGATTTTGCCGCCAACGTCGAGCTCGCCGAAGCCCTTGCCCCGGCAGCCGCGCGCCCGCCTGCTGCCGAGTCCATGCAGAAAGTTGCCACGCCGGGCCGCATCACCTGTGCCGACGTCGCCGAGTTTCTCGGCCTGCCGCTGATCCGAACGGTCAAGGTGATTGCCGTTGTTGTCGACCCGGCAGCCGAAAAGCCTGGCTCGTTGGCCATGATCCTGCTCCGTGGCGACCATAATCTGAACGAAGTGAAGGCGGCCAAGCAGCTTGGCGAGTTTCGCTTTGCGCGGGAAGACGAGATCATCGGCGCGCTGGGCTGTCAGCCCGGCTATCTCGGCCCGGTTGCCGTTGGCGAGCTGCCGATCTACGTTGATCGCAGCGTCGCGGTGATGGGCGACTTCGTTTGCGGAGCCAACGAGGCCGGGTACCACCTCACCGGCGTGAACTTTGGCCGTGACGTCGCCGAGCCGACGCTGGTCGCCGATTTCAGGAACGTCGTCGCCGGCGACCCGTCGCCTGACGGCAAAGGCCACCTGGAACTTTGCCGTGGCGTCGAGGTGGGCCATATCTTCCAGCTCCGGACCAAGTATGCCGAGGCACTCAAGTGCAGCTTTCTCGACGAGGGCGGGCAGAGCAAGATCATGGAAATGGGCTGCTACGGGATCGGCGTTACGCGTATCGTCGGGGCGGCCATCGAGCAGGGGCACGACCAACGGGGAATTTGTTTCCCCGCGGCGATCGCTCCGTTCGAGGTGTGCATCGTCCCCATGGGTTACGCGAAGAGCGCAACCGTCAAGGCCGCGGCCGATACCTTGTACGCCGAATTGAGCAATGCCGGCATCGACGTTCTGCTCGACGATCGCAACGAGCGTCCGGGCGTGATGTTTGCCGAAATGGAACTGATCGGCATTCCGCACAGGGTCGTCGTCGGCGACCGGGGTCTCGCCGAAGGCAAGCTCGAGTACAAGGGACGTGGCGACGCCGAGTCGCAGATGTTGCCGCTCGCCGAGATCGGCTCCTTCCTGAAAGCCCGGCTGTGCGCCGCGTCCTGACGCTCATTCCGCTGCTGCTGCTCGCGCTGCCGCTGCTGGCACCGTCCGCGGCACTCGCCGGGGCGCAGAAGTACGAACCGCTTTCGGCCAGCGTGCATGGCGCGCTGTCGCGATCGGTCTCCGATCGCGCGCCGCAGCACAGCTCGTTCGAGGATTCGGCGGTCGCCACCGACTGGCTCAGCGAGATGTCGGGACGCCTTGTCAAACGCATTCCCGACCGGGTGGCCCGCCAGGAATTCCTGCGTTCGGTGCATTACGAAGCGACGCGGGCGGGTCTCGACCCGCAGCTGGTCCTTGGTCTGATCCAGGTGGAAAGTGGCTTCAAGAAATACGCCGTGTCCAGCGCCGGCGCGCGCGGCTTCATGCAGGTGATGCCCTTCTGGGTCAAACTGGTCGGACGCAGCGACGACAACCTCTTCCATCTGCGCACCAATCTGCGCTACGGATGCACCATCCTTCGCCACTACCTGGACATCGAGCGCGGCGATCTCTACCG
Source organism: Candidatus Accumulibacter sp. ACC007 (assembly GCF_907163205.1). Lineage (NCBI taxonomy): Bacteria > Pseudomonadati > Pseudomonadota > Betaproteobacteria > Candidatus Accumulibacter > Candidatus Accumulibacter sp. ACC007. The sequence goes on along the minus strand of NZ_CAJQUD010000004.1, from coordinate 9,168 downwards.
CGCGCTCGGCCGTTACAACGGCAGTCTTGGCCAGGCCGCCTACCCGAACATGGTGCGCGCAGCCTGGCAAAACCAGTGGAAGTTCACCCCGAGCGCACTGGCCCTGCGCTGATCCGGCGTTCGGATTGTCCTGGCGCCTGCACCGTCCTCAGCGCATCCCCGGCATCATCCCTTTCAGGCCACGCATGAGCTGGCCGATGCCGCCTTTCGAGAACTGCTTCATCATCTTCTGCGTCTGTTCGAACTGCTTCAGCAGGCGATTGACTTCCTGCACCTGAACGCCGGCACCGAGCGCGATGCGGCGCTTGCGCGCGGCCTTTAGCAGCTCCGGATTGACCCGCTCGGCCGGGGTCATCGAGTTGATGATGCCCTCGATTCTGGCCACCGCCTTTTCCTCGCCGCCTGCCGGCAATTGGCCCGCCGCCTGCGAAAACTGTGCCGGCAGTTTCTCCATCATCGACGACAGGCCGCCCATCTTGCGCATCTGGCTGATCTGGCCCTTGAAGTCGTTGAGGTCGAAGCCCCGGCCTGACTTGAGCTTCTTGGCGAAGTCCACCGCCTGCTGCTCGTCGATGCCCTTCTTCGCGTCTTCGATCAGCGACAGCACGTCGCCCATGCCGAGGATTCGCGACGCCATGCGCTCCGGGTGGAACGCTTCCAGGCCGGTCAGTTTCTCGCCGACGCCGGCGTACTTGATCGGCCGGCCAGTGACGTGGCGCACCGACAGTGCCGCGCCACCCCGCGCGTCACCGTCGAGCTTGGTCAGGATGATGCCGGTGAGCGGCAGCGCCTCGCTGAATGCCTTGGCCGTATTGATCGCGTCCTGACCGAGCATGGCATCGACGACGAACAGCGTTTCGATCGGCTTGACCGCCGCGTGCAGCTCGGCGATCTCCTTCATCATCGCCTCGTCGATGGCCAGGCGGCCGGCGGTGTCGACGAGCAGCACGTCGTGAAAGTGCCGTTTCGCCCAATCGAGCGCGTTGCGGGCGATGTCCACCGGCTTTTCGCTCGGAGTCGAGGGCAGAAAGTCGACCCCTGCCTGTGCAGCGACGGTCTTCAACTGCTCGATGGCCGCCGGACGATAAACGTCGCAGGAAACCACCAGCACCTTCTTCTTCTGCGTCTCGCGCAACATCTTGGCCAGCTTGCCGACGGTGGTCGTCTTGCCGGCACCCTGCAGGCCGGCCATGAGCATGACCGCCGGTGGTTGGGTGGCCATGTTCAGGCCGCTGTGCGCGTCACCCATCAGCTTGGTCAGCTCACGATGGACGACGCCGATCAGTGCCTGCCCCGGGCTCAGCGAGCCGATCACTTCCTCGCCGATCGCTTTCTCGCGGACCGCGGCGATGAGTTCCTTGATGGCCGGCAAGGCGACGTCGGCTTCGAGCAGGGCGAGGCGAACTTCGCGCAGCGCGTCACCAATATTGGCTTCGGTCAGGCGCGCTTCACCGCGCAGCGTCTTCATGACGCGGGCAAGGCGTTGGGTCAGGTTGTCGAGCATTTGGATTCCGGCTTGGTGTAAACTCAAAAAATGCCAGACATTCTACTGCAGCTTCTCCCGCACATCGTTTCATCGCTGATTTACGCGGCGATGGGCGCGCATTTCTGGCATACGCGCTGGCGTGAAAGCGACCGCCCACTGGTCACCCTGCCGATGCAGGGATGGGAGCGCGGGGTCCTCTTCGGCGCCCTCGTGATTCAGGGGTTCGGGCTTTACCAGGGGCTGTTCAGCGCCGGTGGCATGCGCTTCTCGTTCAGCTTCGCGATGTCGCTGATGCTCTGGCTGGCCGTCCTCATCTACTGGCTGGAGAGCTTCCGTTCGCGCATGGACGGTCTGCAGCCGATGGTCCTGCCGCTCGCCGCACTCGGCGCGCTGTCGCCGGCCGTGTTTCCGCAATTGCGCGTCATCGCGCATGCCGGTGCCTGGGGTTTCCAGCTCCATTTCCTGACCGCGATGCTGGCCTACAGCCTGTTTACCCTCTCCGCACTGCACGCCATCTTCATGGGTTTCGCCGAGCGCAAGCTGCATCAGCGGGCGATTACCAAGAGCTTGTCCAGCCTGCCGCCGATCCTGACCATGGAAGCGCTGCTCTTTCGCATGATCACTGTCGCCTTCCTGTTGCTGACCGTGGCGCTGGTCAGCGGTGTCATGTTCTCCGAAGCCATTTTTGGCAAGGCCATGGTCCTCGACCACAAGACCTTGTTCGCCTTCGCTTCGTGGGCCATTTTCGCCGCCCTGCTCGTCGGCCGGCGTATCTACGGCTGGCGCGGGCGCATCGCGCTGCGTTGGACGCTGGCCGGATTTCTCGTTCTGCTGCTGGCCTACATGGGCAGCCGCTTCGTCGCCGAAGTCCTGCTCCATCGCTTCTGAGCCCGTACTCATTCTCGCGTACCTGTTTTCCACCGGCAGAGCATCGCCATCCCTTTCGAATGACAAACCGAGGAGTATCCGCATGGAAAAGCCCGCAAATCCGGTTGGATGGTTCGAGATCTACGTTTCAGACATGACCCGCGCGCGCGACTTCTACACGGCGGTATTCGGGCGTGAGCTGATCGCCCTGCCCGAAATCGGTGAAGGCGGCGAAATGTACGCATTCTCGTGGGTCGAGGGCGGGGGTGGCGCTGCCGGTGCGCTGGTGCGGCACCCGATGAACGCTCCGGGAAAGGGCGGCACGATGGTCTATTTCAACTGCGACGACGCTGCCAACGAGGCCGAGCGAGCGGTCGAGGCGGGGGGCCGGGTCATCCAGCCGAAGATGGCGATCGGTGAATACGGCCATATCGCGCTGGTCCAGGATAGCGAAGGCAACATCATCGGCCTGCACTCGATGCAGTAGGCACGGTTCCCTGGCGCTCCCGCCGGCCGGATGCTGCAGAGCGGTCGTTTTGCCGGAGCGCTGTCGTCGTGCAGAGAGCTTGTCGACCGTCGCTGAAGATGGCAAGCTCCTCCCCTTCGATGAAGACCTCGAGGTGCCTGCGATGCTGCAGATTCTTCTCTATGGCGATTCCCTCTCCTGGGGGATCATTCCCGAAACGCGTCGTCGGCTGAGTTTCGACGAGCGCTGGCCGGGGGTGATGGAAAACCTGCTCAACGCGGATGGCCGCCGCGTGCGCGTCATCGAGGACTGCCTCAACGGTCGTCGGACCGTCTGGGACGATCCCTTCAAGCCCGGTCGCAAGGGCATCGACGGCCTCGCTCAGCGCATCGAGATCCACTCGCCGCTGGCGCTGGTGATCCTGATGCTGGGCAGCAACGATTTCCAGTTGATTCACCCGCACAACGCCTGGCACTCGGCGCAGGGCCTCGCTGCCCTGGTCAACGCCATCCGTCAGGCGCCGATCGAGCCCGCTATGCCGGTGCCGCCGATCCTGCTCGTCGCGCCGCCGCCGCAGGAGGAACCGCGCGGAACGATCGCGCCGAAGTTCGTCGGCGGCGAGCGCAAGTGCATCGGACTCGCCGCCGCCTGCCGCGAGGTCGCCGACACGCTTGGCTGTCCCTACTTCGACGCCGGCACGGTGGCAGCAGTCAGTCAACTCGACGGCGTGCATCTCGACGCCGACCAGCACGCCCGCCTGGGGGCCGCGCTGGCGAAAGTGGTGGAGGGGCTGTTGCCCGAAGCGCTGATCGGCGTCCGGCCGGGGTAGCGCTCCTGAAACGGCCGGGCTGCCGGCAGCTCAGTCGGGTGATGTGGCAAAAACCGGTTCGCAACGCACTTCGGATTTCACCGAGTTGGCGATGAAGCACTCCGCGTGCGCCTGCTGGTGCATCTGCATCACGTCTTCGCGCCCAGGCGCGCGATTGCCCGCGAACGCCACCTCCGGTTTGAGCGTGACGACGGTGATTGCCAGCTTGCCGTCGCTGTTTTTCGCCATCACGCCGACCGGGCTGTCGGCGTAGCGGTCGACGCAGAAACCACGCCGGGCGGCGATGGAAAGGAACCACAGCATGTGGCAACTGGCCAGCGAAGCGACAAAAGCCTCTTCCGGATCCACGGCTGCCGGATCGGACATGGGTACCGGAACGACGTGCGGCGACGACGAAGCAGGAATTTCGAGGCCGCCATCGAAGCGCAGCAGGTGGCGGCGGCTGTAGCGGTTGGCGAGGAAATCCTGCTCGCCACGAAGCCAGAGAAGCTGTGCGCAGTACTCGGCCATGGTCAGTCTCCCCGGAGCGGGGTTGATCGGGAACGGCAAGTAATAGCACAGCTGCTGCGTGGCGTGGAAGCCGCGAGTGGCGCGGCGGGTGGCGCCGCCGCTCTTTTCGCACAGCGTGCCTGCCGCCATAATTGCCGGCGTGCAATCACCATTCGCAGAGGAAACCGACATGAAAGCCATCGTTACCGGACACAGTCGCGGCCTCGGCGCGGCGATTGCGGAAACCCTGCTGGCACGCGGCATTGCCGTGCTCGGCCTGGCTCGGCACGGCAACGCCGGGCTGGCGGCGGCCTGCCCACAGTTGTTCCACGAGCGGGCCATCGACCTGAGCGACGTCGCAGCGCTGCAATCCTGGCTTGGCGGTGACGACTTGCGACTATTTCTTGCCGGCTGCACGTCGATCCTGCTGATCAACAACGCCGGCACGGTGCAACCCGTCGGCGCGGTCGGCAGCGCGGATAACGCGGCGATCGCCAGTGCCCTGAACATCAACGTCGCCACCCCGCTGATCCTGGCCAATGCCGTCATCGCGGTCGCAGCGGAAGTCCCCGAAAAGCGCATCCTGCACGTTTCCAGCGGCGCTGCGCGCAGCCCCTACCCCGGCTGGAGCGTCTACTGTGCGAGCAAGGCGGCTCTCGACCAGCACGCGCGTTCGGTGGCCCTCGACCGGGTGCCGGGCGTGCGCATCGCCAGCGTCGCGCCCGGGGTCATCGATACCGAGATGCAGGCCGAAATCCGCGCCACGCCGCTGGCCCGCTTTCCCGTGCGCGGCAAGTTCGAGGCCCTGCAGCGCAACGGCCAGCTTGCCGACGCCGGCGAGTGCGCCGGGCGTCTGGTGGCGTATCTGCTGGACGACGGCTTTGGCGCCGAGCCGGTGACCGACCTTCGCGATTAGCTTCGCGCGCAGCGGATGTCGGCCATGCGAAGAGCAGGGGGCGGCGAGCGAGGTCAACGCCCTGGCCAATGGCTGGACGGGCACGCCCATTCTGACGCAGGCCTTGAAGCGGTGGCCGCCGAGCGTGCCCGCCGCAGCTAGACTTCGAGCAGGCGAAACTCTTCGCTCCGGGCAAAGCTGAGGACATCGCCAGGACGCAGCCACTTCTCGCCCGCGATCCGCTCACCGTTGACGAAGGTGCCGTTGCCGCTGTCGAGGTCGGTCAGCGTGCAGATGCCCGCATCCAGCTCCATGCGGGCGTGATATCGGCTGACCGAGGGGTCCCTGATCACCAGATCGTTCTCCTCCGCCCGTCCGATGCTCGTCGTCCCGTCGTTGATGACGTGGCGCAGCAGCGTGTTGCTGCGCGAGATCAGCACCAGGCCCGGCGCGGGCGGTTGGGCAGGCTCCGGGCGCGCTGGCGGAAACGCCCGCAGTACCTGCGTTGTCACGTTGTCGGAGCGGGGCGCCGCCCGGCGTTCCCAGTCGCTTTCGAAGACCGCGTTCAGGCGCTGCAGGACCTCGCCATCGTCAACCGTGATCGACAGTTCGCGGCGGCGATCAAGACTCTCCGTGCGCAGGTTCATGCTGCCGATGACCGCCGTGGCGCCGTCGATGATCGTGCACTTGGCGTGCAGCCGGTAGCGTGCAACGGCGCGAAAGGCGATCTCTGCCGGCAGCCTGCTGGTGTGCCGTTCGTCGCCGAGGACGCGAACCGGGATACCGCTGCGCGCTTTCTTCACGAGCAGGGCGACAATGGCCGGATCCTGCAGCTTGGCGTCGGTGATCTGAATCGAGCTCGTCGCAGCGGCGAGCAGGTCGGTCATCTTCTGCCGGCTGTTGAACGGACTGACCAGCAGGGGCGATTCATGGTCGGCGGCGAAAGGCCGGTCGTGCCAGTCGGCGTCGAACAAACGGTTGATCTCGCCGGCGATGGCCGGGCTGAAGACCTCGATGCCAAAGTCGCGCGCGTAGTGCAGGTTTTCGCGTGTCGGGTTGAAGGTGAATACGAAGGCCTCCTTGTCGTCCACCGTCATCATCTTGTAGTGGTAGCGTGCGCGCTTGCTGTCGCCAGCGGGTTCTCGGGTGGCGATACCCGCCTCGGTGGCTTCCTTGACCAGCTTGTGGTTCTGCTCTCGCCAGCCGCGGGCGCTGCTGGAGATCAGCACGCGAATGCGGACATCCCGCTGGCGGGCCTCGATGAGTGCGCGCTGGATGATCGGGTCGTCCATGCGGAAGACGGTCAGGTTGATCGTGTGATCGGCATGGTCGATCGCCCGAACGATCGGGAAGAAACTGTCACCGGGTTGCACGATGAGCGAAATCTTCTGGTGCATCGCGAGGATCCTGTGGTCGTCGACGCCGGTCGGGCCAGCGGGCTGGCTTGGCGCAGCCACGGCGAGCCTTGCCGGCCCGCGCCGCCAGCGAGCCAGTTCGGCAGGCAGCATGGAGCGCGGGCCTTCGCCAGTGGTGATGCCGTGGCCGGAAATGAAGTGTGACGGGGTGCAGCGTCGCTGGGCTTGCCGTGTCAGGCTGATTCTAATCCTATTAGTGTCGCCCGCCCGCCGGCTCTCGGCACAGGCGCCCCAATGCAGTCACCTGACGGGATCGCGAGCGGCCAGGTTTGACGCCGCGACAGAGGTCCCCGTTGCCGCCGCCTCGGTCGAACGCCGCGGGAGGTCAGCGCAGCAACAGGGTCGGGATGGTGGCCGAGCGCAGCAGGTCAGAGGTCTTGCTGCCGAAGAGCAGGCTGCGCAGCGGCGAATGCGAATAGGCGCCCATGATCAGCAGATCGATCGACTGCTCGCGAACCGTTCTGGCAATGACGCTTTCCGCGTCGCCGGGAATCAAGCTGGTCGGCACGGAAAAGCCGGCCGCGGACAGGGTGGTGGCGGCCCATTCGAGTTGCTTGCACGCCTCCCGGCTTTCCTTGCCGGACATCAGCAGGTGCACCGGAAGATCACGAAAAAGCGGGCTGGCGGCGACCATCTCGACGCCGCGGCGGGTGACGATGCCGCCGTCGAAGGCGATCATCACCCGCCGCGGTTCCTGGAAGTCGGCGGTGACGGTGAGGATCGGTTTGTGCAGCGCGCGCACGACGCGCTCGACGTTGCGGCCGATAGCGCGGCCGATAGCGCGGCCACTGTCGCGCTGGCCGTGCTCGGCCGCTTCCCCGCGCCGACCGAGGACGATCATGGACACGCCGCTTTCCTGTTCGGCCAGCGTCTCCGCCAGTTCGCCATGCCGCTGGCGGACGTCGACCGAGTGGCCACCGGCGGCGATGGCGCGTTCACGCAGGCGATTGAGGAAGATGCGGCCCTGCTCGCGAGCGGCCTTGGTGCGCAGTTCGTCCTCGCTCGAGAGGCGGCTGAGCAGTTTCTCCTGCGCATCGACGCCGATTGCCCCGCTGTGGTCGTCGCCAGAACCGATCTCCGGATGATGGTCGATGACGTGCAGGAACTCGAGCGGTGCCGCCAGCCGGCGCGCGGCCCAGGCCGCGTAGTCGGCCACATGGTCGGAAAAGTGCGATTGATCGACGCAGGCCATCACCTTGTCTTGCCGGTTGCTGTTCATTTCGGATTCCCTCTCAATGGCCCATCAGCTGCTCGACGGCATCCGGTTTGTCGTGCACCGCGAAGCGGTCGACCATCGTGCTGCTCGCTTCGTTGAGGCCGATGACTTCGACTTCCGTCGCCTCGCGGCGAAATTTGACGACCACCTTGTCGAGCGCGCTGATCGCGGTGATGTCCCAGAAGTGGGCGCGGCTGACGTCGATGCGCACCTTCTCGATCACTTCCCGGAAGTCGAAGGCGTTGACGAAGCGCTCGGCCGAGGCGAAGAACACCTGCCCGGTCACCTTGTACGTGCGCACGCGCCCCTCGTCCTCGGACATCGATCCGATGTGCAGGATCTTGCCGACCTTGTGCGCGAAGAAGAAGCCGGAGAGCAGCACGCCCACCAGCACCCCCTTGGCCAGGTCGTGCGTGGCGACGACCACGATCACCGTCGCCAGCATGACCACGCTGGAGCTTTTCGGGTGCGCGCGCAGGTCGCGCACCGACGCCCAGTTGAAGGTGCCGATCGAAACCATGATCATGACCGCGACCAGCGCGGCCATCGGAATGCGCGCCACCCAGTCACCGGCGAAGACCACCATCAGCAGCAGGAAGACGCCCGCCGCCAGGGTGGAAAGGCGGCCGCGCCCGCCGGATTTCACGTTGATCACCGACTGGCCGATCATCGCGCAGCCGGCCATGCCGCCGAGGAAGCCGCAGGTGATGTTGGCCACGCCCTGGCCGACGCATTCGCGATTCTTGTCGCTGCCGGTGTCGGTGAGTTCGTCTACAATCGACGCCGTCATCATCGATTCGAGCAGGCCGACCACCGCCAGCGTCGCCGATACCGGGAAGATGATGCGCAGGGTTTCAAGATTCAGCGGCACGTCCGGCAGGAGGAAGATCGGCAGGCTGTCGGGCAACTCGCCCATGTCGCCAACCGTGCGGATGTCGAGGCCCAGGCCCAGCGCAAGCGCGGTCAGGGCGACAATCGCCACCAGCGGCGATGGCACCGCCCGGCTCAGGTAGGGGAACAGGTAGATGATCGCCAGGCCTGCCGCGACCATCGCATAGACCACCCAGCTGACGCCGACCAGTTCGGGAAACTGGGCCATGAAGATCAGGATCGCCAGCGCGTTCACAAAACCGGTGATCACCGAGCGCGACACGAAACGCATCAGCGCACCGAGCCTGAGCCAGCCGGCGACGATCTGCAGCACGCCGGTGAGTATCGTCGCGGCGAGCAGGTATTGCAGGCCGTAGTCCTTGACCAGCGTGACCATCAGCAGCGCCATGGCGCCGGTGGCGGCAGAAATCATTCCCGGGCGACCGCCGGCGAAGGCCATCACCGTGGCGATGCGGAACGACGCGTACAGCCCGACCCTCGGGTCTACGCCGGCGATGATCGAGAAGGCAATCGCTTCGGGAATCAGCGCCAGCGCGACCACCAGGCCGGCGAGCAGATCGTTGCGGACGTTGGCAAGCCAGTCCTGGTGTAAGGATTTCATGGTTTTCCTGTCG
>NZ_CAJQUD010000003.1:0-335405 GCF_907163205.1 Candidatus Accumulibacter sp. ACC007 | reverse complement strand
ACAGCCGTCGCGCGAAGCGAATAGACGAAGGCTGGGCCGCAGGCGAGAACTTCTGTCCGCCGTGCAGCGCGTAGCGGCGGTAAAAGCGGTACAGGCGTTTCGAGCTTGGGCCGCCGTCGAGTACCGAAGACGTGATTGTCGCCGGTTTCGACGACGATTAAGAGTTGAGGCGGTCGGCGCCTTTTCAGCCCGCGCCAGCCGGTCGGGCCTTGGCGGCGTCGTCGTGACCATCTGCGAGGAGGCGAATCTCGCTTCGTCCCCATTGCGGCGCCGGCGTCATCCTTGCGTAGATCAGGCGTGCGAGTTTTCTGCACCTGGTCGGCGCTCAACTTGTCGCGACGCCGGCATTTGCGTGGCCACCGTCCCTTCGCCCATCACTCAGCGCTTCCGGCCTCGCAGTCGGGCCAGGTTCTCCGTCAGTAGCGCCGGACCGATACCGCCGAAGCGCGTCTCGCCGTGGCAATCGGCACAGTGCTCCTTGTACAGTGCCTGTACGCCGGGAACATCGGCTGCGCCGGCGAACGACGATCCACTGGCAAGAGACGCTGCTAGGCAGACGGCAGAAATTCCCAGGCGCCAGTTCATCAGGCTCTCCGCAGTCTGATGTGCGGGGTGACGGTCAGGCGTTCGCGGCCAGGCTCGACCCGATTTCCTCGTCGTCCAGATAACAGCCCGGGTCTTCGGCCCAGGCGTCGCCGGTCAGCTGTTGGGCGCGCACGCGCGTGTTGCCGTTGCAGATGTCGAAGTGCTGGCAGTCGCCGCAACGTCCGGAGACGCTACGCGGAAACTGTTTCAGACCGGCCATCAGGGATCGGAAACGTCGGTCCAGATTTCCGAGAAGGGCCGCTCGCGAATGTTGCCGAGGTTGTAGTGCCACCACATGGTGTCCGGATGGACGTTGCCCAGATTGTCGATGTTGGCAACATTCACTCCCGATGAATTGCCACCCCATTGCGCCAGCCGGGCACGGATATTGGCCGCCTTGTCGGGGAATTTCTTCTTGACCCAGTAGAGGAAGTAGACGCCGTCGGCGTCATTGTTGCCGGTCGTGAATTCCTTGTGCAGGCCGCGCTGCTGATAATCCCAACAGGTATCGAAGAGCAGATCCATCGCCCAGCGCGTCAGCTTGTGCTGGGCATCGTCCTTGCGGTTCTTGTTGCCGCGGCCAGCGTAGTTGAGGTGCGAAAAGTAGAGCGGTCGATGCCTTCGTCCTCGACCAGTTCGAGCAGGCGCGGCAGGTCGTGCGCATTGTCCTGGGTCATCGTGAAGCGGACGCCGATCTTCAGACCGAGGTCACGGCACAGGCGAATGCCTTTCAATGAAGCATCGAAGGCACCTTCCATGCGCCGGAACTTGTCGTGTGTCCGCGCCCATGCCGTCGAGCGAAACGCCGACGTAGTCGAAATCGCACTCGGCGATGCGATCGATGTTCGTCGCGTCGATCAGCGTACCATTGGACGACAGCCCGACGTAGAAGCCCATCGCTTTCGCCCGTTGGGCGATGGCGAAGATGTCCGCTCGCAGCAGCGGCTCGCACCGGAAAGAATCAGCACCGGAAACGCGAAAACGCTTGAGATCGTCCATCACCGAAAAAATTTCGTCGGTGCTCAGTTCGCCGGGGAAGTCCTTGTCGGCGGAAATCGAATAGCAGTGCTTGCAGGTCAGGTTGCAGCGGCGGATGAGATTCCAGATCACCACCGGCGCCGGCGGGTTCTGCTTGGGGCCGGGCTGCTTGGGTGCGACAAGTTCCTGCATGTACTGGGAGATTCGAAACATCGTGGCACTTCCCGAAAGAAAACCGTGTATTAGAGAGCAGTGCCGGCCGCTCGGCCTTGACGTGGATCAAGGCTCCGACCATCCGGTGCCGGGCCTGCGATCAGGCGCAAGCCTGGCCAGGCGGCTGTTCGCCGAGGGGAGAAACTCGCATTCTCACCCTCGTTTCTCCCGCCGGCAAGCTGTGACCGTCGATTCCTTGATTGGTGCGCTGCCGATGGCATGGGCATGGCACATTTTCACGGCGCCCAAGCGCTCCGAGCTGCGCGAACCGCTTTGTGCATGGCGCTGGACGCCGCTTCGTGAAGCGTTGAAAATGGGCGCTGGACTCCGTCGCGGCGATGGTGGAGTGATGGGCGTGGTGCGCATGGGGGCGGTGGCGGACCCGGTTGGCCGGCGTTTCTAAGTGGGTTTTTCGAGGTCGCAGGGCAGATGATGGCAACAAGCTGGTGCACGCGGCGCAGCCGGAGCCGACTCCATGGCCGCTGAGTTCCTGCCCGGGAACCGCCTGACCTTGCTCAACAGCGGCAGCGAGTACTTTCCGGAGCTGATCAGGGCGATCGACGGCGCACGGCACGACGTGCACCTGGAAAGCTACATATTCGAGGACGATGCGACGGGCCAGGCGGTGGCTGCGGCGCTGTCGATGGCTGCCCGACGCGGTGTCACGGTACGCGTTCTGGTCGACGGCTTCGGGGCCCGCGAGTTTGCCGACCGCCTGCAACCGGGGCTGGTCGCCGCAGGCGTGCAGGCAATGGTCTACCGACCCGACATCGCGCGCTTCCGTTTGCGCCGCCATCGTCTGCGTCGTTTGCACCGCAAGCTGGCGGTGATCGACGGCGAAATTGCCTTTGTTGGCGGCATCAATGTCATCGATGATCTCAATACGCCTTATCAGATTCCGCCCCGCTACGACTACGCGGTTCGCGTCGAAGGCCCCTTGCTGGCGCCGATCCAGCAGGCGCAACATCGGCTATGGGAAATCGTGCTGTGGGCGAAGCTCAATCGTCGTTACCGCGTGACGAGAGGCGTGCCGACCGATCTCGCACCGTGCGGGGAGCAGACCGCAGCATTTCTGGTGCGTGACAATATTCTCCACCGCCGCGATATCGAGGAGGCCTATCTCGAGGCGATCGGCGCTGCGCGGGAAGGACATTCTCCTCGCCAACGCCTATTTCCTGCCCGGTCGCCGGTTTCGCCGCGCCTTGCACGACGCGGTAAAGCGCGGCGTTCGCGTCGTCATTCTGTTGCAGGGGCGGATCGAGTATCGGCTCATGCACTACGCCACGCAGGCGCTTTACGGCCGCCTGCTGGGCTCCGGCATACGCATTTTCGAGTATCGACGCAGCTTCCTGCATGCCAAGGTGGCGGTCGTCGACCGCCACTGGGCGACCGTCGGCTCGTCGAACATCGATCCCTTCAGTCTGCTCCTGGCCAGGGAAGCGAATATCGTCGTCAAGGATTCGCTGTTCGCTGAAATGTCTGCGCGAAAGTCTCGACCAGGCAATGCGCAACGGGGCGCGCGAACTGCCGGTCGATAGCTGGAAACGCCTGCCCTGGCATTCGCGCCTGCTGCGCTGGGCGAGCTACAACCTGGTACGGATCATGGTTGGCATCGTCGGTTATGGCGGCAAGCGCTAGCCCGGGAAGATGCCACGCAGCGCGGGGAACGCGCTCGATCGACCAGGCGGCAATCGCCCAGGGCCAGAAGTCACGCAGCGGTCCGCTGCTGATTTCCGGCGGTACGGTATGGCCAAGAAAGCGCAACGCCGCCGCCAGGGCAGCGCTGCCGGCCGACCGATCGACGGCTGGCGCCTGCGTTTGCTTGGCGGCTTCTCGCCGCTGGCATTGGTCACCACGGGCAGGTGCGCGTAGGTCGGCGTGGCCAGCGCCAGGCGTTGCTGCAGCCAGATCTGCCGCGGCGTCGAATCGAGCAGATCGACGCCGCGGACCACCGCGTTGATTCCTTGCGCGGCGTCGTCAACGACGACTGCCAGTTGGTACGCGTACTGACCGTCGGCGCGCAACAATATGAAGTCGCCGACGGCGCGGTCGAGATTCTGCTCCACATGGCCCTGAACGCGGTCGCCAAAGCGATCTTCCTGTCGGGCACGCGCAGCCGCCAGGCGCGCGCCGCACGGCCGCCAGTCAGGCCGTTGCGGCAGGTCCCCGGTAGACCAGGCCGCCGTCGACCGCTCGCGGTGGCGAGCAGGCGGCGATTTCCGTTCGCGAGCAGGCGCAAGGGTAGACCTCGCCGTCGAGTTGCAGGCGCACCAGTTCGGCGTGATAGAGATCCAGGCGCCGGCTCTGGACGAGTACTTCGCCATCCCATACGAAGCCGAAGCCTTCGAGGGTGCGCAGGATTCGTCGGCGGCGCCGGGAAGCGTCCGCGGCTGGTCGACGTCCTCGATGCGCAGCAGCCACTGGCCACCGTTGGCGCGGGCGTCGAGATAGCTGCCGACGGCGGCGACAGCGAACCGAAGTGCAGCGGGCCCGTCGGTGAGGGCGCAAAACGGCCGCGATAAGGCGCAGGCAAGCGCCGAGCGCTGGCCTCCGGTACCCTGGATGGGCTCATCGCGCTCTCCGCCTAGCGCACCGCGCACGCCGCCTTTTTATTTCCAACTCTGCCGCGTAAAATGCGCCGGTCATTACAAGGACTCCAGCCATGAGCGATCGTGTGTTCACCCCTGCCAACGAAGCTGCCATTCTCGCCGAGGCGCTGCCGTACATCAAACGCTTCCACGGCAAGACCATCGTCGTCAAGTACGGCGGCAATGCGATGACCGACGAGCACCTCAAGCAGTGCTTCGCGCGCGATGTCGTGCTGCTCAAGCTGGTCGGGATGCACGTGGTGGTGGTGCACGGCGGTGGCCCCAGATCGAAAACCTCCTCGCCCGGGTCGGCAAGAAGGGAAAGTTCATCCAGGGAATGCGTGTCACCGATGCCGAAACGATGGAGATCGTCGAGATGGTTCTCGGTGGGCAGGTCAACAAGGACGTCGTCAACCTGATCAATCAGGCCGGGGGCAAGGCCGTCGGCTTGACCGGCAAGGACGCCAGCTTCATTCGTGCCAAGAAGCTGTTGCTGGCCAACCACGAGAACCTTGGTGACCTGATCGACGTTGGCCAGGTCGGCGACATCACGCAGATCGATCCGTCGCTGATCGGCCATCTCGAGTCAGGCGGTTTCATTCCTGTCGTGGCGCCGATCGGCGTCGGCAAGGGTGGCGAAACCTACAACATCAACGCCGACGTCGTTGCCGGCAAGATCGCCGAAATCCTCAAGGCCGAAAAGCTGGTCCTGCTCACCAACACGCCAGGCGTTCTCGACGAGAGCGGCGAGCTGATCACCGGCATGACCCCCAACGAGATCGACGAGATGGTTGCTGACGGTACGCTGTCGGGCGGCATGCTGCCGAAGATCAGTTCGGCACTCGATGCCGCCCGCAGCGGCGTCAAGAGCGTGCACATCATTGATGGCCGCGTCGAGCACGCGCTGTTGCTGGAGATCCTTACCGATCACGGCGTCGGCACGATGATCAAGTCGCATTGACCGGGGCATTCTGCTGAGCGCTTCCTTGCCGGTCTGGCTTTTCGATCTCGACAACACCCTGCACGACGCCAGCCCGCATATCTTTCCGCACATCAATCGGTCGATGGTGGCGTACATCTGCCAGCACCTCGGCGTGGACGAGGACGAAGCAACGCGTCTTCGGCAGCATTACTGGCAGCGCTACGGCGCCACGCTGCTCGGTCTGATGCGTCATCATGCGATCGATCCGAACCATTTTCTTCGCCATACGCACGACTTTCCCGATCTGCGGCCGATGCTGGTCTCGAGCGCGCCCTGAAGGCCATGCTCGGTCGCTTGCCAGGGCGCAAGATCGTCTTCTCCAACGCGCCGGGGCGCTACAGCGAGGCGGTCCTGGAAATGACCGGCATTCGCCGCTGTTTCGACGCCGTCTACTCGGTCGAGCGCATCGGCTTTCAACCCAAGCCGGCAGTCGCCGGTTTTCGCCACCTGTTGCGCAGCGAGCGTCTGCACGCGCAGCGTTGCATCATGGTCGAGGACGCGCTGCCCAACCTGCGTACTGCCAAGCGACTCGGCATGAAAACGGTCTGGGTGAGCGCGGCAACGCGCCAGGCGGCCTGGGTGGACGTGCGCCTGGCGTCCATTCTCGACTTGCCGCGTCATCTCGCTCGCCTGTGAGAGGCGGCCGATGGTCCTGCCAGGACCGTGATTGCCCAAGCTCTTGTACACCGTGAGCCTTGCTCCACCGTGACCTCCCGCAGTCGTGTAGACTCTGGCCGCACCAATTGCCGTCGGTTGCCATGAGAGAGTCCGGTTCCCTGGAACAACAGCTACTTGAGTACAAGGCCATCCTCGAGCATTCGGGGATTGCCGTGGTGTGCACGCGCAATCGTCGCGTGTACCGCTGCAACCCCCGCGCCGAGGAGCTTTTTGGCTGGCCGGCGGGGACGCTTGTCGGGCAGCCGGACCTCGTTTTCTACCCCGATAGCGCGGCGTGTGAGACCTTGCGCCGGCAAGCGCGCGCGGCCCTGCGCGTCGGTGACATCCTCGATCTCGAAACGCAACTGGCGCGCCGCGATGGCAGTATCTTTGTCGCGCATCTCATCGCCCGCGCGATCGACCCTGCCGCGCCGGGCCAGGGTGCCGTGTGGATCGTGCGTGACGTGACGCAGGAGGTGGACGCACGCGAAGCGGGCGCACGCTTGCTGCGCGAGCAGCAGCTCATTTTTCAGAACGCCGAAACCGGCATCGTCATCCTGCGCGACCGTGCCATCCAGCGCTGCAATCGACGTTTTGCCGAAATCCTGGGTTATGAGCCAGACGAATTGATCGGTTGCTTGACGCGTATCTACTACCCGAGTGAAGAGGCCTGGCTGGAGACCGGCCGCAAGGCTTACGCGGCAATTTCCGAGACCGGCATCTACCGCGGGGAGACGACGTTTATCCGCCGCGACGGAGCGGCGATCTGGAGCCATATCACCGGCAGCATGATCAATCCGGCGAAGCCCCAGGATGGCTACATCTGGTTGTACGAGGACGTCACCGAGAAGCGTCAGGCGAGCCGTGCGATGGACGCACTGCTGCGCGAACAGACGTTGATTTTCGAACGGGCGCCGATCGGCATCGTTTTCGTCCGCGAGCGGATCATTCAGCGCTGCAATCCAAGTTTCGAGACGATCTTCGGCTATTTGCCCGGGCAGCTGATCGGCCAGTCAATGCGCGTCTGTTTCGCCAGTGAGCTGGCGTGGCGTGAAGCCGACGAACGCGTTGTCCGCGGCAGCGGCGCGGGCGGGACTTTCATCGGCGAGATCGAGTATTGCAAGGCCGATGGCGCGCCGATCTGGTGCCAGGTCACCGGTAGCCTGCTCGACCCGGAAAACCATGACCAAGGTCACGTCTGGCTGTTCCAGGACATCACCGCGCGCCGCGCAGCCGAGGAGGCGCTCGTCGAAAGCCTCTGGGAGCAACAGCTGATCTTCGACAACGCGATGATCGGCATTTCTTATCAGCGCGAGCGCACGATCTGGCGCTGCAATCGCCGTTTCGAGGAGATCTTCGGTTATCCCGTTGGCGCAATGACGGGGCAATCGACGCGCATTCTTTTTGCCACCGAGAAGGCCTGGGAAGATGCCGGACGGGAGGTCTATGGCGATGCGGCAGGAAGCGACTCCTTTGACGGGGAGTTTCTCTTCTCTCGCCGCGACGGTGCGCCGATCTGGGTCCATATCATCGGTCGTACGATAGACGACGGGGATGCTCGCCAGACCTGGATCTGGACACACGAGGATGTGACCGCGCATCGGGCCGCCCAGGAAGCGCTACGGCAAAGCCATCTCGAACTCGAACAGCGTGTCGCCGAACGGACTCACGAGCTATCGCAACAGCTCGACTTCATGCACCAACTGGTCGAGGCCATCCCGGGGCCGGTGTTCTACAAGAATCGTCAAGGCCGCTACCTCGGCTGCAATCAGGCCTTCCTCGAAATGATCGGCAAGTCGCGCCGGGAAGTGGTCGGCGCGACGGTCTACGACGTCGCGCCGCGCGAGCTCGCCAACCGCTATATGGCGGCTGACGAAGAGCTCTTCCAGCGTTCGGGTTCGCAGGTCTACGAAACGCAGGTGCTGCGCGCCGACGGAAACTATCGTGACGTCGTTTTTCACAAGGCGATCTACGGCATGTCTGACGAAGTGGCGTGCGGTCTGGTTGGCATCATGCTCGACGTGACCGACCGCAAGCGCATGGAGCAGCGCCTCCAGCAGGCGGCGACGGTTTTCGACAGCAGTGCCGAAGGCATCACCATCACCTCCCCGAACGGAGAAATCATCGCCGTCAACCGTGCGTTTACAGAAATCACCGGTTACAGCGAGGACGATGTCGTGGGCGGCAACCCGCGCATCCTGCAGTCGGGACTTCAGGACCAGGATTTCTACCGCGAGATGTGGCGGACACTGCACACTTGCGGGCGTTGGCGGGGCGAGCTGTGGAACCGGCGCAAGGACGGACAGGCGTTTCTGGAGTCGCTCACGATCAGCGCCGTGAAGGACCCGCAGGATCGGGTGACCCATTACGTTGGCGTCTTCTCCGACATTACCGAATTGCGCAAGGCGCACGATCAGCTCGACCATCAGGCGCATCACGATCCGCTCACCGGCTTGCCCAATCGGCTGTTGCTGGGCGATCGCCTGCACAAGGCGCTGCAGCGTGCTCACCGTGACGAGCGCGGACTGGCGGTGCTGTTTGTCGACCTCGATCGTTTCAAGAACATCAACGATACCCTCGGTCATCAGGTCGGCGATCGCGTTCTCTGTGAAGTGGCGCGACGCTTGACCCGACTGCGGCGTGAAGCGGATACCGTTGGTCGCCTCGGCGGCGACGAGTTTCTGATCATCATCGAAGATCTCGGCGATCCGGCGGCCGTTTCGCACATTGCGGACAGGATTCTCGGCCTCTTGCAGGACTCGCCGGTGACCGTCGAGCACGAGTTCTACGTTGGTGCCAGCATCGGGATCAGCCTCTTCCCTCACGATGGCGGCGACGCCGAAACGCTGATGAAGAATGCCGACGTCGCCATGTACCGGGCCAAGGAGCGCGGCCGCAATACCTATGAGTTTTTTACCAAGGAGCTGACCCAGTCGTCGCTGGCCCGCCTGCAGATGGAGACCGATTTGCGGCGGGCCATCGATCGCGGCGAGTTGCGCGTCTTCCTGCAACCCCAGTTCTCGCTGGCCGGCGGCGAGCTGGTCGGCGCCGAGGCGCTGGTCCGCTGGCTGCGCCCCGAACTGGGGCTGGTGATGCCGGGAGAGTTCATCAAGCTTGCCGAGGAGTCGGGGCTGATTGTCCCGATCGGCGAATGGGTCCAACACACCGCCGCGTGCCAGTGGGCGGCCTGGCTCACCGCGGGCTTCAAGCCGGGCGTGTTGTCGGTCAACGTCTCCGGCGTCGAGTTCCAGCGCGGTCGAATCCAGGAAACCGCCTGCAAGACGCTGGAATCCTCGCAGCTGCCGGCCCAGTTTCTGGAGTTGGAAATTACGGAAAGTGCGATCATGACCCAGGCCGAAAGCAGCGTTCAGGTCCTTGATGCGCTGCGGGCGATGGGGCTCGGTCTGGTGATTGACGACTTCGGAACGGGCTATTCGTCGCTCGCCTACCTGAAGCGTCTGCCCCTCAACAAGCTGAAGATCGACCAGAGTTTTGTTCGCGGCTTGCCAGACGACGCCGAGGACCGGGCGATCACCCGCGCAGTGATCGCCCTTGCCCACAGCCTGCAACTGACGGTGATCGCCGAAGGCGTCGAGAGCGAGGCGCAGCGCGATTTCCTGGCCGGCGAGGGCTGTGACGAGATGCAGGGTTATCTGCGTGGCAGGCCAATGCCCCTCGACGAGTACCGGCAGCGCTTCCTCGAGGGCTGAAGCGAGATGGCTGAAGCAAGTTTCCCGGCAGCAGGCTCCCGTTTGCCATTCATCGATGCGCTGAAGGCCGTCGCGCTGCAGTTGATCGTCCTCCATCACCTGGCGTTCTATGGACCGATGTCGGACCACGCCTACGCGTTGATTCCGGAGCTGCTTTCCTGGTTGAGTCAGCACGCGCGCGCGGTGGTGCAGGTGTTTCTGGTGATTGGCGGTTTCCTTGCCGCGCGCAGCCTTGCTCCGACCGGTACGCTGGTGTCGAGCCAGCCGCTGCGGCTGCTCCTGAAACGCTACCTGAAACTGGCCGTTCCCTACCTCGCGGCCTTGCTGATCGGCATCGTCTGCGCCGCCCTTGCCCGCACCTTGATGACTCATGAATCTGTTCCGGAACAGCCGACGCTGGCGCAGTTGCTGGCCCACGCGCTGCTTCTGCAGGGCGTCCTGGGTTATGACGGTCTGTCGGCGGGCGTCTGGTACGTGGCCATCGATTTTCAGTTGTTTTCTCTATTGCTGGTGATTCTCTGGCTGGCGCGCGGTGTCGGTGGTGGCGTCGCCGGAACTGCACTTGTCGGTGCGTTGCTGGTCGCCACCGTGGCACTGCTTTCGTTGTATCACTTCAACCGTGACGCCGCGTGGGACAGCTGGGCGCTGTATTTCTTCGGTTCGTATGCGCTCGGCGCGCTGAGCTACTGGGCGGCGCGCGCGAAGCACGCTGTGCGATGGCTGTTGCTGATCGTCGTCGCCGTGGTCACTGCTCTGCTGTTTGACTATCGTTCGCGTATCGCTGTGGCACTGGTGGTGGCTCTGGCGATCGGCCTGGCGAGCCGCTACGGCTTTCTGGCGCGCTGGCCGAGGTCGTCGCTGTTCGCTTACCTTGGGCAGATCTCCTACTCGGTGTTCCTGATCCACTTCCCTGTCTGTCTGATCATCAACGGGCTGTTTGCTCGCGCCGGCGTGGCTGACCCGTGGCTCAATCTGGCCGGCATCATGCTCGCCTGGGCGGCGAGCCTGCTGGCCGGCGGGCTGTTCTATCGCTTTGTCGAAAGTCCCGCGCAGCGCGGGTTCCGCGGCTTTCGTGTCGCGCCGCGTCTCACCTAGAGGTTTTCAACCAGGCGGCCGCGGTCAGCGCGAAGTAGCTCAGGATGCCGTCGGCCCCCGCCCGCTTGAAGGCCAGAAGGCTCTCGAGAACGCATGCCTTTTCGTCCAGCCAGCCGTTCTGAGCGGCTGCCTTGAGCATCGCGTATTCGCCGCTCACCTGATACGCGTAGGTCGGCACCTGGAATGTCTGCTTGACCCGCCGGACGATGTCGAGGTACGGCATGCCCGGTTTGACCATCACCATGTCGGCCCCTTCGGCGAGGTCGAGAGCCACTTCGCGCAGCGCTTCGTCGCTGTTCGCCGGGTCCATCTGATAGGTGTGTTTGTTGCCCTTGCCGAGGTTTCCGGCCGAGCCGACGGCGTCTCGGAACGGGCCGTAGAAGCTGGAGGCATACTTGGCCGAATACGCCAGGATGCGGGTGTGAATCTGCCTCGCCGCGTCTAGCTCGTGACGGATGCGGGCTACCCGACCGTCCATCATGTCCGAGGGGGCGACGATGTCAGCGCCTGCCTGCGCATGCACCAGCGCTTGTCGGGCGAGCACTTCGAGCGTTTCGTCGTTCAAGACATAGCCGGTCGGGTCGTTGGCGTCGATCAGGCCGTCCTGTCCGTGGCTGGTGTAGGGGTCGAGGGCAACGTCGGTAATCACCCCCAGTCCGGGGAACTCTTTCTTCAACGCCGCAACTACCCGTGGCACCAGGCCGTCCGGGTTGTACGCTTCTTCGGCGCCGGCTGTCTTGCCCGCCGCGTCGATTACCGGGAACAGGGCCAGCGCCGGGATACCCAGTTTCAGCGCCTGCTCCGCCGTCTTCAGCAGCCGGTCCAGGCTTTGCCGTTCAACGCCGGGCATCGACGCGATTGGCTCGACGCGGTTGACGCCGTCGAGGACGAACACCGGGTAGATCAGATCATCGGCGCTCAGCCGCGATTCGCACATCATGCGGCGGGAAAAGTCGTCGCGGCGCATGCGGCGCATACGCGTGTCCGGGAAGCCTGTCTGGTAGTTCATGGAATTCGCTAAGATCAAATAGATGCGATTGATGGAAAAGATGTGTTTGCCGGGAACTATCGTCGGCCACTCCGCTCTTACCAAGCGGATGGCTTGCCCATCCCCCGCTTCACCTCCCTGAGCGGGTGCCTTATTCCTGTAAGGCATGTTGCCCCCGGCCCCCCTTTGCCGGGGGCTTTTTTTGTGCCTTGACTAGTGACTCTTGGTTGCGCTGCCGCTGCGCGCGCTCCAGCCGATGGCGCCGCGCTTCTTGGGGCGGGCTTTCTTCTCGCTGGCCAGTCCGGAGGGGGGTGCTGGCTCGTCTCGCAGCGGCAGGTCAAGCCAGTCGCCAAGGATCGCCTCTGCTTCCTTGACGCCCGATTTCTGCAGGCTAGAAAACATCTGCAGGCTGAAGTTTTCGCCGATCGTGCCCAGTACCTCCTGTACCTCGCGAAAGACCAGTGTCTGTTGCTGGCGGGTCAGCTTGTCAGCCTTGGTCAGCAGGACGTGAATCGGTTTGCCGGTCGGAGCGAACCAGGCGAACATCTGCAAATCGAGTTCGGTGAGGGGGTGGCGACTGTCCATGATCAGGACCAGGCCACAGAGCGCGTTACGGTGGCGCAGGTACGGCGCCAGCAGGCCTTCCCATTGCGAGCGGATTTCTTCGGGGGCTTTGGCAAAGCCGTAGCCTGGCAGGTCGACGAAGTACTTTCCGGGTTCGAGCGCGAAGTAATTGAGATGCTGCGTTCGCCCCGGCGTTTTCGAGACAAAGGCCAGGCGGGTGTGATTGGCGAGCGTGTTGATCGCCGAAGACTTGCCGGCATTCGAGCGTCCGGCAAAGGCGACTTCGCATTGCGAATCGGTCGGCAGATCACGCAAGTCGGCAACGGTCTTGCTGAAAGCGGCTTTCTGGAAGAGGGGCATCAGGGAACCTGCGAGTGGATGGACAGGCGCGCGTCCAGAGGGAAAACTGATATAGAATATCAGGTTTGTCGCTTGGCTTCGCCGGCCTCAGATCAGTCATTGTTGTCAACGGGAGTTTGGACATGATTCGTACAACGGCAGTTGCGCTTCTCCTGGCCGCCAGTTTGCCCGCCTTCGCGGCAGAGCAGGCGCCTGTACAGCTTGACCTGGCAAAAGCCAAGGAAATTGCCGAAGGCCTTTGCGTTGCTTGCCACGGTGCCGATGGCAACAGTCCGACGTCGGCAAATCCGATCCTTGCCGGCCAGATCCCTCAGTATCTGTACAAGCAGTTGAGCAACTTCAAGTCGGTCGACGGAAAGCCGCCGGTACGTGACAACGCGATCATGGGTGGCATGGTCGCGGCCCTGTCGGATGAAGACATGCGCAGCCTGGCGGTGTACTTCTCGCAGCAAAAGATGACGCCTTCGGTGGCGACCAACGAGAAGCTGCTTGCCGAAGGTCAGGCGCTCTGGCGCAAGGGCGACTTTGACAAGGGTATCCCCGCGTGCGCTGGTTGCCACGGACCCGCTGGTGCTGGTTTGCCGGTGCAGTATCCGCGTCTGGCGGGACAGTATGCCGAGTACACGGTGAGCCAGTTGAAGACTTTTCGTAGCCACGAACGGGCCAACGACGCGGAGAAAATGATGCGCGTCATTGCCGGCAAACTCTCCGACCCGCAGATCAACGCCGTCGCCGAGTATGTTGCCGGCCTGCGCTAGACGCTCTGGCTACCCGCGCTCTCGCTGGCGTCGCTGCGGATTTCCGGGTACCCGCATCACGGTCAGGCTTTTCTTGGCAATGGGCGGCAGACGCTCTAGTATGGTGTCGTGACTTCTTGACCAGAAAGGACGTTTCATGAAGACGCTCAAGCAAATCCTCGACAGCAAGGGTGGCGTGCTGGCAACCGTCGCACCGGACGATTCGGTTTTCAAGGCTTTGCAGGTGATGGCCGAACGCAACGTCGGTGCGGTCCTCGTCGTCGACCAGAATCGACTGCTCGGTATTTTTTCGGAGCGCGATTACGCTCGCAAGGTGTCCCTGTTAGACAAGTCCTCGCGCGACACGCAGGTTTGCGAGATCATGAGCAACAAGGTGTTGTACGTGACCCCCGACCAGACCGTCGACGAGTGCATGGCGATCATGACCGAAAGACATTTTCGTCACCTGCCGGTGCTCAATGAGCAGCACGAACTTCTGGGCATCGTTTCCATCGGCGATGTGGTCAAGGAAACGATCTCCGAACAGCAGTTCATCATCCAGCAGATGGAGAAGTACATCGCTGGCTGATCTCCGTATCGGCTCTTCTGGGCCGCCTTTCATGGCCAGGCCGGCGGGTCGCCAGCGGCGACGGACGCTTCAGGCAGTTTTTCTGAGGGCGCATTGTCCGCGTCCAGCGGGCTTTCGTCGGCTTTTCCAGAGGCCTTTCCAAAGCGCAGATTTCCACGCCTCTTGACGGCGCTGTCTTGGCTTTGGCGCCGAGCGACGTTCGCGAGAACGAGCCGGGGCCACGACTTCCTGTCGCCGGTCAAACCGCTCGCACGCGAGACCCGTCAAGGCGCAGGCGAGGTCGGCTGTCTTGATGGATTCTGTCACGGGTTTCCCCTGCCGCTTGTTTGTTGACCTTACCCGCTTTTCGCGCAGCGATGCCCCTTGTCGGCGACGAGGGCTTGATCCCAGATCCGAACGATGACCTATCCCACTATCCTCAGCGCGTCCGTCTTCCTGCTCATCGTTTTCGCTGTCGAGCGCCTTTGCCGACGCTCGGGCGTGCCGTCGGTAATCGTTCTGGTGGCCAGCGGCCTCCTGGCACGGCCGATGCTCGACTCCTTTGGCGTGACGCTGGGCTGGGCCGGCACCCTGGTGCCGATCATCGGCACTATCGGCCTCGTGCTGATCGTCCTGGAAGGCGCTCTGGACATCGAGTTGCGACGCCAACGCCTGCGCCTCATCGCGGCGACCTTTCTCCTGGCGACGGCCGGTTTCGTCATCGCTACCGTCAGCTTCGCGTTGGCCGGGCGTTGGCTGCTGGGTCTTGGCACGGTGCAGGCGACTCTGCTGGCGACCTCGGTCGCCGTCATCAGCAGCGCGGTCGCCATTCCCAGTAGTACTTTTCTGCCGCCCAAGGCGCGCGAATTCATTACCTACGAAAGTTCGATGTCGGACATCATCGGGGTCCTGGTTTTCTTTTCCCTGCTCGGTTCGGATGGTACCGTTGGCGGCGCCCTGTTGGCGCTGCTCGGTGGCGGCATGTTGTCGCTTCTTCTATCGCTGCTCTGCGCCTTGGTGCTGATGCTGCTATTGCTGCGCGTGTCTGGGCCGATCCGCTTCGTGCCCTTGCTGGCCGGCTTGTTCGCCTTGTACGCGACAGGCGAACTGCTGCATCTCTCGCCGCTGATCATGGTGCTCTTCCTGGGCCTGTTGCTCAACAAGCCGTCGCTGGTTACCCGCTTCCGGCCGGTTCGCGCGTGGGTGAGTAGAGAATACGAATCGACGCTGTCCGAGTTTCGCACCCTGGTCGTTGAACTGACCTTCGTCGTGCGCGGCTTCTTCTTCGTACTGCTCGGCTACTGGACGGATTTGTCCGATCTCACCTCGTCGTCAGCCTGGCTCGGCGCGGGTCTGGTTCTGACGGTGGTGTACGGTAGCCGTTTCGTCATGTTGCGGCTGATGCTGGGGCCTGCTGCTGCCGGGCCGCTGATGTGGATTGCCCCGCGCGGCTTGATCACCGTCCTGCTCTTTCTGCACGTTCGCGAAACGTTCCCGCTGCCCGGCTACCTCAATGGCTCGATCATGCTCGTGGTGCTGGCGTCGTCGGCGTTCATTCTGATCGCCAGTTATCAGGTCAACCGGCAGGTGCCGCTGGCAGGTCTCCCCGACGTGCCGCCCTTGCCGCCTCCCGATGACGAGGCGCTGTTCAGCGCACGCGAAGCAGTCGACGAGCAGGGCCGGGATGACGTCCGCGAGCGCGCCTGAGCGGGTCGGCGTGACGGCGGTGCATTCCCGGCACGCTTGATCCCTTGCAAGGCTTGCATTATTCCCGGCGCTCGGTTCTAATTACTCCTCCGCCCCAATGACTGCCAGCTGACGACGATGCAGCAA
Organism: Candidatus Accumulibacter sp. ACC007; assembly: GCF_907163205.1. Classification (NCBI taxonomy): domain Bacteria; kingdom Pseudomonadati; phylum Pseudomonadota; class Betaproteobacteria; genus Candidatus Accumulibacter; species Candidatus Accumulibacter sp. ACC007. The sequence continues at coordinate 319,547 of NZ_CAJQUD010000003.1, read as the reverse complement.
TTCCACGACCATGATGTCTTTTCGCTTGCTCCCTCTGGAGCCTGTTTGGTTGTTGCTGTCGGCGTCTCTCCCGTAGGTGTCGTACGTTTGGTACGCGTACCAGGCGACACGCCGGCAAGGGCCAGGAGAAGACAAGTCAAAGCGTAGGAAGAAACGACAACTCATTCCAGAAACCCCCGCCGGTGAAAGCCGGGCGGGGGTTTTGCTTTTCTGCAGCAACGTCCGGCAAAGTCAGCAGTGCAATTAAATTGAAGGAGAGTCCCTTGGCCAAGCAAACATTCGAAACCCTCAGCGGTGCACAGATCGTCGTGCGCCTGCTCGAACGACAGGGCGTGCGTACCCTGGCCGGTATCCCCGGCGGTGCGATTCTGCCCATTTACGATGCCTTGTCGCAGTCCGCGCTGATTCATCATGTGCTCGCCCGGCACGAACAGGGCGGTGGCTTCATGGCCCAGGGGATTGCGCGCGCCACCGGCGCACCGGCGGTATGCCTGGCTTCTTCAGGCCCCGGGGCGACCAATCTGCTGACGGCGATTGCCGACGCCAAGCTTGATTCGATTCCGCTGGTGGCCATCACCGGGCAGGTGCCGCGAGCGATGATCGGTACCGACGCCTTCCAGGAAGTCGATACCTACGGTCTGAGCATTCCGATCACCAAACACAACTTTCTGGTCAATTGTGCCGAGGACCTGCTCGAAGTCGTTCCGCGCGCTTTCCGGATCGCCGCTTCGGGTCGCCCAGGGCCGGTCCTGATCGATATTCCGAAGGACGTCCAGAATCAACTGGTCGAGGTCGGCGAGTGGCCCGCCATCGGCGTTGCCGAGCCCGTTCCAGCGCCGGCCGCAGAGCGGGTCGCCGTCGCCGCGGCGATGATCAACGAGGCCTCCCGGCCCATTCTCTACCTCGGTGGTGGGGTCGTCCATTCGGGCGCCTCCGCAGCAGCCGTCGCTCTGGCGGAAAAGGCCGCTTTGCCGACGGTGATGACGCTGATGGCGCTCGGTGCGATGCCGGTCGAACATTCGCTGTCGCTCGGCATGCTCGGCATGCACGGCGCGCGCTTTACCAACCTCGCGCTTGACGAGTGCGATCTTCTGATTGCGGTCGGTGCTCGCTTCGACGATCGTGCGACCGGCAAGGTGGCGGGTTTCTGCCCGCAGGCCAAGATCGTTCATATCGACATTGACCCCTCGGAGCTGGACAAGATCAAGACCGCGCACGTCGGCATCGCCGGCGACGTCGACGCCGTGCTGCAGATGTTGCTGCCAGCGGTTGAGGCACAACAGCGGCAGGCATGGCTGGCGCGTGTGGCCAGCCTGAAGGCGGCGCATCCGCTGCGCCTGCCGGGGGTCGACGACCCGCGTACGCCTTACGGTTTGATCCGCGCCGTCGCCGATTGCCTCGACGATCAGGCGACCATCACCACCGACGTTGGTCAGCATCAGATGTGGGTGGCGCAAGCCTACCCCTTGCGCCGGCCGCGCCAGTGGCTGACCTCCGGCGGTCTCGGGACGATGGGCTTCGGAATGCCGGCGGCGATCGGCGCGGCACTCGCCGAGCCGGAACGGACGGTGGTCTGTTTTACCGGCGACGGCAGCATTCTGATGAACGTGCAGGAATTGGTGACCGCTGCCGAAGAGAAGGTCAATGTCAAGATCGTGCTGATGAACAATTCGTCGCTGGGCCTGGTTTTCCAGCAGCAGACGTTGTTCTACGGCGAGCGCATCTACGCGTCGAAGTTCAAGGGAATGCCCGACTTCGTCCGCGTCGCCGAGGGTTTCGGCGTGCCGGCAATTGATCTCGATACGGCGAGCGATCCGCGCGCAGCGCTGGCCGCCGCCTTGTCTACCCCTGGCCCGATGCTGATTCACGCCAGCATCGCCATGCACGAACAGGTTTTGCCGATGGTGCCGCCCGGTGCCGCCAACAAAGACATGATCGGAGGCTGAACGCTATGAACTCGATCTCACGAACGGAAAATGAGGCGCTGGCGCGTACGGTGCTCGAACTGGACGTCTACAACCACCCTGGCGTCATGTCCCACGTCGTCGGCCTGTTCTCGCGCCGCGCGTACAACGTCGAAGGCATCCTGGTGATGCCGGTGGGCAGCGGCGTGACCAGTCGCATCTGGTTGCTGGTCAATGAGGACCAGCGTCTGGACCAGATGGTCAAGCAGGTGGAGAAGCTGGAGGACGTCCTGGCTGTGCGCCGGCACGGCGCCGAGCACGAGGTGTTCGTCCGCCTCGAGGAGTTCTTCCGCTAGCTTGCGCCGGCAAGGGCAGGCGGCGATCGCCGGGCGCTTGCCTGCCTAGGTGGCCAGCGGCCGGATCAGCGCAGCCGCTGCTGCGGGTCGAAGCGGACAATGCTCAGCCCGTCGGGGGTTTTCCTCGGCGGTGCCTTCCAGGCGTGCCCGTAGACCACTTCCAGCGTTGCCGGTACGCGGCCATCGTCAGCAAGCCGCGCGTAGGCGGCGCGTGCCGTGGCCCAAGTGGCACGCCCGGTCAGGCCACGGCTGCGCGCCTGCATCGCGCAGCGCGAGCCGCTCTGGCGCAGATCGGCGAGCAGCTTGTCGAAGCTGGTATAGGTCATGGTCAGAAGCTCGGCGTCCATCACCGGGTCGGAAAAGCCGCATTCAAGCAACATGTCGCCGTAGTCGTGCATGTCGGTAAAGCGTTGCGTGTGCACCTGGCCGTCGTTGAAGCTGGCGCGCAGTTCCTTCAAGGTGTCCGGCCCGAAGGTCGAGAACATGAGCAAGCCACCGACGTCGAGCAGCCGGTGCGCTTCACGAAACGCTGCCAGCGGGTCGTCAAGCCAGTGCAGCATCAGGTTCGACCAGAGCAGGCCGACCGACTGTGGCTTGAACGGCAGAGCGCTCGCCTGCGCCACCAGCAAGGGGGTTCGCCGGCTGCGCAGGAAGGGCATCAGCCAGCGCACGCGTGAGCGTTTGGCCTGGCTCACCCGCAGCATGCTTTCGCAGAGATCGGCGCCGACGACAAGCGCTCCGGGATAGCGCTCGTTCAGTGCGGTGAGGCTGGCGCCGGTGCCGCAGCCGAGATCGAGAATGCGCTGCGGCGCGATGCGCACGTAGTCCAGTCTTTCCAGCATGCGGCTGCCGATCTCGCGCTGCAGCACGGCTGCCTCATCGTAGGTCGCCGCGGCGCGGGCAAAACTGCGTCGCACCTGGCGCTGATCAACGAACTGCGCCGGTGCCTTCATCGGTGACTAGATCGGGCGCAGGCCAAGCTTCTCGAACAGGGCTTCGTCGCGGTCTGCTTCGGGGTTGCCGGTGGTCAACAGCTTGTCGCCGTAGAAGATCGAGTTGGCGCCGGCCAGAAAGCAAAGCGCCTGCAACTCGTCGGACATTTCCTGGCGACCCGCCGACAGGCGCACGAAGCTCGTGGGCATGGTGATCCGCGCGGCAGCCAGGGTACGCACGAACTCGAAGCTGTCGACCGGCGCGACGTGGGCCATTGGCGTACCGGGGATCGGCACCAGGTTGTTGATCGGTACTGATTCGGGCGGTGGATTGAGGTTGGCGAGCTGAACGATCAGCGCGGCGCGGTTGCGGCGCGACTCGCCCATGCCGATGATGCCGCCCGAGCAGACCTTGATTCCTGCCGCGCGCACCTGCCCGAGGGTGTCGATCCGGTCGGCGTGCTTGTGGGTGGTGATCACCTGTCCGTAGAAGGAAGCGTCGGTATCCAGATTGTGGTTGTAGTAGTCGAGGCCGGCGTCCTTGAGCTCGTCGGCCTGCCCGTCCTTGAGCATGCCCAGGGTGACGCAGGTCTGCAGACCCATGCTCTTGACGGTGCGAATCATCTCCGTGACCTTGGCCAGGTCCTTGTCTTTCGGGCCCCGCCATGCGGCGCCCATGCAGAAGCGCGAGGCGCCCTTGTCCTTGGCGGCCTGTGCGGCGGCGATCACTTCGTCGAGCGGCATCAGGGCTTCACGTTCGGTGCCGGTGCTGTAGCGCGCCGCCTGCGAGCAATAGCCGCAATCCTCCGAACAGCCGCCGGTCTTTACCGACAGCAGCGTCGAGCGTTGAATCTCGTTGGCGTTGAAGTTTTCGCGGTGCACCTGTTGCGCGCGAAACAGCAGATCCATCAAGGGAAGCTGGTAAAGTGCTTCGACATCGGCGACCGACCACTTGCCTGCTGGGGTCGAAACGGCGCGATCCGGGCTAAGTGTCGCGGCTTGAGGAATTGCGTTCATTGGCTAGACCTATGGGTTGGGGTAATTTGAGGCCCGTTGTGCCACGGATTCATTCATTCATCCATCCATGGATTTGCCACGAGCCCTCCGAGGATGCCAATCTTAACTCAAACAGCCAGACGGATCCTCAGATCGTGCGCAGGACTGCTAACGCAGGATTGCCTGTTGTGCGGAGCGACCAGCGGCGCCAGTCCACTTTGCCCGGCCTGCGAGGCCGACTTGCCGCATCTGCCCGCGCCATGCTGTCCGCGCTGCGCCCTGCCGGTGCCGGGTGGCGAGGTCTGCGGCCGCTGCCTGGCCAAGCCACCAGGCTACGATCTGACCCTGGCGGCGTTTCGCTACGCCTTTCCGCTCGACAAGCTGGTGCAGTCGTTCAAGTACGGCCATCGCCTTGCTCTGGGCCGCTACTTCGGCCGCCAGCTTGTCGCACTGCCGGGAAGCGCTTGCGCGGACCTGATCATTCCCGTGCCGCTACATCCGCTGCGCCTGCGCGCGCGCGGCTTCAATCAAGCGCTCGAGCTGGCGCGTCCGGTTAGCAAAGCCTGGCGAATTCCGATCGATCGGCAGAGCTGCAGGCGCATCCGGCACACTCCTGCGCAAGCCGATCTGCCCTGGCGGGAACGGGTCAGCAACGTCCGCGGCGCCTTCCAGTGCGCAGCGGATTTCACGGGCCAGCGTCTGTTGCTGATCGACGATGTAATGACCACCGGCGCCTCTCTCGACGAACTAGCCCGCATCGTGCGTTTGCGTGGCGCAGAACGGGTGACGCTGCTGGTCCTGGCGCGCGCTTTGCCGCCGGTCTGAGCGGATCGCGCTGCCAGGGGCGCCGCGACGACCGGTCTGGAAAACGCTCCCCCCCAGCGCCTGCTGGCTGCCGGCCCTGCTCAGAGATGCTCGAACTCGGCAACGTCTGCCGCCGGGCTGCTCGCCGAGGCAGCGAAGGCGATGATTCCACTGCCGCGCAGGACGAATTCCTCACACCTCAGAAACAGCTCGCTCTCGCCGTTAACGGTTACGAAAGTGCCATTGGTGCTCAGATCGCTGAGCACGAAGTGCTCGCCTCGCCGCTCGATTGTCGCGTGATTGCGCGACGCGCGGCGGTCGCGAATGGTGATCCCGCAGTTCGCATCACGGCCCATGTCGACGCGTAATCGCGTCTTGTCGAGCACTTTGATCTGGCCGCCATAGCGTATGCACAAGCGCCCGCTGTCCCTGGATGGCGCTGCCGCGGGCGCTGCCTCTGCAATGCCCGTCTTGCCCGCTCTTGTCTTGGCCTCGAGCCACACCACTTCGAATACCTCGTCGCCCGTTGACAGGCTGTTTTCGGCTTGCTCCTGCAGGCAACGCGTCGCCGATTGCAATGGAGCGGAGAGCAGAGATCTGGTCGCGCCGCTGGTCAGGGTCTGACCGGCGCTGGCCAGATTGGCAAGGAACTCGGCGATGCTTGCCCCTTCACCATGAGCGCCCGCATCGTCCTCGCGCACCTGGCCGTGATGAAAACCAACGCGGATTGCCAGTTGGACACCGGACACCGGAGGCAGGTCGGCCACCCGCCGCTGCATGGCGATGGCGGCCTGGCAGGCGTCATCGGCGTTGTCGAAGAGAGCCGTGAGCACATCGCGCTTGCCGCTTTTCGCGAGCCGCCCACGGAAGCCCTCAACGCCTCGCGCCACACGCTTCCGGCAACGCTCGACGGCGTGCTCAGCTTCCGCGCCGCCCCGTTTTTCGAACAATTTCGAGCTTCCGGAGATGGCGGCAATCAGTACCGAAAGCATCCTTTCCTTGTCGCTCATCACGCGCGCACCGCCAGCGGTACGCCTTTCAGGCTGGGCAGTATTTCGCCGAGCGGTGTCGGATCGAAGACCAGATCGCCGCCATCCATGGTCGCCGGATCACCCCCTGGACGTAGACCCTGGAAATCGAACAGCGTCTGGTCTGCCAGGTGCGAGGGAACGACTTTCTGCAGCGCGGAAAAAACGGCCTCGGTGCGTCCCGGAAAGCGTTGGTCCCAGCCGGCCATCATCTCGCGGATCTTCTGGCGCTGCAGATTGTCCTGCGAGCCACAGAGGTTGCACGGGATGATCGGGTAAGCCATGCCGCGGGCAAAACGCGCAATGTCTTTTTCGCTGCAATAGGCAAGCGGTCGGATGACCACGTACGCGCCGTCGTCGGTCAGCAGTTTTGGGGGCATTGCCTTGAGCCGCGCGGCGAAGAGAAGGTTGAGGAACAGCGTATGGACGATGTCGTCGCGATGATGGCCGAGGGCAATCTTGTTCGCACCGACTTCCTTGGCGGTTCGATAGATGACGCCGCGGCGCAGGCGAGAACACAGCGAGCAGGTCGTCTTGCCCTCGGGAATCTTGCTTCTGACGATCGAATAGGTGTCCTGTTCGACGATTCGATAGTCGACACCCAGCTTTGCCAGATAGCCGGGCAGGACCTCGGCCGGGAAGCCCGGTTGCTTCTGGTCGAGGTTCATGGCGATCAGCCGGAAATCGACCGGCGCCCGCTCGCGCAAGGCCATCAGGACGGAGAGCAGCGTATAGGAGTCCTTGCCGCCGGAAATGCAGACCAGAACGGTGTCGCCGTCGTCGATCATCCTGTAATCGGCGATCGCTTTGCCGGTATTGCTCTCCAGACGCCTCCTCAGGCGCTGCAAGGTGTTCGATTGTTCCACCAGTTTCCTCTCCAACGGCGTGACCAGTTACAGATGTGCGGTGCGACCGCCATCCACGTTGATCACCTGGCCAGTGATGTAGTCCGCGTCCTCCAGCAGGTAGCGCACTGCGCGGGCGATGTCCCGCGGGCAGCCGGCGCGCTGCAGCAGGGTGTGCGCGACGATGTCCTCGCGCGCTGCGCTGTCGAAAACGTCGCTATCCGGCCACAGGATCGGCCCCGGCGCTACCGCGTTGACCCGCACCTGTGGTGCCATTTCGATGGCCAGGGCGCGCGTCAGGCCAAGCAGCCCCGCTTTCGCCGCGCAGTACAGCGGATAACCGCTCAGCGGGCGTTCGGCATGAATGTCGGTGATATTGACCACCGCCCCCTGCGCAGCCATCAGGTGCGGCGCGGCTGCCTGCGTCAGGAACAGGGGGGCTTTCAGATTGCTGCCAATGAGGTCGTCCCAGCTTGCCAGGTCGATCTTGCCCAGGGGCGTCGGAAAGAAGCTCGACGCGTTGTTCACCAGGGCATCGAGACGGCCGAATTGCGCGACCGTATTGGCGACCAGCACGGGCAAGGCCTCGACGTCCAGCAGGTCCGCCTGCAGGCAGGCTGCCGAAGACGGCCGGATGGCGTTCAGTTCGCTGGCCAGTGCCGCGGCGGCAGCCGACGCCTGACGATAATGGAGCATCAGATTGGCGCCGGTGGCGTGCATTTCGCGGGCTATCGCACTGCCCAGCCGCCGGGCCGCACCGGTCACCAGTATCGTTTTTCCACTCATCTCCCATTCCAGGCCGGCACCAACAAAGATATGATTTTAACGGATTATTGCCCCTGCTTCGGGAAAAACAACCCGTTCTGGCGTCACCGCGGTAGACTGCGGGTGGAGAGACTTGGGAAAAGAACGATGAGCAAAATGGACCAGGCGCTTGACGCCGACGATCTGATGATTCTGGCGGAGCGCATCGAGCAGTTGGCGGCAGACGATGCCGAATGGGTCGCCCGCCTGTTTCAGGAGTTGCTGCGCGCGCGCGCCCATGAGGGTGAACTGCTGGCCGGGCAGGCAAGCGGCGGACAGCAGCAGGAAGAGGGCGAGCGCGAGTTTGACGAGCAGATGGCGCAGGTCGCCCTGGACACCGCCGAGTGGCTGAGAACGCTCTGGGAGGTCGGTTACATGGGGGCCGGCAACTTCCGTTCTCAGCCGCGTTCGGCGTTTCCGGCGATTGATCTCGAAGACGTCAGGAAGTCCTCGCTGTTTGCGCGTATTCGCCAGGGCAAGCATGCGCTGCCATTTCCACCGCCTACCCGGCAGGGTTTGCCATGGCACGAACTCGTCGAAGGGGGCACAGGAACGCAGCTGGTCAGTGCCGAGATCGTTCGCGATGAAGCCGGCCTGCCGATGGGTGCGATCATTGAAGGCTGCAGCGAGTGGCAGGTCCTCGAGGAAGACACCGAGAAACAGGAGTGCGTGGTGCAGCACCAGGGGAAGGGGCCCAGGTTCCGCCTGCTGCTGTTGGCCAACGACAGCGCGGAGTTACGTCGCGAGCTGCCGAGTTTGACGCGCGAGATCCATCTGCAAGGGCGTGGCGGCTTCAACTCCTATACCCTCGAATGGGCGCTGGAAAATGGCCAAACGCAGTTCGTTGCCTTGCGTGCTGCGACCTGGGAGCGAGCCCAGTCAGAGGCTGAGCATTGGCTGGCGATGACCCACCCGGAGTTGTACGGACAAGTGCGCTTCGTGGCTGCCCAGAACTGAGCCGTCGACCGACTGGACGGCGAGGCATCCGGCAGTGAAGCGCCTGTGTTCGATCGTCGCCTTGCTCCGCCTTCGCTGGCCGCCGACATGACATTACCCGCGCCGACGAGCGAGGCGCTGGCCTTCAGCGCCGCGCTCAGCGATCATCTTGTCCGTGAGATCGACGCGGGCGGTGGCTGGATCGGCTTTGATCGCTTCATGGACCTTGCGCTCTACGCGCCGGCGAAGGGCTACTACTCAGGCGGTGCCCACAAGTTTGGTGCGGCGGGCGATTTTGTCACCGCTCCGGAACTCTCTCCGGTTTTTGCCCAGACGCTCGCCGCGCAGGTGCGACAGATCCTCGCGCTCAGCGCTCCGCAGATCATCGAAGTTGGCGCCGGCAGCGGCCAACTGGCAGCCGACCTGCTGCGCGAACTCGAGTTGCGTGGAGGGCTTCCCGAAAGCTACGCCATTCTCGAACTGTCCGGCGAACTGCAGGCGCGCCAGCGCCAGGTGATTGCCGCCCAGGTGCCGCATCTGCTGTCGCGGGTGTCCTGGCTCGAGCGCCTGCCCGAGCGCTTCGCTGGGCTGGTGCTGGCCAACGAAGTGCTCGATGCGATGCCGGTGCACCTCGTCGTCTGGAACGAGACGGGCGTCGCAGAGCGCGGAGTCGCCGTCACCCACGGGCAGTTTGCCTGGGTCGATCGCCCGGCCAGCGGCAGGCTGCGCGAGCGGGCACTGGCACTGGCCGCCGAATGCGCAATGCCACCCGGCTACCTGAGCGAGGTTTCGCTGGCCGCAGGTGCCTGGGTCGCGGAGTGGGCAGCACGCCTCGGGTGCGGCGCCCTGTTGCTGATTGACTACGGTTTTCCGCGCCGCGAGTACTACCATCCGCAACGCAGCGCCGGCACGCTGATGTGCCACTACCGCCACCACGCCCACGGCGAGCCTTTCTATCTACCTGGTTTGCAGGACATCACCGCGCATGTCGATTTCACGGCGATCGTCGAAAGCGCTTGTTCGGCTGGACTGGACTTGCTGGGCTATGGCACGCAGTCGAGCTTCCTCCTTGACTGTGGCCTGGCTGCGGTTCTCGCACGAACGCCAAGCAGTGATGCGCGGCGCTACCTGCCACTCGCCAGTGCTGCCAACAAGCTGGTTTCACCGGCGGAAATGGGCGAGTTGTTCAAGGTGATGGCGCTTGGCAAAGGCATTGCCGAGCCACTGCTCGGCTTTGCCAGCGGCGACCGCAGCCGGACCCTCTGAATCCCCCCGTTGGTGCCGTCGAGCTGTCGTCGGTGGCGCCTTGCCCCTGTCCCCGGCATGGCTCGCGCTGCTGCTTGCCTGCTGGCAGGCTCTGGCCGACTACGTGCGCTGCACCTGCGCACTCTCGGCCGCGGGCTTCACGAGTGGTGCCAGAGCGGCCACGCGTGCGGCGTGTATCCGCGCGCCGATCTCGGCGGGTTCCGGGCAGCTGCGGGCAATCGCCGCGGCATCGATGCCGCGTGCCAGCAGCAGGGCCTGGCGAAGAAGTAGCGCTGCCGGATAGGCGGCGTCCTGCCAGCCCAGGCGACCCTGAAAGTCGCAGGTGCAGGCTTCGAGCAGCTGCTCGAAGCGCTCGGGGCGGCGCAAGGCGTCGGTGTTTTCGAGCAGCGTGACTATCTCCGCTGCCGCCAGTTGCCCGGCGCGATGAATGTCGCCGTGATGGCGCGCCACGAGGAGCGCCAGATCCCGGCACTCGACCGGCACTCTGAGGCGCTTGCACACCGCGTTCGCCAGTTCGACACTACGCACTTCGTGACCCGGATGGCGTGGCAAGTCGGCAGCAGCCGTGTCGCCCTTGCCGAGATCGTGGAGCAATACGGCGAAGCGCACCGGTAGCGTGCAGCCGCGCTGCGCCGATCGATCGACGACCATCATGACATGCACGCCGGTATCGATTTCCGGGTGCATCTCGGCACGTTGCGGCACGCCGTAAAGGCGGTCCAGTTCGGGCAGCAGTCGGCGCAGCGCGCCGCATTCGCGCAGTACGTCGAACATCCGCGACGGTTTTTCTTCCAGCAGACCCTTGGCCAGTTCCTGCCAGACGCGTTCGGGGACCAGGTGGTCGAGCTCGCCGCTGGCGACCATTTCTTGCGCCAGGGCCATGGTTTCCGGGGCCACCGTAAAAGCGGTGAAGCGAGCGGCAAAGCGGGCAAGGCGAAGAACGCGCACCGGGTCCTCGACGAAAGCCGGGCCGACGTGGCGCAGTACGCGGGCGGCCAGATCATCGACACCGCGATGGGGGTCGATGAGCATCCCATCGGCACTGCGCGCAATGGCGTTGATGGTCAGATCGCGGCGCGCCAGATCCTCGCTCAGGCTGACTTCCGGTGCGGCACGAAAAGCAAAGCCCTTGTAGCCGCGGCCCGTCTTGCGTTCGGTCCGCGCCAGCGCATATTCCGCGTGCGACTGCGGGTGCAGGAAAACGGGGAAATCCCTGCCGACGGGCTTGAAGCCGCGGGCGAGCATATCCTCGGGTGAGGCGCCGACGACGACGTAATCACGATCCTGAACCGGCAGGCCGAGCAGCTCGTCGCGGATGGCGCCGCCGACGGTGAAGATCTCCATCAGGACGCTGGCCGGCGCTTAGCGCGGCGCGCCAGCCAGCTCAGCGACCGGCACGGAGGCGATAGCGATCCAGGCGAACCTGCCCCTGCTCTGCTGGCGACAGGTAGGTCGGCGCCACTGCTTCAAGGGCCGTTGGCTGCCAGCCAGGATAGTCGTGTGCGCCATCGCTGACGCTGTCGACGTCCATCGAACGCAGGTTGTCCGGCGACATCGGCGGGTTCGGCAGCAGCCACAGCAGGCCGGCCTGCAGGTAGGCCCAGCCGCCGTTGCCAAGATCAATGATGCGCCGTCGCTTGCCGACCAGTTGGGCCGTGTACTCGACCAGCTCACGCAGCGTGTAGACCTTAGGACCACAGAGGTCGTAAGTCTGGCCAAAGGTGTTGCGATCGTTGAGGCTGTCGCAGAAAGCCTTCGCCACGTCGCCAACAAAGACCGGCTGGAAGCGCGCGGAGGCGCCGCCGAGCGGGAAAATCGGGAACAGTTTGAGCAATTTGGCAAACATGTTGAGGAAAGCGTCACCCGGGCCGAAAATCACCGACGGTCGAAATACCGTGATCTCCAGTTCGTCCATGGCCGCCCCGACCACGGCTTCTCCTTCACCCTTCGAGCGCAGATACTCCGATGCCCCGTCGCCGGCTGCATTCAGCGCGCTCATGTGCACCAGGCGCCGGACGCCGCTTTGTTTCATGGCCGCGACAATGTTCCTCGGCAGGTCGACATGTGCCGCGGCGAAACCCTTGCCGTAAGGCAGGCGCGAATCCTTGTCGTGGAGTATGCCGACCAGGTTGATGACGGCGTCCTGGCCGCGCATCAGTTCGACGAGGGCCTGTGAATCGTTCACCTTGACTTCGACCATCTCGACGGTCGGCAGCATGATCAGCTTCTTGGTGTTGTCACGGTGGCGGGTAGCGATCGTCACCCGTACGCCGCGTTGCGAAAGGCAGCTGGCAATCCAACCGCCGACAAAACCACTGCCGCCGATCAACAGCACGTTCTTGAGTTCCATAGGGTCCTACCGGTGAAATGAGTGTCGAGAAAGCATGATTCTAAGGCAAATCCTCGCCCTTGGCTTCGCCGCCGGTGCGGGGAGCGATTACTCCGAGCCGGTTCTTGAGCGTTTGCGGTCGGCCGTCGAACAGTGCCGAGTAATAGACCGAATTGCTCATCACCTTCTTGACGTAGTCCCTGGTTTCGCCGAAAGGAATCGTTTCCGCATAGATAGCCCCTTCCAGCGGCACGTCGGCGCGCCATCTGCGCGCCCGACCCGGCCCGGCGTTGTAGGCCGCGGAGGCGAGCACCGGGTGATTGTCGAGGCTCTCGAGCACCAGCCGCATGTAGCTGGTACCGAGCAGCAGGTTGATTTCGGTGTCGTTGACCTTGCCCTGGTGGTAATCCTTGAGACCAATCTTGCCGGCAACCCATTTGGCGGTGGCCGGCATCAGCTGCATCAGACCGGAAGCACCGGCACCCGAACGCGCATTTGTGACGAAGCGGCTCTCCTGGCGCATCAGGCCATACACCCAGGCGTCGTCGAGCGCCTGGTTGCGTGCTGCCGGCCGCACCTGATCGCCAAACGGTGCCAGGTAGCGCAGCGAGTAGTCGTGTTCACTGCGCGTACGGTCGGCCGCGGCAATCGCGCGGTCGTAGATGTCGGCACGCAAGGCGATCGCGGATGCGGTCAGCAGTTCCCTGTCGCTCATTCCGCGCAGGGCCCAGTTCCATTCGCGGACAGCTTCCGAGCGCAGATTGAGGCGGAAGAAGGCCAGTGCGCGTTGCACGCCGGGATTGGCGTGAACGGTGGCCAATTCTTCCTTGCTCGGTGGTGACGCCTGCGGTGGTGGTGCAATCGGCTGGCCGAGGTCGTCACTGGCCAGGTTGCCATAAAAGTCGGGTTGTCCGGCGATTTTCATGAACAGCGCATTCGCTTCGGCAAGTCGACCGCCGGCGCGGTAGGCGCGGCCCAGCCAGTAGATCCAGGCCGGCTGCGCGGCAAGTTCCGGCGGCATCGCTTCGATCGTCGAGCGCACGGCGCCCCAGTCCTGTGCGCGTAGCGCCGCGCGGACCTTCCACTCCGCCACGTCGTCCGAAAGTGGCGCATCACCCGCCTGCCGATACCACTCGCTGGCCTCTGGCATGTGGTTCTGCGCCGCCTGGCGGCCGATCTGGGCCCATGCCCAGGCCTGTTGATCCTTGTTCAGCGAAGGCGCTATCCGCTGCAGTTGCTGTGCAGCCATGCGTGGGTCGTTGCGGGCGATGCGCTGGATACCGAGGACGGCCAGCTCGCGTTGCATGCGATTGCCGGAAAAGTCGCCCGGCAATCTGATCAGCCAGGGCAGCGGTGCGCCGATGATCGTTTGCGCCAACTTCTTGTCCGGCGTCTGGCTGGGCGGCAGGTAGTTCATGCTGTACGCCGCCGCCGTGGTCTTGTTGGCCTCGAACTGGTTGCGGATGCGCGCCCAGACGGCGTCGGCGAGGACGCGCTTTTCGAGGATCAGTAGCTCCAGCACCGGGTAGCAGGGTTCCGGCGGCTCGAGCAGGGTCAACCACAGCGGCAAGGCATCGTCGAGCATGGTCGGGTCGCCCCGTGCGCGCCTGCTCTGCAGCGAATAGCAGGCAAGATCCTGCGGAGGAGCTTGCAGCAGACCCGCGAACTCGACGTCAAAGGCCGCCCATTGCTGCTGCTTGGCGGTTTGCCGGAGCCAGTCCGTGCGCAACTTCTCGGCGACGTAGGTGTTCTGGTGCCGGTTCAGGAAAGCGGCGACGGTCGCCGGATCGGCCTCCTTCAAGTCGAGGAGAAGCTGCCAGTAATCGACATAGGCCGCCAGTTCGTAACCCTGCAGCGTCGACGCCAGTTGCTCGAGGCGGACTCTGTCGCCGTTACGAGCGGCGCTGCGGGCGGCGAGAAACTGCTCGTCTGCGTCCGTCGCGACGGCGCCGAGCGGCGTCAGAATCCAGCTGCCGAGGACGACCAGGATGGTGTGGCGGAGGGTGTCGCGAAACTTCATGGTAAGCTGGATTTCCCTGAAAATATTCGTTTTGAGCATATCACATGGCTGCCGGACCAATATCGGCAATCGCTGTCGACGGACCGGTCGGCGAGCGCCTGGCGGCGCGTAGCGCATTGCGCAAGAGCCTGCTCGATCGCCGCCTGGCGCTGACTGCCGAGCAGTGCGCGCAACTCTCCGGCCGGGTCTGCGCGCACTTGCGTGACGGCTTCCCGCATTTGTCGGCGCTGGCCGTGGGTTTCTGCTGGCCGCTGAAGAATGAAGCCGATCTCAGGCCGTTGATCGAGGAATGGGCCAGTGCGGGCAAGCAAGGCTTCAGCGCCTTGCTGCCGGTGGTCATCGACGAACAGCAGGCGTTGGCATTTCGCGCCTGGTCCGCGGACAGCGTCATGTTCGCCGATCGCTATGGCATTCCAACCCCGGCTGGCGGTGACTTTCTGATTCCCGAGGCGCTGTTGTTGCCGGTGAATGGCTTCGACCTCGCCGGCTACCGCCTCGGCTACGGGGGGGGTTATTTCGACCGCACCCTGGCCTTGCTCTCGCCGCGACCCCTGGTGGTCGGGGTGGGATTCGAACTGGGCCGGCTGGACACCATCGTTCCCCAGCCGCACGACCAGCCACTCGACGCGGTGGTTACCGAAGCCGGTATCTTCCGGCCGTTGCGCTAGGCTGGCTGGCGGCCGAGAACGAAGGCTGCCAGCGCATCGGCAGGCATCGGGCGCGCTATCCAGTAACCCTGGATTTCGTCGCATTGACAGAGACGCAGCTGCTCGGCGACCTCGGCATCCTCGACACCCTCGGCGATCGCGCGCAGCTTGAGCGCGTGCGCCATCTGAACGATGGCGCGAACGATTGCCGCATCGTCGGCGTTGCTGACCAGGTCGCGGACGAAGGGGCGGGCGATCTTCAGTTTGTCCACCGCGAAACGTTTCAGGTAAGCAAGGCTCGAGTAGCCGGTACCGAAATCGTCTACGGATAGTTTGACGCCGATCGCCTTCAGGCGGCGGGCAGTTTCGAGCGTGGCTTCAGCGTCGTGAATCAGGATCGACTCGGTCAGTTCGAGTTCCAGCCATTGGGAGTCGAGGTCGGCGAGGACCAGCGAGTTGATCACCGTTTCGAGCAGATCGCTGCGCCGGAACTGCACGCCGGAAAGGTTGACCGCGACGCTGAAGGGCGGCAACCCGGCCGCCTGCCAGGCGCTCGCCTGACGGCAGGCTTCGCCGAGGACCCACTTGCCGAGCGGCACGATCAGACCCGTCTCTTCGGCAATCGGGATGAACTTGGCCGGCGCGACCAATCCGTGATCCGGGCTCTGCCAGCGCACCAGCGCTTCGACGCCGACGATCGCGCCCGAAGCCAGATCGATCTGCGGCTGATAGTGCAGGACGAATTCGGAACGCTCGAGTGCCCGCCGCAGACGAGTTTCGAGATGCATGTGCTCGACCGCCTGGACGTTCATCTGCTCGGTGAAGAAGCGGTGCGCGTTGCGGCCGGAGTGCTTGGCGTGATACATGGCCGTGTCGGCCTTCTGCGTCAGGCTGTCGAAATCGTCGCCATCGTCGGGAAAGAGCGAAATACCGATCGAGAACGAGGTGGACAAGGCGTGCTGGCCGATCAGAAACGGCTCACCCATGCGCTGCTGGATCTTGTCCGCCAGCCGCGACACCGACTCGCTGTCGCCCGCGTCCCTGAGGACGATCAGGAACTCGTCGCCGCCCTGTCGGCTGATGGTGTCGGATTCGCGCACACAGGTGCCGAGCCGGGCGACGACAGCCTGGAGCAATTTGTCGCCAACCGGGTGGCCGAGCGAGTCGTTGATCGTCTTGAAGCGGTCGAGGTCGAGGAACATCAGGGCGACGCGGCCGTGCGACCGCCTGGCCAGCGCCAGAGCCTGCTCGAGGCGGTCGCGCAGGAGCAGGCGGTTGGGCAAACCGGTCAGCGGATCGTGGTGGGCCAGGAATTCGGCGCGTTGCTGCGCTGCCTTGCGCTCGGTGATGTCGGTAAATGTGGCTACGGCGGCGTTGGCCTGCGTCGCCGTGCCGGTGCACAAGGGCGAGGCATTGATCAATATCCAGCGCACGCCGCCGTCGGCGGCGCGCAATCCCATTACCATTTCGCGCACTTCGCAGGCTTCGCGGATGGCGATCACCCAGGGCCAGTCCTCGCTGGCAAAAGGTGTTCCATCTTCGCGCAGCCTGGTCGTGCCGGCAGCCAGCGAAACGCCGCCGGAAAACGTTCCCTGCGAGTCGGCGAAAATTTCTTCGGCGGCCGGGTTGGCAAATATCAGTTTTCCCGCCTGCGACCACAGCATCAGCCCTTCGGCCATCGCCGACACGACGCCGCGGAAGCGGCTTTCGCTTTCGTGCAGACGGTCGATCATCTGCCGCAACTCGCTGACATCCTCCTTGATGGCGACAAAGTTGGTGGTGCGACCCTGACTGTCCTCGACCGGTGCGACTATGGCGCGTTCGTGATACAGCGAGCCGTCGCGACGTCTGTTCTCGAACTCGCCATGCCAGGTGTCGCCGGCCTTGAGCTTTGCCCACAGGTCGGCGTAGGTGGCCGCTGCCGTACGTCCTGATTTGAGTATGGCCGGAGTCTGGCCGATGACCTCATCCTTGGCGTAACCGGTCGTTTCGACGAACTTGTCGTTGACGTATTCGATACGCCCCTGGGTATCGGTAATGATGATCGTGGCCGGGTTCTGCTCGACGACCAGCGAGAGCTTGCGTGCCCAGGCCTCGGCCATGTGGCGTTCGGTGATCTCGTGGAAAATGCCGAGGACGCTTGTCTCGCCAGTTGGTTTGGTGTGTTCCGGGACCAGAACGCCGTCGAAGAAGCGTGGACCGTGCAGCGTCGGAAAACCGAACTCGATCTGCTGCGCACAGTTGGTTTCATAGACTGCTGCCAGCGCACGCTCCCAGCGCTCGATCAACGCCGCGTCCAGATCGGGGAAGTCGGCGAACACCTCGCGCACGGTCTTTCCGAGAACGCTGCCTGGTTCAAGGCCCAGCGAACGTTCGAAGGAGGCGTTGGTGAACAGGTGGCGATACTGAGCGTCGTAGCGACTGATGATCACCGGCAGATTCTCGACCAGCGTCCGGTATGAGTTCTGCCTTTCGAGGAGGTCGGCGGTCCGCTCGCGGACCAGTTCCTCGGCCATCGCGCGCCGGTTCAGCACGGTGTGCAGGTAGGTCAGCAGGAGCAGGGTGAACAGCGCGCCGAGCAGCGGAACGTAAGGCACCATCGGCGAATAATTGCGCTCCAGCCAGCCCGGCGTAGCCTCTATCTCTACCGACCACAGCCGCCGTCCGATCTCGATCTCGACGCGGTAGCCGCCGATCGCCGCCGCCTTTGCTCGCTGCGCCGGAGGCTGCCCGGCTGGGGTCCAGGCGCGAATCAGCTGTCGTTCCTCAGGCTGCGTCTGGTCGACCAGGAAGACGTTCAGGCCGGTTTCGGTATCCCCGGCGTTGGCGGCGTCGAACATCTGATTCATGCTCAGGACACCGAGGACGATGCCCCTGATCGCGGCACGCCGCTGGTCGCGGGTGGGGGGGGCTTTGCCGCCATGGTAGACGGGTGCGACGATGACCACGGTATCGGTCTGTCGGTGGTCGATGAGGAGCGGGCCGAGATCGCTGCTCACCTGCAGGCCGGTATCAATCGCCTGCTCGATGAGCGGCCCGCGGTTCGACGCGGCGTGCAGATTGACCCCGATGGCCAGGTGATTGGGCTCGTAGGGGACGGCATAGAGGACCGGAAAATAGCGCGGGCGATCGCCTACCGGCTGTGTCGCTCCTTCAGCGTTGCGTTCGCTGATCGCAAAGGAGTCGCCCCAAATCCGGCGGGCGCGGCGTTCGAAGCTGTCGCGATCAGCCGCCTCGACGACGGGCAACCAGCCAAAACCGCGTATGCCGCGTTCGCCGACCATTGGTCCGGCGAACGCCTCGAAAGCATGCCAATCGACCGTTTCAACGCTGCTGAACAGGCGTTGCAAGGTTGTCAGGTTGTCCAGCTGATCGACAATCCGCTGGCTGACGAGGTCGGCACGCGTTGCCGCTGCCTGGCGAAAGCGTTGTTCAAGGCGTTCCTGGGCAGCGTCCGACAACGAACGGCTCACCCAGCCGGTTATCGCCGCAGCGGCCAGCGCGACGCTGATCAGGATCGCTGCGCGGCCAGACCCGTGCCGGCGTGAAAAAAAAGAGAATGCCATTTACGGGGTTTAGGTCGTTTCGTGTGGAACGGGCAAGAATGGGGCGAAGGGCGAGGCGGGCAAATGAGTGAGCTTTCCAGCGATGAGGTAGGCCATGGCGATGAAGTTTTCGACGCGGCGATAGCCGCGTGCCCTTGCGCGCGCCTCCTGGAGCGCTCGATTCATCGCTTCGACCCGGCCATTGTGCTTGCCGGGGTGAAAACCGTTGAGGACGCCAGGAAGATGCTTGCTGATCGTCCGGCCGAGGCGCTTGAAGGGTTCGAGTCGGCAGCGGCTGGCCCAACTGAGCCAGCGCTTGAGCAGGGGGTTGGCTTCGTCAGGTGTCGTGGCGGTGGCGTAGATGGAGCGCAGCGCCTGCTTGATCCGCCAGGCCCGTGCGGTCTTGAGGTTCGAGCGCTGCAACCAGTACATGGTGTCGGTTTGCTTGACGGTCCAGTCGGCGGGTTTCTTGTGCAGGCCCCAGCGGGTGCCTTTGAGTTCGGGCGCGGTCTTGACCTCGGCGCGTCGCACCTCGTCCAGCGCCGTGCTGCTCAGAGCAACGACGTGAAAGCGATCAAAGCAGACCTCGGCTGCTGGAAAGTGCTCGGCGGCGCCGGCCTGAAACGAGCCGCTCATGTCCATGCTGACATGGGTGATCGCGGTGGGCTGGCCACCATGCTCGGTAAGGTCGCTGGCGAACTTCCCGAGCGTGGCCTTGTCCCGGCCCGGTGTGGCAAACAGCAGACGCTGTGCGTCGAGGTCATAAAAAACAGAGATATACGTCTGGCCGCGTTTACTGGCGGTCTCATCGACGCCGATCGCGCGAACCCTGGCATGACTTTCCTGGGCGCGCGCCCGGCCCACATGATGATTGATCACGCGCCACAGTCTGCGACTGCGCACGCGCAGCAGTCGGCCAGCTGCCAAGACCGACATGGTCGGCGCCAGCATCAGCGTCAAGGCCTCGAACAGCAGGGTGAAGCGACTGCCTTCACGCGCCCAGGGCACGGCGATCTGCGTCACCTTGCCGCAACCGGCACAGGCCACTCGCGGCACCTCGGCATGCAGGTGGGCCTCGTATTGGAAGAAATCCAGATGGCGCCAAGAGCGCGCCAAGCGGTCGTGCAGCGGCTGCGCCGCTGCACCGCAAGCTGGGCAAGCATGAATGGCTGCGCCAAATCGGACCTGGAAATCGATCCGTCCGGACTCTGGCTTGAAGATGACCTCAGCTACCTGCCAAGGAGCAACGAGACCCAGAGCCTGGGTGAACAGCGTTTCAATCATGAGGAACCGGTCGCGAGAGGAAAGACCGCCATTGTCCTCCATGCCGAGGGCGGCAGACTGCCTTCCTCGGCCCGGAGCAAGCGTAAGCAAGCGGGCAGCGATGTAAAGGGTTCGGCTGCGCCCGGACTGCGTCCGCCCTTGACATCACCGCTCCCTCAAAACGCGAAACCCATCGCCGGTTCCACACGAAACGACATAGAGCCCATTTACGACGATTGCCCTTGTTGGCACCCAGAGTCTCGCATGCTAGGCGCGCGGTTCGGCTAAAGCAATGCGCTTCTCGCCGGTGGCGGTCGCCCGGGCAAGGCCGCACAGGCACTGAGCATGCGCTCGAGTGCCGCATCCAGCGTCGCGCGCGGACACCCGAAATTGAGTCGCAACCAGCCGGGAAGGCCAAAATCAGCGCCATTGGACAGGCCGACGCCGGCGTTCTCGAAAAAAGCCGCGGCGTCGCGGACGCCGAGGGCGCGCGCGTCGATCCACGCCAGGTAGGTCGCCTCGACCTGGTTCACGCTCAGACCCGGGATGTCGCCGAGTACCGCCGCCACCCGGTCGCGGTTGTCGCGCAGAACGGCGAGCAGCGCCTGTTGCCAGTCGTCGCAGTCGCGATAGGCGGCTTCCGTTGCCGCCAGGCCAAGGGCATTCACATGCGGGACGATGCCGTGCATCGTCGCCTTGAAGCGACGCCGCAGCGCAGCGTTGGGAATGACCGCGAAAGCGCAACCGAGGCCGGGAATGTTGTAGGTTTTCGACGGCGCCATCAGGGTGATGCTGCGCTCGGCGATGTCGGCGTCGATCATCGCCAGTGGCCGGTGTCGCAGGTGCCGGTCGAGCAGCAACTGGCAGTGGATTTCGTCGGAACAGACGATCAGCTGGTGGCGTTTGCAGAAGGCCGCGATCTGGGCGAGTTCCTCATCGTCCCAGGCGCGCCCCACCGGGTTGTGCGGGTGGCAGAGCAGCAGCAGGCGGCTGCTCGGCGTCAGCGCTCTCTGCAAGGCGGCGAAATCCCACACCCAGCGGCCGCCAAGTTGCTGCAGCGCGGCGGTGGCCAGTTCCTTGCCGGCCAGGCCGGGTGCCGAGAGGAACGGCGGATAGATCGGCGTAGCCGTCAACACGTCGCCGTCGACCGCGCGGCAGGCGACGTTGAGCCCGCTGACCAGCCCCGGCAGCCAGACCAGCCAGTCGGCCTCGATCTGCCAGTCGTAGGCGCGCTGCAGATGCCCGAGGACGGCAGCGAGCAGCGGCGGTGTCGCCTCTGCGTAGCCGAAACAGCCGTGGGCGACGCGTTTTTCAAGGGCGCTGATGATCGCCGGCGGCGCCGCAAAATCCATGTCGGCAACCCACAGGGGGAGCACGTCGCGGTCAGCGTAGCGGTTCCACTTCAGCGAGTCGCCGTGGCGACGGTCGATGACGCGGTCGAAGACGAAATCACTCACCGGCAGCATCGGCACAATGCGCTCAGACTTCGAGGTCCGCAAAGAGGGCCGTCGACAGGTAGCGTTCACCGAAAGAGGGGATGACGACGACGGTCAGCTTGCCCGCGTTCTGCGGCCGCCGCGCGACTTCCATCGCCGCCCATACCGCGGCCCCGGAAGAAATGCCGACGAGCAGGCCTTCTTCCGTCGCCATTCTGCGGGCGGTGGCGAAAGCGTCGTCCGCGCTGACGCGCAGCACTTCGTCGTAGATCGCGGTGTTGAGCACCTTCGGCACGAAGCCAGCGCCGATGCCCTGGATCGGATGCGGCCCCTTCGTTCCACCGGAAAGCACCGGCGAAGCGTCGGGCTCGACGGCGATCACCTGCACGCCGGGCTTCCTCTCCTTGAGCACTTCGCCGACGCCGGTAATCGTGCCGCCGGTGCCGACGCCGGCGACGAAAATGTCGACCTGGCCATGCGTGTCACGCCACACTTCTTCGGCCGTCGTCGTGCGGTGTATCGCCGGGTTGGCCGGGTTCTCGAACTGCTGCGGGATGTAGTAGCGCGAATCGGCGGCGGCCATGGCTTCGGCGCGGCTGATGGCGCCGCCCATGCCGTCCGGCCCGGGCGTGAGGACCAGTTCGGCCCCGTAAGCCTTGAGCAGCAGGCGGCGCTCACGGCTCATCGTTTCCGGCATCACGAAGCAGCACTTGATCCCGCGCGCCGCGCAGACCATCGCCAGACCGATGCCGGTGTTGCCCGAGGTCGGTTCAAGAACGATCGTCTCCGGGCCGATCCGGCCTGCCGCCTGCGCGGTGTCGATCATAGCCATGGCGATGCGATCCTTGACGCTGTGCGCCGGATTGCAGAACTCCAGCTTGGCGGCGATGGTGCCTTCGATGCCGGTAGTGATTCGATGCAGCCTGACCAGTGGCGTATTGCCGATCAGGCCGGTGACGTCGTTGACGATGTTCATGGGCATCTCGATGATCTCCTCGAAAGTGTGCGGTGTCTGGACCGGCTCGGGAACGAACAGCGGCGTGTGAGAGGTCAAGGCCGCTGGCGTTTCCGGCCAAGCCTATCACCGCTACGCGTGTCTGCGGCGTGAAACTAGCCCAGGAACAGCTTGTACGCCTGGTTGTTGGTCTCGTTCCAGTGGGCGTAGCCGACCTTCTTCAGGAAGTCCTCGAATTCGTTCATTTCACTCGGCGGTACCTGCATGCCGACCAGTACTCGCCCGTAGTCGGCGCCGTGGTTGCGGTAGTGAAAGAGACTGATGTTCCAGCCGGCGCTCATGCTGTTGAGAAACTTCATCAGCGCGCCAGGGCGCTCGGGAAACTCGAAACGGTAAAGAAGCTCGTTGCTGATGCGTGGCGAGTGGCCGCCAACCAGATGGCGAATGTGCCCCTTGGCCATTTCGTCGTCGGTCAGATCGAGGGCCGGATAATCGTGCCTGTGCAGCTGTTCGAGCAGCTTTATCGATTCGGCGCGGGAACTGACCTGGATGCCGACGAAGACGTGTGCGTCGCGCTGGTCGTTGTAGCGGTAGTTGAACTCGGTGATGTTGTGCGACCCGATCAACGACACGAATCGCTTGTAGGCACCGGGTTTCTCGGGCAGGGTCACGGCAAAGACGGCTTCGCGTTGTTCGCCCAGTTCGGCGCGTTCGGCAACGAAGCGCAGACGGTCGAAGTTGAGGTTGGCGCCGGAGGCGATGGCGACCAGCGTCTTGTCTTTCAATTTGTGCGCGCGGGCGTATTCCTTGGCGCCGGCTACCGCCAGCGCGCCCGCCGGTTCGAGGACCGCGCGGGTGTCCTCGAAGACGTCCTTGATCGCCGCACAAATGGCGTCGGTGTTTACCAGGACCATTTCATCGACGTACATCTGGCAGAGGCGGAAGGTCTCCTCGCCGACGTATTTGACCGCCGCACCGTCGGCAAACAGGCCGACATGGTCGAGCCGCACGCGCTTGCCGGCCGCCAGCGAGCGCGCCATGGCGTCGGCGTCGCTGGCTTCAACCCCGATGATTCGGGTCTCCGGCCGGACCCGCTTGATGTACGCGGCAACGCCGGAAATCAGCCCGCCGCCACCGACACAGCAGAATACGGCATGGATCGGCTTGCCGTGCTGGCGGAGGATTTCCATGCCTATCGTCCCCTGGCCGGCGATCACCTCCGGGTCGTCAAAAGGGTGCACGAAGCTCAGTTTTTCGCTCTTTTCCAGTTCGCGGGCGTGCGCGTAGGCGTCGTCGAACGACTCCCCGACCAGCACCACTTCACCGCCGAAGGCCCGTACCGCCTGCACCTTGATCTGCGGCGTCGTGGTCGGCATGACGATCACCGCTCGACAGCCGACCTTGGCCGCCGCCAGCGCCACGCCTTGGGCATGATTGCCGGCCGACGCGCAGATCACCCCACGTTTCAGCTTCTCCGCCGAGAGATGAAAGATCTTGTTGTAGGCGCCGCGCAGCTTGAAGGAAAAAACCGGTTGCAGGTCTTCCCGCTTGAGCAGTATACGGTTGCCGGTACGCGCCGAAAGGCCGGGCGCGAAATCAAGCGGCGTTTCGCTTGCCACGTCGTAGACCTGCGCGTTGAGAATTCTTTCGAGGTAGTCCATGGGCATGATGGCGGCGGGAGTGTGCGGCAAGGGAAACCGCGGATTCTAGCAGGTGAAGCGGTCGCCGATCACTTCGCGGGCCTTCGACTACCTGCTTCTTCCCCGCCGGAAGAGGGTTACCGCCGCATCGACCACTCCCTGGACGCTTCCGGCGTTGGCGAAGTGCTGGCGAAGCAGGCTCGCGTGGTTGCCTTCACCGATCACTTCGTGGCGCAGCTGATCGAGTGCCGTCACGCTGTCCAGGGCCGCGGCATGGGGCTCGAGGCGGACCAGGGTGGCAAGGATGTCGTCGCGCAGCAGCTGACTCGCATTGCTCTTGGGATGCACCAGGACGCCGTCGAGCCCGAAGCGGCAGGCCTGAAAACGGTTGTAGTTGTAGACCAGATAGTCGTCCTCGACCGGCGGCGCTTCATCACGTTGCAGGAGCATGCGGCAGAGCGCCTGCAAGTAAGCGGCCAGCGCCGCGGCGCGATCGACGGTGAGCGGCGTATCGCAGACACGCAGCTCGATCGTGCCGTACTCCGGTTTCGGGCGGATGTCCCAGTAGAAGTCCTTCATGCTCTTTACCACGCCGGTTTTTTCCATCTTGGCGAAGTAGTGTTCTGCGAACTCCCGCCAGTCGAAAATCAAGGGCGCACGGCCGCTCAAGGGAAAGGCAAAGACCGAATTGAGGCGCGCCGAGTCGAACTGGGTGTCGACGCCCTGGAAGAACGGTGACGAGGCGGACAGGGCGATGAAGTGGGGTACATAGCGATTCAGGGCATGCAGCAGGTAGAGCGCTTCATTGGCGCTGGCGCAGCCGATATGTATGTGTTGTCCGAAGACGGTGAACTGCTTGGCAAGATAGCCGTAGAGGGTTGAAAGCTGATTGAAGCGCGGGTTGGGAAAAATGCGCCGCTCGGACCAGCGCTGGAAAGGATGCGTGCCACCGCCGCAGACGGCGACGTTGAGGCGGTCGCCGGAGCGAACCAGCGCGTCGCGAATGCTGCGCAGTTGGGCGAGCAGCTCGGCGTGGCTGTGATGCACGGCGGTCGAGATCTCGATCATGCTTTCGGTGATCTCGGGCTTGACGTCGCCGGGGAAGGTCCGGTGACCGAGCAGGTGGAGCAGATCGCTGGCCGAGCCGGAAAGGTCGAAGTCGGTCCAGTTGACCAGCTGCAATTCGAGTTCGATTCCCATGCTCAGGGGTTCGCTGGCCTTGAAGGCGTTGAGGGCCACGCTCAGCGACCCTCGCGCGGGTGCGTTTCGCCGGCCCAGACCAGCGCCTGGCGAGTAAGGATCGGGCCAATCACTTCAAGCAGCAGGACGATCGCCGCCAGGCCGGCCACCTGATCGAGGGCGTAGAGCTTGAGGTGGCGAGTCTGCTCGAGCAGGACGATGACCAGGCCGGACATCGGCGTCATGGCCAGTCCGGTCAGCGCGCCTTTTCGCCAGGTGATGCCGCTGGGACGGGCGAAGAGCGTCGTCGCGGCCATCTTGACGGCCAGACGCAGCGCGATGACCGCCAGCGCCAGCGTCAGTCCGTTGCGCACCTGCTGCCAGTCGAGTGAGGCGGCGATAAAAACGAACAGGAGCACGGTCAGCAGGTCGCCGAGGGTGCCGAAGTTACGCTGCGCCTGCGAGAGAATCGCTCGCCGGTGCCGGGCGACCAGTCCGAAGGCCAGTGCCGCCAGCAGCGGCGAGAACTTGAAGGCGTGCGTTACGGCGGTCAGCAGCAGGGCTGCGGCGGCAAAGGCGACGGTCGCGTTGCGGTCAATCCTGCCGAGCTGGCGGAGCAGCGCCGGAACGGCCACACCGAAGGCCGCGCCGATGGCGACCGATACGCCGATGACCACCAGGCTGTTCCACACCGCCTCGAAGGCGCTGCCAGCGCTGGCCAGCACCCAGTAGCCGACGACAGCCTTGAAGACGAACAGCGAGAGCACGCAGTTGCAGGCGGTGAGGTGGAACAGGCGTTCGGTGACCTGGCCGGAGCTTTGCAGTTCGTTGGCCACGCGCAGTACCGCTGCCGGTGACGTGGCCATGGCCAGAGCGGCGAGCAGCAGCGACGGCACCATCGGCAGGGCGAAGGCCTGCGCCAGAATGAACACTGCCGCAAAGCTGCCGGCCGCTTCGGCCACGCCGGTGATGGCCAGCCACGGGTTGACGCGCAGCCAGCGCAGGTTGATGCGATAGCCGAGTTCGAAAAGGATCAGTCCGAAGGCAAAATGTGCGAGCAGCGCGACCGGCGTTCCCGATGGGTTATCGAGAAATCCCCCCTGGCTGGCCGCCATCGCGAAACCGGCGATGCCATAACTGCTGATTCGCGGCAGCGACAGCAGACGGTAGGCGAGTTCGCCGACGACCCAGGCGGTGGCGATCGCCGCCGGCCAGGCAACGCTGGCCAGGATCCCGTGCAGCGTTTCGTGAATCAAGTGGGCCGGCCCACGAGCCGGGACGTCGGCGCCACGCGCCTGACGAGCGCGATGCACGGCCTTGCCTGACCTGGCGTCCGCGCGCGTGGCTGCTTCGCCGTGGTCAGGCGCTGGTCACGCTTGCCGCGCAGCCCGGGCGTTCGCGGCTCGCTGGCGAAACCAGTCGCCCGACAACTATTCCTGCTCATGCGCCCTCCCAAGCTGATGGCGACAGGATACCCGAGGAAGCCGAGCTGCGACGGCCCTGGGGGGAACCTTTTGCTGCTGCCCGGCTGGCAAGAACGAGCGCACTCGCGGCGGTGCCTGTGGCCAGCGCCGCCGATCGGCGGCCATCGCTGTTGCACTGCAATAAGCTAGAATTCGCCTTTTGCCGCTAGCCGAGAGTTTCAATGAACGCACGCCTGCGCGAGATCCCCTATAACTACACGTCGTTTTCCGACCGCGAGATCGTTATTCGACTGCTCGGTTCGGAAAACTGGGCCTTGCTTGACCAGTTGCGTGCCGAACGCGTCACCGGTCGCTCGGCGCGCATGCTCTATGAAGTGCTGGGAGATATCTGGGTAGTGCAGCGCAATCCCTACCTGGAGGACGATCTGCTCGCCAGCCGTGAGCGGAGGACGGCGCTGATCGGCGCACTTCGCCATCGCCTGCGCGAGATCGAGAAGCGCCGCCAGGGTAACGAACGTGTCTTGCAGCTGCTCGTCGCGGCCGAGGCGGCGGTGGATGCCTTCGAGCGCCATTTCGATCATACGGCCACGCTGCGCAGCAAGGTCCGGAAAGCGCTTTCCCGGCATACGCGCCGCGACAATATTGCCTTCGACGGCCTGGCGCGCGTCTCGCACGTCACTGACGCCACCGACTGGCGCATCGAATACCCCTTTGTGGTGGTGAACCCGGACAGTGAGGAAGAGATCGCCGCTCTGGTACGCGCGTGCATCAAGCTCGGGCTGACGATCATTCCGCGCGGTGGCGGTACCGGGTATACCGGCGGTGCGATTCCGCTGACGCCGCTTTCGGCGGTGATCAACACCGAGAAGTTGCTCAATATCGGCGCCGTCGAGGAAACGCTGCTGCCCGGATGCGATCGCCCGTACGCGACGATCCGTACCGGCGCCGGGGTGGTCACGGCCCGCGTCGCCGAGGCCGCGACGGCCGCCGGTCGGGTGTTCGCCGTCGACCCGACTTCGGCCGAAGCCTCGTGCATTGGTGGCAACGTGGCGATGAATGCTGGCGGCAAGAAGGCGGTGCTCTGGGGGACGGCGGTCGATAACCTTGCCTGGTGGAAGCTGGTTGACCCGAGCGGTCACGAGATGGAAGTGACGCGCATCGGCCACAACTTCGGCAAGATCCACGAACAGGAGAGCGTGCGCTTCGAGATCAGGCGCTTTCGTCAGGACGGCAAGACGCTCTACGGCGAGCCGGAAATCCTGGACATTCCGGGGCCAAGGTTCCGCAAGGCGGGTCTCGGCAAAGACGTTACCGACAAGTTCCTGGCCGGCCTGCCGGGCGTGCAGAAGGAGGGAACGGACGGCCTGATCGTCGCCGCGCGCTGGGTTCTGCACCGCATGCCGCAACATGCACGCACCGTCTGCCTGGAGTTTTTTGGCCAGGTCCGCGAGGCGGTGCCGGCGATCGTCGAGATCACCGATCTTTTCGCGCCTGGCGGTGGCGGCCAGGACGCCGGCGTCCTGCTCGCCGGACTCGAACACCTCGACGAGCGCTACCTGCGCGCCGTCGGCTATGCCACCAAGGCCAAGCGCAAGGCGGAAAACGCCGGGCGACCGAAAATGGTGCTCATCGGTGACCTGGTCGGCGACGACGAGAAGGCGGTGATGAGCGCCGCGTCGGAAGTGGTGCGCCTGTGCAATCTGCGCGGCGCCGAAGGCTTCATTGCCGTGGACGCCGAAACGCGCCGGAAATTCTGGCTCGATCGCTCGCGTACCGCCGCCATTTCACGCCACACCAACGCTTTCAAGCTCAACGAGGACGTGGTCATTCCGCTGCCGCGGATGGGCGAATACTGCGACGGCATCGAGCGTATCAACATCGAGCTGTCGATCGGCAACAAGCTGGCGCTGTGCGACTCGCTGAGCGACTTCCTGCACGGCGATCTGCCTTTGCATCGTGGCGATGCCGAACTCGACCAGGAGTTGCTGATCGGCGAACGCCGGCTGGCAGCGCTGGAAGCGGTGGCCATCGTGCGCGCTCGCTGGCAGTGGCTGCTCGACAATCTCGACCTGCCGCTGCACGAAGCGGAAGCGCAGTTCGCTACGCGCGGCCTGAGCAGCGGCGAGCTGAAAAATCGCGCACCCGGGCCGACGCTCTTTCATCGCCTGCAGGACTACTCGCTACGCGTCTCCTGGAAGAGCGAGCTCAAACCGCAGCTCGAAGGCATTTTCGACGGCGTCGTCTACCGGCCGGTCGTTGAGCGCCTCGCCGCGATTCACCAGCAGACGCTGCGCAGCCGCTTGTTTGTCGCCCTGCACATGCACGCCGGCGACGGCAATGTGCATACCAATATTCCGGTGAACTCCGATGACTACGAAATGCTGCAGGCCGCCTATGCGGTGGTCGAGCGGATCATGGCCCTGGCCCGGGCGCTCGACGGAGTGGTGTCGGGCGAGCACGGCATCGGCATTACCAAGCTGGAATTCCTCAGCGACGACGAAATCCAGCCCTTTCGCGATTACAAGGCCAGGGTTGATCCGGAAGGCCACTTCAACAAGGGCAAGTTGCTGCCCGGCGGTGACCTGAGCAATGCCTACACGCCATCGTTCTCGCTGCTCGGCACCGAGTCGCTGATCATGGAGCAGTCGGAAATCGGCCACATCTCGGCGATGATCAAGGACTGCCTGCGTTGCGGCAAGTGCAAGCCGGTCTGTTCGACGCATGTGCCGCGCGCCAACCTGCTCTACTCGCCGCGCAACAAGATTCTCGCCACGTCCTTGCTGATCGAGGCATTTCTGTACGAGGAGCAGACCCGGCGCGGCGTTTCGCTACGCCACTTCGACGAATTCAACGACGTCGCCGATCACTGCACGATCTGCCACAAGTGCCTGACCCCGTGCCCGGTCGACATCGACTTTGGCGATGTCACGATCCGCATGCGCAATCTGCTGCGCGAGCAGGGCAAGAAGAAGTTCGTGCCGGCGAAAGCGGCAGCCATGGCCTTTCTGACAATCAAGGATCCGGCGACCATCAAGCTGGTCCGCAAGCTGATGATCGACTGGGGCTATCGGGCACAGCGCCTGGCTTACCGGGCGGCGAAGTCGCTGGGCCTGATTCAGGCGCAAACGCGCCAGCCGCCGGCGACGCTCGGTTCGCCAAAGCTCCGCTCGCAGATCATCCACTTCATCAACAAACCGATGCCCGGCGGGCTACCCAAACGCACTGCGCGTGCCCTGCTCGACATCGAGGACGACAAGATTGTGCCGATCATCCGCGATCCGCACAAGGTCAGCGCGCCGGACTACGACGGCGACGCCGTTTTCTATTTCCCGGGCTGCGGCTCCGAGCGGCTGTTTTCGCAGGTTGCCCTGGCAACGCAGGCGATGCTCTACGAGATCGGCGCGCAAACCGTTATGCCGCCCGGCTATCTGTGCTGTGGCTATCCGCAGACCGCTGCTGGCGAGGCCGACCAGGGGCAGACGATCATCACCGACAACCGCGTGCTCTTCCACCGCGTCGCCAATACCTTGAACTACCTGGATATCAAGACCGTCATCGTTTCCTGTGGCACCTGTATGGACCAGCTGGAAAAATACCACTTCGAGCAGATCTTTCCCGGTTGCCGCCTGCTTGATATTCATGAGTACCTACTGGAAAAAGGCGTCTGCCTCGACGGCGTCAGCGGCAGCCGCTACCTGTACCACGACCCCTGCCACGCGCCGATGCGAACCATGCCCGGCATCAAGGTGGTCAACCGCCTGATGGCGCAGCCGGTCGAGCTCTCCGCGCGTTGCTGCGGCGAGTCAGGAACCCTGGCCGTGACCCGTCCCGACGTGTCGACGCAAGTGCGCTTCCGCAAACAGGAGGAGATCGCCGGCGGCGTCGAAAGGCAGCGGGCAGACGGTTTTGCCGGCCCGATCAAGATCCTCACATCCTGCCCGTCGTGCCTGCAAGGGCTGTCGCGCTACAACGACGACAGCGCTACCGAGGCCGATTACATCGTCGTCGAAATGGTCAAACGCCTGCTTGGCGAAGACTGGCTGGCGCGCTACGTCAGCCGGGCCAACAATGGCGGCATCGAGCGGGTGCTGCTTTAGCGCGTGGGCGATACGGATGGTGGGTGATCGGCGGCGAAGCTTGCGCGAAGCTTTCAGTATAGAATGCCCGCCACATTGCGGCTGCCTGGAGCGGAGGTCCCCTCGCTCCTGCGGCTGATTTGCACTGTCCCTGACCCGCGCGGATAGGCCGCTGACGGGTCGATTCCGAACGCTCTTGGGGACGTCAAGAAGGCAGGTGACCAGGATCGAGAAAATATCTGGTTCTTCGTCGCTTCCCGCGCAGTCGCGCGGCGCGCGCGTGTTCGGGCGTTTCGCGCCGGCGCTGTACGTCCTCGGCATCCTGATCACCGGCTTCGGTTTCCTGATGCTGATCCCGCTGGCCCTCTCCTGGGCGACCGCCGACGGCGCGCATGGCGCCTACGACGAAGCGGTGCTGATCACCGTCCTCAGCGGCTTGCTGCTTTCGTTCTCGATAGGCAGGCAGCGCCGCGAGATGCGGGTGCGCGAGAGTTTTCTGCTGGTTGCCCTGATCTGGGCATTGCTGCCCGCTTTTGGCGCCCTTCCCCTGTATCTGCACATCGACGAACTGACATGGACCGACGCCTACTTCGAGGCCGTTTCGGGACTCACGGCGACCGGTGCAACGGTCCTCTCCGGACTTGATCAGTTACCCCTATCGATCAACTTCTGGCGTACCTTCATGCACTGGATCGGTGGTCTCGGCGTCGTCGTTCTTGCCGTCGCCATCCTGCCCCTGCTCGGCTTTGGCGGCCGCGGAATGCTCAAGGCCGAAACGCCCGGTCCGATGAAGGACTCCAAGATCACGCCGCGCATCACCGAGACTGCCAAAGGTCTGTGGGTCGTCTATGTGATTCTCACCATTGCCTGCGGCCTAAGTCTGAATTACGTCGGAATGGAGCCGTGGGACGCCATGATGCACGCTTTCTCGGTGATGGGCCTCGGCGGTTTTTCGACCAAGGACGCCAGCGTCGGGCACTTCGACAGTCTCGAGATCGAGCTCGTGGTCGTCTTTTTCGCCCTGCTCGCCGGCATCAACTTCAGCACCCACTTCCTGGCCTTCTCGCAGCGTTCGCTGCGCGCCTATCTGGCCGACGTCGAGGCGCATTATTTCCTCGGCATTCTCGCTCTGAGCATCCTGGCGCTGTCGCTTTACCTGTGGCCGGAGGCGATCTATCCGGACTTCCTGACGACCCTGCGCTACGTCGGTTTCCACTCCGTGTCTCTGGCCACTTCGCTTGGCTTTGCGACGACCGATTATGTTCAGTGGCCGCTGTTCGGGCAACTGTGGATCCTCTTTCTGGGCAGTTTCGTCGCCTGCTCGGGTTCGGCCGGTGGCGGGATCAAGATGATGCGCGCGGTCGTTCTCTACAAGCAGGTGTCACGCGAACTGACGCGGGCCATGCATCCGCGCGGCCTGCAGACCGTTCGCTTCGGCGAGACGGTGATTCCGGACCACGTGCTGCACGCGATCCTCGGTTTCATGTTCATTTACGTGGTCAGCATCGTCGTGATGACGCTGCTGATGGTCGCGACGCGGCTGGACATCATCACCGCCTTCTCGGCCGTAGTCGCCTGCTTGAACAACACCGGCCCCGGACTGAACCTCGTCGGTCCGGCGACGACCTACGCCGTGCTCACCGACTTTCAGACCTGGGTGTGCACCTGGGCCATGCTGCTCGGACGTCTGGAGATCTTCACGTTGCTGGTCTTGCTCACGCCGGGCTTCTGGCGGCGTTAGCCGGTCGCCATCCCGAGCTCTGGCCGTGGCGACTGCCGCCGCCGGGCGCGACCGCGCGATTCCACGCGGGTTCGCCGCGCAAGCCTGACTTTCCAGTGTGGTGTCAGTTTCCAGTAAGAATCGACATCAATAATCGCGCCGGTGGTTCCCTTGGATGCTTCGGGATCCGCTCAATCGATCGAAAAAAAATTGGAGGAGGTAATCATGGACGACAGCGGAAAGGCCTACTGGTCGGCGACGCTCGGGTTGTTAACCAAGATCCTAATAGTATGGTTCCTGGTTTCGTTTGGCGCGGGCATCCTGTTCGCACCCGCACTCAATAGCATCCATCTGGGCGGCTATCCCCTGGGCTTCTGGTTTGCCCAACAAGGGGCGATGTACGTGTTCATCGCGCTGATCTTCTACTACAAGAAGAAGATGGGTGAAATCGACCGTCAGTTCGACGTTCACGAAGAATAAGGGGCCAACAATGGATCTGCAAACAACGATTTATCTGGTCGTCGGCGCAAGTTTTGCGCTGTACATCGGCATCGCCCTCTGGGCGCGTGCCGGTACCACCAGCGATTTCTACGCTGCCGGCGGTCAAGTCGGGCCGGTGATGAACGGCATGGCGATCGGCGCGGACTGGATGTCGGCCGCCTCGTTCATCTCGATGGCCGGCCTGATCTCCAACATGGGTTACGGCGGTGGCCTCTTCCTGATGGGCTGGACCGGCGGCTACGTGCTGCTGGCAATGCTGCTCGCTCCCTACCTGCGCAAGTTCGGCAAGTTCACCGTGCCGCAGTTCATCGGCGACCGCTTCTACTCGAAGGCCGCCAGCACGGTCGCGGTTCTCTGCCTGCTGGTCGCTTCGCTGACCTACATCATCGGTCAGATGACCGGCGTCGGTGTGGCCTTCTCGCGCTTCCTGGGTGTGACGAGCGAAACCGGAATCTACGCGGGTATGGGCATCGTCTTCTTGTACGCCGTGTTCGGCGGCATGAAGGGGATTACCTACACGCAGGTGGCGCAATACTGCGTGCTGATTTCTGCCTACATCATCCCGGCGATCTTCATCTCGATTCAGCTCACCGGCAACCCCATCCCGCAACTGGGTCTGGGTTCCAACATTGTCGGCCAGGATGTCTCGCTCCTGCACAAGCTGGACATGGTGGTCAGCGATCTCGGATTTGCCAACTACACCACGTCAGACGCTGGCGGCATGTTGAACATGTTCGTGTACACGATGTCGCTGATGATCGGTACCGCCGGTCTGCCGCACGTCATCATGCGCTTCTTCACGGTGCCGACGGTGGCTGCCGCGCGTAGTTCCGCCGGTTGGGCGCTGATCTTCATCGGCCTTCTCTATACCACCGCACCTGCCGTTGCGGCGATGGCCAAGACCAACCTGCTGCGCACGATCACCCCGGGCGTGGTGATGGGCAATGCCGATCCTTACGCTGCCGACTCGCAACTGGTGTACGAGGAGCGTCCGGACTGGATGAAGCGCTGGGAAAAGACCGGTCTGCTGAAGTGGGAAGACAAGAACGGCGACGGCCGCATCCAGTACTACAACGACAAGTCCAAGAGCGATGCCTTCAAGGCCAAGGCCGAGAGTGCTGGCTGGAAGGGCAACGAGCTGACGGTCAACGCCGACATCATCGTTCTCGCCAATCCGGAAATCGCGTTGTTGCCGAACTGGGTGATCGCGCTGGTTGCTGCCGGTGGTTTGGCTGCCGCCCTGTCGACTGCCGCTGGCCTGTTGATGGCCATCTCGGCCGCGATCTCGCATGACCTCATCAAGAACGTCTTCGTTCCGGAGATCAGCGAGAAAAACGAGCTGCTGGCGGGCAAGATCTCGATGGCCGTGGCGATCGTCATCGCGGGTTATCTGGGTCTCAACCCGCCGGGCTTCGCGGCTGGTACCGTGGCACTGGCCTTCGGGATCGCGGCGAGCTCGCTGTTCCCGGCGATCATGATGGGTATCTTCTCGAAGAAAATGAACAAGGAAGGCGCTATCTGCGGCATGCTTGCCGGCCTGTTCGTCACCCTTTTCTACGTGTTCGCAGCCAAGGGTATCTTCTTCATCAAGGGAACCGAGTACCTGCACCTGATCGGTGGGCCAAACAGCTTTTTCGGCATTACGCCGGAAGCCTTCGGTGCTATCGGAGCCTGTGTCAACTTCGGCGTTGCCTTCATTGTCGACAAGATGACCCCGGAACCTCCGGACCACATCCAGGCAATGGTCGAAGCAGTGCGCATCCCGCGTGGCTCAGGGGCTGTTACGGGCGCTCACTAATCGCAGTTGGCTTTATGATCATGCTGTCGTCCGGCTTCCAGTCGGCGGCAGCGGGCAAGGAGAACCCCGCTGGTGGCTGTGGCGGGGTTTTTCTTTGCTCGGTTGCCTTGAATGGTAATTACCTCTGGGTTTCTGAGTGCGCGCAGTGGCGCGAAACACAAGGAGTAGTGGATGACTATCAGCGTCGCGATAACATGGATACTGTTTCTCGGCCTCTTTCCAATTGCTTTCTTCTGGCTGCGGCGGGCGTGGCGCATCCTTTTCAAGAGGGACTTTTCCGAGGTGGCGCTGAAAGGCGGCGTGCCACCCGCCAAGCCGGAGAAGTATGCGCCCTACACGGCGGCCATCAATCTGGTTGCCGGCGGCGTCGCGGTGGCGGTGATCCTGATGATCATCATCGGTGGCGTCGCGTACGACATCTGGAGCGCAATTGCCGGGTCGACAATCTGGATGAAGTTCTTTGCCGACTACATCGTCAGCCGGAATGCCCACGCCAGCTGGGGCAAGAAGAAGGCGCCGGCCGCACCTGGCGACCGTGGCTGACGCTTCTCTGCGTCTTGCCGTCGCGAGCGCGCGGTTGCTGCAGCTCGCAGTAGCCGTTACGGCCGCTGGTCGGAAGGACTGCCGGGACTCTATGCGCCGCTGGTGACGCTATCCGGCTTCGCTGGCTGCCGCTCGATCCTGACCTCCAGCGCCTTGGCCTCGGCATCACTGATGATCTCGAACAGGTTGACGACTTTCTTGACGTCGGTGGTCGTGCGCGCGACCTGGATTGCCGCGTCCGCCTCCTGCTGGGTGACCAGGCCCAGCAGATAGACGACACCGGCTTCGGTGACTACCTTGACATGCGCGGCGCTGACCCTGCCCGAGTCCACCAGGCGTGCCTTCACCTTGGTGGTGATGTAGGAGTCCTGGCTGCGCGTGCTCAGTGAGCTGGCCGGGGCGATGGCCAGTTCGTCGTAGACGCCCTTGACCTGCGGTATGGCGGCGACCAGGCGCGCCACTTCGGCCTTGATCGCCTCGGATGGGACCTCGCCGGTGATCAGCACCTTGCGGTTGTAGCTGGTGAAGTTGGTGTGCGACTGCTCCCCCGCCTTTGTGCTGACGTTTCCTGCCGCTTTCCATTCGATGGTTTCGTCGTCAGTCTGCGTGCCGAGAGAGCGGCGATCGACTGCCGACAGGGTTGCTTGCGTCGCGCCGGCGGCGACCAGCGGGATGCAACCCTGCAGCGTCGGTACCAGGGTCACGGCAAGAAGCAGGCTGGTGGCCAGAGTCTTTTTCATTCCTCAACTCCCATGAGCAGGCCGTCTATGCCATCGCAAAGGCAGTGGATGGCGAGCAGGTGCGTTTCCTGAATGCGTGCGGTGCGCTCGGCAGGCACGGAGATATGAACGTCGCTATCGCAGAGCATTTCACCGATCGCGCCGCCGCCCTTGCCGGTCAGCGCCACCACGCGTAGTTCGTTCTCGTGTGCGGCGTTGATCGCTTCGATGACGTTGGGCGAGTTTCCCGACGTCGAGATGGCCACCAGCACGTCGCCTGGCTGGCCGAGGGCGCGGACCTGCTTGGCAAATACCATCTTGAAGCCATAGTCATTGCCGATGGCGGTCATGATGGACGTGTCGGTGGTCAGTGCAATCGCCGCCAGCTCGTGCCTTTCGGCCTCGAAACGGCCAACCAGCTCGGCGGCCAGGTGCTGCGCGTCGGCGGCTGAGCCGCCGTTGCCGCAGGCGAGGATCTTGCCGTTGTTGAGCAGGCAGCCGACCATTGCCTCGATCGCCTGTGCGATTGGGGCGGCCAGCAGTTCGCTGGCGTCCAGCTTGGTCTGCGCGCTGTCCTGGAAGTGCTGTTTGATACGGGCGATCAAATTCATGGGCTGTGCTTGACCAGACTGAAAGAGGAGCCAGGGATCTTAACACCAGGGAGTCGCGAGGACCGCGCAGTCAACACTGATCACCGCGGCTTCGATGGCGCGATGATGCGGCGGCACGGCCAGCGTGCGGATCCGGGGTGCTCTGGGGTTGCAGGCGCCGGCAGTGGTTGGCGGCACGCTCTAGGGCGCCGCAAAGGCGTCACGCAACCATTCGATTGCCGTGTCGGATAGATCGTCCAGGAGCAGGCAGTCGAAGCGGCATTCAGGTTCACGCTGGCCTGCCTGCGACGCCAGGTAATGGCGCGCGGCGAGGATGATGCGGCGTTGCTTGGCGCTGGTGATGCTGGCCGCCGCGCCACCATAATTGGCGTTGCGGCGCAGGCGGACTTCGACGAAGACGAGCTCTCGTCGTTCCTGGCAGATCAGGTCTACCTCGCCGCCGCGGCAGCGGTAATTGCGTCTCAGGATGGTTAGGCCGTTGCGCTCGAGGAAGGACGCCGCCAGCCGCTCGGCGAGGAGGCCCGGTGTTGGCGGGCTTTCGCCTGGCCCGGCCGTGCTATCTTTGTCGCTTGCCTGCGGACGGATCGTCATGACGGAAGAACTCCCTGCGTTGTATGTGGTGCCCACGCCGCTCGGCCATCTTGGCGACATGACCCAGCGTTCGATCGAGGTCCTGCGGCGGGTGGCGTGGGTGGCCGCCGAGGACACGCGCCACAGCGGGCCGCTACTCCGACATTATGGCTGTACAGCACGTTTGCTGGCGGCGCATCAGCATAATGAACAGTCTGCCGCGCAACAGGTCATCGCTCGCCTGGCGAACGGCGAGTCGGTGGCGCTGGTGGTAGACGCCGGCACGCCTGCGGTGTCCGACCCTGGAGCGCGGCTGGTAGCCAGGGTGCGTGCGGCCGGCTATCGCGTCGTCCCTTTGCCGGGTCCCTGCGCGGCGATCGTCGCGCTGTCTGCAGCCGGACTCGATGACCCGCATTTCCTCTTCTATGGCTTCCTGCCGAGCAAGGCGGGGCAGCGCGCAGAGGCCTTGCGCGGACTGGCCCATTTGCCCTACGCGCTGGTTTTCTACGAGGCTCCGCATCGCATTCTCGACGCGGTGGCGGCGCTGGCTGACGCGTTTGGACCGACACGAACTGTGGTTCTGGCGCGCGAACTGAGCAAGTTGTTCGAATCCATCCATGTCTGTCCGCTTGCCGAAGCACGCGACTGGTTGCTGGCAGACGCCAACCGGCAGCGCGGCGAGTTCGTTGTGCTCGTTTCGGGGGCGGCGTCGCTGGACGACGGTGCCGAAGGCGAAAGGGTCGTCAAGCTGCTGCTCGACGATGGCCTGCCGGTCAGCCAGGCCAGCCGCCTGGCGCACGCGATTACCGGGGTCGGCAAGAAAGCCTTGTATGAACTGGCCTTGCGACTGAAGGCTTGAACGCTGCCTGGCTGGCCGCAGGAGGCGCGCCTTCGATCGGGGACGACGCCGACCCCTGGGGCCTGTTTCGGCCGCCAGGAGAAAATCATCTAGAATCCGGTCTTTCCCTTGTCGCGGTTCAAGAATGCAGATCACTCTTACTCGTCCTGACGATTGGCACCTTCATCTGCGCGATGGCCAAGCGCTGAGCGCAGTGTTGCCGCATAGTGCCCGTCAGTTTGCCCGGGCCATCGTGATGCCCAATCTGCGCCCGCCAGTGACCACCGTCGCTGCGGCGAGCGAATACCGGGCGCGGATCCTGGCGGCCTTGCCGCGCGGTGCGCAGTTCGAACCGCTGATGACCCTCTACCTGACCGATAGCACCTCGGCCGATGAAGTGCGGCGCGCTGTCGATAGCGCCTTCGTGCACGCGGTGAAGCTGTATCCGGCGGGGGCGACGACCAATTCGGATTCCGGGGTCAGCGATCTCGACAAATGCGCTGCAGCGCTTGCCGAAATGGAACGGTCCGGGATGCCCTTGCTGGTGCACGGCGAGGTGACCGATCCGGCCGTCGATGTCTTCGATCGCGAACAGCGCTTCATCGAGAGCGTCCTGCAGCCGCTGCTGGCACGCTACCCTGGTCTCAAGCTTGTATTCGAACACATCACCACCAGCGATGCCGCTGATTTCGTGGCCAGCGCGGGGCCGAACCTGGCAGCGACGATTACCGCGCATCACCTGCTCTACAATCGCAACGCCATTTTTTCCGGCGGCATTCGCCCGCACCACTACTGCCTGCCGGTGCTCAAGCGTGAGGCGCATCGGCTGGCGCTGGTGCGCGCGGCGACATCGGGCAACCAGCGGTTTTTTCTGGGCACGGATTCGGCGCCGCATGCGCGGAGCAGCAAGGAGACCAGTTGCGGTTGCGCCGGCTGCTATACGGCGCACGCGGCGCTTGAGCTCTACGCGGAAGCTTTTGAGGCGGCCGGTGCTCTTGATCGGCTGGAAGCCTTCGCCAGCTTCAACGGTGCCGATTTCTATGGCCTGGCACGCAATACCGGGACGGTGACGCTGCGCCAGGAGGAGTGGCTGGTCGCCGAGGCGTTTCCCTATCTCGGCGACGATATGCTGGTTCCACTACGTGCCGGCGAGCGGCTGCGCTGGCGGATGCTCGCTTGATGTTGGCGGATCGCCCTGCGCGTGCCCGCTGCGCGATTCGCATGAGGAGGCTTGCTGTGTTGCGGAAAACCTTGTTGTTCTTGTTCCTGCTACCGCTGCTGGTCGCCTGCTCCGATCAGCGTGCGTCCTTCGAGATCGCTTCGAGTCAGCATGCGCTGACGCTGATCCGCATCAAGAACTTCTTCTGGGAAAAGACTGCTTCCTACGCCATCGTGGCGGCGCGGATGCCCGAGTGCATGCGCCGCCACGACATGGGGAAGGGCGGCGCCGAAACGCCGGTCGAGGTCTACGCGCCCGGGAACGACGCCTGGATTCTCAAACAGGGTCGCCGCATGCTGGTCGTCGAGACGCGAACCTGCGAGGGCTTTGCCCGGCTTGAAGAAGAGCCTGCCGACGGCATGGGCCCCTTGCAGGGCAGCTTCGAGATGCGCAATGGGAGCTTGACCTTCGTCGCCGCGCCGAAGGGTGATAGGCAGACGGAAGCTGTGGCGCCGGCGCCGCAGTGAACCAGTGAGTCCATCCGGCTGGCCGTCTCCGGGTGGCCTGTTTGCGCCATTGTCACCCCTTGTCGAGGGCATTCCCTTCGCGCCTGACGCGGCATCGCTAGAGTTGCTCAGTGCTCGCCTCGACCTGCGCACGGCTAGCGGCCGGCGGCTTTCGTTCATTGCGCCGCAAGGGGACGGGGTCGATTACGAAATGCGCATCTGGGCGCGCGGCGAGGTGGAGACGCGCCCCGCCAACTGGCACGATTTCTTCAATGCTCTGGTCTGGCTCAGCTTTCCGCTCAGCAAATCGGCGCTGAATGCCCGTCACGTCGAGTCGATGGCGGTGCCCGGCGCGCAACATGGTCGCGGTCGCGATCGTGATGCGCTGACACATTTCGATGAATGCGGCGTCATCGTCGTCTCCTCCGATCGTTCCCTGCTGGCCCTGCTGCGCAGCTTCCAATGGAAAACCCTGTTCTGGGAGCGACGCCTTGACCTCGCTCGCGCGTTGCGCTGTTTCGTCTTTGGCCACGCCACCTACGAGCAACTGCTGCAGCCGTTTCGCGGGCTGACCGCCAAGGCCGTGCTTCATGAAGTCAGCGCCGACTGGCTAAGCGCGCCGCTGTGCGAACAGCTGGCTGACGTCGACCGGCGTCTGGCGGGTGAAGTGGCGGCTGGATTGCACGCCGATCCGAGCGCTTTTCACCCTCTGCCACTGCTCGGTCTGCCCGGCGTGACGGCCGCCAACGAAAACGCCGCGTACTACGATGACGCCTGGCAATTCCGCCCGGGGCGAACGCGGCGGCGCGTATAATCAGCGTGGGAAGTCGGTCAGGCAGCCGCTGGGCAAGAGGTCACCACCTTGCGCCGAGAGGAAAGTCCGGGCTCCGCAGAGCAGGATGCCGGTTAACGACCGGGCACCGTGAGGTGACGGAAAGTGCAACAGAGAACAGACCGCCGATGTCCGCGCTCAGACAATCGAGAGCGGGCAGGTAAGGGTGAAACGGCGAGGTAAGAGCTCACCGCGGCCGTGGTAACACGGCTGGCACGGCAAACCCCATCCGGAGCAAGGCCAAATAGGGAAGCATGGGCGTGGCTCGCGCTGCTTCCGGGTAGGCTGCTTGAACGTACTGGTAACAGTGCGTCTAGAGGAATGGCTGTCCACGACAGAACCCGGCTTATCGATCGGCTTCCCGCTATTCCCGTCTGACCGGCAGTCGTTGCTGCCAATCCAACAGCTTTCCTCCCCTCGGCCGCCTCCCGCGAGCCCGCTCCTCGGCCGCTTCGCGCACGTGCAAAGCGTGTGCCGGCCGAGTTTGCCTGCCTTTCTTGAGAGATCACTTTAACTCCAGAAATTGCGCCATTGTTTTATAAAAACAATGTCCCTGTTGGCGTGCTTCAGAAGTCGTCCATAAGTCCTTGTAGCTATTGAGAAAAGCAATGCAAGAGTCCTTGCTTTAGCGCAATCTTTGTCTTAAAGTGGGGGCAAGTAGTAGAAAGTGGGAAGATTGCGGTGTTCTCGGCAAGATTGCAAGGGAAGAGTTGGATTGATGTTTCAGGGTGCTGCGGCGTTGAGTCTCGATGTGAAAGGCAGGCTGGCCATTCCGGTACGTCACCGGGAGGCCCTGGCCTCGGTCGCTGACGGTCGCCTGGTGCTGACTGCGCACCCGCATCGTTGCTTGCTTCTCTACCCCGAGCCCGCCTGGGAGCCGATTCGCGACAAGGTTCTCGCTGCTTCGAGCATGAATCCGCAATCGGCGGCGATCAAGCGGCTGTTGGTCGGTAATGCGCGCGAAGAAGCGATGGATGCGGCTGGCCGCCTGCTGATCGCTCCCGAGCTGCGCCAGTTCGCCGAATTGGAAAAGCAGGTCTGGCTGGTCGGGCAGGGCAGTCATTTCGAGATCTGGTCGGACAGCGGCTGGAAGAGGCAGCAGGACGCGGTCTTTCTTCTCAGCGATCAGTGTCTGCCGCCGGGTCTTGAGGACCTGGCGCTGTGACCTTGCCGTCGCAGCATCAGACGGTTTTGCTGCGGGAGGCGGTTGATGCGCTGGAGATCAAACCCGCGGGGACCTATGTCGACGGCACCTTTGGTTGCGGCGGGCACAGTCGGGCGATTCTCGACAGGCTCGGACCGGACGGTCGCCTGCTCGCGCTCGATCGTGACCCGGACGCCGTGGCGCTGGCTCGGGAGACGCCGGACCGGAGGTTGCGGGTCATGCACCAGAGCTTCGGCGAATTGACCGAAGCCTTGCGGATGGCGGGAATCGACGTCGAGCAGGGTGTCGATGGCGTGCTTCTCGATATTGGCGTTTCGTCGCCGCAGCTCGATCAAGGGGAGCGGGGGTTCAGCTTTCGTTATGACGCACCGCTGGATATGCGGATGGATACGACGCAGGGCGAGACTGTCGCGCAGTGGTTGCAGCGGGCCGGCGTGCAGGAGATTACGGAGGTCATCAGGAATTATGGGGAAGAACGGTTTGCTTTCCAGATTGCAAAGAAGGTTGTGGCTGCTCGGGGAGAGCGGCCGCTTACAACCACGGGTGAGCTCGCAGCCCTTGTACGCGCGGCCGTGCGGACCCGCGAGCCTGGCAAGGACGCGGCGACGCGTACCTTTCAAGCTCTACGGATTCATATCAATCAAGAGCTCGAGCAGCTCACGCTAGTGCTGCCGCAGGCAATGACAGTCCTCAAGCAGGGTGGGCGCCTGGTGGTGATCAGTTTCCACTCGCTCGAAGACCGGATCGTCAAGCGCTTCATGCACGACGGCGCAGCTCCCGATCGCCTGCCCAGAAAGCTGCCCTTGCGTGCCGTCGATCTGCCGCAGCCGGATCTGCGCCTGGTCGGCAAGGCGCGCAAGGCGAGCGCAGCAGAAGTCGCTGCCAACCCGCGCGCGCGTAGCGCCGTGATGCGCGTGGCCGAAAAGCTGGCCAGGAAGGCGGCCTGAAATGGTCCGCCTGAACGTGCTCCTGCTCTTGACGGTGATGCTCTGCAGCCTGGGGGTCGTGACTTCGCAACACAAGGCGCGGCAGCTCTTTCAGGCGCTTGAAGTGCAGCAGGAGCGCACGCGCCAGCTGGAGATCGAGTTCGGGCAACTGCAACTCGAACTGTCGACCTGGGGGACGGCGCCGCGAATCGAAAAAATCGCCGTCGAGAAGCTCGGCATGCGCACCCCCGACGCCGAGACCTTGCTTCCCTCGTTGCCGACTGGGGGCGCGTCGCGATGATGCGTTTCAAGGGGAAAGTCGCTCACAAATTCGCCGAGAGCCCGTTGCTCGAGCTGCGTCTGCCTGCCTGGCGG
The DNA here is from genome assembly GCF_907163205.1 of Candidatus Accumulibacter sp. ACC007. Lineage (NCBI taxonomy): Bacteria > Pseudomonadati > Pseudomonadota > Betaproteobacteria > Candidatus Accumulibacter > Candidatus Accumulibacter sp. ACC007. The sequence goes on along the minus strand of NZ_CAJQUD010000003.1, from coordinate 276,899 downwards.
TCGCGCCTGATGGCTTTGCTGATTCTCTTTTCCTTCGTTGTCCTGATTGGCCGCGCTTTCTACCTGCAGATACTCGACACCGACTTCCTGCAGGAAAAAGGCGAGTCGCGCTACCGCCGCGACATCGAAATTACCGCGTCGCGCGGACGTATCGCCGACCGCCACGGCGACGTTCTGGCCATTTCGACGCCGATGAGGTCGATCTGGGCAGTCCCGCCGGCGGCACAGTTGACTTCCGAGCAGACCCAGCATCTGGCCGCACTGCTGGAGATCGACGCGCAGGGCCTGGCCCGCAAGCTGACCAGCGACAAGCCTTTCGTCTTCCTGCGTCGCCAGATTCCGCCGCCAGTGGCTGCGCAGGTGGCCGCGCTCAAGTTGCCGGGCATCGGTCAGGACAAGGAATATCGCCGCTTCTACCCGACCGGCGAGATGACTGCGCACATGGTCGGTTTCACCGGCGTCGACGACAAGGGGCTGGAAGGAGCCGAGCTGGCTTTCCATGCGCAATTGCTCGGCGCGCCGGGCAGTCGCAGCGTGATCAAGGACCGGCGCGGCCAGATCGTCGAAGACGTGGGATCGGTCAAGCCGCCGCAGGATGGCGAAGATATCAGCCTGGCGCTGGACTCCAAAGTCCAGTACCTGGCCTATAGCCAGCTCAAGCAGGCGATCGCCGACAGCAAGGCAAAAGCCGGCGGAATTGTCGTCCTTGACGCCAGGACCGGTGAAATACTCGCCCTGGCCAACTGGCCGACGTATAACCCGAACAACCGCGAGAGCCTTTCCGGCGGGCAGTTGCGCAACCGCGCCCTGACCGACACCTTTGAGCCGGGTTCGACGCTCAAGCCGTTTACCATCGCCCTGGCGATGGATAGCGGCAAGGTGCGTTTCGACACCCAGATCAACTGTGCGCCCGGTCGCCTGCAAATTGGCGGTGCGACGATTTCCGACACCCATCGCTACGGCGTGCTGACCGTCGCCGAGGTCATCCAGAAGTCGTCGAACGTCGGATCTTCGAAGATTGCCGCCATGTTGCCGGCGCAAGCGATGTGGGAGATGTTCCACAACGTCGGTTTTGGACAGGTGCCGAGGCTCGGCTTCCCGGGCGAGGTCAGCGGCCGCCTGCGCCCCTGGAAGTCGTGGCGGCCAATCGAGCAGGCGACGATGTCCTTCGGGCATGGGCTTTCGGTGTCGCTGATCCAGCTGGCGCGCGCCTATTCCGTTTTTGCGCGCGACGGCGACCTCGTGCCGCTCTCGCTGACCCGTGTTGTCGGTGCGGCGAAGCCGCGCGGCACGCAGGTGTTCAGCCCGCAGACGGCGCGGGAAGTACGGGCCATGCTCGAGATGGCGGTGCGCCCCGGTGGAACGGCTCCCAAGGCGCAGATCCCGGGCTATCGGGTTGCCGGCAAGACCGGTACCGCGCGCAAGCTCGAAAACGGCCGCTACACGACGACCAAATACGTCGCTTCGTTCGTCGGCTTTGCTCCGGCGTCCGACCCGCGCCTGATCGTTGCCGTGCTGATCGACGAGCCGCGTGGCAAGTACTATGGCGGCGAAGTGGCAGCCCCGGTTTTCGCCTCGGTGATGGCCGGCACCCTGCGCACGCTCGGCATTGCGCCGGACGCGCCGCTCGAGGTTGCGCAAGGCGCCAAGCCGGCGGTCAAGGCCAGGTTATGAGCAACTCGGACGTCGTCGCCGACGCCTCCGCCCGCGCTGTGCTGGTGCGGCTGGCGGAGCTGGGTGTGGTGCCCAGCGGCGTTACCGACGATAGCCGCCAGGTCGCCGTCGGCGATCTCTTTCTGGCCTACCCCGGCGACCTGGCCGATGGCCGCAGCCACATCGCCGCGGCCATCGCCGCGGGCGCTTGCGCTGTCCTTTGGGAGAGCCCCACGGCCGCTACGGCCGACTTTGTCTGGAACGCCGACTGGCGGATCGCCAATCTGCCGGTGCACGCCTTGCGCTCGTTCTGTGGGCCGCTGGCGCACGCCGTGTACGGGCGTCCGAGCGAGCGCCTGTCACTGATCGCGGTCACCGGCACCAACGGCAAGACCAGCGTGACGCAGTGGCTTGCCGCCTGCCACCCGCGCAGCTGCGCGCTCATCGGCACTTTGGGTGCCGGCTTCCCCGGCCAGCTTGCCGAGACCGGGTTTACGACCCCCGAGGCAACGACGCTGATGCGCTCGCTGGCACGCTTTGCTGACGAAGACGCGCAGGCCTGTGCGCTGGAAGCCAGCTCGATCGGAATTGCTGAAGGGCGCCTCGATGGTGCCCGCGTCGATGTCGCGGTATTCACCAACCTGACCCACGATCATCTCGACTATCACGGCACTTTCGCGGCCTACGCAGAGGCCAAGGCAAGGCTTTTCAGCTGGCCCAGGCTACGCCTGGCGGTGTGCAATCTTGACGACCCCTTCGGGCGTGAGCTGGCGGCGCATAGTTCGGCGACCAAGGTGATCGGCTACACGCAGCAGGAGGCGTCCGACGGTCGGCAGGGAACCGTGCGTGCGCAAGACGTTGAGGAAACCATCGACGGCCTGCGCTTCCGGCTTTGCGCTCCGAGCGGGCGTGCTCTTGTCGAGACCGGGCTGCTCGGTCGTTACAACGTTGCCAATCTCCTGGCCGTCGCCGCAGTCCTGATCGACGCCGGCTTGACGCCCAAGGCCGTTGCCGAACGCTTCGCGCAGTTGCGTTCACCAGCCGGCCGCCTGGAGAAGATCGGTGGCCACAACGAGCCGCTGGTGGTTGTCGATTACGCCCATACGCCGGACGCTCTGGGCAGCGCCCTGGGCGCCTTGCGGGCGGTCGCCACGGCGCGTGGCGCCGGTCTGACGGTCATCTTCGGTTGTGGCGGTGACCGGGATCGCGGCAAGCGACCGTTGATGGGGGCGATCGCCGTAGAGCGCGCCGATCGAGTCGTGCTGACCAGTGACAACCCGCGTGGTGAAGATGCGCAGACGATCCTCGACGAAATTCGCGTCGCGGCGCCGAATGCCGAGGTCCTGGTCGATCGCGGCGAGGCGATCCGGCGCACCGTTCTTGCGGCGCATCCGGCGGAAGTGGTGTTGATTGCCGGCAAGGGGCACGAGTCGTATCAGGAGATGCACGGCGTGCGGCGGCCGTTTTCCGATGCCGCGCAGGCGCGCGCTGCACTCGCTGCTCGCCAGGAGACGAGCCAATGACCGTGATGATGGATCTCCTTGCCGTTGCCCGCGCGACCGCCGGCAGGCTGATCGGCGAAAACGTCGAGTTCTGCGGTGTGTCGACCGACAGCCGAAGCATCGGCCCCGGTGAGTTGTTCCTTGCCCTGCGCGGCGACCATTTCGATGGCCACGATTACCTGGCCGCCGCCAAGGCTCGCGGCGCAGTTGCCGCTGTCGTCGCTGCCGACGTCGCCGATGCACTGCAGGACCTGGCCATGCCGCTGGTTCAGGTCGCCGAAACACGCTTGTCGCTCGGCGCTCTGGCCGCGGATTGGCGTGGCCGCTTCACGCTGCCGCTGATCGCCGTGACCGGCAGCAATGGCAAGACGACGACCAAGGAGATGATCGCCAGCATCCTCAAGGTCGTTTACGGTGACGCCGTGCTGGTCACCCAGGGCAACTACAACAACGATATCGGGCTGCCACTGACCCTGCTGCGGCTGCAGGCCAGTCATCGTGCGGCGATCATCGAGATGGGCATGAATCATCCCGGCGAGATTGCCTATCTGGCGGGAATCGCCCACCCGAGCGTCGCGGTAGTCACCAACGCGCAACGTGCGCATCTCGAGGGAATGGGCTCGCTGGAGGCAATTGCCAGCGAAAAAGGGAGTATCTATTCGGGACTTGGTCAGTGCGGTGTCGCCGTGTTCTGCGCCGACGACCAATGGGCCGAACTCTGGCGCAGCCAGAGCCGTGGCCTCGGGGTGATGACCTTCGCCTTCGAAAAAGACGCAGACGTCAGGGGACGCTTCCATCTGCATGGTCTCGAAAGCCGTCTCAGCGTCGCCGCTGGCGGTGACGAGGTTGAAATCGTGCTCTCCCTGCCCGGGCAGCACAATGCCCGCAACGCGCTGGCCGCCGCCACCGCCTGCCTCGCGGCCGGTGTGCCGCTGGCAGCGGTGCACGCGGGACTGAGCGCCTTTCGCGGTCTCAAGGGGCGGCTGCAGCGGCGCGCTGCACTGAACGATGCGCTGCTCCTCGACGACACCTACAACGCCAACCCCGACTCGGTCCGCGCCGGCATCGACGTGCTCGCGGCGACGATCGGGCGCAGCGTGCTGGTCCTCGGCGACATGGGCGAGATTGGCGAGATGAGCGGTCAGTTTCATGACGAAATCGGCGGCTACGCCAAGAGCCAGGGAATCGATCGCCTGTTCACGCTCGGTGAGGCGAGTGCTCTCGCAGCGCACAATTTCGGCAGCGGCGGCGAGCATTACCAGACCCTCGACAAGCTGATCGATGCCTTGATCGCCGAGCTGACCCCGGATACCACGGTCTTGATCAAGGGTTCGCGCTTCATGCGCATGGAGCGGGTGGCTGACGCCATCGCCCGGCCCTCAATGGCGGGAGGCGACTGATGCTGCTCCTGCTCGCACAATGGCTGGCGCAGGACGTACGCGCCTTCAACGTCTTCGGCTACATCACCCTGCGCACGGTCCTCGCGGCGATGACCGCGCTGATCATCTCGTTCATGGCCGGGCCGCCGTTGATTCGCTGGCTGGCGGCCAAGAAGATTGGTCAGGCGGTACGCCAGGACGGCCCGCAGACGCACCTCGTCAAGTCGGGAACGCCGACCATGGGCGGTGCGCTGATCCTGATCGCCATCTGCATCACGACCCTGCTTTGGGGTGACCTCAGCAATCGCTACGTATGGGTGGTCCTGCTGGTCACCGTCGGTTTCGGCGGCATCGGCTGGTACGACGACTGGCAGAAGGTGGTCAAACGCGATCCGCGCGGGCTGGCTTCACGCTGGAAGTACTTCTGGCAATCGGCGCTCGGCCTGCTGGTCGCCCTCTATCTTGGCCTGAGCGCCAGCGGTCCGGCGCAGCTGCAGCTGATCGTACCCTTCTTCAAGACGGTCGCCTATCCGCTGGGAATCGTCGGTTTCATCGTTCTCAGCTATCTGGTCGTCGTCGGGACCAGCAATGCGGTCAACCTGACCGATGGGCTTGACGGTCTGGCGATCATGCCGGCGGTGATGATTGCCGCGGCGCTGGCCATCTTCGCCTACGTGGCAGGCAATTCGGTCTATGCCCGCTATCTCCTTCTGCCCTACGTTCCGGGTGCCGGCGAACTGGCCATCTTTCTCGGGGCCATGGCAGGTGCCGGGCTCGGCTTTCTGTGGTTCAACGCCTACCCGGCCGAAGTATTCATGGGCGACGTCGGCGCGCTGGCGCTTGGCGCGGCCCTGGGGACGGTGGCGATCATCGTCCGCCAGGAAATCGTCCTGGCCATCATGGGCGGCGTCTTCGTCGCCGAAACGCTGTCGGTGGCCGCGCAGGTCATCTACTACAAGCTTACCGGGGGCCGACGAATCTTCCGCATGGCACCACTGCATCACCACTTCGAGCTCGGCGGCTGGAAAGAAACACAGGTCGTCGTCCGTTTCTGGATCATCACCATCATGCTGGTGCTGATCGGCTTGTCCACCTTGAAGCTGCGCTGACATGGAGCTGTACGGGAAATTGACCCTCGTCATCGGCCTCGGCGAAAGCGGGCTGGCGATGGCCAGGTGGCTGGCCCGGCAGGGCGCGCGCGTGCGCGTCGCCGACAGCCGCAGCGCTCCACCACAGGCAGATGCGCTGCGCGCCAGAGTCCCCGAGGCGGTCCTGTTCTCCGGTCCCTTCTCCGCTGAAGCCTTTGCCGGCGCCGAATTGATCGCCATTTCTCCCGGCGTGCCGGTGCACCAGGCGCTGGTTCAGGACGCCGTCGCGCGCGGCGTCCCGCTCGTCTCCGAAATCGAGCTGTTTGCCTGGGCCGTGCACCGTTTGGCTCCGCAAGCCGCGCTGATCGCCATCACCGGCAGCAACGGCAAGACCACCACCACCGCGCTGGTCGGTGCCCTGTGTCGCGCAGCGGGCCGGCGGACGCAAGTCGCCGGCAATATCAGCCCGGCGGCTCTCGATGCCCTGCTGAGCGCGATCGACGGCGGCAATCTGCCGGCGGTCTGGGTTCTCGAGCTGTCGAGTTTCCAGCTCGAAACGACGCATACCCTGGCTGCCGACGCGGCGACGCTGCTCAATGTCAGCGAAGACCATCTTGACCGCTATGACGGTCTCGACGACTACACCGCTGCCAAAGTGCGCATCTTTCAGGGCGCGGGGGTGATGGTCGTCAATCGCGACGATCCACGCAGCCTCGCCGCCGCGCGCAGCGATCGGCGCTGCGTCAGCTTTGGCCTTGGCCCGGCGACGAAGGCGGGCGATTACGGAGTGGCCGACGGCTGGCTGGTGCGTGGCGACGAGAAACTGATCGCCCTCGAGGCCTTGCAGCTCGTGGGCAGTCATAACGCGGCAAATGCGCTGGCTGCACTGGCCCTGTGCGAGGCGATCGGCATCGAGCCGCAGGCAGTCCTGCCGGCACTGGCCGCCTTCACGGGCCTGCCGCACCGGGTCGAGTGGGTAGCGGAAATCAAGGGGGTTCGCTATTTCGACGATTCCAAAGGAACCAACGTCGGGGCCACGCTCGCCGCGATCGAGGGCCTGGGCTGCAGGGTCGCCATCGTCCTCGGCGGCGACGGCAAGGGGCAGGACTTCTCGCCTTTGCGGTCAGCGCTTGACCGGCATGCCCGCGCGATCGCCCTGATCGGGCGCGACGCGCCGCTGATCGCCGCGCTGCTGGCCGGCTGCCAGGCCCCGATGCGCTCCTGCCTGGACATGTCCGAAGCCGTGCGCTGGTGCGCCGCACAGGCGCAAAGCGGCGACGCGGTTCTGCTCTCGCCGGCGTGTGCCAGCATGGACATGTATCGCAACTACGCGCATCGGGCAGAGGCCTTTGTCGACGCTGTCCGCGGCCTGGAAAGGGAGGCTGCCTGATGTTGCGCACCTTCGATACCCCACGCCGTCTGCCTTCCGAGATCGACCTGGCACTCCTGTGGAGCACCTTGATCCTGCTCCTGATCGGTATGGTGATGGTGTACTCGGCGTCGATGGCGACCGCCGAAGCCGCCCGCGGCACGGGCCATCAGCCGGCGTACTATCTGGTTCGCCATGCCATTTTTCTGATCATTGGCCTGCTCGCCGCAGGCGTCGCCTTTCAGGTGCCAATGGCCAGCTGGCAGCAGTGGTCCCCCTGGCTGTTCGTCGGCGGCTGTCTGCTCCTGGCCCTGGTGTTGATCCCCGGTGTCGGCCGTGAGGTCAATGGCGCGCAGCGCTGGCTTCCCCTCGGGATCGTCAATCTGCAGCCTTCCGAGTTGATGAAGCTCTGTGCCGTCCTCTACGCCGCCGACTACACTGTGCGCAAGATGCCGCACATGCACGATCTGAAGAAGGCCTTCCTGCCGATGGCCTGCGCCATGGTGACCGTCGGTGTGCTGCTGCTCAAGGAGCCCGACTTCGGCGCCTTCGTGGTCATCATCTCGGTCGCCTTCAGCATCCTCTTTCTTGGCGGCATGCGGGCGCGCCTGTTCGTCGTGCTGATCATTGTCCTGGCGGCGGCTTTCGCGGCGCTGATCATCCTCTCGCCCTACCGTCGGGACCGCATTTTCGGCTTTATGGACCCCTGGGCCGACGCCTTCGGCCGCGGCTATCAACTGTCGCACGCGCTGATCGCCTTCGGTCGCGGCGAGCTGTTCGGCGTCGGTCTCGGCGCCAGTGTCGAAAAGCTGTTCTACCTGCCGGAGGCGCACACCGACTTCCTGCTCGCGGTCATTGCCGAAGAACTCGGCTTTGTCGGCGTTTTGGCGATCATCGTGCTCTTCGGTCTGCTCGTTCAGCGGGCTTTTGCCATTGGTCGCCAGGCGGTCGCCCTGGAGCGTCTGTACTCGGCTCTGGTCGCACAGGGAATCGGCGTCTGGATTGGCGTTCAGGGTTTCATCAATATGGGCGTCAACACCGGTCTGCTCCCGACCAAGGGGCTGACCCTGCCCTTGATGAGTTTTGGCGGCTCCGGAATTCTCGCCAACTGCGTGGCGGTGGCGGTACTGCTGCGGATTGATTGGGAAAATCGCCAGTTGATGCGTGGAGCCAAGGTATGAGCGCGCAGGGAGCGGCTGGCGCGATCGGCAAGACCCTCCTGGTCATGGCCGGGGGTACGGGTGGACACGTCTTCCCGGGCCTGGCGGTCGCCGACCTGCTCAGCAGTCGCAACTGGAAAATCGTCTGGATGGGCGCCCCGGGAAGCATGGAAGCGAAGCTGGTTCCAGAGCGTGGCTATGAAATGGCCTGGGTCCGTTTTGCCGCCCTGCGCGGCAAGGGCCTGCTGCGCAAGCTCCTGCTCCCCTTCCACCTGCTCTCCGCGTGCTGGCAGGCGCACCGTGAACTTCGCCGGGTGCAGCCAGACGTCGTGCTCGGGATGGGTGGTTACATCAGTTTCCCCGGCGGCCTGATGGCGGTCCTGTTGCGCTATCCGCTGGTGATTCACGAGCAGAACTCGGTTGCCGGCCTGGCCAACAGGGTTCTTGCCAGGTTCGCCGACCGGGTCGCCTGCGGCTTTCCTGATGTCCTGCCAAAGGGCGTTTGGGTAGGCAACCCATTGCGCCCGGAAATGAACCGTGTGCCAGCGCCGGCTGTTCGTCTCGCCGGCCGCCAGCCACCGCTGCACCTGCTGGTCCTCGGAGGCAGCCTGGGCGCTGCGGCGCTCAACGAAATGGTCCCCAGGGGTCTGTCCCTGATCAACGCAGCGGCGCGCCCGGAAGTGGTTCATCAGGCCGGCGAGAAGCATCTCGCGCAGCTGCAGGAGAACTACCGGGCGGCTGGGGTGCAGGCGCACTGCGCGGCGTTCATCGACGACATGGCCGCTGCCTACCAATGGGCTGATCTGGTGCTCTGTCGGGCTGGCGCGCTGACCGTCGCCGAGCTGGCCGCGACCGGTGTGGCCAGCGTCCTGGTCCCCTTTCCCTACGCCGTCGACGACCACCAGACGGCCAATGCCCGCTTCCTGTCGCTGGCTGGCGGCGCCACCCTGCTGCCGCAGAGCGAGCTGACTCCGGAAGCCATCAGTCTGCTGGGCAACTATTCCCATGCTCAGCTCGAGCAAATGGCCGCGCAGGCGCACCAACTGGCCAGGCCGGAGGCAGCCGCAGACGTGGCACGAATGTGTGAGGAACTGGTGCAGTGAAGCATAAGGTCAAGATCATCCATTTCGTTGGCATCGGTGGCGCCGGCATGAGCGGCATCGCCGAAGTGCTCGCCAATCTCGGCTTCAAGGTCAGCGGCTCCGACCTCGCCGAGAGTCCGGTGACCCGGCGCCTCGCGGGGCTCGGCGTGCGTACCGTACTCGGGCACGCTGCCGAAAACGTTCATGGCGCCGACGCGGTGGTCGTGTCGTCGGCGGTAAAGGAGGACAATCCCGAAGTCGTCGCCGCGCGGCAGCGCAAGGTGCCTGTCGTTCCCCGCGCACAGATGCTGGCCGAGTTGATGCGCCTGAAGCAGGGAATCGCCGTCGCCGGGACGCACGGCAAGACGACGACCACCAGCCTGACGGCGTCGATTCTTGCCGAGGGAGGGATGGATCCGACTTTTGTCATCGGCGGCCGTTTGAACGCCGCCGGCGCCAACGCCCGTCTCGGCTCCGGCGAGTTTCTGGTCGCCGAAGCCGACGAGTCCGACGCCTCGTTCCTGTTTCTTTCGCCGGTGATCTCGGTGGTGACCAATATCGACGCCGATCACATGGAAACCTACGGCCACGATTTCAATCGCCTGAAGCAGGCTTTCGTCGATTTCCTCCAGCGCCTGCCGTTCTACGGCGTTGCCGTGCTCTGCGCCGACGATGCCAATGTCCGCGAAATCATGCCCATGGTCAGCAAGCAGATCGTCACCTACGGTATCGACGTTGCAGCCAACGTGTATGCGGAGAACGTCGTCGCCGATCATGGCCAGATGCATTTCGATTGCGTCCGGGTCAACGGCAACATCAGCCGCCTGCCGGTTACCGTCAATCTGCCGGGACGGCACAACGTTCTCAATGCCTTGGCAGCGATCGCCGTGGCCAGCGAGCTGGGGGTTTCCGATCAGGCGATCGTCAGCGCGCTTACCGGGTTCACCGGCGTCGATCGCCGCTTCCAACGTTACGGCGAGGTCAGTTTGCCAGGCGGTGGCTGCTTCAGTCTGGTCGACGACTACGGTCATCACCCTGTTGAGATGCGCGCAACGATCGCCGCCGCTCGCGGCGCCTTCCCGGGTCGTCGCCTGTTGCTGGCTTTCCAGCCGCATCGCTATACCCGTACGCGCGACTGCTTCGAGGACTTCGTGACCGTACTGGGCGCCGTTGATGCCCTGGTGTTGAGCGAGGTTTATGCGGCAGGCGAGCAGGCGATTGTCGCTGCCGATGGCCGCGCGCTGGCGCGCGCGCTGCGCGTCGCAGGCAAGGTCGAACCGCTCTTCGTCGACCATGTCGGAGACCTGCCGCAAGCGATTCTCGACATCGTTCGCGATGGCGACGTGGTGATGACCATGGGGGCTGGTTCCATCGGCGCTGTCCCCGGCAAGCTGGTGGCTGGCTAGGATGACGACCGCGGACAGAAAAAACTTCGGCAAGGTGGCCGTCCTCTTCGGCGGGCGTTCGGCCGAGCGGGAAGTCTCGCTGAACAGCGGTTCACGGGTACTCGCGGCCTTGTGCCGGCAGGGTGTCGACGCGCACGCCTTCGATCCGGCGACGCGCAAGCTTGACGACCTGGCTGCCTTCGACCGTGCCTTCATTGCCCTGCATGGGCGCTATGGAGAAGACGGGACGATCCAGGGGGTTCTCGAACTGATGGGAATTCCCTACACCGGTAGCGGTGTGATGGCTTCGGCAATCGGCATGGACAAGTGGCGCAGCAAGATGCTCTGGCACGCCGCTGGCGTGCCGGTACCCGACTACGTGATGCTCGCCGCCGACAGCGACCACGCTGTCGTCGAAACGTCGCTGGGCCTGCCGCTGTTCGTCAAACCGGCCTGCGAGGGCTCGTCGATCGGGATCAGCAAAGTCAAGCAAACGGGCGAACTGGGCGCGGCGTATGCTGCAGCTGCGCAGCATGATTCGCTGGTCATCGCCGAGCGCGCCATTCTTGGTGGCGAGTATACGGTCGCCATTCTCGGCGAGCAGGCGCTGCCGATCATCAAGATCGAGCCGATCACCGAGTTCTACGATTACGAGGCCAAGTACCTGCGCGACGACACCGCTTACCGTTGTCCTTGCGGCCTGCCGGAAAAGCGCGAGCGCGAACTTCGCGCCCAGGCACTGCATGCCTTTCGCATTCTCGGGGGGCGCGGCTGGGGGCGGGTCGACTTCCTGATGGATCCGCCGGCGGACGACGGGTCGCGCAAGGCCTACTTCCTCGAAGTGAACACCTCGCCTGGAATGACCGATCACTCGCTGGTGCCGATGGCCGCCCGCGCTGCCGGGATTTCCTACGACGAGCTGGTCGTCCGCGTCCTTGCACTTGCTGCCCTGGGATGAGCGATGTGGCACAAACCGCAATTGATGACCGCTGTTGCAGATCTGCTCTTGCTGGCCGCCGGTGCGGCTTTGCTGGTTGCGGCGGTGATCTGGGGTGCGCCGCGCATGCGGCTGATTCCGCTCAACGAGGTGCGGGTGACCCACGAGTTGCAGTCGGTTCAGCGCAGCGACGTCGAGCAATCGCTGGAGGATCTGCTGCGTGGCAGTTTCCTGACGGTCAATCTGGAAGCGTTGCGCCTGGCGCTCGAACAATTGCCCTGGGTGCGGCATGCCGAAGTGTGGCGGAAGTGGCCGGCGCGTATCGACGTCAGGATCGAAGAGCAGCAGGCGGTGGCGCATTGGGGCGAGGGACGTGGCGAGCTGGTCAATATCTTCGGCGAGGTCTTTGCCGCATCGTTGCCCGAAGGACAGCGCCTGCCGCGGCTCAGCGGACCGAGCGGATCGGCGGGCGATGTGCTGCGCCGGCACGAGGAGTTTGCACGGGTCCTGCGGCCGATCGGTCAGCAACCGGTACAGGTGGCCCTGTCGCCGCGTCTGGCCTGGGCGCTGGAACTGGAGGACGGGATGTTGGTTGAGCTCGGTCGCGAGCAGGCGAAGGCGCCGATTCGGATGCGTCTGCAGCGTTTCGTCGACTACTACCCGACGCTGTCGGATACCCGCCATGGGCGGCCGTTGGCGGTGGACATGCGGTATCCCAACGGCTTTGCACTGCGCTTCCCAGCCAGTGCGGGTCACGAAGTCAAAGGAAAGAAATGAGCAGGGATAGCAAAGATCTGATCGTCGGACTCGACATCGGCACGTCGAAGATCGTGGCGCTGGTCGCCGAACTCACTCCGGAAGGGCGAGTAAACGTGATTGGCATGGGTCAGCAGGAATCGCGAGGGCTCAAGAAGGGAGTGGTGGTCAACATCGAGGAGACCGTGGCGACCATTTCGCGCGTCCTGCAGGAGGTCGAACTGATGGCCGATTGCAAGGTTCGCGACGTCTATACCGGGATTGCCGGCAGCCATATCCGCAGCTTCAATTCGAATGGAATGGTGGCCATCAAGGACCGCGAAGTCACTCCGATGGACGTCGAGCGGGTGATCGAAACGGCGCGCGCCATGCCCATCCCCGCCGATCAGGAGATCCTGCACATCCTGACCCAGGAGTTCATCATCGACGATCAGGATGGCATCCGCGAACCGATCGGGATGAGCGGCTTTCGCCTCGAGGTCAAGGTGCACATCGTTACCGGCGCAGTCTCGGCGGCGCAGAACATCATCAAGTGTGTTCGTCGCTGCGGGCTGGAAGTCAACGATCTCGTTCTGCAGCCTCTGGCTTCGAGTTGCGCAGTGCTTTCCGAGGATGAAAAGGACCTCGGCATCTGTCTGATCGACATCGGTGGCGGCACCACCGATCTGGCCGTGTGGACGCAAGGCGCGATTCGCCATACCTCGGTGATCCCCATCGCCGGCGACCAGATAACCAATGACATCGCCATGGCTTTGCGCACGCCAACGCGCGAGGCCGAAGACATCAAGCGCCGTTACGGGTGCGCGCTGGCCGACCTCGCCGACCCGGAAGACGCGCTTGAGGTCATTGGCGTCGACGACCGGCCGTCGCGGAAGTTGTCGCGCCGCGCCCTGGCGGACGTCATCCAGCCGCGCGTCGAAGAGCTCTTCGAGCTGATCCAGGCCGAGCTGCGCCGCTCGGGATTCGAGGACGTTCTCTCGTCAGGGATCGTGCTCACCGGCGGTGCCTCGGTGATGCCGGGAATGATCGAGCTCGGCGAAGAGATCTTTCACATGCCGGTACGCCTGGGTATCCCCAAGTATCAGGGAGCGCTCGCCGACGTCGTCCAGAGCCCGCGCTTTGCGACTGCCTGCGGCCTTCTGCTCGAGGCGCAGACGCAGCGCAAGCGTGGCTTGAAGGTGCGTGAAACGAGAGACGTCAAACAGGTTTTCGGGCGCATGCGCTCGTGGTTCGAAAAGAACTTCTGACCCCGGCAGTGTCAGGTGTCAGGCCATTACCCACTTTCAGCAGCAACCAAGCTTTTTGCAGAGGAGACGACAATGTTTGAAATCATCGACAAAGAAGAACAGGGTGGTCACCGAGATACGGTGATCAAGGTCATCGGTATCGGTGGCGCCGGTGGTAACGCCGTCGATCACATGATCCGCGAAGGCGTCAATGGCGTCGATTTCATTGCCGCCAATACCGACTCGCAGGCGCTCGGCCGCAGCGTTGCCCTGCAGCGCCTGCAGCTTGGCAAGACGGGTCTTGGCGCCGGTGCAAAACCGGAGGCAGGGCGTAGCGCTGCCGAGGAAGAGCGCGCGGCCATCGCCGAGTCGCTGGCCGGTGCGCACATGGTCTTCATCACCGCCGGCATGGGCGGCGGCACGGGTACCGGTGCCGCGCCGATCGTCGCCGAGGTGGCACGCGAACTCGGCGTCCTGACCGTCGCCGTGGTGACCAAGCCGTTCGGCTTCGAGGGCAAGCGTCTGAAGATCGCCGAAGCCGGTATCGCCGAACTGCAGAAGCACGTCGATTCGCTGATCGTCATTCTCAATGACCGCCTGATGGACGTTCTTGGCGACGACGTGTCTATGGACGATGCCTTCAAGGCGGCGGACAACGTCTTGCGCAATGCGGTTGGCGGGATCGCCGAGATCATCAATTTCCCTGGCCTGGTGAACGTCGACTTCGAGGACGTGCGCACGGTCATGGGAGAAATGGGGATGGCGATGATGGGCTCGGCCAGTGCCGCCGGTGTCGACCGGGCGCGGATTGCCGCCGAACGGGCGGTCGCCTCACCGTTGCTCGAGGGGGTCAACCTTTCCGGGGCGAAGGGCGTGCTGGTCAATATCACCGCGACGCGTTCGTTGAAGATGAAGGAAGTCAACGAAGTCATGAACACCGTCCGCGCCTTTGCCGCCGACGACGCGCACATTATCTTCGGTGCGGTCTACGACGAAAGCATCGACGAGGAAATTCGCGTGACGGTGGTCGCTACCGGCCTCGGTCAGGCGCAGGCGAAAAGGCAGAGCTTTGAAGTGATCAACACATCGGCGACACAGGCGACCGGCACCGACGGCCGTTTTGCAAACGGGCAGAGCATCGATTACTCGAGCCTGGATCAGACGCCGGCGGTATTTCGCAAAGGGCGTAGCGCGACCGTCGAAGCGCTGGCCAATAGCGGTGTCGACCGCTGGGATATTCCGGCGTTTCTCAGGAAACAGGCCGACTGAAGCCGGCCATGTGCTAACTCCTCTGCCGGGATCGGCGCGTTTCAGGGCAGTTCAGACTGTGCTAAAATGCGTCGATTCCACCGGTTTTTGCACGCAGATGCTAAAGCAGCGAACACTCAAGTCCGTGATCCGCGCCGCTGGCGTCGGTCTCCATTCCGGCGTCAAGGTAAATATGTGCCTGCGGCCGGCTGCGCCCGCGACGGGAATCGTTTTTCGGCGCCTCGATCTCGATCCGGTCGTCGACTTGCCGGCATCGGCGTTGCTCGTCGGTGACACGCGCATGTGCTCGTGCCTGGAAGTCGACGGTGCCAAGGTGGGTACCATTGAACACCTGATGTCGGCATTCGCCGGCCTCGGCATCGACAACGCCTTTGTCGATCTGGATGCCGCCGAAGTGCCGATTCTCGACGGCTCTGCGTCGCCGTTTGTTTTTCTGATCCAGTCCGCCGGGATCGAGGAGCAACCCGTCGCCAAGAAATTCATCCGCGTGACACGTCCGATCGAGGTTCGCGAGAGCGACCAGTCCGGGGAGAAGTGGGCGCGCTTCGAACCTTATGACGGTTTTCGCCTGAGCTTCTCGATTGGCTTCAATCATCCGGCGATTGACCGCACGGGTCAGTCGGTGAGCATCGATTTTGCTGAAAACTCCTACGCTCGCGAAGTGGCGCGGGCGCGAACCTTCGGTTTCATGCAGGAAGTGGAGTGGTTGCGCGAGAACGGCCTTGCGCAAGGCGGAGGGCTCGATAACGCCGTTGTGCTTGACGAGTACCGCGTGCTGAATGCCGAGGGTTTGCGCTACAGCGACGAGTTCGTCAAACATAAAGTTCTCGACGCCATCGGCGACCTGTACCTGCTCGGGAGCCCGCTACTCGCTTCGTTTGTCGCCCACAAGTCGGGGCACGCCCTCAATAACGCGCTGGCTCGGCGACTGCTGGACAGTCCAGAAGCCTGGGAATACGTCAGTTTCGAAGACCGCGACCTGGCTCCACAGTCGCTGTCCCGCTGGCTGGCGTTGCCGGCGGTCTGAGCCGGTGTGGTTGCTGCGCCTGCTGGCGGTTCTGACGGTGATTGCCGTTGCCGGCGGGGTGGTGATCTTCCTGTTTACCCGAGACCCGCGCTACCTGCACTTCGCCTGGCGCCTCTTTCGCTACTCGCTGATCGTCGCCCTGCTGGTTTTCGCGCTGCTGATCCTCGAGCGTGTGGCGGTCATTCCTCTCTAGCAGAGCGCGCCAACAACTGCTCGAGTGCCGAGCGCAGGGGCGACACCGGTAGCGATCCGCTGAGCGCACTCAACTGCTCGCTGGCCCTGATGCTGAGCGGCCTTGGCGCTGGGGCGTGGGGCGCCGCGGCGCGGGCTCGGGCTTGCACTTTGACCTGCAGCCCCCTACACTCGACCCCCCGCTTCAATAATTCGTCGACCAGCGTCGGTGCCATCTGGCGTAGCTTGGTTGCGACTGCGCCGCTGCTGGCGTGGATAAGTACAATCCCCGACTTGTAATTGGCCAGGCTGCTCGCCTGGCCCAGATGTGGTGGCGCGATCTCTTGAAATAGCCCGCCGAGTCTGGCCAGGAGTCTGGCATGTGCCAAGACCTTGCCAGCACCGTCGGCGCCTTCAAGATAGTTGTGCAGTGAGTCCGTCATCGGCAGTTTCTGGGAGAGGCAACGCATGCATCTTATTCTCGTCTCCAACCGTCTGGCAACCGCCAAGACCTTGACCATTACCCCGCGCCTGGCGACGCTGCTGGTATTGGGCTTCGTGGCGCTGGTGTCCGCAGCCGCCTTGCTCTTCGCGTCCTTGGGGCTGCACCTGCCTGTATTGGCGCCCGCTCACGTCGTCACCGACAACGCCGCTGCTGCGGCGTCGCAAGAGAACAGCCCGGATGCGCAGGACTTTGCGCGCGGCAGCCTCAATGCCATGGCCGTCAAACTTGGCGAGATGCAGGCGCAGCTACTGCGCCTTGATTCGCAAGGGGAGCGTGTTTCAAAGCTGGCCGGCGTCGCCCTGGGGTCAGCGGGCGAGCAGAACGGCACGAGCAGAGGCAGGGGCGGACAGGGCGGCCCCTTGCTGCTCGACCTCTCGTCACCCTCCGAGCCCGAGCTTCGCGACGCTCTCGAGCGTCTGGAAGGGATCCTCGAACAGAGGAGCGATAGCTTGACGGCGCTCGAGTCGCAACTCCTTGAGTTGCGCATCAGGAACAGTCTCTTGCCTACCCTGCGGCCGATCGAGGATGCGCAAACGGGCTCCGGTTTCGGAAATCGCCGCGACCCGATCGCCCGTGTACGTGCCAGGCATGAGGGTATCGACTTCGTCGCCGAACCGGGGACCAGCGTTGTGGCTTCCGCCGGCGGTGTCGTTCTGGCCGCCGAGTATCACCCCGACTATGGCAATCTGATCGACATCGATCACGGCAACGACTTGACCTCGCGTTATGCTCACCTGGCGCGGATTGACGTCAAAGCGGGCCAGATCGTCCGTCCGCGTGAAGCGATCGGCGCCAGTGGCAATACCGGTCGGTCGACCGGGCCACATCTGCATTTCGAGGTACGCTTCAAGGGGGTTGCCCAGGACCCGGAGCGCTTTTTCCGGCACAGTCAGCCACTATCGCTGCTGGCCCAGGGCGGCCTGCTGGGTAGTCGTCAGAGCGGGCCGCGATTGCGTTAGGCCGCGTTAACGCCGTTCGTAGACGACGAAGTCGAAGGAAGGGCCACCCACCCTCTCGCCGCCGGATGAGTCGTCGGTACAGTCCCTGCCCGGGCGACGCGAGACCTCGCGCCACTCGGCAGACGGAACCTCCGGGAAATAGCTGTCTCCCGCGCAGTCCTCGGCGACTTCGGTCAGGTACAGCCGACTTGCCAGCGCCAGCGTCTGTCGGTAGAGGTCGGCGCCACCGATGACGAATACCTCGCCGACATTTCCCGCAAGGCGGAGCGCCTCGTCGATCGAGCCTGCCAGTGTTGCACCGCTGGCCTGGTAAGCAGGGTTGCGGCTGACGACGATATTGTGCCGATCCGGCAATGGCCGAAACGCTGCTGGCAGCGATTCCCAGGTATTCCTGCCCATGATCACGGTCTTTTCGCGGGTTGTCTGGCGAAAGTGCTTCATGTCTTCGGGTAGGTGCCAAAGCAATTTCTGCTGCCGGCCAATGGCGCCGTTTCTGGCAACGGCAGCAATCAGCGCGATCACTCGCCGCGTTTCCGCAAGCGATTGCCGCTCGCTCGGCAGCCGGAATCGGCGGGGAAGACGTGGCTGAGCGAGTAGCGCTTGCCGTTATACATCGGATCAGATGGCGACTGGCGCCGCGATGTGCGGGTGCGGATCGTAGCCTTCGAGGCTGAAGTCCTGAAAACGGAAAGCGAACAAATCGTTTACCTCGGGGTTCAAGCGCATCGTCGGCAGGGCGCGCGGCGGGCGGTTCAGTTGCAGCCGCGCCTGCTCAAAGTGATTGCTGTAGAGATGCGCGTCGCCGAAGCTATGCACAAACTCGCCCGGCTGGTAACCGCAAACCTGAGCCAGCATCAGGGTGAGCAGCGCGTACGAGGCAATGTTGAACGGCACGCCAAGGAAGATGTCCGCGCTGCGCTGGTAGAGCTGACAGGAAAGCTTCGCACGGCGATCGCTGTCTGATGGCCCGGCGGGCGCGACGTAGAACTGGAAAAAGGCGTGGCAAGGCGGTAGCGCCATACGTTCGACGTCGGCGGGATTCCAGGCGCTGACCAGGTGTCGGCGCGAGTCGGGGTTGTTTTTCAGATTCTCGACGAGTTGGGCGATCTGGTCGATTTCGCGTCCGTCCGGCGTTTGCCAGTGACGCCACTGATGCCCATAGACCGGGCCAAGATCGCCATTGTGGTCGGCCCATTCGTCCCAGATGCGGACACCGTTCTCGCGCAGATAGCGGACGTTGGTGTCACCTTGCAGGAACCAGAGCAACTCGTGGATGATCGACGGCAGGTGCAGTTTCTTGGTGGTCAGCGCCGGGAACCCGGCGCTGAGGTCGAAGCGCATCTGCCAGCCGAATACCGAGCGCGTACCGGTGCCGGTGCGGTCTGCCTTGACCGTGCCATGTTCGAGAACATGGCGCATCAGGTGGAGATACTGCTGCATGCTTTGGGCCCGTGGTTGATTCAGGCCGAATTGTAGAGTAATCGACAGCCCTTCGCTGTCCGAGGGCTCGCCAGCTCCCGCTTTCTCAGTGCCCGGGCCGCATCCGGCAGCCGTTGGAGCGCGTCCTGGTTTACAATTCGCGGTTCAACCGCAGTCGTCTGCGACGAGGCTTCACGTCCAATGATGTTCAATTTCTTTGCGAAACGTTCCGATCATCCGCTGGCTGACAGCAAGGAGCTGAAGCGAATTGTTGCCGAGCTGCATGCCGACAAGCCGGCAAAGGCCGTCGACGAAGTAAGCGGCTGGTTTGATTCGCTTCAGCATGTCGAGAACTTCCGCGTTGACGAATTCTTCGACGTACTGCGCCAGCTCGACGAGGCGGCGCAACGGCACCTGCTGCGCGTGGCACGCGATTACCTGCTCGCCGCGCGCCTGACGAAACTTGAAGAAGAGCGCTTGTGGACGCGGAGCTATCGCTATTGGGGCCAGGTCGCGACGCTTTACAGAGACTGCGTCGAGCGTGCCCGGCTTGCGCCAAAGAGCAAAGGCAGCGACGCTTTCAAGGCCTCTGTGCCGCTGGCGCTCGTGCGCTCGCAAGCGGCCCGCTGCAATCAGCTGAAGTGGTTGGCGTTTCGCTACGGCTCCGCTGACGAAGATCTCTGGAGGTCTCTCGGCGAGACCTATCTGGTGGCCGAAGGCGCTGGCAACGCACAGAAGGCAGTGCCGCTCTATCCGGCCAGGAAAGGGCTGTGCACCGTGGCCCAGCAATACCTGCACGCCATCGCCTTCTATGCATCCTCGATGGATAGCTTGATGCCCGTGCAGATCGAGCTGGCTGACCGCCTGATCGCCCATTTCCTGCCGCACTTTGTCCTCCTGCCTGATTGTCGGCCGGACAGCGTCTATTGGGTCGATGCGGCAGCCGGAACGACACCGCTCCGATTGGCCCGTCACCCCGGCGTTGGCCGACCCGGCCTGCGCTTCTTCTCTCCGGGGACGGCACTGCCGGCGCTTGAAGAGCTGCTGCATCGGGTTGAACGGGGTGAGATTCCAAGTGACCTCAACCTTGGCGGTGAGTACGCGCAACGCGCTCTGTTACCGGTACTGCGCCATCTCCATCTCTATTGGGCAAAGTGCCCGCCCCAGCGCCGCCATACGCGGCATGCGGTCAAGACGCGAATGCTCGTGCTCTTTGGCTTCGATGACAGCTATTCGCTTTTCTCGGGAGCCGCTCCGCGTCCTGGCAACGAAGTGGGGATGGACAACTGGGTGGTCGAGAATGTCAGTCTCGGAGGCTTTCGTGCGCAGGTCCGCGAGGTGGCAAGCGGGCGCATCAACATCGGCGCACTGCTGGCTGTCCAGCCGGAGGGCGGCGACAACTGGATGTTGGGGGTCGCCAGACGCTTTACCCGGCGCGATACCGACGGCGCCAGCCTGGGCGTGCAGGTGCTCTCCAGGCAGGCGCTGAGCATTGAGCTGCGGCCACGGCGCCGCGGTTTTTCGGCAGCGGTGGCCATTCCGGGAATCTGGTTACAGGATCGAGGTGAAGCCGGCATCCTGCGTATCGTCTTGCCACTGGCTGGCTTCAACGTTCGGGAGACGCTGGAATTCAGCCATCAGGGCAAGCGCCGGGAGCTGATTCCGATGGAGCTCGAGGAAGCCGGGGCCGAGTACGAGATTGGCTGTTTTCGCGAGCAAGCAACCACGTAAGGATGGCCATCAAGGCCGGTCAGGCCGCTCCCCGGTGCCCGCTTCGGGTGGCCGTCGGAGCGCCGACTTCGGTCGGAAAGCCTTGACCACCTGCTCGACCGTTTCGACGTACGGGCCACCAAGCAGATCGATGCAGTATGGCACGGCCGCGAAAATGCCGTTCACCAGTACCGTGCCGTCGGCCGCCTTCACTCCCTCAAGGGTTTCCCGGATCGACTTTGGTTGCCCGGGCAGATTGAGGATCAGCGCCTTGCCGCGCACTACCGCAAGCTGACGCGACAGAATCGCCGTCGGCACGAAGTTCAGGCTGATCCGGCGCATTTCCTCACCGAAGCCGGGCATCACCTTGTCGGCGACGGCCAGAGTGGCTTCCGGCGTGACGTCGCGCGGCGCTGGACCGGTGCCGCCGGTGGTCAGCACCAGATTGCAGCCGACCTCATCAACCAGCTCCCTGAGCGTTTCTTCGATGCGCGTCTGGTCGTCGAGGATCAGCCGCGTTGTCGTTCGCCACGGGCTGGCCAGCGCCCGGCCGAACCATTCTTCAAGCGCCGGGATTCCCTGGTCGGCATAGACGCCCTGCGCGGCGCGGTCGCTGATCGACAGCAGCCCGATCAGCAGCTCGTCATCGTTGGTCATGCTCATTCCACGCGAAGCGCCATGTTCCCGCCGCCTTCAAGTTCCTTGAGAAACTGGAAAATGGCGCGGTAATTGCGTGGAGGCTTTCCCTGCTCCTGCTCGTTCAAGGCGGCGCGGCGTAGCGAACGCAGATGCTGCAGATCCACCGCCGGGTAATCCTCGGCAATTCCGTAGAGCACGCTTTCGTCGGCCAGCAAGGCCGTCCGCAGGCGCTCGATGCGGTGCAGCTTTCCCGTTTCCTCGGCCGAATCGCCGCGCAGCGCGGCCAGCGAGTGGCGGATCGGTTCCGGGTCGTCGATATCGCGCATCACCCGGCCGATGTATTGCAGCTGCCGACGTCGTGCCTCGTCGTGTCGGGTCATGCGCTGTGCCGCGCGGACGGCCGTGCGCAGATCCTCCGGGAGGTTGATCTTCTTGAGCCGATCGGGCGCCAGCTCCACCAGTTCCTCGCCGAGGGCCTGCAGTTCCTCCATGGCCCGCTTGCGCTGCGTTTTTGACGGTGGGCTTGCTTCTTCTTCGGGGGGAATCATCGGCAGCAGGGAGGCCTTTCATGATGGCAGGTGGGGATGGCCGCGTGCACAGACGCCGCAAGGGACGCCCTGCGCGGAGCTGCTATGATAGCGACTTTTGCCTTTGGCCACCGCCCCATGTCCCGTCCAGCCGCCTCCGCCGTTCACCAATCACGCTTCAGCCATGGTTTCGAAACTCTGCAGCAATTGGCGCGTGACGTTCTTGCGCATGCCGAAAAGGGCGGCGCAAGCGCTTGCGAGGTCGATGTCTCCGACGGCTTTGGCCAGTCGGTGACCGTTCGTCGCGGCGAGGTCGAAACCATCGAGTACAACCGCGACAAGGCGATTGCCGTTGCCGTCTATCTTGGCCAGCGAAAAGGCCAGGCGAGTACCTCGGATTTTTCGTCGACGGCCTTGCGCGAAACGGTCGAGGCGGCGTTGAATATCGCCCGCTTCACCGCGGCCGACCCCTGCGCCGGCTTGCCCGATGCTGGCCTCCTGGCCATCGACAGCCAGTGCTTGCCGGATCTCGATCTCTATCACCCCTGGCTGCTCTCGGTCGAAGCCGCCGTCGACCTCGCCCAGCGCTGCGAACGTGCAGCCTTCGCAGTCGACCCGCGGGTGAGTAATTCGGAAGGCGCGTCGGTATCGAGTCAGGAAGGGCATTTCGTGTCTGCCAACAGCCTGGGTTTCATGGGCGGCTACCCGACTTCGCGGCATTACCTGTCGTGTTCGATGATCGCTGGCAAGGACGAGAACATGCAGCGCGACGACTGGTACTCGATTGCCCGCGATGCACAGGCGATCGGTTCGCCGGAACTGATCGGCGAGCGCGCCGCGCAACGCGCCCTGGCGCGGCTCGGTGCACGCAAGATCAAGACCTGCAAGGTGCCGGTGGTCTTCGAGGCACCGCTTGCCTCATCGCTGATCGGCAACTTCGTTCACGCGGTCAGCGGCGGCAGCCTGTACCGCAAGACGTCCTTCCTGGTCGATAGCCTGGGCAAGCGCGTCTTCGCCAGAAAAATACAGATCAGCGAGCGACCACATCTGGCGCGTGGCCTGGCGAGCGGATATTTCGACAGCGACGGCGTGGCCACGCACGATCGTGAAGTCATTGTTGACGGCAGGTTGCAGGGCTATTTTCTGAGCGCCTACACGGCGCGCAAGCTGGCCATGCAGACCACCGGCAATGCCGGCGGCTGCCACAACGTCATCGTGCACCCGGGCAAGCGGAATCTGGCTGGCCTGCTCAAGAAGATGGGGCGCGGCCTGCTGGTCACCGAACTCCTCGGTCACGGCGTCAACTACGTGACCGGCGACTATTCGCGCGGCGCCGCCGGCTTCTGGGTCGAGGGCGGCGAGATCGTCCATCCGGTTGAAGAGATCACCATCGCCGGCAACCTTCGCGACATGTTCAGAAACATTGCCGGCGTCGGGAACGATGTTCTGGTGCGCGGCTCGAAGCAGGTCGGTTCGCTGCTCGTGGAGCAGATGAAGGTGGCCGGCGCCTGAGTTCCTGTCCGGTCATCGTTGTGGGCAGGAGCACTTCGGGGCGGTGCACTGCCTGTGTCCTCGTGCGGCTTTCTCTTCTCTTGCAGGTTCGGAAAATCCGTATTCCATGCCGGACGCCTTTGGCTATAATCGGCGGGCAACTCGTTGGAATAAAACCCTAAACAGGAGACAAATTGTGGAACGACGAAATTTTCTTGCAAAGGCAGGGGTAGGGGCAGCCGCGTTGGGGCTAGTGGCATGTGGTAAGAAAGAGGAGCCAAAGCCAGCCGCAGCGCCGGCTGCAAGTTCCGCTGCACCCGCTGCAACGCCAGCGCCGGCTGTGTCCGGCGAGGTGATTCGCTGGCGCTTGGCGTCAAGCTTTCCGAAGAGCCTGGACACCATCTACGGCGGTGCCGAATTCATGGCTCAGCGGGTCGCCGAAGCAACCGGCGGCAAGTTCCAGATTCAGGTGTTCGCCGGTGGCGAGATCGTCCCCGGGCCGGCCGTGTTCGACGCCGTCAAGGACAACACCGTCGAAATGGCGCACACCGCGTCGTACTACTTCTTCGGCAAGGATCCGACCTATGCTTTCGACTGTGCCATTCCTTTCGGGATGAACAATCGCCAGCTCGACGCCTGGATGCGCTACGGCAACGGCACCAAACTGATGAACGAACTGTACGGGAAGTCCAATATCGTTCCGATTCCCTGTGGCAACACCGGCGCGCAAATGGGCGGTTGGTTCCGCAAGGAAGTCAAGACAGTTGCCGATATGCATGGTCTGAAGATCCGCATCGGTGGTTTTGCCGGCGAGGTGCTGAGCAAGCTGGGCGCCGTGCCGCAGCAGATTCCGGGTGGCGATATCTACCCCTCCCTGGAAAAGGGTACGATCGACGCCGCGGAATGGATTGGCCCCTACGACGATCAGAAGCTGGGGTTCAACAAGGTCGCCAAGTACTACTACTATCCGGGCTGGTGGGAGGGTGGGCCGCAGTTGTCGGTTTATGTGAATAGCGCCAAGTACGCCGAGCTGCCGAAAGAGTACAAGGCCATCCTGCACATGGCCTGTGCCGACGCGCATGTCGATATGATGGCCAAGTACGACGCCAAGAACCCGATCGCCTTGAAGCAACTGGTTGGGCTCCGGGACGCAGCTGCGGCAGTATCCGAAAGCGATCATGGACGCCGCGTACAAGGCGGCCATGGAACTCTATGCCGAGACGTCCAAGACGAACCCCGGCTTCAAGAAAGTCTACGACGACTACTCCAAGTTCCAGGCCGACGAGAACCTCTGGTTCGGCATTGCCGAAGGCGCCTACTCGAGCTACATGGGCACCAAGCGCTAGAACGCTTTTCCGCCGGCTGCTGGTCGGCCGTGCTGGGGATGAAAGGAAACGGAGGCCAATGGCCTCCGTTTCCTTTTCGGGTTCTGCACTCCTGCACTCCTGCTGCCGTCGCGCGGAAGTTTCCCGCTCGACGACAGCAGCGTGCCGACTATTGCTTTTCCTTGCTCTCCTTGACCATGTCGAGGATGGCATCGGTTGCCGCTGCACCCGGCTTGGGCTGCTCGCCCTGCGCGCCTTCGGGTGGCGACCCGTACGCTCCGCCACCGCCGTAGGACGAGCCCTGGACTTCGATCTCGACTGTGTCGAGATCCACCTTGACCTCCTTGTCGAGGCCAAAGGTGACCAGTTGCGGGAACGCGATCAGCACGCCGACCATGACGATCTGGATGCAGACAAAGGGAATCGCACCCCAGTAAATGTCGGTGGTCTTGACCGACGCCGGCGCCACGGAGCGCAGGTAGAAAAGCGCAAAGCCGAAAGGCGGATGCATGAACGAGGTCTGCATGTTCACCGCCAGCAGGATCCCGAACCAGATCAGATCGATTCCCAGCGATTCGGCGACCGGGCCGAGCAGCGGCACGACGATGAACGAGAGTTCGAAGAAGTCGAGGAAGAAAGCGAGCAGGAAGATCAGGATGTTGACCACGATCAGGAAGCCGACTTCACCGCCCGGCAGTCCGGTGAGCAGATGTTCGACCCAGCGATGCCCGTCGACGCCGTAGAAGGTGAGCGAGAAGACGCGTGCGCCAACCAGAATGAAGACCACGAAAGTCGTCAGTTTGGCCGTCGTGTCCATCGCCTGCTTGAGCAGGCTCAGGGTCAGGCGCTTGCGCGCCAGGGCCATGATCAGCGCACCAGTGGCGCCCATGGCGCCGCCTTCGGTCGGCGTTGCGATGCCCATGAAGATGGTGCCGAGGACCAGGAAGATCAGCATCAGCGGGGGCACCATCGTCGTCAGCACGCGCAGCAGCAGCTTGCTGCCGTGCAGCGTCCGCGCTTCGGCGGGCAGCGCCGGTACCCATTTGGGCTTGAAAACGGCCACCATCAGTACGTAGCCGACGTAGAAGGTGGTCAGCACGATGGCCGGCAGAAAGGCGCCCTTGTACATGTCGCCGACCGACTTGCCCAGCTGATCAGCCATGATGATCAGCACCAGCGATGGCGGCAGGATCTGTGCCAGCGTTCCCGACGCGGCGATGACGCCGGTGGCGAGCTTTGTGTTGTAGCCGTAGCGCAGCATGATCGGTAGCGAGATCAGTCCCATGGAGATCACCGAAGCGGCAACGACACCGGTGGTCGCCGCGAGCAGCGCTCCGACGAAGATGACGGCCAGCGCCAGGCCGCCACGCATCGGGCCGAACAACTGGCCGATGGTGTCGAGCAGGTCTTCGGCCATGCCTGATCGTTCGAGAATCAGACCCATGAAGGTAAAGAAGGGAATGGCCAGCAGCGTGTCGTTGTTCATGATGCCGAAAATACGGTCCGGCAGCGCCTGGAAAAGTTGCGGGCCGAGCAGGCCGAGTTCGATGCCGATCAGGCCGAAGAAGATGCCGTTGGCGGCGAGCGCGAAGGCGACCGGAAAGCCGACGAGCAGGAAGAGGACCATCGAAGCAAAGATGATCGGAGCCATGTTGTTGATCAGGAATTCGGTCATCAGAGTTCTCCCTGCTTCGCCTTGATGGCCAGCGCGAGTTCTTCTTCAGACGTCGGCGTGTGCGACCTCGCGCCGGGATCCGGGCACAGGCCCTGCACGAAGCCAATGCGCTTGATCAGTTCCGAAAAGCCCTGAATCACCAGCAGGAAAAAGCCGATAGGGACCATCAGGCGAACCGGCCAGACGGTGAGGCCGCCGGCGTTGCTCGACTGCTCGTTGGTTTCGTAGGCGAGGATAAAGATCGGCCACGACATGTACATGATGGCGATGGCCATCGGCATCAGGAAGAAGATGATGCCGAAGATGTCGATCATCGCCTGGCCGCGCCGGGAGAAACGACCGGCGACGAGGTCAATACGCACATGTTCGTTGCGCATCAGCGTGTAACCGGCGCAAAACAGGAAGATCGCCGAGAACAGGTACCACTGAATCTCGAGAAAGGCGTTGGAACTGTAGTCGATGGTGTAGCGCATGACCGCGTTGCCGGCGCCGATCAGAGTGACGATCAGGACCAGCCAGATGACGCTCCTGCCGACTAGCTCGGTGAGGCGATCGATCAGCCTCGATAGCTTGAGTAAACCATTCACGGGATAAATCCTCCTTTGACAGCTGGTTACGCGGTCGTCTCACATTTGGTCGCCGGCCAGTTTCCTCTTTCTTGGGCAGTATGGCTCGGCCACGGCACCGAAAAACCAACACACGGCAAGCGTGGTGGCAAGAAGGCGGGCCGATTATGGCACATCTTTCAGCTATGCAATATCCATTGTGCGATAGGAAACCATGCCGTCGAGATGGAAAAACGCCTTGCCGATCAGGCGTTTAGAAGAACGCTCCAGGCAGGCGCTGGCGGCAGCCGTGGGCGTGTCTGGCCGGCGCAGGCGGTCGGTGGGTCTCACCCGGAGGCCGGCCGCACGCGCGACGACGTCGATCGACTGGTCGCCTCGCGCATCCGAGTCATGTTGCTGCCGTTCAGCATCGAATTGAGGAAAGCAGCGAGCTCGCGCGATCAGCGTGCCGGCAAGCGTCGGGAAGGCGGTCGAGGCATAGGCGAAGGTCGCTGCCCGCAAGCGATCCCAACCCTGTTCGATTTTGACGACCCTCCTCGCAACGGCAATGATCGCGTCCATCGGTACGCACAGCAGGGGTGTATTTGTGGTGCGCGTGTGCCTTCAGCGCTGCCACCCGCTCACGCCGGGCGCCCTGAATTGAGCTACCATGCCCAGTCAGACTGCCCGTCACGCCTGGGATGCGCATGCCGAAGCCCGCACCCGGGCGGAGCAGGAGCTTCCCCGCGAAAACACGATCCGGACAAGGGAACGATGAATACCAACAGAACCGAAGTCGCCCGAACAACCCTGGCCGTCCTTTTCATCGGCGTGCTGATTGCCGCTTCCGGCTGGATTCTGAGGCCGTTTCTGCCGGCGCTGATCTGGGCGACGATGGTCGTCGTTGCCACCTGGCCGGTAATGCTGCGCATACAGCGGCACCTCGGCAATCGGCGTGCCCCGGCGGTGATGTTCATGACCCTGCTGGTCCTGCTGGTGCTCGTCGTTCCCTTGTCGCTGGCCATCGCCACGCTCGTCGAGAATGCCCCGCAGATCGTCAGCTGGGGGAGGCTTGCTGCCAGCTTCGAGGTGCCGCCGCCGCCCGATTGGGTGGCCAGCCTGCCGCTGGTCGGGCACCGGCTTGACCAGGCGTGGATGCAGCTGGCGGTTGTCGGAACCTCGGAACTCACGGCCAAGATCGCCCCCTATGCGGGAAATCTGACCAAGTGGTTCGCCAGGGAAGTCGGCAGTTTCGGGCTGGTTTTCGTGCAGTTCTTGTTGACCGTTGCGCTGTCGGCGGTTCTCTATTCCTCCGGCGAACGGGCGGCTGACGAAGTGCGCCGTTTCGGGCGCCGCCTGGCCGGTGAACGCGGTGAAGGCGCCGTCGTTCTGGCCGGGCAAGCCGTGCGTGCCGTGGCCCTTGGCGTCGGCATTACCGCTTTCGTGCAGTCGGTACTCGGCGGTATCGGCCTGGCCATCGCCGGCGTGCCTTTTGCCCCCGTGCTGACCGCCTTGATGTTCATGCTCTGCATTGCGCAACTCGGACCGACGCTCTTGCTGGCGCCCGCCGTCGTCTGGTTGTACTGGAGCGGCGATACCGGCTGGGGAACCTTCCTGCTGGTGTGGACGGTGATCGTCGGGACCATGGACAATTTCCTGCGTCCGCTGCTCATCAAGCAAGGCGCCGACCTGCCCCTGCTGCTCATTCTCGCCGGCGTCATCGGCGGCTTGCTGGCTTTCGGTCTGGTCGGTATTTTCGTCGGTCCGGTGGTTCTGGCGGTTACCTATACCCTGCTCGAAGCGTGGCTGGACGATGCTCCGGTCATTGCCGAGGCGGCGTCGGCGAGCATCGCCGAATCGCCGCGGACAGAGAGGAAAGGCCAGCCACCTGCCGGCTGACCCCCGCTGACCCGGCTGTCAGTCGGCGAAGGCCCAGGGTCGCCGCGTCGCAGCGGGCCGGACGAGACCGGTGTAAGGAGGCGCCGTGCTAGAATCCGGCGTCCTTTTCATCACCCGTTCGCCGGATCCCTGCCATGTTTTCAGGAATCATCGCCGCTGTTGGCCAAATCACCGCGATCACCCCCCGTGACGATGGCGCAGCGACCGTTCGCCTGACCGTCGACGCCGGCAAGCTCGACCTCGATGACGTTGCTCGGGGTGACTCGATCGCCTGTAATGGCGTCTGCCTGACCGTGGTCGACCAGCAGGGCCAGTGCTTCTTTGTCGACGTCTCCCCGGAATCGCTGACGTGCACCGTGGGCCTCGCCGCGCCCGGCCCGGTCAACCTGGAGAAGGCGCTGCGCCTCGCCGATCGCCTCGGTGGGCATCTCGTCTCGGGCCACGTCGATGGCATCGGCGAGGTGCTGCGTTTCGACGCGGTCGGCGACAACCGGCTGCTCGAAATCCGCGCTCCGGCGGAACTCGCCAGGTACATCGCCCGCAAGGGGTCGATCACCGTCGACGGCGTCAGCCTGACGACCAACGCGGTTGCCGGCGCCACGTTCACGATCAACCTGATTCCACACACGCTCGCCGCGACCACCCTGGGCGGCCTGCAGCCGGGTAGCCGGGTGAACCTCGAAATCGACCTGATTGCCCGTTATTGCGAGCGTCTGCTGAACGCCGATGCGGAGCGGTGAGGGCGCGGCTTCGTCGCTTGGTCGTGGTCTGGCGACTTTCCCAGGACCCCGGGGCGCATCACGGAAGACCATCTGACGTTCCCTATTGCGTGAAACGCTACTGGAGTTTGAGGGGGCAATGAACCGTTCAGCCGCCCTGAAGCTACTCGCCGACCCTCGTCAGCCACGGCAACAGCGCTGCTGCCGCTTCGTCAGCGCCTGACGGCTGCGGCGTCGGCGGAGCGACCTGACTCCACACGCTTTCCAGCACCGGCCGCAGCCGACCGGAGAGCAGGTCAGCCGCGCTCACTTCCCGGCAGCGTCCGTGCACCTGCAGCCAGTCGATGAGGAAATCCTGCTCCGGCCAGTCTTCACGGCGCAGATAGAGCAGTGGCGTGTCGTTACAGGCGGCTTCGGCGAAGGTGCCGTAGCCGGGTTTGCCGAGCACCGCGTCAGCCGCGCGCAGGAGATCGGCGACCGGGCGACCCAGGGGCTCGAAAGCGGTGGCTCCCGGATGCTTGACCTGCCAGGCTTGCGGAACCAGCCAGCGGACGCCGGGGATGGCGGGCCAGGCATCGATGGGCAGCTGCTTGTCGAAGCCGCCGAAGGCGATCAGCACCAGCCGCTCGTCGCTGCGACAGCCGATCTGCGCGCGCAGTGCCTGCCGGCAATCCTCGCCCAGTGCGGCAATCGGGCCGATGGCGCGCAGCCTTGGCAGGTCGGCCATGGCCATTCCCGGAGTTACGCGCAGGAAGGATTTGGCGCTGTTGTAGGCGTCGAGCATCTGGCGCTGAATCGTCGCCGCCCAGGCGTCCTGGGCGAAGAAGTAGGCAAAGAGCTCGGCCCAGTTCAACGAACATAGGGCGATTGCCGGGATGCCGGCGCGCGCAGCGCCGGCCAGTGGCAGGTAGGCGACGTCGCTGAACACCAGGTCCGGTTGCAGTCCGTGCAACAGTAGGGCGTCGCCGTCGACCCGCTCATCCCAGTCGGCGTGCTGGCGGCGGTAGGCCTGAGCCGTCGCCGCGAGGTCGAGGCTGACGGCGTCGTGCATCACGTAGCCGAAGTCGCTGCTCGCCTGCAGGTGCGTGAAATCAGCGCCTATCCGGGATTGCAGTCGGTCAGTGGGCAGGCCGCTGCGTATGGTCAGGCGCAGTTCGGGCAGACGAGCGGTCAAGACCGCGAGGACCGGCGCCACCTGGGCCAGATGGCCGAAACCGTGCGCCGAGATGTCGACGAAGAGGTGTGCGGGTCGCCCCATCGGCGCCAGTCAGACGAAGCGCGCCAGCATGGCGCCCGGCAACTCGGCCGGCAGCGGGATCCACACCTTATGGCCGTTGCCCGGCGCGACGCGGATCTCGGCACCAGCGAGATTCTCCATGCGCTCGAGCGCGATGACGCGATTGCCCGACGGATGGATGATCTCCAGCCGGTCGCCGACCGAAATGCGGTTCTTGATATCGATCAGCGCCAGCGAGCGCGTCGCGTTCCACTCGATCACGTCGCCGACGTAGAGGCTGCGCCCCGATTCCGAGTGGCCACGCAGGTAGTTCTGCCTCTCGTGTTCGTGGTGGCGCTGGTAGAAGCCGTCGGTGTAGCCGCGGTTGGCGAGGCCGTCGAGTTCGCCGAGCAGGCGGGGGTCGAAAGGGCGGCCGGCCACGGCGTCGTCGATGGCGCGGCGGTAGACCTGTGTGGTGCGCGCGACGTAGTACGGCGATTTGGTGCGCCCCTCGATCTTCAGCGAATCGACGCCGATTTCGGTCAGGCGCCGGACGTGCTCGACGGCGCGCAGATCCTTCGAGTTCATGATGTAGGTGCCGTGCTCGTCCTCGTCGATCGGCATCAGCTTGCCGGGACGTTCCTTCTCCTCGAGCAGCCACTCACCGCCACCGACGCCAGCGCCCCCGGACTGGCAGGCGCCGCCCAACGCATTGCCCGCCTCGCCGTCGGCCGGCTTGACTTTGTAGTCCCAGCGGCACGAGTTGGTGCACGTGCCCTGGTTGGGGTCGCGATGGTTGAAGTAGCCGGAAAGCAGGCAGCGGCCGGAGTAGGCAATGCACAGCGCGCCATGGACGAAGACTTCGAGCTCCATCTCCGGACATTCCTGGCGGATCTCGGCGACTTCGTCGAGCGACAGTTCGCGCGACAGGATGATGCGCTTGATCCCGAGCTTGCGCCAGAAACGCACGGCGGCAAAGTTGACCGTATTGGCCTGCACCGAGAGATGCACCGGCATGTCCGGCCAGGTCTCGCGGACCATGTCGATCAGTCCCGGGTCGGCCATGATCAGCGCGTCGGGTTCGAGCGCCACGACCGGCGCCATGTCGGCCAGGTAGCTGCGCACCTTGCGGTTGTGCGGCAGGACGTTGCTGACCACGTACAGCTTTCTGCCGGCGCCATGGGCGTCGCCGATCGCACCGGCCAGCGCGTCGAGGTCGCCGAAGGCGTTGTTGCGCACGCGCAGGCTGTAGCGCGGCTGGCCCGCATAGACGGCATCTGCGCCGTAGGCGAAGGCGGTGCGCAGCATCGTCGGCGAACCGGCAGGCGCGAGCAACTCGGGAGAAGCGGAGGCAGGGAGCGAGGCAGAGATGGCGGGAGTCCGGGAGAGGGGCGTGACAGGGGACTAAGGGTAGAATGCGGCGAGTCGCGATTCTAACCTCATTTCTTTCCCCATTTCCCCGAGCACCCGTCCATGTCCGAAGAGATCCTGATCAATTTCACCCCGCAGGAGACGCGCGTCGCCGTCATGTACCAGGGCGCCGTTCAGGAACTGCACATCGAACGCTGCGCCAGTCGTGGCTTCGTCGGCAACGTCTACGTCGGGCGCATCGTGCGCATCCTGCCGGGAATGCAGTCGGCGTTCATCGAAATCGGCCTCGACCGGACGGCTTTCCTGCATGTCGCCGATATCCGCGAGCCGCGCGCGAACGACGAACCGCTGCGGCCGATCGAGCGCCTGCTCTTCGAAGGCCAGAACATCCTCGTGCAGGTCATCAAGGACCCCATGGGCAGCAAGGGAGCGCGTCTGTCCACGCAGGTATCGATCGCCGGGCGGATGCTCGTCTATCTGCCGCAGGACAAGCATATCGGCATCTCGCAGCGCATCGAGAAGGAGGCCGAACGTGAAGCGCTGCGTGAAAAGCTGTCGCGCCTGGTGCCCGACGACGAACCCGGCGGCTTCATCGTGCGCACCATGGCCGAGAGCGCCAGCGAAGCCGAGCTGGCCAAGGACATCGAGTACCTGCGCAAGATCTGGCGCGATATCAAGCTGCAGTCGACCACCGCCGCGCCGCCCGCCCTGCTCTATCAGGAACTGTCACTGGCGCAGCGCGTGCTGCGCGACTTCGTCAACCCCGAAACATCCGCCATCGTCATCGACTCGCGCGAGAACTTCCAGCGCCTGACCGCGTTTGCCGGCGAGTACACGCCGACCGTCGCGCCCATGCTCGAGCACTACACCGGGCAGAGACCGCTGTTCGACCTGCACGGCGTCGAAGACCAAATTCAGAAAGCACTCGCCCGCCGCGTCGATCTCAAGTCGGGCGGCTACCTGATCATCGATCAGACCGAGGCGATGACCACCATCGACGTCAATACCGGCGGTTTCGTCGGCGTGCGCAACTTCGACGACACCATCTTCAAGACCAATCTCGAGGCGGCGCAGACCATCGCCCGCCAGCTGCGCCTGCGCAACCTCGGCGGCATCATCATTGTCGACTTCATCGACATGGAGAACGAAGAGCACCGCAGCGCGGTCCTCAGCGAGTTCAACAAGGCGCTGGCGCGCGACCATACGCGCCTGACGGTCAACGGCTTTACCGCCCTGGGGCTGGTCGAAATGACGCGCAAGCGGACGCGCGAATCGCTCGCCCACGTGCTCTGCGAAGCGTGCCCGACCTGCGAGGGGCGGGGTGAAGTGAGAACGGCACGTACCGTGTGCTACGAGATTCTCCGCGAGCTGCTGCGCGAAGCGCGCCAGTTCGACGCGCGCGAATACCGCGTGCTCGGCAATCAGGCGGTCATCGACCGCTTTCTTGACGAAGAGTCGCAAGGTCTGGCGCTGCTCTCCGATTTCATCGGCAAGCCAATTTCGCTGCAGGCCGAGCCCAGCTATACGCAGGAGCAATACGACATCGTGCTGATGTGAGTGGCTCCCGCCGTTCGCCAGGCGGCGCACGACGACCGCGACAATCGACGTCGCTCGGCTTGACCACAGGCAGGCGGGGGTCCTATAATCGGCCGCCCTGAGGTGATGTAGCTCAGTCGGTTAGAGCGATGGATTCATAACCCATAGGTCGGTGGTTCAATTCCACCCATCACCACCAAAGATCCAAGCAATTTGCCCCGGTCAAAAGCCGGGGCTTTTTGCCGTCCGGCTTCCGGGGGCCTTTCTGTGCCGCGTTCTCGGGGTGCCGTGCCAATCGGGGCAAGGGGAACGGTCTTCGCCTGCGGTGATGAGCCTTGGGCCGAGCGCGGCAAACTCGGGTCTTCCCTGCTTACGCGGCGCGGTTTCCCTGCCGTGCGCGCATCAAGCATCCACGCCGTCATTGCGAGGAGGCGCAGCCTCCCCGCAATGACGTGCACTCGCGGGTCGGTGCGTCAGTTCCACCCATCACGCCCAATGGATTCAGGCATTTAGCCGAAGTGACGCGAGGGGCTTTTGCTTCCCGGCTGCCGCGTAGCGGTATACACTCGTTATCCTCAGCTTGCCTTGATCGCCCGCAGGGATCGTGCGGCGGGCGAGATGTTCCTTGCCAGGACCGCCGATGACCGCAGAGTTGTTTCGCGAAGATGCCACCCTCACCGCCTGTAAGGCGCGTGTCACGCAGGTCGACGAGCGCGGGGTGCAGCTCGATCGCACCGTCTTCTATCCGGTCGGCGGCGGTCAGGCTGCCGACCGGGGGCTGCTGATCCTGGCTGACGGGAGCGAGCTGGAGATTTTCGATACCCGCAAGGGCGTGCGGCCGGGCGAGGTCCTGCATCTTCCGGCTGCCGGGCAGGAGGCGATGCTCGCCCACTGCGGGGTTGGGATGGAGGTCACTGCGCAGATCGACAGGCTGCGCCGGCAGCATCACATGCGCTTTCATACTGCCACGCACCTGCTTTGCGCGCTGGTCCCGCACCTGGTCGACGGCTGTTCGATCACTGCCGATTACGCGCGCCTGGACTTCCACATGACCGAGCCGCTCGACAAACAGGCGCTGACCGCCGGCCTTGCGCGCCTGGTCGACGAGGCCCACCCGGTTCGCCATCGCTGGATCACGGAAGCAGAACTCGACGCCAACCCCGGGCTGGTGCGCAGCATGAGCGTCAAACCACCGCGCGGTCAGGGGCGGGTGCGCGTGCTCGACATCGAAGGCGTCGACCTGCAACCCTGTGGCGGCACCCATGTTGCCAACACCAGCGAAGTCGGCGCGGTGATCGTCACCAGGATCGAGAAGAAATCGGCGCTGACTCGCCGCGTCGTGCTCGGCTTTGCGCCGCTGGTCGATAGCACGAGCTGACCGGTGTCCACGGCGTTACGCGGACAGGGAACGCCTGCTTCTTTCCGGGTGACGCCTCTGGCGGCAGTTGTCCGCAGCGCCGTCATGATCGTCGTTCTGCTTTGCGTGTCGCTGGTCGGCGCCCAGGAAGCACCGCTGCCCGGTATTGCCGACCTGCGCCAGCGGCTGGCGTCGGTCGAACAGTCGGGCAGTCTCAGCACCGCACAGAAAGCGGAGATCACCGCCCTGTATCGGCTGTCCATCTCGCGCATCGAGGCCGCCGAGCGCTTCGAAGACGAGGCGCGCGCCTACACTCAGGCCCTCCTTGACCTGCCTCGCGAGCGGCAGCGACTGCGCGCCGAACAGCAAGCCTACCAGGCTCCGAAAGTCGGCAAGGACTTCGAAAAGCAGGCGCCGGGCGTGGTCGAGCAGGCGCTTCTGGAAGCGGTGGGTGCGGAAGCGATCCTGCGCACGAAACTCGCCCGGGTGCAATCCAGCGTGCAGTCAGAGCGGGCGCTGGCGCTCAAACAACTGCTGAGTACGGCGCAGGAGGGTGTGGACAACGTCGACGCCGCGCGCGCAGTCGGCACTTCCGAGCCCGCCGAGGAGGCCGAGGCCGCCGCCCGCGCCGCCGCCAAACGTCTCGCCCTGGCCCGCATCGAGGCGCTCAGCCAGCGCCTGGCCAGCCGACCCGCTCGCCTGGCGCTGATGGAAGCCGAAGCGGACCTGCTCGCCGAGCAGCTGGTCAGCACGACCGACTACATCGCCGCCCTGCAGGCACTGCTGAGTCGGGTCAGCAAAGCCGGCGTCAGCGCGCTGGTCAGCCGGCTCGAGGCGTACCTGCAGTCGCTTGGCGCGGCACCCGAGGATCTGCGGCGTTTCGCCGAGGACAACATTCGCCTTGCCCGGTCAGTCGATGAAATCCTCGCCAGGAGACAGCAGGCGGAGGCCGAAAGTGCTCGCCTGCGCGGCGACGTCTCGCTGCTGAACAGCAAGCTGGAGACCCTCGATCGTCTGCTCAATCTCAATCAGATCGATCCCTCGGCCGCCTTTGGTATCGCCTTGCGCCAGGAAAGGGACAAGGCTTCGGACGCCATCAATATCGATAGCGCCAGGGCGGCGGCGGAGCGCGAGCTGGAGACCAGCCGGATCGCACTCTTCCAACTCGAGGAGAAGCGTCCGCCTTACGACCTGCCGAGCAAGGCCGCGTTGGAAAAGCTGTTGCGTGGCACTGCACACGACTGGGGCAGCGCGGTCGATACGCTCCTCGAACAGCGGCGCAGCCTGATTACCCGCCTGAAAAACGAGCAGGCGCGCTACGCCGACGAACTGTCGGCGCTGCTCACTCAGCTCAAGTACTTCTCCGAGCGCTCGCATACCTGGCGCGATGCGCTCGAGAGCCATCTGTTCTGGATTCCCAGCGCGCAACCGATGGGTGCGCAGACACTGCGCGCGGCCGCCGAATCGGTGGCCTGGCTCTCGGAACCGGCGCACTGGCGGGATGTGCGTGAGGCCGTAGCCAGAAACCTGGACAGCCGCCTGCCCGGATTCCTGGCCGGGCTGGCGTTGCTGCTCCTTGCCATCGCCAGCCGCGGCTGGCTGAAGCAGCGTTTGCAGCGCATGGCGTCGCGCATCGGCAACGTGCAATCCGACGATCTGTCGCTGACGCTGGAAGCTTTCGCGATTACCGCGGTGCTCGCGCTGCCACCCGGGCTGCTGCTTTTCGGCCTGGCCTATCTGGTCCGCAGCCATACGGGCTTTGCGCGCAGTCTGGAGACGGCGCTGACGACCAGCGCTGTGCTGATCCTGTTCATGGAGTTCATCCTGCAACTGGTTCGCTCGAACGGCGTGGCCGCCGTGCATTTCTCCTGGAGCCGGTCGACGCTGACGCTGTTGCGTCGCAACACGCGGCGGCTGATGCTGCTCTTCGTGCCCATCACCATCGTCATGGTCCTGGTTTCGGTCCATGCGGCTCCCGAGATTCGTGATGGTCTGGGACGAATTTCCCTGATCCTTCTGTGTGTTGCGATTGCCTGGATCGCTTCCCGGCTGTGGCGCCTGTCGCGCCTCAGCCTCGCCGAGACCGACGGCGACAACTGGCTCTGGTATATCGTCTACCTGTGGTATCCGGCACTGATGGCCATCGCCCTGGCGATGATCGTGCTGTCCTTGCTCGGCTATCACTACAGCGCTTCACAGTTGCTGCGCCTGACCATGCAATCGATCCTGCTGGTCACCATGGCGACGCTCGTTCACGCCACGCTCGAGCGTGCCTTTGCCGTCTTCGAGCGACGCCTCATGCTGGCCCGGGCAAGCGAGGCGGACTCCGAATCGAGCGCACGAAGCGTCGATCGCCATGCCGCGCAACGCGCGGCTGACGCGATTCCCGAAGACGTGCAAGGCTACGAAATCGACCGTCGGACGATCAGCCGACAAAGCCGCGCACTGCTCCGCCTGATCGTCCTGATTGGCGTTGCTTTCGGCATGGCGTCCATCTGGCAAGGTCTTCTGCCCGCCGTTCGCACGCTCGACGAGATCGTGCTCTGGCGGATGGGCTCCGGCGACGGCACGCTGGCGCCGCAGGTGGTGACCCTGTGGAGCCTGATTGTCGCCGCCACCGTTTTCACCATCGCCATCGTCGCCATCAGGAATTTGCCGGGTGCGCTCGAGGTGGCGGTCCTCAGCCGCTTCAATCTGGCGCCCGGCACCGGCTACGCCATAACCATGCTTTTGAACTATCTGATCGTCCTCGTCAGCCTGATCGCCGCGTCGAATCTTCTCGGCATCGACTGGAGCAAGCTGCAGTGGCTGATCGCGGCGCTCGGCGTGGGTCTGGGCTTCGGCTTGCAGGAAATCGTCGCCAACTTCGTTTCCGGCATCGTCATTCTCTTCGAGCGGCCGTTTCGCGTCGGCGACATTGTGACCATCGCCGGGCATACCGGGACGGTGACGCGCATCCATATCCGCGCGACGACGATCAGCGACTGGGATCGCAAGGAACTGCTCATTCCCAACAAGACCTTCATTACCCAAGACTGCATCAACTGGACGCTGTCCGACCCCATCACGCGCTTGATCGTCCCCCTGGGCGTCGAGTACGGCAGCGACACCGAGCAGGTCGTCGACACCCTCATGGAGGTGGCGGGCAGCAATGAAAGCGTCTGCGACGAACCGGCGCCTGCCGCGCTGTTTCTGCGTTTTGGCGAAAGCAGCCTGGAGTTCGAGTTGCGCGTGTTCACGCGCCTGGTCCTCTACCGGAGCATCGTCACGCACGAACTGCACATGGCCATCGACAAGGCGTTTCGCGAACGCGGAATCACGATGTCGTATCCGCAACGCGATGTGCATCTGAGCACCGATTCGCCGCTCGAAATTCTCATGAAGACGCCACCGTCAGCACCTGACACGCCGTAGTGACCGTTCGGCGATTGCCGCCCGGCTGCGCACGCGGACCCTGATCAGGGCGACTTGCCCTGCTCCGTCGAACAACGCGCGGCGACCGTTTCACGAATGATTTCGGCCAGGCGGCGCACGCCCGGACCGGCAAAATCCGGATCCGCGAGAACCAGATATAGCGGCACCAGCCGCTCACGCCCCGCGCGCAGTGGCAGCGCCTTGAGCAGCCCGCTCGCCAGCTCGTCGCGGATGTGCTCACGCGGCAACCAGGCGAAGCCGTAGCCCATGCGTATCGCCTGAATCGAGCTGGCCATGTGGCTGACTGTCCAGCGCTGGTCCACTTCCACCGAAAGCGTCCGCCGATCGCGCGTCGCGGCGGTGTCGCTGACCAGCACGTGGCGGTGCTCGCGTAGATCACGTGCGCCGAGTTCTCGCCCGAGCCCGTGCAGCGGGTGGTCACGATGAGCGACGGCGACGACCGGCATCTGCAACAAGGGGTCGCCGAGAAAGCCGGGCGGTGTCTGCGGCGCGATCGCCAGGTCGGCCTGGCCGGTGAGCAGCGCCTCGCTCGTGCCGCCAAGCACCGATTCGATCACCGTGATACGCGTGCGCGGGCTCTCCACGCCGAAGCGCGCCAGGCAATCGAGCAATAGCCAGGTCGGGAAGAGAATTTCCGCTGCCAGGTGAATCTCCGCCTCCCAGCCAGCCGACAGGGCAAGCGCGGCACCTTCCAGGTCCCTGGCTTCGTCGACCAAGGCCAGCGCGCGGCGGTAGAGCATCTGCCCGGTCGGCGTCAGCACCGCCTTGCGTCCCTGGATCGCGAAAGCCTTGAGGCCGAGCAGCGATTCAATCTTTTGCACCGCGTAGGTCACCGCCGACTGGCTCTTGTGCAGAACCTCTGCCGCCTGCGCGTAGCCGCCGGCATCGACGACGGCGATCAGGGCTCGCCATTGTTCGAGGGTGACATGGGGAGTCTCGGGCATGTATCCAATGAATAGATAAAAAGTAGCGAAATATTGTTCTTTTTTATCTCTACGGTAAATAGTTAAATGCGTGCATACCCAACGGTGCTGACCGTTGCCGACTTCCCCGAGCCTTCACCCACCAAACAGGAGCCCCCATGAACACCCGCAACCTGCAACAAGTGATTCGCTCCATCCCCACCTCGGACGGCGCCGGCGTCAAACTCCGCCGCAGTCTTGGCCACGCCCCGAACCTCCGCCTCGACCCCTTTCTGCTGCTCGACGAGTTCTCGTCCGAGAGCGCCGACGACTACATTGCCGGCTTTCCCGATCATCCGCATCGTGGCTTCGAAACCGTTACCTACATGCTCGACGGCCATATGCTGCACGAGGACCATCTCGGTAACCGCGGTGACCTGCGCAGCGGTGGTGCGCAATGGATGACCGCTGGGCGCGGCATCATCCACTCGGAGATTCCACAGCAGCAGAGCGGCCGCATGCGCGGCTTCCAGCTGTGGATAAACCTGCCGGCGCGCGAAAAAATGAAGCCGGCGGCCTATCGCGACATCCCGCCGGAAGCGATTCCGCGGGTCACGCTGGCGGGCGGCGTCGAGGTCAAGGTCATCGCCGGCGCGCTGACCGTCGACGCGCAGAGCATCACTGGACCGATCCAGGGCATCAGCACCGAACCGCTGTTCCTCGACGTGCGCCTGCCCGCCGGAACGTCTTTCACGCAGCCGCTGCCCGCCGGCCACAACGCGTTCATCTATCCCTACGAGGGGCGGCTTGGCGTCGGCGCAAGCGATGGGCGGCGCGCCCTGGCGGCGCACGAGGCCGGCATTCTGTCGACTGCCGAGGTGGTTGAACGGCTCGAAGTGAGTGCCGAAGACGGTGCTGCCGCGTTTCTGCTACTCGCTGCCCGCCCCCTGCGTGAGCCAGTGGTCCAGTACGGCCCCTTCGTGATGAACAGCCGCGACGAAATCGAGCAGGCCATTCTCGACTATCAGAACGGCCAGCTAGTCTGATTGTTGGTGCCTGCGCCTCCTCGCAATGACGAGCGGGCTGCCGTGTTGCCGCCTTCCCGTGGCGTGCCGTCAGGGCAGGCGTTGCTCCAGCGCATACAGCGCTTCGGCGCTTTCGCGGCGGCGAACGAGGTGGGCTTGCGCGCCGTCGACCATGACTTCGGCAGCGCGCGGGCGGGTGTTGTAGTTCGAACTCATGGCCATGCCGTAGGCGCCGGCGGAGAGGATGGCCAGCAGGTCGCCTTCGGCGAGCGTCAGTTGGCGGCCGTGCGCGAGAAAATCGCCGGATTCGCAGATCGGGCCGACGATTTCCCATTTGGCGGCACCGCCTGCACGTGCGGCCACGGGGACGATGTCGTGCCATGAGCCGTACAGCGCTGGCCGGGCGAGGTCGTTCATTGCCGCGTCGACGATGGCGAAGTTCTTGACTTCACCAGGCTTCAGATACTCGACGCGGGTGAGCAGGACGCCGGCGTTGCCGACCAGGCGGCGGCCGGGTTCGAGCAGGATGCGCAGGGGCCGGCCGTGCAGCCTTTCGAGCAGGGGTTGCAGGTAGGCGTGGACGCTGGTCGGTACATCGTCGTCGCTATAGCGGATGCCGAGGCCGCCGCCGAGGTCGATGTGATGCAGGGCGATGCCGTCGCTGGCCAGTTGGTCGACCAGCACCAGCAGCTTGTCGAGCGCTTCGGCAAAGGGCGCCGCGTCGAGCAACTGCGAGCCGATATGGCAGTCGATGCCGCTGACGTCGAGGTGGGGCAGGGCGGCGGCCTGTCGGTAGAGCGCCCGCGCTTCGTCGTAGGCGACGCCGAACTTGTTTTCCTTGAGGCCGGTGGAGATGTAGGGGTGTGTGCCGGCGTCGACGTCGGGGTTGACTCGCAGGCTGATCGGCGCGCTCTTGCCGAGCCTGCCGGCGACGGCGCTCAGGCGCTCGAGTTCGGGGGCCGATTCGACGTTGAAGCACAGGATGCCGGTGTTCAGCGCCAGTTCCATTTCGGCGGCGGTCTTGCCGACACCCGAGAAAACGATGCGCTGCGGATCGGCACCGGCGGCGAGGACGCGCTTGAGTTCGCCTGCCGAGACGATGTCGAAGCCGGCGCCGCGGCGCGCCAGGACGTCGAGCACGGCGAGGTTGGAGTTGGCCTTGACGGCGTAGCAGACGAGTGCGTCAAGCCCGGCCAGTTCGTGCTGGAACTCGTCGAGAGCGCTCTCCAGCGCCTGCCGCGAGTAGACCCAGCACGGCGTGCCAAACTCGCTTGCAATGTCGCTGAGAGGCACCGACTCGGCGTGCAGCACGCCGTTGCAGGTGTGGAATGGAGTCAATGGGGTCAGCGGATCGGGCGTCATTTGCTCGGCTTCTCGGCGCTCGCGGGCGCCGTGCTAGAATCGTCGGCAGCCGCCGCCGGGCTTGGCGGGGGTGTCATGGCCACCGGTTGCGGGGGGAGCGTCAGTGATCCTCTGCTGCCGCAGCCGGCGAGCGCGATGGTTGCCAGCAAAGCCAGCGCAAGATAGTGCCGCATAGGTCGAATCGCCAAAACGGGAAATGTTAGCACAGGATGAATGATAGCGAATTCAACGCGCTTGCCGACGCAGCGCTGCAGGAGATCGAGGCCGGACTGGAACGCAGCGGCGCCGATCTGGACTTCGAAATGGTCGGCGACAGCGTCCTCGAAATCGAGTTCGCCGACGGCGGCAAGATCATCGTCAACCGCCACAACTCGGCCAGGGAAGTCTGGGTGGCAGCCCGGTCGGGCGGTTTTCATTACCGCTGGGACGGCAGTTGCTGGCAGGATACCCGCGGCGGCGAGGAACTGATGGCCGCCCTGTCGCGACTGGTTTCGGCGCAGGCCGGGGAAACGGTCGTGCTGCGCTGACGTGCGCTTGCCGACCCGTGTCTGCGCGCCGGCAGCGATCAGAAAGCCAGTTGCAGGCGTGCCCCGGCGACGGTGGCGTCGGGTAGCGACAGCCCCGGATTGAGGATGCGCTGGATCAGCGGCTGCACGATCACGCCGCGCGCCAGCTGCGCCTTGTAAGTCACTTCGACGACCGTTTCACTGCTCGACGACAGCGGTGTGTCGAGGTCGGCCGCGAGCAGTTGCCGTCCCTGCGGGCCGACGTGCGCGCGCGTCGCCGCGATGCCGAACACGTCGTCTTCGCGGCCGGCGAAGACGCCCTGCCAGGAGATGCCGGCGCTGAGCGAGTAATCGATGTTGTTGGTCTTGCCGTCGGTCACCCCGTAGCGCAGGAAGGCGCTCAGATGGCGACTGGAATCGGGGACTCGAAAGAGGGTCTGTTCGCCAAGAGCGTAGGCGCCCCAGTGCGTCGTGATTTTCGCATCTCCTGCTGCATCGACGGCGACCAGCTCGGGGAACTGCGGCGTGAAACGCCAGGCGCCAAGGGCCAGCTTGCTGATCGGTGCGAAGCCGTCGGCCGCGTTGGCCGCCGAAGCGGTATCGCCGCGCTGCACGCCCAGCTCGGCCGGCCGCAGGCCGACTTCACCGATGAGCATGCTGCCGCTGCCCTGTTGCCAACTGATGTTCGGGCCGGCGCTTGCTGCACGATCGGTTGGAACGCCGCGGGTGAGGGCCAGCATCGCGTACCAGGCCGGGTCGGGATCGACTCGCAGACGGGCGCCCCAGGTGCTGGTCGGATAGATCGACGGGCCGGCCAGGGTGCCGAAGTCGCCCGCCTCGGCGGACATTCCGAACGACGGATGCAGAAAGACGCTTGACGAATCGGTGACGTAGAACTCGGAGTCGATCGGATAGAGGCCAAGGCGCAGCGACGCCTTGTCGTCGGCGAAGGACTGCTGCAGCCAGGCCTGGAAAATGCCACTGCGGTTGACCGGCGCTTCGATGTTGTCGACCCCCATCAGGCTGCCGACGGCGTTGAGGTTGACGCGCGCGCCGCTGTTGCCGATCACTTGCAGGTACGCCGACCCGCCCTGCCAGCCGAGCAGCCTTTCACCGTCGAGGTGCACGATCAGGTCGACGTGACCCATGTAGCCACCACCGCGTTTGAGGCCGCCGCTGTTGTTGCGCAGGTAGTCGGCGGTATAGAGGAGTTCGAGCCCGACGCCGGCGTCGTAAAGGCGCCGGCGCGCGCCGTTCCAGTCGCCGCTGAGCGTGCTTTCCTGCCAGTCGGGCGCAGCGCCGTCAGCACTCCCGCTCATCGTCGCCTCGCGCGCCGGTCCGCCCTCGCTTTCCAGCCCGTCTTGCCGTCCGCTCGCCGGGTCGCCAGTCGCCGTGGCCGCCATTGCCGACCAGGGCTGGGCGAGGATCGAGCCGAGCAGCAGGATGGCGAGCGCCGCCGGGCGGGAGTGATGGTGAGGGAGCATGCTACGAATCCTTCCTGTTGATGAAAAGCACGGGCTGCGGTCCCGTTTTTCTGGCACAGCCGCTGCAGCCGCCACAGGCGCTTCTTGATCGGGCAGCGGCGCGCCGGCGCACGGCGTCGGGATCGGTTTTCGCAAAGCCCATGCTTTGCGCCAGCGTGGCCGCGTGCTCGGCAAGCGAGAAACGCGCCGCTGCGGGGAGCAGCCGCCAGCCGCTGTAGAGGCCGGCGCAGCCTACGGCCGCATAGACGATCAGATCCTCAAGCATGGCCGCCCCCGGTCAGGACGAGTGCCACCCGGTAGGTGATGAACGACGCGAGGTAGGCCAGGGTGAACAGATAGCCGGCCATCAGCAGCGGGTAGCGCCACGAGTTGGTCTCGCGCTTGACGGCGGCGAGCGTGGCCAGGCACTGCGGGGCGAAAACGAACCAGGCGAGCAGTGAGAACGCCGTCGGCAGCGACCAGCTCGCGGCCAGTAGCGGGCCGAGCTGTCCGGCCACGTCGTCGCCGGTCGCCGAGAGGGCATAGACCGTGCCGAGCGCTCCGACCGCTACTTCACGCGCCGCCATGCCGGGAACCAGGGCGATCGAGATTTGCCAGTTGAAGCCGATCGGGGCG
Source organism: Candidatus Accumulibacter sp. ACC007 (assembly GCF_907163205.1). Lineage (NCBI taxonomy): Bacteria > Pseudomonadati > Pseudomonadota > Betaproteobacteria > Candidatus Accumulibacter > Candidatus Accumulibacter sp. ACC007. Next base: position 232,673 of record NZ_CAJQUD010000003.1, on the reverse strand, counting down.
AAGATCACTTCGAGCGCCTGTCCCAGCATGCCGGCGTAGCTGTACTGGATCGCCGGGCCGCTGGCGCCTTCCGGCGCGCCGGGAAAGGTCGACAGGAACCACAGCAGAACGGTCAGCGCGAGAATGATGTTGCCGACGCGGAGCAGGAAGATTTTCGCGCGTTCGAGCAGGCCGAGCAGCAGATTGCGGCCGTGCGGCAGACGGTACGAAGGCAGTTCCAGCAACAGTGGATGCTGCAGGCCCTTGCTGACGGTCATCTTGAGCACCGCGGCGACGGCCATCGCGCTGACCACGCCGGCGACGTAAAGGGCGAACAACACCAGGCCCTGCAGGTTGAAGACGCCGACCATCGTCTGCGGAATGAAGGCGCCGATGATCAGCGCGTAGACCGGCAAGCGCGCCGAGCAGGTCATCAGCGGCGCGATCATGATCGTGGCCAGGCGGTCGCGCCAGTTGCTGATCGTGCGCGCGGCCATGATCCCGGGAATGGCGCAGGCGAAGCTCGAGAGCAGGGGGATGAACGAACGCCCGGACAGGCCGACGGTCCCCATCAGGCGGTCGAGGAGAAACGCCGCCCGCGGCAGATAGCCGGAATCCTCAAGCGCCAGAATGAACAGGAAGAGAATCAGGATCTGTGGCAGGAAGACGAGCACGCCGCCGACGCCGGCGACGATGCCGTCGACGAGCAGGCTGCGCAGCAGGCTTTCCGGCATATGGGTGCCGAGGAATTCGCCGAAGGCGCCGACGCCGGCGGTGATCATCTCCATCGGCAGCCTGGCCCAGCTGAATACCGCCTGGAACATCAGGAAGAGAGTGGCCGCCAGAATCAGCAGCCCCCACACCGGGTGCAGCACGACGCGATCGATGCGCTCGTCGAAGCGCGTGTCGATCGCCGGCTCGCGGACGCAGGCGGCGAGAATGCGGCGTACCTCGCGCTGCGTGGCGGTCACGTCGGCCGCGTCTGGCGCCAGCCAGGCGGCCGCCGGTGGCCGTGCGGCGGCGTGGTGAGGTGGCTTCGCGGGCACGGCGGATTCGAGCTCGGCGAGCAGATCGCTGGCGCCGCCGCGTCGGACGGCGACGGTGTTGACCACCGGCATGTCCAGTTCGCGCTGCAGCGCGGCGACGTCGATGGTGATGCCGCGCTTGCGGGCCAGGTCGGTCATGTTCAGCGCCAGCATCATTGGCAATCCCAGGCGCTTCACCTCGAGCACCAGGCGCAGGTTGAGCTTGAGGTTGGTGGCGTCGCTGACGCAGACGATCATGTCCGGGCGCTGTTCGCCGGCGAGGGCGCCGAGGACCACGTCACGGGTGATTTCCTCGTCGATGCTGGCGGCGTTGAGGCTGTAGGCGCCGGGCAGGTCGAGAAGGCGAAATTGCCGGCCGGCCGGGGTCGTCAGTTGCCCCTCCTTGCGGTCTACGGTGACCCCCGGATAGTTGGCGACCTTCTGCCGGCTGCCGGTGAGCAGGTTGAACAGCGCGGTCTTGCCACAATTCGGGTTGCCCAGCAGGACCAGGCTCAGTGCTGCTTCGCCGGTACTGCTCATGGCTTCACCCGCCCGTTGCGCAGCGGAGCGACCAGCACCCGCTCGGCTTCGAAGCGGCGCAAGGCGAAGATAGTGCCGCCGACGCGTACGGCAATCGGCTCGCCACCCGGAAAGCCACGTGCGACGACGCGTACTCGCTCGCCGTCGACGAAGCCGATTTCGTACAGCCGCAGCGCCAGCTCGCGAGCAGCGTCGCCGCCAGCGGCGGCAACGTTGCCGCTGCTCACCGTACCTTCGTGACCCTGGGGAAGGTCAAAAAGGGAAATCAATTCCAATGCGCCATTCATGTCGTCTGCCACCTTCCTGCGAGTGCGTCTGTAGAGCTGCGAATACGTTCCAGCGTTCAATAAAAGACAGTGAGGTCCGGGCTTCGGGAGATTTGTCGCTGTCAGTGCGGTGCACCATGGGTAAGGCTCCGCGTGCACAGGGTGCAATATACATGAGAATCATTCGCAACAAAATAGTGTGGCGTGGTTATTTTTGGAGGCTTCGATGGCGCTGGCGGCTCGGGCCAGATTCTCCCGACGAGTGGCCAACCCGTGGCGATGGTCTTGACACGCGTGCGTCAGATTGCCGCAGCCTCGGTCAAGGCAGGGGGCTAGGCGTAAAATGGTCGCTTTCGACCGCTAAAAAGCGCTGCCGACAACGATGTTTCGAGCCCCTCAGGAACGCCACGGGAAGCACAGGCAGGCGCCGGCTTTCATGCCCGGAAGCACGAATCCGCTGACCCGTGTGCTTGTACTGCGGCGCATCGAGGTGCTCACCCAGGCCGTGGTCTTGCTGCTGGCGGTGGCCTGGCTGAAGATACCACTCGACGTCGCGCCGATGATGCTGGTCATCGCCCTGCTCGCTGCCGTCAACCTGCTCACCCGCTGGCGGCTGGACCGCGGTGGCCCGGCGAGCGAGGGCGAAGTCTTCGTCCATCTGGCGGTCGACGTCGGCGCCCTCGGCGTCCTGCTCTATTTTGCCGGTGGTTCGGCCAACCCCTTCGTTTCGCTGTTCCTGCTGCCGCCAACGCTGGCCGCGGCGATGCTCCCGGCCCGCTACGCCTGGGCCATGGCGGTGGTGACGCTGACCGCGTACACCTTTCTGATCTTCTGGAAGTTGCCGCTGCCGCCGCCACAGGGGGATCTCGCCCAGTTCGACGCGCTGCTCGCCCGCGCCACCGGTGGTGCTACCGAGCACGCCATCCATGGCAGCGGCTTTGCCTTGCACATTCTCGGCATGTGGTTGAACTTCGTGATCAGCGTTGGCGTCGTCGCCTTCTTTCTGACGCGCATGGCAGCGGCGCTCAAGCAGCGCGAACGCGAACTCGCCGCGGCGCGCGAAGCGGTTCTGCGCGACGAGCAGATTCTCTCGCTGGCCACCCTGGCCGCCGGCGCGGCGCACCAGTTGGGGACGCCGCTGGCGACGATGGCGGTGGTCATCCGCGAGCTGGAACTGAACCACGGCAGCGGCGACGCCGAGCTGCGCGAAGACCTGCTGCTGCTGCGCGAACAGGTCGACCGCTGCAAGCAGACGATTTCGCAGATCCTGGCTTCGTCCGGACACGTCCGCGAGGACAGCCTGGGCGCGCTGGCGCTCGACGCCTACCTGCAGCACGTGCTCGACGAATGGCAGTTGATTCGCCCGCACGCGCGGCTCAGCGCGAGCTTGCAAGGTGCGCAGCCGGCGCCCCTGATCGCTGTCGACCGCACCCTCGCGCAAGCGCTTCTCAACCTGCTCGATAACGCCGCCGACGCCGCCGACGCCAACGGCGCCGGCCAGGAAGTGCTACGCTTCTCCGCGTCCTGGGATGCCGACGCCTGCCGGATCGAGATTCTCGACGCCGGTTCGGGGCTTGCTGGCGAGGCGATGCAGCGCGTCGGCGAAGCCTTCTTCACCACCAAGGTCGACGGTGGTCAGCGTGCCGGCGGCCTTGGCATCGGTCTGTTTCTGACCAACGCCACGCTCGAACGCCTGGGGGGCAGGGTGGAACTCTTCAACCGTGAGCAGCCGCCCGGCGGCGCCTGCACCCGGGTCACCCTGCCGCTGGCCCGCCTAAAAGCGCAACACTGAAAGCTGAGCCGATGCCCGCGATGCCCGAGAGAATGCCGAAACTGCCTGACGACGAGCGCTCGACGCTGCTGCTGGTCGACGACGACGACGTTTTTCGCCGTGTCCTGGCGCGTGCCCTGGAGCGCCGCGGCTACGCGGTGAGTGTTGCGGCGAGCGTCGATGCAGCGCTGGCCAGCGCGCTCGAGCAGCCACCCGAGTACGCCGTCGTCGATCTGAAAATGCCGGGTGCCTCCGGGCTGGTGCTCATCGAGAAACTGATCGAGCTGGACCCCAACACGCGCGTGGTGATGCTCACCGGCTACGCCAGCATCGCCACCGCGATCGAGGCGATCAAGCTCGGTGCCCTCCATTACCTGGCCAAACCCTGTGACGCCGATCAGGTCGTCGCGGCGCTCAACAAGAGCAGCGAGGGCGACTCGGCGACGCCGGTAGCCGGATCGCCCCTGTCGGTCGATCGGCTCGAGTGGGAGCACATCCAGCGCGTTCTGGCCGAGCAGCAGGGGAATATCTCGGCCACCGCACGGGCCCTGAAAATGCACCGCCGGACGCTGCAGCGAAAGCTCGGCAAGCGGCCGACGCGGGAGTAGCCATGACCGACACTGTCGAGCCCGGCACAGCGGCACGGATGCGCATCGACAAGTGGCTGTGGGCGGCGCGCTTCTACAAGACGCGCTCACTGGCGGCGCAGGCGATCACTGCCGGCCATGTCAGGCTGGCCGGTCAAGCGGTGAAGGCGGCGCGCGAGCTGCACGTCGGCGAGAGCCTCGAAATTGCCGTCGGCGACAGCGTCTGGAACGTCGTCGTGCGTGGCCTGAACGCACAGCGTCGCCCGGCGCCAGAAGCGCAACAGCTCTACGCGGAGACCAGCGAAAGCCGCGAGCGCCGACTCGCGCAACAGGAGGCCAGGCGCCTCGCGCCGGTCCCCGGCAGCGACCTGCGCGGGCGGCCGACCAAGAAGGCCCGGCGCCTGATCCGCGGCTTCAACGACAACTTCTGAAGGGTCGCCCAGCGAGTTGGACCATCAGCAGCTGCCCGCACAAGGCTGCCGCAAACCCGTCTTCGGCAGCACGCAGGCGAGGCATGCCCGTGGAGCTCCCGGCCAGGCACATGAATGAGAAGTCTGTAGCGCTCGGCCGCAGGCTGACCCAGCCCTCGCCGGACAGCACCACGCGGATTCGATTGGCAAGAAAATCACGGCGCCGGTGCACGGCCGGGTCCTGCCGCCGTGGGACGCGATTTTGCTATCTAAACCAATGCTGAAGAACTAGTATGTCCATAGAAGTTGCTATCAGAAATGCGGAGGCACGGATGAGAAACCCGACCAAACGTGCGAGGTTTCGGTTGAGACTTCGTACCTTTTTGGCATTGATTGGCGTGGCGAGCATGGCCAGCACGGTGGGGGCCACGACCCAGGGGCAAGTCGACTCGGCGGGCGCACGTCAGGTGCTTGAGACGCGCGTGCTGGCCGTACGCGCCGCGATAAGCCGTGTGCCCGAGCCAAAAGCTCCTGACGAGCACTTGGGCACGCTGGCACAGTGGTATAACTGGAACAACTGGAACAACTGGGGCAACTGGGGCAAGTGGAACAACTGGGGTAACTGGCCGAACTGGGCAAACTGGCCGAACTGGTTTAACCGCTGAGGCGCGCCCCGTCCGGGAGACTCGCAGATGACCGTTCGATCGCGTATTCGATGGTTCCCCCAGCGTTCTCCAGGCTGTCTGCCCGCAACGACGCGCTGTCGCTTTGACCCACTGGACTTCTCGCCTCCGATCCGCACGCGCTTGCTGATCCTGCAACCCACGCCGTTTTGCAACATCGACTGCGACTATTGCTATCTGCCCGCGCGCAACTCTGCGGCGCGCATGGGACTGGCGACGGTGCGGCGCGCGGCGGAGCGCTTGCGTGACGATGGACTCGCGGCCGACGAACTGACCATCGTCTGGCATGCCGGTGAACCTCTGACGATGCCGAAGGATTTCTACGACGAGGCCGCAGCAGTGCTCCACGAAGTGCTGGCTCCGTTGTGCGTGCTGTCGCATTCGATCCAGACCAACGCCACCCTTGTTGACGATGCCTGGTGCGAACTCTTCATGCGACACGACATGCGTATCGGCGTGAGCGTCGATGGCCCTGCCGCCTTGCACGACTTGCATCGCCGGACGCGCGATCACCGGGGCACCCACGCCGCCGTCATGCGTGGCATGGCGTGTTTGCGTGCGCACGCCATTGCCTTTCACGCGATCGCGGTTGTTGGCCCGGCTACTTTCGCGAACGCCGACGCCTTCCTCGATTTCTTCATCGAGCAAGGGGTGTCCGAGCTGTGCTGCAACTATGACGAGGCCGAAGGCACGCACCATCACTCGAGCCTGGACGGTCACGAGGAAGCGCATGCGGCATTCGTGGCCCGGCTGCTCGAACGTGCCTATGGCAGAGCCGGTGGGCAGCGCGTGCGCGAGCTCGAAATGGCCTTTCAGTTGATCGCCCAGCCGCTACCGACCTACCGCTGGCATGACCAGGACTGGCCGGAGAACGCCCAGACGCAGCCGTTCGCACTGATTTCCGTGGCGCATAACGGCGACTTCAGCACCTTCTCGCCGGAGCTGCTCGGTCAGCCGTCGGCGGAGTTCGGCAACTTCGTTCTCGGCAATGTCGCGACTGATGGCTTTTTCGACAGCGCGCGCGGGCTGCGCTTTCAACGCCTGTGGGATGCGATCGTGCGCGGCACACGCGCCTGCGAAGCCAGCTGCGCGCACTACGGATTCTGCGGTGGTGGCGCGCCGGCCAACAAGCTCTATGAGAACGGCGACTTTGCCAGCGGCGAAACGCTGTACTGCCGAACGATGTTGAAACGGCCGTTCGACGCGGTTCTTGCCCGCCTCGAACACGAAGCCGTGTCAGGTCGAGCACGCCTGACCGCTCACGGGGGGTGAGATGACGCCACGTAAATTGATGGACTGCGACTATAGCGTCTTCGTCAGCTATGCACAGGCGGACGACCTGGCATGGAACTCGTGGGTGACGTGTTTCATGAAGGAACTCAACATGACGCTGCGTGGACGAGTGCGCATGGAGCGCAAAATTCCTCCGATCTTCCAGGATCGCAAGAACGGGCCGGTCGCGGGCGACCTGCAGACGCAGCTGCGCGAGAGCATCGCCGCATCGTTCGCGATGATCCTGATCGTACACGATAACTACGGTGATTCGGGCTGGTGTCAGAAGGAGCTCGAGTATTTCAAGTCGCTCTTCAACAACGACGGATTCCTGGAGCGGCTGTACATCGTCGCGTTGTCCAAAGACGCAATCGACAACTTGACTGCCACCGCCAAATGGAAAGCACTGTGCCCGACGTCCGATCAAATCTGGATGCCTTTCTATCAGGATGACGAGCCGAACATACCACTCGACATCTATTCCGACAAAGGGATCGTCGCCACCGAATTCTGGCGACGATTCGTGCGGCTGCGCGAAGATCTTGCGACGAAGATCAGGCGCAGCCTGGACGATTCCAAGGAGCAAACAGCCGGCCCGGCGCCGGACGTCCAGCCGCAGGCTGGAGCGGCTACCGACGCAATCGTGCTGCCGCGGGCCGCAGCCGTCGACGACTACGAGTGGGTACGCATCTACATTGAAAGCAACCAGAACGAGGTTGACCACTGGGAATCCGTCGGCGCGCAGATCAGATCCAGCTGGGAAAAGGTCGTCACCGGAATGCGGCTGGCGCCGCCGCTCTACGTGCGGCCGTACGGATTGCCGATGGACAAGATCGACCAGTATCCGCGCCTGGACGACGCCGACGGCGTGGTCTTGTTGTGGGGACAAAAGACCGCCGATTCGCTGGTCGCACAGATCAACACGGTGGAAAAGAAATTGCCTGGGCCGGACCTGGCGCCTGGCGTGGTGGCCTACCTGATGCCGCCACATGCGCTGTCGGAGCAAAGGGTCTCTGCCCTGGGCTGGAAAGTGCTGCGCTTCACTGCACCCAGCGGCGGTGACGTCAAGGTTACAGACCAGGACTCGCCCGGACTCGAGACCTTCCTGCGCGAGGTGCTGGAGCGCAGGAAGCAGCGCCAGGAGCGCCACTCATGAGCCCCGCTCCCGTGGGCGGCGCGAGTGCCGGCGATCTCGTTCGACTGCCGACCGATCCGTACCCGGGGTTGCGCCCCTTTCTCGACCACGAGGCCGCGCTCCTGCTCGGCCGTGAGCGGCAGGTGCGCGAAGTCATCGAACGAATGCGGGAGACCCATTTCATCGCCGTGATCGGCGGTTCGGGCTCAGGTAAGTCGTCGTTGATTCACGCGGGTGTTGTACCTGAACTGCGCAGCTTCGGTATCCTGGGCGCTGGCGACTTCTGGTGCCCGCTGATCTGTACGCCCGGGACCAATGCCTCTGCGGATGACGATGGTGACTCGGCGCACACTCCCATTACCCGCCTGGCGTGGAGATTTGCCCAGTTCCTGAAGCCACTCGGCTCGGCAGAGCAAGAGACCCTGCGGCTAGCGAGCATCGCCAGCGTGTTCCGGCAGGAGTCGGGCTTCACCCGCCTGGTCGATACCTATTCAGACGAACTGCTCACGGCGCCGGGTCCGAACGTAGGCGACCTGCGCCTGCTTTTCGTGATCGACCAGTTCGAGGAGCTCTTTCACCGCACCAATGCCAACAACGAGGACGCACGCCTGATGGTTGAGCGTGTCATCGACCATTTCTTCAACCCCCACCCACGCTGCTACGTGGTACTGACCATGCGTAGCGAGCACCTCAGCGATTGCGCGAGTTACCTCGAACTTCCCGACGCGATCAACAAGTCCTTCTACCTTGTCCGTCGCCTCGACGGGGACGAGTTGCGCGAAGCAATCGTTGGTCCGGCGCAGCGTTTTTTGCGGCTCCGGCATCGTCAGGCGACCAGGGACAAGACGCTGCTGCCGGATGCGGTCGAATTCGACGCACGGGTGGTCGAGCGGCTGCTGGCTGACGTGAACGCCATCGCCCATGACCCGGACCACCTGCCACTGCTGCAGCATCTGCTTGCACGCCTGTGGAAAGAGGCCTGCAAGCGCGAGCAGGTCGAAGTCCCGGCACGTATTGTCTGGTGCGATCTGGTTCATGCCGCCATGGCTGATTCGTTGGTCACCGAATTGCCCGCGGACGAGCACGTCAATCTACTGCGCGCCAGTCTTGAGAACTGGGCCGAAGCCGTTTTTGCGCGCCACGAAAAATCCGGGCAGGCGTACCTTGTTGAGACCATGTTGCGTCACTTGGCCTTCAGGAGCCGGGGTTTGTACACGCAACAACGCATCGCGGTGGACGATCGCTCACTTTTCGGCGCCGACGTCGATACGCGAACGACCTTGTGGGGCTTGGTGGAAGACGGTTTCGTCGGTTCGGTTGACTACCTGTTCTGGGACGACGAGAACCCGCAACGAGTAACCTTGAAGGTCTCGCACGAGTCGTTCGTTCGCGGCTGGAGGCGGTTTCGTGTTCTCATTGACCGCGAGGCGGAGCGCTTCGAAGAGTTTGTGAGCGTCTTGCGCAAGTGTGCACTATGGTCGGAGAACGAGAGCACGGAGCTGCTGCTCGGTCAGACTGAGTTGCGCCGCCTTCGCGATGCGGACCTTGACGGCGTGTATGCGAACGGTGCGATGCGAAGATCGTGGTTCAAGCTTCTGCTGCAGGACAGCGACGGTGTGGCACTCGCCAGGTACGAGCCCAGGATCGACCAGTTTCTCGCCGCGTCGATGGCCAGGCAGGGTGCGATCGCGCGCGGGGCGAGCAGATTGCGCTGGTCGTTGCGCGTCGCGGTCGTGCTGACGCTGTTGCTCTTGCCGTCGGTCCTGTTTTCGTTCTTCGTGCAAAAACCGGTGAAGGATCTGGCCGAGCTGTACTTCGATGCTGGCGATGGCGCCGATCGGGCGCAGGTGGCCAAGAGTTATCCGAGTTTCGCTGTCGCAGCCGGTGTGTTGCGGCCGTTGATTGAGCCGGCGAAAGCGATCGTCAATACCAGCCAAGGTACGGGCCGGGCCATGCCTGCGATGTCGGCTTGGGCGTTCGAGAACTCGCAATGGCTTCCGGGCGTCGCTTCTCAGATGCGTTTTCTGGCCAAGCTCAAGAGCCAGGCTGAACCGCGCGTCAACGGAACCTTGCGCGAGCTCTTGAAAAGCGCTCTCTGGATGGGGGCGGGCGAGGCGCCGGCGGAAGCCCAATTGCCCGACCTGGAAGTGAAGGGTGAGCAGAGCTGCGCCATCACCGATCTCTCTGGCATGGTCGTGGCCACCCCCAAAGGGCAGCTGTTCTTGCGCACTGGCAACGACAAGGCCGCTCCCCGGGACGCGATCTTCGTCACCGAAACAATGGCCCAACAAGCCACCTGGCTCGAACTGTATGGTGCCCGCTTCTCTAGTGATGATGGCTGCATAGCCGGCCAGCAGATCGTTGCACGGCCGCTGTTGGTGAAACCGGTGATCTTGATTGACGCGCAGCTGGGCTATGTGATCGTTTCGACCGATGACCAAAGCGGAGGTCGGAGCGCCGTCGAAGTGATCGAAATCGACTGGAATCCGGGTCAGGACAGCAAGACGTGGGGCTTCAGGTCACGAACCGTCACGGTGCACAACGATCACGACGCGGTCGAGCGCGCGCGGCGGCATGTGCAGCGCTGGGCGGGAGCCGCGGGAAAAGTGACCAGCATGGGCACGTGGCGCACGCCGGGCGGTTGGAGCTTCCGCGTCGACGATCAGACCTGGCGGGTGATTACCGCATTGGCGCTTCCGCTGGATACCACGTCGTCCGACGGGATTGGACGAAACTCGAACCTGCACCGCCTAAGTCGCCTTGCCGCAGCCTGGGCGAGCGGCTTGCCAAGGGCTCTCCTGGCGACTTTTCCCGTGCTTCACCCAGTACCATGTTCGCCCACAAGGAAAATTGCTTTCAGATTACACGCGTGCACCCCGCGTCAGGTAGACCAAGCACCGGGCCACCGGGGCAGAGCGCTGAGGTGCCATTTGAAGAGGTGTTCATAAGCGTTTACCCGGAAAGCAGTGCCAGCGATCAGGATGGCGCAAGCCTGCCTGCTCCCATCGCCAGCCTGGAGAAATTCGGACGCTTTGCCAGCGCGAACGAGGGCTGGGTTGTCGGCAAGTCCGAGGAACTCGAAGGCTGGATTGCCTTGCTTCACCCGAGCGGCAACGACAAAAACAGCAAGTACTTCGCCATCCCGTGGAGTACGAAGGCCCTGATGAAATTGGCCCGGGACATCGAGAAGGATCAGCCCAAGCAAGGGCCGCAGTCGGACGCGCCGCACTGAGCGCGGCGAGCAAGGATGGCCGCTGCCTGCTGCCGGGGGGAGCGTGCTGGCGAGCAGCATTTGCGTACCTGACGGGCGATCAGGTGCGCGCATGATTCACCGCCTGCTGGCAGACGCTGTCGTCTTCGCGCATCTGCTGTTCATCGTTTTCGTGGTTCTTGGCGGCGGGCCGGTGCTGCGCTGGCCAAGGCTCGCACTGGTCCATCTTCCTGCCGCCTGTTGGGGAGCATTCATCGAGTTAAGTGGCGGGATCTGCCCCTTGACGCCGCTGGAGAACGCCTGGCGGCAGGCCGCCGGTGAGGCCGGTTACGCCGGCAGCTTCATCGAGCACTACCTGCTGCCGATCATCTACCCGGTCGGGCTGACGCGCGACATCCAGTTTGTTCTGGCGGCGGTGGTGATCGTCGTCAACGTCGGGATTTACAGCTGGCTGCTCTATCGTTGGCGGCGACCGCGCTGACTCAAGCCGGCAGGGTGTTACTCGAGATCGTCTTTGCGTTTGGCGCGCGGATGCGCCTGGTCGTAGACGGTGGCCAGATGCTGGAAGTCGAGGTGCGTGTAGACCTGCGTCGAGGCGATGCTGGCGTGACCGAGCATTTCCTGGACGGCGCGCAGGTCGCCCGATGATTGCAGGACGTGCGAGGCGAACGAGTGGCGCAGCATGTGCGGGTGGACGCGTGCCGGCAGCCCTTGCGCCAGACCGCGCCGCGCCAGTCGCAACTGGATCATGCGCACACCTAGACGCTGGCCGCGCTGTCCGACGAAGAGAGCGGCTTCGTCGCTGCTGGCCAGTCGTGGGCGTTGACTGACCCATGCCGCAACCGCTTCCCGGGCCTTGCGGCCGACCGGCACGATGCGCAGCTTGCTGCGCTTGCCGAGGACGCGCACCTCGCCGGCCAGCAGGTCTTCGAGGCACGACAGATCGAGCGCCGCGAGTTCGGCCAGGCGCAGGCCGGAGGAGTAGAAGAGCTCGAACATCGCCTGGTCGCGAATCGCCAGCGGGCTTTCGTCGCCCGTTTCGAGCAGACGACTGGCCTCGTCGGGGGAAAGCGTCCTGGGCAGCGCCTTGGGGCTTTTCGGCGGGCGCACGCTGTCCACCGGGTTGTGCGCTGCCGACCCTTGCTGCCCCAGCCAGCGATAGAAGCCGCGCCAGGCGGAGAGCGTACGTCCGAGCGAGCGGCCGCCGAGGCCATGGGTGTGCAGCTGGGCGACGAAGCGCCTGATGTGATGCGTCTGGATGGCGTCGAAGGCGAGGTCGGAGCGGGTGTCTGACGGTCCTCCGCTGCCGGCGCCCGGCAGTTCGTCGATCAGGCGGCAGAGCGAGCGCAGGTCGCGCCGGTAGTTGTCGACCGTGTGCGGTGACAGCCGCCGCTGCTGGGCCAGTTCGTCGAGGTAGGCGCCGATGCTGGCACTACGCTCGCTGGCCGTCGTGGCGGCGGACACTTCCATGCTTTCAGCGCAGGACGCGCGCCAGCGCCGCCGACGCCATCTCGCCGAGACGCTCGAGGTAGATCGTCCCCATGCCGCTGTAGAAGCGTTCGCCATCCTCGCTGCCCATGGCGATCATGCCCATCGTGCCGCCACCGTTGCGCATGGCGATCAGCGCCTGCGAGCGAATGTGCAAGGACGCTTCGCCGAACCACGACGAGGTTTCGAAGCCGGTGGTCGACCCGCAGTAGGGCTGCGCAAGCGTTTCCGCAAACGCCTGCAGTTTCTCGCTGACCTCGGTGAACTCGGGCAATTCCTCGCTTTCGGCCGGGCGGTCCCAGAGGCGCACGGCGACGTGCGGAACGGCGAGATCGTCGCGCAGGTGGAAGTTCAGCGTGTGCAGGACCGCCTGGAAGCTGTTGGCGGCGATCATGCCCACCGCCAGGCGGTGCATCTTCTCGCTGATCGCGTCGTTTTCCTCGCCGAACTGCAAGAGCTCGCCCATCTTGCTTTCGAGCTGCTTGTTCTTGTCGCGCAGCGCGAGCATCTGGCGCTCGGTGATCGAGATCGTTCGCCCGCCATGCGGGTGTGGGACGACCATGTTGGCCATCAGATCCGAGTGCTCTTCGAAAAACTGCGGGTTGGTGTGCAGGTACTCTGCGACTTCGCTGGATTTCATACTTCGATTTCTCCCTTGAATACGGTGACTGCGGGGCCGGTCATCAGCACGGGCGTGCCGAGGCCGTTCCAGGCGATGCTGAGCATACCGCCACGCGTTTCGACGCGTACCGGCGAATCGAGCAGGCCGCGGCTGATGCCGGCGACCACGGCGGCGCAGGCGCCGGTGCCGCAGGCCAGTGTTTCGCCGGCGCCGCGTTCGAAAACGCGCAAGCGAATCGCCTGCCGGTCGACCACCTGCATGAAGCCGGCGTTGACGCGCTGCGGAAAGCACGGGTGTCGTTCGATCAGAGGTCCCTCGTGTTCGACCGCTGCCGTGGCGACGTCGTCGACCAGTTGTACGGCGTGCGGGTTGCCCATGCCGACGGCGGTGATGGCGATTTCATGGTCGGCGATGCGCAGCGTCTGGACCAGGTCGTCACTGGCGCTGAGGAATGGAATCCTGGCCGGCGCGAGGACCGGTACGCCCATATCGACGCTCACCGTGCCGTCGTCCTCGAGGCGCGGGACGATGACTCCGCAGAGGGTTTCGACGCGGATTTCGCGTTTCGCGCTCAGCCCCTGCTCATGAACGAAACGTACGAAGCAGCGAGCGCCGTTGCCGCATTGCTCGACTTCGCTGCCGTCGGCGTTGAAGATGCGATAGCGGAAATCGACGTCCGGCTGGCGAGCTTCTTCAACGAGCAGAATCTGGTCACAGCCGACGCCGAAGTGGCGGTCGGCGAGCAAGCGCAGCTGCGCCGGGGTCAGCGCGATCGACTGACGAATACCGTCGAGCACGACGAAGTCGTTGCCCAGTCCGTGCATCTTGACGAATGTCAGCTTCATGGTTGTTGAGGTCCGGTGGCAGGCGCGAGCACTGACCGGGCCATTATAAAGTCGTCCATCACGAATCCGCCGCCAATATCGACGCTGACCGAGTCACGGATGCTGAAGCCCTGCTTCCGGTAAGCGGCTATGGCGTTGCTGTTGCCCTTGTTCACGGCCAGGATCAGTGTTTCGCAAGCATTTTCGAGGGCCCGCGCGACCACCCGTTCGACCAGGCGACGACCGATTCCCAGGCGCTGTCGCTGCGGGTCGACGTAGAGCTTGTCGAGCTTCATCTCGCCGGGCGTTCCGGTGAGCAGGCAGGAAACAAAGCCCGCCAGCTGGCCATCGACGGTCAGCTGGTCCCACCACACCGTGGCCATGCCCAACTCGTCGTTCACCCGCTGCGCTCGATAGCGTTGATCGAGCATGTAGTCGATCTGTTCCTGGCTGATGATTCCCAGGTAGGTGTGCTGCCAGACCTGGCGTGCGAGTGCGGCGACCGTTTCGACGTCGGCGGCGGCAAGGGGTGAGATGACGATGTCCATGCAGGCTCCGAAGCGATCAGCACATCGACGCCAGCCGATTTGCCCGAGCGGGCAGCGAGCTGCCGCCGGCGAGCGGCAAGCGGTGGCGGTCAGTGACGAGGGGTGACGAGCGAAAGGGCGAATTGTACCGGGTCGCGTGCCGGCGCGTGCAGGGCACCCGCCGTCATTGCGAGGAGGCGTAGCCGACGCGGCAATCCGGTACCATCGTCTCACTACTCTGCCGCCGCACCGACAAGGCGCAGAAGAGTCAGGCACACTTGTCGGCGCAGGGGCGTGTGGCTTTTACCGGCTGGCGCTTGGCCGGGCACTGATCGCCGCGTACCAGCGCTGGGCGTTGGCGGCGTCGGCAGGCAGGGTGATTTTCAGCCAGCCGGCGAAATCGACGAGCACCATGGCCGTGATGTCGGCCGCGCTGAAGCGATCGCCGGCGAGGTAGTCGCGTCCGGCGAGCAATTCGTCGAGGCGGGCGAGGAAGCGTTCGCTGCGCAGCTTGCCGCGGTCGCCGAGCGCCGGGATTTGTGCGTAGTTATCGGCGCCGGTCAATGCCCGGTCCTTCATCCCCGGCAGTGAATTGCGCACGGCCTCGGTCATCGCCTGCCAGCCGTCGTTCTCGATGTGCCACACCAGGTCGGCAATGAGCGCTTTTTCCGTCGGCGTCGTGCCGAGCAGCGGCGGATGGGGAACGGTCTCTTCGAGATAGCGCCAGCAGCCCTGCGACGAGGTCAGTCGCGTACCGTCGTCGAGTTCGAGCACGGGAACGGTGCAGTAGGGATTGATCGCGCGGTATTCCGGCGAGAGGTGTTCGCCGTTGCGCAGGTCCACCTCGCGGCTCGGGACGTCGAGTCCCTTTTCGGCGATGAACACGCGTACCAGGCGGGGACTGGGGGCAAACTTGCAATCATGGAAGAGCATGGCGGGTTCTCCTGTTGGTGGGCATTTACACACCCTGTCGTTGCCTGGGGCGCGCGGTCAATCTGCTGTGCGTTGTCCGGGACGCCGGGCTTCAGTCCAGCGCCTCGACCTTGTACGCGCCGCAGGACGCGAGGTCGGAATCGCTGCCCGCGGGCAAGTGGGCCGCCAATTCGCGCAGAGCGCCGCGCATGCCTTCCTCCAGCACCGGGTGGTAGAAGGGCAGGCGCAGCAGCTCCTGCACGCTCAGCTCGCGTTCGATGGCCAGCGCCAGCACGTGCGCCATGTGCTCGCCGGCCGGTACGCACATCTCGCCGCCGAGCAGCCGGCCGCTGTTGCGGTCGGCATAGAGGCGCATCAGGCCCTTGTTGCGCTCGGCGGTTCGTGCCCGGCCCTGTCGTTCGAAGCTGGCTTGCCCGATCACTACCGTGGCCTGGTCGAGATCGGCGAAGCGCTGGCCGACGACGGCGACGTTGGGGTCGGCGAAGACGATCGCCAGCGGTGTGCGGCGGCGGAAGCAGCGCAGCTCGGTCGCGGTGGCGTTGATGCCGGCGATGTGGCCTTCGTCGGCGGCCTCGTGCAGCAGGGCTGCACGGCCGTTGGCGTCACCGGCCAGAAAGATCGGCAGGTCGGCGATCTGCAGGGTGTTGGGGTTCACCGGCGGCATGCCGCGCGCGTCGAGTTCGACGCCGAGTGTTTCGAGGCCGAGGCCAGCGACGTTCGGACGCCTGCCGATGGCGGCGATCACTTGGTCGGCAACGACGCGCACGGCACCGCTGCGCACTTCGATGCCGTCAGCGGCCGGCGACAACTCGGCACTTGCGCTGGTGTGAAAGGCGAATTCCTTGTCCAGCAGCTCGCGCAGGGTGAGATCGACCGCTTCGTCGCTCAGCCCGGCAAGCCGCGGGTTGGCGCCGAAGCCAGTGACTTCGACGCCGAGGCGCGACAGCGCCTGGGCGATCTCGATGCCGATTGCGCCGAGTCCGATGACCGCCATTCGGCGCGGCAGCGTTTCCCGTTCGAACAGCGTGTCGGTGGTCACGATACGATCGCCAAAGGCGCGCCAGGCGTCCGGGATCACCGGTTGGCTGCCGCTGGCGATGACGATCCGCCGGGCGTGGTAGCGGCGGTCGCCGACGGCAACCGTCTGCGCATCGAGCAGCCTGGCGCGGCCGGCCAGGCTGCGCTCGCCCAGTTCGTTGGTTGCTGCGAGCGTGCCGGCGACGAATTCGTCGCGCAGGGCGCGCACGCGGCGCAGCACCGCCGGCACGTCCACGCTCAGCGCGGCGGCGCCGCGGATCCCGAAAGCGTCGAAGCTGTGCCGACGGTGAAACGCGTTGGCGGCTTCGATCAACGCCTTGGACGGCATGCAGCCAACGCGCGCGCAGGTCGTGCCGTAGGCGCCGTCGTTGATGAGCAGGAAGCTCTCGCTGCGCTTGCGCACTTCGCGCAGGGCGGCGAGGCCGGCAGAGCCGGCGCCGATGATGATGACGTCAAGGGTCTTTTCCATTTTCCGGTCCCTCGCTGGGAGGCGGGTGCTGCGCCGTTGGCAGGCGGGCGATCGCGTCGGCGATCAGTCGTGATCCAGTTTCTTGTCGGTGAACAGCGTGTCGCGCAGTTCCTTGTCGAAGGCCGCGTCGCGGCGGCGAATCCATTCGAGAACCATCGCCGCGTGTTCCTTCTCCTCGTCGCGGTTGTGCTTGAGAATGGCGCGCAACTCGGCATCCTTGCAGGCATCCATGCGCTGGTTGTACCAATCCACGGCTTCAAGTTCTTCCATCAGCGAGACGATGGCCCGATGCATGTCGCGCGCTTCATCGCTGAGTTCGGAAACGGGTTCGTGATAGCCTTCGTGTGCCATTATGTATTCCTCCAACAACACTTCGGGTTGAACAGAAATCGTGAATGAATCGGTGCGGGAAGCGTCTCCGCCAATGATCATAGACCATCATCCGCCAGCACAGAAGCCGGATGAGGCATCGGCGCCCGCGCTGTGGGAGTTCGTCCGGCTCGCCGACTACCGCGTTCCGAATCCCGTCGGGGCGAGCGCGGCACTCGAAAAATGGGCCTCCTTGAAACGGCGTTTCCGCGCTGGCGAAAGGGAAGAACAGACGCCGGTGAAGGCCGCAGCGGAGTTGCAGGCGCTGTCGGGTTCACGTTTGCAGTCTCTCGTGCAGCCGATTGACTGGCGTTGTGCGGCGGCAGCGCTGGACCTGGCCCTGGCCGACTGGTTGCCCGACAGGAAACCGCTTGTGCCGGTCAGATTCGTGATCGGTCAGCCGCATAGCGGTCATCCGGAGATCCTTGCCCACTGGGCCGCCCGCCACCGGGTGCACGCGGTGGCGGCACCAAGCGTGGAGCAGATTCTTGGCGGTGATGAACGCTGGCTCGAAGAGTGGCCGACGAGCGATCGTCTGTGGATGCTGCCGAACCTCGAACACTGCTACCTGCGCCACGCCGATGGCCTCGGACTCGTGCGGCGTTTGCTCGCGCACGCGGTGAGCGGGGCTCTGGGGCGCGGCGTGATCGCGTGCGACAGCTGGGCCTGGGCGTACCTGCAGGAGGTCTGGCCGCTGCCCCAGCCGGAAGCGCTGACCCTGCAGGCCTTCGACGGGCCGCGCCTGTCGCGCTACCTGGCCGACCTGGTTTCGCGCGAGAACGGCGGCTGTCTGCGCTTCTGCAACGCCGTTACCGGCAAAGAGGTTCAACTGGCATGCGCGCCGAACGAGTCGGCAGTCAGCCCGGAGATCAATCAGCTCGCGGTCCACAGCCGTGGCAACATCGGCGTCGCCTGGACTTCCTGGCGGGCGTTGCTGAGATCTCACCCCGATCAGCAGGAGCAGCCGGCAAAGCAGGAGCCTGACCCGAAGCAGGACGTGTCCGACGCTGCGGACCGGGCCGTGCAGCGGGCAAAGGCTGGCGCTCCCGATGCCGAGATCGTCTGGGTCTGCGAGAGCGTGCAGGAGCCTCCCTTGCCAGCGGAAAAAGGGGAAGGCATGGCCTTCATCCTGCACGCGTTGCTGTTACACAATGGATTGCCGGTGTCGGTGCTGCCCGAGCTGCTGCCCCAACCCGAGCATCGCATTGCCTCGCACCTGCTGCAACTGCAGGCCCTCGGCGTCGTTGTCCTGGCCGGCGAGCGCTGGCAGATCAGCGCGTCCGCCTACGCCGTGGTCCGCGAGTTCCTGCGCCGACGTGGTTTCTTGAAAGATGAATTCTGAGGCCCCGAGCATGGAAACCCCTCAACTGGCAAAACTCTTCAATACGCTGGACACCGGCACGCTGCTGGAGTTGTTGCTGATCGTTGCCGTTGCGACGCTACTGATCGTCGTTGCGCAGAAGCTTGTGCCGTGGCTTGCCGACCAGCTGCATGGCGTGCGTCGACTCTATCTGCTGGCGATGGTGCCGCTGCTGCGCCTGGGCATCCTGGTGGTCGCTTTCCTGCTGCTCGTCCCGCGGATCATCGAGCCGTCATTCCAGAACATGGTCGCCCTGCTCGGCACGGTCGGACTGGCGCTCGGTTTCGCGATGAAGGATTATGCCAGCAGCCTGATCGCCGGCGTCGTGGTGGTCGGCGAAATGCCCTATCGCAATGGCGACTGGATCGAGATCAACGGGATTTATGGCGAAGTAAAGCATATCGGCATGCGCACGGTGCAAATCGTCACCCCGGACGATACGCAGGTCAGCATCCCGCACCTGCGGATGTGGAACGATCCGGTTTTCAATGCCAACTGCGGTAAGCCCCAGCTCCAGTGCGTGGCTGATTTCTATCTTCACCCGGCGCACGACGCCGCGGCCGCACGGCTGGTGCTGCAGGACGTCGCCCTGACCAGCCCCTACCTCTATTTTGACGACCCGATCATTGTGGTTGTGCACGAGAAGCCCTGGGGAACGCACTACCGCTTGAAGGCTTATCCGATCGACGCGCGGCAGCAGTTTCGTTTCATCAGCGATCTGACCGTCCGCGGCAAGGCCGCGCTGCTCCGACTCGGGGTCAGCTTCGTCACCGTCCCGGTCGTCGCCGGCAAGCAGGCCTGAGCGAGGTAGGCGAGCGCCACCGGCCGCCAATCCCGGACTTGAGCTTGAAGGGCCTCATGGCACTCAAGGCACCGCGGGAGGCAGACGCCAGCACGAGGCCGCATCCCTCCCGACAAAACTGGTGGCTTGCCGTGCATGCGGGTGGGGTGATCTGGCGGCGCGATCACGAAGTGATCGCCTTGGCGATGCCTTCCCTGCTGCGACAACGCCGTCAGGGAGCGCTTCGTCCTGAATCTCAAGAGGGAGCGTGTCTGGCCGGACAATTATGCCAACCCTGCGGAGGCCACCCGAGACGTCACCGATTGCATCGTCGGCTTCTACAATAGCGTCCGCCTGCACATCACTCTCGGGCTTCGTCGTGTATTGACAACAGATACACGTCGCCATACGATTAGTGTGTCTGTTGTGTATGCATAAAAGGAGAAACTCATGCGCGATGCCGCCATCAACCTGCGGGCACTTCCCGAGCAGCGGGACCTGATTGATCAAGCTGCTCAGTTGCTCGGCAAGAACCGTTCGGACTTCATGCTCGAAGCCGCCTGCGACAAGGCGCAGGCGGTGGTGATCGATCAGGTTTTTTTCAGTCTCAACGCCGACAAGTTCCGGCAGTTCACCGCCCTGCTTGACGCGCCTCCGGACGCCAATCCTGGACTTGAGCGCCTGATGGCGGTCAAGGCGCCCTGGGAAGCCGACGCCAGCAAGGCATGACCCTTCAACTCAATCCGCCGCAGCCACTGTCGGCCGCCCATCGTCTGGATGACTTTGCGTGCGGCGAAGCCGTGCTCGACGAGTGGCTCAAGCGGCGGGCCATGGCCAACCAGTTGAGCGGGGCAAGCCGCACGTTTGTCGTGGCCGATCGGGAGCACCGCATCTACGGCTACTACGCCATGGCCGCGGGTGCTGTCTCGCGTCAGATGGCCACGAGTTCAGTGCGCCGCAATATGCCGGACCCCGTTCCGGTGATGGTGCTGGCCCGGCTCGCCGTCGATCATCGCGCCCAGGGGATCAAGCTCGGCGCTTCCTTGCTGCAAGATGCCGTCAAGCGGGCGGTGATCGTTTCGCAGAACGCCGGGGTCAGAGCCTTGCTGATACACGCGCTCCATGACCAGGCCAGGGAATTCTATGAGCACTACGGATTTCAGGTTTCACCGGCGCATCCGACGACGCTGATGCTGCGTTTGAGCGGCGTCGTTTCCTGAGCTCAGCAGCCGGCGATCTCCGACCATGAATTGTTAATGGCGTCTCTGTTGAGTTCGTATGCCGTGCTACGTCCGCCGCCAGGCGTCTTGCGCAGCACACCCAGGACGAGCAGTTCGTTGATCTCGCGCAGTGCGGTATCCGGTGAGCACTTGCCGATGGCCGCCCACTTGCTGCTGGTCAGTTTGCCCTCGAATCCCTCGAGTAGGCGGTTGAGGAGTTTCACCTGCCGCGCGTTCAGCGGTGTCGTGGCCCAGCGCTGCCAGAAGCGCGTCTTGGCCAGTACGGCGTCCACGGTCTCTTGTGCGGTGCTGACCGCGCTCCGCAAGGTTTCGAGAAACCACCTCAGCCAGTCTGTCACCTCCAGCGAAGCCTTTTGCGTGCGCTCCAGGATTTCGTAATAGTCCCGCCGCTCGCGCTGGATTTGCGCCGACAGACTGTAGAACCGTTGCGGACTACCATCGGCACGAGCCAGCAGCAGGTCGCCGAGCGCCCGCGCGATACGCCCGTTGCCGTCGTCGAAAGGGTGGAGCGTGACGAACCACAGGTGCCCCAGACCCGCCTTCAGGATCGGGTGATCTTCGGAGCCGGTGTTCACCCAGTCGATGAGGCGCCCCAATTCGGCCTCGAGCGTCCCTGCCGGCGGGCCTTCGAAGTGGACACGCTGCCGACCGATGGCGCCGGAGACGACCTGCATCGGTCCGTTCCCGTCGTCCCGGAGCATTCCCACGCGAATCGGTGAGAGTCCGCTATAGCCGGTCGGAAACAGGGCCGCGTGCCAGCCGAGCAGGCGTTCTCGTGTCAGTGCTACCTCGCAGCCTGCCGTCGCATCGAGCACCATGTCGACCACGCCTTCGACGTGGCGATCGACTGGCGTCAGCGCTCCGACGTCCACGCCCAAGCGGCGCGCGATCGACGAGCGCACGGACTCGGCGTCGAGGCGCTCACCCTCGATTTCGCTGGTCTTGAGAACATCCTCGGTCAGCGTCGTCATGCTGGCCTGATCCCGCAGTGCGATCCCCACATCGGCCAGCCGGCCAATGAGCAGACCCTGGGCGCGGCTGACGTCGGCCAACGGCCCGGCCAAAGCGGCCAGGTCGTAGCGCCAGGCCGGCCAGTCGGGAGCCTGCCAGATGTAGGTGTAATCGCCGTTGGCCATGCGGAGATTATGGCGGGCATTGCGCACAGCGGCAAGATATTCACCGCAATCGGCGCGGAGAATGCTTTCCTATTCGCCGCAGACGCCGACTGCTTCGCTGGTCAGATCATCGAATGTCACCCCATCAGACTCACGGGTGGCTTTCGGGCCGGCATAGTCCTGCCAGCGGTAGACGATCGTATCGACGTACTTCGGGTCGAGTTCCATCACTCGCGCGTAGCGGCCAGACTTCTCGGCGGCGATCACGGGGGTTCCCGAACCGCCGAAGGCAGCCAATTGGCGATGGTTGCGTTGGAGGCGCTCGTGGACTTCTGGTCGCCGACGGGTGGGAGGCCGGAGAGAAGAATGGCCAGGAGAGAGTGAAAACAGCCAGATCGCAGTCGCCGTGCGAATCACCGAAGTCCCCGGGCTTCCCCACGAACCCGCGCCAGTAAGCAAAAAAAGACCAACCCGATGAGGGGTTGGTCTTCTTGTCTGGTGGTGCGTGGTTCCCTGGAAACAAACTCGCTATCGGGGCATGTGAGTACTGGTGCGTAATTCTGCGGCGTTGTGCTCACGAGCCCTCGATCACCCGTGCCACGTCACCGTGGCACTCGGCGCATTTGCCCTCCAGCAGCAGATTACCACCCTTGATGGTTCCGGTGAAATTGGTGATCGTCACCCCTTGGCGGCAATGCCCGCACCACACATTGGCCAGCAGGCGCTGCCGAATATCGGTGGGGATGGTCTCCCAGCGCTGGCGAGCGAGGCGTGTGAAGGCAGGAAGTGACTCAACGGTCATGGCTTAATTTCTCCGGCTTTTCACGCAGCGCCACCGCTGGAATGCGCATCCAGCCAGCGTTGCCCGAGTGCGGTTAGGCGGTAACGCTGACTACGACTGTTGGGCTTGTCGGGCAGGGTCATTTCGATGACGCCCTGTTCCAGCGCTGGTGCCAAATAGGTCTTGCGGAAGTGCTCCCTGTGAGCAAGACCCACCGCATCCTGCATCGCCTGCCGGGTCATTTCACCATTCATTCGTTCTAGCAACGTCCCGACTTGCGCGGTGACTTGCGCGGTGACTTGCGCGGTGACTTGCGCGGAGTCTACTGGCGGGACAAGCGCCAGCGGATGGCGCGGCAGCCGAATCACGAACGAGAGCCGGTCGTCGTCCGTCTCGAACAGCGGCGCGGGGGAGCCGTTGGCCGCCATTTCCTTCAGAATTTTCGGGATACCGGTGGAGCGCCCTTCGGTCATCTCCAGTTCCTTCAGGAACTCCCCAATCCGCCGGTTGCGGTAGCGGCGGCTGACCGCACGCCCAGCCTGAAAGTCCTCCAGCCGGATCGACCGATCCGGGCCGGGGAAGCTCAAGATGACCAGTTCTTCGTTGCTGATGCGCACCTCAATGGGCTCGCGCTCTTCGTAAGACCGGTGATACACCGCGTTGACCAAGGCTTCTTCGATAGCGGCGTAAGGGAAGTTCCAGACCCGCGTGGCCTCCGCGCGGTCAGGATGCTTGATGACTGTCTCGCGCAGGAAATTGCGCTGAATGTAGCTCAGGGCCTCACGCGCCATCCGCGCCAGCGGCCCCTTGAAAATCTTTTCCTCGAAGCGATCACCGCCTGCGCCTTCAGGGAACCAGACCACATCGATCTGCACGCCGGGGAAAAATCGCTCCGGCATCTCATTGAAAAACAGCAGTCCAACGTTCTTCGGCCATGGTGATTCGGTGGGGCCGCCCGTCACATTCATCTGCCGTGCCAACGCCTCGACCGACAATCCCGGCGCATCTGCCGCCAGCGCACTGCCCACCTCCTGCAAAAAGGCCTGCATCAGCGGTACGGAAAGATCATCGACCCGTGCTGCCTGGTTATAACGGTCATCGAACGGGACCTTGGCCGCCAGACTCAACAATTCCTGCTCGGTCTCGCCCTTGGCCTCCACCGTGCTGCTGTAGCGCCGGATGTAGTAGCGCCACGTCTTCTTATTGGCCGTGACAGCTTCCGGTGCCTTGTAGGGCCGGTTCTGTCCGCCCGGGGCCCACAGCACGATCAGCTTGCGGCCTCCAACTTCCTCAATGCTCAAGACGGGGAAGTACGGCGGCTGGATCAATTGGCAGGCTGCCAACAATTCCTGCTGAATCTTGTCGAGCTGGTTCTCGGCCAGCCCCACCGGTGGGAACACCGGCTGGCCATTGGCATCGCAATCTTGCCCGATCACCACGTAACCGCCACCGAGGTTTTCGAAGTCGTTGGCGAAGGCACACAGAGTGCGAATGATCGCGTCCGGATTCCATCCGGCCTTGTACTCGATGCGCTCGCCCTCAACCGTGCGCTGGCGCAGAAGGTCGGTGAGGTTGATGAGAAGTTTGGTCATCCCATTAGGCCGATTTGGCAGTGATAGGCCAGCCGTGAATTGTCAGCAGACGGCTGCTGCGTGAAATATACGCTCGCGAGCCGGATGCGATCCTTCTTGAGAAATGCCCCGGTTTTGGCACGGATTTCGTCGATCTCGGCCTCTTCGTCAAAGGTGAACAGGAAGCCCTTTACTTCGACGTTTAAGTCAGTGATGCACCTCTGCGGTTTCGACGTCTCCAGTTCCCGGCCCGGTTCGACGACGTAGAACCACTGCTGTTCTCCGTCGCGCCAATCGTGCCAATAAAGGTACATGCGGCGCCCGGCCCGAAAGCGATAGAGATTCTGATGGTAGCTCAGCAATCGGCCGGCCCGGTTGCAGTTGGCCAGCCACTCGACGAGGCTGTGGTTTTTATTTCTTCGCTGTTCGAGCAGCACGTTGCGCAGGCGCTGTGTCTCGCAGGCTCGCACCGTATAGGCCTCATTTTCCTGCGGGTCGTATTCGCGCGCGCGCGGAAACGCTTCACTCAGGCACCTCGACGGCGTAACGAAAGCGTCCTTCCCATAGGTCTGCGACATCATCGCCTTGTAGTTCGGCATCGCCCCATAGCGGCCAGCGTCGGCGTCCCCTCCGGTGGCGCGACGCAACAGCACCTGCGTGAGATTGCTCCCCCCCGGGCGGTCGACCGGTTCACCCATCGTGTCGCCCACCCCGAAGCGCTTAAAAGCCACCGGGTTGTCGCGCGTGTTCTGCGGTTGCCATGGCTTTCCATCCCATCGCAGCGGCACATCCCAAATCACCAAGTTCTTGAAGCCGCTGTCGGGCAGGGCCGGTCGATGCCGGCGTATCCGCCCGGCAAACTGGAGAATGTCGCGCTCTTGTCGGCTCTCGATCACTCCCCAATCGAAATCATGATCCCGGCCGGTGGTCTCCAGGGTCGAAACGAGGATCACCGCGATGTTCAGGCACGGCGAACCGGCAACGAAATCCCGCACGAAGGGATTGGCCAGCGGCGCGAGATCGCCATTTTCTCCCTTTCGGCAAAGCATCCGGTTCAGCTGCCCGTCAATCCAGTTGCGACTTGCCAGCGACAGTCTGCCATGCAGACAAACCACGCGGATATCGAGCGCCTCGCCAGTTTTTTCCTCGGCGGCCCAGGCCGCGAGCGCCAGGGCGAAGCGCTGGCAATGCAAGACATTGACCACCTGAACGCAGCCGACGGAAAAGCGACGCTCGTCTGCCAGGGATACAGC
The DNA here is from genome assembly GCF_907163205.1 of Candidatus Accumulibacter sp. ACC007. Taxonomy (NCBI): domain Bacteria; kingdom Pseudomonadati; phylum Pseudomonadota; class Betaproteobacteria; genus Candidatus Accumulibacter; species Candidatus Accumulibacter sp. ACC007. The sequence goes on along the minus strand of NZ_CAJQUD010000003.1, from coordinate 207,422 downwards.
GTTGAGCCGGTGAAGATGCTTGACGGCAGCCACCAGGGACAATAGCTGCTGCCGCTGCTCTGAGGCGGGGGAATCCGCAGTTTCTTGACGATGAATATATCCGGCAACGCGCCGTTTACCCTGTGCGCCCGAGATCTTCGCAACCGACCCGGCAAACGCCAGGTGTTCCTGCTCGAACCCTTCCGGCGAAGCGATTTTCTGGATAACGGCCGGCGTCGAATCCGAAAACCAGCCGCCGAAGATCCGTGTCTCCGCGCTGTCCAGAGCATCGCGGGATTTGACACCGGCGAGGTAGGCGCGAAAGAGAGCAAATGCGATCACTGGCGAGAGTGTCGCCGAACTCAGGGTAACGCGGCTACGCCAGAAACCCGCGGCTTCGACGAGACGGCCAATCGCCAGAAGATCCACCGGCGAATACATGTCAACCTCGTCGATGATCAGATCCGAGGAGGCCATGCGCAGCAAATGGGTCAGGTAGCTGCCGCGCCGACCGTCGGCGAGCTTCATCACCGTATCGAGCGTTGCCGCGAGCACTGGCGTGGTGATCATCCGCACTTGGCGATCGTCGAAGCACCGCAGCGTGCGCAAGCGCTCGCCGAGATCCGCTGATGAACCGCCGCCCACGACCTCGATCGCCTCCTCATCGCACTCCGGATTGCAGATCGACTCGCGGAGATCCTGCGACCTGCCCTCGATGTCGAACATCTTCTGGATCAGCGGGTCACCGATGATCGTCGCCATGTCGTCACTGCCAAACCCCATGTCGGCGAACTCGTTGCCTGACTGCAGGGTAAGCGAGCGCAAGGGCGAGGCATAGACCACGCGCAAAGCGCTCCTGAACGCTGCGGCGACTTTCAGGGCGGCGATTGTTTTGCCAGAGCCGGTCCCGGCGATCATGACGCCAAAAAAAGCGCCTTCATGAACGCCCGTGCGATGCGCGCGAATTGCGCTCGCCGCCTCGTCCTGCCACGCATATTTCGGATCCCGGCCCTTCCTGCGAAGCGCCAACGGAATTTCGCCCGCTTCCACGCCCGGCATTTCGCGACGCAGCGTCAGGATTTCCTGGGCGGCCAGGACGGCGTTGCGGCTCACCGCGATCAGGTGCGCGTGTAGCTTCTGACCGAGGGTCGGCGAACCGTCGGGGAGCACGGCCGAGTTGGCGTAGGCGTAGACCGGCGAAGGCAACCGGTCGGGTCGCTTGTCTGACGAAACCAAGTGGTCGGCAAGCTGCAGCGCCGGCCGCCCGAAAAGCCGCAGGTGATCGAACAGACAAGTCTTTGCCTCGGCAAAGCGCGGTTCGGCTAGGAGGCCGGCTAGCGATTGCAGGTCGTCGCGCAGGCGCTTCTTCCAGGCATCATGTAACCACGGCAGTCCTTCCGCAACGAGCGTATCGACCCTCAGAGCTTTCGCATCTAGCCGCGCGTGACCCGAAGAGTTGATCTCTGCCGCTGCGAGTGAGACGAGCGGATTGCCCTCGGGCAGGCGATGATGAGCGACCATCAGCCACAGCAAGCCGAAAAGCACGGGGGTTTCCTTGAGGGCACGCCGATCGGCCCCCGAGAAAATCCGTCTCTCGTCGATATCTTCGCCCTGCTGGTTCCCCGCGTGGTGCTTCGCCGCCTGCGCGTGCAGTGACTTGCGAATCCTGTCGTCGAGTTCGTCGTTGTCGATCGCCGCGATGAAGGAAGCGACCCATTGCCCGTCGTCGCCAGAGCCATGGAGCCAGCCCAGCATCATGGCGCTGGCCGCTTCGTGGCGAAAGGCTTCCTGGCTGTTCTCGTTGCGAATTACCTTCTGAAACGCGCTGTTCGCCTTACCGATGTCGTGCAGGAGCCCGGCCAGCGAGACCAGCCTCGACATCAGCCGCACGGGGTAGGGCAGGTCGGTGTCTTCCTTGCGCAACTTCCTGGCGGTCCAGCCCGTGGCGCAGGCACCACCGGTGGTGAAAGCGCGCTTGTTGCCGATGATCCAGGCGACCACCCGCGCGCCATCGCCGGTGATGCGGTGGCACACGACCGAGGTGTGTCGCGAACTCGCCCGGTTGAGAAGCGCCTTTACGGTGCCGAGTCCCTCTTGCGTCAGCGACGCTTCCCAGGCGTTGTTGCCGATCCGCGTCGCGTAGCGGTCAAGAATCCTGCGCACGCTGGCGTTGGCCTTGCCAGCACTCTCCGAAGTGAAGATCACGTTCACCGGACCTCCACGGCCACCGCCTTGATGGTTTCGAACATGAATTCCATGGCGTTGAGCCGGCGGATTTCGCGCAGGCATTCGCTCCGGAACTCCTGATCGGTATGGCCCTCAGCAGCGCACGCGAAAGCCAGGGGCATGATGATTCCATCCTTGACGAGGTCGGCGGTGTCGAAAACCAGCGCACCGCGCCGCGTCAGGCCGTGCGATACAGGCAGCGAATGCGGGATGCCCAAGACCCAAAGCACTGTCGCCGCCAGACCGTAGGCCAAGTAGTTGCCGTGGTCGAGAAACGAATTGGCGAGGTCCCCTCCGTCACGCTTCCCCTGCTCGCGGGAAAAGCCGGACAGACCAAAAGCCTTGGCCAGAATGGCGTACATCTGCTTGGCGCATTGCGCCTCGGCTTCCATGATTGCCTGCGCCGATGCCGCGGCGGCAATCGCCGAACGGAAGCGAGTGGTCATTGGCTGCGGCGACGCGCCAGCTTCGGCAACGCGCTTGATCCTGCCCCATGCGGCATCGACGAAGTTGCAGCGCGCGATGGCCATGCGCCGGGCCATCACCAAGCGCTTTTCCGGTACAAACCACTTGCCAACCCATCCCTGGAGGTATTCGGTGGGCCGATACTCCGATTGAGACGCCAGGAAAATCGGGGTGCCGCCCCCACCGGCGAAAGCCAGCATCACGCCATCCTCGGACAGCCGTCGCGCGGCCGCCTGGGTGATCGAAGTGCCTGCTCCGAGTAGCAAAACCGAAGTGTTGCCGGTAGGAATGTTCCAGTAATAGGTGCCCGCACTTTCCTGGTCGACCGCGTAGTCAACCCGGTCGTCGCGCATCATCACCCGGCAGTGTTCGAGATAGAAAATGCCCTCCCGTTTCGAATGAAGGATGGCGATCGATTTATCGAAACGTTTGGACATAAGACTCCGACAGCCGCCATCTCGGCGGTGAATTAACTCTTACAAACCATTTTCTAAGCCTCCAATTCAGGGCAGGTCCCGAGCGGAAGATACGTCTTGCAAGGCAACAGACTGCCGCACGCTAACGTGCCGCCACTATACACGGTCCTAAAAAAAACTATCCATGGTGTGTAAAAAAGTTTTTTCAACTTTTCGCTGCAAGCGCCGTAAAATACGGCCCGTCATCAAACGATTTCGGAGATTTCAATGATCAGGAAGAATTCGGAAACTTCGCTGGCGGCAATGGTGAAGCGATCGGTTTGCACCGTCAGGAAGAAGGATCTGACCGACGAAATCCCCAGCTTGGGCTCAGCCGATTCTGGTGGGCTGGATCGCTGGGCAAGCGCGCTCTTGGCCGAGGCGGGACCCAAGGACCTGTCGCGAGAAAGCCTCGAAGCTTATTTTTCGCAATTCCCGTCGATTCTCCCGAATATCGGAACGTATGGTTTCAAACTTCCGAATCCGGAAGTTACGACGCGACCGATTTTTGCGGCCAAGCCAAATGCATCGTCTCTTCCCAAGGGGCTCATCAGTGAAGCCTTGCTGCCGCCGGGCCTGCTGTATTCGGGCGACGCCGCAAAGATACGCTTCGCAAAATTCTTGCTGGCCAGAGTGGTTCTCGACGAAGAACCGACTCGCGTTATCGATCAGTTGCTGCTCGGCGAAAACTCTGCACTAGCTGCGGCGCTGATCCGCGCCGGAATGCCGGCAAGCTGCTGCAAGGAAACCGCCGCAGCCTACCACGAGCAGCTAGGGAGTGATCTTGCCGGGACTGCAATTCACCCGCTTGGCAAACAGATCTTTTACGAAGAAGAAGGATGCGATGATGTGATCATTCTGCCCATAGCATCGGAGCCGATGATCGCCGAAATGCACAGGCAAGCACAGTCCCCTGGCCGCTGGCTTGCGTCACGAAAGCTGTGTGCGGTCGGCGGCGCAAATCCAGTTAATGGCGGCGGGCTGTGCAGCGACTTGGGAGGAGCTTTCCAGCTATTGATGGCCGAGCCCCCCGGCGCAGCGGATTCATCCCTCGCGGCGCGTATGGCACGCGGCGGGCGGGTTTACACACGCTACAGCATTCGCGGAGACAGCATTCAAACCTTCACCCGTGCTGCTCCGCTCGAGCAAATAGTTGGCAATAGCGAGCAACGCGACAAGGAACAAGCCGCTTACGGTTGGTTCGCCGAGGTGCTGATGGCGCCCTTGCTGGCGGCCGATGAACTGGTGGCTGCCGGGACGATCGCGAAAGGTGAAGAGGGGGCCATCGGAGCCTATCTCAAGCGCAATCGCGCAGACGCCATCGGCGAGGCAATGGCCCAGGCTGCGGCCATCGAAGTGTTCGACCTCGTCGCCAGGACGCACATGGGCCTCGTGCGGCACAGCGCGGACCAGAGGATTCGGGATGTATTGATTGAAAAAATGATCGAGGAACTCCTGTGATTACTGCCATTCGATTCCACGGCGTGGGCATCAGCGCGTCAGGCAGCCTGCTGACCGGTGGCGGCGCAGCGTTTCCTCGCAACGCGGTTGGCTTTGTGCATGCCCTGGAGCGTCATCTCAAGAGACAGGCGCTATCGCTCGGTGAAAACCGGCGGGTAGCGATCGGCGTCGAGAATTATTCGCTGCACAAGGGTGAAAAGAATCCCGCCACCCCGAAAATGGCTTTGTGGAAGCCGTGGAAGGGCAGGTCGGAAATGGCTCCTTCGGTGCTCGATTATGAATTGAAGTGCGACGCCACGATCACGCTGATCATCCATTCCGATGATCTACTCGACGTCGAACCCTTGCAAACTGCGCTCAAGACAGTGGTGCCATCGCTGCGCTTCGCCAATGGATCGATTTTCGTGGGGGAGCGATTTTCGCAAGTCGTTTCCGGCAGCGATGACAAAACGCTGAGCCGGGCGATCAAGGCAGTGCGCGCGTCACGCGCGCAGTTCATGATCACTCGCGACAACCTCATCACCAAGGGCCGCGAGTTCGATTCATTCGCCGATGCCCTTGCACTGTTTGATGAGACGCCACTAAGCGACGGTAGCGCGGAGGAAGGTGGCGAAGAGTCGCCCGAAGCTGTCGGCGACACTGAAGATACCAAGCGCGCAGGGAAATGGCATCGCCAGCAAGCCGGATGGGTGGTTCCCCTGGAAAGGGGATATCAGGCTGTTACCGCACCCCTTGTCGGCCGCCCCGCAGCGCGTGATCCACACATTCCCACCGTTGTTGCGACCCCTGTTCTCGGGCTCGGTGAGTTCATCACCGCCAGGCGTCTGATGCGTAATCTGGACTTTAAGGCCTTCTGGCATCCCTTTTCGGATCGCGCGGCGGGGCTCTATCTTTTCAATGCGTCGTCCTTTAATTCCTAATCGAGGTTGATCATGAGCAATGTGGCACTTCCTTCCTTTTTCTCGGTTTCCCGCGCCATACAGTACAGCAACGGCATCATGCGGGCAGTCATGGACGACGGTTCCCTCAAACCAATCGCCGTACGCGAGTTTTCGGTTCGCGGCGCCAAGTCCAGTCACGGCGACGCTTACAAGCTGGCGCGTGGGGACGCAAAAACGCTCAAGGACATCAATACGCCGAACCCGCAAAGGGTGGATGGCGCATTCCTGCCGGAAGATTCACAGCGTCTACGCCTTTCGTTTTCGATGAACGTCATCGCGATTTCGACCGATCGACAGTCGTGTAACGACTTCGCCTACACCAGCAAGATTCGGCAGTTCCTCGATAGCTTCCGCGACGCCGGCGGATTCGAGCGGCTTGCTCGCTTGATCGTCTGGCGCATTGCTGCGGCAGCCGCGCTCTGGCGCAATGGCTATGGCATCGACAAGACCGTCCTGGTCAGGGCCGAGGGCAAGGAGTGGCGCTTTGATGCGGACCACGTCTCGGCGGCAACACCCGAGGGCTTTACGGGTCCCGACGATCTCGTCGACCTCGTCGCCGGTGCTCTTGCGGATCGGCGCAGGGTACTGATGTTGTCGATTGATACGGAGGTCACTATCGGTTTCGGACAGGAGGTATTTCCGAGCCAGGAACTCGAGATGAAGAAGGAGACGAACGGAAAGAGCAAAGTCCTGTATTTCGTCCCGGATGGTGGAGTCGAAACGGCCGCAATGCATCCGCAAAAAATTGGCGCGGCAATTCGTGCGTTCGATATTTGGCATCCGGAATTCGGACCCAATGTCGGGCCGTTGTCGATCGAGCCGATGGGCTACTCACACCAGCATCAGGAGAGCTTTCGTAGCGTCGCTTCGAAGACCGATCTCTATTCGCACCTGATGGCCATCGAAGATCTTGCGAAAGAGATGAAGTCGACAGGAAGCGCAGACGATCGCTCGGTCTACCTGGCAGCCTGTCTGATGCGTGGGGGCGTCTTTTCGGCAAGCGCTGATAATGAAAAAAAGGCTGCCGACGCGAGTGCCAAGAGAGCGCTTGCCGCCGAAAAGAAAGCGGCCATGAAACCCGGCAAATCAGATGCTGACACAGCCACTGGCTTTGTCGCGGAATAGCAGAGGTCAAGCGCGTGGAGAAAGCAGCCTGCCGTTACCTTTACTTACCTTCACCTAATGAATGGTGGGAGCGCCCATGAATCCGAAGTATTACGTTGATCTCGACGCCCGTAGGGGCCCGGGACCTCTCGATCTGGGGGAGGTAAGTTTTCTGATGTCGCAGATGTTTAAAGGTACGCACCTGGCGATCGTTCAGGAGTGCGGGGAAAACGCTTCCAGCCAGAATGAAATCGCCATCGCTTTCCCGCTTGCCTGCGAGACCGGGCACGGTGGGTTGCTACGCGTATTTTCCGAAGACGAGAAGGTGCTGGGGCGTTTCTTGCGACATCCGCACATCCATCGCTATGTTCGTCACTTGGACGCTACTATCCAGGAGTTGCCTGCAATCCAGCGGTTTGCGACGTTCTCCCGAAATCGTGTTGCCGATCGCCTCTCTCCATCAGCCCGCAAGCGGGCACGGCATCGGCTGAAAGAGCTTGGCTTTGCGATTCCAGCGAAACAGGACGAGCAGCCAGGTTTTGTGATCGCTCTGCAAAGTCAGTCCAACGGGGAGACCTTTCTGCTTCGAATTCAGCGCCGCGATCTGCCGGACAGGAAAGGCGCCGACGGCGCGTTCAATGCCTATGGGCTCTCCAGAACCCATGAGGTACCGATGTTTTGAGCGAAGCAGCGATCAACGCGCTGGGTTGGCCAGAGCGTCCCCGCCCAGGAAATGTGGTGTTCTCTCCCTGATCCGTTAGTGCTCCAGGAATCAAGCACTTACGGTGTCGGGGCGAGAAAGTCACATTGGGCATCGGTGTTCAACCAAGTTGATGATTAATTGGGGAAATCGTAGTTTTTTGTTGCGGTTTGCCGCCGTGATGGCGGCTTAGAAACGGCGAGTGGGGGCCGATGAGTCGCCGGGGGTGTTTGCCGCCGTGATGGCGGCTTAGAAACCGAGCAGGCAGAAGAGGCCCGGCTTACCGACGTTTGCCGCCGTGATGGCGGCTTAGAAATCCGGGGGGTGGTAAGAGCTATGAGGCTGTCGGTTTGCCGCCGTGATGGCGGCTTAGAAATAACGCCAATTGCCGCAGTGATTATCGCTATGGTTTGCCGCCGTGATGGCGGCTTAGAAAGAACAAACGGTATCAGCTGTAAAAGAAACCTAGTTTGCCGCCGTGATGGCGGCTTAGAAACAACCGGCAACGCCGCCGGGCTTGGAACCACAGTTTGCCGCCGTGATGGCGGCTTAGAAAAAAATGTCGGCACCATTGGTCGTTCAGCAGGTGTTTGCCGCCGTGATGGCGGCTTAGAAATAGTCCAAACCCCCGCAACAGGAGACCTCCATGTTTGCCGCCGTGATGGCGGCTTAGAAAGTCCATTGCACGCCGAGCGCCCAGAGGCCGTCGTTTGCCGCCGTGATGGCGGCTTAGAAATTTTTCGCAAGTGTTCAGGCATCCACCGCATAGTTTGCCGCCGTGATGGCGGCTTAGAAATGTATGTGGGCAAGTTTGACCGACATATCAAGGTTTGCCGCCGTGATGGCGGCTTAGAAATAGTATCCACTTGGCCTTGTTAGCTGCCCTGCGTTTGCCGCCGTGATGGCGGCTTAGAAATTACAAGCCACTCGAAAACGCCAGCCGAAAGAGTTTGCCGCCGTGATGGCGGCTTAGAAAATCCGAGGTGTAGAGTACGGAGGCATCCTGTGGTTTGCCGCCGTGATGGCGGCTTAGAAACTGCCAAGTACGTGCCGATCGCCGCCCTCTCGGGTTTGCCGCCGTGATGGCGGCTTAGAAATGTGCGCGATCTCCGGCGGGAACTGGAGCAGCGTTTGCCGCCGTGATGGCGGCTTAGAAACGCAAGCGGAATGCCCAGACACGTAGCCGCCCGTTTGCCGCCGTGATGGCGGCTTAGAAAAAAGACTTCCCGACACGCATCGGAATGCAGAGGTTTGCCGCCGTGATGGCGGCTTAGAAAAATATGCGGTTAGAGCGTCCCAGCTTGCACCGGTTTGCCGCCGTGATGGCGGCTTAGAAAACAGGGCCAGACGTCCATTTCGTCCCGGTCAAGTTTGCCGCCGTGATGGCGGCTTAGAAAACAACCAGCATTTCTGCGCTGGCCATCACAAGGTTTGCCGCCGTGATGGCGGCTTAGAAATATGGCGCCGCAGGCAGCGGAACGCTGCTTGTGTTTGCCGCCGTGATGGCGGCTTAGAAAAATATGCGACGAGGCCTTGCTGAGTATTAGCGGTTTGCCGCCGTGATGGCGGCTTAGAAAACAGAAATGGCCGGTATGCTCGCGCACGACAGGTTTGCCGCCGTGATGGCGGCTTAGAAACCGTCGCCGGAAAGCTCATTCTCTACCGCCTCGGTTTGAACGCAGCGGCCCCGGCGACGCCACTACTGGTTGGTTCTGGCAAGATGACGCTCCAATGCAAAAGGACCGCCGGAGGCATGTGCCTCGGGCGGTCGGGTGAGGAAAGACGGGTTGTGTTCGACGCGGCGAGTTCGGCCGAGGTGGCCTGTCAGGTATCCGGCGTCACGCGAACGACGTTGGATCCATCGGCCAGCAGCAACGCACGTTTCCCCTGCGCCACCACTACACCGCTTCCGGCAACCGTCTTGACCGTCGTCGCAAACCCACCGCTGTTGCTGCAGTAGACAATGCCCTCCCAGTCATTCGGCACAATCACGCTGCGGTTGCCTGTGAGCGCACCGGTCGTGGTCAAGTACCGGCAACGCGCCTCTGCGGCCGTCAGCGTTACGTCGGAAGCCGCCACCGCGACACTCGCCCTGCCGGGCAGGTACGCCGGCGCGACCCACGCACGCTGATCGGTGTAACTCGTGACGGTGGCGGTACCCGTGACCGCCGTGTAGAGCGGAATCGATCCGCCGCTAAAGCCCACGGTATTCTTCGACACCACGCCCGTGCGCGTGGCCTCGATGTAATTCGTGGTCGAGGCGGTGAGGGTCAGCGCCGCAGCATTGTTGCTGATCGCCGTCAGCACGCCATCGACCATCATCACTCCGCCGTAGTAGAACCAGTTGAGTCCCGAGCACAGGCTGGCGCGCCGGCCGAACAGGGTCGCCGGGCTGCCGGCGTCGAATAGCGCATTGGCCGTCACTTCCTTGGACGACTGCGATTGCGCGATCAGGTCGAGATTCGTGGTGCTGCTGGCCATGGTCTACCTCGTGAGAGAAGTCGTAAGGGGATATCCCCGGCCGACGGTGGCCGAGATCTGAGTGAGCTTGAGATACAGCGTCGCCTGGTTGGCGCCGAAGTCACTGACCTGATCGGCGCTCGGGTAGACGCAGAAGGGCGAACTCGCCGTGATCGTCCGCTTGACCGTCGCATAGCTGCCGTCGGCATAGACCTCAATGGCGTAGGATTCAGTGGCCTCGCCGAGCGACACATCGACGTAGTCCCGCCACTCGCCGCTGTCGCGTGTGCGGCGAATCCAGGTCAGTGCCCAATCATTGCTCGAAGGGTCCCGGTCTCCGGTTAGGGCGATCGGCGACAGCGGCTTGAGATTGACCCCCTGGTACGCGAAGGCCCGGTTGGCATCGGTGCTGATGTCCCGATCAGCGGTCACTCCGCGGTAGATGTACGACAGGCCGATCGACCCGGAATTTGTCGCGATCGCTGCGACATCGGCGGTGTCGAGCAGCACCAGCGCATCCCCGACCGAATGCAGCCCCATCGCCCACTCGCTGCCGAATCGTCCGCGCAACAGATTCTGCAGCACGTAGCTCGTGCCACTCACCAGCGTGCAATCTTGCGCTGCGATGATCTCCCCCTGTGTCAGACTACTTGTCGCCTTGATAGGATCTGAACCATGGGGGCGATAGTGAGGACAAGAAGTGGCACGTTACGGACAAGCAATGAAGGATCGAGTGTTGGCGCGGCTATTGCCGCCGGAGAGTGTGGCGATAGAGGCCTTGGCGCAAGAGGTCGGCATTTCGGTGACCACGTTGGAGCGTTGGCGGGGTGAGGCGCTGACCAGGCCCGCTCGCGAGCGGGCCTGGTCAGCGGCCGGCCGGCTGGAGGCGGTGGTTGCCACGGCGGCGCTGGATGAGGCGGGACAAAGTGCCTGGTGCCGGGAGCATGGCGTTTATCCCAGCGAACTCGAACGCTGGCGGCAAGGCGCGACCGAAGCCCTTGCCGATCCCGGTGAAGCACGCGCCAGCCAGGGAGAGACGCGAGCCGACAGAAAGCGCATCAAGGAACTGGAACGGGAACTGCTGCGCAAGGACAAGGCGCTGGCCGAAACCGCCGCGTTACTGGTGCTCTCAAAAAAGCTCTCGGCGATCTTCCCGGGGGGCGCGGACGAATGATCCGTCTGGAAGATCGCCAAACTCTCGTGGCCCACATCGACGATGCACACCAGGCCGGCGCCCGGCTGGCCAAAGCGTGCGAGATCGTCGGTATTGATGCGCGTACTTGCCAGCGCTGGAAGGCGGGCGTCGGCCTGCAACGCGGCGATGGTCGGCCCCTGGCTGAGCGACCCACGCCCGCGCACGCACTGACCGAGACCGAGCGTGCCGAAATCGTCAGCGTCGCCAACGAGCCGCGCTTCGCCGCCCTGCCGCCCGCCCGCATCGTGCCTGCCTTGGCCGACGAAGGGCGCTTTATTGCCAGCGAATCAAGCTTCTACCGGGTCTTGCGCGAACACGATCAAGTGCGCCATCGCGGTCGCGCGCAGGCGCCATCCGCTACCCCCAAGCCGCCCACGACGCAGATTGCCACCGGCCCACGTCAGGTCTGGTGCTGGGATATGACCTATCTGCCCACGCAGGTCATCGGACAGTGGTTCTACCTCTACCTGATCCTGGACTTGTATAGTCGCAAGATCGTCGGCTTCACGGTCGAGGTCAAGGACGATTCCGACCACGCCGCTCACTTGGTTAAACGTACCGCTCTGGCCGAGGGAATCCATTCCCTGGCGTCCAAACCGGTTTTGCACGGTGACAATGGCTCAACCCTGAAGGCCACCACGGTCCTGGCGATGCTGCATTGGCTGGGGATCAAACCGTCGTACTCACGACCGCGGGTGTCCGACGACAACGCCTATGCCGAGGCGCTATTCCGTACCGCAAAGTACCGGCCGGAATTCCCCGCCAGAGGCTTCGAGACCATCGAACAGGCACGCCTCTGGGGAAGCGACTTCGTGCGCTGGTACAACACGGAGCACCGCCATAGCGGCATTCGCTATGTCACCCCAGAGCAACGTCATGCCGGCGACGATGAGGCTCTCTTGGCGGCCCGTCATCTGCTCTACGAAGACGCCCGTGCGAAGCACCCGGCACGTTGGAGCCGACACACTCGGAATTGGTCGCCCATCCGTGCCGTGGCGCTCAACCCGGAACAGGATGCCGTCGTGGCGGCGGCAACCAGTACGGCCAAAAGTATGCCATTGGCAGCATGAACTCAGGCGACAAGTATCTTGACATGCACCGATCTCCCAGCGCCCGTCTGCCCCGTACGCAAAGTGGTTCGCCCCGCCGAGCATCGCCAGCTGCGTCACGCTGAATAGTTCGCCTTGCGTCAGCGTCACGTTGAGCAAGTTGGCGTTGTCGATCACCCGGTGCTCCACCACCCCGATGCTGTTGGTGCAGATCCCCAGCGCCGAGCCCGGTGGCCCGAAGTCCTGCAGGCTCGCCCAGGTCGAGCCGGCATCGGTCGATTGCATCAGCGCGCCACCTCTCCATCCCGCCAGCGCGCCCGTCATCGCCACCAGGAACGACGGCCCGGACTGTGCCGCACTAACCATTGGCACGTCCATCAGCACATACTCCGACGCACCCACCGGTGTAATCGTCGTCGTCCCGCTGACCACCGGCGAAGCCCCGACCGCAGTCGGCGTGTAGATTGCTGCGTTGGCGTATTTCGCCTGGCACGCAATCCGCCCGTCGCTGGTGTAATGGATCGCCGTCATGCGCAGGCTGACGTTGCCCTCGGGAGTAACCAGCGTCACCACGTCGCCCGGCTCCAACTGGTTGTACGTCGGCGGCAGCGTCACTGACACGTCGTAACGCTCCAGCCAGTAGAGATACAGCAGCACCTCCGCCTTGCCGGCCGCCTCGGTCGCCGTCAATACGATCGGCAGATCGAGCACCAGGGCATTGATGGCCGCCGTATTGAGACGCTCTGCGTACTGCGTGCCGGCGATGTGCTCACGGTCGTAATCCAGATGCTGCACCGTCACCCGGCGCGGCAGCTGCGAATCCATCTCCCGGCTGGTCGTAATTTGCACCCCCGGCTCGTCGTCTGCGCCCCGCGCGTCGAGATCCGACGCGGGAATAGTGACCACCGACGCACCACCGCGCACCACAAACCGAATCTTGTAGCCGTGCGGCACGACATCGAACGGCCAGGCCGCCTGCAGTGGTTCGAGCGCCGCCCGGATCGCCCCGATGCTGCCGACGCGGTAACCGCGCACCGATTGAGTCAGCGATGCAACATCGATGTCGCCGCTGGTGAGCAGGCCTGATTGCAGGCACTCGGCGGAGACGATGGTGCCCAGCGACGTATCGGTCGGCGTGATGCCGCTTGTTGCAGCGGTGAACAGAAACGCCCCACCGACTTCATTGCTGAAGGACCCCCAAGCCGACCCGTTCCACCCTTTCTGGAACGAGTCCGGCCGGTGGGTCGGCAGGCCGGCGGTTGTCGTGTGCGCCTCCCAAGTCACGCCGTCCGGGCTCGTCGCCCACTGCGAGGTTCCGTGTTCGCAGAGGAAGAATTCAGCGCCGTTCCAGTTCGGATTTCGCCATCCGCCAACCCCGAGACAAGGCGGAAGATTGACCCATGCACTCCAACTGACACCCGAGTCGGTCGATACGGCCACTTTGCCCGTACGGGTGCTCTGGTCAAATGCAGCCATCAGCAACGATGATCCGAAGGCACAGATCCCGTAGATGTGGGAAACGCCAGCAGGTACGGCCTGTTCCGACCAAGTACCCACGCCTGTGGTCGATATGAAGATCCGCGGCACCGCCCCCACGTTCCCTCCGACGATGAATACCGTGCCGTTATGGCACGGTTGCGAATGGCCACAATCGAAGTTCGGAACAATCCAGCCGTAGTTGACGAGCGCGAAATTGGCATCCAGAAGGACTGAACGTGTTCCAGCCGCGCTGTTGCCATCCGTGCCTTGTTGACCCTCGATGAATAAAACGCCGCCGTTGCCAGGAACGATCCATTTCAAAGTCCAGCGGCCGAATGACCCACTCCAGCGAACCACCCAATTCACCTTGTCGCTGGAGGTCGCGACGCCTGCGCCCGAGAACCCGGGCGTCGTCGGCGCGCTGGCGATGTACACCCCCTGATGATAGAGAATCCGGGACCATGAGCGCGCGGGCATGGTGGCGATTTGAGTCCATGACCCCATGTCCGGCGAGGTCACCATCCTCGCCGTTGAGGTGTTGAGCAAGATCACGCCGTACCAATCCACACCATCCCACAAGGGTCCCGAGTGGGACGTCAGGCTCGGCAGAGAAAAGAACGTCACGTCGGCAGGCCCGCCGACCACGCCTTGCTCTACCAGTTCGACCTTGACCTGCGCGCCAGCCAGACTGTTGGCGTAGCGCTCCAGCGCCAGGTCGTAGAACACGAGGTAAGCGAGCCCGCGCCAGGCCGGCGTATTGGCGACACCGAGCGTCGCCTGCATGCGCGCATCGGCCGCCTGGGTGTCAGTGCCGAGATAGAGCTGGAAACCGCTGGCCGCCGCGTTACTGGCCGCGAGCGTATCGGGGTCCGAAGAGCCCGCGTCGTAGATCAGATCCGGACCGACCCAGATCCGGCGCACGCCGACAATCGGCCCCTGGCACAGGCCGACGGCAAAGGTCGCCGAGTAGGTGTAGGTGCGCGTGGTCGTCTTGCCTCCGCCGCCCTTGCCGCCAGACTTCTTCTTGGTGACCGTTTCCTTCAGCCGGTTGTTCTCCAGCCAGAAGACGTTGCCGTTGACCGTCACCGTGCCGTAGACGCGCGGGATGACCGCGCCGTAGGTGCTGGTCTGGACCGACAGGTCGTTGAGCCGCGGACCATTGACGGTCGGGCCCTTGGGCGGATCGAGGTAGCCGCCGAGCGTCATCCCGATCTGCGCCCCGTACAGCGCGCCGCTGGGGGTGCCGCCACCCAGGAAGAAGCCGGCCACCGCCCCGACGAGTCCGCCGGCCACCTGCCCGCCGCTGCTCATTCGATTCCCCGAAAGCGATAGACGCGCACGATGCGCGCCGCCCACATGCTGGACAGCCGGTGCTCGCAGCACTGGCCCACCGATTCATAGGCATGGATCAGGGTGTCGCCGGCGGTGATCGCCAGGTGCTGCGGGTCACCCGCAAAGCGCATCAAGAGCAGATCACCGGGAAGCCGGTCGTCGACCCTAGCGACGCGCTCCAGACAGGGCTGGCTATCGAGCGACTGCTCCAACTGGCCGTTGGCCGGCGTGCGCCCGTAACCGGACAGGTCGAGATGCCCGACGCCGATCTGGCGCGCGACGTGGATCGCCACCCCGGCACAGTCCAGACCAAAACCGAGCAGCCGCCCCTGGTGGCGAAACGGCGTGCCGAGGCACTGCCGCGCGGCAGCAAGAATATCGTCGGCCGTCATCAGCCGCCCTGTCCGACCTGTGCATAGGTGCTGCCGGTGGGAATCCACGGGAAGCCGCCGAAGTTCGCCACGTTCGAGAAGGTTACAGAGCCATTCCAGCGTGCCTGGCAATCGGACAATCGCTTGCGGCAGCCGCGCACCATGCTGTAGGCGTTACCGGCCACCGGCAGGTAATAGAACGGCTCGAAAGTGGTGATCACCCCACCCGCAAAACTCTTGATCTCCAGCGCTTTCAGCCCGGCATTCGGCCCGCTGGTGAATTGGATCGTGCCCGCGCCGAAGGTGTCCGCCGCTTCCGTTCGCGCGGACGCGGTGAACACCGAGGCACTGGTCACACTGGTCAAGGTGCCGGTGACGGTGTTGGCCGCCAGCGACACGCCGCAGCCGGCGTACTCGGTGCCGCAGAACAGCTTCGGGCACTGCGCGCCGTAGGTTTGGCCAACGGTCTGGTTCAGCGCGTCGATCAGCGACACACCGCCGATCTGGAAGCGGTGGTCGAGCAGGGTCGCCTTGCCGAAGAGTCCGGCGACGACCGGCTCCTGGTCCTCGACCGGCGCCGCCCAGGAGGTTGCGAAGACGTAACAGCGCGCGCCGTCGAACAGGCCGCTGCCGACGGCCGTGCGCGACAGTCCGGACGCCCCGGCAATGCCCTCGATGTCGACCGACGCCGGCGAGAATCCGGCGGTCGCCGACTGGCCGGTGAACTGGTAGCCCGCCGTCGACAGGTAGGTGTGCCCGCTCATCACCAGATCCCGAGGGTGGTCGGTCAGATAGATCGGCGACCCGGTGACCGGAACGATGCGCAGGCACTGGGTGCGGTAGCGGTAATCAGCAACGACGGATTTCATGGCTGCAGTAGCTCGATGATGTCGATCGATCCGCAGTCGCGCATGGACGTGCTCAAGGCGGTAATCTCGATCGAGGAATTGAAGCGACACGGCAGGTCGAATTCGCAGCCGGCCTTGATCACTTCGGTGGTCGGCGCCGGGGTGATGGTCACGCGCCCGGTGGTGTAATCGACCGACACGCCCGAACTGAGCGTGACGCCGTTCTTCGAGACGAGCACCGTGCCGGCGACCGGCTTGTACAGATTCCGGTACGGCAGGCCGATACCGAGCGGCGTCGCGCCGCTACCGTAGCCCTTGATCAACTGGTACACCCCGTTCGAGATCTTCGGCAGCACCCAGTCGGTGGCCGTCGGCGCTCCGGTGTGATTGTTGGTCGAGAAATCGTCAGCGCAGCGCACCCGAAAACCCGCGAACTTGCCGTAAGCGCGGTGGTAGAGCGCCAGCACCCGCGCGGCCAGGTCATCCCGGAGCAGCGTGTAATTGATCGTGAAGCGCCGGGCCGGAAAGCCGTGGATCAGTCGCCGATACTCGGCGCCGCCGGCCGTGGTGGTGATCTCGACGGCGTACTCGTCGGCATAGCTCGCCCCCATGCGCACATCGACCGGTAGCCGCTCGGAGAGAAATTCCGGCATGTCGGCCCCTATGCAAAACGCTGCGCGCGGCTGATCGCAGCGAGCACCTCGCGGCCGACCTGGCCGCCCGCACGGCGCAGCTCGGCGGCGTTGGTCACACCATGGATATTGACGGTGACGCTGGTCGAGCTCCCGCCGCGCACCCCGAGTTTGCCGTCGGAACCGCGCGCGAGCGGCAGGATCGCTTCCGGCCCGGCTTCGCCCATCACGCCCGCACCGGCGGCGAACGCGAAGAGGCGCGGGCTGCTGACGATCTGGCCCGAGAACCGCGAGAGGCTGGGCGAGCGATACACGCCGCCATCGGCATTCGGCAGCAGGCCACCGAGCACTTTGAAAGCGCCGCCCAGCAGCCCGTCACCGACGCCACCCTTGGCGAGATCGCCGAACAGTCGCTTGCCAAGATCGGCGGCGACCGCCTCGGCGATCATCCGCTGGATCGTCTCGCCGAAGCGCTTGAGCATGCCGCTCATGCCGTCCTTGAACGGGTCGAAGAGGAAATCGGCAAAGGCTGACTGGATGTTCGTGGCGGCAGATTTGGCGAACTCGTCCATCACGTCGCTGGTCTCCTTCGCCTTCTCACCCATCCGGATGAAACCTTCGCCGGCTCTGGACGCAGCGCGCCCGAAGGTGTCCATGCTGATCGCGCCGGCGTCGAGCAGTTCGACCAGGTGCATGACTTCGGCGTCGAGCGCTTCAACCGGCGTGCGCACCGACTCGAAGACGCGCCGCCCTTCGGCGAAGACCGCCAGACGTTGGCGCTGCACCTCTGCCTCTTCCTCGGCCGCAGTCTTGGCGGCCTTGATCGCGTCCAGCGTTTCGGCGTAGCCGCGGGCGATCTCGAGGTTCGCCGCGGAGGCGGTCCTGTATTTGCCGTCGGCAATCGCCGCCTCGAGCTTCTCGACTTCGGTCAGGTTCTGTGTCGCGCGAATCTGGTCGCGCAACTGATCGACCAGCCGCTGGCCATCGTCGATCGCCTTGGCAGCGCGCCCGCCACCGGCGGACTTGATCTTCGGGACGTTGAAGTTGGGCGCGGCGGTCTTGGCCGGCGACGCCAGGCCGCGCCCGCGGCCTTCGTTGCTGTAATCGCTGAAAGCCTGCCCCGCAGACTTGCCCGCCGACAGGACGCGCGCCGACCACGCGTCGATTGCCTTGCGACTCTTCTCGGCGTCCTCGCGCATCGCTTCACCGATGTTCGCAAAACCCCGAAAATCGAGTTTGGACAGAGCGACCATCTGCGCCGCCATGCCGCCGATCTCGGTGCCGATCGCCTTGAAGACGTAGGCCACATTCCCGCCCACGACGATGAACGCCCGAAACACATCCGACAGTGGGCTGAACGAACGGCTGGCGCCGACGCCTTCTTTGGCGATGTCGACCAACGAATCGGCTAGTTCGTTGAGTACCGGCAGCAACTCGGCTGCGGTCTGCTTGGCAATCGATCCGAGCGCCGCATTGACCCGCGTCATCTGGTCGTTGAAGCGCTCCGCGGCCTGCGCGGTTTCCGTCGAGATGACGACGCCGAGCCGGGAGGCTTCGTCACCCATCTCTTTCAAGCCTTGCGATCCGGCATTCAGCAGCGGAATCAGGTCCGCACCGCTGCGCCCAAAGATCGCCTGCGCCAGGGCGGCCTTGGCGGCCGAGTCCTCGTAGCCGGCGAACCGGTCGGCGACGTCGTTGAGCACGTCGCCCGAACTGCGCAACTTCCCGGCCGAATCCACTACCGAGACGCCGATGGCCCTGAACGCGTCGGCCACCTCTCCTGTACCGCTGGCGGCTTCGGCCATATTCTTCGAGAGCTTCTTGAGACTCGTGGCCAGCGCGTCATTGCTGACATCCGCCAGGCTGCCGGCGTACTGCAGGCGCGCAAGATTCTCGACCGTTTCGCCCGTACGCTGCGAGAGTTTCGACAGACCATCGGCGGCGTCGATCGACGACGTGACCATCGCTGCCATGGCGCCGACGGAGAACGCGCCGGCGAGACCGGCGAAGGCGTTGGCGATGACCGACGAGGCCCCGGCAAACGCGCTCTCCATGCGCTTCGCGCTCCTCTCGGCCAGGCCGGAAACCCTGCCGAGGTCGCGCTCGATGTTCGCCAGCTTGGCGATGATGTCGATGGTGAGCGTGGCGAGGGCCATGATTCAGTCGTTCCCTTGATCGTTCTGGTGGTCGCGGATGGCAACCAGCTGGGTGATGAGGGCTTCGGGGTCGGAGACGCCGAGGAGATCAATCACGATCGGTAGCGCCGACCAGTCGATGCCGCCCATCAGGTTCCAGGCCTGGACCGCGGTGGCGACGGGCAGCGGGGTGGTCTGATTGCCTGGCTGAAGTTGCGCCGGAAGATCGCGCGCGCTCAGCCAGGCGCTCAGTTTTTTAGCGCGTCCTTGATCTTCAGGACATGCGCCTCGAAACCCTTGACGACCGCGTCGGCGATGCCGGCGAAGAGGTCGGGGCGATCCGACAGCCACTCGGCGCAGGCCTCCGCGTCGAAGGGCAGCGGATGCGGGTCGCCGCCGGGGATCAGATCGCCCTCGGTGACGTTCTCCCAGCCGATCACCAGCGAGAGGATGCCGCGCGCGGCGGACTCGCCCCGAATCTTCTCCTCGCGTTCGAGCGGGGTTGGGCGCAGGACCGTGAACACGAAGCCCCCGGTCTCGACACGCAGCTCGCGCGCCTTGCGGATCTTTGCGGAGAGGGCGCTCATGACGCGTAGTAGCTCGGCGTGCCGGACAGCGTGATGACCGTCGGCGTGGTCACCAGCGCCTGCGCCTGGCCACCCGGCAGGAGCTGGCCGGCCGGGTAGCCGTTGAAGCACATGATCGGACCACCGGCGCCGAAGGTGAATTTGACGGCCCGCTTGGTCTGCGTGTCCGAGGCCGCCTTGATCGCCAGCAGACCGGCGTCGCTGATGTCCCAGACGTTGGTGAAGGTGTACACACCGGCCGTCGGCGTGCCCGGGATCTGCGTTTGTTGCGCGGCGTGAATGGTCGTCGTCGGGATGAAGTCGAACTCGCCGCCGGACGGACTGACCTCGGTCGCCGTGGTGACGCTGACCCCGAAGCTGATCTTCTGCGCGCTGCCGCTGGTGAAAGTGTCGAAGAGCGTGGTATCGATGCCTTCGAGGGTGAAGCCGGCCCCGGAGACCGCCTTGACCCGGGCGACCCGGTCATTGAGTTGCCACATGCCCTCGACCGCGAGCAGCACGAATTCGCCATTGGCGAGGGTATTGGTCGCGGAGACGACACCTTCCGTGGCTTTGGTGACGGCGGTAATCGTGATCGCGGCGCCCAGCGCCGACTGCAGGGCGACGGCGACGTTCGACCACTTGCGGGGATTGGACATGGCATTTGGCTCCGAAAAAGAAAAACCCGCCAATCGGCGGGCGGGTGATGAAGAAGGTGGAGGTTCAGAACACGTGCCACCAGTCGACCTCGACGGTGGCGGACTTGAGATCAGTCTCCGGGTCGATGCCGCTCGAACGATCGGCGACACTGACGCCGGCAGCGGCCAAGGCTGTGGCGACCTCGTCCGCCACAGCGTCGGCCACAGTACGCGTGGGCGCCCAGGCGCTGACCTGAAAACGGACTTCTTCAGCGATCGGCTGGCCGTCGTGAATGGTGCTGACTGCGGTAGTGCCAGCCCGCTGGTAGACGACCGCCGGCAGGGGATTTCCCTCGGGAATGACGTCCGGAGTAATCCGGGTATCGACCAGGGTGGCCAGCGCGGTGCTGGCCGACAGGGCGGCATGCAGTTCGGTTTCGGCGGACATCACTCACTCCCCGTGTTGAGCCGGTTGATCTCGGCGGTAGCCGAGACGATGAACGCTTCGGCGACCTGTGGCAGCTTGCGGCTGGCCGGGCGCAGAAACGGGCGCGCGGTCAGCTTGCGCGTGCCGAACTCCAGAAAGCGCCAGTAGTAGGGGTCGTTCGGGTTATTGGCGCCGGCAGCGCCGAGGCGTTTCTGTCGGGCGCCGCGCAGGGACCGGACACTGACAAACACCCCCACGTTGCCGGCCCGTCGCGCGAACTTCGAAGTGCGGATGCTGATCGCGCGCTTGACGGTGCCCGGCCGGTGGTTGGGTTTCGGCTTCTGCCGTACCGGCGCTGCCAGGCGGGCATCGTCGCGTACCAGCCGTGCCGATACGCGCAGGGCTTTCAGCAATCCCTTTCGCCTGAGCTTGTCGGGCACGCGCGCAAGGACGCGTTTCAGTTCCTCGACGCCCTGCAGTTGGACGGTGATGTCACTGCTCATGGTCAGAGTCCGTTCCGGATGCCGTTGATGGCGAGGATTTCCAGCGTGTGGCGACCGGCGCCGACGTCAGTCAGCATCACGATGTCGTAGGGCTCGTCGTGCCACAGGATGCGCTGCTCGCGCACCACATCCGCCCGCCACCTGATCCGAAATCGGACGTCGGCGGCGTAGCGGGTTTGCTGGGCGGCGAAGAATTCGCGTCCCTTGAGCGGCCAGGCCTCGGCCCAGAGCGCATGATCGGCGGTGTCGGTAACCACGTCGGTCCAGGCCACAACCTCTTCACCGATGGCATTGCGGGTGACGCTCTTGGCCTGCAGCCGGATGCGCTGCCTGGCCTGGCCAGGATTGAAGCTGGCGGTCATACCAGCACCACTCGGTACGGGTCGAGCAGGCCGTCGATGAACGACAAGGATTCGATCTTGCCGCTCGCCAGCAGGGCGACTTCCTCGCGGTGCGCATAGAGACTGCCCACCCGCAGCTTGATCCAACTCTTGATTCCCGCGGGGACGCTGGCGGCATCGCCGTAGCCCGCAGCGAAGACCAGCGTTACGGCACCGATCTGCGGCAAGGAGACGGGCCAGGCACTGCCGAATACCGGCGTCACGCGCGCCGGCTCGCAAGCCGTGTCCACGGTGTAGTCCGCTCGCGGCATGGTTTGCAGGGTGCCGGACATGTCCCGATATCGGATGGCCAACACCGACTGGACCGGGCATTTCGGCAGCAGGATCGCGTGCCCCGGCAGCGAGAACGGCAGTCCCGCAGGAACGCCCGTCAGGCTCGGACCGGGAAAGCTGTCGAGCACCAGCTTCCAGCGCGCGGTGACGAACTGGCGGCCGGTGAGCGTTTCGGCGGCTTGCCGTGCCGCCGAGATCAGCGCGCCGATCAGCGCATCGTCGTCGGCAGACTCCACCCGCAGGTGGAGCTTCGCTTCGGCGAGCGACACCGGTTCCTCCGCGGCTGGGGTGATGAGTTGCAGGGGCATGGGGTCAGATCGCCTGGACCACCGCGGCCTGGTTGAAGACCTCCGCCGTGGCGTAGCGCGGATGCACCCCGATGAGCTTGCCGGCGACGATGCTGGCGGCGACGTCGACGGTCAGCGACAGCCGCAGGAAGGCGAAGCCGTTGTTACTGTCGAGGTTCTCGGGCCTCAGGTTGATCAGCACCTGCTTGTTGTCGCCGCTGGCCTTGACGATCTGCCGGATCGCCTTGCCGCTGACGTCTTTGGCGCCGGTACCGGTGGCGTCCCGCGCCTGCTGGATCTTGGCGTCCAGGGTCGCCGCAGCGCCGAGGACGCCGGTCTCGACCAGCGCCAGAAACGCATGGAAGTTGGCGGCGGATACCCAGGCGGTGGTGACGGTACCGGCGGCCTGGCTGGCCGGGTCGATGGTGGCGAGAAGCGACAGCGTTTCGCTGCCCTTGAGGTTGGGGTACATGGACGTCTCCTGTGGAAAAATGCTTCCTGCCCGCGCCTATCGCGCGGCGAGCTGGATGTAGGGCGAGAGCGCGTTGGCTCCCTTGGCCGGGGCGATCGGGTTCTGGATCTTCGATTGGCCGTCCATGCGGAAGGTGGTGCGAAACGCCGTCAGGTCGGCGTCGAAGTAGAGGTGCATCGAGGTCGCGGTCTGCATGCCGCCGGCCTTGGTGATGGTCTGGTAGTACGAGAGATCGACCAGCAGCACGTCGCCCTGCGACGAGAAGGTGTTGGCGTGCTGCGAGACAAACACCGGGCGACCGAGCAGCGTGCCGTAGGGCGAGAGCTGGATGCCGCCGACCGATTGCCCGACCGGCAGGTAGATCGGGTAGTTGCCAAGCGTCAGGGTGAACAGTGCCGGCAGGACATCGTTGTTCACGATCCACACCGCGTTGGTGAAAGAGCCCGGCGGCAGGCGGGCGATCATCTTGGCGAGGTTCTGGGTCAGCAGGGTTTGCGTCGCCTGACCGGATTCCTTGGCCACCGTGACGATGGCGCCGCCGTTCATGCAGCCGAGCGGGATGCCGTTGCCGGCGCCGAAGAGGATCGACTCGTTGGCCTTCCAGCGAATCGAGACCGCGACCTTCTCCGGCAGGTAGCTGGTCAGCGCGTTGGCGTCGTCGAGCAACTCGTCGGTGGTCGGGACCAGCGCCATCAGTTTCTTCAGGCGCAAGGTCGCCAGGCCCAGCACCGGCTTGCTGGGAACGCCCGAGGCCGCTTCGCCCTGCCAGTACGCGCGAATGCCGTTGGTCCCCCAGGGCGTGGTCTCGTCCTTCGGGAAAGCCATGCTGTTGCCGCTGATCTCGACGTTGTCGGTGAGCGGCAGGAGGGAATCCTCGCCGAGCGACAGCCTGAAGATCTCCTGCGAGAACTGCGGCGGTACCAGAAAACCGCCGTCCTGGCCGACGGCCTCGTTGCCGTAGTTGCTCGGTGCGGCGGCGCCGATACCGCCCAGCAGCAGGCGGGCGTCGATGGACTGGCCGGGCTTGTCGGCCTGGTACACCGCCTGCATGAATTCGCCGACGGACCCGAAGCCACGGCGGGGATCCGCTTCGCGGTTGTCGGTGACGATCGGACCGATGACGTGGTCGACACCGATGCGTGCTTCATCGGCGATCAGAGCGGCTTCGCGGTCGATCGCTGCCGAGGCGGCGTCGATCCTGGCGCGCAGGGCGTCGAAGGCGGTCACTTCGTCGTCGGTCAGGTCGCGATTCTCCGAAGCGGCGAGGTCGGTCAGACCGCGCGCCTCTTTGACCAGGGTGGTCTTGCGAGCCTGAAGCTCGCGCAGTTGCTTGCTCATGTGGTTCTCCAAAGCAAGAACCCGCACGAGGCGGGTTCGATGGGCGTAAAAAAACCGCCCGGGGGCGGCTTGGGTGGGGACGAGCGGCGGGTGGTTTCAAGGGGTGGCGTGGTGGCCTTCCGCAAAAACGCGATTAAATCAGCGCTTCCCTTAGAGCGCAGCTTGCGGGCCGTGCCCCTCGACTGCCACATTAGGCGGGGATGCTACCAGCTTGTGGCTTGCATCCCCCGCATGTCGTACCCGGCTGCCGCCCAGGCTTCGGATCCACCGCGGTACCACATGACTTGGGTGTAGCCGGCCTCGATTGCATGAAGGGATGCGTTGTAAGACAACCAGCATTCGGAGTTTAAGCAGAGGAACACCAGTGGGCGTGCCGTCTCACCTCCGGTGAGCTTCTGAAGCGCTGCCGCAAATCGCTCCTTTTCCGCAGTAAAAAAGTCCCCATCACCGGCCCTGGGTAGCCACACTGCGCCCGGAATTGTTGCCCGTGACGGCGTCCTTGGATTAAGAACGTCAATGATCACCAGCTTAGGGTTGGTATCGATTAGATGCTTCAATTCGACTGTCTTGACTACGGTTGCGCCGGGGATCTGCAAAGGCGTGGGTGCGTGATATGGCGCCCTTTTGGGACGAGATACAGGAGAAACTCCGAAATCCTTATCTTCGTTCGCATACGACGAAGTCACGGCCGGTGCAACGGATGATCTCTCCTCCTCGGCAGCCGGTAACCCTGCAGCAAGAGAGCAAGCCGCAAGAATGAAAAGCGACGAAAATCCCCAACGAATTCTGGCCATGCTTCCTCCTGGCAGTTATAGGCGCAAAAACGGCAGTAACGAGGACGCAGCCATCCCTCGTCTTGGTTCTTTCATTCACGGTGACCCGACTCCGGCGCATGGATGTCGGATGGAACCGAGCAAAGCGGCATGTTTCTAGTCCATTTGGCCATCGATGGGCACGAGGTCAACTCATCTGACCTTCTCAAAAACGGCACTATTTTTGCCGCCTGAGGGGTTGGAATAGCTTGCCCAAAGATCATTCCCATTACGCTTGAAAACGCAGGTGCCACCCGTGGACGAATTGCACAGAAAGGACAACTCGTCGCCCTTGATTTCCACGGTGCTGAAGCGCTTAGGGGGGCTGTCACTCCGTTCGATAGACACCTTTGCGGTGCAATTGACGTCAATTTCGGCTATCCACAGCCAGTTCTGACCAACATTGCCCTGACTCCACCGCCCAACCCACTGACCGCTGAACGCAGCGCACGACTCGGGAACATCCGCGGAGGGCTTGAGCACGATTTTCTCCGCCCGGCTCGCCTTAGCCGCAGCTATCTTCAACTGCAGATCAGTCTCCGAAAGCTTTTCGCCCCGAACCGCCTTCACAACCCCTTTTTTGTTCGTGAAGGTGCCCTCGAAGATGCCGCTCGGCATCAGGACGGCCGCGACCTGAGCGCCCGCCTGTGTAACAAACAGCAGCTTAGTCTCTTGGCCGGATTGGATTGCGGAAGCTGGGACCGAAACCTGATTTCCATCGGTCCACCCAACGGCTGCGTCGAGGAGCAGTTTGCCCTCGGGGTCTTGCGTCACCCCCGTTATTCTCAGCGTCCGCGTTCTGTCTTCCCCTTCCACCGTAACCAACCATGAGGAGACCAGTTCAGTTTGCAATCGGGCTATTGTTTGCTCCTGCGTGAACGAAATGCCAGGCCAGACCAAAACCATCATGCAGAATGTGCGGAAGCGAACGCTTGCGGCGGTTTTCATGACAAAAAGCCTCCCGTGTGACGCCGGGCCCCGATGACGCCCAACCCGACCGTCGAAAGTAAATTGTGCACCCCATGTCGAAACTGTCGCAAGAACATGCGCTTCGCAATGTGCGAACGACATTTTACAAGCCGGTGGACTTCACCGGCGACTTTCGAGAAGATTCCTCAGCGTCCGCTACGAACCCGCCGCAGGCGGTCAGTTCGACCGCCTGATCCCGTCACGTACCGCAACGAGATATCAAACCTTGCATCCCATTGTCACAGAATTGCCAAGGCATTCCTCACCTGTGCTAGGCGGGACGCTCGCGGTCTGGCAATGGACCTCGGATCGCGCCGCATCTTCCTGACGACATCCTCGAACGTGGCCACCCCATCGATCATGCCTTGCGCCTGCGCAGCGTCGCCGCCGAGCACACGACCCTGGCCCATCCCCTCGCGCACCTGCGCGATCGGCACCCCGCGCCCGCACGACACCGCCTTGGTAAAACTGGCGTAGTAGTCATCCACGCGCGACTGCATGAAGCCCTGCGCCTCCTCGTCCAGCGGCACATACGGATTGCCCTCGACCTTGTACTTGCCGGCCGAGATCAGCGTCGGCTTGACGCCCTTGGTGACAAACGCCTGCGAGTAGTCGAAGTGCGCCTGCCAGACACCGATCGAACCGACCTCGCCGCCTGGCGTGACGTAGAACTCGGATGCCGAGCACCCGATCCAATACGCAGCGCTGGCGGCGAGACTGTTGGCGATCGCCACCACAGGCTTCTGCGCTCGGGCACTGACGATCTCGTCGGCGAGTTCGGAGACGCCGTAGACGCTGCCGCCCGGACTGTCGATATCGATCAGGATCTGGCTGACCGAGTCATCCGCCAGCGCCTGGCGCAGAGCCGAGGCAAACTGCTGCGTGCTGACACTCCCCGGCCCAGAGACGTCGTCGACCATGTTGCCGCGCTGGGTGACCACACCGTACAACGGCAGGACAGCAATCCCGCCACTGGACACCGCCGTGGTCGCCTGCCGGCGTGCCTCCCGCACGTTGCGGTCAGCGGCAATCGATGCCAGGACGTCCTCACCAGCCGGAACGTCCTGCGACCAGCGCGCGAGCACTGCCGCGACCGCATTCAGCCGTTCGGGCATCAGCGCCCAGGGGGTGGCCAGAAATTCAGCAACCAGCAAGTGGTGGTTCATCGTGTCATCCCCATCGTCATTCGGTCTGTGCGTCTTCATGGTCTTGCGGTCCAGTCACATCCTGCGCAGGACGTTGCTCCTGCCCGGCATCGCCCTCCAGGTCCTCCGCCGAACCTTCCTCGACCATGTTCAACGGCCGCAACGGCTCATCCAGCCCGTCGAGCGGATTGAGGTTCTCGGCGATGCGCGCCTCGTTGCGCGTCAGCCAGCCGTTCTGGATCCCGCTCTGGTAGTACGACGACCGGCTGGCGGCGTCGCCGCGCATCAGATTCGCAAAATCAAACTCGACCTCGAGATCGTCTCCGTCGAGCAGCAACTCGGATTCGATGCTCGCTTCCCATCGTTCGGCCCACGGCGTCATCGTGTGCATGACGAATTCGAGGCTTTGCTGCTCGATGTTCGAGAAGGTCGCGCGATCGAGATCCGCGATCATGTGCGGTGGCACGCGAAACAGCCGCGCAATGTCTGTGATCTGGAATTTCCGCAGTTCGAGAAACTGCGCATCCCGGTTGGTCACCCCGACCTCGTGGAACTTCATGCCGTTTTCCAGCACCAGCACCTTGCCGCGGTTGGCACCGGACTGCGCCGCCTGGTAGGACTCGCGAAACACCTTCTTGGCCTCGCTGTCCTTGAACGACCCAGGAAACTCGATCCAGCCGCCGGTGGGTTTCGCGTCGTTGGCGAAGAAGCGCGCACCGTAGTCCTGCGCCGCCAGCGCCATGCCCAGACTCTCGCGCGCCAGCTCGATCGGGCTCATGCCCATCAGGCCATCGGAGGACAGACCACGCAGATGCCAGATCTCGCCCCGCGGCAGAATCGTCTCCACCCCGAGCCGATCGGTCACCCGATAGCGGTAGTCACCGGACGGCATCAGTTCCATCCTGATCCTGTCCGGGTGGATCGGCATTAGCTCGACGATCTCGCCGCGGCGGTTGGCCACGATCCGGTTGTAGGCGTTGCCCCGCAGTGCCAGATGACCCTGCAACATCTCGCGCCACTCATACGGGTTTTGGTAACGATTCGGGCGCTTCGCCAGCACGCGGTACAGCCAGTGATCCGTCACCCGGTCCTTGCCGCCATCGGCGCGTTGCCGGTAGAGCACGAACGGCAGGGCCGCCATCGTCTCGGCCAGGATGCGCACGCTGGCGTACACCGCCGCCAGGCGCATGGCGTTGTCCGCCGAGACTCGCATGCCGCTGGAACTCCGCATCGTGACCGGCTCGAACCAGAAGTCACCCCCTGGCGAACGGTCGTCACTCGAGGCCATCCAGCGCGAGAGAAAGCTGAACATCCCCATCAGAGCATCACCAGTTCGTAGTCCGCACCGAGCACCACCTGGGTGCCGGGCGTGATCGCCCGCGACAGTGCCATGATCAGCGCAACGATGCCGTCGATCTTGTTCTCGGGACGTTCCTTGCGCGGATAGATGTTGTCCTTGGCGTCGAGGTGCGCGACGACGTTGCTCACCATCCAGCCCAGCACCGGATCCCCGTCGTGGATCAGTTTCCCTTGCAGGACCAGCGCCTCCAAAGTCTTCATCGGTTCGGAGAAATTGAGCACCGTCGGGCGTACCTCGATCATCGGCAATCCCTCGGCCAGCATCCGGGTCGACAACTGCGTTGCCTGGAAGGGGTCGAAGGCGACCGCCTGGATGGCGAAGCGCGAGGCGAAGTCGACCAGGTCGGCCTCGATCCAGGAGAAATCAATCACGTTGCCCGGCGTCACCGTCAACCGTCCGCTGCCCATCCAGCCGGGGTACTGGCTGTTGCCGGTGGCGTGAACCGTGTCTTCGGGCAGGTAGTAGCGCCCGAACACCGCAAAGCCGCCGTCGATTTCCTGGTGGGCGAAGACCAGCAGCAGGGCGGCGATGTCGGTCTTGCTGGCGAGATCAAGTCCGATCCAGCATGGCTGTCCCGCATAGGACTCGATATCGAGCCCTTGGTCGGCGCAGCGATCCCAGGAACGCATGTCCATCCATGCGGTGTCCGCGTTGACCCACTCATTGAGGTGCTTGGTCTTGAAGTTGTTCACCGCGCTGGGCATCTGCATCGCCTTGGCCTGCAGCGGCAGCAGCACTTCCGGGCGCACCGAGATGCCCCAGTTGGGGTTGGCCTTGATCAGCGACTCTTCGAGCGTCCAGTCGTCGCCGTCGTCGAGCCCGTACACGATGCCGAACTGGCTGTCGTCCGCGAACACGCCGTCGAGCAGGCGGGTGACGAAGGTGCGGATCTCGTAGCAGATGCCCGAGCGGTTGCTGCCGGCGGTGGTGATCACCCACAAGAGCGAGTTGTCGCGCTTGCCGGTGCCGGTCTCAACCACGTCGTAGACGGTGCGGGTCTTGTGCGCGTGCAGTTCATCGATGCAGCCGAAGTGAATGTTCAGCCCGTCGAGCGTCGAGCCTTCCGCGGAGAGCGCCTCGAACTTCGAGCCCCTGGCAAGCACGTGCAGGTTGTGCGCGCCGACGCCCACCCCGAAACGGGTACGGAACCCGGCCGACTGGCGGGCCATGGTCTGCGCGTCGCCGAAGACGATGCGCGCCTGGTCGCGAGTGGTGGCCAGCGAATAGACCTCCGCGCCGCCTTCGCCGTCGGCGGCCAGCATGTAGAGGGCGACCGCCGAAGATAGCGTGCTCTTCGCATTGCCGCGACATATTTCACAATAGGCTCTGCGAAAGCGCCGCTTGCCATCGGGCTTCACCCAGCCGAAGACGGTGGTCAGGATGAAGACCTGCCAGGGCTCCAGAAGGATCGGTTGCCCAGCCAGCGGTCCCTTCACGTGGGGAAGGCGCTCCACAAACGCGCAGAGATTGTCAGCGGGCTGGAAACTCCGCCCCTGCCTGTCCGTCAGCTTGGGGTTGAAGCGGTAGGGACTGTTCCTGCCCTTAAACCGCTCCAGGTCGTCGAGTTGGCGCTGGCAGGCGAGGCGCACCCACTTGCACGCGGCAATCTCTCCCCCGACCACGGCTTCGGCATATCGCCGGGCGATGGCGGTGTAGTTACGGGTCGCCATCAGCCAGCGATGTCCGACCAGGGGTCGTTATCCTTGGGCGAATTCGCCGGCAGCGAAATCCGCGAACGCGAAGCTGGCGTGAATCCCATCTCGGCCTCGTAGCCCTTCATCTCCAGCGCGAGATCCCGGATCACGTCCATCAACGGCGAGCGCCGCAGGATACCGCTCGGGGTCTTGATGATCATCCCGGAGACGCCGGCCTTGTTGATCTTGGAGAGCGCCTCGCGGTACAGCCCGGAGCAGTTCGCCCAGCGCTCCAGCACCGCACCGTCGAGTGCCGACAGCAGGCCGGGCGGCGAATTGGCCACGGCGTAGTTCCACGCTTCCTTGGCGCTGTCGGACATATAGTCGGGCGGCGTGCACAGCGCCGTCGTCGGTTTCGGCTCGCGTTCATTGGTGCGGCACTTCTGCAGGGTCCCCTTGATCTCCTTGACGACCACCGGCAGGGGCTTACGTCCGGGCATGATTTCGAGGGTTCCTGAAATGGTCTAACGTCTTGAAAACACTGGAGTTATTGGCCATTTTCCGCCAAAAAAAAGTTTTCTAATTTGCACGCACAAAAAATTGACCACGCGCACGCATCCAGCATATGCGATCGTAGAGAACCTAGGCCCCTAGGGGCCTGTAGCCGAGTTGTTTCGCGAATCTGGACTTCTCTATATAAACAAATGGCATTTTCAGAGAATGCAGAACGCATAATTGGATGATGAACGAATGATCTGGCCTTGCTTCGTGCGTGCGCAGCCGGACATCGAGTGGCCAGCGACCGACGCTGACACGCTCAGCAGTCTCGGTCCGCTTGGCGACGCCGGTTCGGGTTGCCAAAGCCGCCGTCGTGCCTCGCCGTGACTCTGGCGTGGCAGCGACTGCAGAGCGACTGCAGATTCGATCGGTCGTTATTGTGGCTATCGCCATCGATGTGATCGACGACGCTGGCGGCGCACAAGACACCGAGCCGCAGGCATTCGCGGCATAGCGGCTCATCACGCAGAACCCGAGCGCGCAGGCCTCGCCACGCGGCGCTGTTTGTGGGCAGGGCACGTTTCTCTTGTCGCTGCCTCTTCCCCGTATTGCTGTCCCACTGCCGGTGATCGGCACGGTGCGCGTCGCAGTAGCCGGGCGTGGTCAGCACGGCACCGCAACCCGGGTGTCGGCAGGGCGTCGGCGCACGTAGGGGCATTCGCAACTTTCTGGTTGGGAAGACTTGGCTTCGTGATTGAAAAGCGCGTTCATGTGCTCGTCATCAACCCCGATCAAGGAGATCGCTATGACCCGCAACGCACTCACCGACACCCAGCGCCTGGTCCTTGAACACGCCGCCGAGCAACCCGATGGACGTTTGGTCTGGTTCCCTGACAACGTCAAGGGCGGCGCCCGCAAGAAGGTGATCGAGGGGCTTTGCAACAAGGCCCTGATCACCGGCAGCGACACCGACTGGTTCATCTCGCCGGGTGGCTACGACGCGCTTGGGCGCACCCCGCCGGCACTGCCGAGCAAGCATCCCGACCCGGAGGTGGAAGCCGCCCTGGTGGCCACCGAGGCGCAATGGGTGGCAGAGAAGCAAGAGACAGCGGCGAAGCCCCGCACCCGCGAGAACAGCAAGCAGGCGGCGGTGATCGCCCTGCTCAAACGGCCGGAGGGCGCGACAATTGCGCAAATTTGCGCATCCACCGGCTGGCAGTCCCATACCGTGCGAGGCGCGTTTGCCGGCGCTTTCAAGAAGAAGCTCGGGCTGACCATCACCTCGGAGAAACCCCAGGGTGGTGAGCGCATCTACCACATCGGGTAGTCACCGAAGGGGTGGTTGGAAACATCCAGCCGCCCCGAAAAAGATTGAGAAGGCGCTTGGCTTCGGCGCCAGACAGCGCGTTCATACGATCGTCATCAACGCCAGCAGGAGACCACCATGAACACCCTCAGCGCCCAAACCATCCAGCACCTGATGCGCAAGCATCACAAGACGATCCGCGGCATTGCCAAGGAGTGGAATCTCACCATGAAGCGCGTGCGCCAGGTGCGCACCCAAGGCGTCTCCGGCGAGCACTACGTCATGGACTGGCTTGAAATTCTGACCGGCGACCCACGTTACGTGGCATGAAACGCAACAGTGCCACCACGACGCCCGGGCCACCGGGCGTTCTTGCGTTTGGGCGGCCGCACGCGTGTGGTTGGCCAAGTGCTCGCCCGTCGTTGAACGGCGCCACGCGGCGCCACCGTGCAAGCCCCAGGGCCAACACCGAAGGGCTGGCGAGTGTCGTGCCACGCCTGGCGCCAGAAGAAGATTGACGAAACGCTTGGCTTCAGCAGCGAAGAGCGCGTTCATACGATCGTCCTCAACCCCACTATCCGGAGCCCGCCATGACCCCGACCCAGACCAGCAACCTCGACACTCTCGGCAACCAACTCGCCACCGCCGCCCTCACCACGCTGATCCGGCTCTGCCCGGAGATCAGGACCGCCAGCCACGAACTGCGCGAGGCGGCACTCGTGGCGATGCGCGCCAGGTCTCGCGAAGTCGTCGACGAATTGCTCGACGACACCCACGCGTGCCCGGGGATGGCCGAGACGATCTTCGCGAGCGCCGCGTTGACCCTGGCGCAGGCCGGCATCACTGTCCTGCGGGGCGCCTAAACCGATGACCAGCACCCGTCGTCCACCAGTACACCAAAGGAGTCTGTCATGACCACCAGCACCCCACCCTCCGCCGCCGACTTTCATCTCCAGCAACTGCGCCCGCTGTTGGGCGGCACCATCACGAACCTCGCCCGGACCGGCGTCGACGAGTGCGGCGACGAATTCTTCGGTCTGGTCATTACCTTGCCCAACGGCCAGAAGCGAACCATCATCTTTCTCGCCGATGACGAAGGCAACGGCCCGGGCAGTTTCCAACTCGACAGCCAGGGTTGAGGCCATCACAAACGAGACGTGCGGTCACGCGAATGATCGTCGTGGCGCTTGGCTTCTCAATCAAACAGCGCGTTCATCGGGGTGTCGCCATCAACCACGCCAGGGAGCCACACCATGAGCATCACCATCCGCATCGACCAGCAGCCCGAAACGGAGGTCAACTACTCCAATCGCAATGCCGCCATCGTGCTGGGCGCGCTGGGCATCGACACCTCCGACGGTTGCGGTGAGATCGACTTCGCCGAACTACCGCGCCTGCGTCAACGGGCCATCCGGGCGTTGCATCAGGCCTGGGGTATCCAGACCGTCGCACCGACCGACGAGAGCGGGCCGACTCGCATCGTTGAGATCGACGGCCAGCCGACCATCCAGCGGGGCGTTCGCGTCATCGACCCGGGCATCGACCAGGAGGGTGTCGTCCGGCGCCTCAAGGAAGTCTTTCACCTGCTGGCGATTGCCCACGAACTGCGGTCTGGCGTGACGTGGTGCTGAATCGGCGTCGCCAAGCAAGGACTCGCCGGCGACACGACGACGCCACACGGCGCGTCTGTGCAAGCCAAGGCGCCATGGGCCCGCGATGATTGAGAACGCGCTTGCCTTCTCAATCGAACAGCGCGTTCATACGGGTGTCGCAACCAACTACCCCGAGGAGCATGCCATGACCGCCAAGACCACCCTCCAGACCACCGTGACCGATACCAACGGTCGCAACCGCGGCATGATGAGCATCCAGATCGAGTTCAGCAAGGCGGCGCCGAGCATCATCATCCACGACGGCAAGACTTTCTGTGCCACCGGCAAAGCGGGCGTCAACACGAAAACAGGCAGCGCGGTGGTCGAAGCAGCAAGCGACGACGACCGGGCGCGCATCGGGATTGCACGCGATGCAACGTCCATTTGGGAAGACTGAAAGCGTTGCCAAAATGATTGAGAAAGCACTTGGCTTGTGTTCGTGGTAGAGCAATCATGTCTGTGTCATCAACGCAAACGGGAGAAACACCATGACCACCAACGAGACCCTCCGCAAGCACAGCAACTTCAACAGCGACGACTACGCCTACCTCGCCGCCAAAGGCTGGACCGACGCCGAGATCCTTGAGCGTTGGGACGCCGAAGCCAAAAGCGGCAAAGGCCCCTGCTTCTGGACGGGGCCCGCGCGCAGCAAGCTGACCGCCGTTACGGGCCGCAAGTAGACAGCCAAACACAACCAGGAGAGACGCCATGACCACCGCCAACACCATCGCCAACACCATCGCCAACCCGATCCCCGCCACCGACAACGAAGCCTGGGGCTTTTACGGCGGCATGCAGGACAACGCCGAAGTCGCATGGCTTTTGGCCATGACCGCAATCTCCAACGCCACCGGCGAGCCTCTCGAATCGGTCAGGCTCTTCCTCGACAGCCGCCACGGACGACACTTTTCTGATGATGTCCGCAACCAGATGCTGGTCGGCAAGCACGTCGAGCAGGCGATTCACGCCGCCATCACGCAATGGATGGGCTGGACGATCAACCGCCGGACCAGCAAAGACTCTGGCATCCCGCAAGGCTTGCCCTACCTGACGGGGTTTGTAATTCACTGCGCGATCTCCGAGGAAGCACTCTCGGCCTGACCCAACACCGCATCAAACTCAACGCCATCCGACTCCCGGGTGGCGTTCTTGCCGGTGTACTCCTGCCAGCGGCGAACGATGGTATCGACGTACTTCGGGTCCAGTTCCATCAACCGCGCGAACCGGCCCGACTTCTCGGCGGCGATCAACGTGGTACCGGAGCCGCCGAAGCAATCGAGCACCAAGTCACCCGGCCGGCTCGAATTGCGGATCGCGCGTTCGACCAGTTCCACCGGCTTCATTGTGTTATGAGACATGCCGATGCGCGTTTCAAACGTAGGGCTGCCCTCCACCGACAAGTTCCACACCAACCCTGAGTAGTTTATTTTCTCGGTGCTGCTTACGCTTCGCAGAGCGAAGCTGTACGATTTTTTTGACGTGGCACGGTCGGCAGCCCCATCCATACGGCGCTCCTCCTGCGCTGATATACCAGTGCTCTGGGGAAACAGGTTTGAGCGATCCGCAAGCGCTGCAGGGCTTCCACCAAACACCATCTCGGAGTTCACAACCGGAGTGAATCCGCTTGTGCTCAAGGTGGGTGACAAGTTGCAGGTTTGAAATGTGATTATTTTGCTTATTGTGGTCGACGTGATGGACGCAAAACCCGTCTGGGATGACACCAAAGTCTCGTTCCCACACGACGTCGTGTTCCATGCGTAGCCGATCACCGTACCATTTTCTGATATAGCCTTTGCTGGTGAGCATATCTCATCTCCCTCAATGATTTGAGAAGCCTCGATCCAGGCCAAACTGCCATCACGCAAAACGAGAAATGGGTGGTTGCCGGTGGCATCAACTGCGCGCTCCACGCCTGAAACAGTCAGTCGGAAAACAGGTTTTTCGATAGCGTGGGACGACACCAGTTCGACGGAGTGGAACTTCCCGTCCGCCGCAAGGACGCTGTCACCGGCAACCAACGATTCGATAATTCGCCAACCGTTGTCCGTCAACACCTCTGTGCCAGGGCACAGGCAAGGGTGCAGATCGTTCTTCACCGGCTTCTTGATCTGCCACACGTCGCCCTGGTCACGGTCGCCGCACCAGTGGCGCTTGCCGCCCTCGGGCCAACCGTAGAGCATCGGCTCGTACTGGCGCTGGTAGTCGGCGCGACCCAGCGTGAAGGTGTTTTTGGCCCAGATGATGAACGTCGACCAGTGGCCACCGGCGGCGCGGAAGGCAGACTGCAGCACGTCGAGCTCGCTGGAAGACATCGCGATGTAGACCGCGCCATCGCAGCGCGCCAGCGCCGGGGTGAGGGCCGCTTGCAGGAAGGGACCGAAGTCATCGCCCAGGTTGTCGTTGAGGATTGGCCGGTTCTTGCCGCGCAGCTTGTCCTTGGCGCTGTTGGCGTAGTTCACGCCGTATGGCGGGTCTTGCCAGAGCATCGACACGCGATCGGTACCGAGTAGCACCTGGTAGCTTGCCTCTTGCGTGGCATCCCCACAGAGCAGCCGGTGCTTGCCGAGCACCCACACATCACCCAACCGCGACACCGGCGTTTCCGGAACGTCCGGCACGGCGTCGTCGTCTGTCTCGCCTTCGGTGCTGGTCTCCTCGCCAGCCATGATTTGGAGTAACTGGTCGGCATCGAAGCCGGTCAGTGCCAGATCGAAGTCATCGAGCTTCAACTCATCGAGTTCCAGGCGCAGCAGATCGTCGTCCCACTCTGCCCAAGTCGCCGAGCGGTTGGCCAGCAGTCGAAAGGCCTTGATCTGCGTTGGCGTCAGGTCATCGGCGAGGATCACCGGAACCGTTTCGAGTCCGAGCTTGCGTGCCGCCTTCAGGCGCAGGTGACCATCGACCAGGCGCCCATCGGACTGCGCGACACAGGGGATCCGAAAGCCGAACTCCTGGATGGCGGCGGCCATCTGGTCGATGGCATGATCGTTCTTGCG
The DNA here is from genome assembly GCF_907163205.1 of Candidatus Accumulibacter sp. ACC007. Taxonomy (NCBI): domain Bacteria; kingdom Pseudomonadati; phylum Pseudomonadota; class Betaproteobacteria; genus Candidatus Accumulibacter; species Candidatus Accumulibacter sp. ACC007. The sequence continues at coordinate 171,313 of NZ_CAJQUD010000003.1, read as the reverse complement.
CGGGTTGCGCGCGTACTCTATCAGCCGGTCGATCGGCCACTGCTCAACGGTCAGCATCGTCGCTCCCCAGGCGTTCGGCAGTGACTTCGACAAAGGTCTGGCCGGTGGCTGCGAGTGTCACCGGCACGCCAGCAAAATTCTGCTGGAAGCGCTTGATCGCCACATCGACGTACTCGGGGGCGATCTCGACCGAGCGGGCGAGGCGGCCGGTGCGCTGTGCCGCGAGTATCGTCGTTCCTGACCCACAGAACGGTTCGAAGACGATGTCCCCGGTGCCGGAGTAGGCCTCGAGGATGAACTCCGGCAGGGCGATCGGGAAGACGGCGGGGTGGTCGATGTCCTGCCCGATCTTACCCTTGTGGCGCATCACCCGGATCACCGAGTCGGGGATTCGGTTGTCCTGCGTCGGTTGGCCCGCTGCCGTCCAGCCGCCGATCTCGCCATCCTTGCCGCGCATCGCGCTGGACGACCCGTCGGCGCGCAGGTGCGATTCCTGGCCGGCGTGCTTGCAGGGCACGATCTTGTTCGGTTTGCGGCTCTGGTGGTTGAAGTGGAAGACGAATTCGAAGCTCGGTGCGAAACGTCCGGCCCAGTCGCCAGGCATCCCAGGCCCCTGGTCCCAGACGTACCACGCGAACCGCCGCCAGCCTTGCGTCCGCATCCACGCCACCCAGCCGTCCCAGTACGGGATCACTTCGTTGTCGCGGTGGATCAGGCCGAGGTTCACCAGCACCTGGCCGTCGTTGGTCATCGGGAGATCTGCGAAGACGCCGCGCATCAACCCATCCCAATCGGTGATACCGCCGCTGGTGTAGTCGCGCTGATTGCCGTAGGGCGGCGAGGTGAAGCAGACCCGCGCCCGATCGCCGGCCATCAGCGTCGCGATCACATCGGTGTCCGTTGCGTCACCGCAGATCAACCGATGCTTACCCAGAGCCCACACGTCGCCAAGACGCGAGACTGGATTGGTGGGAACCTCGGGAACGTCATCGGCGGCATCGGGCGTGTCGCCGTCGACCGGCGGCTCTGCGTCGGTATGATCGTCGGCCAGCAGAGCCTCGATCTCGCCAGCGTCGAAACCCGTCAACGACAGATCGAAGTCGGCCAGTTTCAGGTCTTCGAGTTCCAGTGTGAGCATGGCGTCATCCCACTCTGCCCAGGTGGCAGAGCGGTTGGCCAGGAGGCGGAACGCCTTGATCTGGGCATCCGTCAGTTCGTCGGCCAGGACCACGGGCACGCTGGTCAAGCCCAGCCTGCGCGCAGCCTTGAGCCGAAGATGACCGTCAAGAATTTCCCCTGTGCTCCTGGCAACCACGGGAATCCGAAACCCGAACTCGGTGATCACCGCCGCCATCTGCTCGACGGCGTGGTCGTTCTTGCGTGGATTTCGGGCGTAGTCGATCAATCGCTCGACCGGCCACTGCTCCAGCGTCAAGTCGGATGGGGCCACGTTTCACCTCTGACAAATGGGAACGGCCCGGACGAGTGAGGTCACGGGCCGCAGTGATGCGCAGCAACGAAGGCGAGATCGCCCCGGCGGTGTCGATTGGGCCGTCAGAAGGCGTAGCTGTCGCTTACCACGCCCGACATCCAGAGCGTTTCAAAAAGCAGAACGGAAAGGCTATAATTTCTGCGCGCGTCTCGTGCCGAGCGCGTGTAGGGCCATTCCGGAGCGTTTCGGTTTGGTACCCGTCTTCGGCGGCCGATGGCAGCTAGCGGGGTTCACTTTGATTCTTAAAGGGGCCTTCTATGCCAATCACGCCAGTCGTCCGCAATCGCAAATCCGCTTACCTTGCTCAGAAGGGCCGCTGCTACTACTGCGGCTTGCCCATGTGGGAAAATGATCTCGACGCGTTTTCCCGAGCCCACAACATCAAGCCTTCTCAGGCGCAACGCCTGAAGTGCACCGCGGAGCACCTTGAGGCACGGCAGGACGGCGGTCTGGATACGGAAAAAAATATTGTCGCTGCTTGCGTGACCTGCAATCAACGAAGGCACAAACGGAAGAAAGCTCCAGCACCCGACGCCTATCTGGACCTCGTTCAGCAACGAGTACGCAAAGGCCGATGGCATTGTGCTCCTTTGCTGACTGCTTTCGGAGGGCTATTCGCTGGCCACGACAGCCGGGGTCAGGCTACCTCGTGACGTAGCTTGCTCTCAATCCTGCGGAGGTCTACCAGAAAGAACCCGCCACAGGGGCGGGTCGATGGTGCGGCTGGAGGAAAGGAATTCGCAGACTTGAAGGCAGTCTCGCTGCTCTCGCACCTTTCCCAACCATAGCCGTGACTGTATCCAAAAACGGCCCGAGATGCGACACCCCCGCTGAGCTCCGAATTTGGCGATGCTTCGTACCCTTTCGCACTGGCACGCACATGCCGCCAATTACTATCAAAATTCTTTCACGGTGCAGCGGCCATCAGTCGGTTGAGCTGATCGACGACGCTTTCAATCGCCCGCTGCCAGTGCCGTTGCGCCGTCCTCCTGCAGCAAGCGGCACGTATCGCGATTTCCCGCCAGCTGTAGCGCCTGGCGCGCATCCAGATGAGATGGCGCTGCTCGACTTCAAGCCACTGCACCCAGCGCATCGTCTCCAGCATCCGCTCGATGGCATCAGGGCTGGGCGGCAACGGACGGTAGTCACGTTCCTCCTCCGGATAGGTTTCCCAGGCTTCCCGGGCAAACGCCGGCCAGACGTTGAAGTAGCCCTGCACCCGAACCCGGGGCAGTCGCCGGCCCGTCTCGGCTGCCTCGGCGAATCGTGCCGCCACGTCTTCAAGGGTCCAGTTAGCCATGGCGTCGCACTCCCGCACCGTAGAGCCGTTCGCCCAATCGGCGCACGAACTCGCGTTCGACGAAGTCCAGCCGTTCGTCGGTGTCGGATATCACCAGGATGCGCTGCTCGCGCCAGCCGGTTTCCTTGACCGCTTCGAGATTCGTGACGTCTGGCTGCAACCGCCCCAGCGGGCAGCGATAGCGTTGCGGAGGAATTTTCATGACGCAGCCTCCTGAGCTACCGCCCACGCCAGCAGAGCGAGCGCATCGGCTTCGTTGTCGTCTTGCGGATCGAACCCGGATGCTCTGGCGGCGGCGATCATCGCGTCCTTGCCCGCGTTCCCTTTACCCGTCGCGTGCTTCTTGATGGTGCCGACGGGCACTCCCTGGTACGGAATCTGGTGGTGTTCACACCACGCGGTCAGATGCGCCAGAAATCCGCCGTAAGCGTGCGCCGCATCGACACCGGCGTGCCGACGCACCTCTTCGAAATACACCGCATTGATGCCGTCGGCCGAGTGCTTGACTTCGGTGAGCCAGCGCTTGAATCGCAGGAAGCGCATGCCGCCACCCTCGAAGCGATGCGGCTGGAATTGTGCGGTGCCGCTGGTGGTCGTGCCATCGAGGTGGCGCAGCGCCCACCCGGTGTGAGTGCCCAGATCCAGGGCCAGGATTGCCTCGGTCATGCCATGTATCTCCTTGAATATTAATGTGGTGACCGAAGGTGACCGCTGAATCATTAACCCTGTAAACTGCACGTCAGCATGTGTAAACAGAGTAATACTGCAGGTGGGTCCCCTTCGGTCACCAAGGACCGTCAGTCGTCGCGATAAGGGAGTCGCTCGCCATAGTCTTTGGGTTTGAGCGATAGGCCGGAGAGGCCCTTCACTCCACCATGCAGGCGGCTGCGCTCCAACCCTCGATTGCACAGTTGCTGCATCAGCCAGCGACTGGTGCCGATGTATTCGCCGCGCCGATTGGCCCATTCCTGCCAGCGCTGAAAGGTGTCCGCCACGGATACGCGGGCTTCCCGGTGGCGCTGGCATTCCTCCTCAATGAATTCGCCGATGGCGTCCTCTTCATCGAAATACTCGTCCGTAGCGTCGACCACGACCTTGGGCGGCTTCAACCCGTGCTGTTGCCACAACAGGCAGCCCTTAACAGCCCAGGCCAGGATGCCGTCACGCTCCCGGAGCAGTTTCTCGGTGAGCTGTCCGTCGCGCTTCTCCGGCGGAATGGTCACGGTGAAGGGGATGAGGTGCAGCCGGCGCTTCATCGCCTCATCCACGTTGCGGATAGACGGTTTGTGATTGCCCGCGATCACCAGCTTGAACTGCGGCAGATACTCGAAGAAATCCTGCCGCATGAAGCGTGCCGACACCTTGTCACCGCCGGTGATCGCTTTCACCTTCGACTCATTCCAGCGCCGCCCTTGCTCGGTTTCGATCGAGGACACGAAACGGGCACCACGCAATCCGGCCAGATCGGTGGGGTGGCGGTCGGTGCGCGCTTCCATGAACGTATCCATGGGCGCGTTGGCGGCATAATCCCCCAGGATCGTGGTGATCACATTCACGAACACCGACTTGCCGTTGGCCCCAGTGCCATAGAGGAAGAACAAGGCGTGCGCGGAAGTGACGCCTGTCAGGCAGTAGCCGATGACCCGTTGCAGATAGGCCATCAGATCCGCATCGCCGCGGGTGATGTCCGAGAGGAATGCTAGCCACCGCGGACACGCGCCCTTCGGTGTGGCCGTGGTGATCTTGGTCATCCGGTCGGCACGGTCGTGCGGCCGCAGTTTGCCCGTGCGCAGATCGACGACCCCGCCGGGGGTGTTGGCAAGCCAGGGATCGCTGTCCCATTCGTCTGATGTCGATGCGTGCCGACGTTCACTTCGAGCGAGACGCTCGACGCCGTTCACCGTGCTGCTGGAAGCCAGTTTGGCGGCCAGTCGATGCGAGCTCGCCTTGATGGCAGCCTCGCGGCAGATGTGCCGCATCAGATGGGTGACCAGCAGGGTGTCGTCCGGCTGCCAGCGATTTCCTGTCCACACCAGCCACTTGCCCCACTGGGCACAGTAACGCCAGTCCTGGGCATAGCGCCGGGTGAAGGACAAGGCGAGCGCATCGTCGGTGGCCCAGACGGCGTTCTCATCGCCTGGTTCGTTTTCTTCCTCGGCAACCGGCGGTTGAATTGTGACGTGCGCACCGGTGGCCAGAAACGCCGGCACGTCAAATCCTTCCATCAAGGCGTCGGCCGCATCCCAGCCCTGTGCTTTGTCATCGGGGGGCATCAGGACTGCGCAGGACCTCGCGCCAACCATCAGCGCGGCATCGGCGGCGGCCAGGGCGTAGTCCCACCCCGCTTTGTCGAGGTCGGGCCAGATCAGCACGCGCTTGCCATTCAACGGTGTCCAGTCGGTCTTGTCGACCGGCGCGTTCGCGCCATGCATCGCGCTGGTCGCCACGACGCCGGTGTCAATCAGCGCTTGCGCGCATTTCTCGCCTTCGACGAGCACCACCGTGTCGCTCGTAGTCATGCCCGGCTGGTTGTAGAGCGGCCGCGGATCAGGCGGAGCCATCTTCTGGCGCTGGGCATCCCACGGCCGGAATTCCTTCTTCCGGCCGGGTGGGTCATAGCGATACACGCAGGCGATGAGTTGCCCATCGGCCGTGAAATAGTCCCACTTAGCCGTGTGCGGGCCGAGATCGTCGACCGGCGCTTCCTTCCGCCGCCTGGTCGGCAGAGACGCAGGCGAGCGCCCGAGCAATTCGCGGGCGGCTTCGAGCACCTTCGGAAAGTGGGTGCGGGCGTCTATCCCACGATGGGCCGCGATCAGCGCAAACAGGTCGCCGCCGTCGCCGGTGGCACGATCGGTCCACAGACCGGCTTTCTCGCCGGTGACGACCACTTCCAGGCTCTCGCCGGGATTGCCGGACACGTCGCCGATGAGGAACGTGCCGTGGCGCACGATGCCTGCTGGAAACAGAACACACAACACGCTCTCCAGGCGGGCCAGCAAGCCGGCGCGGAGTTCGTCGCGGTCGGAGTCATGTCGACCCTGGGAGGGTGCATAACTGTCGATGGGGTCGTTCAGATCAAGCATGAAGTTTCCTTCCTCGGTAGGTCTTGTTCGGGGAGATAGCCGGTTTTCAGGGCGATCTCGCGCACGAACTCCGGATTGAGATCGACCAGGTCGCACCAGAACGTCAAACGGCCGTCGTGGAAGAAGCGCCGCGCGTCACGACGGATGCCCCAGGACGAACTGCACAGGTCGACGAAGGCCTGCTTGATGACGCTCACGCACAGGCGTGATTCAGGACAGACGAGGCTCACGTGGCGCAGCAGCAGACGCTCGATGGTCGGGGTCCCGACCAGAGGCTTCTGGCGGCGATCGATCGAGCGCAGGTCAAATTCAGGGGTCGCGGTATTCATGAGGCACTCCAGCAGCGATGGGCCCAGGCGCAGTACTTGCACTCGTAGAAGCCGGGCTCGGTGGCGATACGAGGCAGCAGTTCTCCTGCCTCGGTTGCCGTGATGACCTTCACGGCCCGGTCCGACATCCGCTGTGCGAGGGCCGCGTCGAACGCGACGAGCTCGCACCACAGTTCCTGCGTGTCCTTGTTGATCGCGGTGAACAGCGCCGGGTGGTCGGCGATGCCTGGAATCGACGGCTCCAGGTAGGCTTGATAGACGGCGATCTGCGCCGCATAGACGGGCTTGCTGACTGCCACGCCGGACTTGAGGCAGGACTTCCAGTTCCGGTCGTTCATCGTCTTGCACTCCCAGAGCATCGGGAACGCGAGACCGAGATGGGCAGGTGCGGCAGCGATTACGCCGTCGACGTGTCCCTGGATGCGCCCGTTGGCCACGGAGAAACCGAACTGCCCGCCTTCCTTGCGGCGGGTGTAGAGGTCAAATCCAGCCAGTCGCAGCCAGCGGATGGCGAGGTCTTCCAGGGCGTGACCGACCTCGAAGATGCGCAGCGTGCGGCCGGGAAACTCGGCGCCCGCATCCACCGGGGCATCGGCATACTCGAACTGCAGGGCACGCTCGCAACTCACGCCGAGGCGGGAGGCGCCGAGATACCGACGCTTTTCACGTGCGGTGCTTTCTGCCTGCAGGGCGGCATCCACGAGCGCGGTGACCTTCTCGTGAAACCTGGGTTGATGGTTGAGATCGATCATCAGAACGGGATCCTTGTAGTGGCGCCGGATGCCGGCAGGGGTTGAGCGGCAAGGCGCTGCTCCAGAAAGGCGCGATCGGTCGCCGCCAGGCGTTCGTGCTCGAGGAGCATGTGCGCCTGATAGGCGTCGATCACGACCTCGACCAGACGCAGGACTTCCGCCTTGCCGTAGTCGGCCAGGGGTCGCTCCATGCCGATGGAAGCGACGTAGTCGCCGAGGGGCGCCAGTGCGGCGCGCATGGCGGCAATTTCCAGATCGGAGGGATCAAGCACGGCGTCCTCCCGAAGTCCGGTCAGCCGTTCCATGACTTTGGAAAACGCCTCCATGCAGCGCATCGAACAGAACACCCAGCGCTCCAGGAAGCGCCGCAGATCGGTGCGCTGTAGCGCGGGGTTGAAGATGCCGAAGCCGCGCGCTTCGCGAGAGCAGACGGCACATGTCATGCGGCCTCCAGGTGATGCTGATTGGCGGCATGAACGACCCGCTGGATCGCGTGCTTGTTGAACCGGAACGTCAGCAGTGCCGACGCCTGGTAGCGGGTCAGGCCGAAATCGGCGCGCAGCGCTGGCGGCAGGTAGCGCAACTGGTTCTCGGTCGGCACCTCGCTCAGCCAACGCCGGGATTTGTGGGCGGCGTCATCCGTCTCCAGATCGTTGAGCCAGTCGTTGGCCTGCGCCAGGCACACCGTGCGCTCGCCGATGCCCAGGAGCCGGACCGGAACAGTCCCTTGGCCACCGACGGCGTACCAGCGGCCTTCGAGGAAGAACACGCCGGCCCAGGCCTTGAAACCGGCGGCGAGCAAGGCGCAGTCATCGCCAAAGAGATCGCACCACGAGAAGTTCGAGCGCTTCAGGAGGTCGATCTCCGTCATCACGAAGTCTTCCAGCGTCCCTTCCTCGTCGTCCTTCTCCTCGGGTTCGAAGACGTGTCCACAGAGCGGACACTCGCGCGAGGCGCGGGGGATCTCGGCCTGGCACGCAGGACACTCCTTTGTCGGTGCCTCGCCATCGGCATCGAAACCGTCGAGATCGACTTCCTGCTCAAGGCTGCCGTGTTTGAGCGAGGCGGTGCCAAAGTCCAGCACGATGCAGTCGGTCTTGACGACGCCGGGATACTCGGTTGGATCGACGACCCGCAATCCCCGCCCCACCATCTGGATCAGCGTCGATTTGTAGGAACTGGGGCGCAGCAGGACGATGCAGGCGGTCGGCGTGTAGTCGTAGCCTTCGGTCAGGACCGCGACATTGACGACGACCATGAGATCCCCGGTCTCGAAATCGGCGAGCGTCGCCTTGCGCTCGGCCTCCGACATCTCGCCGTGCACGACCGCCGCGGCCACACCACCGACGAGGAAGGCATCGCGAACGGCCTCGGCATGGGCGACGGTGGCGGCAAAGGCGATCGTCTTGCGACCCGCCGCTTTCTCCTTCCAGTGCCGCACGACCGCGTCGTTCACAGGCGCGTTGTTCATGATCGAGGCCACGGCGTTCATGTCGTAGTCCTCGGCGAGTTTCTTTACGCCGTCGAGTGCTTCACGCGTGCCGACGTCGATGACGAAGGTGCGTGGCGACACCAGGTGGCCGGAACGAATCAGTTCGCCGAGCCGGATCTGGTCGGCGACGTTCGAGAACACCTCGCGCAGTCCTTTGCCGTCGCCGCGATTCGGGGTGGCCGTGACGCCATAGATCAGGGCCTTCGGGTTGCGAGCGAGTGTCATGTCGATCACCTGCCGGTAGGTCGGCGCGGCGCAGTGGTGCGCCTCGTCGATCACCAGCAGATCGATGGTTGGCAATTGATCCAGATGGCGCACCAGCGTCTGGACCATCGCAAAGGTCGCCTGGCCCGCCCAGGATTTCTGGTGGGCATCGAACACCGAGGTGCGGATGCCCGGATTCGCGCGCGAGAACTTGCTCTGGTTCTGTGCGGTGAGCTCATCGCGATGGGCCAGCACGCAGGCCTTGGCATCGGGATGCGTGAGGAACTCACCGGCGGTGCCGGAGAGGCATATCGTCTTACCGCTCCCTGTTGGAGCGACCCCGAGCGTGTTGCCGTGGGTGCGCAGGGCCTGGATCGAACGGTTGACGAATTGGCGTTGGCGCGGTCGGAGCATCATGGCCGTGCCTCCTCACTGTGCCCAGGCGGGACGCGTGGGAACGCGGGAATCCGCCGGTGCAGAGGGTGGAGCCGCGGGTGCGGTGGGTGCCGTGGGTCCGAAGGTGGGCGCACTCGGCGCTGCCGGCGCACCGCCACCGAAGCCACCCGGCCCCCCCGGTGCTCGTGAGGTCACGCCCATGAGTGCCGGATACGACTTGTGATCCGGCTGGATCGCGGCCTTGACGACGTTCTTGTCTTCGCCGTTCTGGTCCTTCTCAACATCGATGCAGACGACCAGCTCGATGCCGTCCAGATCCGCGAAGCCGCGGATGCGGCGCGCGGTTTGTGCCTGCGGCGATAGGTCCGACGGGTGAATGCCGCGGGCCGAATGGAGAATGGCGCGCAGGAAACTGCGGCCCATGTTCCCCCACTCGGGGCCCTTGGGGCTGTACAGGCCGATCAGGCCGAACACCACCCGTTTGGCGAACGGGCCTTCCAGGACGGTGAACTTGGCGTTGAGGTAGACCGCGCCGGTCTTGGCCGAGCGCGTGGCGTAGCCACCGGTCCAGCCCTGGCTGGGCTCGTCGTAACCGCCCGGGCGAAGGGTCATCAGGACCTTGGCCAAGGTCTTCGGCGGGATCAAGGCGAAATCGCGCTGGTCGTCGGCATCGTTGAAATCCGACCAAGCGGCATTGTGGGGATTGCTGTTCATGACGATTCTCCGGTGCGTTGCTGCGCGCAGGGCGCGGTGATCTTGGCAATCAAGCGACCGAGGTGCGGCTCCTCGACGAGGTCGAGCCGGCCGGAACGGTCTTTGGCGGGGTAGCCCCAGGGATTGAGGTGCTGGCAGACGAAGGCGCGATACGGGTTGCCGCTGTCGTCCTTGAGGACGATCATCGAGATCACCTGATCGAGGATGCCGGGCAGTTCCAGCGAGGCTTTCGCGCCGTCGATCTGCGGCGAGAACACCTTGCGATTGAAGTCGTCGAGCTTCTCGTCGAGGATGCCCACCAGCCACACGTCCTTGCTGCGGATGTGTTGCCACTGCGTGAGCCAGGCAATCAGTTCGCCGCCGTGCAGGCCATAGGCGCCGCGGTTGTCCGGCTTGCCGGTCTTCTCGCTGTAGGCTTGCGGCTGGCCCTTCGCCCATTGCAGGCAGAGCCGCCCGGCGACGGTGATCGAGTCGACGAAGATCAGCGAATACTTGTCGAGCAGCGCCGGGTCACCGTACTGGGTGCAGACCTGGTCGTAGTGCGCCTGGCTGTACGCCTGGTCGTCCCGGAGCGCCGGATTCGGGCCGCCGATGTAGCAGGCGAGATCCCGGCACTCCGGCCAGGTGCGGGGTCGAACGGTGTCGCAGGGCCAGTCACGGACCGCGAGGTCACCGTCCTCCATGTCGACGAACAAGGTGCTGACGGCGTCAGCGGTCTTGAGCAGGGTGGTCTTGCCGACGCCGGCAGGACCGAGGATGACGCCTGAAGAACGGCGCTTCTCGGCGAGGCGTTGCTCGGCGGTGATGAAGGGGAACGCCATGTCAGGCCTCCCAACCGAAGATCGCGCCGAGCGTGTCGCTGTCGACGCCGCCACGAATTCGAGCCTGATCGCGCAGGCGCTGGAGGACCAAAGCCTGTTGGCGGGCCGCCATGATCTTGTGGTCGAGTTCCTGGAGGGCGAGGTCCAGGTCATCGACACTGGCTGACTCCAGGGGCAGAGCGTCGATGGCGGGATGGTCGCCGTGACCCGGTACGCGAACGGTTTCCGGCAGGTCGGCAAACAGCATGGACTGCTTGCGCAGCACTTCGAGAACTTGATTCACCACGGTGCTTTCTCCTTCAACAGGGCGAGACGGAATCCGGCTTTGCCGGTCTTGAGGGTGCGTGCCGGCGCGAAGGCGGTCTTGAGCGACTTGGGCCAGGCGGTGAACCTGGCTTCGGAGACGCGGTAGGCGAGGTCCAGGTACTCCGAGGGGTCGTCGCCGGTGGCGGCGATGCGGCGAGCGATGGCAGCCAGTTGCTTCTGGTCCCACTCGACCTTCTTGGGCAGGTCGGCGGTGATCCGGACATCGCCGTCATCGAAGTGCACGACGCCGGTGTCCTTGCCGGCGGCGAGCCGCAGTTGATGGGCGCGGTGGGCGTACTTCAGATCCAGCGCGCGGTCGAGGTGCTCGACGACGGTCTTGGTGACCGCGAGCAGATCGTCGGCATCGTTCTTGACCCGAAACAGAATCTCGCTGGACTGCTCGGCGAGTTGGCCGACAGAGGTATCCAGGAGGTAATGGAGGTATTCGCGGTTCATGCCGCACCTCCCTCGGTAACGCGCTCAGAGGGGCTCTGGTGCAGGCTCGCGGCCTCGTAGGCCTCGATGTCCTCGAGGCGGTACAGCACGTGGCCTTGCAGTTTCAGGTAGACCGGCCCGATGCCCACGGACCGCCAGCGCTCCAGCGATCCTTCGCTGACGTCCCATCGATCGGCCAACTCGCGCTGGTTGAGGTGTTTGATACTCACGTTTATCTCCTTTCAGTGATGTCGAAAACGTGAGGGGAATTTTTTCAAGCAGGGGGTGGGCAAAAGGGGGGGCAAAATGGACAGAATCCGGGGGCAAATTCGGTAATTGCCTCTGGCGCCGTTCGCAGGACGAAAAAAAGCCCGGCGGGTGAGGCCGGGCTTGCAGGCGTGCGTCCTAGCACGACATCAGAGAACCGCGGGGGGACGGCTGCGGATTACCCTGACGCGCAGGTTCTCTGGGGTGCGTTCAGTCGAGGTGCTCACCGCTACTCATCGTCGATCTTCAGAAAGTCCGGCTTCAGCCAGAAGTGCCCCTTCTTGTCCGAGCCGACGAACGTATCGAAGACCGGTCGGTGCCGCTTGAAGACTTGGGGCACATCAATGGAACCGTCCATTCCCATGGCTTCAGCGATACGCGATTTGTGCACCTCGTCGCCACCGTGATCATCGAGAATGGTCAGGAATGAGCAGACCTGAGGCGACAAGGGGATCTCCTGACCACCGATCAACGCTTTTCGCTGACCCAGACGCAGCGGCCGCAGCGAGGTTTCGTCGGCGTGCTGGATCTTGCCGAGCGCCGGGATGTAGGCCTCGAGGTTCTCGACCACCAGTCCGACTTTCCGCAAGTGCGCGATGGCGCGCAAAGGAACGAACAAACGATCGGCGAGCGAAGTGGCCCGCAGTGCCGAGACGTCCGTCGTGGTGATGATCACCTCGGTGCCGGGCGCAGCCAGGCGAGTCAATGCCTCCTTGACAGGAGCCAGCGCATCGCCAAGACGCCGCCCGAAGAACAGCACATGGCGCCGGCGCCGAAACTCGCGCTCGCCCAAGCGCCACAGGACGCCCTCGACCACCGGCTCGGGCACGTAGTGTGGCGTCAACTGCAACGCCGTGCCGAGCCAGCGGGCGACCTTGGCGGGCTGTGCCTGCCACAAATGGGCTTCCTCTTTCCGCAGGGCAATCCATCCGCACTCGCCGCAGTAGCCGTGGTAAGGAAATTCGGGATCGGGGGGCTCGCTGGCGAGCGGCCGAAACACCCCCGTGCTGCATTCGCGGCACAAGCTGCCGTCGGTGACTTCGTTCGACAGCGTCAGGGCTCCGATTTCTCGGAGGTGGTGGTAGACCGACGCCTGGTCGCCACTCCAGATCGCGTCGGGGTTCACCCGCGGGTCGGATTGCTCGAGCAACCAGCAGAACTCGCGGAGCGCCTGGTCGTTGACTGCGGCCGTCATGACGAGGGCCCCGGATCTCAGTGCGGCTGTTCAGCGGGAGCTTCTGCTTCCTCCAGGTCGGCCGTTCCCAGGGACCGCTCCATCACGCCCCAGGCCTGCAGCAGGAGTTCGGCCAACTTGGCCTCGTCTTCCGTGAGGTCGCGCAGATTGCTGATGCCGGCTTGCTTGAGCTCGATGTGCGCCGCACGCCCACGCTTCTTCGTCCCAACCGGCAGAAAGTACAGCGTCACGGTGGCCTCGACGATGTTGAAGGCGGAGCGCATCAGCGTTTGTTCCAGACCCTGCGACTGGACGCAGGCCAGGACATCCGGGGCCTCCTTGGCTCCAGGTGGCTTGATGAGGTAATCACAGCTCGGCGCCAGTTTGGACCGAACCCGTACCTGCGAAAGGCGAATGTGCTCCACCCGATGGGCGGCGAGATCGACCTCGCTGTCGTCAAACAGCTCGAAGCCCTCGCGCAGACGATTGAGAAAGAACATCGGCTGGGCGATGGCGTGCGGCTGAATGGTCCTCTTGAAGACGTGTTGGGCGAAGTGCGTCAGGAGGATCTTTCGGGTCCGTTCACCACCGGGGTAACCGGTAACTCCGCGGCGTTCTTCCCAGGCGCGGCGCTGGCGTCGACAATTTCCTCATTGACACGCGAGAAGATGAGGAGGTCAAGATGGCAACGAATCAAGAGAGCCGGCGGGCACGGCGTAGCGCGGACGAGTGGCGGCAGGTGCTGTCGCGATTTTTCGGCAGCGGTTTGGCGGTGGAGGCCTTCTGCAATCGCGAAGGCATCAGCGATACCAGCTTCTACCGGTGGCGCAGCCGACTGGGCGCGCCGATGGGCCGATGCGACGCCTTGGTCAACTCGGCGTCGACAGGCTTCGTCGATGTCGGCCCGCTGCAAAGCGAAACCGGGCGGTCGGGACGTATCGAGCTGACCCTGGATCTCGGCGGCGGCCTGCAGCTACACCTGGTGCGCGGCTGATGTTCTTCCCCGAAGGCCAGATCCGGGTGCACGTCTACGGTCGTCCGGTCGATCTGCGCAACTCCTTCGACGGCCTGTACGCACTGACTCGCCACGCGCTGGGTCAGGACCCCTTGAGCGGACAGCTGTTCGCCTTCTTCAACCGCCGCGCCACGCAGGTGAAGGTCCTCTACTGGGATCGCACGGGTTTCTGCTTGTGGGCCAAGCGCCTCGAAGCCGGTCGCTTCGTCTCCGACTGGTCGAAGGTGAGCACGCGGGAAACCGACTGGACCGGCCTGAAGCTCCTCCTGGAAGGCATCGAGCCCAAGCGCTTCAAGAAGCGTTATCAGCACCCGAAAAACAGCAAGAAATGTACATAAAATGTATGTTAAACAGCGTCTTGAAGACGACTCCCGCGGTATAATAGCGGCATGAATCCGGCGCTTGCGACCCCTTTCCCAAGCCTCGACGAGGCGGCCGCACTGACCCCGCAACAGATCGTCGAACTGATCGGCGCCCTGCGCCAGGAAGTCACCGCCCTCAAACAGCAACTCGACTGGTTCAAGCGCCAGCTCTTCGGGCAGAAGAGCGAACGACGCATCGAGACGGGTCCGAATGGCCAGATGAGTTTCGGCGAGTGTCTTCCACCGCCGACGCTACCGGCACCCCCGGGCCAGCAGGTAGCCGCCCACACCCGCAAGCCAGCGACCCGCCGCCAGGACGACGAAGCCGTCCCGTTCTTCGACGAGTCACGCGTGCCGGTCGAAGTCATCGAACTCGCGGCTCCGGAAACCGACGGCCTTACTGCGGAAGAGTACGAGGTGATCAGCCACAAGGAAAGCTATCGCCTGGCGCAACGGCCGGGAAGCTACGTGGTGATCAAGTATCGGCGGCCGGTGGTCAAGATCAAGGCCAGTGAAGCGCTCGTTTGCGCCGCCGCACCGGCCGGGGTGATCGACGGCAGCCGGGCGGACGTGAGCTTCGTTGCCGGCTTGCTGCTCGACAAGTTTGCCTACCACCTGCCGCTGTATCGCCAGCACCAGCGCCTCGCCGACGCCGGGATCACGGTCAGTCGCCCCTGGCTGACGCAGATCGCGCAACAGGGCATCGCCCTGCTCGAACCGATCTACGAGGCCCAGTTCGCCTCGATTCGCGAGTCACGCGTCAAGGCCATGGACGAGACGCCGATCAAGGCCGGACAGGCGGGACCGGGCAAGCTGAAGAAAGCCTTCTTCTGGCCAGTCTATGGCGAACTGGACGAAATCTGTTTCCCGTTCTTCCCGAGCCGGGAGATCAAACACGTCGAGGCGGCGCTGGGACTGACGCCTGCCGAACGAGCGGTCCTCTTGTCCGACGGTTACCACGCCTATGCGCACTATGCGACCAGGACCGGGATCACCCATGCCCAGTGCTGGACGCATACCCGCCGCAACTTCTTCGAGGCACAAACCGTCGAGCCGGAAGCGGCGGGCCAGGCGCTGGAACTGATCGGTGCGCTCTATCAGGTGGAAGAATCCATCCGGGAAGAGAAGCTCTCTGGCGCCGGCAAGCGGGACTATCGCCTGGCGCATGCCAGGCCGATCGTCGAGCGCTTCTTCGCCTGGATCGGCGAACGCTTCGCGGCCCAGGGGCTGCTCCCCAGCAATCCGCTGACCAAGGCGCTCGCCTATGCGCGCGACCGACGATGTGGACTGGAGGTCTTCCTCACCGACCCGGACGTGCCCATCGACACCAACCACCTCGAGCGTGCCTTGCGCGTGATCCCGATGGGGCGCCGCAACTGGCTGTTCTGCTGGACCGAACTGGGCGCCAGGCAGGTGGGGATCATCCACAGCCTGATCGCCACCTGTCGATTGCACCAGATCGACCCGTACGACTACCTGGTCGATGTGCTACAGCGCGTCGGCCAGCATCCGGCAGAGCGCGTCCGGGAACTCACGCCTCGTCTCTGGAAGCAGCTCTTCGCGGCCGATCCACTTCGCACGCCTTTGTACCGCCTCGGCACGTAGGGCCTGACGCCGCGTAGTTACCGCTTACCCACCGGGGGCGAGGATGTCGATCACGCCGTTGGCGGGATAGATCACCACGTCCATACTCTCCGGCGGACGGATGTCCCGCCAGCGCACCCGATCGTCGTCGCCAAACTCCGCTTTCCGTTGCGGGTTGTCCTCGATCAGGATGCCGAATTGCACGCCGCCGTCCAGGTGTCGGTCCAGTGTCTCGATCTCGCACGCGCGCAGCGTTCCCTTGCGCGGGGTAAAGGCCGACGCCAGCGCGAGCCGCAGGGCATTGATGTCCTCGGGGCCGCGAAAGATCTGATCACAGGGCGAGATCTTCAATCGTTTCCAGCCGCGAACACCGATTTGCAGATCGACCGACAGAAAGGCTTCTGCCGTGTCGAATAGTTCAGGCCACTGGAGCATCGTCCAGAGCGCCCGCTCGGCATCGCTGGTCAGTCGGGAGAAATCTTCATGCAAGGCAGCGTCTGGCCTGGCCGCGTTACGCAGCGCGAACATGCCCCGGCGGTTGGCCAAGGTGTGTACCCGGCGCAATTCGGCATAAGTGGTCCTGGCCAGGTCGGCCTCAAGCTCTTCCAGTGCGACAATCAGGCCCTTGACCAGGGGCTCAAATGGCATGGCCCAGTCGTGATCCACGGGCAGATCGATCTTCCGGGCTTCGAAGTAGAATTGCCAGGTGCGCGCAGGAACGAGGCAAACGAGTTGACGATAGTTGAACGCGGCCATGCGGTGTCTCCTTTGGGCGGATTGGTTTTTTTGTGGGAATTCGAGCGCCTCTGTGGCCGGGTTGATGCAGATACAGCCGCGTTCGGAATGCAGAACAATTCTAGCAACGGGTAAGTTCTGTGTCAAAGCGGTTTTTATTCGTTCGGAAAAGACGTACACTCCGCGCCGTTTAGACCCGCGAGAGGAACACTGTGTCGTCCCTGCTAGGAGAGAAGATCCGCCGCCTGCGCACCGGCAAGGGGTACAGCCTGGACAAATTGGCGGAACTGACGGAAACCAGCAAGAGCTACCTGTGGGATCTGGAGAACCGCGAAGCCCATCGTCCCTCGGCCGACAAGATCAACAAGGTCGCCGCAGCGCTGGACGTGACGCCCGAGTACCTGCTGAGCGAGCGAGATGTGGCGCCGGATGAGAAGATTGCCGACGAGGCTTTTTTCCGGAAATTCCGGACTCTCGATCCTGACGTGAAGAAGAAGCTCCGAAAGATCATGGACGCCTTCGACGAGGAGTGATGCGGCGACCATGAGCGACCCACCCAAATCACCCAAGGCGACGGCCAACGATCTCCTGGCCAAGGTCATCAAGCCGGCCTTTGGCGGGGTTTATCCGCTGCCCATCCCGCTCGTAGAAATCATCACTGACTACACGCGGCAGCGATTTCCCTCGGATCCCGTTACCGAGATCAAAGGGGCTGACCTGCCCGGATTTGAAGGGATGCTGAGGTCGAACAAGGCGCGAAGCAGGTGGCAGATCCTCTACAACGACGCAGACGCCTCGCCGGGCCGAATCCGCTTCACCCAGGCGCATGAGTTTGGCCACTATCTCCTCCATCGCCAGAAGCGCGACGCCTTCTCGTGCAGTGACGCCGACATGGTCGAATGGGATGCCGCCGAAGCCGGTATCGAAAAGGAGGCCGACGCGTTCGCGGCGACGTTTTTGATGCCGACGGACGATTTTCGCGATCAGGTCGCCGACGAAGCGGCATCGTTTGGGCTGTTGAGTCACTGCGCGGAACGTTACGAAGTGTCCCTGATGGCGGCAATGCTGAAGTGGGTCGAGTTCGCTCCCAGGCGCGCCGTCGTGCTCGCCGTTCGCGACGACTTCGTGCTTTGGGCGCGCGCGAATGAGGCGGCGTTCAAGTCCGGGGTCTATCTGGCGACACGCAAGCGGACGATCGCGGTGCCAACGCGATCGGTGTTCGATAACCGCAATCGGGTAGCCCAGGCCGAGGTCAATGAGATTCGGGCCAGTTGCTGGTTTCCCCGCGAACCGGCCGAGATGCCCCTGACGGAAATGAGCTTCGTCTCCGATCAGTATCGGCTGACCCTGGGCATTCTGTTGCTGCCGGACGCCGAGCGGCGTTATCAGCGCCAGGAGGACCTCGAAGAGGAGGACGAGGGGCTCGAATCCACCATCGACCGGTTCGAGCGCTGCGGGCAGCCGATCATTCGGTAGCCGTCTGACCGACCTTCCCGCGTGGCGCCTCAGCGCTCCGCAATCGCCCGAAACTCCCTCATGGTGTCGCTGGCGGTTCATCCGGACAATTACGCATCAAGCGAGTTTGACGGCGAGGACCGACACCCATGCGTGACATCAAACGAAGTGCCTCTTCACGAGCCGAGAGCGAACCGGCGCGAAGCGACGGTCAGGTCAGTCATCTGCCCCCGGAACGTATGACGCCGGAGCAGCGTCGGATCGAGATCGCATCATTGCTGGCCAATGGGCTGGCCCGCCTTCGCGGCCTCGGAGAGCCTCTGGCCCAAGAGAACGGGTTTGAGCTTGCCTTCTCCGGCCACCAGCGCGTTCATTCACACCCCGTCAACAAAAAATAGAACGGAGTCATGATGAACATCTCCCCGAGCACTCCCGCCACGCCACCATCGGTCCTGGCCCAGATCGCCCGCTTGCCCGAACTCCAGATGCCGGAGATCAAGGCGCTCTGGCAGAAACTGTTCGGCGCCGACACGCCCAACTACAACCGGCCGTTCCTGGAACGTCGCATCGCCTACCGTTTGCAGGAAGTCGAGTTCCGCAAGGTCGATGCCAAACTGCTGGAGAGAAACGAGCGTCGAATTTCATCCCTCGTCGATACGGGCAAGGTCACGAAACGCGACCGCGACACCCGACCGGCAGCGGGCACCGTGCTGACACGTGAATATCGCGACGTCGAATACTGCGTGGTCGCCACCGCCGATGAACAATACGAGTTCAACGGCCGGATGTACCCGAGCCTCTCGATGATCGCACGCGAGATCACCGGCACACGATGGTCCGGACCGCTTTTCTTCGGGCTCAAAGGCCCAGCGAAGCAGGCAACGTCGGCCAGGAAAGAACTCCGGCGATGAGCGAAGCCCTGAAACGGCGCGTCCGCTGCGCCGTCTACACGCGCAAGTCCACCGACGAAGGCATGGACCAGGAATACAACTCCATCGACGCACAGCGCGACGCCGGTCATGCCTACATCGCCAGCCAGCGAGCAGAGGGCTGGATTCCCGTGGCGGACGACTACGACGACCCCGCTTTCTCCGGTGGGAACATGGAGCGTCCGGCACTCCGGCGCATGATCGCCGACATCGAGGCCGGCAAGATCGACGTGGTCGTGATCTACAAGATCGATCGCCTGACCCGCAGCCTGGCGGACTTCTCCAAGATGGTGGAAGTCTTCGAGCGGTACGGCGTTTCTTTCGTCTCGGTGACCCAGCAGTTCAACACCACGACCTCGATGGGTCGATTGATGCTCAACATTCTGTTGTCCTTCGCGCAGTTCGAGCGCGAGGTCACCGGCGAACGGATCCGCGACAAGATCGCCGCCAGCAAGCGCAAGGGTATGTGGATGGGCGGCGTGCCGCCCTTGGGCTACGATGTCGAGAACCGGCGGCTGGTGCCGAACGAATGCGAGGCCAAACTCATCCGGCACATCTTTCAGCGCTTCGTCGAACTCGGCTCCAGCACGTCGCTGTTCAACGAATTGAAGCTCGACGGCGTGACCTCGAAGGCCTGGACCACGCAGGAAGGCAAGGTCCGCGAGGGGAAGCCGATCGACAAGGGGATGATCTACAAGTTGCTGCACAGCCGCACCTACCTCGGCGAACTGCGGCACAAGGGTGAGTGGTTTCCGGCGGCGCATCCGCCGATCATCGAACTCGAAGTGTGGGACAGCGTGCACGCCATCCTCGACACCAATTGCCGGGTGCGCGGCAACGCCACACGGGCGGTGGTGCCCTTCCTGCTCAAGGGCATCGTGTTCGGCGACGACGGGCGTGCCCTGTCTCCCTGGCACACGACGAAGAAGAGTAACGGGCGCCGCTACCGGTATTACATTCCGATGCGCGATACCAAGGAGCAGGCGGGCGCGTCCGGTCTGCCACGCTTGCCGGCGGCAGAACTGGAGTCGGCAGTGCTCGAACAACTACGAGGCATCCTGCGCGCGCCGGACCTGGTCGGCGACATCGTGTCGCGGGCGAACAAGCTGGATCCGACCCTGGACGAAGCCCAGGTCACCGTGGCCATGACGCGCCTCGATGTGATCTGGGACCAGTTGTTCCCCGCCGAGCAGACCCGGATCATCAGGCTCCTGGTCGAGAAGGTGATCGTTTCGCCCACTGATCTGGAAGTGCGCCTGCGCGCCAATGGCATCGAGCGGGTGGTGCTGGATCTGCGTCCAGCGCCCGCCGAACGGCGGCAGGAGGCGCTGGGATGAACGGGATCCGTATCCGCAGGACGGGGGCGTCAGATGTCATCGCCGCCAGCGACGGCAGGCTGACCCTGTCGGTGCCGATTAAAATCAAGCGCCGCAGCGGGCGGAAACTGGTCACCCTGCCGAACGGTGAAGCCGCCCAGCCCA
Source organism: Candidatus Accumulibacter sp. ACC007 (assembly GCF_907163205.1). Lineage (NCBI taxonomy): Bacteria > Pseudomonadati > Pseudomonadota > Betaproteobacteria > Candidatus Accumulibacter > Candidatus Accumulibacter sp. ACC007. Next base: position 150,984 of record NZ_CAJQUD010000003.1, on the reverse strand, counting down.
GGCCCTGGGATGTGGCCGCCACGCCGATGCAACTGGCACTGGCTCGCGGTCATCGCTGGCTGGCGATGCTCGAATCCGGCGAAGCGAAATCCATCACCGAACTTGCCGCCCGAGAGAAAATCGACAACAGCTACATGTGCCGCATGCTCAATTTGACCACGCTCGCGCCTGACATCGTGGCGGCTATCCTGAATGAAACCTTGCCTCAGGGCGTAGGCGTGCATGAGCTTGCGATCAGCCCACCGGTGCTGTGGGAGGAGCAGCGCAAGAGGATTGGTGTGGTTGGCGACGGCCTGCAGAGCTGACCGGCCGCATCCTAATTCGTGCGCGTGGTAGCCGTACATGAGACATTGCGGACGGCAGGGAGGATCGCTGGCCGTTCTTTCATGTCTAGGACAAATTTGCCGAGACATGGGCTTCCTACTAGGTTAGCGCAATAAGAGATCGCAACTAATTGATTTGCAGATGCTTTGCCTTGGTGCGCCATATGCGCTAGGTATTGCTTTGGCAACCACTTTGTAGCATGATGATCGCAGGTGCCTGTGTCTACATAGGCACACTAGGGGTCTTCTTCACTACACTGCGGATTGCGCGCCATGTTTCCTAAACGAGGAGTCGTGCATTGAGCACGCCCAAAGAATCGTTGGGTCGTAGGCTGCACACGCTGTCACGACTAAGTTCGACGTGGCACGAAACCCTCCACCACATTTATGTAGTCCTCGCGCTTCTTGGCATCGTTGGAACTTTCTTCTTCTCTCCGACGAGTAAGGAAGTGGTGCTTCTAGTTGTCCTTGGTTTGTACCTGATCGTTTTCTCCCTCTTTTCCCTCGCGTCGAGTTACATCAACGGTGAAAAGGCTAAATATGCCGAAGCACTTGCAGGCGTGCATCAGGCCATTCACTATGCTCGTGACATCTACCACCGAATTGATTACGAACTCGCCGATGAGTCTACGCACGCTGGCCCCCCTAGCTATAGTGATAGGGAATTCCGACAGGACGTTCAGAAAGTCTTGACGGTTACGGCTCAGGTGTTCTCTATGGTTTCGTCTGTGAAATGCCGCACGAGCATCAAGCTCTTGGGCAAGAAACCAGACGCTTCAAGTGATTCTTTGGACGCTTACTATGTAACGACTCTTGCGCGCGACCAAGCCTCAGAGACGGAAAGTCGCGAGCGCGACGCGGCGGAGGGGACGCGACACTTGGTTCGGGACAATACTGATTTTTGGACGATCATTCGGCGTCAAAAAGCGTACTTTTTTAACGACGGGCTGTCGAGTTCCGACAACTATGAGAACTCATCCTTTAAGTTGCATCCGACATTGCCGAAGTATGAGTCAACAATCGTATGGCCAATCCGCTATGTTTACGACGCCCAGGCCGCCGACGAACATGAAGCGGAGCCATTGCGCCAAGCTCTTTGTGGCTTCCTGACCGTGGACAGTGGATCCAAGGGGTCGTTCAGTGAGCGATACGACGTTCAACTTGGGGCCATAATCTCCGACGGACTGTACCCCGCCCTTGACGCGTACAGGGCCTTAAGACAAAAACGCATGCTGGCACAGCGAGGTGCCGTTCAACAAGGAGCAAGGAATGTTCAATTGCTTTCAACATAAAAGCAACACAGGTATGATGGCGGATCTAGCCACAACAACGGTGAAGATTCCAAAGCCGCAAGACTTCGGGACAGTCGACTACGCGGATGTCGAATTCCGGGAGGGAAATCAGCTGATTGGGCTAACGCGATTAGTATTGCTAGCAGATCCCGCTGATGCGCGTACTGGATTTAAGTCTGCTTATCTGAATCGCGACCGCGAGGACGCGGATGCGTTTGCCGACTAGCACGTTCACCCACCCCTAATCCCGCCGAGTACGTGAAGTTCTTACCGCATCGCAGGACGGGCTCTGGATCCGCCGGCCTTTGACGATAACCAGACCCAGCCCCTGGAGTCTTGGGGTGTTTTTGCGTTTCGGCGGTCGTCGAGGGCTTTCCTCGCCAAGCTCCGCGCGCTGTTAACCGCGCCTTCAATGACGCGCGCGAGACAACCAGTAAGGGGCCTGCCCCATTTCTGGTAAGCGGTGGCAAGCGGCAGAGTTTCTGCACACGGAACGACACAGGTCCAAAAAAATGCCTCGACCACGTTGTTCGCGCACAATACGCCCCTTTGGTTTTCAACAGCGATTGCACGGCGAAGTGAACAGCCCTCGGTAGTCGCGTAGCACGCGGGATAGCCGTGACACCCGCGAAGAACATGCCAATGGCTACATGACGAATGATAAGCCACAATGCCCAAGATCGTTGGCAGTCTTAAGGCGGCTTCACGAGAGTTGCCGCAGCCATTACCAGATTGCTCGGGTGGTCGGCAGTTCGCCGACGATGGACGCAAGTCTCTCAACCGAAGTTACCTGGTTGGGCGCACGGTCGGAAGTTGGCTAGAGACAACTCGCCAACGAGCAAGATTTTTAGGACTTGCCTCTCTTTACGAGGGCCGCTGTTTCCGTCCCTTACCAATGCCACGAATCAACCGCTTGATCGGACCACCTATAAGTTGCTGATTTGTAACAGACCAGGTCGGGGCGCTCGTGGACTTCTGGCCTTCGGCGGAGATAGAGGCGGAGAGAAGAATGCCCCGGAGAGAGTGAAAACGGCCAAATCCGGGTGCCCGCGGGAAAACTCGAAGTCCACAAGAACCCGCACGAACCCGCGCAAACACGCGGCAGTACGCAAAAAAAGACCAACCCGATGAGGGGTTGGTCTTCTTGTTTGGTGGGCCCGCAGGGACTTGAACCCTGGACCAAAGGATTATGCTTACCACTACGGCTTTCGCCGCCTCTGGCGAGTTTGTGGTCTGGACTATACCTTCCCGTTACAGGCTGGCCGTCTAGTCTCTACACCTTCCCCGCTGCTGTCTCGGGGCTTGGCTCGGTATTGGCGTCGCCCGCAGGCCCCAGCTTTCACCGAATTTGACCAGTTCTACCCGCCGCCAGCGTGACGCTGCCGACGGGCAACCCATGCGACCAGCCACTCATCAGACGATGTCCGGGCTGGCCTCGCTAAGTCCTCTGCTCTAACCAACTGAGCTACAGGCCCGGGACGGGATTCTACAGATTTCCGCGCACTTCCGCTTCGCTGAGGCAGTTTTCGATGCGCTCGGTGGTCTGGGCGATATCTTCGTCGAGACCGATCGAGAAGCGAATCAGGCCTTCGCGCAGGCCGGCCGCTTCGCGTTCTGCGGGCGGGATCTCGGAAGAGGTGCTGTGGCCGGGGGTGTTGAAGAGGGTCTTGAAGTAGCCGAGGCTGACTGCCAGGTAGCCGACCTTGTCGCGTTGCATCAGGGTCATCAGGCGGTTGGCGGCGGCGAGGTCGCCGGCGTTGAGGGTGAGCATGCCGCCCCAGCCGTAGCCGGGGTTCATCAATTGCGTCAGCAGCTGGTGATGCGGATGGCTGGTCAGCCCGGGGTAGTGCACCGCGTGCCCCAGTTCTTCGAGCCGGCGGGCCAGATACAGCGCGTTGGCGCCGTGTTGGCGCAGGCGGATGTGCAGGCTGTGCAGGTTCTTCAGGATGCTCGCCGCGCGTGTGCTGTCGAGCACCGGCCCGAGCAGCATGCTCGGGCCGGCGTTGATGTCGTTCAGCCGGGAAATGAAGTCGCGCGACGCGACGACGCAGCCGGCGACGCAGTCGCTGGTGCCGTTGACGAACTTGGTCAGGCTGTGCACCACGATGTCGGCGCCGTGGCGCAGCGGCGACAGGATCATCGGCGTGAAGGTGTTATCGACGACCAGCTGTGCGCCGTGCGCGTGGGCAATCGCGGCCAGCGCGGGCAGGTCGGCGACTTCGAGCAGCGGGTTGCTGAGCGATTCGCAGTAGAGAACACGGGTCCGTGGAGTCATCGCCGCGCGCACGGCGTCGTGGTCGCAGAGATCGACAAAGCGCGTATTGACGCCGAAGCGCGGCAGCAGGTTTTTGAGCAGCGCGTAGGTGCCGCCATAGATGCTGCGCCCGCAGACGATCTCGTCGCCGGCGCCGCACAGGGTCATCAGGGTGGTGCTGATCGCGCCCATCCCGGAGGCCATGACCTGCGCCGATTCGCCGTCTTCCATACGTTCCAGGGCGCTGGCGAGATACTTGTTGGTCGGGTTGAAGTGCCGCGAGTAGAGAAAGCAGCCTTCGATCTCGTGCTCGAACAACTCCTCCATGCGCTCGGGGCTCAGGAAGGTATAGGTCGACGAGTCGGTGATCGACGGATTGACGTCGCCGAATTCGCCGAAGACGAGGTAGTCCTGGACGCGCGATGCGGGGCTGAAGGCCATGTCGATACCCTCCAAGTGGCAATGGGAAGGGCAAACGTAGCACGCCAAGCGGTGATGGAGAAGAGCCTTGGCGCCGCGCTCCGCAGGTAATTTCCGCTGTCGCGATGGCCTGCCGCCGGCCCCCGGGAAACCACGGGTTTAGGTCGTTTCGTGTGGAACGGGCAAGAATGGGGTGTCGGCGCCGGGGTGAAACCGGCGTCCACAAGCCGACATAAATCTGGTGCGAGCAAGGCCGGAGCTGTGGTCTGGAACGTTGGTTAGAGAGCGCCAAGAGAGGGCCGCCCGGCCCGTGGGCAAAGGCGGTCGGTGCAGGGGCTGGCCGAGGACGGTTTCTGAATCAGGCGTCGTGCTGCTCGCGCATCCGGTAGGACGATCCTTCGATGACCAGTGTCTCGGCATGATGCAGCAGGCGGTCGAGCAAGGCGGCAGTGAGGGTGCTGTCGTTGTTGAAGATCTCCGGCCATTGTTTGTACGCTTTATTCGACGTGATGATTGTCGAACCGCGCTCATAGCGCTGACTGATCACCTGGAAGAGGCCATCGGCGCCAAACTTGTCAATCGGCAGATAGCCCAATTCGTCGACGCAGAGGATGGCGGGTTTGAGCAGCCTGGTCATCTCGCGTTTGACCCCGCCGGTGGCCTGGGCGGCGGCCAGCGCATTGACGATGTCGACGGCGGTGGTGAACAGCGTCGTCAGGCCCTGCAGGCAGGCCGCATGAGCGAGGGCTATGGCCAGATGAGTCTTGCCGACGCCGACCGCGTCGAGCAGAATCACGTTGCCATGCGGCGGCACGAAATCGAGGCGGAACAGATGCTGGATTTGCGGCCGATTGATCTTCTTCGGCCACGACCAGTCGAAGCCGTCCAGCGTCTTGATGCCGGGCAAGCGCGCGGCCTTAATGCGGCGGGCAATCAGCGCCTCATCGCGGCGAGCGACCTCGCCGGCCACCAGGCCTTCGAGAAAGCGGCCATGAGACCACGACTCACGGGCCGCCTGAGCCATCAAGCCCGGCGCGTGCTGAACGAAATACGGCAGCTGCAAACGACCCAGATGCTTCGCGAGAAGCGCCTCAGACATGGTCATGATCACCTCCTACCTCGTCTTGCGGATTGTTTCCCGTGCGGATGCCAGAATAAGCGGACAAGTCCGGTGGTGGCAGTTCAAGCTCCAGCAGATCCTGCCGGCGGATAAGGTGTAGCGGGCTCGGCTCGGGCAACTGGCGGCGACGTGCGTCAATCAGATGGGCGATGTATTCGCTGCTGAAGGCCTCAAAGGTCAGGGCATCGGTCATCGCCCGCACGACCGCGTCGTCACCGTGGATCTCGGCCAGTGCCACGATCTTGCGCACATGCGCTATCGCATTCCCCCGGCGATCGAGCAAGCCGGCGTGATATTTCTCTGCCAGTGGCGTCAAACCCAGGAAGCGCTTGAGTACCAACGCATCGCGGGCATGCCGACGTTGAGCGATCAAGGTCTTCGGGTGATCGGGGTCCTCGATGTCCTGATGGCGTTCGAAGGAACGCCCATGGCGGGCGACCAATTCGCCGTCGTGATAGACACAGACGCGATCCGGATAGGGGTTTAGGTCGTTTCGTGTGGAACGGGCAAGAATGGGGCGAAGGGCGAGGCGGGCAAATGAGTGAGCTTTCCAGCGATGAGGTAGGCCATGGCGATGAAGTTTTCGACGCGGCGATAGCCGCGTGCCCTTGCGCGCGCCTCCTGGAGCGCTCGATTCATCGCTTCGACACGGCCATTGTGCTTGCCGGGGTGAAAACCGTTGAGGACGCCAGGAAGATGCTTGCTGATCGTCCGGCCGAGGCGCTTGAAGGGTTCGAGTCGGCAGCGGCTGGCCCAACTGAGCCAGCGCTTGAGCAGGGGGTTGGCTTCGTCAGGTGTCGTGGCGGTGGCGTAGATGGAGCGCAGCGCCTGCTTGATCCGCCAGGCCCGTGCGGTCTTGAGGTTCGAGCGCTGCAACCAGTACATGGTGTCGGTTTGCTTGACGGTCCAGTCGGCGGGTTTCTTGTGCAGGCCCCAGCGGGTGCCTTTGAGTTCGGGCGCGGTCTTGACCTCGGCGCGTCGCACCTCGTCCAGCGCCGTGCTGCTCAGAGCAACGACGTGAAAGCGATCAAAGCAGACCTCGGCTGCTGGAAAGTGCTCGGCGGCGCCGGCCTGAAACGAGCCGCTCATGTCCATGCTGACATGGGTGATCGCGGTGGGCTGGCCACCATGCTCGGTAAGGTCGCTGGCGAACTTCCCGAGCGTGGCCTTGTCCCGGCCCGGTGTGGCAAACAGCAGACGCTGTGCGTCGAGGTCATAAAAAACAGAGATATACGTCTGGCCGCGTTTACTGGCGGTCTCATCGACGCCGATCGCGCGAACCCTAGCATGACTTTCCTGGGCGCGCGCCCGGCCCACATGATGATTGATCACGCGCCACAGTCTGCGACTGCGCACGCGCAGCAGTCGGCCAGCTGCCAAGACCGACATGGTCGGCGCCAGCATCAGCGTCAAGGCCTCGAACAGCAGGGTGAAGCGACTGCCTTCACGCGCCCAGGGCACGGCGATCTGCGTCACCTTGCCGCAACCGGCACAGGCCACTCGCGGCACCTCGGCATGCAGGTGGGCCTCGTATTGGAAGAAATCCAGATGGCGCCAAGAGCGCGCCAAGCGGTCGTGCAGCGGCTGCGCCGCTGCACCGCAAGCTGGGCAAGCATGAATGGCTGCGCCAAATCGGACCTGGAAATCGATCCGTCCGGACTCTGGCTTGAAGATGACCTCAGCTACCTGCCAAGGAGCAACGAGACCCAGAGCCTGGGTGAACAGCGTTTCAATCATGAGGAACCGGTCGCGAGAGGAAAGACCGCCATTGTCCTCCATGCCGAGGGCGGCAGACTGCCTTCCTCGGCCCGGAGCAAGCGTAAGCAAGCGGGCAGCGATGTAAAGGGTTCGGCTGCGCCCGGACTGCGTCCGCCCTTGACATCACCGCTCCCTCAAAACGCGAAACCCATCGCCGGTTCCACACGAAACGACATAGAGCCCCGGATAGACCTTCATCGTCACCGGTCGGCCCGCCAGGCGGGCGGGGACGGAATAGCGATTGCTCTCGAGCGTGACCCGGAACTGTCGGTTGGCACGAACGGTCAGGACGCGGCCGACATCGAACAGCCGGGGATTGACCGGCTGCAGATGAGCGCGTTCCTCGACCCAGAGGTCTTCCGGCCGGCGTTGTGTTTCGCGATGCAGGCGGACGTTGGCAACCGTCTCCAGCCACAGCCTGACGGCCGGATTGAGCGCGCTGAAGTTTGGCAGCTCCAGGCCGGCCAGGAAATTGGTTTTGACATAAGCGACGCCCCTTTCCGCGCGTCCCTTCTCATTCCCTTTTCTCGGCGCACAGGCGACGATTTCGAAGCCGTAATGGCGGGCGAAGTCGAGATAGCGGGGATTGAACTGCACCGGCTCGCCACGCACATGGCGCAAGACCGCACTGCGCAGATTATCGACCATGACCTTGCGCGGCACCCCCAGGGCAGCAAAGGCGTTGATGTGTGCCGCCAGGAAGTGCTCCATCGTTTGCGAGAGCGCAAACTCGACGTACAGCTTCCGGCTCCAGGCCAGCACCATGACGAAGAACGAAAGGCGGCGGCGGGTGTTGCCCACGGCGATGGTGCCGTATTCCCCCCAGTCGACCTGGGCGACTTCCCCGGGGGCGAAGGCCAGGGTCAGGAAGGCTTCGCGCCGGGGTGGGCGGATCTTGTGGACGTAGTCCTTGACGATGCTGATGCCGCCCTCGTAGCCAGCATCCCGCAGGCGTTGAAACACCTGCTGGGCGGTGAGCGGATGCGCATCGAGCCAGCCGACGATGCGCCCCTTGTAGGGATCGAGCTTGCTGGCCCGCGGCACGCGCGCCCGCGGGGCGTACGGGCGGTCGATCCAGTGGCGGACGGTCTTGACGTCCAGGTCCAGGCTAGCGGCAAGTTGGGGGGCCGTCAGATGACTGGCCACCCCCTCGCGAATGGCGCACCACGTGGCATAGTCGATCATGGCCGGCTCTCCAGAACAGCGCGCAGCCGCGCCAGACGCGTGCCGACCGGCACACACTCGGGCACGCTCAGGACCTGGTACAACGGTGCGTCGTAGGCGATCAGGTCGAGGGCGATCAAGTCCCGGCGGGCGCGGGCCAGGCGAACGGCGTCCATCTGCAGTCGTCGGCAGAGGCTGGCCTCGCTGTAGTAGGAAAGACCGCAGGCGTCGGCGACAGTGACCAGAAACAGGTACAGCGCCCAGGCGCAGACGTCAGCCTTCTCGATGTAGTGTTCCCGCACCAGCCGATGATCGAGCCAGCTGAAATGCGCGGGCACCTGCCGCTGACGTTGCGGATTCAATAGCCGCTTGGTCGGACTGTTCATGCGGGCCTCCTCGAATGTCCTGTCCCAGTTGTAGCAGCCGGGTCAGGGCCGAGGCGATGTCATCTTGTAACGTACTGCCCCAGATATGGGCGATTAAGCCAATCAGAACAGTAGGTTGGGCGTTCAAGAAATCTTGTAACGGTGGCGCCAGTTCGATCGTGGGAGCGTTACAAGATTTCTTCGCTGGGCGCACGGCCTCTGCTGGCAGGGGCGCCGAGGCGTCAGGCTCGAACATTAAGGTTTCTTGTATCGCGGACTCGGCAAGCGGCGCACGCTTGCCGCGGCTGTATCCAGGGTGCTCCTGTCGCCAGGCCTGGACCCGCGCCACGGCTTCCGGTCCGCGGTGATAGTCGAGGTTCTTGGCGAGCCATTTCGCCTGGCTGGCCCGCTTGCTCGCTGCCTTGCACGCCGCGGACCCGCAATAACGCTGATGCCGCGCGTTACGCCTGTCCGGCACAAACGCCTGACCGCAATTCACGCAGGGGTCCTGCTTCTCTCTGTCCATCTCGCGTCCCCTCCTGCCTCATCACAGGACGGGCTACTACACGATCTGGAAATAAAACCAAAGAAGACCCAAACAGCGAAGAAAAACCAGCTCTATATCAAGCGCTCGAAGAACATCCACCCCAAGAACATCCAGCTTCGCGCCGGCTGACGGCGACCAGTTTCAGCTTGGCCGCGACAATGGGGCGAAGGGCGAGGCGGGCAAATGAGTGAGCTTTCCAGCGATGAGGTAGGCCATGGCGATGAAGTTTTCGACGCGGCGATAGCCGCGTGCCCTTGCGCGCGCCTCCTGGAGCGCTCGATTCATCGCTTCGACCCGGCCATTGTGCTTGCCGGGGTGAAAACCGTTGAGGACGCCAGGAAGATGCTTGGTGATCGTCCTGCCGAGGCGCTTGAAAGGTTCGAGTCGGCAGCGGCTGGCCCAGCTGAGCCAGCGCTTGAGCAGGGGTTCGGCCTCGTCAGGTGTCGTGGCGGTGGCGTAGATGGAGCGCAGCGCCTGCTTGATCCGCCAGGCCCGTGCGGTCTTGAGGTTCGAGCGCTGCAACCAGTGCATGGTGTCGGTTTGCTTGACGGTCCAGTCGGCGGGTTTCTTGTGCAGGCCCCAGCGGGTGCCTTTGAGTTCGGGCGCGCTCTTGACCTCGGCGCGTCGCACCTCGTCCAGCGCCGTGCTGCTCAGAGCGACCACGTGGAAGCGGTCGAAACAGACCTCGGCTGCGGGAAAATGCTCGGCGGCGCCGGCCTGGAACGAGCCGCTCATGTCCATGCTGACATGGGTGATCGCGGTGGGCTGGCCACCATGCTCGGTAAGGTCGCTGGCGAACTTCCCGAGCGTGGCCTTGTCCCGGCCCGGTGTGGCAAACAGCAGACGCTGTGCGTCGAGGTCATAAAAAACAGAGATATACGTCTGGCCGCGTTTACTGGCGGTCTCATCGACGCCGATCGCGCGAACCCTGGCATGACTTTCCTGGGCGCGCGCCCGGCCCACATGATGATTGATCACGCGCCACAGTCGGCGACTGCGGACACGCAGCAGTCGGCCGGCCGCCAGGACCGACATGGTCGGCGCCAGCATCAGCGTCAACGCCTCGAACAGCAGGGTGAAGCCACTGCCTTCACGCGCCCAGGGTACGGCGATCTGCGTCACCTTGCCGCAACCGGCACAGGCCACTCGCGGCACCTCGGCATGCAGGTGGGCCTCGTATTGGAAGAAATCCAGATGGCGCCAAGAGCGCGCCAAGCGGTCGTGCAGCGGCTGCGCCGCTGCACCGCAAGCTGGGCAAGCGTGAATGGCGGCGCCAAATCCGACCTGGAAATCGATCCGCCCGTTCTCTGGCTTGAAGATGACTTCATCGACCTGCCAAGGAGCAACGAGACCCAGAGCCTGGGTGAACAGCGTTTCAATCATGAGGAAGCAGCCGCGAGAGGAAAGGCCGCAATTGTCCTCCATGCCGAGGGCGGCAGACTGCCTTCCTCGGCCCGGAGCAAGCGTAAGCGAGGGAGCAGCGATGTAAAGGGTTCGGCTGCGCCCGGACTGCGTCCGCCCTTGACATCACCGCTCCCTCAAAACGCGAAACCCATCGCCGGTTCCACACGAAACGACATAGAGCCGAAACCACCCCCGAGAGGGGCCGCAATTGTCGTCGAAGGATCGGTGTCTCGCGCAGCCGTGGGGGTGAGTCCGCAATTGCCCAGCGCGCGGATCTGCCCAAAACGGCGCGCACGCGCGCCAGCCCACAAAAGCACTTGACCGCAAGCACCTTTTCGCCGTCAATGATCGCCGGGCTGCAATCGCCGGGCATTTTGCCTGCGCTCGCTGCCACGGCCGTATTCGCAGGCCGTGGAGCCTTCTGAACGCGAAGGGAAGAAAGACATGTACAACGATCCACGTTTCAAGATCGCCGTCCTGCCCGGCGACGGTATTGGCCCCGAAGTCGTGCAGTCCTGCCTGCTCGTTCTCGAGGTTCTCCGCGAGCGCCTGGGCGGCATCAGCTTCGACTTTCGTCAGCTTGACGGCGGCGCTGGACATTACGAAAAGACCGGCGCCGTCTTTTCCGACGAAACGCTCGCCGAGTGTCGAAAAGCCGACGCCGTGCTCCTCGGCGCCATGGGCCTGCCGCAGGTCTGCTACCCTGATGGAACCGAAGTCTCTGCGCATTTCGACCTGCGCATGGCGATGGATATCTATGCCGGTCTGCGCCCGATCCGCGCCTATCCGCGTTTGCCGCTGGTGTTGGCGGACAAGCGTGCGGTCGAGATCGATCTGGTGGTGGTGCGTGAACAGAGCGAAGGCTTGCTCTCGTCGCACGGTCGCGGAACGCTCGAAGACGACAGGGTGCGGGAATCGATGGTCGTTTCCCGCCAGGGCAGCCGCCGGGTGGCGGAGTTTGCGTTCGAACTGGCCGGGCGACGGGCCAAGAGCAAGCGGCGGCCGGGCAAGGTGACCTGCGTTGACCAGGCCAATCTGCTGGCGTCGATGGCGCTCTTCCGCAAGGTCGTCAGCGAGGTCGCCGCAGAACATCCCGAGGTCGAGGCCGAATACGCGCACGGCGATGCGATTGCCACGAACCTGGTCAGGGCTCCCTGGGATTTCGACGTCCTGGTCACCGAGAACGCTCTTGGTCGACTTCTTGCCGACTTCTCGGCGGCGCTTGCCGGTAGCCAGAGTCTGTCGCCCAAGGCCGACATCGGCGACCGTTACGCGATCTTTCAGCCTGCGCATGGCAGCGCAGCCGAGCGTACCGGGCAGGGCAGCGCCAACCCGGTTGCCCAGATCCTGGCCGCCGCCCTGATGCTCGACTGGCTCGCCGACCAACATGCCGAGCCGCGCCTGGCGCATGGCGCCCGCATCCTCGAGCGCGCCGTCGACAAGGCGATGTCGGCCATCTGGCCGATCGACTTCGGCGGCGAGGACGGCACGGCGGCGATTACCCGCGCGGTCATCGCCAACATCCGCGGCTGATCGTCGGCGCACCGACCCGTGCGGCGTGCCTTTCCACGCCGCGCCCCGATTCTCTGCCGGGCCGCCTGATAGAATGGCGGCCGTTTACCCGAACAAGGATCATTTCAATGACCTCAGTAGCGAGCAACACCGATGACCTGTTGCTGGAATGTGTCGAACGCCAGACCGGTGAATCTCCGAAATGTGCGGTCATCTGGCTGCACGGTCTCGGTGCCGACGGGCATGACTTCGAGCCGATCGTCGACGAATTCGATTTCGACCAGCTGCCGGCGCTGCGTTTCGTTTTCCCGCATGCGCCGATGCGCGCGGTGACCATCAATGGCGGCTTCGTGATGCGTGCCTGGTACGACATCGTTTCGCCCGACTTCGCGCCGGGCAGGGAAGAGGCCGAAGGCGTACGCCAGTCGGCGCGACAGGTCGAGGCGCTGATCGCGCGCGAGAACGAGCGCGGCATTCCCGACGCGCGCATCGTCCTCGCCGGTTTCTCGCAGGGCGGGGTGATTGCCCTGCATGCCGGCCTGCGCCACCGGCAGCGGCTGGCCGGTATCCTGGCGCTGTCGTGCTATCTGCCGATGACCGATACGCTGGCCGCCGAGGCTTCGAAAGCGAACCGCGACGTGCCGATCTTCATGGCCCACGGACAGAACGACCCGGTCATCCCCTATGACTTCGGAAAGCGCTCGTCAAAACTGCTGAAAGCCGAGAAGTACGCAGTCGATTGGCACAGCTATGCCGCCGAGCACACGGTGTGCTACGAAGAGCTGCAGGACATCGAAGCCTGGCTGCACAAGGTCCTCGCCGACGTTTGCTGAGCATGCTGCCGCTGCGCTACCTGGCGGGCTACCCCGAGGACCTGCAAAAGCAGGTGCGCGCGGCGATCGCCGACGATCGGCTGGCGGCTATGCTGCGTGCCAGGTACCCGGGCACGCACGCGGTACGCAGCGATGGCGCCTTGTATGACTACACGCTGGCGCTCAAGAACCGCTTCCTGCGCAATGCCGAGTCGCCCGCCAAGGTGCTTTTCGACAGCCGCCTGCAGCTCACCGCCAACGCCCTCGGAACCAACGGCAAGCTGGCGCGCGTGCAGGGCGGCAAGATCAGGCGCAAGCACGAGATCCGCGTCGCCAGCGTGTTCAAGGAAGCGCCTCCCGAGTTCCTGAAAATGATCGTCGTGCACGAACTGGCGCACCTCAAGGAGCGCGAGCACGACCGCGCTTTCTACCAGCTGTGCAGCCACATGGAGCCGGCGTATCACCAGCTTGAATTCGATTTGCGTCTCTATCTGACCCAGCGTGAGTTGAGCGGCTTGCCAGGCGCATAGCCGGGCCGAATGCCCCGCAGCTCCCTAGCAACGCGCCCTGCCGCTTTCCCCTTGGATGACTAAGGACTAAACTCGTGCCTAATCCATACACAGTACAAGGAAAATGTCATGCGCCGAGTCGTCTTCAATCAGAAAGGTGGTGTGGGGAAATCGACGATTGCCTGCAATCTGGCGGCCGTCGGCGCCGCGCGCGGCCGGCGGACCCTGCTCATCGATCTCGACGCACAGGCTAATTCGTCCCGCTATCTGCTTGGCAAGACTTTGGACAGTCAGGAGAAGACGCTCGCCCATTTCTTCGACGATCTGCTCGGCCTGAAATTTTCTCACGACGAGATTGATGCCTACGTCGTGCATTCGCCGTTTCCCAATCTTGACGTGCTGCCTTCCGACCCCCGCCTGGAGGAGCTGCAGTTCAAGCTCGAATCGCGCTACAAGATGTACAAGCTGCGCGAGGCGCTCGAGAAGTTGCACGAGTATGACGACGTTTTCATTGACACCCCGCCGGCGCTGAATTTCTTTACCCGCTCGGCACTGATCGCCGCCGACACCTGCCTGATCCCCTTCGATTGCGACGATTTTTCGCGCCGCGCCTTGTACAAGCTGATGGAAAGCGTGGCCGAGATCAGGAGCGACCACAACCGTGATCTGCGCGTCGAAGGCATCGTCGTCAACCACTATCAGGCGCGCGCCAACCTGCCGGCGCAGCTGGTCGAGGAGCTGCGCGCCGAGGGCCTGCCGATCATGGACGCGTTTCTGTCGGCGTCGGTCAAAATTCGCGAATCGCACCATCAGGCGCTGCCGATGATTCACCTCGATCCGCGCCACAAGCTGAGCGGCGAATTCACGGCGCTCTACGATTTGCTGTCGCCACAGGCCTAGGACGGCGGCAGGTTTCGCCGCTTCAGGGTTTTTCCGCTGCGCCGTCGTCGATTGCGCTGACCCATTCCTTGATCTGTCGATAGACGCGCGCGTCCTTGAGCAGGCGCATGTGAGCGAGCTTGCCGAGACTGGCGCATTGCACGTCGCCGTCGATCGCATGCGCAGTCGCGCTGCCCGGCGTCACCAGGCCGTCGCCGACGAACCTGGCGAACGGATGCCTCCCGTCTTCGCTCAGGCTGGCGCCGAGAAAGCGAAAGGCGATGTGCGCGTGCGCGGCAGCCTTCTGCGGCGCACCGGGACCGTGTCTGAGGTCCTTGATTCCCTGGCTGCGCGTACCGGCAACAGTGCCCAGCGGTGCGGTCATCTTCGAGAGGTTCAGCGCCGCGTGGGTCAGCTGCCCGAGGCGCTCGACCGGCGAACCCAGGATCGGTGAGCCCAGGCAGATCAGCATCCGCGTCGCCTGTGGCCAATTCATCGCGTGTTCGGCGGCGTGTTCGCAGGCGGCGAGCGCAAGCAGTCCGCCCATGCTGTGGCCGATGATCAGCAAGTCGCAATCCGGCTGTGGCCACGCTGCCACCAAGTCCTCGAGAAAGCCCGCCAGCTGCGCGCCATTGGCGGCAATCGGCAGGCCGCTGTTGTAGCGCAGATAAAGCGCGCCGTAGGCGAAGTCAGCGTGTAGCTGCCGGCCGAAATGGATTTCGCCCGCCGGGACGTCGGCATCGTCGCCTTCCCAGCTGTGTTCGTCGCAGCCGAGTCCGTGGATGAAAATGCAGAGGCGCTTGCCCGCGTCGGGGAAAGCGGCATGCAGCGAAGCGGCGTCGAGCGCCAACTCGCCGCCGTCCGCGCAAATCGCCATGCGTATGGCGAGCAGATTGTTGCTTGCCGCCAGATAGTCGCCGAAAGCGCCATTGAGTGCGCCGCGCAGCCCGCTGGCCAGGCGTCCCGGCGGCTTGCCGGGAGAAAAGCCCGTCGCCTGCTTCTCGACGACCGCCGCGGCGGCCAGCAAACCGCCGCTGCCGTGGCGGATCGCGCCGTAGACGCCGGCCGTGATGGTGTCGTGCGCGCCCTGTACCAGTCGTGCCGGCCCGGACAGCAGCGGCACCCGGCGCAGGATATCGAAGCAGGTTCCGGCGATGGCGCCGTGCATTTCCTGAACACGCAGCGTCGTTTCCTGCACCACCGTTTTCGCCGCGTGGCTGTAGCCGGTGCTCGGCGCGGGGGCGTCGGAATTGTCGTTGTCAGTGGCCATGTTGATTTCTGCTTGCGTGAGGAGAGGGGAGTGGGTGGAAAACCTGCTCTGTTGGCGACGCACATTCGCCGAGCGCGACAGGCAGCGCGCTTCGCCGTGCGCGGTCAGCCGGCATAGCGCGTGCTACCGGCGCCCGACTCTCCGGTAGCGCTGCATTCCTGACGACACTTCCAGCAGCCGAGAGAGTAGCGCGAAATTCAGGTGACGGCGGAAATCCCGTGTTCCACACGGAGTGCAACACGGCACCAGCGCGGGATCGCGGCGACGCCGCCAGGACCGTCCGCGCGACGACCCGGGCTACAATGCGCCGACAACTTTTCGGAGGCTGCCTTGGATACTGTCCTTGAATCGACCCTGACCTGCCCGGCCTGCGGTCACGCGCGAGTCGAGCAGATGCCCACCGATGCCTGTCTGTGGTTCTATGAGTGTCTTGCCTGCCACACGCTGCTCAGGCCGAAGCGCGGCGATTGCTGCGTCTTCTGCTCCTACGGTACGGTTCCCTGCCCGCCGATTCAGGCTTCCGGCGGCGCGTGCTGTTCGTCGGCCAATGTGTAGGAGCTGAAATACGCGCGCGATCTGCGCCACGGACTAACACCAGGAGAACTGCACGCAAGTATTTCCGGATAGCTGGTTCCTCGCTAAACTCCCCGTGAGCGAAGATGGACTTCAGGTGATCGCTGATTGCGCGCACGGGAACGGCAAAGAGTTTGGCTATCAGCTTTGCCTTGGCTTCGTTTACAGGGGGCGGGGCTGTGCACAGCCGGAGATAAGTGAGAGATCCCGGCGGCGAGCGGGGAAAAATCGACTTCATCCACCGACCAGAGAAATTCACACCGCCGGCAAACCCCCGCCAACACTGCCCCTGGGGGCCAAAAAAAAACCCGGAGCAGGTCCGGGCTTTGATGTCTTGGTGGAGACAGGCGGCATCGAACATCCCGGTAAAGGCCCTTGTAGCATAGGTTTTCGAGAACATCAATCCGAAAAATACCGCCAAATATACTGACACGCGCATTGTAGGGTGGCCCTGTAGTACCGTTCCCCAACGGCATCAGAAAGGGCCTCCCCGCGCTCCGTTCCCTTTAGAGCGCGGGCCTGAATGCTAACCAGCTGGGAGGAGAGAGCCCAAACGCTGGTTAGCTGACGCTAGATGCCACCGAGAACGCCCCGCCATGCTTGATGGCGATGTCGATATCGGCAATAGCTCGAACTCCGACCAATGCTTTCGCGAACTGGTCGTATGGGTTCACGACGATTTCGATCGGGCCCCACTCAGCGACGATTACTTCCGACCAATCGCCGAAGATCAGGTGATCGGCAGGGCATGCGGTGGTCGCCATGGCTGCGTAGCCATTCATCCGATTGTCAGGGCTCTGCCAGAGGTACTCAGGATGCCCCGCCACCTTGACTCGGCCCTTCAGCAGCTTTCGTACACCCGGGGTTGTCACAAAACCACAGTACTGGCCAGTCAGGTCGACAAAGGAACTCGACACATCGGCCTCAAAGTCGAGGATCGCCGGCCAGTCGATGCTCGCCCCGGTGACGACGCCAAGCCCAGTCTTGAGCAGGAGGCCAATAGGCTGTCCGCTGACGCCAGTGCCTTGGATCGCCGCCTTGTCGATGGAGTACCCGATGGCTTTCATCATGCTGTGTGTAACGAGCATTTCTGCGGCGGGGCCGCTCTGCTTGATCAAGCGCCGTGAAAGCTGAGTATAGGCTGCGCAGCTCTTCGGGCTGAGCAAGAGCTGGCCGAACACAGGCTCGCTCTCCGTGATTGATGCCGTTTCGGTGGACATCCATTCCGGGGAAACGTCTCCAGCGAGTACGGGGATATCCACATTCCCCACCAATCCGCTGACACGCTGCGCCCCCAGGCCCAACACCGCGCTGTGTTCGCGCAGGGCGTCGATGAAGAGGTCGGCTCGATGGTCGAGCCCTACCAGGTTGCCGCCTGCGGAGGGCGTCGAAGTCACAAGATCGCGCTTCATCTTTCTAGCGACCACATCGCCCGGAATGAGAACGCCGGTTACGTTGCGGTGCGTGATGCCTTTCGCCAACGTTTCGTGAACTTCGCGCTCCAGGCCGGCGTTCCGCCAGTCGCCAGTTAGCTGAGACTCAATGGCTCTGATAACGCTGTACTGCTTTTCCTCGCGGCGCGACATGTTGATTTCAGGCGTCCACTGGTTAAAGGAGCTAACGTGACGCGTCAAACGCGCCGCGAAATCATCGCTCGACATGCCGTTCATAACAGCCTCATTGGCTATGTCTTGAACGCCATCGAAGTTGGAGAACTGACGGGCAAGGGCAATGATCCCCTTCGCGTTTTCCGCTGCGGCGCCGCCCTTTGCGGCGTTACGCTGGCTTCTGGTCATGTAGTCGTTCGTGGTTTCGGCTGTTTGGTTCATGGTGTTTGAGTCCTGGTAATGGCGAAAGAATCCGGCGCCGGTGTCGGCAGGGCAAGCCACGGCGCTAACCTCGTATGGCATCCACTTGAAGCGGATCGCGCGGCCGTCGCCGGTTGGCGTGCCATCGTCGGTCAGTTGGTAGCCGACCGAAACACTGCGCACAACGCGGTTCTTCACGTCTTGGAAAATCTCTTCAGCGCGCTGGGAGGTGCCGAACCTGGCGGTGCCGGTCAGCTTGCCGTTGGTTATCTGAAGATTCTCGACGGTGCCGATGTTCAGCCTTGAGCTGTCGTGGCTTTCGATCAGAGGTAAGGGGGCACGACTGAGGTCCACGCCGCCGGGAGAATGATCGAGAATCTCGACGTACTCCCCGCGATCTACGGCCTCTTCCGTACTGACGGTCACTGGTACGCTGCGGCCGGCGGGGTCCGCACGGCCAAAGGTCAGGGTCCGAAAGTGCATAGAATGTCTCCGGCCGGGAAAACAAAAAGGCGGGCTCCCGGCAAATCACCCGCGCGCCAGTTGGCGCACAAAGCGTTTTGTCCAGAAGCCCGCCTTCGCGAAGCTCTCCCACCAGATCCAGACTCTTCTCTACCAGGCCAAGCGCGGAGCGTTGCAACCATCGAGTAGAACCAGGAACGGCTCAAACGTCCCATTATTCTACGGGCGCCATTGCGGGAATGCAACAACATCATTGCACCGTTCTGGCCGCTGGCTGGGCAAGAGAAACGGCAGCCAGTTGCCGAAGCAGTTCGGCGTCAGCCAGGGTTGACTCGGCTGCCATCCGCGCTTCTTCCTCGGTGGCATAGGCGCTCAGCAACCAGCCGGTGGCAATTCCTCCAGGCGCGACCGAGACGCTCAGCAGTACTTGATGATGCTCGCAGTATCCAAACAGGAGCGTCTTGTCGGTGGAGTTTTCGAGCTGCGCTATGCCTTGCGCAAGGCGGTTGTAGCAATCAGGGCAGATACTCTGAATCGGGATCATTTTAGGTCCTGTTTTTGAAGAGGTTGCGGGCGTGCATCACAGCTCTCGGCCGTGCAGGCGAGGCTCGATTGATGAGCCTGGCACCAGGCGCAAGTTCCAGTCTGACAACTGGCGCGTCAAGTGCGCTGGGATCGCATCTTCGCGCCCCATTTTCGCCAGCTTGCGGATGAATGCCGCGATCGTTTCCGAGTCGGGCGGCCGTGGTTGGCTATCGTCAAGCCCGCACCACTCGCACAAACCGGGATGGTCAATAAGCAGGTCCTCCAGTTGCCGCGGGTTGAGTTTCAGCACGATCCCCGCAACGACAATGCGGATCATGGCATTGAGCGGCCACGGGCGGCGCCCGCGGCCAGGGCCTGGAAAATGCGGGGACAGCTCATCCGCAAGCGGGGAAAAGTCAACAGCCAGGTCGATCCGATCGAGCAGGAGTTGCAGGTTACTCAGACGCGCGGCTGGCCACCTCAACGAAGAAAACGAAAGCTGTTCGTAGATCATTCCTTAATACCTATACGCAACCGACGTTGCATAGCCGGGAGTTGCCTATAAAAAACCAAGACGGCCTAGCGGAAGACCGCGCTGCGCATTACCCGCAGGGGAGCAGGCCAAGAAGGACCCGTCGAACGGCGTGCATCCATTGCCACGACTGGCTTTAGTGGCTGCCGAACGATCGCAAGCCTGCCGGCAAGCTGCGGGGTATGCGGTGATTGCGGGGAAACTTTCACCCCGTATACTTTTTTTGTCTCTGACACTTCTCGTACGTTGTAAGAGAGATACCCCGCTTTACCCGCATACCCCGCAAGGGGGGAAGGGGGTGGCCGGCGGTTGATGGTGTAGTGGGTTGGTGCATCTTTTCAGAATGGGATAGAAACATCACCCGCTTTACCCGCATCACCCGCGCTGGTAACGGACCAGCGAGCAACCTTAGCGTGACCATCTGCTCCGGCCTGTTTCAGGGTCAATCCGTCGACGATGCGATCACGGTGCGATCTCAGCCAGTAGCCAAGGCGCCTGGCGTTTGGTTTCTCACTACATACCAGTTGCAGTGCTTCCCGAAGTTCTGCGCGGACATACTCGGAGGTCATCGGCGCCGCTTCCATGCCGGCAGAAACCACATCGGCGGCGGTCTTCTTCTCGCTGCTGAACTCCTCGTTCCATGATCCGAAAAGCAACCGCATGGCCTCCAGGTCAGGGTCTTGGTCGCGTAGCGCCTCGGATGCTTTGAGCGGATCGGGGAGCCCCAGCCAGACCAGCGGGCGACGTACCAGGCGATCCCAATGCTCGAAGCCTCCCAAGGGGTAGAGCCCGTCGACCGCAGGAGAGCCAGCGGCGATATAGGCGAGGCAAATTGTCAATGCATCGCGAATGAGATCACCGCGCCGCGCGAATACCTCGTCCAGGTGATCCCGCTTGAACGATCTCTGTTCTGGCCGCTCCTGGCGGGCATCCAGACGGATCAGGGACACTCGCCGCTTGAGGTCGCCGACGATGGACAGGTTATTGCCGGTAGCCACAAGAAGCGCGTGTGTCGGTATGCTGACCATGCCACTTGCACCAAGGGGGCGCAGGCGAACGAACTGCTGACTGGCGACTTGGCAGAGTAGTTCGCCCTTCAATGGTCGTTCAATGTTGTCCAGCGCAATGCAGGCGTCGCCGGCCAGCAGCACGCCGGCCAGACGCTTCTCCGTTTCCGCGTCGTCGTGGCCAAGGGACAGCACGCTAGCGCGCCGGCCGGTGGCAATGATTGCGAAAGTTTCGGCGATCAGCGTCTTACCTGTTCCCGGAGAAGGGGCAGTAACCGCCATCATCGGCGCAGCCGCCAGCACTCGCCTAAGTAATCCAGTCATCACGCCAGCCAGGAAAGCGCTACGGTCTGTGTCGTCAACGAAAGGGAATTCAGAGACCGCCTCAAGAAGATGGCCAGCCGCGCAGCTCGAGTCGTTCATGGTCGACTTTGCGTCCGGCGCCGTGTACCCGGGTATCTTCTCAAAGGCCAGGAACAGGCCCGTTTCGGCGTCGTACCCAGGGTTATCGAGCAGTCGCCCTGAGAGGGTAACAATCGGCGCTTCGACAAACCCGGACAACTGGCGAAGTTCAGGCCAATAGCCGCGCGACAAGTACGCGTCCGCAACACGTCGAGGGCAATCACAGTGCTTGTAAGCGTCCGATCTAGCGTCATAACGTTCATGCAGCGCCGCACGGCCCGCCAGTTCGGCCAGGTGGGCACCGTCCACAGCGTGCAGTATCAGAGCCCCTCGGGGGCGAGCAATACCTTTCCCGGGCGATTCAGGCGCCGGATAGACGCGCACCAAACGTCCAGCAAACACGAACAGGTTCTCGCCATATTCCGCCAGAGCTGCCCCGAGTTCGTCGAGGATCTCCGGCAGGCGGCCAGGATCGTGGCGAATCACCCGCTTGCCGTTAGAATCGTAGGTGCCTGTGGCTGGCTTCGCTGGCGACCGGCGCCGGTTGGCCGTGGCGAGTTTCTCGGCGGATCGTTCCAAGCTGGTGACGTTGCTCATAGCCCCGCCACCGTTGCCGCACTGGTCAATCGTTCGGCGGCCAAAATTAGCCGGTCATGGTCCGTCGCCGACAACGCCTTACCGTCCGCCATAGACCTTGCCGCGACAGCACAGACCAAGGCTTCGAACGACACGCACCGCAAGGCGTCTGTAGCCAGGAACGGGCGCCGCTCGCTCTTGATGTGGCCTGCCAGACACTCAGGGTAGAGGTCCGTCATTTCGAGCCCCACCGCTGCGAGAATGTCAGCCGTGGAATCGCCTGCAAAGTCGTGGATCAGCAAGCGCCCGTCGTCGAGTTCTCGAGCACTCCCTGACGGTCGCTTATCCTTTCGGGTAGGCACCCGGAACACCCAGCGGCCTGGCGCCGTCTGACGCACGCCTTCGACACGAGAGAGGAATTTTTCAGCGGGAGTCATTGGGTCGCCTCGCTTCCGTCGCTGAAAGCGTCGATAGACGCCATGAGCGCCTCTTTCCGGTCGCCGCCGGCCTGGTAGTGGCTCCAGCACCGCCCGCAAAGCGAATAAGCGAAGGCAACGGGCGCCGCCTGGCAGATGTCCACCGGGTACAGACGAAAGGCTTTGCGCCGCTTGCGCACCGCCGTGAACGGCTTTCGGCAGCCCGCACAGACAGGCGTCGGCATGCCGATGTGGCGCTCGTCCTCAACGTTCTTGAAAACGGGCAGAACGTCGGCAAGGGTCTTTCCGGCGGGAAGTTCCACCAAGTTGTGCTGTGGTCTCATGTGTTTTCGTCCTCGTCAGCTTCGCGAAGAGCATCGGCGCACATGGCCATGATGTGGCCGGCACCGATGGTCGCGTCCTTGCTGCCCGTAACATCGTCCGCCGATGCGATCGCGTAGAAAGCATCAGCCATGAAAGTGAGCACATCGCGCACCGCGTCGCGGGTATCCGGACCGGGCGTACCGTCAATTCTCAGCGGGTTCATTGGGCACCGCCTTTCGCCGGCAACGACATGTCGCTGCTGGTGGCGCTCGTCCTGGCGAGTTCCAGAATTGCCTGGTCAACGAACGCCTTTACCGTTCTCACTTGCCGCTCAGAAACAACGGTGGCGGGGTTCTCTGTGGTGGCAATGGCGTACTCCAAAATCATCGCCGCCATTTCCAGGGCTTCGTCAGCGGGCAGCTCGACGGGGACACTGAAGGCCACTGCTGGCCGCACTACGGCGGAATAAAGAGGGACTTCGTGAGCCGGGCCATCAGGCGCGGCCGGCATGCCTTCCGCAGCATGGAGCATGGCGGCAAGGGCCTCTGGCAGCCCGGTTTCGCTGCCGTGCAGACAGTCTTGAAGAGGGTAGAGCGTTTCCACCAGGGCGCGCGCCCGTTTCGCCTGCGCGGGTTCAGCCTGGTCGTTGACGGTCAGTGCCCCGGTATTGATGGCATCGAGCAGCGCCAAGCCAACGGCGGCCAGGGCAGTATTGCCGGAAGGGCCAAAGCGATCGAGATTTTCAAGCGTGCTGGATTGGCGCGCGGGGGCGCCGGAGGTGTTGTTCATGACATGACTCCTACTAAGCGGTTTGTGAACCGCCTTCCCCAACGCCAATTGGGGAGGGCAGACCGTGCAGGTTGGCGTACCGGTAGTAGGCACCGGCGCATCTTGCGATGCCCCGCACGGCCGCCCAAAACTCTGGAGCCATGCAGACAGACGAAAAAATACCGCACTGGTGGCGGTTCGTCCGCCTACTATCCGAGACGCCAATCTCGGCCGCTGATGTGCAGCGACATCTCCATCATGCGCCCGCATGGTCGACGATGTCAACACATGACAGCAGGGTGTGAGGGCGGCGGCCATCATGCGACCTTCTGACTGTTGGTCAGCGCCCTCAACGCCCCGCGCACGTCGCCAACTCGCCAGCGAGTTTGCTGCGGAGAAGGATATACAGGCTTTGGAATGGCGCCGGTCCGCGATCTACGCCAGATGGTATTGGCGGAACACCCGAAAAGCAGCGCGACGAAGAATACGTCGATCAGAGCATCTTCTGGCATGTCGTTAAACGACGATAGCGTATGCGGGATGGTTCTTTGTGCCATGCGTTTTCCTTGAATGGAACCCCCCGCATCGAAATGGTGTGGGGAAGCATGGCGTGATTTTGGAGAGGTCTTGTCAAGCGGTTAAGGCAAACGGCTTGACGCTCGCTGAATTCTTGTTTTCGGCGTTCGCTCAGGTCTTTCCGGTGTTCGTCGTGTCGCGCATTTTTTCGCACTCGTCAGCCCACCAGGTCATCAGCCGGCGCCGCTCTTCCAGGAAATCCCCCCGGTCATAGGCGAGGCGCACCTCATCGCCGTGCACATGGGATAACTGAACTTCGACCGCTTCGGAGCGGAACAGCCCGGAGCCATGTGCCATAGTCGAGAACGAGCTTCGAAAGCCATGCGCCGAGTGATCGCTTTGGGTGTCGTAGCCAAGCCGCCGAAGTGCTGCGTTGACGGTGTTTTCGCTCATCGGTCGGTCGTGGTTTTGTAGGCCCGGGAAGCAATACCTACCGGCTCCGGTCAACGACTTCAATTCGGCCAGGATCGCCAGCGCCTGGTCAGCCAAGGGCACCAGGTGCAGGCGCCGCGCTTTCATCTTGCCTATCGGGATGCGAATGAGCTTTTGCGCGGTGTCAACTTCTGCCCACTCAAGCGAGCGCACCTCACCTGGCCGAAGTCCGAAAAACGCGGACAGCTTGAGGGCGCAGCACGTAGCAAAGGAGCCCTTATAGGCCCACAAATCACGCAGGAGTGCGCCAAATCCCGCCGGGTCGGTGATCGCTGCATAGTGGGTCTGTTGTTTGGTCGGCAATGCGCCCTTGAGGTCCGCAGATATGTCTCGCTCGCATCGTCCGGTGCGAATTCCGTAGCGAAAAACCATGCCGGCAGTTTCTCGCAGCCGGTGAGCGGTATCGAGCAAGCCGCGATCCTTCACCCGGCGCAGGACAGCGAGCAATTCGGGGGCCGTCACCTCGGCAATCAATCGTTTGCCGATCCATGGAAAGGCGTTCAACTCCAAGATGCGCAGGTTCCTGTATCGAGTGTGCGCGCTCCAGTCCGGTGATATTTCTTTGTGCCACTCTCTCGCAACACCCTCGAAGCTGTTCTGATCCCGATGCGCCGCGGTCAGTTTGGCGGTCTTGCGCACCTCGCCGGGATCTTCACCAGAACGAAGCCGGTCGCGCGCCACGTTACGATCCTTGCGTGCTTGCAGTAGTGATACCTCTGGGAAGACTCCCAAGGCGAGCGTCTTGCGCTTCTCGGCAAAGCGGTAGTCCATGCGCCAGTATTTGCCGCCCTTGACGTCCACCAACAGATACATGCCGCCGCCGTCCGAAAGCTTGAACGACCGTTCCCCTGGTGTCGCTTTCGTGACTTCCATAGCCTTCAGCTTGTCTGTAGCCATTACATACCCCTGATGCCATCATTGAAGCGTCTACCGTCAGGCGTTCGGCAGATACTGTCAAGCGTACCGTCAACAGCACGGTATTTTGATGATGTGGGGTGGTGTTACTTGAGACAAAAAAAACCCTGAGCGCCTTTCGGTGTCAGGGTTTGCGGTGTGTCGTGGTGCGGCGTTGTGTTGCGGGGTGGTGGAGACAGGCGGGATCGAACCGCCGACCTTCTGATTGCGAACCAGACGCTCTCCCAGCTGAGCTATGCCCCCGAAGCCGCACGGATTCTACGCGGCGTGATTTGAAGCGTCAATCCTGCTTGCCGGCGAGCGCGGGGACGTCGATCCACCGCGCGGTCGCGGGTCAGGGCTGATGGGCCTATTGCGCTTTCTTGGCCGCGGCCGGGACGACAGACACGGCCACCGCTTCGGAATAGACGCCCTCGATCTGGTCGCCCTTGTTGATCAGTTTGAGCTGTTCCGGGTCCTTGATCTTCAGCTTCACGGTCTTCCTGGCGCCGCGCAGGGTAATCATCTGCGTCTTGCGGTCGACCGCTTGCACGTCGGCGATGAAGGCGACGTCCTTTTCCACAACGGCTGCCGGCTTGTCGCCCGGTTTTGCCGCCGCCTGGTCGTTGCTGTCGATACGCACGCGAAGGTCCCCGCCGCCTTTCCTGAGGGCCATCACCAGGGTCTGCGTGTAGCGGGCAACGACCTGGTCGCCAACCTTGATCTGGTCGAAATTCTTGACGGCGTCGCTGGCGGTGATGACCATTTTCTCGCCCTGGTCGTCCTTGAGTACGACCGCGCGCGTCGCCTTGTCGATCGCGTCGACGACCAGCGAAACCTGCGCCTCGACCATGCCGACGAACTCACCCGGGGCGGTCGCGGTCATTGCCGCGGCGGCGGGTGCTTGTTGGGCGGATACGGCGAGCGGGAGAAGGGCGAGTGCGGCGGTCGCGACTAAGCGGCGAATGGTACCAATACGCATGGATAGCTCCGAAACTTGAAGAGGTTTGATCATTGCAGTGACGCTTGCTGGCAAGGGACAAGCTTGCGCATCGTCAAGCTGTTCCTTATCCAGTCCTGGCGCGTGTGGCCGGTACGAAAGCCACCCGTGCGAAAGTGGCGGCCCGCGCGTGTCGCCAGTCCTATTCGTCCTTGCCCGCCACGCGTGCCTTGAAGGTCGCGCCGGCGGTGAACTTCGGGACGATGGTCTCCGGGATCTGGATCTTCGCACCGGTTTTCGGGTTCTTTCCCTCGCGCGCAGCGCGCGGGCTGGCCTTGAAAGAGCCAAAACCAACCAGCGTCACTGCTTCACTGCGGGCAACCGTTTCAACGATCGTGTCGATCACGGCGTCGAGCGCTTTCGCAGAGGCGACTTTGGAGAGTTCGGTGCGGTCAGCAATGGCATCGATCATTTCGGACTTGTTCATATTATCTCCTTTGGTGGTTACGAGCCTTCATTCAGGCGCATTCTTGCATTTCGGCGACCGGCTGGGAAGGGGTGCCAAAGGCTGCAATTCTGGCATGGATTCAGCTCCTGCCAAGAAAATTTTTGGCGCTGGCGGCTGTGCGATGCCATGCCGGACGATCGTCTGCCTGGCGGATCGGCGGCAAGTGGCGCAAGGCGGTACGGCGGAGCGCCAGCCAGCTGGCGTCGATGTGGCGGCTCATTGGGCGAGCGAATCCGCTTGCCCGCGGCGCGCCAGCAGCGGCTTCAGGAAACGGCCGCTGTGGCTCTCCGCGACTTCCGCGATCTGCTCGGGGGGGCCGGCGGCAAGAACGCGGCCGCCGCCAGCGCCACCTTCCGGACCAAGGTCGACCAGCCAGTCAGCCGTCTTGATGACATCGAGATTGTGTTCGATGACCAGCACCGTATTGCCGTGATCGACCAGCCGGTGCAGGACGGTGAGCAGCATTTCGATGTCCTGGAAGTGCAGCCCGGTGGTCGGTTCGTCGAGAATGTAGAGTGTTCTGCCGGTGTCGCGCTTCGAAAGTTCGAGCGCCAGCTTGACGCGTTGTGCTTCGCCGCCGGAGAGAGTGGTCGCCGACTGGCCGAGGGTGATGTAGCTCAGACCGACGTCAACCAGTGTCTGCAGCTTGCGGGCGATGACCGGCACGGCGTCGAAAAACTCACGCGCCACCTCGACGGTCATTTGCAGGATCTGGTGGATGTTGCGGCCCTTGTACTGGATCTCGAGGGTTTCACGGTTGTAGCGTTTGCCGTGACAGACGTCGCAGGGAACGTAGATGTCGGGCAGGAAGTGCATTTCGACCTTGATCACGCCGTCGCCCTGGCAGGCCTCGCAGCGCCCGCCCTTGACGTTGAAGGAGAAGCGGCCCGGCCCGTAGCCGCGTGCGCGGGCTTCGGGGATTCCCGAGAACAGTTCGCGGATCGGTGTCAGCAGGCCGGTGTAGGTCGCCGGATTGGAGCGCGGCGTGCGGCCGATCGGGCTCTGGTCGACGTTGATGACCTTGTCGAAATGATCGAGGCCGACGATGGCCTCGTGCTCGGCGGGTTCAGCGCTGGAGCCGTAGAGGTGTCTGGCCGCCGCAGCGTACAGGGTGTCGTTGATCAGCGTCGATTTGCCCGAGCCGGAAACGCCGGTGATGCAGGTCAGCAGGCCGACCGGCAGGTCGACACTGACGTTGCGCAGGTTGTTGCCGCGCGCGCCGACGATCTGCAGCAGCCGCTGCGCATCGGGCTGGCGGCGCTTGTCGCGCGTGCCGATCCGCCGCCGGCCGGCGAGGTAGTCGCCGGTCATTGACGCCGGGTTGCCGATGATCGCCGCTGGCGGTCCTTCGGCGACGATGAAGCCGCCATGCACGCCAGCGCCGGGGCCGATGTCGACGACGTAGTCAGCGCTGCGGATCGCTTCCTCGTCGTGTTCGACGACGATCACCGTATTGCCGATGTCGCGCAGCTGCTGCAGCGTCTTCAGCAGCCGCTCGTTGTCGCGCTGGTGCAGGCCGATCGACGGTTCGTCGAGGACGTAGAGTACGCCGGTCAGCCCCGAGCCGATCTGCGAGGCGAGGCGGATGCGCTGCGCTTCGCCGCCGGACAGCGTTTCCGCCGAACGGTCGAGCGAAAGATAGTCGAGGCCGACGTTGATCAGGAACTGCAGGCGGCTGACGATTTCCTTGAGCACTTTCTCGGCGATCTGCGCCTTGTTGCCGGGCAGTTGCAGCGAGATAAAGTAGTCGCGCGCTTCGGCAAGTGGCAGGCGGCTGAGCTCGTGCAGGGTGCGCGCGCTGGCGAGGGTGCCGACGCGCACGTTGCGCGCTTCCTCGCGCAGGCGGCTGCCGTTGCACGAGGGGCAGGTCTGGTTGCTGATCAGTCGCGCCAGCTCCTCGCGAACGGCCTGCGAGTCGGTTTCCTTGTAGCGTCGCTCAAGGTTGACGACGATGCCCTCGAAGGTATGCTGGCGCACGCTGAGCCGGCCACGTTCGTTGGCGTAGGTGAACGGCAATTGCTCGCGCCCGGAACCGTAGAGGACGATTTGCCGGATGCGCTCGGGCAAGTCGCTGAACGGCGCTTCGACGTCGAAGCCATAGTGCGCGGCGAGCGAAGACAGCATCTGGAAGTAGAAGGGGTTGCGCCGGTCCCAGGCGCGGATCGCTCCGGCGGCGAGCGACAGTTCGGGATGGCCGACGATGCGTTTGGGGTCGAAGAACTGGATGACGCCGAGGCCGTCGCACTTCTGGCAGGCGCCCATCGGGCTGTTGAAGGAAAAGATGCGCGGTTCGAGTTCCGGCAGCGAGTACGAGCACACCGGGCAGGCAAAGCGGGCGGAAAAGAAATGCTCGCGCGCGCTGTCCATTTCGTAGGCGATGGCGCGGCCGTCGGCGTGGCGCAAGGCGGTCTCGAAGGATTCGGCCAGGCGTTGGCGAATGTCGGCGCGCACTTTCAGCCGGTCGATGACCACGTCGACGCTGTGCTTGCGCGTCTTGGCCAGCTTGGGCAGCGCGTCGATCTCGTAGATCTGGCCGTCTACGCGCAGGCGGGCAAAACCCTGCGCGCGCAGCTCGGCAAAGAGTTCGAGTTGCTCGCCCTTGCGGTCGGCGACCACCGGCGCCAGGATCATCAGCCGGCTGTCCTCGCTCAAGGCGAGAACGTGATCGACCATCTGCGCCACGGTCTGTGCTTCGAGCGCCAGCTGGTGCTCGGCGCAGTGCGGCGTGCCGGCGCGGGCGAAAAGCAGGCGCAGGTAGTCGTGGATTTCGGTGACCGTTCCAACCGTCGAGCGCGGGTTGTGGCTGGTCGCCTTCTGCTCGATCGAAATTGCCGGCGACAGGCCCTCAATGAGATCGACGTCGGGTTTCTCGATGCGCTGCAGGAACTGCCGGGCGTAGGCCGACAAGGACTCGACGTAGCGACGCTGCCCTTCGGCATAAAGCGTATCGAAAGCCAGTGACGACTTGCCCGAACCCGAAAGCCCGGTAATCACGATCAGGCGATTGCGCGGCAGGTCGAGATTGACGTTCTTCAGGTTGTGCGTGCGCGCACCGCGAATCCGGATCTCGTTGATCTCGTCCATTGTTTGCGGGCCCAAGGGGCTTTGGCAAACCTGCTAATATACGCAATTCCGCAGTCCGGCACCAAAATCCCATGTCCGCCCCCACTAGCGACCGAATGAGCAGCCAGGAAAAGCGCGCCGGCATCAGCCTGGCGGCTGTGTTTGCCTTGCGCATGCTCGGCTTGTTCCTGATCCTCCCAGTCTTCGCCATTTACGCGCAGGACCTGCCATCCGGCCACGACGTGGCGCTGGTCGGCATGGCGCTCGGTGCCTACGGACTGACGCAGTCCTTCCTGCAGATCGCCTACGGCGCGGCCTCCGATCGCTTCGGGCGCAAGCCGGTGATCGTCTTCGGGCTGCTGCTGTTTGCCCTCGGCAGCTTCGTCGCCGCTTCCGCCGGCGACATCTACGGCGTCATCGCCGGGCGCGTGCTGCAGGGCGCGGGTGCCATTTCGGCGGCGGTGACCGCGCTTGCCGCCGACCTCACCCGCGAACAGCATCTGACCAAGGTGATGGCCATGATCGGCTCGTCGATCGGCATGGTCTTTGCCGTCTCGATGGTCGCCGCGCCGCTGCTTTTCGTGAGCATCGGAATGCCTGGCATCTTTTCCCTGACCGGTGGCCTGGCCCTGCTGGCCATTTTCGTCGTCCTCCGAGTGGTTCCGGCGGCACCGGCAGTGCCGCGCCAGCCGACCTGGCCGAGCTTCGTCGAAGTGCTCGGCAATCGGCAGTTGCTGCGCCTGAATTTCGGTGTCTTTGCCCTGCACCTGATGCTCACCGCGATGTGGGTACTGCTGCCGGCGCAGCTGATCGCCACCGGCGGCCTGCCGGTGGCCGAACACTGGAAGCTCTACCTGCCGGCGCTTCTGGTGTCCTTCGTGATCATGGTGCCGGCGATCATTGCCGCCGAAAAATATGGCCGCATGAAGCTGGTCTTCAATGCTGCAGTGGTCGTGCTGCTCGTCGTGCAGATCGGTTTCGGCCTGTTTTCGACGAGTCTCTACGGCCTCGCCCTGTGGCTGACGCTGTTCTTCGTGGCCTTCAACATCCTCGAAGCGACGCAGCCGTCGCTGATCTCGCGCATTGCGCCGCCGCACGCCAAAGGCGCCGCGCTCGGCGTCTACAACACCACGCAGGCGCTGGGCCTGTTTGTCGGCGGCGTGCTCGGCGGGGCGCTCGCCAAGCACCTCGGCCCGGGCGCTGTCTGGGCCTGTGGCGGCTTGCTCACCGTGATCTGGCTGTCGCTATCGACGACCATGGCCATGCCGGCGCTGCGTCGTCGGCAAGCAACGGCCTAAGCCCCTATAATCGCGCTTTCTTCTTCTCGCACACCATCCAGGGAGGCAACATGGCTTCGGTCAATAAAGTGATTCTCGTCGGCAATCTGGGTGCCGATCCGGAAACCCGCTACCTGCCGAGCGGCGACGCCGTCTGCAACATTCGTATTGCCACTAGCGACCGCGTGCGCGACAAGGCGTCCGGCGAATACAAGGAAAATACCGAGTGGCACCGCGTCGTCTTCTTCGGCAAGGTGGCTGAAATTGCCGGCCAGTATCTGAAGAAGGGGCGTTCGGTGTACGTCGAAGGCCGCATCCGGACCAGCAAATGGCAGGACAAGGAAGGCAACGAGCGTTACACCACCGAGATCGTCGGCAACGAAATGCAGATGCTCGGTAGCCGCGAAGGCATGGGTTCGCCTTCATCGTTGGCTGGCGACAGCGAATACGGCGGCAGCATGCCATCGTCGGCCGGCGACGCCGGCAGCGCACGCGCGGCGGCACCGGCCAAGAAGAAGCCCAGCTTCGAAGACATGGACGACGATATCCCGTTCTAGGCCGCTGCACGCTGCAGCCCGGCCATAGCGCCCCGCTTGGGGCCCGCTTTGGCCCCCGCGCTTTGTGGCCCCACTCGCCTGCATCGCGCAGCCGGCCGGAGAGCCTCCCGTGTGCGGTCGACTCCGCCTTGCTGTCGACCTTTGCGGCCAATCCTGAAGCGTTTCCCGAAGCGAGGGCGTCGCGAGGACTTCCTATTCTCGCTGCCTTGCAATTAATAGACGTGTGGTCTAATATTGTTCCGGTGGGCTCGCCGTCGCTCGCGCCGCTTGGGGTTGCGCGGGTCGAATTCGTGAGGAGGCTTGTCTGCGCAATCCGGCGTGCCATCGCGCCGTTTTTCCATATCAATTATTAGGCGAGCGGTCTAATTCAGCCAAAGGAGCAGGCATATGTTCAAGGGTATTCTGATCGAGAAGGACGAGGCGGGTTATCGGGCGGTAGTGCGCGACATCGATGACGCCCAGCTCCCGGAGGGCGACGTGACCGTTCGTGTGAGTCATTCGACCCTCAACTACAAGGACGCTCTCGCGATTACCGGCAAGGGCCCGGTCGTGCGCAAGTTCCCGATGGTTCCCGGCGTCGACCTGGTCGGCACTGTCGAGGCGAGCAGCCACTCGGCGTACAAGCCTGGCGACTCTGTCGTCCTCAACGGCTGGGGCGTCGGCGAAACGCGCTGGGGCGGCCTGGCGCAGAAAGCCCGCCTGAATGGCGAATGGCTGGTCCCGCTACCGGCGCAATTCACCCCGCAGCAGGCGATGGCCATCGGCACTGCCGGTTACACCGCGATGCTCTGCGTCCTCGCTCTCGAACGCCACGGCGTGACGCCGGACAAGGGCGAAATTCTCGTCACCGGCGCTGCCGGCGGTGTCGGCAGCGTCGCGGTTTCCGTGTTGTCCAGGCTCGGCTACACGGTGGTCGGTGTCAGCGGTCGACCGGAGGAGAGCGATTACGTCAAGCGCCTGGGTGCCACCGAGGTTCTCGATCGTTCGCTGTTCTCGTCAGCGGGCAAGCCTCTGGGCAGGGAACGCTGGGCCGGTGCGGTCGATGTCGTCGGCAGCCATACCTTGGCCAACGTCTGCGCGACGACCAGCTACCGTGGCGTGGTGACCGCCTGTGGCCTGGCCGGCGGAATGGATTTCCCGTCCAGCGTCGCACCCTTTATCCTGCGCGGCGTGACGCTGGCCGGTGTCGATAGCGTCATGTGCCCGCGTCCCGATCGTCTGGTGGCCTGGCAGCGCCTGGGCCAGGATCTGGACCTTGCCAAGCTCGGTCTGATCACCAACGAGATCGGCCTCGGCGAAGCCATTGCCGTCGCCAGCCATCTGCTCGAAGGCAAGGTGCGGGGTCGCGTGGTGGTCGATGTAAATCGCTAGCAGCAGAGCAGTAAAGGAGGGATCCCGCGCAGACAGGGATCCGGCAAACATCCCAGTGTGAGGAGACGAGACAATGCGCAAGAAGATGATTGGTTTGGGTGTGGCGGCGACGATCGCGTGCGGGTCGGCGCAGGCTGCCGACTTCAAGTGTCAGGACGATGTAAAACCAAGGCAGTACAGTAGCGAAGAGCAAAAGCTGGTCGATCAGTTCTGGAAGGAGTCGCTGATCTATCTCGACGAGTACCTCAAGGTGCTGCAGACACCGAGCGGCCAGTGCCTGGATTCCGCCGAGGCGACTATCCAGACCTATCAATCGGCGACCGGCAAACAGCAGAACCGCTGCATCATGCGCTATCGCGACATGGAGCTGCTGGCCAAGCATCTCAAGGCGGTCGTCGCCGAGCCGGAGAAGGCGAAAGCCTGCTTCGATCCACAGAAAGAGTATCCAGCCTTCGCGCTGTACACTCCCAGTGCGCAGGTGCAGAAGCTGTCGGCGACAGCGCAATGGCTCAAGCGTCCTCTGCTCACCGACTACTACGCGAAAATGGGCGGGGCAATCGGCGCGGCGGGAATGGAGCTCAACGAGAACTTCGTCGCGGTCACCTCGCGCACCGACACCAGGCCGCACTGGAAACGGGATATCAGCATCAACGGGCTGCCGACGCTGTGGTCTTCGGTGGGCTGGATACCGTTCTACGCGGAGAATCCGGCTGCCGGAAGCGACCGTTTCCGCGGTGGCTATCTCTATGCCGAGGTGATGGGTCCGTGGGGCAACCTGCGCATCAAGGAGATCGACGGCGAGAAGGTTGGCGCCGAGATCGGAATGACCGTGCAGCTGTTCAACACCTCGTACCCGTACCATTATCACCATCCGCAGGAAATCTACATGACCCTGACCAAGCCGCAGTGCATCGACCAGAACAGGTACATGGTCATGCACTGGGACAGCGACCAGTTCACGCAGGAGCGCAAGGAAAAGGGCTGGCAGGTGGCGATCGACGGCTCGCAGGGTAAATGGCAGAAATGGTTCGCCAACCAGGACCCGGACAAGGAGTGGCTGACCTACTTCGAACGTAACGCCATCCATGCCTTTTACGCCATCGACGGCTGCAATCAGACCATCGAGAACTCGGGTCTGGTGACCGTATGGGCGCGCTCGACGGCGCAGGACAACGAGCAGAGCACTCGCCTGTGCCGGCCGGCCGTCGGCGAGAACGGGCCAAAGGGGATGCTACCCGGTGAGCAGGCGATCTGCGATCTGCACGACTGGAAGCCCTGAGCCATCGCCCGCCGGGCGTGCCCGATGCGCCTGGCGTGCTTGACGAAGTCGCACTTTGCGGGGAGCAGCTGCCCGACGCCGACCGGGATCGCCAGGCCGGGCATCCTGCCTGGCCCATCGCCTTGACCCACGCCGAGCGTCTCAGGCAAGCTTGTGCGCGCGGGCGATCGTTCCCGGGCAGAGAGCAGCATAGAGCAGCAGAGGGGAGAAAGGGATGAGCACTGCCGCAGCCGGCAATCGAGCCGATTTCCTGATCGTCGGCGCCGGTATCGCCGGCGCTTCGGTCGCCTACTGGCTCGCTCGCCACGCCCGGGTAATCGTCCTCGAACGCGAGGAGCAGCCCGGCTATCACGCGACCGGTCGCTCGGCGGCACTCTTCGCCGAGAGTTACGGGACGCCGCAGGTACGGGCTCTGACGCAGGCCAGCCGGGCGTTCTTCGACTCGCCTCCGAAGCGATTCAGCGACCATCCGCTGCTCTCGTCGCGTGGTGCCCTGATCGTCGCCACGCGCGGCCAGGAAGAGCTCTTGCGCGCGCGATGGAAAACGCTTTCTGCCCGCGGCGATACGCTGCGCCTGCTGTCCCCCGCGGAGGCCTGCGCCATGTTGCCGGCTCTGCGCCCGGAACAGGTGATCGGCGCCATCTTCGACCCCGGCGCCGCCGACATCGACGTGCATGCCCTGCATCAGGGCTACCTGCGTGGCCTTCGCCAGAGGGCTGGCGCCGTCGTTTGCGGTGCCGAAGTCAGCGCCGCGCAGCGTCGGGACGACCTCTGGTGGCTTGCCGCCGGCGGCCAGACCTATGCCGCGCCAGTGCTGGTCAACGCGGCCGGTGCGTGGGCGGACCAAGTCGCCTCCCTGGCTGGCGTGGCGCCGATCGGACTCGAGCCCAGACGGCGATCGGCGTTTCTCTTCGCGCCGCCGGAAGACCTCGACACGGCCTGCTGGCCGCTGACCATTGGTATCGCCGAAGACTGGTATTTCAAGCCGGATGCCGGCCTCTTGCTCGGCTCGCCAGCGAATGCCGACCCGGTTCCACCGCACGACGTTCAAGCCGAAGAGTTGGACGTCGCCACCGGCATCCACCACATCGAACGTGTGACGACGTTGAGCATTCGTCGCCCCAGTCACCGCTGGGCCGGCTTGCGATCCTTCGTCGCCGATGGCGATCTGGTCGGCGGCTTCGATCCGCTCAGCCCGGGATTCTTCTGGCTCGCCGCCCAGGGCGGCTACGGCATTCAGACGTCGCCGGCGATGGGCGAGAGTTGTGCGGCCCTGCTCCGTGGCGAGCCGATTCCGGCGCATCTCGCCGATTTCGGCTTTTCTGCCGCAACGCTCGGCCCGCAGCGGCTGGCGCGCCGCTGAGCCAGCCAGCTCCTGTCAGGCCGCCTGGCGGTATTTCTTCCAGGCGCTCCAGCTGAAGACCAGCAGGCCGAGCCAGATCAAGCCGAAACTCACCAATCGCTCACTCTGCATCGGCTCGCCGAAGATCCAGACCGCGGTGAAGAACTGCAGCGTCGGATTGATATACATCAGCATCCCGACGCTGGCCAGGTCGAGGCGCTGCGTGGCGGCGGCGAAGGCCATCAGCGGCAGCGCCGTCAGCGCACCGGCGCAAGCCAGCAGCAGGGCCGTGGTCAGGTCGTGGCCAGTGAATACGGCATGGCCGTTGTCTGCCTGCCACAGCGCATACAGCGCGCAGACGGGCAGCATGGCCAGGGTTTCCAGCCACAGCCCGGAGATCGAGTCTACCGGCAGTTTCTTGCGCACCAGGCCGTAGGTGCCGAAAGTGCCGGCGAGAACCAGCGACACCCAGGGCAGGCTGCCAAGAGCGACGATCTCGTTGGCCATGGCGATCAGCGCCAGGGCCACCGAAATCCACTCCAGCCGGTTCAGTCGTTCCTTGAGTACCAGCAGCGCGAGGAGGACGCTCACCAGCGGGGTCAGGAAATAGCCCAGGCTCGAGGCGACGACCTGCTGGTTGGCGACGGCCCACAGGAAGACCAGCCAGTTGGTGCCGATGAGCAGCGCGGCAATGGCCAGCATCGCCAGGTGGCGCCAAGTTCTGAAAACCGTCGCCACCTTGCCCCACTGTCCGCGCAGCGTCAGCAGCGCGCCGACGAAGAGAAAGGCCCAGGCGGCGCGGTTGCTGAGCACGTCCATTGGCGAGACGTGCGACAGCTGGCGGAAGAAGAGCGGAAAGAAGCCCCACATGCCGTAGGCCAGCAGGCCGAAGCCGATGCCGGCCACCTGGCGGTCAGCGCTCACTGCTTCAAGGTTCCTGGCGCAGGATGTCGAGCGTCGCCGAGCGGTAGTCGCGTCGATAGAGGACGATCAGGATGCTCAGCGAAAGGACGCCGAGGACCACCGGGCTGAGCAGCCAGCCGGATGCCGCCAGTCCGAAGTAGTAGGCACGGATGCCGCGATTGAAGTCGTCGCCGGCCAGGTTGTGGGCGCCGGCCACGCGCCGCGCGTAGCGTTCGACCTGCGCGTCGTCGCGGCGACCCAATGGCGCCGCGCCGATCAGGATCGACAGCAGGTTGAACTGGCGCAGCGCCCAGGTGAACTTGAAATAGCCGTAGACGAAACTGGCCAGCACCAGCATCAGCTTGATTTCGAGCAGTTCGCGGCTGCCCGCTCCGCCAAGCGTCAGGTCGGCGGAGAACTTCAGCAATTGGTCGGCTGCGCCCATCGCGGCGACCAGGCCGGCGATGATGTAGATGGTGGTGTTGGCGTAGAAGGAGACGCTGCCCATCAGGTTGCCGATCAGCGCTGCGTCGCTCATGCGCAATTCGCGTTCGAGCATGCAGTACGCCCACTCCTGCCGGTAGCTGTGCAGGTGTCCGATCAGGCCCTTGCAGCACCAGCGACTATGCTCGGAAAACCAGGTATAGCCGCCCCAGCAAGCGAGGAAGGCTGACAGGGCCAGCCAGTCGACCGTCGATAAGCTCTCAAGTGCGCGCATCGGGTCATCTTGCCACAGAATGCTGCGCGCACAAGCCGCGGCAGCGCCCTAGGCCGGGCGGGCGGAGGCCGCTGTCGTGCTGAGCCTGCCGAGCAGCCAGTAGCTGAGCAGGAAGGCGCCGATATGGTAGGCGGTGTTGAACAGCACCCCGAACTGGACGTAGATCAGCACCGTCAGCGCCAGGTAGGCGAGCAGGCAGCCGACCAGCAGCAAGCGCCGCCAGAGCGCGCGCATGGCCGGCCTGAACAGGCGCAGCCAGCCGCCGGCAACCGCCAGCGCAGCCATGGCGAGGACTTGCAGCAAGGGATCCAGGCCGCGCACATGGACCCCCTGGAGAAGATTGTTGACGATGTCGGCGTGCAATTCGACGCCGTGGCGAAACTCCCCGCCAGCGCCGCGGCGAACCTGGAAGCGGTCCCTGCCGGCACGGCCGTCGCCAATCAGGACTATTTTCCCGGCCAGATCGCCGTCAGCGATCGTCGCCGCTGGCGCACTGATCTGCTCGTAGTCGTAACGACGCGGCGGCTGACGCCAGGTGTCGATCGGCGCCAGGCGGATCAGCGCCTCCGCGACCCGGTCGCCGCTGGCCAGCAGCGGGCACTCGTTGCGCGCCTGTCCCGAGCCTTCGACGCTCGTCCGGACCGGCTTCAGTGGCCCGCGCCAGATCGTCCTGCCGGCGTCGCTGACCAACGTCAGTTCGCGCAGCTGCTCGTCTACGGCCAGCGTCGTGCCGCCGACCGCCAGCGCGCCCAGGGCTCCGATCCTGGCGCTGATGCGTTCGACCGGTGTTGGCCCGGAATTCGCCGCAGCGGCGAACTTGACCACGGCGAGCGGCGCGATCGACGCGTAGCCGAGTCGGCCGCCGACGCACAGCAGGCCCCAGGCGCTGACCGCCCTGGCCAGCCCGGGAATCGCCGCCGGCTCCTGGTCGAGCAGCTGATTGACGCCGACGATCACCTGGCTGCCCCGCTGTCGGGCGCGTTCGATGGCCGCGAGCAGCTCGCCGTCGGCCGGATTCGCTTTCTCGAAATAGACGTCGAAGACGATCACCTGCGCGCCCGCGTCGACCAGCCGGTCGATCACGCGCGCGTGCTCACGGCGCCAGTCGGGTCCGAACTTGCCGAGACGCGCTTCGGACTTCTCGTCAAAACTGACGATCACGATGCGTTCGCTGACCGGCACGCTGGCGACCATGTCGCCGAGGGCCATGGTGTAGCTTTCAATGCGCGTATCGATTCCCAGCACGTCGAACAGCTGTACCCAGGCAAAGCACAGCATCGACACGGCGATGCCGGCGGCGCTGTAGTGTCGCCATCTGCGCAGGCGTTCGGCATTCATCAGTTGCACGAACTGATTGAGCAAGGACGGCCGGCGCTCGATGCTGCGGATCAGCGCGTCGAGGTCGAACTGAAAGCGCTTGTCGTCGAGCGCGTGCGCCTGGCGACGCGCCAGCGGCCCGATCGCCGCCGGCAGCTCCCTGGCGTCGGGCATGGTCGCGCCGCCGACGAGCACCGGGATCAGGCGTTTGCCCTGTTTGAGCGCCGCCGCGAGTTCGTGACAGACGAAATCGTCGGGTTGGTCGAGGCGCCGGCCACTGGCGTTGCTCGCCTTCAGCCAGCCGGGGCCGATCAGTGCGATGACCACGTCGCAGGCGTCGATCTCGCGGTCGAGCACGGTGATGAAATCGTCGCCGGCGTCGATCTGGCCGATGTCCATGAACACCTGTTCGGCGCCGAAGTGCGCGCTCAAGTGATCGTAGAGCCGTCCGGCGTAGGCGATGCTGTCTTCGCGGCGATAGCTGATGAAAATCCGCGACACGTTCTCGGCCACTGACGCTGCGCCCGCTTTCAGTCGTTCGCCGGTGGACGACGGCAAGACCTTCCCGGCACCAGCTGCGGTCGCTCAGGGTGCCGGCGCATCACTGCACGCGGTCGCCATGGGTCGGCGGCCGATCGCTGTCGTGATCATCGCCCGAGCGGCCGCTCATGACGCCGACGCCGATGGCAAATATTCCCGCCGCCAGCGCCGCTGTGCCGAGGTTGGCGGTGTTGGGCACCAGCTTGTCGAGGTCGCTGATGCGGCTGCGAATCTGTTCGACTTCGCCAATACCCGCCCGCCCGACTTCGAGCAGGTTCGGGCCGACGATGGCCGCCGCCTGCCCGACCCCCAGCGAAGCTCTGGGCCATTGGCCGGCGTTCGAAGTCAGCGCGACGCGGTCTTCGGCGACGACGACCCTGACGCGCGCCTCGGGGTCCACCCGTACCAGGTACTCGGTGCCTTCCGAGGCGGCCGTCGCGTACTCGGTCTTGACCTTGAACAGGCCCCGGGCCTTGACCAGAACCTCGCCGATGAAAACGAAGATCGAACCCAGGCGGACGTGCGTGTTCGGCTGCACGTAAACCCTGGCGCCCTCGGCAAAGGTGAGCACGACGGTCGACAGCGCGTCGGTCCGGATCTCGTCACCTGTCTCCAGCGCCATATTATGTTTTGGCTGCGCGCGGGCGCCCTTGCGAACGATGTCAACGCCGGCAATCGTCCCGCCGTCGACCAGTTGCCCGCCCTGCACGACGCCGAGCGTGATCGACGCACAGCCGCTGACGGCGAAGCAGAGAAAGAGGAGGAATACGATGAATGCGCCGCCATTGGCGAGCGGCTGCCGCAATGCCTGCCAGCCGGATGTCGTGTTTCTCTGTGTGCTTGACGCCATGAGAACGCCCTCCATTCCGCGGTTCAGCCCTCGGGCTGCACGAGGGGTCTCGCGTAGCTCGCACCAATCCAGGCCGGGTTGAGTGGGTTCGACCTCCCTGCCTGCCACAAAGTGCGACCGGCGGCAGGGGGTCGGGGAACGACAGCCCGAGTATATTCACCGCGGACGGTAATCACAAACGCCGGCAAATGTCGGAAGGCCGGGGAGAGGGGGTCGAAACCGAGTCGCGAAAGATCCGTCGCGAAACGCTGCTCGCGCGCCAGGCGCTCCCGGTGACGGTCGTAGCTGCCGGCTATAATCGCGGCTTACTTGCCAGGGAATCCCGATTCATGTCCGATCTGCTCGCCCATCTCAATCCGCCGCAGCTCGCCGCGGTCACCCTGCCGCCGCAGCACGCGCTGATCCTCGCCGGTGCGGGCAGCGGCAAGACGCGGGTGTTGACCACGCGCATCGCCTGGCTGATCTCGACCGGACAGGTGGGTGCGCAGGGGGTTCTGGCGGTGACCTTCACCAACAAGGCGGCGAAGGAAATGCAGGCGCGTCTGGCGGCGTTGCTGCCGATCAACACCCGTGGTATGTGGATCGGCACCTTTCACGGCCTGTGCAACCGTTTCCTGCGTGCCCACCACCGCGAGGCCGGCTTGTCGGCGCAGTTCCAGATTCTCGATTCCGCAGACCAGCTGGCGGCGATCAAGCGCCTGCTCAAGAACCTCAACATCGACGACGAGAAGTATCCGCCGCGCGAGCTGATGCACTTCATCAACGCGCACAAGGAGCAGGGGATTCGCGCCGCACAGGCCGAAGCCTACGACGCCTATACCAGCCGCCGCGTCGAACTGTATGCCGAGTACGAAGGGCAGTGCCAGCGCGAAGGTGTAGTCGATTTCGCCGAGCTGCTGCTGCGTTCGTACGAGCTTCTGCAGCGCAACGAACCCCTCCGCCAACATTACCAGGCACGCTTCCGGCACATTCTGGTCGATGAATTCCAGGACACCAACCGCCTGCAATACGCCTGGCTGAAGCTGCTCGCCGGTCGCGGCAGCGGCACGCCGGACACTCCCGGCGGCGGCGCCTGCCTGTTCGCGGTCGGCGACGACGACCAGTCGATCTACGCTTTCCGCGGGGCCGAGATCGGCAACATGCACGACCTGCAGCGTGAGTTCGAGCTGCCGGAGGTGATCCGCCTCGAGCAGAACTACCGTTCGCACGGCAATATCCTCGATGCCGCCAACGCGCTGATCAAGCAGAACCGCGGTCGCCTCGGCAAGAACCTGTGGACCGAAGCCGGCGCCGGCGAGCCGATTCGCGTTTTCGAGGGCTATTCGGATATCGCCGAAGCACGTTTCATCGTCGAGGAGATTGGCGAGCTCGTCCGCGACGGTGTTTCGCGCCAGCAGATCGCGCTTCTCTATCGTTCGAATGCGCAGTCGCGGGTGCTCGAGCACCAGCTGTTCACCGAGGGTCTGCCGTACCGCGTTCATGGCGGCCTGCGCTTCTTCGATCGCCAGGAGATCAAGCACGCACTCGCCTATCTTCGCCTGCTGGCCAACCCCGACGACGATACGGCTTTCGCGCGGGTGGTCAATTTCCCGACGCGCGGGATCGGCGGTCGCAGTATCGAGGCGCTGCAGGAAGCCGCCCGACAGACCAACTCCAGCCTGTACAACGGCGCCGCCAGTCTCGCCGGCAAGCCGGGCAGCGCGGTGGCCCGGTTCATCGCCCTGATCGAGAGCCTGCGCGCCGAGACGAAGGATCTGCAGCTGCCGGAAGTGATCGACCGGCTCATCGAGCGCAGCGGCCTGCGCCAGCACTATCTGGCCGAGAAGGAAGGCCAGGATCGGCTCGAGAACCTCGACGAACTGATCAACGCGGCGGCCAATTTCGTGCACGACGATGGCCCGCCTGCTCTCGACGGTGAGGAAGCCGTTCCGGATGGCGGTCCGCTGGCATCGTTTCTGGCGCACGCCTCGCTCGAGGCGGGCGAGCACCAGGCCGGCGAGGGGCAGGACGCCATCCAGTTGATGACCGTGCACGCGGCCAAGGGCCTTGAATTCGACATCGTCTTCATTACCGGCCTCGAGCAGGGCCTCTTTCCACACGAGAACGCGGCGCAGGAGCGCGAAGGCCTCGAAGAGGAGCGCCGGCTGATGTACGTGGCCGTGACGCGCGCACGCAAGCGCCTCTACCTGACCCATGCGCAGACGCGCATGCTGCACGGGCAGACCCGCTACTGCCTGCCCTCGAGCTTCCTTGAAGAGCTGCCGGTGGAATTGCTGCGCAGAATCAACCGTGCTGTCGCCAGCGCGCCGGCCGCGGCGCCACGCCCTGCCGCTGGCGCCGGCTGGCCGAAGCCGGCTGCGGCCAACGGTCTGCGCATCGGCCAGAACGTCCGCCATACGCGCTTTGGCCTGGGGGTCATCGTGTCTACCGAAGGGGCCGGGCCGGAGGCCCGCGTACAGGTCAATTTCGGCTCCGGCGGCATGAAGTGGCTGGCACTGGAGTACGCCAAACTGACGCCTGCCTGAGCTGCAGCCGGTTGTCCACAGTTTGCGCGTTGGCGCTGCGCGCTTCGGCGTTCGTTTCGTAGTTGCGCACCGATTGTGTGGACAAGCCTGTGGACTGCCTGTTGCCGCACCGGGCAAGTGGCAGCCTGGACGGCGTTTTTTTGCGCTTGCTCAAAAAGTGGGCGCAGCACTAGACTGTCAGACCTAACCACGGAGGGATTTCGCCATGCCTTTTGCCATTCGCATTCGTCAGACCGGTGGGCCGGAAGAGATGTGCTGGGAAGAAGTGCCGCTTGGCGAACCGGCTGCCGGCGAGGCGCGCGTACGGCACGAAGCAGTCGGACTCAACTTCATCGACACCTACCATCGCAGCGGACTCTATCCGCTGCCGCTGCCCAGCGGACTCGGTCTGGAAGGGGCGGGAGTCGTCGAAGCGGTCGGCGATGGCGTCACTGAATTGCGCGCCGGCGATCGCGTCGCCTACGCCGGTGGTCCGGTCGGCGCCTACAGCCAGGTGCGTTGCCTGCCCGCCGACCGCTTGCTGAAATTGCCCGAGGCGATCGGTTTTCGCACCGCCGCGGCAATGATGCTGCAAGGCCTGACCAGCGCCTACCTGCTGCGCCGCACCTATCGCGTGCAGGCCGGAGACAGCGTCCTGATCCACGCCGCTGCCGGCGGCGTCGGACTGATCGCCTGCCAGTGGGCCAAGGCGCTCGGCGCGACGGTCATCGGCACCGTTTCCAACCAGGCCAAGGCGGCGCTGGCGACGGCCCACGGCTGCGACCACGTGATCGACTACACGCGCGAGGAGTTTGCACCCCGGGTGCGCGAGATCACCGGTGGCGAAGGCGTGGCGGTGGTCTATGACGGCGTCGGCAAGGATACTTTCGCCGGTTCGCTGGACAGCCTGAAAACGCGCGGAATGATGGTTTGTCTGGGCAACGCGTCTGGACCGGTGCCGCCCCTGGACCCGTTGCTGCTGTCGCAGAAGGGATCGCTGTTCCTGACCCGGCCGACGCTGATGCACTACATCGCCAGGCGCGCCGAGTTGGCCGAGCTGGGCGCCGAGTTGTTCGACCTGGTCGCTTCGGGCAAGATCAAGATCGAGGTCAACCAGAGCTATCCGCTCGCCGAAGTGGCCCAGGCTCATCGTGATCTGGCGGCGCGCAAGCATACCGGGTCGACCATTCTCCTGCCGTGATGGAGCGCTTGCGCGCCAGGCTGGTTGCGGTTCGTTATCTCCTTGCCACGGCGTGGCCGATCGTCCTGATCACGGCGATCGGCCTGATCGTGGCCTATCAGTTCGTCGAGCCCGAGCCGCCGCGCCAGATGACCATCAGCACCGGCAGCGAAGCAGGCGCCTACTATGCCTACGCGCAGCGCTACGCGCCGCTGCTGGCCGAAAAGGGGATCACCCTCGAGGTCATGACCTCGGCGGGTTCGCTCGAGAACCTGCAGCGACTGGAGAGCGGCGAAGCCGACATCGCCTTCGTCCAGGGCGGCATCGTGCCACCGGCCGACGACCCCGAATCGACGCGCCTGCGTTCCCTGGGCAGTGTTTCCTACGAACCGGTGTGGGTCTTCTACGGCGGCGCCGAACCGATCGACAAGCTCTACCAGCTCGCCGGGCAGCGCGTTGCCGTCGGCGAGGAGGGCAGCGGTATCCGTG
Organism: Candidatus Accumulibacter sp. ACC007; assembly: GCF_907163205.1. NCBI lineage: Bacteria > Pseudomonadati > Pseudomonadota > Betaproteobacteria > Candidatus Accumulibacter > Candidatus Accumulibacter sp. ACC007. Next base: position 107,222 of record NZ_CAJQUD010000003.1, on the reverse strand, counting down.
GCCTGGCCCTGCAGTTGCTTGCTGCCAACGACATTCCTGCGCAGAGCCGGAATCTGCTGCCGATGGCCAGCCTGGCTGCCGCCGAAGCGCTGCAGCAGGGCGAGATCGACGCTACCTTTGTCGTTGCTGCACAGGAGGCGCCGGTGGTGCAGGTGCTCCTGCGTTCGCCGGGGCTGAGCGTCGTCAGCTTCAGCCAGGCCGACGCCTATCTGCGCCTTTTCCCCTTCCTGTCGAAAATCGTCCTGCCGCAGGGGGTCGTCGATCTGGTGCGGGACGTGCCGCCGCAGGATACGGTGCTGCTGGCGACGACGGCCAACGTCGTCGTTCGCGACGATCTGCATCCGGCGCTGGCCAACCTGCTGTTGCAGGCGATGACCGAAGTCAATGGCAAGGGCGGCTTCTTCCAGCACGCCGGCGAGTTTCCGGCCTACAAGGACCACAGTCTGGTGCTCTCCGACGACGCCCGCCGCTATTACGAGTCCGGGCCGCCGTTTCTGCAGCGCTACCTGCCGTTCTGGCTGGCGGTACTCGTCGAGCGCCTGTTCGTGATGGCCCTGCCGCTGATCATGCTGTCCTTGCCGCTGCTGAAGCTGGCGCCGGCGATCTACAATTGGCGCGTGCGCTCGAAGGTCTTTCGTTGCTACGGCGACCTGAAATTCCTGGAAAACGACCTGCGTCACCACTACGACCCGCTTCGCCACCAGGACTACGTGGCTCGCCTCGACCGCATCGAGGACGACGCCAGTACGCGCAGCATCCCGCTGGCTTTTACCGACCTGCTTTACACTTTGCGCGAGCACATCAACCTGGTTCGTGAGAAGCTTCACCGACTCGAAACGACCGATGACAAGGAAAAAGAAGAATGAAATCGTTCCTGATAGCCAATCCAAAGGGTGGTTCCGGGAAATCGACGCTGGCCATCAATCTGGCCGGCCACCTCGCGCGCAGCGGACATCAGGTGATGCTCGGTGACGTCGATCGTCAGCAGTCGTCGAGGGAATGGCTGCGCATGCGCCCGCGCGCGCTGCCCGAAATTCGCAGTTGGGACATCGAGCCGGGGAAGACCGCCCGGCCGCCGAAGGGCACGACGCACGTCGTCCTCGATACCCCGGCGGCCTTGCACGGAAAAGCGCTCGAGAACGTCATCAAGCACGTCAATCGGGTGCTCGTTCCGGTGCAGCCGTCGCTCTTCGACATGCTCGCCACACGTCACTTTCTCGAGGCGCTGCTGGCCGAGAAGGTGGTTCGCAAGGAGCAGACCTTCGTCGCCGTGGTCGGCATGCGGGTCGACCCGCGCACGCGAGCGGCCGCCGAGCTCGAGCGCTTCCTGGAGAAGTTCGAGCTGCCGGTGCTGACCCACCTGCGCAATACGCAGCTCTACGTGCAGACGGCGCTGCACGGGATGACGATGTTCGACCTTGCCGCGTCGCGTACGACGAAGGACATCGAGCAGTGGCAGCCGATCATCGACTGGGTCAACCAGGACTAGCGCGGCGCTGCATTCCTGATACGACTCCTGGCGACTGCTGAAAGCAGCGCTACAACCCCTGTGGTGGCTGAAATTCGCAGGGTCCATGCCGGGGCGGTCCTCGTCGCCACTCCTGGCGCCTCCTCGCAATGACGAGCGGGCTGGCGTGTTGCCGCCTTCCCGGGCGGCCGCCTTCGCGTGGTGATCGACACGATCGTCAGCTTGGTCGCGTTCAGCGTGCCACGTCGGCGTAAAATGGCGCGATGCCTGAAACCCCGTTTGTCCATCTTCGTCTGCACAGCGAGTATTCGGTTACCGACGGCATCGTCCGTCTCGGTGATGCGCTGGCTCGTGCGGCCAGTGACGGCATGCCGGCCCTGGCGCTCACCGACCTGGCGAACGTCTTCGGTCTGGTCAAGTTCTACTCTTCGGCGCGTGGCAAGGGGATCAAGCCGCTGCTCGGCAGCGATATCTTCATCGCCAACGACGCCGATCCCGACCGTCCGTATCGACTGCTGTTGCTGGTTCGCTCGGGGCAGGGCTACCGGCAACTGTGCGAGTTGCTGTCGCGCGCCTACCTGGCGCCGCGCGTGCGCGGACGCGCCGAGGTCAGCCGCCGCATGCTGCACGAGGTGGGCGTCGATGGTCTGATCGCGCTCTCGGGCGCCGCTGCCGGCGATATTGGCGAAGCGCTGCTGCAGGGAAAGGTCGATCAGGCGACGCTTTGCGCACGCCGCTGGGAGCAGCTTTTCCCGGGTGCTTTCTATCTCGAAGTGCAGCGCTACGGCCAGCCGCAACAGGAGTTTCTGCTCACCGCAACCGCCGATCTCGCGGCCGAACTCGAGTTGCCGCTGGTCGCCACGCATCCGATCCAGTTTCTCGAACGCGACGACTTCAAGGCGCACGAGGCGCGCGTCTGCATTGCCGAGGGCTACATGCTCGGCGACGTGCGCCGCCCGAAGCTGTACACCGAAGAGCAGTATTTCAAGTCCACCGCCGAGATGGTCGCGCTCTTCGCCGACCTTCCCGAAGCGCTCGAGAACGCGGTGGAGATCGCCAAGCGCTGCAATCTGCAGATCACGCTCGGCAAGAGCTACCTGCCGGACTTTCCGACTCCGGAGGGCGTGACGCTGGCTGATTTCCTGCGCCAGGAAGCCGTCGCCGGCCTTGAGGTCCGCTTGCAGCAGCTCTTCCCCGACGCCGCCGAGCGCGCCGCGCAGCGGCCGGCCTACGACGCGCGCCTGCAGCTGGAGACCGACACCATCGTCGCGATGGGATTCCCCGGCTACTTCCTGATCGTTGCCGATTTCATCAACTGGGCGCGGCACAACGGTTGCCCGGTGGGACCCGGGCGGGGTTCGGGCGCCGGTTCGGTCGTCGCCTACGCACTGGCAATCACCGACCTCGACCCGCTGCGCTACGCCTTGCTCTTCGAGCGCTTCCTCAACCCCGAGCGGGTGTCGATGCCCGACTTCGACATCGACTTCTGCCAGGACAATCGCTGGCGGGTGATCGAATACGTGCGCGAGAAGTACGGCGCGGCGGCGGTTTCGCAGATCGTCACTTTCGGAACCATGTCTTCGAAGGCGGTCATCCGCGACGTCGGGCGCGTGCTCGATTTGCCGTACACCTTTTGCGACCAGCTTTCCAAGCTGATCCCGGTGGAGACCAACAAGCCGCTGTCGCTGGCCAAGTCGCTGCTCGCCGAACCGCAACTGCAGGCGCGCATCGAAGAGGAAGAGGAGGTCAAGGAACTCTTCGACCTCGCCGCCCGTCTCGAAGACCTGACGCGCAACGTCGGCATGCACGCCGGCGGCGTGCTCATCGCCCCCGGCAAGCTGACCGACTTCTGCCCGATCTATTCGGCCGACGGTGGCGGCTCGGTGGTTTCGCAGTACGACAAGGACGACGTCGAGAAAATCGGCCTGGTGAAGTTCGACTTCCTCGGCCTGCGCAACCTGACGATCATCGAACTGGCGCTCAAGTACGTCGAGCAGCTGAGCGGCGAGCGCCCCGATCTGGCGACGCTGGCCTTCGACGATCCCGGTACCTACCAGATTCTCAAGGACGGCAATACCACCGCCATCTTCCAGGTGGAATCGGAGGGCATGAAGAAGCTGGTGCGCAAGCTGGCGCCCGACCGTTTCGAGGACATCATCGCCGTCCTCGCGCTGTACCGGCCGGGTCCGCTGGGCTCGGGAATGGTCGACGACTTCATCCTGCGCAAGAAGGGCCAGCAGAAGATCGACTACTTCATCGACGACCTGAAGGCCTGCCTCGAACCGACTTACGGCGTCATCGTCTATCAGGAACAGGTGATGCAGATCGCGCAGATCATCGGCGGCTATACGCTCGGTTCCGCTGATCTCTTGCGCCGTGCGATGGGCAAGAAGAAGGCCGAGGAGATGGCCAAGCATCGCGGCATGATGCGCGATGGCGCGAAGCTCAAGGGCTATGACGAAAAGCTGGTCATGCAGCTTTTCGACCTGATGGAGAAATTCGCCGAGTACGGCTTCAACAAGTCGCACACCGCCGCCTACGCGGTGATCACCTACCATACGGCCTGGCTAAAGGCGCACCATTGCGCGGCCTTCATGGCGGCGACCCTGTCGTCGGACATGGACAACACCGACTCGGTGAAGATCGTCCACGACGACGCGCTCAGTAACGGCCTGCAGATTCTTGGCCCGGACATCAATGCCTCTCAGTACCGCTTCACGCCAGTCGATCGCAGCCGTGTTCGCTACGGACTGGGCGCGGTCAAGGGGACTGGCGAGCAGGCGGTGAATACGATTCTCGACGCCCGCGCAGCAGGGGGGGCGTTCAAGGATCTCTTCGATTTCTGTCGCCGCTCGGACAAGCGCATGGTCAACCGGCGCACCATCGAGGCGCTGATTCGTGCCGGTGCCTTCGACGCACTCGACGACCATCGTGCGCGCCTGTTGGCGTCGGTCGGCATCGCCATCGAAGCCGCCGAGCAGGCCGAGCGCAACGCCATGCAGGTGAGCCTGTTCGACGTCCTCGACGGCGGTGACGACGCGCACGGTGGAGCGCATGGCGCGCGTTACGTCGAAGTGCCGCGGTGGAGCGAAAGGCAGCGACTCAACGAGGAAAAGATCGCGCTCGGCTTCTATTTTTCCGGTCACCCTTTTCACGAGCTGCAGGCCGAGGTGTCGCGCTTTGCGCGCAAGCCGCTGGCCGCGCTGGAGGCGCGCAAGGAGCCGCAGTTCCTCGCCGGGCTGGTGGTCGGCGTGCGCAGCAAGTTCACTGCGCGCGGCAAGATGGTCTTCATCCAGCTCGACGACGGCACCAGTTCGCTCGAAGTGTCGGTGTTCAGCGAGCTGCTCGACGCCGAACGCGCCAAGATCAGGGAGGACGAGGTACTGATCGTCGAAGGCAAGGTGCAGCGTGACGATTTTGCCGGCGAAGGCCGCTTGAAGGTCGTCGCCGAGCGCCTGTTGACGCTTGCCGAGGCGCGCGGCCGTTTTGCCCGCCATCTTCGCCTGTCGCTCAACGGCCACGCCAGTGGCGCCAACGCCAGCGCCGCGGCGCAACGCCTGCGCAGCCTGCTGGCGCCGTATACGCCGGGCAACTGCCCGGTGCGGCTGGCCTACCACAACGGCGAGGCGACTTGCGAACTGGCGTTTGGTGACGCCAATCGGGTGCGTCTCGAGGACGATCTGCTGGCCGCGTTGCGCGAGTGGCTGAGCAGCGAAAACGTCAGTGTCGACTACCCCTGATCGACGTCATGAGTCATCTTTTCAACAGGAGCTGTCGATGATCAGAAACAGGCTGCTGCGCGCCCTTGGATCACCCTTCGGGCCGCTAGTCCTTGCTGTGCTTTTGCTTGGCTGTACCGACAAACTCAGCCTCGACAACTACAACCAGCTCAAGGTTGGTCAGTCGTACGACGAGGTCAAGCTGATCCTCGGCGATCCGGCACGCTGCGATGAAATGATCGGCGTGCGCAGCTGTGTCTGGGGAGGCGATGAGCGCGGTATCAAGGTCGCCTTCATGGGCGGCCAGGTCGCCCTTCTTTCAGCCCACAACCTGAAGTGAGTACGGCCATGAAATCCCCCCTGCTGATCGACCAGGCGCTGCTCGACAGCGTCAGTGGCGAAGCCAGCCGCAGTCCGCGCCAGCGCAAGAACCGCAACTTTCACGCCGACGATGCGGCGCCCGCGCATCGCCTGCTCAACGCCATCGAGCCCGGCTCCTACCTGATGCCGCACCGTCATCTCGACGCCAACAAGGACGAAACGATGATCGTCCTGCGTGGGCGGCTGGGCGTCGTTTTCTTCGACGAGCTTGGCCAGGTGCAGCAGACCGCAGTCCTGGCGCCAATGGGCCCGATCTGCGGCGTCGACATCCCGCACGGCGTTTATCACACCGTTCTGGCGCTCGACCCCGGCACGGTGATGCTCGAAGCCAAGGGCGGTCCCTACCTGCCGCTGGACGAGGCCGAGCGTGCGCCATGGGCGCCGGCCGAGGGGGCGCCGCAAGCCGCTGCCTACGCGTTGTCGTTGCGCGAGCGTTTCGCGTAGCGAGCGACCCGCGGCGTCTGCCGGCCGCTTGCGCTTGGCCTTGACCGCTTTCTGCTCGTCGCCTGGATGGGTGTTGGAATGCTAGAACCGACACCGGCGTACCGCCGTGCTGCGCCCTGGTTGCTGGCAGCGCTGTTGGCGCTGTTCGTGCTCTGGCTGGCGCTGCCGCGGCTGCTGGGCATGGCGGCGGAGCGCTGGCTGACCATTCCGGGGCTGCAGGCGCTGCACGTCGACGTCGATCAGGTGGGCGCCGAAGACGCGCGCCTGCGCGAAGTGCGCGCCGTTTATCAAAGTCCCGGCGGCGACCGTTTGCGGATCGTCTTGCGCGACATCGCGGTCGGCTATTCGCTGCCGCGTGCGCAGGTCGAGCGCCTGGACATCGGCAGCGCCGAGCTGGAGATTTTGCCCGGGGAAGTGACGCTGCCGCCGTCCCCCTGGCCACGAATCGAGTGGCCGGTCCTGCCATGGAACGAGGTTCGGGTTGGCGACCTGCGGCTTGTCGTGGTCCGCTCACCGCGTTCGCAACTCGACGTCCATGGCAGCTTCCACTTGCGCCAAAGCGAGAGCCAGCTGCAGGCGGAATTCCGTCCCGACGGCGACCTGTTGCGGCTGACGGCGCGTTCCCCCGCGCCGCAAACTGCGGGCGATGCGCCTGAATTTCATGTGCAGTGGTTGCCTGCCGTCGGGCCGGGGGCGGACGCGCGGCTGCGCGTCGGTCGCCAACCCGAAGAGCAGCCGGCAAGGCTCGTCGCCCAGGTGCCGCTGCCATTGCTCGTCGAGCTGGCGCGCAGCCTGGGCGTAGCGCTGCCGGCGGCTACCGCGAGCGGCACGCTGAGCCTGCAGGCCGAAGTGCAATTCGGCGCGGCGTCGGGAAGCGTCCGTGTGCTCAGTGGTGAAGCGGAAGTCAGCGCTGGCGGAATCGAGCTTGCCGACGCGGCTGCCCCGCTCGCGCTTGCCCTGGCCGGCAAGGCGCGCTTCGCCTGGCAAGCGTCGGCGGCAGAGCTCGTCTTGCAGCCGGGTTTGCGCTGGCAGGCGACGCTCGCTGGCGAACAGCCGCTGCAGGCGAGCAGTCGGCTCGAGAAGTCGTTTGCGCTGCGCTGGGGCGATGGCCTGGCGGTCAACGCCGGCGAGTTTCCGTTCGCGCTGGATTCGCCGCAATGGGGACGATGGCAAGGCACGCTGCACCGGCTCAGCCTGGGCGGAGGCGATGGCTTGGGCGACTGGCGTGTCGCCGACGGGCAACTGCGTATCACGGGGCGGATGAAAGACTGGCGCGGGGAAGCCGTCCGGGCGCGCGACATGCGGGTGGCGGGCGACGTCGCGCTGCACTGGGCGCGCTCCGCCGAAGTCAGCGGCGAGCTCGCCTTGCAGCTTGATCTTGGGCGTTTGTCATGGTCGGGCGATGCGCCGCTGAGCGTTCAGCCTGCCAGGTGGCAAGTGAGCGCCACGGCTGCGGCAAAGGCGGGCGGCGATTTCTGGAACAGCCTGGTGATCAGTGGTGAAGCCAGCAGCGCGCAAATGAAAGTCAAGCCTGACTCGGGACAGGCGCTGACACTCGCCAGCAGCCACCTGCAGCTGCTGCGCCTGCGCTTCGCGGGGCAAGAAAATGGCGCCGGTAGAGGTGGTGGGGCAGGCACCGAGCAGGCGCGGGGGCTTGCCGCCGCCGAGGGCGAACTGCGCATCGCCGCCGACGGCGTCCGTTTCGGTGGCGGCCCGGCGCCCGACCTGCGCGCTCGTCTGAGGCTCAGCGGCGGCACTTTGCGCGGTGATGGCTCCCTGCTCCTGCAGGGAAAGGACGTCCTCGCCTTTGCCGGGTCGCACCGGCTCGCGCGGGGCTGTGGCGAGGCGACGCTGAACGCGGCACAAAGCCTGCCGGCGCTGGGAAAGCTGCTGCAGCCGCGTCCCGCCGCGTTGCAGGCCCTGGACCTTCAGGCCGGCGAAGTCGATGCCAGGCTCACCCTGAGCTGGTGCACGCCGTCGCGCTCGCCGCCGCGCCTCGACGCCAGGGGAGTGCTGGTGGTTCGTGCCGCCGATCTGGGCTGGGACCAGGCGCGCGCGCACGCCGTGCAGGCCAGGCTGCAGCTCGACGGCGTGCATCCCTTGCGCGGCCGCCTCCAGTTTTCTGCGCGGGACGGCGAGTTGGCGAGCGGAACGCCAGTGACCGATCTGAACGTCGATCTGGCGCTGGCAGAAAAGGCGCTGAGCGTGCACGCCCTGCGCGTCGGACTGCTCGGCGGCAGCGTGCACAGCGAGCCGCTCAAGCTGCCCTGGCCGCCAGCGGGAGAAACCCTGCCGCTGCAGATTCGCCACGTCGATCTGGGCCAGTTGCTCGCCCTGTTCAAGGTTCACGGTCTGTCGGGAAGCGGCCAGCTCGATGGCCTGCTGCCTCTCGGCTATGGCGACGGCGGCGTCGAAATCGACGATGGCCAGCTGAGCAGCCCTGGCGTCGGCACCGTCCAGTACGCGCCAACGCTGGAGCTTCCCGGAAACCCCGGCCTGCTCGCCTTGCGCAACTTCCATTTCGAGAAATTTGCCCTGCGCCTGTGGTATGCCTCCGATGGCGCCTACCGCACGCAGGCAACACTCAACGGCAGCAACCCCGATTTCTACGACGGCTATCCCGTACGTCTGGGGCTCAACATCAACGGAAAGCTGCCGGGGCTGTTCCGTTCGGCGGTCTTTTCCGGGGACTTCAGTCGTCACATTCTGGAACAGTTGCAATCGGGAAAACTGGAATAGTTTTGTTAAGCTTGCCGCATTCATTGTTGCGGAGCTCTCCCATGTTCAGGCCCCCTCGCTTGCTTGCCATTGCCGCTCTGGCCTTTCTGCTCGCCGCGTGTTCACCGACCGTTCGCGTCGAGGCACCGGAGAAGCCCATAGAAATCAACATGACCGTGAATATCAAGCACGAGATTCTGGTCAAGGTCGAGAAGGATGTTCAGCAATTGTTTGACCAGAACAAAGGCCTGTTTTGAACGACGCCCAAGTTGACCAAGGAAACGCCATGAAGACATTGATCAAAGCATGTTTGCTCAGCCTGTTGCTGATGACGCACGCTGCCTTCGCCGCCGATCTCTCGACGGCAAAGCAGCAGGGCTGGGTCGGCGAGCAGAACAACGGTTATCTCGGCCTGGTCCGCAGTGACGCCCCGGCCGACGTCAAGGCGCTGCTGGCCGACGTGAATGCGCAGCGAAAAGCCGAGTTCACGCAGATTGCCAGAAAGAACGGCATCGCCGAGGCAGAAGCGGCGCGCATCTTTGCGCGCGAGGCCGAGACGCGGACGGTGCCGGGCAACTACATCCAGAACCCGGCCGGCGGCTGGGTGAAGAAGTAGCTTGCTCGCCGCGCTCGCCCGTCATCACGGCGACGAGCGTGGCGACCTGGCAGTGGCGACGCCTTGCCGGATCGCGGATCAGCCCTCTTTCGGCTTGCTGGCCAGGCGATCGGGTACGGTCAGGTTCCAGTGGATGGCCGCTGCGCGCAGCACGAAGATGAGCACGATGGCCGCCGCGGCGCCGAGCGATCGATACGCGGGGGCGAACTCCAGTAGCGCCACGTAGAGGGCGCAGCCGAAGCTGATCGGTATGGCGTAGATCTCGCGGCGCATGAGGAGCGTTTGTCGCCCGGCCAGTACGTCGCGAATCAGGCCGCCACCGATCGCCGTAATGATTCCCAGGATGACCGGGGCCAGCGGTCGGCCGAAGTCCAGCGCCCAGACCTTGTCGGTCGCCGCGATGGCAAACAGGGAGGCGCCCAGGCCATCGATGTAGAGCATCAGGCTATAGATCTCCTTGCGCGTGAAGAGAGAGTTGGCAGCGAAGGCGGCGAGACTTGCGGCGAGCGCGACCCAGAGGTAGGCCAGGTCGGCGGCCCAGAAAACCGGCACGTCGAGGATGATGTCCCGGATCGTTCCACCGCCGATGGCGGTGATGATTCCCAGGACGGTCGCGCCGAAGAAATCGACGCCACGCGGGGCGACGGCAAGCACCGCAGTGACCGCAAAGGCGGCCGTGCCTGCCATTCCTACCCAGTAAGTGAGCGTATTCAATACCGATGTGCCTCCCGAAGCGGGTGAGTGTTTGGCCGCCAGCGGCACTCGTGCTCGCTCCGTGCCAACGGTCGCTGCTTGCCGGGCGGCCTGTTTTGCAGTGTCTGGCGATTACGATCCGCTGTTCGACAGCGACATTATCGGTGTTTGCGGGCTTCGCGAACGCCTCGCTGCGCGGCGAGGCTGCCAGCCTTGCGGCGGATCTCTCGTACAATCGAGATCGCGTCCGGTGGCGTCAACGTCGCCATCGAAGCGGCGAGCGCCGCATCACTCAGCAGCGGCTGCGCCCAACAATCGATGAGGTCTGCAGGATTGCCGACAATGGACACAATAGCCAAGCCACACAGCAGGCGCCGCTGGGCAGCCTATGTCGCGCTGGCATTTGCGTTGCTGATCGTCGCCGGGGTAAGCGTCGCGACCTGGCTACTGCTCGACGATAAGCGCCTGCGTGTGGCGCTCGAAGACGGCGTCAGCGCCCTGAGTGATCGCCCCTTCCACATCGACGGCGATTTCGCGATCAGTCTCGGCCGCATCACCACCGTCCGTGGCTCTGGCATTCGCTGGCTGAATCCGGCTTGGAGCACGCAAGCAAACATGCTGTCGGCCAAGAGTCTGTCGCTTTCCATCGACCTCTGGAGCCTGGTTCGTGGCCCGATCGTCATCAGCGATGCCCAGGCGGACGACGCCACACTGTTCTTCGAGTGGAGCAAGGAAGGGCAGTTCAACTGGACGATGGGAAACGAGGCCGAAAAGAAGCCCGGCGAGCGATCAGGTCCGCTGCGCCTGGTTCTCGGTCAAAGCGAGCTGCGCAATGTCCAGATTCGTGTCAGCCACCCCGGCCTGACTGACGAGCTGGTCATCGACCTGGTGCGCGCGAGTCAGCAACAGGACGCGGAAAACATGCTGCTGATCAGCACTGACGGGATGATCGGCGAGCGCCCGATCAAGGCACAGGGGCGCGTCGGTCCTTTCCATGAGCTGATCGCCGGCGGCGCCATCGATTACAACTTCGACTTGCACGCGCCCAATGCCAACCTCAAGGCAAGTGGTGGCCACTTCGACCGCCTGTCGGATGCGCGAGCGCCGCGTCTGGATGTCGAACTGCTCGCCGCCGACGCTGCAGATATCCTGGACACCCTGAAGCTTCCCGAACTGACCGCCGGCAAGGTCCAGCTGCAGGCCCGCATCGCGCCCAGCGACGATCGTCTCGCGGGCACGCTGCAGGGCAACTTCGGCGACTTCAAGGTGGACGGCAAGCTGACGACGAAGAATCTCTCTTCGCTTGACGAGCTCTCCCTGCTGTTGCACGCCGAAGGCCCTGGTGTGGCCGCGATCGGCAGGCTGCTGGGGGTTGACCATCTGCCCGACGAACCGTTCTCCGTGCAGGTCGATGCCGGCCGCAGCGGGCGAGAGCTGCAAGTCAGGCAGCTGTCGTACGCCAGCGACGCTCTGCGCCTCAAGGGATCAGGCGTGGCGCCCCGCTGGCCGGAACTCGGCGGGCTCGACTTCGACATTGACGCCAGGGTGGCCGACCTGCATCGCTTCGCCAGGCTCCTATCGTTGCCGTCGCTGCCGGCCCTGCCGCTGAGCATCAAGGGCAGCGTCAAGGGCAGGAATACTGGCCGCGGCGATGAATTGCACGGAGACTTCGCTCTCGGCAATATTGCCGGCGAGGTATCCGGCAAGCTGAGCGAGAAGAAGGACCTGGCGGGTTCCACGTTCAGCTATCGTGCCAGCACCGCGGACCTGCGCGAACTGGCGCGCGCGCACGGGTTTGGCCTGGCGGCGGAAGGCCCGGTTTCAGCGCGTATGGACGGGGAGTTCGCGCTGCTATCCGAACGGCTGCGGGTGACCCGCCTGGCGGTCGAGGTCGCCGACAATCAGTTGTCCGCGAGCGGGGATATCGATTTCAGGGCCGCCGACACGCTCTTCGAATTCGAGCCACAACTACGCGGCGCAGACCTCCGTGGCCTGGCGCGCCTGTTCCTGGTCCAGGAGCAGGCTGCCAATTTCCCTGCGCAAGCGTATGCGCTGGGAGGCAAGCTCAAGCTGCAAGGCTCCCGGCTGCAGTTCACCAGCAAGGATGCGCGAGCGGGGAGCAGCGTTTTCGACTTCGACGGTGCGCTCGGGTTTTCCGGCAAGGTGCCCACCGTGGACGCCAGGATCACGGCCAGGGGAACGAATCTTGCCGAGTTGCTCAAGCCGCCGCTTCTCGCGGGCGTCCCGGCGGCGGCTTTTTCGCTGAGCACCCGCTTGCGCATGTCCGATCAGGGAATGGCGCTGAATGAGCTGCAGTTTTCGCTGGCCGACAGCCGCTTGAGCGGGCGGCTGTCGACGGGCTGGCCTGGCGCGCCCGAACGGATCGGCTTCGATGTGACCGCCGCGGGCAGCAATCTGCGCGCCTCCCTGCCGGAAATCCCTGGCTACCGTGCGCCGCCGGTCGCGTTTCGCGTCGAAGCCAAGGGCACGGCCGACCCGGCGAACGTCGATATTGAACGACTCGACGGCCAATTTGCGGACAGTCGCATCGCCCTCGCCGGCAAGCTGGTCTTCAAGCCGGCCTTCTCGGCCGATGCCGTCCGCTTGTCGGTAAAGGGCCCGAAGTTGTCGCAACTGGGCAGCCTGACGGCGTGGCCGCTGGTCGATCTGCCGTTCGCGGTCAGCGGCACCCTGACCGGCAGCAAGGACGGCGTGCGCATGGACGATTTTCAGGCCACGCTCGGCGATAGTGACCTCAAGGGAAGCATGCGCATCAGTACGACGGGCCGGTCACGCGTCGACGTCGACGTGCGCTCGGACTATCTCGACCTGCAGCTCCTGCTGGATCCTTCGGATGCGTCGACGAAGGCGGCCAGCGAGGTCGATGCGGCGAGTGCGGCCAAAGAACTGGCGGAGCAGGACGACAGGAGCGGCAAGCTGTTCTCGGACAAAGCGCTGCCTCTGGACGTGCTGCGTACCTTTGACGGAAAGCTGCTGGCGTCGCTGGCCAGGGTGGAAGGCAGGCACCAGCAGCTGAGCGACGTCAAGGCCGACGCCCGTCTGCAAGACGGCGTGCTGGTGGTGAAACAACTGCAGGGCCAGGGGCGACAGGGCAAGGTGGCGGCAAACTTTACGCTCGATGTCCGCGGCAAGCAGCCAGCCGTCAAGGGACAGCTCAAGGCGACCGACGTGATCTTTTTTGTCCGCGGGATGGCCAGGGACGACGAAGCCAAGCTTCCGCATCACACCCTCGAGAGTCATTTTTCTGCCAGCGGAAACAGCTTCAGCACCCTGGCAGCCGGGCTCGACGGCTATTTCTGGCTGCGCAGTTCGCCGGGTCAGTTTCGCTCGCTGGATCTGGACGTGCTGTTCGGCGATTTTGCCTTCCAGTTGTTCAGTGCGCTCAATCCCTTTGCCAGGAAGAAGCCGTACTCGACCCTGAAATGCGGCGGGGTTTACCTCCAGGCCAGCAAGGGACGCGTCGAGACCGCGCCGGCAGTGGTTCTCCAGACCGGCGAGCTTTCAGTGATCTCAAAAGGGACTATCGACCTGCGCTCGGAGAAAATAGCCTTCTTCTTCAAGGTCGTCCCGCTGCAAGGAGTCGGCCTGAGCGCCGGGCACCTGATCAACCCCTTCATCAAGCTGGGCGGCACCTTGCACGATCCGGCACTGAACCTGGACGTTGAAAACGCCGCGATAGAAGGAGGCGTCGCCGTCGCCACGCTGGGCGTGTCGATTCTCGCGGGCAGTCTCTGGGATCGCTGGATCGGCTCTTCAGGCGCCTGTGAGCGAGTCGCCGACGAGGCGCGCAAGCTGCGCCGTTCTCGAAACCCGAACCAGGAGCCGGGGTTCTGACCGACCACAAGGGTGTGGGGTGCATTGTTCGCGTCGGTGGGCCGCCAGAACGAAAGTCGCCCGACAGGTACCAATGAACTTTGCGCTGATCGCAAGGAGGTGTGTGCACATGAAAGTTTCCAGGTCTTGGCCATTGCGCGTGCTGCTGGCTGTGCTCTTGCTGTTCGTCGTCCCGGTGGGCGTGGCTCTCAGCCGGCATTTGAGCGACGACAGCCGACCGGGCGACTGGCGCAACGCGCGCCACGACAGCAGCGGACAGGCGCCCGATCCGCGGCACACTCCGGAAGCGCTGATCCAGGTCTATGCCGCGCGCGCCTTCGGCTGGCGCGGCATCTTCGGGGTGCACACCTGGATCGCCACCAAGGACAGCGACGCCGATCGTTACACGCGGCTGGAAGTGGTCGGCTGGGGCGTAAGCCGCGGAATCGATGCAGTGCGCATACATTACGGAGAAGCGGACGGCTACTGGTACGGCAGCGAGCCGACACTGATTCGCCAGCTTCGTGGCGGCGCCGAGGTCGACGCGCTGATCAGGCGCCTGCACGAAGCGGCACGGGCTTATCCGCACAGTCACGAATACCGGCTGTGGCCGGGTCCGAACAGCAATACCTTTACCGCTTACCTGGGGCGGGCGGTGCCCGAGCTCCACCTTGACCTGCCGCCGACCGCCATCGGCAAGGATTATCTGCCGCAGGGCGGTGTCTTTGCCAGCGCACCGAGCGGCGGCGGCGTGCAGTTTTCCCTGGCCGGTCTGCTCGGCGCGACGATCGCCGCCGAAGAGGGGATTGAGCTGAATCTGCTTGGCCTGTCGCTGGGTATCGACCTCTCGCCGCCGGCAATCAAGCTGCCCGGGGTGGGCCGCGTGGGGATGTCGGACGTTGATTGACGGCGCGCCGAGCGACCGGGATCGGCCCGGCAACGGCGTCGGTCATGGCCGCTGCCGGCCAGACAAATGTTCACGAAAGCGGATCAACTGACGGATGGCCAAGCGCTCCTTCGACGTGTTGCTGAGTATCCTTGCTGCGCTGGTCCTGGCGCTTCCGGTCGTCGTCATCGCCCTGCTCGTTCGCCTGACTTCGCCTGGCCCTGCGCTGTATTGGTCTGACCGGGTGGGCAAGGGAAACCGCGTATTCCGGATGCCCAAGTTCCGCAGCATGCGGCTGGGAACGCCCGCAGTGGCGACGCACCTGCTGCAAAATCCCGGCGCCTACCTGACCCCGATCGGTTCGTTCCTGCGCCGGAGCAGTCTCGATGAGCTGCCTCAGCTCTGGAACATCCTGAAAGGCGAGATGAGCTTCGTCGGTCCGCGTCCGGCGTTGTTCAATCAGGACGACCTGATTGCCTTGCGCACGAAGTGCTGCGTTCACGAACTACTGCCCGGCTTGACCGGCTGGGCGCAGGTCAATGGGCGGGATGAACTGCCGATTCCGGAAAAGGTGAGGCTCGATGCCGAATATCTTCGTCGCCAGTCGCTAGTGTTTGATCTGTATATCTTGTGGCTGACCGCGGTGAAGGTTGTGCGGCGTGATGGGGTGGCGCACTGATGGGTGGCTGACCGAATATTCTACGCCACTAGCAAGTCGATCGGGCTCGTCAATACAGACGTCGTCAACCTGGCAGCCTCGGTTAACACGCTCTTGCAATCGAAACGCCTTCCAATTAGAATCCAGCGCCTCGCGAAAATTGGCACCGCGATTTGACGAACTGTTTGAAACTGCTAGCCTTTTACAGCACCAGTTGCTAAAACCGATTGTTTTCAGTGGGTTTCAGCATTTCAGAAAGGGCCGAGCATCCTACGATTTCCCTGCGCGTTGATGGGCTGTGGATTGGCGAATTGCCCGTCTAGCCAGCCAAGCGCAGCAGTGCGGATCACCGACGGCGGCCGTAACCGTTCGCCGTGAGGCCGAACTCTGGTTGCGGCGCAGGGGGCATCGGCGCTGAAACGGTCGCCGGATGGTGGGCTCATACCCGGCTTGCGATTGACGAAGTGTTCGCCCGGAACCCCCAAAGAGGGTAAACTTGCAAGCTCTGCTGAAAACGCCGTTCGTCTAGGATTGGTGCGGCTTGATCGTGGTCAGGCTGCTGCCCGCCGATTCAATTTGGAGTCTATCGATGTTCAAAGAGCACTTGGAAAGCAACGATGCGTTTGTAATTGCGGAGGTCGGGCAGAACCACCAAGGTGACCTGGGTGTGGCGAGGGACTACATCCGAATTTTTGCGATGGCAGGAGCTGATGCGGTCAAGTTCCAGACCAGAAATAACAAGTACTTGTTTTCCAGCGAGGCCTACGATGCTCCATATCAGAGCGAAAACGCCTTCGCCGATACCTATGGCCTCCATCGGGAAAGTCTGGAGCTAAATCCGGAATGGTTGCCGCAGCTGAAGGAAGACTGTGTCAAGTACGGCGTCAAGTTCATGTCGACTCCCTTCGATGAGCCCAGCCTTGAGCTACTTGAAAAAATCGATATCGATATCCTGAAAGTCGCGTCGTTTGACTTGGGTAATCTTCCGCTCATTCACCGGATCGCGAGAATGGGCAAGCCAGTGGTTATGAGTGTGGGCGGTGGCAAGATCGACCAGATTCGGTCAAGCGTAGGAGTTTTGCTCGATCATCACGATGAGGTCGCGGTTCTGCACTGCGTCTCGGAATATCCCTGCGAGTACAACCGCCTTGGTCTGGACAACATTGCCGTGCTGATAAACGAATTTCCGGAGTGTACGATCGGCTCCTCGGATCATTTCAACGGCACTCTATCCGGACCGGTTGCCTATCTGAAGGGCGCGCGTGTTTTCGAGAAGCACGTCACCCTCAACCGAGCGTGGAAAGGCACCGATCACAGCTTTGCCCTCGAGCCGGAAGGTTTCAGGAAGTTCGTTAGAGACATCGGGCGCGTGCGGCATATGATGCCGCCGAAGTCGACCGAGGAACTCGGAACGGAGCGCGTCTTCAGGAAATTGGGGAAGTTCTTGATCGCCTACACGGATATCAAGGCCGGCCAAGCCATTACGCTTGATTCGCTGTCCGGGCGAATCTTCAATACGCGACACATACCGGTTCGCGAGTCCAACCAGGTGATTGGCCGCGTGGCGAAGCGCGATATCGCAAAAGGCGAGCCGATCGAGTATGCCGATCTGGCTCAGGCCTAGGCCGGATTCTGGCGCGCTCTATGACCATGCTCAGCCACGAACAGCTGGCCACCGTCAAGTTGGTCGTCTTCGATTTTGACGGTGTTTTTACCGACAACACGGTCTACGTCAGTCAGGAGGGTGTCGAGTCCGTGCGCTGTTGGCGAAGTGACGGGCTGGGCTTGGCGCGCTTGCGAGATGTCGGGGTACAGACGCTGATCATCTCGACCGAGACCAACCCGGTCGTCACGGCGCGAGCGAAGAAGCTGGGGTTGGCGTGCAGACAAGGCGTCGTCGACAAGGCGGTGGCCGTTGCCGAGGCGTGCCGAGAGCGGGGCGTTGAGGCGGCTGATGCAATGTTTGTCGGTAACGATATCAATGACATTCCTGCCCTGAGCGTGGTCGGCATGCCCGTCGCCGTGGCCGATGCCTATCCGGAGGTGTTTCCTCACGTGCTGTACCGGACCTCCCGGGCGGGAGGGTTTGGCGCCGTCCGCGAGGTCTGCGATCTGATCTTCGACGTCAAACAAGCCAATTGCCATGGACCGTCAAACAATGTCAGCTGATTCCCTTTTTGACGTCAGCCGCGAGGTTGTGCTCATCACCGGGGTGTCTGGCCAGCTGGGCAACGAATATGCCAAGGCATTCCTACAGCGGGGCGCGCGCGTCGCAGGCCTGGATATACGAGCCTCAGCGGGAAGCGATTCCTTGAGTGCGCAGTATCCTGATCGTTACTTGTTCGTGCCATCCAGCGTCACCGACAAGGCCCTGCTGCAAAAGGCACTGGCGATCATCGTCGGGGCATACGGATCGCCGACCGTGCTGGTCAATAACGCAGCCATTGATTCGCCACCCTCTTCTCCCCCGGAAGAGAATGGTCCCTTCGAAAGCTATCCAGAGGCGTCCTGGGACAGGGTGATCGATGTCAACCTGAAGGGTGTCTATCTCTGTTGCCAGGTTTTCGGCGCGGCGATGGCGAAGGAGGAAAGGGGCTCGATCATTAATGTGGCTTCCATTTATGGCGTGGTCGCTCCCGACCAGAAGCTTTACGACTACCGTCGGCTGCGCGGCGAGGTTTTCTACAAGCCCGTCGCTTATTCGGCGTCAAAGTCCGGCATTCTCAACCTGACGCGTTATCTGGCAGCGTATTGGGGACGAGTTGGCGTGCGGGTGAATTCATTGACGATCGCGGGTGTTTTCAATAATCAGGAAGACGCCTTCCTTGATGCATATTGTGGGCGCATTCCCGTTGGCCGGATGGCGAATGCCGATGAGTACAACGGCGCCGTGGTTTTCCTGGCAAGCAGTGCCTCGCGCTACATGACCGGATCTAATCTGGTTGTCGACGGTGGCTGGACGGCTATCTGATCGATCATGACGAACCATATTCCTGAAATTGGTAACTGGGTTGACGGGCTTGAGACGCGTCCCGAAGGCAATCGCTGGTTGGACAGGTGCAACCCGCATAGTGGCGAGCTGCTTTACCGGGTGGCAGATTCATCGGCTCGGGACGCGCAAGATGCCATCGCTGCGGCAGGGGCAGCCTTTCCTGGCTGGGCTGAGCTGACGCCGGTCAAACGGGGCCAGGTTCTGTTCGAGATCGTCGCCGGTATGAGGCGTCGGGCAGACGAGCTCGCCGAGTGTATCGCTGTCGAAACGGGCAAGCCACCGCAGGACGCCAAAGGGGAGGTCGCGGGCGCCATTCTCCAGGGCGAATATTTTGCGGGGGAGGGCATGCGCCTGCATGGGCGCTCGCTGACCTCTGGAACGCCTGGCAAGTACAGCCATACGGTACGTCAGCCACGCGGCATTGCTGGCTTGATTGTTCCCGCCAACACGCCGATCGCCAACATTGCCTGGAAGACCTTTCCGGCGCTGGTCTGTGGCAACACGGTCGTCCTCAAGGCGGCGGAAGACGCGCCGCGCATTGCCTTGCTCTTCGCTCAGCTGGGCAAGGAGGCTGGCCTGCCGGACGGCGTGTTGAATGTCATCCAGGGCTGCGGTCAGCCGGCGGGAGCGGAACTGGTTACGAACCCACGGGTAGCCGTTATCAGTTTTACCGGGTCTACCGGCGTCGGTCGCTGGATTGCAGAAGTGGCAGGAAAGCGGCTTGCCCGCGTCTCCCTCGAGTTGGGTGGCAAGAATCCCCTGGTGGTCTGTGACGACGCCGACCTCGAACAAGCGGTGCATTGGGCGGCACTTTCGGCATTCAGCAACGCTGGGCAGCGTTGTGCAGCGGGCAGCCGCTTGATCGTCTTCAGCTCGGTCTACGACGCGTTTCGCGAGCGCCTGGTTGCCAAGGCAGGAAGTCTCCGCCTAGGCGTGACTGCCGGCTGCGATCTTGGTCCGGTCATGAATCAAGGCCAGCAGCAGTCTATTCTTGCCGCTATCGCCATGGCCAGGGCCGAGGGCGGGCGCGTCCTCTGCGGTGGCGGCGTTCCTTGCGAAGCCGAACTGGCCAGCGGCTATTACGTCCAGCCAACCGTGGTCGAGGGGCTGGATGTGCGTGCGCAACTGAGCTGCCAGGAAGTGTTTGGTCCCGTGGCCACGCTGTACTCTGTCGAGAGCATGAGCGAGGCGCTGGACCTGGCCAATGCAAGCGAATACGGTCTCACGGCGGCTATCCATACGCGCAGTGTCGATCGCGCGATGTGGTTTGCGCAGCGCGTCAGGGCGGGCGTGGCGAACGTGAATGCCGGTACCTTCGGCAGTGAGCCGCACATGCCCTTTGGTGGCTTTGGCGCTTCGGGCAATGGGACACGTGAGCCGGGCATCGAGGCGCTGGACGTGTACTCGGAACTGAAGAACATTTCCTTTCTGGTGCGCCAGGGCGAAATCTGACTCCAATGAAACTCAAATCCGTCGCTCTTGTTCCTGCCCGTTCCGGCTCCAAACGGGTGCCGGACAAGAACATCCGCAGTCTCGGCGGCCACCCCCTGTTGGCCTATACGATTCAAGCGGCCCTCAGCAGTGGCGTGTTCGATGCCGTTATCTGTGCCACCGACAGCGAGGCCTACGCCGAAGTCGCCCGCCACTACGGGGCGGAAGTGCCGTTTCTGCGGTCGACGGAAATCTCGGGAGACAAGTCGCCTGACATCGAATGGGTCGTCTGGATGTTGCAGAAGCTCAAGGAGTCACACCGGGAGTTCGACGCTTTCAGCATCCTGCGCCCGACCAGTCCGTTTCGCCTGCCCGAGACCATTCGCCGTGCGTGGAGCCTCTTTCTTGAAGATCCGCGAGCCGACTCGCTGCGCGCAATTGAGCGATGCAAACAGCACCCCGGGAAGATGTGGGTCATCCGGGGCAAGCGCATGTTGCCTCTCCTGCCCTATAGCAATGGCGCCACGCCGTGGCACAGCAGTCAGTATGCTGCCCTGCCCGAGATTTACGCCCAGGATGCCAGTCTCGAAATCGCCTGGTCCCGGGTCGCGCTGGAGCAGAACAGCATTGCGGGTGAAGCCATCATTCCTTTCGTCAGTGAAGGGCTGGAAGGCTTTGACATCAATGAGCCGGAAGACTGGTGGATAGCCGAGAGGCTGTTGGCCACACAGGCGGCGATCCTGCCCGCTATCTCGGTTTCTCCATTTAACACGGTCGATTGAACCTGGAGCGCTAAAGTGGGCGATCAAGTTGGACAAGCCGTAGAAGGCACCCTTTACTATCTTCCTTACGCCGAATTCCAGCGTGTTCGCGCGTCGACGCTGCCGCCCGAGAAGCGTGCCGCGATCTTCGCCGACATGTGTCGACTCAACGCGCTGTACATGATTGCACGGGCCGGGTCCGGCCATATCGGCAGTAGCTTTAGCAGCCTGGACATCATCAGCTGGCTGCTGCTGGAAGAACTCGATGAAGACGATATCTTCTTCAGTTCCAAGGGGCACGATGCACCGGGCTATTACGCTGCCCTTATCGGCATGGGCAGGATCGATTTTGATCTGATCCACAAGTTGCGCAGAATCGATGGCTTGCCGGGCCACCCGGACATCGGTACGCCCGGGGTCGTAACCAATACCGGGTCACTCGGCATGGGTGTCTCCAAGGCAAAAGGCATGATTTTCGCGAATCGGCTTGCCAAGCGACCGGGGCGGGCATGGGTCATGACCGGCGACGGCGAGCTTCAGGAGGGCCAATTCTGGGAGTCACTCGTCTCGTCGGTCAATTTTGGGATGAACGAAATCACGGTCATCGTTGACCACAACAAGTTGCAGTCAGACACCTTTGTCAGGAACGTCTCGGACCTTGGCGACCTGGAAGCGAAATTCCGGGCTTTTGGCTGGCGTGTTGAGCGTTGTGATGGCAACGACGTCGGTGCGCTGGCCGTGACCTTGGCCTCGCTGAAAGGCGAGCTACGACCCAAAGTCATCGTCGCCGATACGGTCAAGGGCAAGGGCGTGTCGTTCATGGAGCATACATCGCTGGATTCGGACGTCGCCATGTATCGCTTTCACAGTGGAGCGCCCGACGCCGATTCCTACCGTCTGGCGACACAGGAGATCATTAGCCGGCTACAACAGCGGGTGAAAGATGCCGGTCAGGAAGGCCTCAGCTTCGAGACCATCGAGCGCGAGGGTACGTCGCCGCCACCCGCATCGGCGCAACGCCTGATTACCGCCTATACGGCGGCTCTTCTGGAACAGGCCGAGAAGCACCCGCATCTGGTCGCACTTGATGCCGACCTGATCTTGGATACCGGGCTGATTCCTTTTCGCGAGCGTTTTCCACAGCGTTTCTTCGAGTGCGGAATTGCGGAGCAGGACATGGTTTCCGTCGCCGGCGGCATGGCCCTGAAGGGTCTGTTGCCTGTTGTGCACTCCTTCGCCTGCTTCTTGTCTGCCCGGCCGAACGAGCAGATATACAACAACGCGACCGAACTGACGAAAATCATCTACGTCGGCTCACTGGCCGGCGTCGTCCCGGGTGGGCCTGGGCATTCTCATCAGGCAGTACGGGATATTTCCGTCTTGGCGGCGATACCGGGAATGACCCTGGTTGAGCCTTCCTGTGAAGCCGAAGTCGGACCGCTCCTCGACTGGTGTATCAACGAGGCGCCAGGCAGCTGCTATTTGAGGCTGGTTTCGCTGCCCTGGGATGTTCCTTATCGCCTGCCGCCAGGCGGGCGGTTGGTCGCGGGCCAGGGTGTGACGCTGGTCGCCGGGAGTGACGCGGTCGTCATCACCTACGGCCCGGTGCTGTTGAGCGCAGCCGTCGAGGCTGTCCGGAAGCTTGCTGAAGAAGACGGGCTCAGCGTGAAGGTCATCAACCTGCCATGGTTGAATGAGGTTGATGCCGGCTGGTTAAGGAGCGAGACTCTGGGCTATAAATGGGTATTGAGCGTGGATAACCATTATCTGAAAGGCGGACAGGGCGACGCGATTGCACGGGTTATGGCTGGGTTCGAGGGGCCGGGCTCGCGCCTTTTCAGCCTTGGCGTCGCAGGCGTCCCGCCCAGTGGCACCAATCCCGAGGTTCTCAACCATGTTGGTCTGGACGTGCGGGCACTTGTTCGTTCGATCAGAACGGCGGTGGGTATAAGAAAACACAGCAAAGGTGAGATGGCTCCATGAAAAAGGCTCTGATCAGCGGCATAACCGGCCAGGACGGTTCTTATCTTGCGGAATTCCTGCTCGACAAGGGCTATCAGGTGCACGGCATCAAACGCCGCGCTTCGCTTTTCAATACCGATCGGATTGATCATCTATACCAGGACCCGCACGTCGCCGACGGGCGACTCACACTGCATTACGGGGATCTTACTGACTCCTCGAATCTGATACGGATCATTCAGCAGGTTCAGCCGGACGAGATCTACAACCTGGGCGCGATGAGTCACGTCGGCGTCAGTTTTGAGACGCCAGAGTACACTGCCAATGTCGACGGCATCGGAACCCTGCGTATTCTCGAAGCGATCCGCATCATCGGGCTTGAGAAAACAACCCGTTTCTACCAGGCCAGTTCTTCCGAACTCTACGGCATGGTGCAGGAAATCCCGCAGACGGAGAAGACCCCCTTCTATCCGCGTAGCCCCTATGCCGTTGCCAAGCTCTACGCCTATTGGATGACGGTCAACTATCGCGAAGCCTATGGCCTCTACGCCTGCAACGGCATTCTTTTCAATCACGAGTCGCCATTACGCGGCGAAACATTCGTGACTCGAAAGATCACGCGTGCGCTGGCTCGCATCAAGCTGCGCCTGCAGGACTGCCTCTATCTCGGCAATATGGACTCGTTGCGCGACTGGGGGCACGCCCGAGACTACGTCGAAATGCAGTGGCTGATGCTCCAGCAGGAGCAGCCTGAAGACTTTGTCATCGCCACCGGCGTGCAATACAGCGTTCGTGATTTCGTCGACGCCGCTGCAGCCGAACTGGGAATTCGGATCGCCTGGCAGGGCGAGGGTGACCGCGAAATCGGTACCGACCAGAACGGCAGGGTCGTCGTCAGGGTGGACCCACGCTACTTCCGACCGACGGAAGTCGAGAGTCTTCTGGGTGACCCGACCAAGGCCAGGGAAAAGTTGGGCTGGGTGCCGAAGACCACCTTTCAGCAATTGGTGTCGGAGATGGTTTGCGAGGATCTGAGGAGCGCTGAACGCGACGAACTCATCCGTAGGCACGGCTTTTCGAGCTATGACTACCATGAGTGAGATGCGAGTTGCAAATGGCTAGGAAGGCACTGATCACGGGAGTGTCCGGACAGGATGGGGCATATCTCGCGCGGTTTCTTCTCGGCCAAGGCTATGTGGTAACGGGCACCTCCCGAGACCCTTCGGCTGCTCGCCTGCAGAACCTCGAACGTCTCGGCATCCGCGACCAGGTGACCATGGAGTCCATGGCGCAGAACGACTTCCAGAGCGTCGTCAAGGTCTTGCGCAGGGTTCGGCCAGACGAAGTTTACAACTTGGCTGGGCAGAGTTCGGTGAATCTTTCCTTTGAACAGCCCGTAGAAACCCTGGCGAGCATCAGTACTGGCGTTCTGAATCTCCTGGAGGCCATTCGTTTTCTGGAACATCCCACCCGCCTCTTCAGCGCCGGGTCGAGCGAGTGCTATGGGGATACAGGAAGTCTTGCCGATGAAAGCACGCTGTTTTGCCCGCGCAGCCCTTATGCCGTCGCTAAGGCGACGGCTTTCTGGCTGGTCGCGAATTATCGCGAGGCATACGGGATCGACGCCTGTTCCGGTATCCTGTTCAATCACGAATCACCGATTCGTCCGGAGCGTTTCGTTACCCAGAAGATCATCGCGGCGGCGTGCCGTATCGCCAACGGGAGCGAGGAAAAACTTCATCTTGGCGACATGTCGATCTCTCGCGACTGGGGTTGGGCACCCGAGTATGTCGAGGCCATGTGGTTGATGCTGCAGCAAGACAGGCTTGACGACTACGTGATTGCCACGGGAGAAACACGATCGCTGACCGAATTCGTCGACAGCTCGTTCGCCTGCCTCGGCCTCGACTGGAAGGAGCATGTCCGGACGGCGGCCGCCTTGAGGCGGCCTTCTGACATTCAGATGAGCCGTGCAAATCCAGCAAAAGCCATGAAGAACCTGGGTTGGAGTGCCAAGTCGAGAATGTGTGACGTCGTGCGCATGATGGCTGCCGATTGCATGCAGTGCCTGCAGGCAAATGCGCTTGGAGGTGCACGGTGAAGGCGGTCATTCTTGCCGGTGGCCTGGGAACGCGGATCAGCGAAGAGACCTACCTCAGACCCAAGCCTCTGGTGGAGATCGGCGGCAAGCCCATTCTTTGGCACATCATGAAGACGTACTCGGCGCACGGTGTGAATGACTTCCTGATCTGTTGCGGTTACAAGGGCTACCTCATCAAGGAATACTTTGCCAACTATTTCCTGCATATGTCCGACGTCACTTTCGACATGGCCAACAACCGGATGAAGGTGCACCAGAACAAGGTCGAGCCGTGGAACGTAACCCTTGTCGACACCGGGGAAGAGACCATGACGGGAGGGCGCCTCAAGCGTGTGGCCGACTACATCAAGGATGAAGAAGCCTTCTGTTTCACTTACGGTGATGGCGTTAGTGACGTGGACATTGGAGCATTGATTGCCTTTCACAGAGAGCACGGCAAGCTGGCTACGGTCACTGCCGTGCAGCCTCCAGGTCGATACGGAGCGCTCGAACGGGCAGGCAATCAGGTGACGGGTTTCTCGGAAAAACCGCGCGGCGATGGCGGCGTGATTAATGGCGGATTCTTTGTGCTTTCCCCGAAGTGCACGGAATTCGTCGAGGATGACCAGAGTAGTTGGGAGGGTCTTCCACTGGCCACCCTTGCCGGAATTGGCGAACTGATGGCCTTCGAGCACAATGGTTTCTGGCAACCGATGGACACGTTGCGCGAGAAGAATTACCTCGAAAAGCTTTGGGCTTCCGGCGAGGCGCCGTGGAAAATCTGGTGATGAGCAGTTTCGCGATTCCGACGCGCGACTTCTGGCGCGGTAAACGTGTCCTGGTGACCGGCCATACCGGCTTCAAGGGGGCCTGGCTGACTCTTTGGCTGCACCGTCTCGGTGCGCGCGTCACGGGAATCAGCCTGCCGCCGACGACGCAGCCGAATCTCTTTTCGCTGGCCGGTATCGAGCAACTTGCCGACAGCCATTTTTGCGACATCCGTGCCGCGGAGGCGCTTTCCGAACTGATCGGCAGGGCGAATCCAGAAGTCGTATTTCACCTGGCAGCGCAAGCCCTTGTGCGAGCCAGCTACCGCGACCCGCTGGCGACCTTCGCGACCAATGTGCAGGGCACCGCAAATGTCCTGGATGCCTTGCGGCCGCTGCATACGCTTCGCGTTGTGGTTGCCATCACCACCGACAAGGTCTACCAGAACCTTGAGCACTCCTATCCCTACCGGGAGACAGATGTCCTCGGCGGACACGATCCGTACAGTGCGAGCAAGGCGGCCGCGGAAGTCGTAATCGGGGCGTACCGCGACGCGTATCTCGCCGAGAACGGTGTCGCCGTTGCTGCGGCCCGGGCTGGAAACGTTATCGGCGGGGGTGACTGGGCCGAAGACCGCCTGATTCCAGATGCCATTCGCGCCTGGGACGCGAATCAGCGCCTTCACATCCGTCGTCCCCAGGCCATCCGGCCGTGGCAACATGTCCTCGAGCCGCTCGCCGGCTACGTCAGGCTTGCTGAATCGCTCTGGCAGAAACCATCCTTGGCGGGTGCCTATAATTTCGGCCCGGAAACGCACGCAGCCGCTACGGTGCGTGACGTCGTCACCCTGGCGAAAAGCGCCTATGGCGAGGCGCAAGTTGCCTGGGGCGACGGCACAGAGGGACCGCACGAGGCCGGCTGGCTTGCCCTCGAAATCGCCAAGGCGCGTGCGCTCCTAGGCGTTCATCCGCGCTGGTCGCTGACCGAAGCGGTTCAGCGGACTGTGCGTTGGTACCGCCGGCAGGACGCCGGAGTCGATGCACGCGTCTTGTGCGAAGCAGACCTTTCCGCCTATGGCGAGCTTGATCGGGAGCCCGCTGGGGTGGAGCCGAGGCCGTGAGCAGCCTGCTCATCTTCGCTACGCCGATTGCTGGGCTCAAGGTCGTCGAGCGATCCTCACGCGGCGACCGTCGCGGTTTTCTGGCGCGCCTCTTCTGTGCCGACGAGCTTGCGGATGCGGGGTGGTGCAAGCCAGTGGCGCAGGTAAACCAGACGTTTACGAAAATGGCGGGGACCGTTCGTGGCCTGCACTTCCAGCATCCGCCGCAGGCTGAGATGAAACTGGTGACTTGCCTACAGGGTGCGATATGGGACGTGGCCGTCGATATTCGTGCAGGTTCGCCGACGTTCCTGCAGTGGCACGCTGAAGAACTCTCCGCGTCCAATCGACGGGCGATGCTGATACCCGAGGGTTTGGCGCATGGTTTCCAGACTCTCACCGACGAGTGCGGGCTGATCTACTTGCACACTGCGGCCTATTCGCCCGCTTGCGAAGCGGGTCTGCACCCGCGCGACCCGCTGCTGTCGATTGCCTGGCCACGGCCTATCGCAGAGCTGTCGGCCAGAGACGCCAAACATCCGCTGCTGGACGATCAATTCAACGGAGTGTCATCGTGAAATGCCGGCATTGCTCCGCACCGCTGGAGCACCTCTTCCTTGATCTGGGGTCAATGCCCCCATCGAA
Source organism: Candidatus Accumulibacter sp. ACC007 (assembly GCF_907163205.1). Classification (NCBI taxonomy): domain Bacteria; kingdom Pseudomonadati; phylum Pseudomonadota; class Betaproteobacteria; genus Candidatus Accumulibacter; species Candidatus Accumulibacter sp. ACC007. The sequence continues at coordinate 80,067 of NZ_CAJQUD010000003.1, read as the reverse complement.
TGCCTATCTGAGCCGGGAGGATCTCGCAAGACCGGAAAGATCCTATCCTCTGGTGATCAGCGTGTGCGATCGATGCTGGCTGGTTCAGACCGAGGATTACGCCCAGGCTGACGAGCTGTTCAGCCCCGACTACGCGTATTTTTCCAGCACTTCCACGAGTTGGCTGGCCCATGCCGAACGCTACGCCGCAACCATTTCCCGACGCTTGCAGCTTGGTTCCGAGAGCCTGGTCATCGAGCTTGCTTCGAACGACGGTTACCTGCTCAAGAACTTTGTCGCCGCAGGAATTCCCTGCCTGGGTATAGAGCCGACGGCCAGTACTGCGGCCGCGGCTGAGTTGCTTGGCATTCCCGTCATGCGCGAGTTTTTCGGGGAACAACTCGGGCGAGAGCTCGCTGTTGCAGGCAAGTCAGCGGATCTGATTGCCGGCAACAACGTCTACGCCCATGTGCCCGACATCAACGACTTTACCCGCGGCTTGAAAGCGGCACTCAAACCCGGCGGTACGATCACCCTCGAATTCCCGCATCTGATGCGTCTGATCGAACATACCCAATTCGACACCATCTATCACGAGCACTTTTCCTACCTGTCCTTGTACACGGTGGACCGCATTTTCGCGGCTGCCGGCTTGCGCATCTTGGATGTCGAGGAGTTGTCGACACACGGCGGAAGCTTGCGGGTCTATGGCGGCCACCGGGAAGACAAACGAGCTGCCTCGCCGGCGGTCGCCGCTTTGCTGGCAGAAGAGGCGCGTGCCGGCCTGCAGGTGCTCGCGACCTACCAGCACTTCCATGAACGCGCCGAGCGGGTCAAGAATGACCTGTTGGATTTCCTGGTGGCGCAGAAAGCGGAAGGAAAGACCGTTGTCGCCTACGGCGCAGCTGCCAAGGGAAACACTCTGCTCAATTACGCTGGTGTCACCGCCGACTTGCTGCCGTTTGTGTGCGACGCGGCGGCGTCCAAACAAGGCAAATTCATGCCCGGCAGTCATATACCGATCCTGCCTCCGGCCGCGTTATACCAACAGCGCATCGACTACCTGCTCATCCTTCCCTGGAACATTGCCGGCGAGATCAGGCAGCAGAACGCGCGACTGGCGGATCTCGGTACCAGGTTCGTCACCGCGGTACCGTGGCTGGACATCAAATGACTCTCCGCATCCCCTACACCAAGCCCTCCATTACCGAACTGGAGGTCCGCTACGCAACCGACGCGGCTGCCAACGGCTGGGGTGAGCAGTGCTATGACTATCTTTATCGCTTCGAGGCGGCCTTCAAGGCGCACCTGGGGAGCGAGTATGCGATCGCGACTTCCAGTTGTACCGGCGCGCTCCACATGGGGATGGCTGCCTTGGGCATCGGTCCGGGCGACGAAGTCATCATGGCCGATACCAACTGGATTGCAACCGCTTCGCCGATCGTGAAGCTCGGAGCGCGACCCGTATTCGTCGACATTCTTGCCGACTCGTGGTGCCTCGATCCGGCGCTCGTCGAAAGGGCGATCAGCCCCCGAACCAAGGCCATTGTCGCTGTTCATCTATACGGCAACCTGTGCGAGATGAACAAACTTCTCGCGATCGGCGAAAAGCACGGCATCCCCGTCATCGAGGATGCGGCCGAGGCCATCGGCTCGCTCTATCACGGCAGGCGTGCGGGCTCGATAGGCAGGTTCGGCACCTTTTCGTTCCACGGCACGAAGACGCTTACCACCGGCGAAGGCGGGATGTTCGTGACCAATGATCCGGACCTCTACGAGCATGTTCTGACGCTCAGTAATCATGGGCGAGCCCGTGGCCAGACGCGGCAGTTCTGGCCTGATATCGTCGGCTTCAAGTACAAGATGTCAAATATCCAGGCCGCGATTGGCTGTGCGCAGCTTGAACGTATCGATGAGCTGACGTGCCGCAAGCGCGAGATTCTGTCGTACTACCGCGAACGCCTGGCGGAGTTTCCGGGACTGTCGATGAACCCTGAGCCCGCCGGCGTCGTCAATGGGGCCTGGATGCCGACCGTTGTCTTTGCGCCGCCGACAGGCGTCAAGCGCGAGAAACTGCAGGCGGCCTTTGCCGCCGAGCATATCGATGCACGCGTTTTTTTCCATCCCTTGTCGGGTCTGCCGATGTTCGAATCGCAACCGGAAAACACGCTCGCAGCGGATATTCCCGGGCGGGCGATCAACCTGCCGAGCTTTCACGATGTCACGACGACCGAACAGGGGCGGGTGGTGGATGTGATTGCGAGTGTCCTGCCCGGTTGCCGCAATGGATGACGGCGCGCGCTACGTTCTGTGGGGTAGCGGCGGCCATGCCAAAGTGCTGGCCAGTCTGATCTCGCTGCGTGGCGGAACCGTTGCGGCGCTTGTGGACAACGACCGCGAAGCCGTTGCTGTCTTGCCAGGCGTGCCCTTGCACATCGGCAAAGAGGAGCTTCTGCGTTGGTGCGAGGCCGAGGCGAAAGGAGGCCCGCTCTATGGACTCGCCGCGATCGGTGGTGCGCGCGGGGCAGACCGCCTGGCTGTGCAGGCCTGTTTTCGCAGCCTCAAGGTTCGCGTCGAGCCGCTCGTACACCCGCATGCTTCGGTGTGTTCGACGGCTGTGCTGGGCCCTGGCACCCAGGTGCTCGCTGGCGCCGTGGTGGCTGCGGACGTGCGTCTAGGGGAGGCCTGCATCGTCAATCACCAGGCGCTGGCAGATCACGAGTGCGTGTTGGGCGACGGCGTGCATCTGGCGCCTGGCGCCACGCTTTGCGGCTGCGTCAGCTTGGGCAACAACGTGATGATCGGGGCGGGCGCGGTGGTGTCGCCACGCGTGACTATCGGCGCTGGCACCGTTGTTGGCGCCGGTGCAGTGGTCATCCGCGATCTCCCAGCGGGGGTGGTCGTCGCAGGGAATCCCGCAAGGATCATCCGCAGCATGCAACCGGGCCACGTCTGATGCGTGCGACAGCGGGTAACTGTATTTGAAGGTTCGAAGGAGAAACAGATGACCATGTACGACAAGTTCAAACAGGAATGCACTTCAGAAGTTGCCATTCAGGGCGCGGATACCCTGCTCCGTGACGCGTCGCGCGAATGGATGGACCGGGCCAATGCGCGAAAGTATTCGTACCATTTCGAATGGCTTGGCCGTCCGGTCATCCAGTATCCCCAGGACATGATTGCCCTGCAGGAGATCATCTGGGCCGTGCAGCCTGACCTGATTTTCGAGACCGGGATCGCGCATGGCGGCTCGCTGATATTCTCCGCGTCGATGCTGGAGCTGAATGCGGCGTGCGGGGGGCCGCCAAACGCCGAAGTCCTGGGGCTCGACATTGATATCCGCGCGCACAATCGCGAGGAAATCGAGAAGCACCCGATGTTCAAGCGCATCACGATGATCGAGGGGTCATCCATCGACGACCGGGTGGCCGCCAGAGTCCACGAATTCGCCGGCAACATGAAGCGGGTATTGGTCATCCTGGACTCCAACCATACGCATGCGCACGTGATGAGGGAGTTGGAACTCTATTCGTCGCTGGTGAAGGCCGGCAGCTATCTGATCGTCTTCGATACGGTGATCGAAGACATGCCGGAAGATGCCTTCCCTGATCGCCCATGGGGCAAGGGTGACAACCCGAAGACCGCTGTTTGGGAGTTTCTCAGGGCGAACGACCGCTTCGAGATCGACCGCGAAATTCAGGACAAGCTCCTTCTGACCGTGGCACCGGACGGTTTCCTGAAATGCTTGAAAGATTGACCGAGAGAATGGGCTCCCGGCCGATAATCACTTTACCCCAGTCGCAAATGCGAGCCGCCAATGTCTAGTGTTTACCAGCGCCTGAAACAATTCCTGCGTCCGCTCCGCGAAAAGCAGCTGGTGGCGGCCGGCAAGCAGAAAAGCAAGGCCGCTCTCCCCGATTGGTCTGCGATCGTTTCCCGCAACGAGACGCTGTGGGTCGACTGCTTGGCGAAGGCCAAAGATGGACCGCGCGTACTGATGGCTACCGCGATCGGCGGTCACCCCCAGTTCACCGTCCTGGAGAGTTCGCTCAACGTCGCCCTGACTTTGCGTGGGGCCAAGGTCGACACCTTGCTTTGCGACGCAGCGATGCCGGGCTGCCAACGGGCCAAGATCGCTGGCGTCAGTCCGCCGGCACTGGCCGATGGAAAACTGAAGGACGTGTTCTGCGCGGGGTGCATGGCGACCGGCGACACGGTATTCTCCATTCCCGGGCTCGAGATCCTGCGGATGAGCCAGCATATCCAAGACGGCGAACGTGCGCGAGCAGTGGAGATTTCCAACTCGATCGCCGTGGAGGACATCCCCGGGTTTACGCTCGATGGCCTGCCTATCGGGGAGCATGCCCTGGCGGGTGCTTTGCGCTACTACGGCGTCGGCGATCTGTCGCTCGAACCGGAAGGAGAGGCGGTTCTGCGGCGCTACCTCGAGTCGTCCCTGCTGACGGCGTTCTGCATCAACCGCTTGTTGCTCGACGGGCGGTATGATGTGGTGGTCAATAACCACGGGATCTACGTGCCGCACGGGATTGTCAGCGCGGCCTGCCGAAATCGACAGGTGCGCACAGCATCGTGGAACCTCGCCTACCGCAAGCAGTGCGCGATATTCAGTCACTCCGATACCTATCACCACACCTTGATGGATGAACCCACCAGCGATTGGGAGAACATGGCGTGGTCCGCGGAGCGCGAAGCGGAGATCATGAACTATCTGAACAGCCGCCGGCAAGGAAGTCGCGACTGGATCTGGTTCAATCGCGACGCGGATGACGACATGGATCGTTTCGCCGCAAGGGTGGGCTTGGACTGGAGCCGGCCGGTGATCGGCATGCTCACCAACGTGGTGTGGGATGCACAGCTGCACTACCCGGCCAACGCGTTCCCCGGGATGGTTGATTGGGTGATGCGGACCATCGCGTATTTCAAGGGGCGGCCGGATTTGCAGCTGTTGATTCGTGTTCATCCAGGTGAACTGGCGCCTCCCGGCGGTTCGACCGTCTCGCGCCAACCGATCGTCGAGGAGATACGGACGACCTTCCCGGACATGCCCAAGAACGTTTTCATCATTGGACCAGAAAGCACGGTCAGTACCTATGCGGCAATGGACAGGTGTGACAGCGTCATTATCTATGGCACCAAGACGGGCGTCGAACTCAGCAGCGTCGGCATCCCGGTAATCGTCGGCGGCGAGGCATGGATCCGCAACAAGGGGATGACCCTGGATGCATCGACAGCCGACGACTATTTCCATCACCTCGATACGCTACCCTTGGGCAAGCGCATGCCGCCAGCGTCGATCGATCGGGCGCGCAGGTACGCCTACCATTTCTTCTTCCGGCGCATGTTGCCGTTGCCGTTCCTCCAACCGGCACCGCAGGCATGGCCGCCCTTCGAAGTGGGAATAGAGAATCTGGAGGAGTTGCTTCCAGACGTCTATAAGGGCTTGGATGTCATCTGTGATGGCATTCTCCATGGTTCGCCATTCATCTATCCAGCAGAGGAATTAGGACTTCATGACAAGCAAAAATAGGGCGCTGTCGCGCGTCACTCGGGGCCTGAAGAAGGTTTTTGGTGGCGGCAATCCCGTGACCAACGCAAAGAACATCTCCAGTTCGCTCAACCTGATCGAGCAGTACAAGAAAAACGGCTGCGTTCCGTGGACGCCCGGGTACGCGAAGTTCAAGAACCTGCTGATGATCGAGACGCTCGCTGATCAGAAGCTGATGGAACTGTTCCGTCGCGGTCAGCCGCTGCCGGCTGGTTACGGCAGGCGTCTCGACGAGCGGGTGGTCGAGTGTCCCTGGGCGATTTCCAAGGTCCAGTCCGGCCCCGGTCTGCTGCTCGATGCGGGCTCGGTGCTGAATGCACCGATGTTCCTCGGTGCTCCAGAACTCAGCCAGCAAAGAATCATCATCTACTCGCTGGAGATGGATTCTGTCCGCCTCGATCCGCGCTTGTCCTACCTGCATGGCGACTTCCGTGATCCCGTGCTGCGGGACGGCATCTTCGACAACATCGTGTGCATCAGCACCGTGGAACACATCGGCATGTGGCCGATCCCGAAGCCGCCGTACGACGTTACGCTCAAGCAACCACAGCCGGAAAAGGATCTCCTGGCCTACCGCGGCGTCATGAAGACGTTCCACGACCTGCTCAAGCCGGGTGGTCGTTTGTTGTTGACGGTTCCATTTGGCAAGGCCGAAGACCAGGACTGGCTGCAGGTCTTTGGCGCCGAGCAGATCGAGGGCGTCAAACAGTCCTTCGGAGGTGAATGCGCTTCTGAAACCTATTATCGCCACACTGCTGACGGCTGGCAGACGGCCAGGTCTGAGGAGTGCGCCCTCCTCGAGTATTTCAACATCGTCCGTACGCCGGAATTCGGGCCTGATTTTGCTGCGGCGGCACGCGCTGTCGCATGCCTGGAACTGGTTCGGAAGGCATGACATCCGTGTGCCAGGAGCCGCTCACCGTAGCCATCGACTCGCAAGTCTCGGCGAAGGCTTCGGGCGGAACCGAGACCGCCCTGCTTTCGCTTTTGCTGGCGTTGGGCGCGTCGACCCTACGTGATCGTTTCGTTCTCCTCGGTTTGAAGGGGTACGACCAGGAACTGGTACCTTTCATGGCGGCGAACATGGAAAAGTTCGTCTGGCCTGCGCGCTATTCCTGGTACGACCCGATAGCAGAACGGACCAGAGGCATGAACCCGCGATGGCGGAAATTGCAGTCAGCGTTGGGGCCGTTGGGTGGCATCGTCCCGAAGGTCTACCGCTATTACGCCCACGAGACGCCGCTGACCCCCAGGGTTCAGCGTATTGCACGCCGTGTGGGCCCTCTGCGCTTCATGGTTGCACCCGCTTACCGCCTCTATCGAGGCATCCGTGATGACGCCGCACGACCGATGGTCGCGGCTCGCGCCGATCGTATTCTCCGCTCGCGAGGAGTCAAGGTCGTCCATTTTCCGTACCCCTTGCATTTCGAAACCTCCCTGCCTTACGTCTATGAGCCGTGGGGCTTGCCGCACCATCATCAGCCAGAGTGCTTTCGGCCGGGCGAGGTGGGGTGGATGGACGAGTTGTTTCGCCGCGGGTGTTGTAGCGCGGCCATGGTGGTTACCGCGACCCGCTGGGTGAAGCGCGATATTGTCGAAAAATACGGAATTGCCCCCGACCGGATCGCGGTCATTCCGCGCATGCCCCGATTCGATCACGCCGAGCGCTTCATGGACAAGGCGACGGCGATGGAAGGGCTTCCAGAGTCCTTCGCCTTGTTTCCCTCTGCCACCTGGGTGACCAAGAACCATCTGCGGCTCATTCGTGCCATTGCGAGACTGCGTGACCAGCACGGTGTCTCGCTGAATCTGGTCTGCACAGGCCGTACCAATACGCCCGAGGCCGAGCACATCGAAAAGGAGATCGCGCTGCACAAGCTTGAAAACCAGGTGCGCTTCCTGGGTGTGGTCCCGGTCGAACGTCTGAACACCCTGTACAAGAGTGCCAAGTTCCTGGTGCACCCGTCGACCTTCGAAGGTCTGGGTTTGCCCTTGCTGGAGGCCTTCCACAATGGGTTGCCGGTGCTGGCATCCACCGCAGCCTGTATCCCCGAAGTCGTTGGTGACGCGGCTCTGTTGTTCGATCCGTTTAGTGAGGAAGACATCACGCGCGCCTTGCTGCAGGCCGTTCAAGACCCCGCAATGCTCGGCGACCTGCGCATCAAGGGGACGCAACGTATCGAACAGGGCTTTCCCAGTCCGGACAAGATCGCCAGGATGTTCTACACCGTCTACCGGCACGCTGCGAAGGCGTCTCTGGACCTTGAGCAACAACAGTTGCTCGAGGAAATGCTGAGTTAGGTCCCCGAGCCAGCGCTAAGGAATCTCTGCCATGAACTCGAAGTTGCACCCCGAACTTGGTGCCAAACGTTTCACCAATGTCGGCCAAACCGCTCCCATCGATGACAACGACGACGGCGTCATCATCATCAAGCCGAGCAACCGGATCGGTCGCCTTGGCGTGCCCCAGGTATGGGAAAACAAGCACCTGCTGAAGTACTTCGTGCTGCGCTCCATACGTGGTCGCTATCGACCTACGGCCATGGGATACGGCTGGATCATCTTCCGCCCGTTGTTGTTGTGCCTGGTCTATGTTGGCGTGTTCGGTCACATGCTCGGGATCAAAACGGATCCTATTCCCTTCCCCCTGTTCGTCTTCCTCGGGATCAGTCTCTACCTGTTTTTTTCGGGAACGGTGTCGGACACGGCATCATCGCTGGCAAACAATGCCGGCGTAATGAGCAAGGTCTACTATCCACGCCTGATCGTGCCTCTGACAGCCTTGTTCGTCAACGTGATGGACCTGCTCGCCTCCTTCGTGGTGATCGTCGCCCTGATGGGCGTTTACGGGGTCTATCCCAGCTGGAACATCGTCTATTTTCCCTTGTTTCTCATTGGACTGACGCTGGCCTCGTTTACTCTCGGACTGGTTCTGGCCGCCCATTCCATCGAACGGCGCGACATAATGATGGCGCTACCCGTGATCATGCGCGTGATGGTCTACGCGATGCCCTGCGTGTACCCGATCTCGGCGGTTCCCGAGAAGCTGCTGACCTTCTACTACGCGAATCCGATGGCCTCTCTCATCCAGGGCATTCGCTGGTCACTGTGGGATGAGGTGGCACCACCGCTATGGTCAGTCGCCTGGGCGGTCGCTCTGATCGTAGTTGGTCTTTATTACGGCCTGGTTGCCTTCACGCGCGCGGAGCGCACCATGGTCGATTCCCTTTAGAGATGGGTGGGATACGATTTCATGAATGACACGGTTCTCAGCGTCAGGGGTCTTGGCAAGAGCTACATGGTTGGCGGCAAGCCGCATTGGGCATTCCGTGACATCAGCTTCGATGTGCAGCGTGGCGACGTATTGGGGATTGTCGGGCGCAATGGTGCCGGCAAGACAACGCTGCTGCGCGTCCTGTCGCGTATCACCGATCCGACCGAGGGTGAGGCCCGCATCAAGGGGCGCATCGGTACGCTGCTGGAGACCGGGACGGGATTCCACCCTGATCTGACCGGACGGGAAAACGTTTATCTGAATGGCGTCATCCTGGGCATGCGGCCCAAAGAGATCACTGCGCGTTTCGAGGAAATCGTCGATTTCGCCGGCATCGGAAAGTTCATCAACGCACGCGTGCGCACTTATTCCTCCGGGATGCGCTCGCGCCTGACCTTCGCTGTCGCGGCGCATCTCGATACGGAAATTCTGATGGTCGACGAAGTCCTGGCGGTGGGTGATATCGCGTTTCAGGAAAAGTGCCTGAACAAGATGGACCAGTTGACCCAGCATCAGGAGCGCACGATTCTCTTCGTCAGTCACAGCATGGGCGCGATCCAGTCCCTGTGCAACCGCGCAATCCTGATCGAAAACAGCCATGTGCACACCGCAGGCTCTACCGAAACCGTGGTCCAGGCATACAGCACCTTATTACTCGGGCCACAGGGGGGAGCCGACCTGAGCGTCGCCATGGGTCGTCCGGGTTCTGGCCTGGTTCGATTCACGAGTATGCAACTCGAGGATCTGAATGGGAAACCCATGAGCAGCATCCCGGCCGGCCAGGGCGTGCGCATCGTTTTTGGTTATGAGAGCACTCTGCAGGAACCGTCGACGGACGTGATCGTCACCATCGTCGTCGTCGGCAGCAAGGGCACCCGGCTGTTCGGCCTGCCGAGCGACATCATCCGTTCGGAGTTGATGCTGACGACAAGAAAGGGCCGCTTCGTATGCACGCTCCCGAAGTTGCCGCTGCTCCCCGGGAACTACGACATCGTGGCCAGCTGTATTGTGAACCGGGAACTGACCGACAAGATTTCCAATACCTGCCACATCACCGTCTCGGACAGTGACTACTTTGGCACGGGGCGTTTGCAGCAGGGTAATTTTGGTGATCTGCTTGTCGATTTTTCATGGGATTGTGTCAGTGAAGATGAATGAAGTCCGGACTCCTCAGTTGACGTCGCACTGTTCTGCGCACGATCAGCGCACCCCGTGTCCGAGCGCCTCGATGAACCTCGCTGAGCGCCGAATTTCCGGGGAGAGCCCTTGTGTTTGAGCTCAGGTTTCCCCTGCTGAAGAAATTCGTCGATGCCTTCGATAGCGACAATCCGCCACTGCACCTGATTTTCGGTGATTCGGTAGCACTCAGGGTCGCGGACGACGAGACCTGCAAGGAGACACTCGAGGACTTGGTGTTGGCAGAGTTGGGGCGCGACGCCGCATTATGTTTGTCGCATTCCGCGTATCACTCGCAAGTATTCTGTTTGTTCTGCAACGCCCTCGCTGGGCTTCGCCATCGGCCGCTGAGCGTCGTTCTGCCGATCAACCTGCGTTCCTTTTCGCCGTCATGGGATCTTCATCCCGATTATCAGTTCCTGTGGGAGACCGCCACACTCGATGATTTTGCACGCGGAAGCAAGGAGCTGCGCGAGCCAATCGAATCGACGCCGATCGCCAAAGCTGTTTTTCAGGCGGTGCCGTTGCACTTGCCGTCCGGTAACATACGGCCGATTGGCGACTTTCTCGAGGTGATCGCTTCCCGAATCGACGAGAGTTCGGGTGTGGCGTGGAATCACCGGATGCGTGACATCTTTATTTTCCATTACTTCTACAATCTTTACCCGGCGCATCGCAAGCTTCGATACTTCGGTTCAGCACTGAAGACCTTGCTGCGCAGCGGTATCGGCGTCGGGCTGTATGCCACACCGATCAACTGCCGTGCTGGCGTGAAGTACGTCGGGGGGCCTTTCGAGAAGTGTGTCTCCTCAAACTTGACGATCATCAAGACCTACCTCAGGAGTTTCGGTGTTGAGGCGATCTCTACAGCAGAGCTGACGAAGCGCGCCCGTAACCCCAAGGGCCCGGCATTCCTGGATCTGGCCTTTCAGTGCGATGAGTCCGATTTCTTTACCCCCCACAACCCGACCGAGCACTTGCGCGCCGCAGCGAGAAAGAATCTGGCAGAGAACATTTCCATGCTTGCCAAAGCAGTGGCGGCGAAGTGACGGCCGTGGTCATGGCAAAAGCATCGCCGACAGTGTCTCGATACGATAACTCACAAAAAGAGCAGGAATTCACTTATCCATGGTTGAACTCGTCAAAGCGGAATTAGACCGATCGACGCCGGCGAGCGCCGGCGACCCCGGCACACAAGGCGCTTGCGTCAAACCGACCAGCAGCAGATCGGACCTTGCAGGCTGTCCTCTGGTCACGATAGGCCTGCCCGTTTTCAATGGCGCTGCGACCCTCGGCGCCGCCCTCGAGACGCTGGTGCAGCAGGATTATCCCAACCTGCAGATCATTGTTTCGGACAATGCATCGACCGATGGAACCCTGGCGATCTGCGAGAGATTCGCACAACGGGATGCGCGTATTCACCTCATCCGCAAACCGGTGAACGAAGGTGCCGTGGCCAATTTCCGAACGGTGCTCGATGCCGCTGACAGCCCGTACTTCATGTGGGCGGCTGCCGACGATTACTGGTACCCCCAGTTCATAAGTCGCCTGTTGCCGGCACTCGAAAATGATCCAGCGGCAGGAGTAGCCATGTGTGCCGTCGATAGGAGGCTTCCCGATGGATCGGTGTTCGATAGCATTCGTTTCAGCGGTGACAAGGATCCGAACGGCAAGGGACACCTGTGGTTACTCAGCAAGATCCTGTCCGGGGCCAAGTACAATCTGTTCATTTATGGCCTGTTCCGCACCACTCTGCTGCAGCGCGCGATGCGCTACTTCCCGGAGGTTCTCGGTGGCGATCGGCAGTTCATTTGCCAGATGGCTCTCGCCTGTCGATTCGCTTATGTGGACGAAATCCTCCTCACGCGTACCCACCAGACGAAGAATGCGGGGGCCTATCTGGAGGAGATGGCGCGGAAAGGGATTCTGCGCCAGCAACTACTATCGCTTTTAACCATGGTCTTGCGTTCCAGCGTTATTCCGTGGTGGCGGAAGTTGTGCTTGCCGGCGGCATTGCTGCAATATCTCGCGTTCGGAATTCGGCAAAAACACTCAGTGAGTTTGAACATGATCAAGAATCTTGCAAGACGGCTCTATCTTTCGCCAAAGTTATTATTGGCCTTGATCGCGGGTTTTGGCATCGCCGGACTGGTCAGCTGGCGACTGGCTGTCACGGAGATGGTTTCAACCGAATTCTCACTGAGCTTGCTTTTGTTTCCAGTGTTGCTGCTCGCCGCAGTCCTGCTGTTGAGGCGCTGGATCGTTCGCTCGGAGAAAGCCGTTCGGGGGGAAATTTCGCGGCGTACGGAGGAGCTGGAGCGTATCGAAAGGCAGCTTGCGGATCAGCGCGAGCGCGAGACCCGGCAGATGAAGGAGACGCGCTATCTCACCGATACGCTATTGCATCCGGAGCTGGCAATTGCTAGGGAAAAGGGCAACCTTTTGTCGAACCATGCCGTTGAACGCGTCGAAAAGCATTGCAAGGTCGTCGCATTTGCCCGCTATCTTGAAGAAAGCCAGATTCGCGAGGTCTACCTGCAGGAACTCTTTCCGGGCATTGAAAAACAGTCAGTGCCGATTGGGGCGATTAATGAAGTGACCGGTCACGCCAACAAGACGGACATGCTCTATGTCACTGCCGTCGCCAAACATGTGGGTGCTGCCAAGATGTTCGAGTTCGGCACGTACATGGGACGCACTACCTTTCATCTGGCGCACAACAATCCCGTTGGACAGGTGTTTACGCTGAACCTTCCACCCGAACACGATCCACGCTACGCTCCCTATCTGGGTGTCCTGTTCAAGGGACGGGAGGAGGAAGAGCGCATTACGCAAATCCACAGCGATTCGCGCGAATTCGATACGACACCCTATCGTCAGCAGTTTGATTTCGTGTTCGTCGATGGCGACCACAGCTATGACCTGGTCAAGAATGACACGCGCAAGGCGTTCGAGTTGCTCAAGCCGGGTGGAGTCATCATGTGGCACGATTACGCACCCAAGTCGGATGGTCTGGTACGCTTTTTCAAGGAGTTTACCCAGAACACGCCTCTTTTCAGAATTCGTTCGACCTGCTTGTTGGTGTACATCGACGGAGTCGATGTCATGAAGAAAGAGTTGGGTTCCCTGCCGCGCAGCCTTGAACTGGAGTACCGACAAAGCAACCCGTATCTCGTCGAGTCGCTCTATCATTCATGAGGCGAGTCGCTCAATGCCTTGCAGGCAGCGAACTCGGGTCGATTGCCAAGTTCAGATTCAGGAGGTTGCTCCGCAGGATCAGGCCTTTTCTTCCCGCACGTCCTGATTGGGCCCGCATACGAGAGGCATCCGGAGACGCCTTTCCTGGCGTCGGCGAAGTGGGCGCACGCGTTCTGGTGGCCACAGGAACCGGCTCGCACTGGTCGATGAGCGGCTTCGAAAGCGTCTTGGCGGCGGCGCTCAGGCTGCGTGGCCATCACGTCGAAGTGCTGCTCTGCGACGGCGTTCTGCCCGCGTGTCAGGAATGTGATCTGGGTCTTTTCCCCGGCAGGCGCCTGCTTGCCGAGGGTGCCGTGCCCCTCTGCGGTACGTGTTTCGCGCCAGCGTCGAGAATGTTCGGGGAACTGGATGTGCCGGTCAGGACCTATGGCGAGTATCTGTCGTCAGCCGATCGCCAGGAGATTGGCGCCCTGGTCGAAGCTACCCTTGATGCGGACATTCCCCGGGTGTCCTGGAAGGGAGTTCCGGTCGGGGAACACGCCGTCGCCGGGGCATTGCGCTTCTATGGTCGCGGCAGCCTTGACGGAGAGCCATTCGGCAACGATGTCGCACGACAGTACCTGCGGGCGGCGATGTATACCGCCGCGGTGATCGCCCGTCTGCTGAGCGAACACCGCTACGACGTCGCTGTCTTTCACCACGGCATCTACGTCCCCCAGGGCGCGGTTGGGGACGTCTGTCGCCAGCGCGGCGTGCGAGTGGTCAACTGGAGCCCCGCTTATCGCGATCGCTCATACCTGTTCAGCCATGGCGACAGTTACCACAAGACGATGATTGACGAACCGACGGAGCAGTGGTCCGGATTCGAGTGGAGCAAGGAAAAGGCTGCCAAATTGCTGGCCTATCTCGAATCGAGGCGCAGTGGCGGGAACGACTGGATCAGCTTTCAGCGTCAGGGCGAAGGCGAGGCGGCGAAGCTGTTGAAGGAGCTTCAGATTGCGCCGACCCGACCCGTTGTCGGTTTGCTCACCAACGTCATGTGGGATGCGCAATTGCATTTCAGAGCAAACGCTTTCGCATCGATGCTCGATTGGCTGCTGTTCACCATCGACCATTTTGCCCGCCGCCCGGATGTCGAATTAATCATTCGCGTCCATCCGGCCGAAGTGCTGGGAACGGTGAAATCACGCCAACGTGTCGAAGACGAAATCCGGAGCCGGTGGCGGGAACTACCCGCGAACATTCATGTTGTAGGGCCTGATGATCCGAAGAACACCTATACGTTGATGGGTGCGTGCGACACCGTCCTGGTGTACGGAACCAAGATGGCGATCGAGTTGCCGTGCTGGGGGATCCCGGTGGTGATCGCCGGCGAGGCGTGGGCACGCGGCAAAGGTTTTACCACCGATGTCTCGTCCGCGGCCGAATACGAGGCGATCCTGTCTCGCCTGCCAAGCGGGCGTCGCCTGGCGGACGAGATCGTCGAACGGGCCCGAGTCTATGCCTATCACTTGTTCTTTCGCCGCATGATTCCGGTCAAATTCGCCCGCAAACACCGTTATCTTGTACCTTTTGCCTACGAAGTCAGCTCGCTTGCCGCCCTGGCCCCGGGTGCCGATCCCGGCCTGGACGTCATTTGCGACGGAATTCTTTCGGGTTCCCCGTTCGTGTTCGAGTCATGAAAGGTCGGCCCGCGCAAGCGACGCCCCGGAACTGGGTCCTGCATGATTACATGCAGGTCAATGGCGGCGCGGAGCGGCTCGTCGCGACGATCGCCAGAGGGTACCCGGGCATGGCGCTGGGCCTGGCCGGGGTGTACCCTGGTTTTTCGGGTACCGGCGACCTGTCCGGGGTGGACCTGCGCCTGCTCGGACGCTTTCCCGCCTGGTTCCCTCGCATACCTCAAGCATTGCTCACCTTTGGCCAGCGCGTTCCCTGTATCGAGCATGCGGATGCCGTCGTCTACAGCGGGATCTATACGCCACTGGCCGTCAGCAGCCAGCAGCGGGGGCGCCGAATCTACTACTGCAACACGCCCCCTCGCTTTGCGTTTGACAGACTCGAGCAGTACGTCGGGCAGGTGCCGGTCCCGGCGCGCGCGGTACTGCGCTCAGCAATTGCTGCCTATCGCCAGGGGTACATCCGCGCCGTCGGGCAAATGGATGTCGTCGTGGCGAATTCCGAGCATGTCCGCAAGCGTATCGCAGAGCAGTTGCAGGTCGAGGCGCGTGTCGTTTATCCGGCCGTCGATATAGATGCCTTCAAGTGGAAATCCCAGGGTGACTATTACCTGTCGCTGGGACGGCTCGAACCCAACAAACGGATCGACCGAGTGGTTCAGGCGTTCACACGGATGCCGGAGAAGAAGCTGGTCGTTGCCTCGGGAGGGTCGCAGCTCGAAAGCCTCAAGCGGCTGGCTGGTGGCGCCGCGAACATCGTGTTCGTTGGCTGGTCTCGTGACGAGGATCTGATCGACCTGATTGCCAATGCGCTGGCGTGTATCTACATCCCTCTGGACGAAGACTTCGGCATGTCTGCCGTCGAGGCGATGGCTGCCGGAAAACCGGTGATCGGCGTTGCCGAGGGGGGCATGATCGAGACGGTGCTGGACCGCCAGACCGGCATCCTTCTGCCGCCCGATCCAGACGTTGAACGAATTGCGGTCGCCGTACGCGAAATGACCGCAAGTTTTGCATTGTCGATGCGCCTCCCGTGCGAACAGCGCGCCACGAACTTTACCGCAAAGCGGTTCCTGGACGACCTTGGCTCGTTCGTATTTGGATAGGGTTGCTTGTCGATGAGAGTCTTGCAGTTTTACAGAACCTCCTTCCCGGACACGATGGGTGGGGTGGAGCAGGTGATTAATCAGATCGCCAGAGGTACCAGCAAGCTGGGTGTCAACAACGATGTCCTGTCACTGACCCCCGACCGTTCAGCAAAGACCATGGAGATCGATGGCTACCTGGCGCACCGTGCCAGACTCGATCTGGAAATCGCCTCGATGAGCGTTTCCGCTTCGGCCTTCGTGCGTTTTGCGCAACTGGCGAAAAAGGCGGACGTCATTCACTACCATTTTCCCTGGCCGTTTATGGATGTCGCGCACTTCGTGACGCGCGTACGAAAGCCGACGGTGGTGACCTATCAATCGGACATCATTCGCCAGAAATTCCTGCTGCGGCTCTATCGCCCGCTGATGTGGAAGTTCATGCGCAGCGTGACTTCCATCGTGGCGACGTCACCGAACTATCTCGCCAGCAGCGACGTACTTCAGAAGTTTTCGCACAAGGTCCGCGTCATTCCGATCGGTCTCGACAAGTCGACCTATTGTCAGCCCGCCCCGCAGCGCCTTGAGTATTGGCGGCAAAGACTCGGGCCACGATTCTTTCTGTTTGTCGGTGTCCTTCGCTACTACAAGGGTCTTCACCTCCTGCTCGAGGCGGCGCAAGGTCTTGATTGTCCGATCGCGATCGTTGGTGCGGGTCCGAGTGAACAAGAGCTGAAAAAGCAGGCTATGCAGTTGAATCTTCGCAACGTTCATTTTCTCGGGCACTTGCCGGAAGAGGACAAGGTCGCGCTACTTACGCAGTGCTACGGGCTTGTGTTTCCCTCGCATCTGCGCTCGGAGGCGTTCGGGGTTTCCCTGCTCGAGGGCGCCATGTATGGAAAGCCCATGATCTCCTGTGAGATCGGGACGGGCACGACCTTCATCAATCTGGCCAACGAAACCGGGCTGGTGATACCGCCCAACGACCCCGGGGCACTGCACCGAGCGATGAGCCACCTTTGGGAGCATCCGGACGAGGCGGCCGAGATGGGCGTCCGCGCCGAGAAACGGTATCGGACGCACTTCACGGCCGAACAGATGGCCCGGTCGTACGTCGAGCTATACCGCGATTTGACCAGGCACCAGCCGGCCGGACGGGTCGGCCAGGCCTGATCAAAGGGGGTTGGCCGTGAGGGTATTGGTGACGGGCGCCAACGGATTCGTCGGGAATGCGCTATGCGAGCAGCTGCTTCGTGAAGGCGGGCACGAGGTGGTCGCTGCGGTGCGAAATGCGTCACGAAGGACGGTCAGCGGTCCCATTCGCTGCCTGGTTGGCGATATCGGGCCCCATACGGGCTGGCAGCAGGCGCTCGCGAAGGTCGATGTCGTTGTCCATCTGGCGGGCCGGGTGCATGTCATGCGGGACGCCGCCCGTGACCCTCTGGCTGCGTACCGATCGGTCAATACCGAAGGCACGATCAACCTGGCTCGTCAGGCGGCCCTGGCGGGGGTCAAACGTCTGGTGTTCGTGAGTACCATCAAAGTCTGTGGCGAAGGCCAGGCGCAGGAGGGTGACGAGCCCTACACCGAAGGGCAGCCAGCCCATCCGTCGGACGCCTATGCCACGTCCAAATGGGAGGCCGAAGAGGGTCTGCGGGCCAGCGCGAAAGGCATGGGCCTGGAGGTCGTGATTCTCCGCCCACCGCTGATCTACGGACCGGGGGTCGGCGCCAACTTCCTGCGATTGATGCGCGCGGTGGATCGCGGCTGGCCCCTTCCGCTCGGTCGGGTGCGCAATGACCGGGACTTGATCTTTGTCGGCAATCTGGTGGATGCAGTCGCCTGCTGCCTCACTCATCCGGCAGCCGCCGACAAGGTTTTCCTCGTCACTGACGGTGATGGTGTCGCTACCCCCGAACTGGTGCGGCGGATTGCCGGCGCTCTGGATCGCCCGGCGCGACTGCTGCCGGTACCGGCCGCCTGCCTGCGTGCGGCGGGCGCCCTGAGCGGCAAGCGGCAGGCCGTTGAACGCCTGCTCGGCTCGCTACGCGTCGACGATTCCCTGATTCGCCGAACCCTGGGCTGGTCGCCACCGTACACCGTGGCGGCGGGGTTGCTGGCAACGGCGCGATGGTACCGGAGCGCCGTTGGCGGGTGAGGTGTACGGTATCATCGCCTATTGTCGCGGCTTGCAGTCACCAGCGCGCCCGACGCCCTTCCAGGCATCGAGTTTGCGCGTAGTGGCCGCAGCCAGGTTGCGGTGTCGCTGGCCGGCTGGGAGCCCGGAGACAGCATGATCCTCAGATTGCTCCGGGAGCGCCTTCCCAACCATCTGGTCTTGATGACGCGCCGTGTCAAGCAGACACTGATGCTGGCGGTCGACAGCGTCCTGCTGATCATTGCCGTCTGGGCGGCCTACTCCTTGCGGCTTGGCGAGTGGTTCGTACCGAATCCCTGGCAGATCTTGCTGATGATGACCGCTCCCCTGCTGGCGATACCTTTTTTCCTGGCCATGGGGCTTTACCGCTCGGTAATTCGCTACATGGGCGAGCAGGCGATGTGGTCGGTGGTCAAGGGCATGTCGTTGGCGGCACTTTCGTGGGCCGTTCTGGCCTTCATGACCCAGATGACCGGGATCGAAGGCGTCCCCCGGGCAGTTCCACTGCTGTACTGGCTTTTGGGTACAGTGCTGGTGGGCAGTGCCCGATTCGCCGCGCGCTGGCTGCTGTGGCTGCCAATGCGCAAGCGTTTTGCAGGCCGTCAGGCGCTGATCTACGGCGCCGGCGAAGCAGGGCGACAACTCGCGGAATCGCTGCGCAGCGGGCGCGATCTTTTCCCGGCAGGTTTTCTCGACGACGACGAGACCCTGCAAGGCAAGGATGTGGGCGGATTGCGGGTCTATCCGCCCTCGCAACTGCCGATGCTGCTTGAACGTTTCGACATTCACGATGTGATCGTTACCCTGCCCTCGGCCTCAAGCGCCCGGCGGCGTGAAGTGGTCGCTCTGCTGGAGCAGCACCGGGTACGGGTCCGCATTCTGCCCGCGCTGGCGGACATTGCCAACGGCCGGCATCTGGTCAACATGGTTCGCGAGGTCGATATCGGTGACCTCCTGGGTCGCGATCCTGTCGCCGCCGACCCGGCTCTGCTCGGACGCTGCATCACCGGCAAGGCAGTGCTGGTCACTGGCGCAGGGGGGTCGATTGGCTCGGAACTGTGTCGGCAGATCGCCGCGTTGCAGCCAGGCAGCCTGGTCCTGCTGGAGGCGAGCGAGCACGCGCTGTACCAGATCCACCGCTTGCTGCAATCGGTTCTCGGCTGCGAACTGGTGCCCTGTCTCGGCTCGGTCAGTGACGCCGGCCTGGTAACGCGTCTTTTGGCCAAGCACCGGATCGAAACCGTTTACCACGCTGCCGCGCACAAGCACGTGCCGATGGTCGAGGCGAATGTCCTGCAAGGCACGCGCAACAACGTGCTCGGTACGCTGACGCTGGCCAGTGCCGCGTTTGACGCCGGCGTCGAGACTTTCGTGCTGATCTCCACCGACAAGGCCGTGCGCCCGACGAACATCATGGGCGCCAGCAAGCGCTGGGCTGAGCTCGTTGTGCAGGGGTTTGCGCAACAGGCCTGCGCGCGGAAAAGCGGCCAGCGATTCTGTGCCGTACGCTTCGGCAACGTCCTGGGTTCGTCGGGATCGGTCATTCCGCTGTTCAAGGAGCAGATTGCGTTGAGCGGCCCGGTAACGGTTACCCATCCCGAGGTCACCCGCTATTTCATGTCCATCCATGAAGCGGTGCAACTGGTGATCCAGACCGGGAGTCTCGCCAGCGGCGGCGAAATTTTCCTGCTCGACATGGGTGATCCGGTGCGAATCCTCGACCTGGCGCGCAACATGATCCGCCTCGCGGGTTATACCGTTTGCGACGAGGCTAACCCCCAAGGCGACATCGAAATCGCGATCGTCGGTCTGCGCCCCGGTGAGAAGCTCTACGAAGAGCTGCTGATTTCCAGCACTAACGCGGTCAACACCGCCCATCCCAAGATCATGAAAGCCAATGAACCGTCTCTGGATGCGGACTCCCTGAGCGAGCAGCTTCAAGAGTTGCGCAAGGCGCTTGTTGATTGCGACGAACCGACCGTGCGCCAACTGCTGATGACGCTCGCCGCTGACCAGGGCTGCAGCAAGCACAGCGAGCCAGTGGCGGTGACCTGAACGCCGGCCAGGCACACGCACCTGGCCGATGCCTGCGCTGCCCAAGCGTCGTGGCAAATCTCCTTTCCAGCCCTTTCCCGCCTGGCCGGGGCCCCCTTTGATAGAATGCCGCTTTGCCCCGCTTGCGCCCCCGCCCAATGACCCGCCAGATCCTCGTTACCTCCGCCCTGCCGTATGCCAACGGCGCCATTCACCTCGGTCATCTGGTCGAGTACATTCAGACCGACATCTGGGTGCGCTTTCAGAAGATCCGTGGCCATGAGTGCTGGTACGTCTGTGCCGACGACACGCATGGCACGCCGATCATGTTGCGCGCCGAGGCCGAGGGGATCACGCCGGAGGCGCTGATCGAACGCGTGCATGGCGAACACACACGCGACTTCGCGGGCTTTCACGTCGGTTTCGACAACTACTACACGACGCATTCCGAAGAGACCAGATCCTGCGCCAACGAGCTTTATGCACGGCTGCGCGCCGCCGATCTGATCGAAACGCGGGTCATCGAGCAGTATTACGACCCGCTCAAGCAGATGTTCCTGCCCGACCGCTACATCAAGGGCGAATGCCCGAAGTGCGGCACGCCTGACCAGTACGGCGACAACTGCGAGAACTGCGGCGCCGCGTACACGGCGAACGAGCTGAAGAACCCCTATTCGGCGGTTTCCGGCGCCAAGCCCGAACTGAGACAGTCGGAGCACTATTTCTTCAAGCTCTCCGATCGCCGCTGCCAGGGCTTCCTGCGCCGCTGGACGCAGGGCGAGGGGCGGCTGCAGAACGAGGCGGCCAACAAGCTGCAGGAGTGGCTGGGCGACGTCGGCGAGAACAAGCTCACCGACTGGGACATATCGCGCGAAGCGCCGTACTTCGGTTTCGAGATCCCCGACGCGCCAGGCAAGTATTTCTACGTCTGGCTCGACGCGCCGATTGGCTACATGGGTGCGTTCAAGAATCTCTGCGCTCGCCGGGGTCTCGACTTCGACGCCTACTGGGGGCCGGAATCGACCGCCGAGCTCTATCACTTCATCGGCAAGGACATCCTTTACTTCCATGCGCTGTTCTGGCCGGCCGAGCTGCAGCACGCCGGTTACCGGACGCCGACCAAGGTCTTCGCGCACGGTTTCCTGACCGTCGATGGGGCCAAGATGTCGAAGTCGCGCGGCACCTTCATCACCGCCGAAAGCTACCTGGGTCAGGGTCTCGACCCCGAGTGGCTGCGTTACTACTACGCCGCCAAGCTGTCGAGTTCGATGGAGGATATCGACCTCAACCTCGACGACTTCATCGCCCGCGTCAATGCCGACCTGGTCGGCAAGTTCGTCAACATCGCCAGCCGTGCCGCGGGCTTCATCGTCAAGCGCTTCGCCGGTCAGCTCTGCCCCTGCGACGAATCGCTGCCGGCGATCCAGGCCATCCGCGCCCGCCGCGGCGTGATCGCCGATCACTACGAGGCGCGCGAGTTCAGCAAGGCGATTCGTGAAATCATGGCCCTCACCGACGTCGCCAACCAGTACGTCGACAGCGTCAAGCCGTGGGAACTGGGGCGCCAGGAAGGCCGTGAAAACGAGCTGCAGGCCGCATGCACCAACGCCCTGAACCTCTTCCGTCTGCTCGCCATTCTGCTCAAGCCGGTGCTGCCGGCGCTCGCTGTCAAGGTCGAGGCCTTTCTCAACGTCGCCCCCCTGGTCTGGGACGACGGCGACAGCGTGCTCGCCGCCGGACACGCGATCAACGCCTACCGGCACCTGCTGACCCGGGTCGAGAAGAAACAGGTCGATGCGCTGGTCGAAGCCAACCGCGACTCGCTCGTCGCCGCGCCGCCGCCGGCGCCGCAACGCCACGCCGAGCAGCAGGAGAAGGCGGCTGCCGTGGCCGTCGCGCAAGCCGCCGTCGCTCCCGACGCAGGAGCGCACCTCAGTATCGACCAGTTTCTCAACGTCGACCTGCGTATTGCGCGCATCGTCGAGGCGACGCAGGTGGAAGGCGCCGACAAACTCGTTCGCCTCGTTCTCGACATCGGCCCGCTCGGTACGCGGCAGGTCTTCGCCGGCATCAAGGCCGCTTACCAGCCGGCGGAGCTGGTCGGCCGAATGACGGTGATGGTTGCCAACCTGGCGCCACGCAAGATGAAGTTCGGCCTCTCCGAAGGCATGGTCCTTGCCGCGTCCGACGCCGATGGCCAGACCCCCGGCATCTTCCTGCTTTCGCCCGATGCGGGTGCGCAAGCCGGCATGCGCGTCAAGTAGGCGGCGATGTTCAGCCGCAAACGCCCCCCCGTCACGCTGCGCGTCGTCCTTTTTGCGCTGCTCGACGCCGCCGGCATCGTCGTCTTCTCGAGCGGCGCGATGTGGCTGGCCAGAGGCCAGACGCTGTTCATCCCCAACTTCCCGACCAGCACCCCGGCGGCGCTGATCACCGTCGTCGCCGGCGTCGCGCTGATGCTCTGGGCGACGGGTCAGATGCTCAACGAGTTCGCGCGTGCCGCGGCCGGCAGCGAAGGCAAGCCCTGAGGCGACGCTTCTGGCGAGCGCCTGCCGGGCGCCCAAGTGGCACGAGGCAGTGGCACGACGCGGCGGCACCGCCACCCGCCTGCACGCGCGGTCTTGACTTTACGGAGCAGCAAATGAGTTCGCCTTCGCGCAGCGCCGATTTTCGTCGCGGCGTCTTCGACATCCTTCCGGTGCTCGCCGCGGCAGTGCCGATCGGCCTGTTGTGGGGAACGCTGGCCGCCGGAAAAGGCTTCACGCCCTTCGAGGCCTGGCTGACCAGTGCCACGGTTTTTGCCGGTGCCGCACAGTTCGTCGCCGTCGATATGTGGCGCGATCCGGTGCCGCTCCTGCTGATCGTGGTCACCACTTTCATCGTCAATGTTCGCCATTTGCTGATGGGCGCCTCGCTGCAGCGGCACCTCGGCGCTTTTTCCGGCCCCGGCGGACTGCTGGCGATGTTCCTGATGACCGACGAAAGCTGGGCATTCGCCGAGCGCAAGGTGCTCGCCGAGCCCCTGCGGCCGGCCTACTACTTCGGCGTTGCGCTGCCGATGTGGCTGGTGTGGAGCTCCGCCTCGCTGGCCGGCGCCATCGCCGGGCGTTCGCTCGGTGACCCGGCGGTCTATGGATTCGATTTTGCCTTCTCGGCGATGTTCATCGCCATTCTCGCCGGCTTCTGGAGAGGCCCGCGCACCGGCGCCGTCCTGGCGATGAGCGCGCTTGCCGCAGCCCTTGCCAAGCTCGTCATTCCGGGCGCCTGGTACATCGTCATCGGTGGCAGCGCAGGCGTCCTGGTCGCCGCGCTGCTGCACGGCGAGGACGATGGGCAGGATCCGGGCGAAAAACCCGCCGCATACGCGGACGCGGCATGAGCGACGATCTGCTCACCGTCGCGACCATCGTCGCCATGGCCGCTGCCACCTACCTCACCCGCATCGGCGGCCTCTACCTGATGCGCGGCGTGAGTGTCAAAGGCCGGCTCAAGGCGGCTCTCGACGCGCTGCCGCCGGCAGTCCTGATGGCCGTCATCGCGCCGACCGTGCTCGCCACCGGTCCGGCCGAAACCGTTGCCGCGCTGATTACCGTCGGCGCTGCCTTTCTCCGCCTGCCGATGATTGCGGTCGTGGCCATCGGTGTCGCCGCCGTGGTCGCGCTCCGAGCGCTTTTCTGATCGCCCGCCGGTCGTCTGCGCTTACGCTTCGTTGCGCCGCATTGCCGCCGCCAGATCGGTCGAGCCAAGGTTCTCGAGCGCGTCGATCACCTGCAACCGGTCCTCTTCGGAGCGGTTCTGGCTCAGCTTGTACTTGCCCTGTATCTCGCTCACCGTCACTTCGACGCCGACGATGGCTTCAAGCATCGATGCCTTGTACTCGGGCCGCCACGGTTTGGCGAAGGCTGACTCGTATCGCGCGGTCAGCGCATCGACGAGCGATTTGAGTTTTTCGCGGTCGGTGAACACGCGGCATCGACCGTAGATGTGCACCGCCTGGTAGTTCCAGGTCGGAACGCCCGGCGACCGATACCACGACGGCGAGACATAGTCGTGCGGCCCCTGCAGGCTGATCAGCACCTGCTGACCGCCTATCTCCGCGTGCTGCGGGTTCTGTTTTGCCAGGTGCCCGATGCAGCTTGTCCCGTCCGCGCTGAGGAGAAAGGGCATGTGCGTGGAAAACGGTCGCCCCGCGACAGAGGAAATCAGCTGCCCAAAAGCGTTCGCTTCGATGAATGCGAACATCTCGTCCCGGTCGCTGACTGCGAAGTGCCTTGGTATGTACATGGGTCTTCCCGGTCTGAAAGTTGCCTCGAACGGCCGCCTCAAGGAGCGGCTACAGATACGACCATTTGTCGAAAAGCGCGGCCTGCCCATGGTAGCCACCACGCCCATCGATGAGGTTCCAGACGACCGCGTTCTCGATCAGGAACCTCCTTCCCGATGACGAAATGCGTACCCCGGCGTAATCGTCGATGTAACCGTGACTGCTCACTCGCGCCAGCAGCCGCGCACGCTCGTCGCGCTTCGCCGGCTCGGCGGACAGGCGCGACGGCAGGGCGGTGAACTGCTCCCAGGTCATTTCGAAGAGGTCAAGAGCGGTCTGATTCGCAAAGTTGAAAACCGGATCCTCCTCGACGCCGTGGGAAACCAGCGCAAACGACGCGCCGAAAAGAGCCCTTGCCGGCGACGCCGTCGGCGCCAGTCCGGGAATCCGCTTGCCGGTGAGACGCTCGTAGCTGCCCAGAAGAAGGTCGGCGTGCGCGCGATGGAAGTCGTCGGAGAACAGGAAAGCTTGGTGTCTCGTCATGCTGCGTACGGTTTGCTCAACAAAGGGGATTCACCATACCACCGTGCGCTCAGACGCGCAGCGCCTTCAGCTTTGGCGGGTGGTCAGCAGTGCCAATTCGCCGCCTGACTGTCGACGCACTTTACACTTGCCGATGGGCGCGGCTCTTCGTTTTTGCCAAGGCATTGATTTGTTGAGAACGGGACGCATTAGCACGAATATTGCTTCCCCCTACGAGCCGTAATCGGTGCGCGAAGTCCCGTTGGTTCAATGACCCCTATCAGCAGGAGAGAAGCCATGAGAATATCAAGAATAGTGTTTGGCGCGGCGCTGGCGTGCGCCGCAGCGGGCGTGCACGCCGTACCAATCGTTTTGTCGGCGGCAGGACCCAACGCGGCAGCGATCCAGGCCACGGTGGACGCTTTTCGTGCCTCGCTCGGCGCACTGAATCCCAATGTCGTCGGCTCCTTCGGTAGCGGGCGGCGCGAAATCAACTGGGATGGCGTGCCCAACGCCTTTTCCGCGCCGAACAACCTGCCGGGCAACTTCTTCAACGCCAACAGCCCGCGCGGGGTCGAACTGTCGACGCCGGGCACCGGCTTGCAGGTCAGCGCCAACGCCGGCGTGGCGCCGGTCGAGTTTGGCAACATCGACGCGACCTACCCGGATCTCTTTGCACCCTTCAGCGCACAAAGGCTATTCACCGCGCTCGGCAGCAACATCACCGACGTCCGTTTCTTCACCCCCGGCTCGGCGAACGCCTCTCTGACCAACGGCTTCGGCGTGGTCTTCTCGGATGTCGATCTGGCCAGTACCACGGCCATCGAGTTCTTCGATGCCACCGACCAGTCGCTCGGGAATTTCTTCGTTCCCCAGGCGCTGGGCAACGAGACATTCTCTTTCCTCGGCGTTCGCTTCAGCGAGGGCAGCGTCATTTCGCGAGCGCGCATCACCAGTGGCAACCAGGTGCTCGCACCGGGCAACACGCTAACCGATCTGGTGGTGATGGACGACTTCATCTACGGCGAACCGATTCCCGAGCCGTCGACGCTCTTGCTGCTGATGCTGGCGATGGCGGCGGCGCTTGATGTCCGCGCCCGGCGTTCACTGAGCTAAGGGCTCGCCGCTACAAACCGGCGAGCGCTGCTACCCAGGCTTCGGCCGTCGGCCGCAGCAGTTCCAGAATCGGCATCGGATAGACGCCGACGGCCAGAATCAGCAGCGCGGGTATCAGCAGAACGGCTTTCTCCCGCGCCAGCAGGTCTTCCCCGGCTGCAATATCCGCGTTGCGCAGCGGCCCGAGGAAGGCGCGCCGGAACGGCGCCAGGAAAGCTGCGGCTGCGAGCACCGTTCCGAACAGCGCCGCCAGGCCGGCGCCGGTATGGCTGTGCAAGGCGGCGACGATGATCAGCAGTTCGCCGGGGAAGCCGCTGGTTCCCGGCAGACCGATTCCGGCCAGGCCGAAGAGCAGGAAGAAGCCGGAGAGCAGCGGCATGCTGCGCATCACGCCGCCCAGCTGCGCGATGTCGGTCGAGCCGCTGCGGCGTTGCAGGAAGGCGAGGACCAGAAAGCCGCCGCCGGCGGCGACGCTGAAATTGAGCAGTTGCAGGAGCGCGCCCTGCAGCGCCGACGCCGAAAAAGTCGCCAGCGCAAGGACCACCAGTCCGACGTGCGACAGGCTCGCATAGGCCAGTACGCCACGCAGATTGCTGTGCGCCATGGCCGCCACGCCGCCGTAGAGGATGGCCAGCGTTCCGCAACCGGCAAGCAGCCAGTGCAGATCGCGCGCGGCGATCGGCGCCAATGGAATGGCCAGGCGGATCAGGCCGTAGGCGCCGAGCTTCAGGCCGACGATCAGCGCCGTCACCGCTGCCGGCGCGCCCATGGCCAGCGCGGGCAGCCAGGCGTGCAGCGGCACCAGCGGCACCTTGGCGGCAAAGCCGATGAACAGGAGCAGGAAGACTGCGTACTGCGCGGCAACCGGCAGAGGCGTTGCCAGCAGCGTCGGCAGATCGAACACCAGGGCGCCGGCGATCGCGGCATGGCCGAAGCTCAGCGCCAGCAGGCCGAAGAGCAGCGGCACGCCGCTGGCCAGCATGACCAGGAAATAGCGCACGGCGGCGGCCTGCCGGCCGGCGCCACCGCCCCACAGGCTGGTCAGGAAGTACAGCGGCAAGAGCGTGAACTCCCAGCAGAAGAAGAACAGGATCGTGTCCAGCGCGCAGAAGACGCCGAGCGTCGCCGCCTCCAGCAAGAGCAGCAAGGCGAAGTACAGGCCGGGGGAAAGCGGTGCATCCGCGGCGCGAATCCGCCAGCCGGCGAGCACCGCGCCGCCGAACAGCAAGGCCGTCGCCGGCAGGAAAAGCAGCGAAATTCCATCGACGCCGACCAGGTAGCCGACGTTCAGCCCGACGATCCAGTTCGCCGAGTCGATCAGCTGGAAGTCGCTCTTTTGGCCATCGAAAGCGGCGACGACGAGCAGCGATGCGAGCAGCGTCAGCAGTGCAGCAGACAGCGCGATCCACTGTGCCCACGGCGCACGCCGGAGCAGCGCCGTCGCCAGCGCGCCGCCAAGCGGCAGCGCCAGCAGCACGCT
Organism: Candidatus Accumulibacter sp. ACC007; assembly: GCF_907163205.1. Taxonomy (NCBI): domain Bacteria; kingdom Pseudomonadati; phylum Pseudomonadota; class Betaproteobacteria; genus Candidatus Accumulibacter; species Candidatus Accumulibacter sp. ACC007. The sequence continues at coordinate 52,536 of NZ_CAJQUD010000003.1, read as the reverse complement.
CAGGAGGGGGAAGGAGGCCAGTTCAGTCATGGGGGAAATGGGCGGCGAGCGCCTGCGTCGCGGAATCGGTCAGTTGCAGCCAGGGCTCGGGATAAAAGCCGGCGACCAGCAGCACGAGCAGCGCGGTGCCGCCGACCGCGTACTCCATGAAGCGGGTGCGTGCGATTCTGCTCGCCGGCAGATCCTTCGGCCGCGCTGCCAGAAACGCGCGCTGAAATGCCCAGAGCAGGAAGCCGGCGGCGGCGACGTTGCCCAGTGCCGTGGCGATCGTCGGCAATGCGCCGAAGGTCTCGATCGACGCTTCCAGGACCAGGTGCACGGCGTCGAAGCCCGGCGTCCCCGGCATGCCGAGCAGCGCCAGACCGCCGATCAGGAAGGCAATGGCGATGAAGGGAACGCGGTCGAAGAGGCCCCCGAGACTATCGAGCCGGGTGGTCCCGGCACGGCGGTAGACGTAGCCGATCATCAACAGCATGACGGTGATCGCCAGCCCGAAGTTGACCGCCAGCAGCAGCGCGCCCTGCACACCGGCCGGGTGCAGGGTGAATAGGCCGATGACGATCAGGCTGGTGTGGCTGACGACGGCGAAGGCCATCAGCCGGCGCAGGTTCGCTTGCCGGAAAGCGAGCACCGCGGCGTAGAAGACGCCGACCATGGCGAAGGCGACGACATACGGTTGCCAGAGGACTACCGCCTCGGCGGTCAGGGGCAGCAGAAAGCGGGCCATGCCGTAGATGCCGACTTTGACGCCGAGCAGGAGCACCGGGCCGACGGCGATCAGTCCGTAGCCGGCCGAATTGGGCAACCAGCCGTGCAGAGGAAAGAGCGGCGTGCGGATGGCCAGGCCGTAGAAGAGCAGATAGAAAGCCGCCGACTGGTACTTGCCGATCTGGGGTGTCGCCAGCAGGTCGAAGAGATCGAAGCTCCAGCGTCCGCTGACCAGAGCGTTGGCATCGGCATGGCTCCAGACAAGGACCACGGCGCCTGCGACGAACAGGCACCAGCCGAAGAACTGATACTGCAGGAAGCGCGACAGCGCCAGCTTCTCCTCGCTTGCCGACGCCCAGCGCCAGAGCAGGTAGCCGATCAGCGCCAGCTGCAGCGCCGAGGCGGCAGCAAACCAGAGCAGGTTCATCGTCGTCAGCATGCTCATCAGGGCCGCCTCGATGAGCAGCAGCACAGCGAGCAGGTGCACCGGCGTGACCTGCTGGCGCGCCATGCCGTAGAAGGCGAGCAGGACGCCGAGCAGCGCCGTGAGCAGGATGAAGAGCACGCTGATGCCGTCGGCGGCGGCATGGTAGGCGAGCAGGTCGAGCCTTTCGGCAAACTGCATGACGCTGTCCGAGACCTCGATGCGCGCGTAGAGATCGAGCGCAACGATCAGTTCGGCGACCGCAAACAGGCGGCCGATGGCGACCGCCAGACGAGCCTTGCGCAGGATCAGCAGCAACAGCGTGCCGAGCAGCGGCAGCAGTTGCAGCGTCGCCAGCAGAGGGTAGCCGGCCAGTGTCGCCCAGTGCACTTCGTTCATAGAATCACCACCAGTGTCGCCATCACCATCAGCATCAGGTAGCGTGGTTGTTCGAGCAGCAACTCGATGGCGTCGGCGTAGCGGCCGATACGGCGCAGCGGTTTCATCATCGCATCGTCGCCGCTGAGCAGCAGTCGGTTCTCGATACGCTGCAGCCATTCGGCAAAGGCGAACAGGGCGCGACCGGCGAAACCGTGGCCGCGAACCAGCGCGTCCGTGGCCGCGACGCCTGCGGCGACGTCCTGGTCGCCGCGCGGCGTGCCCAGCAGCGGGTCGATGACCTGCTCGTCAAGCGCGCGCACGTCACGGCCCAGCGCCAGCGTCGGGCGGGTCAGCAGAGTGCTCGCCAGTGGCTCTATCCAGAAACGCTGCAGGGCAGCGGTGTACAGCCAGCGCTGCCGGGCCAGCCAGCGCGGCACCGGGTGCGCCGGGCGCCGGACCAGCTGCATGTAGGTCGGCGCGAGCAGAAACTGGTAGGCCCGCCAGGCGGCGTGCAGACCCGAGTAGCCAGCGGCCAGCCCGAACAGGCCGAGGCCGCAGAGCATGAACATCAGACCGACCTGGGTCACCGTCGAGAAGATCAACGCCGACTTGACGTCGCTCTGCACCAGCGCACAGAGGCCACCGTACAAGGCCGTGGCCAACCCGACGACGACCAGCAGCGCCATCATGTCGGGTACCTGCAGCAGCAATTCCTGCAGGCGACAGAGCAGGAAGACGCCGGCGTGCACCATCAGCGAGCCATAGAACACCGCCGACGACGGCGTGGGCCCTTCGAGGGCGCGCGCGATCCACGGTGTGAACGGCAGTTGCGCCGACTTGACCAGCGCCGCGAGCACGAAACCGGACGCCAGCAGGCGTGCGCTGAGCGCGCTCATGGTGCCGTCGCCGGCCAGCCCGGCCCACTCGACGCTATCCACCGACCACACGGCGAGGCCGATGCCGAGCAGGAAACCGGCATCGCCGACGCGGTTGGCGACGAAGACGAAGAGCGCGTTGCCGGTCGCCACCGGCCGCTCCCAGGCGTAGGCGATGAGCAGCCAAGAGCTGATTCCCGCCAGCTCCCAGCCGACGAAGGCGAGCACCGCGTTGCCGGAAAGGACGATCAGCAGCATGCCGGCGAGGAACAGGCACATGCCGAGGAAGAAGCGCTGGAAGCCCTTCTCGCGGTGCAGATAGGTCGCCGAAAAACGCAGCGCGATGCAGGCGATCAGCGTCACCAGCGTCGCCGCCGGCAGACCGTAAGCGTCGAGCGCGAACGACAGTCCGACCGGCGTCAGGCCGATCGCCAGCCATTCGCCGGCGCGCAGCGTGTCCGGCACGCCGTTGAGCAGTGCCGCCAGGTCGAAGAGCAGGAGCAGAATCAGCGCGCCGAGCGCGGCTGCGCTGGCCAGACCGGCGGTGAACGGTTCTTGCCGGTCGCCGTGCTCTCGGCAGAAGAGCATGCGCATGGCGATCACCGCCGCAGCCAGTAGCGGCAACAGCGGCACCAGCCAGACCAGAGGTGTCGCTTCCGCGAGCAGGGTTGCGAGCGCGTTCATGCCGCCTCCAGTGGCTGCCGCAGCAGGGCGGGCGGCAGTGCTTCACGGCGGCCGGCGAAGCAGTCGAGCGAGCGCTCGACTTCGGCGATGCGCGGTGTCGCTTCATCGGCCGGGTCCGCGTGCCATGCCAACCAACCGCTGGCCGGATCGAAGAGGTGAATCGCTCCGGTCTGCGGGTGCTTGGCGGCCAGAACGACCCAGCCGTTGCCGATCAGCTCCTGCAGCGGCGCCTGCCGCTGGTAGATCGCGGTGAGCAGTTCGGTGGTTTGCTCGACGACGACCAGCAGCCGCATCGGTTCGTGGATTTCGATCATCTGCAACGGCAGGCCGGTGCGCAGGTCCGAACCGGTGCCCTGCATGACGGCAAACAGGCCGGCCAGGTTGTGCATCACCTTGCTGCCGCAGCCGAAGCCTTCGTTATCCACCGTCGAGAAGTAGTACTCGAGATTGATGCCGGCACCGACCGGGCCGGCGGCGAGCAGCGTCGCTTCGAGGATTCGGCCCTCGACGTCGGGCAGCGGATCGTAGGAGATGAGGAAGACGCGGCGATCGAAGAAGGCGCGGCGGCTCATCGTCCGGCGCCCGATGAACGCCGTGGCGACGGTCGCATGCCCGAGTTCCGGTCGTGCCTGCGCGATATCCTGGCAGCGGTCGGCGAGATGTCGCCGCGCCTGGACTGGCGACGGAGCGCGCGGCGCCGACGCAAAGCGGCGGCAGCGTTCGACGGCGTGCAGGCTGGTCGCCCGCGCACAATCGCGGCGCATGGCCGCGAAAGCGTCCTGGTGGCTGGCCGGCAGACGTTCGAGGTCGTACCAGACGTAGCTCTCGTCGCAGGTATTGTGCTCGGCACCGACGAAGTAGGTTGTCTCCGGGATGTGCAGGCCCTGTTCGGCGAGGCAGGTGCGAATTGCCGGGCGGTTGGCCAGCGCGGCAAAGACGCGCGCATTCGGCCCGCCGTGTCGGCCGGAGCACGCGCCGCAGTCGTAGGCGGCCAGATGCGAGTTGTTGCGGCTGTCGGAGCCGTGGCCGACGATCAGCACCAGTGGCGCAAAATGCTGGGTCAGACCGATGCTGCGCAGGAAGCCGCCGACGCGCGCGACCTGTTCTTCCTCGCTGAAGCCGAGACGAGGTTCCTCGGCGTTGGCGGCGCGAGTGGCCTCACTGGCTTCGGCAGTCAGGTGCAGCGTACCCGCCAGGGGCTGGTCGAAGGCGTCGCGGCGGCGGGCGAGCAACGCGCCGAAGCGCCCCGGGGCGAGTGTTCTGGCGAGCAGGGCGAGCAAGGCCACAGGGCCGGCGGCGGCGGTCAGCAGCGCTGCTTGCAGCCAGCCACGCCGGCTGCCCTGATGCAGGCGCTCACGCCAGGCGAGGCGCAGGCGACGACGCCGCTGGTGCTTTTCCAGAGCGCCTTCGCTGCCGCTCGGTACTTCTTCGCGGATGGCGTTCGTCGGCCGCACGACGATCGGGCACAAGGCCGTCGGCGCCTCGTCGTCGAGGCCCTGCCAGAGCATCGGCACACCAAAGAAACCGGCGGCGCCGAAGGTTTCGAAAGCCGGATTGACTTCTTCCAGGTGGCGACGCGAACCTTCCTCGCGGTCGTCCATGCAAAAGACGAACTGCGCTTCCGCCCTGCCGGCGAGCGCCGCTGCGCGGCCGTGATTGGCGGCCAGCGCGGCGAGAACCTGCTGCCGATAGTGGCGTTCGTAGGCCAGCAGCCAGACCTCGCCGCGCTGGTCGCGGCTCAGGGAAGCGGCGCAGTCGAGCAAGGCCTGCGCGCCTGGCGCAGCGATGTCGCGCAGTTGTCGCCCGCCCAGGCCGAGGCCCTGGGCGAGAACGAAAAGCGGCCAGGCGGCCAGTGCCGTCCGCTCGTCGTCTGACGGCGCTGGGTCGTGCGCTTCAGCCGCGGCGGACCGGCCAGGCCTGGCAAGGCGGGTGGAAAATTCCTGCCAGTCGCCGAGCGTGCTGGCCGACGGCGACGCCAGACAGGGGGCCACCGCTTCGAGCAGGTCTTCGCTCAGTTCCTGCCGGCCGAAAGCATGGCGCACCGACAGCTCGTCGGGATGGGCGACGAAGTAGCGGCCCAGTTCGGCGACGCTGAGCGGCAGACTCCAGATCCTGCCCATCAACTGCTCGGCGTACAGCCGTTCAAGAACCAGGCGAACGGCGACGAAATCAGCCAGCGAGACCGGCGCTTCGCCGGCGCGCGGGTGCGCTTCGCGCCAGCAGCACATGCCGGCCCAGCCCGGCAGTTCGAGCACCAGGCGCCGCAGGTAGGCGGCCCAGTTGGCTGCATCGACACCGAGGCGCACGAGTTCGCCAATGATGACCGACAGCGGGTCGTCGGGCAGCTGCGCGATGTCCTGCCGTGCGCCGACGAACTCGTCGAGCTCCCAGGTCCAGTCGCTGGCGGCGCTCAGCCGCCACGCGGCAAGGAAGCCCTGCGCGAGCGCGGCGTTCCGCCAGCCGGCAAGGCCCAGGTCGAGGTGCGCACCGAGATGGCGAATCAGATTGGCCTGCAGTGTTTCGCGTGCATCTTCGCCGCTCAGGTGGGCGAGCAGGGCGAGCAGCGTCCAGCGCTCGCCGAGGCCTGCAATCAGCTCCTGCCAAAGTCTCCTGGCGGCTTCCGATGAGGGCATCTCGTTCTTCGCCCCGGGCCAGTTCGGCCACTCGCCAGCGGCCTCGCTGGCGGCCGTCGGCGCCATCTCCGACGATGCCTGCAGGGCACGTGCCGCGGCCCACAGATCGGCCACCGCCGCCGGCTCGTCGAAGGCTTCAACGCTGGCGGCGGCGCGCAGGGCCTGCCGCGCAGCCGGGTCGAGATCGATCTGCCAGCGCGCGAACGCGTCCCTTTCCTCCGCTTGCCAGCGTATCTGCGCCGCCGAAAGCTTGCCCGGCGCACGGCGTAGCGCCGCCTGCAGGACCTCGCCGCGGCGCAGCTCGCGTGCGCCTGTGGCGAGAAGCAGTTCATCGGCGCGCGCTGCCGGCAGTTGGCGCAGGGCGGCGTCGAGGTCGCTCGCGGTCACCCGTCCCTGTCGGTAGAGCTGGCGGCAGCGCTCCTCGTCGAGCCAGGTGTTGGCGCCGGTCAGGCGTGAAGCTTCGCTGAATGCTTCGGCAAAGGGCAGATGCTGAAAGGCGTGCAGGGTGTTGTGATGGACAAAGTCGCGCAGCGGGGCCTGCGCCGGCAACAGGTGTTCGAGATGTGCCAGGCAGGTCCTGATGCGCGTCAGCGGGTCAATCGTCGTCGCCTGGGGATCGGCAGGCGTAGTCGTAGTCATCACGCGTTCAGCCGGCGAACTGCTGCGCCAGTCGGGCGACCGACGAGGACATCAGGCCGAGCAGCGGTGCCGGGTAGAAGCCGATGCTGACGATGGCTGCGCTCAGTACGCCGGCGGTTGCCGTTTCGCTGCGGTTGAGGTCGGCAAAGGTCGCGACGCCCGGCGCAGCCCCGGCGAAAGGCCGTTCCGGACCGGTCGATAGCCGGCGAATGGCGCGCAGGGCGTAGGCGGCCGAGATCAGCACGCCAATCGACAGAATTGCCAGCCAGCCGCCCCAGCGGCCGTAGGCACCGATCAGCACCTGCAGCTCGGCGATGAAACCAGCGCTTCCCGGCAGGCCGACCGACGCCAGCAGGGTCAGAGTGATGAACACCGCAAAGCGCGGCGCCGTCCGGTTGAGCGAACCGTAGGCGGCGAGGTCGCGCTGGTGCGTGCGCTCGTAGAGCAGGCCGATGAGCATGAACAGCAGCCCCGCCGCCAGTCCGTGCGCAACCATCTGCGTCATCGCGCCGTTCAGCCCGGCCTCGTTGAGCGCGGCGATGCCGAGCAGCACGACGCCCATGTGCGAGATCGACGAGTAGGCGATCATTGCCTTGAGATCGGTCTGCCGCCAGGCGAGGACCGCGCCGTAGATCAGGCTGACGAGCGCCAGCAGCGCCAGCCAGTCCTGCAGCGCGAGCACCGCTCCCGGTAGCGTCCAGGCGGCGCGGATCAGGCCGTAGGCGCCCATCTTGAGCAGGATTCCGGAGAGCAGGACCGAGATCGGGCTCGGTGCCTCGACGTGCGCCAGCGGTAGCCAGCCGTGCAGCGGAACGATCGGCATCTTGACGCCAAAACCGAGCAATAGCCCGAGGAAGACCAGAATCTGCGTCTTCTGCGGCAATTGCGCACTGCCTGCGGCCATATCGTCCATGGCGAAACTGTGCCCAGGGGCGACGTCGTAGAGCAGCAGCAGCGCGATGAGCATGAACACCGAGCCGCCGAGGGTATACAGGACGAAGTTGAGCGCCGCCCGGTGACGATTGGCCCCGCCCAGGCGGTCGATGAGGAAGAACAAGGGGATAAGCGTCAGTTCCCAGAAGACGTAGAACAGCGACCAGTCGCGCGCGGCAAAAACGACCAGCATCGACGTCTCGAGGCCCAGGATCAGCGAGAAATAGAGTTTTGCGCCGTTGCGCACGGCGGTGGATGTGACAATCGCGACGAAGCACAAGACCGTCGCCAGCAGCAGCATCGGCAGCGAAATCCCGTCGACGCCGAGCGCCAGGCTCGACCCGACGCGGGGGTTCCACGGGCGCGTCTCGAAAAACTGAATATCACCGCTGGCCGGGTCGAAATTGAGCAGCAGGACGCCGGCGCAGAGCATCGTCGCTGCGGCGACGATGCTCGCTACGTGGCGCAGCAGGTCGACCTTGCGACGCGGCAGCAGCAGTAGCAGACCGGCCCCAAGGAGTGGCAGCAGCAACAGCGCTTTCAGCATCGACACGCAGCGGCGCCGTGTGACGCGGCCGCTCCCCCCGGAATCGTTCTCCCCATGGGGCACGATTATGCCATCATCGACGTGAATTACCGTCCGGTCAGCGCTCCCTGCCACGCCGTGAAGCGCCGTACGAGCTTGCCCGGCGGCGTTGGCAGCGCATAGCTGGGGTTCGGGAATCGCCGACAGACGGCGGCGGAGCCTCTATTCTGGCGAGATTCGAGATCGCACCGCGGTCAGGATCCCGCGCAGGATTTCGAGTGGCGGCGGCGGGCAACCGGGCACCGCGACATCGACCGGAATGACATTGGCCACGCGCCCGCAGCTGGCGTAGCTTTCGCCAAAAATGCCGCCGTCACAACCGCAATCGCCGACGGCAACGACCAGCTTGGGGTCCGGAGCGGCGTCGTAGGTGCGGCGCAGGGCCAGCTCCATATGTCGTGAAACGGGTCCGGTCACCAGCAGCATGTCGGCATGGCGCGGGCTGGCGACGAACCTGATGCCGAGTCCTTCGATGTTGTAGTAGGGGTTGTTGAGGGCGTTGATTTCCAGCTCGCAGCCGTTGCAAGAACCGGCATCAACCTGGCGAATGCTCAGCGCCTGGCCGAGAATGTCGAGGAGTTCGCGCTGAATGCGCTCGGCGCCGACGCGCAGGGAATCACTGGGCTCGGGCGGCGCTTCGCTGCGGATGCCGGTTCTTGCGATCTGTTTGAGAATGCGCCACATCAGAGGTCGTGTCCCGAGTAGCTGAGGTTGAAGGATTTGTTGATCAGCGGAAAGTCGGGAACGATGTCCCCCATGACTGCGTGTTCGAGTACCGGCCAGTTCTGCCACGAGGGATCGTGGCAGTGACAGCGGCGGATACGGTTGGCGCCTTGCTCTCCGTCGTATTCGAGGGCGACGAAGACCTCGCCGCGCCAGCCTTCGACCCAGCCGGCGCCGAACGCAAGCTTGCTTGGCAGCCGCAGTTCGCTGCGCGTCCGACCGTCGGGAAGCCGCGAAAGCAGCAGGCGAATCAGCCGCAGCGATTCAAGCAGTTCGTCGAAACGCACGCTGACGCGGGCGGCGACGTCGCCGCCGCGCTGCGTCGCGATCTTTACTTCGAGCTGGTCGTAGGGAATCCAGGGTCGGTCGCAGCGCAGGTCGGCGGCCTGGCCGCTGGCGCGCCCCGCCAGGCCGGTGAGGCCCAGTCGCGCGGCCAGTTCCGGCGACACCCGGCCGGTGGTCAGGAAGCGGTCTTGCAGGCCGGCGTGCTCGTCGTAAATCTGGCGCAGTTCCTGCATTTCACGCTCTATTCGGTCGCACTGGTCGGCCAAGCTGGCGGCAGTCGCTTGATCGACATCCGCTGCCACGCCACCTGGAACGACAACATCCATCATCAGGCGGTGACCAAAAGCGTCCTTGGAGAGGCGAAGCCAGTCTTCCCTGAGCCTCGAGAACTGGGCCAGCCCGAAGGCGAATGCCGCATCGTTGCCGAGCGCCCCGAGGTCGCCGAGGTGGTTGGCCACCCGTTCGCGTTCGAGCAGCAGTGCTCGTAGCCAGCTGGCGCGCTCGCCAATCTGGCAGCCCGCCAGCGATTCCAGCGCCATGCAGTAGGCCCACGCGTAGGCCACCGTCGAATCCCCGGAAACGCGTCCTGCCAGCCGATGCGCCTGGAGTGGGGGCAGCTCGGTGAAACGCTTTTCGATTCCCTTGTGGGTGTAGCCCAGCCGTTGCTCCAGGCGCTGCACCTTCTCGCCGACGACCGAAAAACGGAAGTGCCCCGGTTCGATGATTCCCGCATGTACCGGTCCGACCGGGATCTCATGCACGCCGTCTCCTCCGACGCGAACGAAGGCATAGTCGGTCACTGCTCTCGGCGCGGCAGCAGCTTTCTGCGTCCCTTCCCGACGCAGCGGCAAATGATCCTCAGGCCAGGCGCCGTGGTTCAACCATGGCCGTCGATCGGTTGCGCCTTCAGCAGTGGCGCCGACCAGATCGGCGGTCGCCCGCTGCATGCGGCCCGCACAAGGAAAAAAAGGCACCAGGTCAGGATAGGTCGCAGCCCGCTCGGCAAGTGGCAAATCGAGCCATAGCAGACCTTCAGGAACGGCATAGGCCGCCGAGATCACCAGACCGCCCGACGCGCCGTGCGTGCGATCGGACGCCCAGAGAGTGAGTAGCCGTCCGCCGCTCCCGGACACCGCCCGGGCGACCACCTGCCAGGTTTCGCTGCGCACCGTAGCGCGCCAGATCGGTAGCGGGGCCGGCAGGCGTTCGCAATCGAGGCCGAACCCGGAAATCTTCATCGCCTCAACCCCCAATCATCGCCGCCGCCTGACGATACCAGTCGTGCAGGTATGGCGGGATATACAGGCCGAGCATCAAGCCCAGACCAAGATGCGCGAACACTGGGAACAGTGCTGGCGTGTGGCCTAGCGTCTTCTTGAGCGAGGTTTCGCCGAAGACCATCGGCTGGACCCGGCTGAAGACGGCGGCGAAAGCGACGCCGAGGGCCAGCAGCAGGAATGGCGTAGCCCAGGAGTGGTCGCGCATGGCCGTGGTGAGAATCAGGAATTCGCTGGCGAAGACCCCGAATGGTGGCATGCCGAGAATCGCCAGCGAGCCGAGCATCATCCCCCAGGCGAGCCGAGGACTGACCTTGATCAGGCCGCGGATGTCGGCCATGTTCTGCGTTCCGGCCTTCTGCGTGGCATGCCCGACGGCAAAGAAAATTGCCGACTTGATCAGCGAATGCACCGTCATGTGCAGCAAGCCGGCATAGTTGGCGATCGCGCCGCCCATGCCGAAAGCGAAGGTGATCAGCCCCATGTGCTCGATCGACGAGTAGGCAAACATGCGCTTGACGTCCTTCTGCCGAGACAGGAAGAACGCCGCCACGACCACCGACAGCAGACCGAAGCCCATCATCAGCTCGCCGGCGAGCTGGTTGCCCAGGGCCCCGTCGGTAAGCACCTTGCAGCGCAAAAGGGCATACACCGCGACATTCAACAGCAGGCCCGACAGCACCGCAGAAACCGGCGTCGGCCCCTCCGCGTGTGCATCCGGTAGCCAATTGTGCATCGGCACCAGGCCAACCTTGGTACCGTAGCCGATGAAGAGGAAAGCGAAAGCCAGGGTGATGATGGTCGGATCGAGCTGTGTCTTGACCGCGTCGAGATTGGTCCACAACAATGCACCAGTCTCGGTGCCGATCACCTTTTCCGCCGCCATGTACAGCAATACCGTACCGAACAGGGCCTGGGCGATGCCGACGCCGCAGAGAATGAAGTATTTCCACGCGGCTTCGAGACTGGCCGCTGTCCGGTACACGCTGACCAGCAGCACGGTGGTCAGCGTCGCCGCCTCCATGGCCACCCACAGGATGCCCATGTTGTTGGTGGTCAGCGCCAGCAACATGGTGAAAGTGAACAATTGATACATGCTGTGGTAGAGGCGCTGCCGCTGCGGCGTCATTTTGCCGTGGTCCTGCTCGATGCGCATGTAAGGCCGCGAGAAGATGGCCGTGGTCAGACCGACAAAGCTGGTCAGGGTGACCAGAAAGACGTTCAGCGGGTCAATGAAGAACTCGTGCTTCCAGACCAGCTGCGGCCCACCCGAGACAATCTCAGCGGTCAGTACGCAGGTGGCGATGAAGGTTGCGAGGCTGAAAGCGACATTGATTTCGCGCGCGCTGCCGCGCTGCCCGGTAAACGCCAGAACCAGGCTGCCAAGCAGGGGAATGCCGAGGACGTAGAACAGCGTTGCCACGTCAGTCCTCCTTGAGCTTTTCGAGGTGGCTGATGTCGAGGCTGTCGAACTGCTCGCGAATCTGGAACATGAAGACGCCGAGAATCAGAATGCCGACCAGCACGTCGAGAGCGATGCCAAGTTCAACGACCATCGGCATGCCGTAGGTGGCCGACGTGGCGGCGAAGAACAGCCCGTTTTCCATCGACAGGAAGCCGATCACCTGTGGCACGGCCTTGGCACGGGTAATCATCATCAGGAACGAGAGCAAGACGCAGGCGAGCGCAATTCCGAGCGTGCCGCGGGCGATACTGGTCGACAGCTTGGAGATTGGCAGCGCCAGGTCGAAGGCGAAAATGACGAGCACGATGCCAATGATCATCGTCGTCGGGATGTTGATCAGCGTTTCGATATCCCAGCGTACGTTGAGGCGATTGATCACCCGATGCAGCAACAAGGGAATCAGGATGACCTTGACCACCAGGGTGATGCCGGCCGACAGGTAGAGGTGCGGCTGATCGGTCGCGTAGCCGACCACCAGCGTCGCCGCGACCAGCGTCGCACCCTGCGCGGTGAACAGGTGAATCAGCGACAGAATTCGCCGCTGCGAGATCATCGCAAAGGCGAGGATCAGCAGCGTTGACGCCAGCAGATTGATCAGTTGGGCGACGAATTCACTCATCTCACGGTCGTACCAGGATGTGGACCAACATGCCGATCACGGCCAGCAGGAACGCGGTGGCGAGGAATTCCGGAGCGCGGAAGATGCGCATCTTGGCGCTGAGCGTCTCGAGTAACGCCAGCAGGGCGCCGCCGATCGCCAGTTTCAGGAGCAGCGCCGGCATCGCCAGCAGCAGCGCCAGCGGTGCCTGCGCCTCGGCGACGCCCCAGGGGAAGAACAGCGCCAGCCCGATGCACGAATAGGCAAAGAGCTTCAGGCTCGCGGCCCATTCGAGCAGCGCCAGATGACGGCCCGAATACTCGAGGATCAACGCTTCGTGAATCATCGTCAGTTCGAGGTGCGTCGCCGGGTTGTCCACCGGCACGCGGGCGTTTTCGGCCAGCGACACCATGGTGAAGGCGACGCCGGCGAAAGCGAGACTCGGATAGATGGCCAGCTCGCGATGCGCCAGCGTCTCGACGATGGTCGTCAGCGAGGTCGAGTTCGAGATCAGCGATGCCGAGAACAGGACCATCAGCAGCGCCGGTTCGGCGAGAAAGCCGATCAGCATTTCACGCCGCGCCCCCAGCGTGCCGAAAGAAGTGCCGACATCCATGGCCGCCAGCGAAATGAATACCCGCGCCACTCCGAGCAGGCCGACCAGGGCAATCGCGTCTGCTGCCGGCGAAAGAGGCAGGTCGGTCGATAGCGTTGGGACGATTGCGCAGGCCAGTGCCATGCAGCCGAAAACGATGTACGGAGCGCCGCGAAACAGGGGCGAAGCGTGCTCGGCAAGCACCGACTCCTTGTTGAACAGTTTGTGCAGCGTGCGGTACGGCTGCAGCAAGCCGGGTGCCGAGCGGTTCTGCAGCCAGGCGCGCCATTGATTGATCCAGCCGCTGAGCAAGGGCGCCAGAAGCAGCGCCAGGACGATCTCCAGCAGTTGCGAGAAGGCGCCGAGCCAGGTCATAGCTCGACCACCAGCAGCACGGTGATCAGGGTTACGAAGCTGTACAGCAGGTAGACCGCAATCCGTCCCTGCTGCAAGAGACCGATGAGCCGTGCCAGACGCTCGACGGCGGCAGCCAGCGGCAGGTAAAGCCAATGCCAGAAGGGGTCGGTGACACTGACGCGATAGCGCGGCTCGGCATCGAAAGCCGTCGGCAGCTCGCGCTCCCAGCGGAAGAAGGGTTCGAAGATTTGCCGAATCGGTTGTCCGAAACCTTCGGCGGTATCCTGCATGCGCGCGTTCTGCCAGGGGAAGCCGCAGTCCCAGGGCGCCGCGCGCCGCACGCGGCCGTGATAGAAGAGGCGTACCAGCAGGAAGGCGAGCGCGAAGCTTGCAGCGACGCCGAGCAGGAAGATCGCCGGCCCGTAGCTCGCGCGCTCGATCGCCACCGGCGCCAGCAGCCAGCCGCTGCTGCCGACCGTCTTGGCAAGGCCAGAGCCGACCAGCAACTGCGTCACCGGATCGATGAGGGCTATGAACTGCACCGGAAACAGTCCGAGCGCAATGCATCCGGCGACCAGCCAGGCCATGCCGGCACGCTCCCAGCGGCCGGCATCATGCGCCTGCGCCAGCTTCTCCTCGCGTGGCTGGCCGAGGAAAATGACGCCGAAGAACTTGACCATCGTATAGCCGGCGAGCGCGGCGACCAGTGCGATCAGGGCGGCGACCACGGGAATCAGCATGTTGAGGAATGAACTCGGCAAATCCGGCGAGAACAGGAAGCTCTGCAGCAGCAGCCACTCGGAGACAAAGCCGCCAAAGGGCGGCAAGCCGGCGCTGGCCAGAACACCAATCAGCATGGCCCAGGCCACCCAGGGCATGCTGCGGATCAAACCACCGAGCTTGCCGAGATTGCGTTCGAGGGTGGCGTGCAGGACCGCGCCGGTGCCGATAAAGAGCAGCGCTTTGAAGAAGGCATGGCTGGCCACATGGTAGAGCACGGCGGTCAACGCCAATGCCGCCATCACAGGCATGCCCTGGGTCGAGAACAACACCGCCAGGCCGATGCCGGTGAACAGCAAACCAATGTTCTCGATCGATGAATAGGCCAGCAGGCGTTTCATATCGACCTGCACTGCCGCGAAGACGACACCGAACAGCGCGGTCGCCAGGCCGAACGCCAGCAGCACCAGGCTCCACCACCACACGGGCGTGCCGAGCAGATCGAAAATGATCCGCAGCAAACCGTAGATGGCCGTCTTCAACATGACCCCGCTCATCAGCGCGGAGACGGGCGACGGCGCAGCCGGATGGGCCTCGGGAAGCCAGACGTGCAGCGGTACGATGCCCGCCTTGGCGCCGAAACCGAACAGTGCCAGGAGGAAAGCGATCGACGCCCGGTTGGGCAAAATCTCCTGCGAGCGCATGTTGGCAAAAGTGTAGTCGCCGGTATCCGCCTGCAGGATGCCGAAGCACAACAGGATGCCGAGAGCGCCGACATGCGCGATCAGCAGGTAGAGGTAGCCTGCTCGCTGGATCTCGGCGATGCGGTGGTTGGCGGTGACCAGGAAGAATGACGACAGGGCCATCGTTTCCCACATCACCATGAAGGCGTAGGCGTCGTCAGCGAGAACGACAAGGACCATGCTGGCCAGAAAGATGTGGTATTCGAGCGCCAACAAGCCTGGCGGCGTGCCTTCGCCCTTGCGGAAGTAGCCGGCCGCAAATGCGGACACACCGGCCGCAACGCCTCCGATGATCATCAGGAAGAACGCAGACAGGCTGTCGAGGCGAAAATGGAAGGGCAGACCTGGCAGCCCGAAGGGCAACACCGCTACCTCCGGCGAGCTGACGATCGCGCTCAGAGCGACGCCGAACAAGAGCAGGCCGAAGGCCCCGCCGGCAGGAAACAGCACTCTGGCCACCAGGGCCAGGCGGTGCAAGGCGAATACCCCGGCGACGCCAATCAGCAGCCACGCAGCAACAACCAGCAGGACCCAGTCCAGATGCACCCAGCTGGTCGGATCAAGGAAAACGCCCGTGGTGATCAGTGGCAACTGGCGCACCGCAGATTTTCGCTGGCCGCGCTTGCGTCGCCTGGTTCGCGGGAAATGGTTTCGCATGCGTGGGAAGTCAGCGCGTCTCGACCACCACGGATAGGGAACAACATAGCGTCCGGAGTTCCAGAAAACGCGTTCGGAAGGGGCGAAAAGCGGGGTGCGCGAATACGGTTGTTGCAGCCTTGGCCGGAGCAAACCGCATCAACAAGATTTTCTGTTATCGTGTGCATCAAGCACCAATTATATGCGCTTCTATTACCATTTGAACGACAATTCAAATCACATGAAATGTGCCGATATGGAAAACCGAACCGCACGCCTGACCATTCTCGTCGACCCTGTCAAGAAGCGAATCTTCGAAGAAATCTGCACGGCTCACGATCTGACGCCGTCCCAGGTGGTCAGGAAACTGATCCGTCAATACATCATTGAAAATGCCGGCGATCGGGAACTTCCCGAGTGGCTGCAGGGACGGCCATCGTCCGACGGAAGCTCCTAGCCTGATGGGTGAAGCAGTTTGCCGAAACCTGCGTATCCATGGCCGCGTCCAGGGGGTTGGCTACCGCTGGTCGCTAGCCGCCGAAGCCGCGAAACTCGGGCTGACCGGCTGGGTACGCAACCGCCGCGATGGCAGCGTCGAAGCGCTGGTCAGCGGCCCCCTCGAGGCGGTCGATGCGCTGCTTGTCTGGGCCCACCGCGGGCCATCGATGGCCCGTGTCGACGCGGTTTTTTGCAACGAAGGCAACGCCGGCGAACTCGGCACGCGCGCCGGCTTCGTCCAGATTGCTACGCGCTGAGCAGATGGCTTGCTTGTTTTCAGCGCACGCTGATCTCGACCCGGTCGTAGCGACCGGCGTCGTCCATGACCGTGATCTGGTAGCGTCCGGCATCGCTGAAGCGCTGCTGCAGGGCACGACCTGCCGCCACGCGGCCGATCTGGCGCCCGTTCAATAGCCAGATCAGCTCGTCCTGGCCGCCGCGTGCTTCAAGACGCAGCTCGGGAGCCGGGCCGTTGCCGGCGCGGCGGATCGTCGCACCGTCGCTGACGCCGACGATGTGCAGGCCACCTTCCGGCGAACGCGCGCCGACGCAGGCCGGCGCCCAGTCGGGCGGCAGCGCGCGTTCCCGCGTCGCCACGTCGAGCCAGGGTTCGAGGGCGGCTGGCCAGCGCGCCATGTCCACTGCGGTCATCTCGCCAGCGGCACAGGCGGCACGGACGCGCAGTCCGCTGACGCTGTCGCGGTAGTCGGTATAGCGTGCGCCGCCAGCGCGCAGTCGGTCGGCGAAGGTCGGCGGCGCGGCGTCGTTGAGAATCCAGGCCGTTCGTTCCTGTTGGCAGAGCTCGGCCGGCGTCGTCGCGCTGCGCGTGCCGAGCGGCCAGCAGATGCGGGTGGCGGAGACGCTTGCCGGCGGTGTCCGTGTTGCCGGCGGCGAGTCGTCGATGACTGCAAAGACGTCGACCAGCAGTGGCGCGGCGATGTTGGCACCGAAGAAGCCGGGGTTCGGCGTACCGTCCGGCCGGCCGATCCAGACGCCGACGGTGAAGCGGTCGCTGACGCCGACTGCCCAGGCGTCACGGAAACCGAAGCTGGTGCCGGTTTTCCAGGCGATGCCGCGGCGTATGCCGACGCCGTCGTTGACCTGCCGTGCGACCGGGCCGCCGGATTCGAGGACGTCGCGGATGATGAAGGCGGCACCTTCGCTGAGCATGCGTGCTTCCTCGATCGGCGCATCGGGGAAATAGCGCGGCCGGCCGCCGACGCCGGCGCGCGCCAGCGCCGTATAGGCGCCGACCAGGCCTTCCAGGTTCACCGCCGTGCCGCCCAGGATGACGCTGAGATTGGCCTCGGCGCCACGCGGCAGCTCGAGTTTCAGGCCGCCGCGGCGCAGCAGCGAGACAAAGCGCTGCGGACCAAGCCGCTCGAGCACTTCTACTGCAGGCACGTTGAGCGACTTCTGCAAGGCTTCTGAGACGCTGACCGCGCCGCTGAAATTGGCCTGGAAGTTGCCCGGCTGGTAACCGGAAAAAGACTGCGGCACGTCGGCGAGCAGCGACTCGGAATGGATCAGGCCTTCGTCGAGTGCCAGGCCGTAGAGGAAGGGCTTCAGGGTCGAACCCGGCGAGCGTGCCGCCTGCACCATGTCCACGTGCGCAAAGCGCGCGTTGTCGGTGAAATCGGCCGATCCGGCGTAGGCGAGCACTTCGAGCATCTGGTTGTCGACCACCAGCGCCGCCATCGAGACGCGTGGCGGCAGCCGCGGCAGCCTCGCCGCCAGCAGGTATTCGAGCGACTGCTGCATGCTGGCGTCGATGGTGCTGTCGATGCGCGCGGCGTGCGGCCGCAGCCGCCGCAGGCGCTCGGCGAGCAGCGGCGCCAGCAGCGGTTCGCGGATCGTCTGGGCAATCACCGCTTCCTGGCGGGCGTCGGCAATGGCCGCCGCGCCCCAGCGGGATTGCAGGCGATCGAGGATCTTGTCGCGTGCCTGTCGGGCGCGTTCGGGGTAGCGGTCTGGCCGCAGCCGCGAAGGCGCTTGCGGCAGCACGGTCAGCAATGCCGCTTCGGAGGCGGTCAGCCGTTGCGCGGGTTTGCCGAGGTACGCGCGGCTGGCTGCCTCGACGCCTTCGACGACGCCGCCCATCGGCGCAAAAGTCAGGTAGATTTCGAGAATCTCGCGCTTCGACAGGTGTAGTTCGAGCTGCAGCGCGCGCACGATCTGACGCAGTTTTCCGCCCACGCTACGCGGCGTCGGTTCGAGCAGGCGCGCGACCTGCATGCTCAGCGTCGAACCGCCCGAGACGACCTCGCCATGGCGCACCCATTGCCAGCCAGCGCGCAGCAGCGCCCAGGGATTGACGCCGGGATGCCACCAGAAGCTGCGGTCCTCGTAGGCGACCAGCGCTTCGATGTAGCGCGGCGAGACGTCTTCGATGCCAATCGGG
This sequence comes from Candidatus Accumulibacter sp. ACC007, assembly GCF_907163205.1. Lineage (NCBI taxonomy): Bacteria > Pseudomonadati > Pseudomonadota > Betaproteobacteria > Candidatus Accumulibacter > Candidatus Accumulibacter sp. ACC007. The sequence goes on along the minus strand of NZ_CAJQUD010000003.1, from coordinate 34,375 downwards.
TGGCGCCAGATGTGTGCGCCGTCGGGAAAGGCGCGCAAGGGGGTTCCGTCACGGGCGACGACCAGCTGCGCCTGTGGCGCCGACCGCACTGGCAGGGGCGGCGGCCAGAGCTGGTCGGCCAACAGCAGGAGACTCAGGGCCGCGGCAAGCGCCAGCTCCACCCAGCGCGAGCGCGTCATTTGCCGGGGGCAGCCTTTTCTTCTTCGCTGCCGTCGCCGATCAGCATGGTCTGCTGGCCACCGGCCAGCCCGTAGACCTGCGGCTGGTACATGTCTTCGGCGTAGCTTGGCGGCACGACGAAGCGCCCCGGAGTAACCACGCGCACGCGGTAGAAGAATTGCATCTCGCCGGCGAGCCTGGCGGCAACGACGAAACGGTCGTCGCGGAACTCGACGTGCTGGATGTTGCTGTTCTGCATCGCCTGCCGTGGATCGACGCCGTCGATGGTGACCACCGACTGCTCGCCCTGAACGAGGTTGGCGTTTTCGATTTCGACGCCCGCCGGGATGTAGTCGACGACCAGACCGTTGGCGTAGCGGCCGGCGCTTTTCACCCGCAGGCGAACGATCGCCGTTTCACCAACGCGCAGCGGGCGATCGCCGAGCGGCTTGCCTTCAGCGGTGAACCAGTCGCGTTTAAGATCGAAGTCATCGCGGCGCTCGGCAGGCACGCCCGCCGGGTTGCCGGCAAGGTTGAGCTCGGCGAACAGGCGTTCGCTGCCGGCGTTCCTGACCGTCACTCCCGCCGCCAGCTGCTCGGGCGACAGGGGCAGGTACTGTGTGCCCTGGCCGCCGATGGCCTGCGCTTTTCCTGCCGACAGCCATTCGCCACGCCACTCCCTGGCGGTGTCGGTGGCGAAACTTCGTCCGAGGAGGAACAGTGCCAGTTTCTCCTGCGTGCTGTAGTAGCGTCTGCCGACCATTTCCGCAGCCACCTGACTGACCAGGTTCGCACGCCCGGCCGGCGTCAGCTGGTGCTTGTCGAGCAGCACCTCGATCAGCGCCCAGTCGCGCAGGTTGCTGCCATAGTCACCCCACCAGGCGTGCAGCGGGCCTGCTCGTCGCTTGATCAGCCCGGCTGCGATGGCCTCGTTGGCGCGTGCTTCGTCGCCCATCAACTTGAGCGCCAGGCCAAGATGAACCAGCGCCAGCCCGGACGGTGCGGCAGCCTGCGACTCCGCCAGCTGGCGCAGCGTCGACAGCGGTGCCTTGCCCTGGCGCGCGAGCACGTAGGCGCCGTAGGCGAGCACCGCGAAACGACCTGATCCGGCATAGCGGTGGTCGTTCCAGACCGAGTTCTCGTTGTACGTGACGGCGCCTGTCGGCAAGCCGGCGACGCCTTCCTGCAGCCCCTTGAGGAGAAATTCGAGGGCGCGCTTCTCGACTGCGGGCGGGACGTTGAAGCCCTGTTCGCGCGCATCGATCAGGAAGTTGCTGACGTAGGCCGATAGCCAGTACTGGTATTCGGAGAGATTTCCCCACAGGCTGAAGGCGCCGTTGGGTGCCTGCATGCCGGCCAAGCGGGCGATCGCCTTGTCGAGCATCTCGGCGCGCTGCGCCTGTGTGAAGGGCTTGAGCCCGAATTTCTGTGCCGCCGTCTGGTCGATGAAGACGTGCGGATAGGCGCTGCTGGTCGTCTGCTCGGCGCAGCCGTAGGGGTAGTGCAACAAACCCTGCACGGCACTGCGCACATCGATCGGTGTCTGGTTCGAGACCACCAGCGTCGCCGCGACGCTGTCGCGCAGGAAGCCGCCCAACTCGGCATCGCGGACTTCGACGCTTTCGCCGGGAGCGATGCTCAGTCGTCTGAGTACCGACTGGCGTGGGCTTGGTGCCTGCACCTGCAGCGCGAAGCGGCGATCGATCCTGACGCGCGGGCTGTCGACGCGCACCCGTATCTCGGTCAGGCCGAGCGCGCTGCCGGCCGCGATCGGGATGCGCAGGGTACGCTTTTGCTGATCCTGCAGCCGGAACCGTTGTTCGCCATCCTTGATCTGCAGGCCGTCGGCGTTGCTGACCGCGACGCTGATCTGCTGTGCGCTGCCGGCCAGATTCTGCACATCGAGCGCCAGCACGGCGCTGTCGCCGGCCGCGAGAAAGCGTGGCGTCGCCAATTCGACGATCAGGGGTGCGGCGACGGTGACCTCGGCTTCCTGCCAGCCGAAGCGCTCGCCGCTGGCGGCGACGGCCATCAGCCGCAGGCTGCCGTTGAAGTCGGGGACAGCCAGCGAGACCTCGGCCTGGCCGTTTTCGTCGAGCATCACCGGTCCGCTGAAGAGGTCGACCAGGCGCACTTTCTTCGGCATGCTGCGCGTCGGCTGCGGCCCGGCGTCGCCGCCGAACTTGAGCTTGCCCTGGTCGCCGGCCATCTTCTCGATCACCCGGCCGTAGACGTCGTAGGCGTCGGCGCCGTAGCGCAGCTTGGTAAAGAAGAAAGCGAAGGGGTCGGGGCTCGCGAAACGGGTGATGTTGAGGATGCCGGTATCGACTGCCGAAAGCGTCAGCAGCGTCTTCCGCCCCTTGGCCTCGGGAACGCTGACCTTCACCTTCAGCGGCTGCTCGGGTTCGATTTTCTGCGCCGCTTCCAGGCTCACCGCCAGCTTGCGATTGCTCCGTTCGAGGGGCAGGTGGACCAGGCCCAGCGCCCGCGCAGGGGTCACCTTTTCGTCCTTGCCGCCGGGACGCAGGACCATCACCGCGAGGTAAAGGTCGTGCCTTTGCCAGGCCTTGTCGATGGGGATGTCGATGCTCCTTCCGTCGGCGCCGATGGACAGCCGACGCGCCCACAGTCCGCGTTCGCCCTCGACCGTGACCAGCGCTTCGCCGGCGTGCGGCGGGGTGATCGTCAGGCGCGCCGTGTCGCCGGCCTTGTAGGCTGGCTTGTCGAGCTTGAGCACCACCCGGTCGGGGCGTACGCCCTGCGTTTCGTCGTCCTTGGCCGACCAGCCGGCGTAGAAGCGGAAGCGTGTCGTCTGGCCGGTTTCCGGGTCGAAGACTTCGACCCGGTAGCGGCCGTAGCTCACCGGCAGGCTGAGCCTGCCGCGGCCGCCCGCAGGCACCGAGACCTGTGTCGTGGCGACCAGCTCGTTGCCCTCGGTGAATCCGGAATGCCAGCCACGCTGGTCGTCGAAGCGCCAGTAGTATTGACGATCCTCGCGGAAAAGCCGTACTGGCAGTGCCGTGCCGGGGTGCAGGGCGGCGTCGGCAGTGGCGCGAACGACCTCGAATTCGGCCGGCGCATTTTCGCGTGCGTAGTCGCCGACGAACATCGGGCGTAGGCCGACCAGTACCGGCGCCGGCCAGAAGACGCGTTCGAGGCTGCGTACCACCGGCCGGCCGCCGCTTTCGAGCAGGCTCAGCGTCGCGCGCACGGTGAACGGCGAGCGCCGCTCGACGACCGCCTCCAGGGCGACGTCGATGGCTGCCTGGCCCTTGTCGTCGAGGGTCGTTGCCGGCAGTTCGCTGCGTGACTTGACGCTCTCCTCGTCGGCGTCACCGAAGACGAAGCCGGGAAGCTTTTGCGCCAGCGGGTTGCGGTTGCGCTCGCTGGTCACCACCCCGATCAGGCTGTTGCCGGCTGCCGCCGCGCCGTACAGGTAACGCCCGCTGACGTCGACCGGCCAGGTCGACGAGGTCCTGCTCAGGCGCTCGCTGGCGGTGCTCAGTTCGAGCTTCATCCGTTCAGGCAGGAATTCCTCGACGGCGAAAGCCATGCTCGTGCTGGCCATTCTGGCCGCCGGGTCGGCGCGCAGTTCGAGTTGCCACGAGCCGGTGGCGGCGTCGACCGGAAGTTCGATGGCCCGCTGGTAGTAGCCAGCGAACGCCGGATCGGGTTGCCAGCTGGCCGTCCACTGCGCCCTGCCGTCGGGACGGCGAAGAGTCGCCTGGATCGGCTGCGGCGGTACGGGGTGGCCGTCGGCATCGCGGGCCATCACCGAGACGGCAAAGTGCTCGCCCGGCCGATAAAGGTTGCGACCGCTGTAGGCAAAGAGGCGCAGCGGCACGTAGGGCATGCCGGCGATATCGAACTCGGCGAGGTCGAGCGCCGCTTCGCGCAGCGTGATCAGCGACATCTGCTCGCCTTTCCTGGCCATCAGCACGCGTGCGCCCGCCGGTTTCTCGGCAAAGCTGACGCGGCCGTCGCCGTTGCTCTCACCGCGTGCCAGGGTCTTGCCGTGCTTGTCGACCCAGCTGACCTCGACGCCCGAGCGCGCCTTGCCGTCGGTCAGCGAGCTGATGTAGGCGTCCGCGCTGCCAGCGGCGTACTGGCGCAGGTGCAGGCCAAGATCGCTGACGTAGAAGTAGGTCGTCTGGTAGTCGCCGCGGAAACGATTCGGCTGCGACATCACCGCCACGTAGACCCCGGGCTCGCGTAACGCCGGGATGCTCTCGACCGGGATGAAGGTTACCCGGCGCCGATCGGGCTGCTGTTCGGTCAGAAAGCGGCCGATGAAGGCGCTGGTCGTCAGCTCGTGCAGCTGATCGAGATCCCAGTCGCTGACCGCTCCCTTGAGGCGGGTGCCGCGGTTGTAATAGGGGTCGCCGCCGCCATCGTCGCCATCGTCGCCGTCGCCATTCGGTTGCTTGCTCGTTGTCGGGCCGCGGGCGACGACTTTTTCGAGAAAGCGGGTCAGCTGATCGGGGTTGACCCTGAGGAACTGTATGTCCACCTCCGGCACATTGACTGTCGTCACCGGCAGGCCGCCGTTCTGCGTCGCCGGCAAAACCATGCCGCGGCTGGCGAAGTAGAAAGCAGGCGGAACGGCTGCGCTGGTGATCGAGAAGCGGGATTCCTGCGCGAGCTTGCTGCCGTTCCTGGCCGTCAGGCCGGGCTGGACGCGCACCACGTAGCGCACCTGGGGCTTGATGCGCGGGAAGAACAGCAGGTGTGGATTCTCGCCGACGACCCAGGCGCCGGCAACCGGCTTGCCGCCTTCGAGCACGGTGTCCTGCGGCGAACGGCTGCTGCGGCTAGGTGCAGGCGGCTTGTCGTCCTCGGCGTCGGCCGCACTGTCGTCGGGGCTGCCGTCGCTGCTCGCGCGGGTGGCCTTGGCCACGGCCGGCATTTCCAGTACCTGGACGAACTTGTCGTAGTTGCTCCGGCTGTCGAGGGGCAGGCTGAACGAGAGCGCCAGCGCCGGTGAGCCGTCGAGTTCCCGATGCGCGCCGTCGACCACCTCGAAGGCGACGCCCGCCGTCGCCGCCTCATGCTGATCGTTGCTGGGTAAATGGCCGATGGCCAGCAGGCCGGCAAGGGCCAGGATCACGGCTGCGACAATGGCCAGCAGCGACGTTTGTCCGCCTTGTTTGCAGCCTTGTTGCCAGCCTTCTCCGCGCGGGTCTCCCGCTCGTCCTGCGCTCTGCATGGCTCCCTCCCGAAGCAAGTTCTCGCGGAATTCTAGCAGGCAGCCGCTGGCTGGCGGCGATGGTCACGGGAGAGCGGTGAGAGCGGTGAGAGCACGGGCTCGTTTTCCCCGGGCGCGGCGAGGATCGGCTCAGCTCAGCTGGGAGCCTCGCAAAGCGCGCAGTTGATCTGGAAGATCTCGCGGTCCTCGAGGCGAACGGCGGTCAGGTGGCGGCCCCAGAGGCAACCCGAATCGAGGGCCAGCAGATTGGGCTCGATTTTCAGCCCCAGCGCCGACCAATGCCCGGTGACCAGCACGTCAGCGGCGCTGCGTCGGTTGGGAAGTTCGAACCACGGCACCAGCTCGGGCGGGGCGCTGTTGAGCTCGCCCTTGGTCTTGAAGTCCATGGCGCCGTCGGGCGAGCAAAAGCGCATGCGGGTCATGGCATTGACGATTACCCGCAAGCGTGGCCAGCCTTCAAGGTCGTCACTCCACGCCGCCGGTTCGCTGCCCCACATGTTGGCCATGAAGTCGAGATAGGTGGGGCCGGTCAGCACCGCCTCGACCTCGGCGGCCAGCTGGCGAGCGCGGTCCACCGTCCACTGTGGAAGCAGTCCGGCATGCACGAGGCAAAACTCGCGCTCGCGGTGGCACAGCGGGCGATGACGCAGCCAGCCCATCAATTCCTCGCAGTCGGGCGCGTCGAGGATGTCGTCGAGCGTATCGCCCTTGCTGCGCCGGTCGAAGCCCGCCGCGGCCATCAACAGGTAGAGGTCGTGATTGCCGAGCACGGTGATCGCGGCCGCGCCAAGGTCACGCACGAAGCGCAAGGTTTCCAACGAGCGCGGGCCACGGTTGACCAGGTCGCCGACGAACCAGACTCGGTCGCTGGCAGGGTCGAAGCGGCACTTTTCCAGTAACTGCTGCAAGGAGTCGAAGCAGCCCTGAATGTCGCCGATCGCGTAAGTCGCCATGATTGCCGTTCAGGTGCTTGCGCAGTTCTGCTGCCAGCGCCAGGCATCGCTGCACATCTCTTCGATGCCGCGCTGTGCCTGCCATCCGAGCAGCGCTTCGGCGAGCGCCGGGTCGGCGTAGCAGGCGGCAATGTCGCCAGGCCGCCGCGGCACCAGTGCGTAGGGTACCGGGCAACCACTGGCGGTTTCGAAGGCACGCACCATGTCCAGAACCGAATAGCCGCAACCGGTGCCCAGATTGACCGTCAGCAGGCCGCCCTTGTCGAGCAGGTAGTCGAGCGCTGCGAGATGGCCTTCGACGAGATCCATGACGTGGATATAGTCACGGACGCCGGTGCCGTCGGGCGTCGGATAGTCGTTGCCGAAAACGCTCAGTTGCTGGCGTTTTCCTGCCGCCACCTGCGCCACGTAAGGTAACAGGTTGTTCGGAACGCCATTCGGTTCCTCGCCGATCAGGCCGCTGGCGTGCGCACCGACGGGATTGAAATAGCGCAGGCGGGCGATTCGCCATTCCGGGTCGGCCTGCGCCAGGTCGGCCAGGATGTCTTCGATCATCAGCTTGCTGGCGCCGTAGGGATTGGTCGCCGAGCGCGGGAAATCTTCCCGGATGGGGACCGAAGCCGGGTCGCCATAGACGGTCGCCGACGAACTGAAGATCAATGTCTTTACGGCACTTTCGGCCATCACTTCGCAGAGAATAATCGCGCCGCCGACGTTGCAGTCGTAGTAACGCAAGGGTTGCGCGACCGATTCTCCGACCGCTTTCAGGCCGGCGAAATGGATGACCGCATCGATCGGCGACGCGGCAAAGACCCTTCGCAGGAGCGCACGATCGCGGACATCGCCTTCGAAAAAGACCGGCCGCTGGCCAGCGATCCGGGCAACGCGGTCGAGGACCTCGGGTCGACTGTTCGAGAGGTCGTCGACGACGGTCACGGCGTGGCCGGCGGCCAGCAGTGCGACGCAGGCGTGCGAGCCGATATAGCCGCTACCTCCCGTTACCAGGATATTCATTCTCGTCCTCTCATGGATGCGCGTTGCTGCGCGCTTCGAGCGAGCAGCAACGCGCTGTGCCAGGATAATCGTGCCGCTTGCGGCGAGCTTTCCCAATCACGCAGGGCCGCCATCGCCGAAGATTCTCCGGCAGCGCTATTGGCGTTCTTCCTGCGCGATCTGCCGGCCCTGGTGATTTTCGCTTGCCGCGGGAATTCGCGAGCGGGGCGGCGCAGCCTGCCGGTTGGCAACTCCTTCCCCTAACGGGGGTGGAGTACCGCAGCCAGGCTGCGCTGAGCACGCCCCTCTAGCGGGAAACGAGGAACTCGTCCCGGTGCCGACCGTGGGCTTCAAGGCTGGTCAGCCAGTTCGGCGCCTTGCCGCGCCCGGACCAGCCTTCACCGTTCGGACCGCGATACTTTACGGCGACGGTTGTCCGCGTTTTGCCGGCCAGGGCGCCGAGACCCCTGAAGCCGCAATCGGCCGCCGTCAAACCATATTCGGCAATCAGCTGCTTGGCCTGGGCGATAGCCGCTGCCACTTCCGAGCGACGCGCTTCGGCGATCTGCTGCTCCAAGGAATCGCGTTGCTCCAATAATTCTCTGTAAGTCGCCATACTGGTCTCCTGGGGTAAAATATCTTATGAAAAATAAAAAAAGCAATTGAAACAGGCAGTAAGCCACCCGTCAAGGGAGAATCTCACGAACCCGTGGTTTCTCCTTGTCGGTCGGTGGACCGGCAATAGAGGAAATCGCGCAGGCGAATAGTCTGCCGGTCGCGTTGCCCTGCCAGGGACGCCGGCACCGGCAGCCGCGTTGGGCGCCGACCCCCGCGGCCGGGGATTGCAGTCCGTTGTTCACCGTGATTCCTGTGCAGTTGCACGCAGCTGGCGATAGCAGCCGCCATGAAAGATCAGTGGCTCGTTGGCCTCGCCGCGGGCAAATCGTTGCACGCGGCCAAGGAAGACGAGATGGTCACCGCCCGGGTATTGCACTTCGTTGGCGCATTCGAACCACGCCGAGCAGCCTTCGATGAGCGGTATGCCGCCGATTCCGCGGCTGGTCGCCACCCCTTCGAAACGATCGCTATTGTCTGTCGCGGCAAAGCAGTCCGAGATACCCTGCTGACTGGCGGTGAGCACGTTTACCGCGTAGAAGCTTGCGCGACGGAACGCCTCAAGCCGCGGCGAGTGAGCCGACAGGCTCCAGATAATCAGTGGGGGGTCGAGCGAAACCGAGTTGAACGAGCTGATGGTCACGCCCATTGGCTGTCCCTCCTGGTCCACGGCCGTAAGTACGGTAACCCCGGTCGCGAAGCTACCCAGTGCGTCGCGGAAGTCACGGTAGACAAGATCTCGGGAAGCCAGTGCGCGGCCCGTGTCACAAGTCTCGCACGGTGGCTCGGCAAGCGCTGCAGCGGACGTGGGACATGCCTGTGAGGGGAGGCGCCGGGACATCAGGCGCTCCTGATGCGTGCTCGAGGCATGCTGATATATGGAGTCGGCAGGAAGATTCGTGAGGTCCTCTATGGCCAATAAACACTTGGCATTGGCGGTAATGGCATCGCTAGATTTGACACTCTCGCGATTATGGTTGTTGCGCTCGCCCACTTGTCTGGCGCCGGCAATAATACCAAAGGCGGGATTATCCTCGTGTGGCGTTTCTGTGTCGACATTATTCTGGCGTTGGCGCATAACAAAGTTCTACGGCATCGTGTGTGCTGAACTTAATAGCTTGTCATTGGTAACTGTGGGGCAGCGTTCGACAGGCCGGAGTCCCTGCACGCGGCAAGAAACCGCAAAAGGGGGGAGAATTGCTTGCTTTCTGTGAGGAGCTTCATGTTGATCGCTGCCGCCCATCTTCGCGTCAACCGGGAACGCAGCCTGGCGCTGCCAGCCACGCGTGCGGCGGGCGAATCCATGCGCGCTCTGCCACAGGTGGCACATGGCTGACGCTGGCAATTGCGCGCAGCGCGGTTTCGCCAGCCGCGTCATCGCCTGGCAGGCAGCGAGCGGCCGCCACGATCTGCCCTGGCAGCAAACGCGGGACCCGTACCGGATCTGGCTCTCTGAAACCATGCTGCAGCAAACGCAGGTGCAGACGGTGCTTCCCTACTACGCGCGTTTCCTGGCCTGTTTCCCGACACTGGAGGCCCTCGCCGGTGCGCCGCTTGAGCGCGTCCTCGAACTGTGGTCGGGGCTCGGCTACTATGCGCGCGCGCGTCATCTCCATCGTTGCGCACAAGCCGTCGCCGCTGGCGCAGGCAGGCTGTCGGCAGATCCCGACGAAAACGCGCGCTTGCCGGGGGTTGGCCGCTCGACTGCCGCGGCGATCAGCGTTTTCGCCTTTGGCAGCCGGGCGGCGATCCTCGACGGCAATGTCAAACGCGTGCTGGCGCGCTGTTTTGCTGCCGAGGCGGCGGCCACCGCCTCGCAGGAGGAACGCCGTATGTGGGCGCTCGCCGAAGCGCTGTTGCCGGGCAGCGGCATCGAGAGCTACAGCCAGGGCATGATGGACCTCGGGGCGACCGTGTGCACCCGCCACCAGCCGCGTTGCGATGTCTGTCCGCTGCACGAGATCTGTCTTGCTTGCCGCGACGGCCGGCAGGCCGAGCTGCCGAGGCGGCGTACGAAACGCGCGCCAGCGCAGCGGTTGAGCAGTATGTTGCTGCTCACCGACGGTCGGCGCGTGTTGCTAGAACGGCGGCCGCCTGTCGGAGTATGGGGGGGGTTGCTGAGCCTGCCTGAAGCCAGCGCCGACGGTGCCGAGGTTTTTGCCGAGCGTCACGGCTGTCGGCTGCTGACCACCCGCGCACTGGCGCCAATCGAGCACAGCTTCACCCATTTCCGCTTGACCATGCAGGTGCTGCGGTGCCAGGTCGAGGTTCTCGGCCAGCAGGCAAATCAAGCCTCGCTGGAATGGCTGCCCGTCGATGCGGTCGCCGCCGCGGCTTTGCCGGCGCCGATCAAGAAGCTGCTGCTGACGCTGCCTGGTGTCGGCTGACCCGTGCTGCCTTCGGCGCCTGGCCCTGGTATGGCAAACTGGCGCGTGAAAGTGCCGTGTGAGACGCTTGTCCAGCTTGTCCAAAAAAAGGAAGAAACCATGCTGCGGTTCCACGACCACCCGAACCCAAACCTGATGCAGCTTGCCCCGTTCAGCGAAGCGGCCGACGCTGGCGGCAGCGGTGCATTGGACAGCCACGCCGTCCTGCTCTATCTTGCCTTATGCTGAAGTTCACATGTTGCGATGAAATCCGGCACTTTTTCTCTGCCGATTGCGCGCAGGTCCTGCGCGGTATCACGCGCGGCTACGAGCGCGAATGCTTGCGCGTGGACGCCAGCGGCCATCTGGCCCAGACGCCTCACCCCCTGACGCTCGGCTCCAAACTCACCCACCCGTGGATTACCACCGACTACGCCGAGGCGCTGCTGGAGTTCATCACCCCTCCGTCACAGGACCCGGCGTTTCCGTTGGACTTCCTGCGCGATATCCACCGTTTCGCGGCCCGGCAACTGCAGGAAGAAACCATGTGGGCCGGCTCGATGCCCTGCGTCGTCGGTGACGACAGGACCATTGCCATTGCCAACTACGGGACGTCCAACTCCGCCAGGATGAAGGCTGCCTACCGCGAAGGCCTGGGCCTTCGCTATGGGCGCCACATGCAGGCGATTGCCGGGGCCCACTACAACTGGTCGCTGCCCGACGAGTTCTGGGCGATCCTGGAAGGCTGCTGCTCGGTAAGCGGCAGCAGGCAGGACTTTGTCAGCGAGCGCTATTTCGGATTGATTCGCAATTTTCTGCGCTTTGGCTGGTTGATTCCCTACCTGTTCGGTGCCTCGCCAGCGATCTGTCAGTCATTCCTGCAAGGCCGCAGTTCAGACCTCCAGGAACTCGTTCCAGGGACCCTGTTCCGCCCCTACGCGACCAGCCTGCGCATGAGCGACCTGGGCTACCAGAACCGGGCGCAGGATCAGCTGCACGTCAGTTTCAATTCACTCGCCGAGTATATCCAGGCACTGGAGGTTGCGATTCGCACCCCTGATCCGTTCTACGAGGAACTGGGCGTGCGCGACGGCGAGCACTGGAAGCAGCTCAACGCGAACCTGCTGCAAATCGAGAACGAATTCTATGCCGGCATCCGGCCCAAGCGTGTCGGCAAGGCGGGCGAGCGTCCGGCGCTGGCCCTGAAGAAGTACGGCGTCGAATATCTGGAGGTGCGCCTGTTTGACCTGAACCCGTTCGTGGACGTCGGTATTGCCCCCGAGCAAGCGACCTTTGCCGACATCCTGTTGCTGATGTGCCTCTTTCGTCAGAGTCCGCCGATTACGGCTCGCGAGCAGGGCGAGAACGATGAAAACCTGGCGCGTATCGTCAACCGGGGCCGCCAGCCCGACCTGAACCTGCTGGTGCACAACCGCAAACAAGCGTTCCGACCGATCGCCCACGCCCTGTTCGACGACATGCAGCCTTTTGCCCAGATGCTGGATGCGGCATACGCGGGCAATCACTACAGCACGACGCTGGCCAGCCTGCGCACGCGCATTGATCACCCGGAGAGCACGCCGTCGGCCCAGGTGCTGGCGGCCGCGAGGGAGCACAAGGGCTACTTCAAATACGCCATGCAGCAGTCCCAAAAGCACCACGAGAGCCTGCTCGCCCAGCCACTCGACGCGGCTACTCTGGCAAGGTTCGAGGACAGCGTGCAAGCCTCACTGGCCGAGCAACAGCGATTGGAAGCACTGCCGCAGGGGCGGTTTGAGGACTACGTGGCGAGTTACTACGCATGAGGTTCGCGCGCACCGGAAATGCCCTGGCTGGACGATAGAGCGCAGTTTGGGGTGAAATAGGCTTGCTTACGCACCGGGTTGCTTCGCGGGTGCGTGCTCAGACCGGCCCGGCGCTGGTTGGCCGGGAATCGTCGACGCAGCCGGCTTGTTGCGCACAGCCACTCTGGTTTCGCGCTTGAGCAAGCCGACCTGATCGCTGAGAATATGGGCGGCCTCTTCGAGCAGGATATCTTTCGCGTTTTTCCGCGCTGTTTCTGCCGCCAGTTCATTGCTGAGATCACGTTCGTCCGCCTGCAGGCCATCGTCCTGCGCTGGCGGCGTGTTCTTGCTATCGACTTTCTCGCCGGCGTCCCGCAATTTTTTCCGCAAGGCAAGTTTGGCCTCCTGGTCCGCACGTTCCCGGCGCCTTTCCACTTCGTTCAGGGAGATTGAAGTTTTCTTGCGCAAGCGGTTCACTTCGGCCACATCCTCCTTCAGGAACTGGAAGTCCTGAACCGACTTGACCCGGGTTTCGTGACGCTTTTGCAGGGTGGGCAGGAGCGCTTTCGTATTGCCCTGGGGTGAATAGTCCGCAGCCTGGACGCCTGCCCAGGGGAGCGCGTTGTCAAAGCTCGACTCCCCGGAGTTCTCCTCGTCGGCAAACGAGGGGAAGTTGATGTCCGGCTCTACGCCCCTGAGTTGCGTGGTGCCTCCATTGACACGGAAGAACTGGGCAATGGTCATTTTCAAGTCGCCAAGGGACGGGGTCTCGTTTTTGACGAGTTGATCGAGATTGATCATCGTCTGCACGGTACCCTTTCCGAAACTGCGCTCGCCAATCACCAGGCCACGGCCATAGTCCTGAATCGCCGCGGCAAAGATCTCCGAAGCGGATGCCGAACTCCGGTTGATGAGGACAGCCAACGGCCCGTCCCATGCAGCGGTGGCATTGGCAGACTTGGCCACGGTGACGCTGCCCTGAGCGTTGCGCTGTTGTACCACCGGCCCCGCGCCGATAAACAGGCCGGTGAGCTGGATCGCTTCGGACAGGGAGCCGCCGCCGTTATTGCGCAAATCCATCACCACGCCGTCGACCTTGTCGGCCTTCAATTCATCCAGCAGCCGGGAGACATCGCGGCTCGCGCTCTTGAAGGCGGGGTCACCTCTGCCTTGCGCCTCAAAATCGGCATAGAACGCGGGGAGGGATATCACCCCGATGCGGCGTGTCATCTTGCCCTCCGCCACAGAGATGAGCGACTTCTTCGCCGCTTGCCGGTCCAGCGTTATTTTCTTCCGCGTCAGCGAGACTCGCTTGTGCTTGCCGTCAGGGCCGGCATCGACGGGCAGTATGTCGAGCAGCACAATAGTGTCCGGTTCACCGCGAATTTTCGCCACGGTGTCGTCCAGGCGCCAGCCCAGGATATCGGCTATGGCTCCGTTCTTGCCCTGACCAACGCCCATGATGCGATCGCCGGGCTTCAATTGCTCGGAGAGTTGGGCGGGGCCGCCTGGCACCAGTTCGCGAATGAGCGTGTAATCGTCTTTCTGGGTCAGCACGGCTCCGATCCCGACGAGCGAGAGGCGCATTGAAATCTCGAACTCCTCCGCCGCCCTTGACCCCATGTAGTTGGTATGCGGCTCGATGGCCGTGGCGTAGGCATTCATGAACAGCTCGAAGGCGTCCTCACTCTTGGTCCGGGCAACTCGCTGCAGGGAATTTTCATAGCGGTTGTTGAGCGTTTCGACAATAGTCTTGTCGTCTTTGCCGGCCAGCTTGAGTCGCAACCAGTCGTTCTTGACCCGCGTACGCCACAACTCGCGAATTTCCGGTTCGGATTTCGCCCAGGCTGCCTTTTCTCGATTGTATTGATAACGGTCCTGCTGGCGAAAATCGAAACCGTCCTTGAGCAGGCTGCGTGCGTAGGTGAAGCGCTCGACGACGCGTTGCGTGTAGAGGTTGAAAATGGCAAAGGGAAGGCCGAGGTACTCGCTGTAGATGGCGTCATCGAAACCGGTGCGTGCAGCCTCGAGCCGATCGATGTCGTGTTGCACAAAGAAGCGCTTCTCCCCGTCGAGCAATTCCAGGTAACGATCAAAGATCTTCGCCGACAGTGCGTCATCCAGGGGGACGGGCTTGTAGTGGTGCCGGGTGAGCAATTCTGCCGCCAGGCGTGCCGCCTTCGGTTGTTCGGAGAGGGGCTTCAAGGGCGGGACGACCGTCGTCGTCAGGTCGGGCGAGGCGGCCTGCACGCCAATGGCTGCCAGAAGCACTATCCACAACAGTATTTTTTTCATTGATGTCCTGCCTCGTCGAGCCGCCGAGCCCTGCGACTCGGTGCAAAATCGGTATCTCTGTCTCGTTTTCCGGAACCTTCCCGGCTAGCCACAACACTCTGTTGAGTGCGCGCAATATTAGGGACTTTGTCGGGCGACCGATAGGCACGAACTGTAACCGGACGTACATCGTTAGATTTTCGCTACCGCATCCTGAGCCTGTCCGGGGCAGCTTCGCGTGTCGGGCGAAGGTCGCCGACCGTGGCTCATGGAGTGTCGCGGCCGGCCCGCCGCTCGATGGCCGAACAGCATTACGGGAATGTAATCTTTACGTCAGCTTTCTGACCGGGTGGAGCAGGCATCATCTGCGGCCTTGGCCACCGTTGGTGCAGCGCTTGTGACATGTTGTTGCAAGAAAAAGCCTTCGTTGCGAGACTCAAACCCGGAGCCTATCGCCCTCCCCATCTACCAACAGGATCCGCCATGAAATCTTTGTTCCCCGCCGTTTCCCTGCTTGCCCTGCTCGTTGCCAATCCGGTGCTTGCCGCCAGCGAGCACGACTCCCACCATCCGGCGGGCAGCAGCGCCGCTAGCGTCAAGGCAGCAGCTTCCGAAGGCACGGTGAAGAAAGTTGACAAGGCCGCTGGCAAGATCACCATCAAGCATGGTCCGCTGGCCAATCTCGGGATGCCGCCGATGACCATGGCCTTCCGTGTCAGTGACCCGGCGATGCTCGATCAGGTCAAGGCGGGCGAGAAAGTGAGCTTCACCGCGGAGAACGTCGGCGACGCCTTGACGGTCACCGCACTCGAACCGGCGAAGTAGCTTCCCGCGCCGTTTCGGGCCATCACGCCGCGTCCGTGCGTTTCGGACGCGCTTTGTCCTGCTCACCGGATTCCCGACAGATGATGCTTTTCACGTCGCGCGCGGCGACCTCACGCCTTGCCGTCGCCGGCACTGTGCTGCTGGCGCTTGTCTTGCCCACTGTGCCGGCCTACGCGCAAGGCCCGGCCGCTGCCCCGCTGGGTGCTTCGCTCAGCGGCCTGCTGAGCTACGCTCGCGAGCACAACCCCGAGCTGGGGGTCCGCAAGTTCGAGGCGCAAGCGGCACGGGAACGGGTCGAGCCGGCTGCGGCACTGCCCGATCCGCGCTTCGAACTCGAACTGATGGACTTCACCAACACCGTGAACTCCGGACGCGCGCCTTCGCTGCTGCCCGGGCAGGTCGGCAATACCCGCTACCGGGTCGTCCAGCCGCTGCCATTCTGGGGCAAGCGCGAGCTGCGCGGTGAAGTCGCCGAGGCGCTCGCCGAGCAGGTCGAGACCCTGCAGGATGGCACCGTGCTTGAGGTCGAGAACCGCATCAAGACCGCCTACGCCCGGCAGTTCCAGGCCTCCGGCCAGATCCGCATCCTCCGTGAGACCCTGTCGCTGCTCGACGCCATCGAGCAGCTGGTGCTGACCCGCTACGGCGTCGGTCTGGTACCGCAGCAGGACGCCCTGCGGGCCCAGAGCGAACTGACCAGCGTCAAGATCGATCTCGTGGAAGCCGAACGTCGCAAGCGCGACAACGCTGCCAAGCTCAACGCCCTGCTGGCGCGTGACGGCGATGCGCCGCTGGCCGAGCCCGCACAACTGCCGCCAGCCCCCGCCAGAATTTCCTACCAGAGCTTGCTCGAACAGATCCGCACGCGCTCGCCAGAGGTCTCACGCGAACGTTTCGGCGTTGTTGCCGCGCAAAAGAGTCGCGAACTGACTTGGCTGAACCGTTATCCGGACTTCGCCGTCGGCCTGACCAACAACCGCCCCTACAACGCGCCCGACAACTGGGAAGTGATGGTCGGGGTGACCATTCCGCTGCAGCAATCATCCCGGCGCGCCCAGGAGCGAGAGGCCGAGCGCCGCCTGGATGCCGCACAGACGCGCGTGCTGGCCGCTGAAACCCGTCTCGCCGGCCGGCTTGGCGAAACGCTCGCCGCTTTCGAGGCCAGCCGCGACAAGGCGCGCCTGCTGAAGCACACCTTGTTGCCGCAGGCCAGCGCCACTTTCGAAGCCGCCCAGTCCGGTTACGAAAGCGGCCGGGTCAACTTCAACACCCTGATCGACGCCGAGCGGCAGATTCTGCGCGCTCGTCTGGCCTTGCTCGACGCCGATGTGGAAACCGCCGTTCGCCTGGCCGAACTCGAACTTCTCGTGGGAGCACCGCTGTGAACCGCACTCTGACGCTCATCCTGGCGCTGGTCGCCATTGGCGCAGCGCTGGCTGCCGGCTACTGGGCCGGCAGTCGGCAGCCGGTGACCCGCGGTGAAATCGTCGCCAGTGCCGGTGCGCAAGGCGCCACGCCCGGCGAGTCCGCCGGCAAGAACGAGCGCAAGGTCCTCTACTACCGCAACCCGATGGGCCTGCCCGATACTTCGCCGGATCCGAAGAAGGATTCGATGGGCATGGATTACATCGCCGTTTACGCGGACGACGAACCCGACGGCAGCGGCGTCGTCAAGGTCAGCCCGGCGCGCGTCCAGACACTCGGCGTCAAGACGGCGCGCGCCGAAGAACGGACGCTGGACTCGGCGTTGCGCACGGTTGGCCGGGTGGAGGTCGACGAGCGCCGGATTCACGATGTCGCGCCGCGTTTCGAAGGCTGGATCGAACGGCTGCAGGTGAGCGCCACCGGTGACCCGGTGAGCAAGGGACAGCCGCTGTTCTCCGTCTACAGCCCCGAGCTGGTCTCCGCGCAGAAGGAGTTGCGCATTGCCGAGAGACTTGAGCAGAGTGCCGGCAATGCCGATCCGGCGGCCCGCGACGGCGCCCGCCGTCTTGCGCAGGCCGCTCGCGAACGGTTGCGCAACTGGAAGGTTGCCGGCGCGGCCGGCTCGCAGAATGCGCTGGTCACCTTTTCGTCGCCGGCCACCGGCGTGGTGCTTGAGAAGAAGGCCGTCGAGGGAATGCGTTTCATGGCCGGAGCGGTCATCTACCGCATCGCCGACCTGTCCACCGTCTGGGTGATCGCCGACGTCTACGAACGTGATCTGGCCCAGGTCAAGCCTGGAGACGCCGCGCGGGTGATCATCGACGCCTTTCCGGGACATCTCTTCGACGCCAGGGTCACCTACCTCTATCCGACCCTCAACACCGCGACACGCACGACGCCGGTCAGGCTCGAACTGAAGAACCACGACGGCATGCTGCGTCCGGGCATGTTCGCACACGTCGAGATCGCCACCGCGGGCAAGGCCGCGCGCCTGACGGTGCCCCCATCGGCAGTGATCGACACCGGCGACCGCCAGGTGGTCCTGCTCGTGCTGGGCGAGGGCAGGTACAAACCGCAAGCCGTCAAGATCGGTTTGCGCGGGCGTGACGCGGTCGAAATTCTCGAAGGAATTCAGGTCGGCGACGAAGTGGTCACCGCGGCCAACTTCCTGATCGACGCGGAAAGCAACCTCAAGGCCGCGTTGTCGACCTTCACTGCGCCCGCGGCGGCAACGACGGAAAAAGCGGCGGCGAAGCGGTACCAGGCGCAGGGTTCGATCGACTCACTGGATATCGCGTCGAACACCGCGGCGGTCACGCACGAGCCGATTCCGGCGCTGCAGTGGCCGGCGATGACCATGGAGTTCGGGCTGGCGAGTCCCGCGGTGGCGAAGGGCGTCCCGCCCGGCGCAGCGATCCGTTTCGAGTTCGAGGACCGCGGCGATGGTGAGTTCGTGATCACCCGCATCGAGAAGGCCGCCGCCAGGCACGAGGGCCACTGAGATGCTCGATCGGCTGATTGAATGGTCGGCGCGCAACGTCTTCCTGGTCCTGCTGGCCACCCTGGCGGTCGTCGCCGGCGGCATCTACGCGGTCAAGAAAACGCCGCTCGACGCCTTGCCGGATCTTTCCGACGTGCAGGTGATCGTGTTCACCCCTTACGCCGGGCAGGCGCCGAAGGTCGTCGAAGACCAGGTCACCTATCCGCTGACCACGGCCATGCTGGCGGTGCCGAAAGCCAAGGTGGTGCGGGGCTTCTCGATGTTCGGCGCCTCCTACGTCTATGTGATCTTCGAGGATGGCACCGACATCTACTGGGCGCGTTCGCGGGTCCTGGAATACCTCAGCTCGGTGCAGGGCAACCTGCCACAGGGCGTTTCGCCGCAGATCGGGCCCGACGCCACCGGCGTCGGCTGGGTCTTCCAGTACGCGCTGACCGGCAAGGATCAATCGCTGGCCGACCTGCGCAGCGTGCAGGACTGGTACGTTCGCTACCAGCTGACCAAGGCCGGCGGCGTGGCCGAAGTGGCCAGCGTCGGCGGCTTCGTCAAGGAGTACCAGGTCATCGTCGACCCGCACCGGCTGGCCAGCTATGGCGTTTCGCTGGCGCGTCTGGCGCAGGTGATTCGCGAATCGAACCGCGACGTCGGCGGGCGCGTCGTCGAACTGGCCGAGAAGGAATACATGGTGCGCGGGCTCGGCTACCTCAAGGGCGTCGGCGACATCGAGACGCTGGTACTGAAGAGCGATGGCGGAACGCCGGTGCTGGTGCGCGACGTCGCACGCGTCGAGATCGTCCCCGCCGGGCGGCGCGGGATCACCGAACTCAACGGCGAGGGCGAGGTCGTTTCGGGGATCGTCATGGCGCGCTTCGGCCAGAACGCGCTCGACGTGATCGCCAACGTCAAGGCCAAGATCGAGGAGTTGCTGCCGGGCCTGCCCGAAGGGACCGAAATCGTTCCCGTCTATGACCGTTCGAAGCTGATCGAGCGCGCCATCAACAACCTGAAATGGACCTTGCTCGAAGAAAGCCTGATCGTCGGCGCCGTCTGCGTGATCTTCCTGATGCACGTGCGCAGCGCACTGGTCGCCATCCTGACGCTGCCGATCGGCATCCTGATTGCCTTCATCGCCATGCGTACGATGGGCATGGGTTCGAACATCATGAGCCTGGGGGGTATCGCGATTGCCATCGGGGCGATGGTCGATGCGGCGATCGTGATGATCGAGAACGCCCACAAGCGACTCGAACACCTGCCGCCGAACGCGACCAGACACGACCGCGCGGCGACGATGATCCGCGCCTGCAAGGAAGTCGGGCCGGCACTCTTCTACTCGCTATTGATCATCACCGTCTCGTTCCTGCCGGTGTTCACCCTCGAGGGCCAGGAAGGGCGGTTGTTCAGCCCGCTGGCCTTCACCAAGACCTTCGCCATGGCCGGCGCAGCGGTACTGTCGGTGACGCTGGTGCCGGTGCTGATGATGTTCTTCATTCGCGGGCGGATCATGCCCGAGCAGAAGAACCCGGTGAACCGCTTCCTGATCTGGGTCTACCGGCCGATCATCCTGGCCGTGATGCGCAACAAGATCGTCACCCTGCTGCTCGCGGGCGTCGTGATGGCGGTCACCGTCGTGCCGGCCAGTCGCATCGGTTCGGAGTTCATGCCGACGCTCAACGAAGGCTCGCTGTTCTACATGCCGGCGTCGTTGCCGGGAATGTCGGTGACCGAGGCGGCGCGCCTGCTGCAGACCACCAACCGGGTGATCAAGACCTTCCCCGAGGTCGAGTCGGTCTATGGCAAGGCGGGTCGTGCCGCCAGCGCCACCGACCCGGCGCCGATCGAGATGTTCGAGACGGTGATCAACCTCAAGCCGGAGAAGGAGTGGCGCGCGGGCATGAACGTGGACAAGCTGATCGCCGAGATGGACGCCGCGCTCAAGTTCCCCGGCCTGGCCAATTCCTGGACGATGCCGATCAAGGCGCGCATCGACATGCTGTCTACCGGCATCCGCACGCCGGTCGGCGTCAAGGTCTTCGGCAAGGAGCTGGCGGTGATCGAGAAGGTCGCCCGCGAGATCGAGCAGGCGGTGAAGGACGTTCCCGGCACGTCGAGCGCCTACGCCGAGCGGGTCACCGGCGGTTATTACCTGGACATCACGCCGAAGCGCGAGCAACTGGCGCGCTACGGGATCACCGTCGGCGACTTCCAGCAGGTGATCGCCAGCGCGCTCGGCGGCGCGACGGTGACCACCGCCGTCGAGGGTCTCGAGCGCTACAACGTCACCGTGCGCTACCCACGCGCGCTGCGCGACGATCCACAGCGCATCGCCAACGAGGTCTTCGTGCCGAGCCAGGCGGGGATGATCCCGCTCGGGCAACTGGCGAGCATCGAGCTGCGCAATGGCCCGCCGGGAATCAAGACCGAGAACGCGCTGCTCGCCGCCTACGTCTTCGTCGATATCCGCGATCGTGACGTTGGTTCCTACGTCAAGGATGCCCAGAAAGCCGTCGCCGACAAGGTCACTTTCCCGCCCGGCTACTACGCCACCTGGTCAGGCCAGTTCGAGTACATGGAGCGCGCCAAGGCCAAGCTGGCCCTCGTCGTACCGCTGACGCTGGCGATCATCTTCGTCCTCCTGTACCTCAACTTCCGGCGCCTGACCGAGACGCTGATCGTCATGCTGTCGGTGCCGTTTGCGCTGGTCGGCGGCATCTGGCTGATGTGGTGGCTGGGCTACAACATGAGCGTCGCTGTCGCCGTTGGCTTCATCGCCCTGGCCGGCGTCGCCGCCGAAACCGGCGTGGTGATGCTGATCTACCTCGACCAGTCGTGGCAGGAGATCACCGCCAGGCGCCGCGCCGAAGGCGTCGATCCGAGCGCCGCCGACCTCTACCACGCGATCATGGAAGGCGCCGTCGAACGCGTGCGCCCGAAGATGATGACCGTCGTCGCGATCATGGCCGGCCTGCTGCCGATCATGTGGTCGAGCGGCACCGGTTCGGAAGTGATGAGCCGCATCGCCGCGCCGATGGTCGGCGGCATGGTGTCGTCGACGGTGCTGACGCTGTGCGTGATTCCGGCGCTGTATGCGCTGGTCAAGCAGTGGCAGTTGCGGCGGAGTCTGGCGCGGCCGGCGGCGCAAGTGCTGAGCGCGGACTGACTCACGGCCGTCGCTTCGCCCTGTCGAGACCATTGTTTGCGACGCTTTGCCGTTCGTGTGGGAAACAGATGTTTTCCGACATCCGGCCAACACGCAAGGGATGTGTCCTGGCGTCTCGTGGGCTACAATGTGGCTCATATACTTGGAGGATCAAACCATGGCCGCGAATGCTGTTGTCCGTGCCAGGATCGACGAACACATTAAGGAAGAGGCGACCGCCGTGCTTGCAGCGATGGGGCTGACCGTGTCAGACGCCTTCCGCATCATGCTGACCCGCGTCGCACGCGAGAAGGCACTGCCGTTCGAGCCACTGGTTCCGAACATCGATACTATCGAAGCGATGAAGGAGGCGCGCAATGGTGGCCTGAAGTCGTTCGCCACCGTCGAGGACCTGATGGCGGACCTGAATGCGGAAGATTGAACACACTGGCCAGTTCAAGCGTGACTACAAGCGCGAAACCAAGGGACCGCACCGGCAAACGCTGCAAAGTGACTTCGTCGCCATCGTCACGGCCTTGGCCCATGATCAGGTTCTGGCCGACAAGCACCACGATCATTCGCTCAGTGGGGATTGGAAGGACCACCGGGATTGTCACGTCAAGCCCGACTTGGTCTTGATTTACAGAAAACCGGACGACAACGTACTCCAGCTCGTCCGCCTCGGTTCGCACAGCCAACTTGGCCTGTGAGCAGTCGGGCTCCGTGACAAGGAAATGAAGGATACGGCGAGCGGAATCACCGATGTGGAGTAACCGTTCACTCCCCCTTAAGAAACGCCGCCAACACCATGCTTTTGCGGCATAATTCATGACCATGACGACGACACGACAGCCACGACGAGATGCGCCTGAGCAAGCATGACCTTTTCCAGATGGACGACGAGTGGCTGAAGAAGCTGCCGGCGGAGCTATTGCTGGAAGTATCTAAGCGACTGCTGCAAGACGTCAAGGAGTTGCAGGATCAGCTGAATAAAAACCCGGGCAACATCTCGCGGCCGCCGAGCACCAAGGCACCGTGGGAGAAGGCGGCGCGCGACCCAGCCGTGGCGAAAGGCGCGCCAGCCCAGGCTGGCGCTGCCGACGGTGCTGCCGAAACGGCAGAGGGCCCGGCGCCGGCACAAGAGACTGCGCCGCCAGTGACCGAGCGCCCATCGCCCCGAAAGGGTTCGGGAAAGCCGCCGGGCAAGCAACGTGGCAGTCCGGGCCATGGTCGCACGCAGAAACTGGCGGTTACTGACCATTGCGTGCACCGACCCGAGAACTGCGCGGCTTGTGGTGAAGTCCTGGCGGAGGATGCCGAGTCGCAGGCTTACACCGCCTGGGACGAGATCGACATCGCGCCGCCAGTCGAGGGCAACATCGGGCTAATGTTCAGCGTCACGCGTCACAGCCTGCTTGAAGTGCGCTGCGCTTGCGGGCACGTCAGCCGGGCCATGCCCTGGCGGGCGCCGCCCGACGCCCAGTGGGAAAAGGTTGAGCTGGGCGAATGGCGCTTGGTGGGTCCTCGCCTGGCCGGCGTGATCGTTCTGCTCGCGCTGCGAATGCGCCTGTCGCGAGCGAGCATTCGCGAGCTCCTGCGGGAAGTCTTCGACCTGACGCTGAGCACCGGCGTGATCGATGAGACGATCCGGGAAGCCGGCCGTGCCAGCTTCCCGCTGGAGGACGCCCTGGTGGCCGAGATCGTGCAGGTGGCGCAGTTGCACATCGATGAAACGTCGTGGCCGGAATCCGGCGTGCTGCTGTGGTTGTGGGCGCTGGTCAGCACCTCTACGGTGCTGTACCTTATCGGCCCACGCGCCCGGGAGATGCTTGAGAACGCCCTGCAAGACGGCTATACCGGCATTCTCATCAGCGATCGTTACGGGGTCTACCGAAACTGGGAAAACCGCCTGCGCTGCTGGCCGCACCTGATGCGCAAGCTGCGGGGGCTGGCCGAATCGAGTGATGGCCGGGTGTCCCGGGTTGGGCAGGAGATGGAAGGTCTCCTGACCGCGCTGATGGCGGCCATCTATGCGGCACGGCTCGATCCGCCGCCGCAAGCGCTGCCCGAGCGCTACGCCGCCGAGGTCAAACGGCTAAGGCACCTGTGCGAGGGGCATCAGATGGATGAGCATCCGGCGCTGCGCAGTGTCGTGCGCGAATTCCTCTACGATTGGAAAGTCATCCTGCGTCCGCTCGCGGAGCCTCTGCTGCCGCTCTCCAATAACGCCGCCGAGCAGGCGTTGCGACACTGGGTCATTTCGCGTTACATCAGCCATGGCACTCGTTCCGAAGAGGGATCCCGCGCCTTCGCTCTCCTGGCCAGTGTCATCGAGACCTGTCGCCGCCGCGGTACCTCCGCCTGGCAGTACCTCGGCACCGTCATTGCTGCCGCTCGCAAAGGCTTACAGCTTCCCGCGCTCCCTGCTATCCCGGCTGCGGCATAGGGGAGTGAACGATTACCGTGCGACGCTGCTGCCACGGGAAGCGGGCGTCTGCTGCGCGTGTCCCCCGACGAGGTGTCCTTGAGCCGGAAGGCTCCGAGGCGATGATGAGGTGGAGAAGCGCGATGGCGGCTTATCGGCCCACGCCAGCACGCGAATGGGCCGGGCCGACTGCGAAGACCCGGGACAGCTGCTGCGCTGCCGCAGTCGGCTGGCCTTCGCGGGCGGGCTCGGTCAGCGCCTCGCCCCGCCAAGGTTCCAGCGTCGTTACCGAGATCCCTACCGTTTGCGACAAGGCCGCTATCGCCAGGCTCTCCGGCGGCAGCAACCGTGTCACGACTTGATCCTTCATCCCTTGTCCCCCGAGTTCGACACTAAATCCCGTAAGCCATTGAATATGCGCAATTCACGTAAGTGAAATTGGCACTACAAACGCTTGGCGGACGGTTCTGGCAGGGCGACGGTCTCGAACAGCTCCTTCTGTTGTGGCGTCATGGCCGACAGGCCTGACGCCGACTGACGTTGATGCAAGGTGATCTGGTGAAACTGGATGCGACGCGCGATCTCCAGCGCACGTTCCGGCAAAAGCTGGCTATCCCTGGCTTTCAGGCGCATGCGTAGCACCCGATACAACACCAGCGCCAGGAAACAGATCAAGGCGTGCGCGCGAATCCGGTTCGGCAGGCGATGGAAGACCGGCGCGATCTCGATCTCCGATTTCAGGACACGGAAGCCGCGTTCAATGTCTGCCAGCGCCTTGTAGCGCGCCACGATCTCGGCCGGCGTGTGATCCGGCATGTTCGAGACCAGGATCAGCTTGCCATCCATCATGCGCGCACGGCTCAAAGCACGCTGGTCGATGTCGTAGGTGAATACCTCCGCCGACAGATTGACCTTGATGATGCTCGCCAGGTGTGCCTCTGTGACAGCGCGGTAAAACCGCGCCGTCGTGCCGGCATCCGACAACTTCCGGCCACGGTGTGTCTGGCCGGAATCCTGGCCGTCGAGCTTGCCCGCCCACCTTGCCGCGTCGGTCTCCAGCGCCGCGATGCGTTCATCCCGCGCCTGACCCTGTTCGCTGGCGACGTCGGGGCGGTGCGCGACGATCAGACGAAAGCCCTGCCATTCCATTTCACCGACGACCTCTTCGGTCGCTGATCGGCAGCGCTGCTCATGGAATTCGGCCAGCACGGTATCGAAGTCCGCATAGCGGCGGGCCGGAACGGCCAGAATGAATTCCAGTGGCTGGCCGCCCACCCGGATCGCGCGGATGGCTTCCAGATTGTCCAGGCTGAGCAAGCCCCGATCGGCAACCAGCACCACCCGCTTGATCGGATAGCGCGCCAGGACCTTCTCGATCGTCGGCACCAGTGTCGTCGTCTCGCCGCTGTTACCGGCGAAGACCTCGTGATGAATCGGCAGGCCTTCGGCGGTCTGTACCACCCCCAGCATGACCTGCCGCACGATCCCGCCATCCTTCGACAGGCCAAAGCGTCGAACCTCTCCAGAGAGTTCGGTGCCGCCTTCGGTACGCATCGTCGTCAGATCGTAGAAGACGATCGACAACTCCTGGTCGATCAAGGGGCGCAAAAGACCGGCCAGGACCTTATTCATCGTCTCTGCGCAGTCTGCCAGCGTATCCATGGTGCGCAACAGATGCTGATGGGTGACCGACTCGGTGGCGACTTCGGGAACGCGGGTGCCTTCCAGCCAGCGCAGGATGCCCAGCTTCGATTCCGGATCGCACAGGCGGTTGAAGACCATCACCCGCAACAAGCGCTCGGCGTCGAACTGGCGGCGGTTGCGCAATACCCGGCGGAAGGCATCGGCGAAGCCCAGTTCCTGCCACAGGGCGGTAAGCAGCCAGGTGTCGCCGACCGACAGCGCCGGCGCGAAGGACACGTCACCGGTGCCCTCTTCAAGGGACGGCTTGCCTGCTGCGCGCAACAGGCCATTGACCAGCGAGTCGGCTTCGCCGGCGCGCACGGCTTCGATCCGCCCGAGGGTAGCGATGACTCGTTGGCGAGAGACGCCGCCCGCGTCGCGGTAGGCCTCGACGAGCTTCACGTAGCGCCGCGGCCCCGACGTGGTGATCTTTACGAACATGTCGCTACTGTAGCGCCCAAAAAACCTATAGGCAATAGCCTAAAGGAAATAACGTGTCACTACATGGCCATTTCCGGCAAAACACTAACGCATTGTTTTTGCAAGCCTTGGGGCGTCATTTATGCGCTTGGCACGCGGAAAGTGTCGAACTCGGGTTGTCCGTATGGGGTGCCACCTCTGCACCTCACCATTGCCCGTGGTTTCAGAGCCTGTCGAGGCGACCACTACTCAAGGCGCACGCTGCGCAGCCGCAGGGCGTTGCTGATCACCGAGATCGACGACAGACTCATCGCCGCGGCGGCAAACATTGGCGACACCAGGATGCCCAGGAAGGGATACAGAATGCCCGCGGCCACCGGCACGCCAGCGGCGTTGTAGACCAGGGCGAAGAACAGGTTCTGTTTGATGTTGCGCATGGTCGCCCGGGCAAGCCGGCGTGCGCGCACGATACCGTTGAGGTCACCCTTGACCAGCGTGAAGCCGGCACTCTCGATGGCCACGTCGGCGCCGGTGCCCATGGCAATGCCGACGTCGGCCTGCGCCAGTGCCGGCGCATCGTTGACGCCGTCACCGGCCATCGCCACCTTGTGGCCTTTGGCCTGCAATTCCTTGATGATCCGCGCCTTATCCGCGGGCAGTACGTCGGCACGGATTTCGTCGATCCCCAGACGCCCGGCAACGGCACGCGCCGTACGTTCGTTGTCGCCGGTGGCCATGATGATCTTCAGGCCTTCTGCGTGCAGCGCCTTGAGCGCTTCGAGCGTCGTCTCCTTGACCGGATCGGCGACGCTCACCAGGCCGGCGATTTCGCTGCCGATGAGGACGAACATCACCGTTTCGCCCTCGTCGCGGCGAGCGTTTGCTGCCTCGACGAACGCACCGGAGGCACCGCCATCCAGCCCCAGTTCGGTGAGCAGCGCGGCATTGCCGAGCGCGACAGCCTGGCCGTCGACGACGCCCTTGACGCCCTTGCCGGTGAGCGCCTCGAATTCTTCGGCGCTGGCCAGTTCGACGCCACGCTCTTCGGCAGCGCTGACGATGGCCTCGGCGAGCGGGTGTTCGGAACCGCGTTCGAGGCTAGCGGCCAGGCGCAATACCTCGCCTTCCTCGTGTCCGGCAGCGGGCAGCACTGCGACCAGCTTTGGCTTGCCGACGGTCAGCGTTCCGGTCTTGTCGACGATCAGCGTATCGACCTTGGCAAAGCGCTCCAGCGCTTCGGCGTTCTTGATCAGCACGCCGGCCTGTGCGCCGCGTCCGGTGGCGGTCATGATCGACATCGGCGTCGCCAGGCCGAGCGCGCAGGGGCAGGCGATGATCAGCACGGCCACGGCCGCGACCAGTCCATAGGAAAGCGCCGGCGCCGGTCCCCAGGCCGCCCAGGCGATGAATGCCAGGATGGCGACGCCGATCACCGCCGGAACGAACATGCCGGCGACCGAATCGGCGAGCTTCTGGATCGGCGCGCGCGAGCGTTGCGCGTTGGCGACCATGTCGACGATCTGGCTGAGCACGGTGTCGCCGCCGACCCGCTTGGCCTCGACGATCAGTGAACCAGTACCGTTGATCGTCGCCCCGGTGACCGGGTCACCGGCGACCTTTTCCACCGCTACCGCTTCGCCCGAGAGCATCGACTCGTCGATTGAAGATCGGCCATCGATCACCACGCCGTCCACCGGCACCTTGTCGCCCGGCCGCACGCGCACATGGTCGCCGACGACGACTTCCTCGAGCGGGATTTCCTCCTCGCGTCCATCGGCACGGAGCACGCGCGCCGTCTTCGCAGCGAGGTCGAGCAGCGCGCGGATCGCCGAGCCGGTGCGCTCGCGCGCACCGAGCTCCATCACCTGACCGAGCAGGACCAGGACGACGATCACCGCACCGGCTTCGAAATAGACGCCCACATGCCCCTGCGCGTCGCGAAAGCCGTCCGGGAACAAGCCCGGGAAGAGGACCGCGACGATGCTGAAGAGATACGCCGAGCCAACACCCAGGCCGATCAGCGTGAACATGTTGAGGCTGCGATTGACGACCGATTTCACGCCGCGAACGAAGAACGGCCAGCCGGCCCAAAGGACCACCGGCGTGCTCAGGACCAGTTCAACCCATTGCGCCGTGCGCTCACCGAGCAAATCGCGTGCGAAGCCCAGACCGAGAAAGGGCCCCATGGTCAGCACCAGCAGGGGAACGGTCAACACGGCAGCGATCCAGAAACGGTGCCGGAAGTCGACCAGCTCGGGGTTGGGGCCTTCGTCGCCGCTAGGGACGCCCATCGGTTCGAGCGCCATGCCGCATTTCGGGCAATCGCCCGGGGCATCGCGGACGATTTCGGGGTGCATCGGACAGGTGTATTGCGTGCCTGCGGGTGCCCGGGGCGCTTGCTTCTTGTGCGTGCCGCTCAGGTAGTGCGCCGGGTCCGCCGCAAACCTGTCGTGGCATTTCTGCGAGCAGAAGTGCCAGGTCCTCCCGTCGTGCTCGAAGCTCGGCTTGCCCGCGCCAAGCGTGACGGACATGCCGCAGACCGGATCCTTCACCGTCGCGGACTCCACCACCGTGTGATCGCCGTTTGAGCCGTTTGAGCCGTTTGAGCCGTTTGAGCTGTGTGAGCTGTGTGAGCCGTGCTGGCTGTGTGCTGCATGCGAACGCTCGGGCAGGTGATGATGATGGTCGTGCCCGCCCGACCGTGGTTTCGTGTCCATGGCAATCCTTTCCAGGGTACCCCTGTTGGCTGACGCACGGCTTCTGTCGCTTGGCGGCAGCCATCGACGTCGCCCATGGTGCCGGTCGCCCCCCGACGAGGAGATGACCGCAGGATTACGCTTCAGTCACCTGCGCTGGCCGGCGCCACCGGCGCTTGGTGGCGGGCAGCCAGTCCTGACGAAACAAGCGACCGCGCAAGCATTGGCGGGGCTGGCGGAAACAGCATGACAAGAATGTCATTCCCACGTCAGATTCTCGTCGGTATCGATCGTCGATACTGGCGAACGTGATGAAGTTCCCACGACGAAGCACTCACCCAGCAAAGGAATGGCCATGAAAACACTGTCCCGCAATATCCTGATGATCGCCTTGTCCGCCGCGCTGAGCGCGCCGGTCGCCTTGCTGGCTGCCGAAAAAGCTGCGCCAACGCAGCCGCCACCCGCTCAGATGCAGGCCCGCATGCAAGCCATGCAGGCTCGTATGCACGCCCTGCAGCAGACTGAAGGTGAAGCGCGCATGCCGATGATGGCGGCGCAAATGGACGACATGCAGGCGATGATGAAAGACTTCGGTGCTGGCTGCCCGATGGCCGGTGGCCAAGGAAAAATGGGCATGCAGGGTCAGCAAGGGATGCCGATGACGCCGGGAATGCACGGCAGCCAGGCGAAGTAAGCTTATGATTCCCTGGCTGAAACGACTCCTGGCCAGCTTTCGCTCCTGGCGACAAGCCAATGCCGAAGCGCACGCCAGGGCGAAACCCCCTTCGTGCTGTTCGGCCCCGCCGCCAGGTGCCGGCAGCCATGACGACCCGCGAGGCAGCGCATAAGTGAACAAGACACCAAATCGATCGCTGGCAATTCCTGCGCCCCGTCGCGACACCCGCCTGCAGCTTTGCCTGCTCGCGCTGCTGATCGTCGCGGCGGCGATCAGCCTGCCGGTCGCGGCGCAAGACATGCCAGTGCCACAGCCGAGCCCCGGGCTGATGCCCAACCCGGCAGCCGGCAAGACCCTGTTCGAGAAAAACTGCGCTTCCTGCCACGGCGCCAATCTGCAAGGCAGCGACAAGGGGCCGCCGATGCTGAGCAAGATCTACGAGCCCTCGCATCACGGCGACGCCGCTTTCCAGCTGGCGGTGAAGAACGGGAGTCGTGCGCATCACTGGAAGTTCGGCGACATGGCACCCGTTCCCGGCCTGAGCCCCGACGACGTCGCCCAGATCACCGCCTATGTGCGGCTCGAGCAGCGCAAGGCCGGTATTCAATAAGGCCATCCGCCCGGCGGGTGCGGCACGGAGCGAAGGCGGCCGCACAGATCAGCTTTCGCTCCACGCCAGCACTGGCGCTTTCGCCAGGTCGCGGCGCAGCTGCCACTGCTTCACCAACGCATACAGCGCCGGGATGACGCACAGCGTCAACACCGTCGACGAGACCATGCCGCCGACCAGCGCGAAGGGGCGGAAATGCGGTATTTTGCGGGTAAGCCTGGCGTCGAACGGGAGCCTGGTCGTTTCGCGGCAATTGCCGCGTGACTGATCGCTTCAGCTCCCGCGGATCAGTCACGGGAAACGACAGGGCATTTCCACTGTGGAGGGTTTCTTGGCGGGTTGGCGCACGACAACAACGAACCAGGCGATTGCCTTCGAGGAGGTCCAGGCGGTCACCCGACGCCGGCGCCTTCGCATCTGGCTGCCCGTCGCCGTGGTCGCCATTCTGCTGGCCGCACTGATCGGCAACGCGATTCACGAGTTCAGGTTCATGCGTGCCGATGCCCTGGCTCTGTCCGAAGGCGTCATCGGCAACCTGCAAAGCCGCATCGAAACAGAGGTTGGTGCCTACCTGGGACCCATCCCGGGTGTCGTCCGTTTTACCCGCGACCTGCTCGCCGACGAGGACCTCTTGAGCGTGCGGCGCGAACTCGCCGAGAAGGTGGCGAGCGGAATCCTTGACAACACGCCGCAGTTCACCAGCGTGTTCATCGGTAGCCCGGCCGGCGAGTTCTTCATGGTGCGGCGCTATCAGGATGGTGAACAGCGCGGACTGGAAACCAAGACCATCCGCCGCCCGCATGGTGCGCAGGACGCCCCCGTGATGCAATTGACGCGCCATGGCGCAAAGGGCGAGGTGTTGTCCGACGAGCAAGCCCCCTGGGATGGCTACGATCCGCGCGCGCGACCCTGGTTCGTCGGTGCCGCGAAAAGCAAGGACCTGTTCTGTGGACCGACGTCTACCTCTTCTTCACCACCAGCGCCGCGGGCATCACGGCGTCGCTGCCCTATCTGAATACGGACGGGGATCTGGTTGCGGTGGTTGGTACCGACGTCGAACTGGCAAGCCTCAGTCGCTTTCTCGCCATACTCGCCATCGGCAAGAGCGGCCTCGCGCTGATCGTCGACGACCAGGGGCGGGTGATGGCGCACCCGCGCAAGCCGCTGGTGAGCAAGGATGGCGGTGGCGAATTGCGACTGCTGCGGGTCGATGACATCGGCGACCCGGTGGTGAGCCGCGCCTTTGACCGCTACCGCGTCGAAGGGCACGGCCGCCACGATTTCGAGATGGCCGGCCGCCGCTACATCAGCTCGACGTCGTCGCTCAACCAATTGCTGCCGCACGACTGGTCGATCCTGATGATCGTCCCCGAGGACGATTTCGTCGGCTTCGTTGCAGAGAATGTACGCGACACGCTGGGCATGGGCCTGGCGGTCATCGCCCTGGCAGGCGGGCTCGCCGGGCTCGTGGTCCGCCAGGGGCTGCGCGCCGACCAGGAGGCAATTTCCATCCTCGAGCGTCAGGCGCAGCTCGACGCGCAGGGTGAGGCCTTCGGCATGCTGGCGGCGCAGTCGACGCTGTTCGAGGACAGCGGAACCAATGGCCTCGCACTGGTAACCGAGGCTGTCGCGCGTTCGTCTCGCGTGCGCCGCGCCAGCCTGTGGCAGCTCGCACCGGCTGGCGATGCGCTGGTCTGTCTCGACAGCTTTGACCAGCAGACGGAGGGCCATACGGATGGCGCAACGCTGGATCGATCGGAACATCCCGGTCTTTTGGAATGGCTGCAGAGCGAAAACGCGGTCGGCGACGTCGCCAGCAGCGACGACGCACGCCTCGTATCGCTGTACCGAAACTACCTCGCCCCGCTCGGCTGCCAGGCCCTGCTGTCGGTGCCCCTCAAGGTAGACGGCCGGGTGACCGGCGTCCTTTGGCTCGAGGACGGCCGTCGCAGCGAGTGGCCGAACCAGGTGCAGCGGTTTGCCCGGGCGATCGCCAATCTGATGGCCATCCGCCAGGCAGCCAGCGCTACGGCTGGCGCGGTGGTGGCCATGCCGCCGGCCGGCAAGGCGAAGGCACATGACAGCGAAGTGGCGCCGCGCACCGAAGCGCCCGTTCAGGAATTGAACATCGACGCCAGGCTGGGCGCACGCCGTACTGCCGCCTTTGCCGCGACGCTCCCGGACGGTGCGCACCCGGTGCGAGCTGACGATGTGCAGCGCATTGATCAGCTGGCTTTCGTATCGCTGCGCTTCAGCGACGCGCTGGCCCTGGCCCGATCGGCCGACGACCGCTCCGGCGAATCGACGATAGCCCGCCTCCTCGCACAGATCGACGCGGCAGCCTCGCAACACGGCGTGGCCTACCTCAAATTTCTCACTGATCGGGTGGTCGCTGCCGCCGATCCTTCCGCGGACGTCGATCACGCAACCGTCTGCCTGGCCGAATTTGCGTTGGCCGCGCAGGCCGCCTGCGAGCGCCTGTTCGCTGAACAGCATGCCCCCTCGGCCTTTCATTTGGGCATGGACCTGGGACCGGCGACCGGCAGCCTGATCGACCGCGAGGAAAGCTCGTTCAACCTCTGGGGTGAGGCCGCACGCATGGCCTACGCGATGGCCGATTCCGCCCCACCGGGAACGATTCATACGACGGAGTCGGTCTACGAGGCGCTGCACGACCGCTATCTGTTTCAACTGCGCGGCCATCATTATCTCGAAGACGTCGGGGAATTCTCCACCTACCTCCTGGGAGGTCGCCTGTGAAGCCGCCGGCCAATGGCTTGCCCATGGTCGAGGCGCCCACGGCAGAGCGGCCAAATCTGCTCGGCCGCTTCGGGCAGCGAATCATCGACATGACGACGGACGTCTTTCTGTTCACCGGGGACCTGACCGCGACCCTCACACGCGGCCTGGCACCGGGCAACTGGCGCCGGACGATGTGGACGGAGTTCGAGCGTTTCTTCTACTTCACGGGGGTGTGCGCCATTCCCGCAGTCATGCTTACCGCCCTGCTGGTCGGTCTGGGCCTGGTATTGCAGATCATCTATTGGCTGCGGGTGACGGGACAGCAGGGATCGATCGGCGACTTTCTGGTGCTGGTGCTGATCCGCGAGCTCTCGCCCATCGTCACGGCGTTGATCGTGATCGGCCGCAGTGGTTCGGTGATGCTCGACGAGGTGGGCCATCTCACAGTCAACGGGCAAATCCGCATGCTCGAGTCCTTCGGCATTGACGCCACCGACTTTCTCGCCATTCCGCGATGCTTCGCCTCGGCACTGGCCTTGTTCGCGCTGACCACGATCTTCCTCCATACCGCACTTTGGTCGGGCTATCTCGCCGCTTCCTTGGCCGGTCTCACCGCGCTATCCTTGGTCGAGTTTGCCGATGCGGTCTTGTCGAGGATGACTCTGGGCGATCATCTGCTGCTGGTCGTCAAACCGACCCTCACCGGTTTCGTGATCGGCTACGTGGCCATCTGGCATGGACTGAGGGTCGAAGCGAGTGCCCTCGGCGTGCGCCGGGCGTTGCCGACGGCCTTCATGTACTCGCTGCTGGCGACGCTCCTGATCGGGATAGCCGTGTCGACGGTATTGTAGATGCGCGAGTCCGACGACCTGGCCGCAGGCCCCCCGATCCTGGAGACCGCCGGTCTGTCCGTCGTGTCGCCCCGGGGTGGTTCGATACTTGTCGACGACCTGCGCCTGCAAGCCGGCGAACTGCACCTGGTGCATTCGCCGACGACGGGGCAGAGCGCGGCGCTGGCCGATGCCTTGCTCGGCTTGGCCGGTGCCGGCCAGGTGCGCTTCCTGGGCGTCGCCTGGGCCGACCTCGATGCAGCCGAAGCCTGCCGCTTACGCAGCTGTATCGGCAGGGTCATGAGCGGTGGAAACTGGCTGGAGAACCGATCGGTGATGGAAAACCTGCTTCTTCCGCTGCGCCATCAGACCGTCCTGGCCGAAGAAATCATCCGCCAGAGGGCCAGCGAGCTCGCCCTGAGCTTTGGCCTGCCGGGGATCCCGACCCTGCTGCCGCATCAGTGCTCGGAGTCCGATCTCGAACGCGCAGCGTGCGTTCGGGCCTTCCTGGGACGCCCGAAGCTGGTCGTTCTCGAGCAGCCAATCGAAACCACCGAAAGCAGAACCTTCGCGCCGCTGATCAATGCCGTGCAGCAGGTGCGCCGCCGCCGCGGCGCCATCATCTGGTTCACGCACAAGCGCAGCCTGCTAGAGGAGCCCGGGATTTCTGCCGACCGGCGCTACCGGATCGCCGGCAGCCGGCTGCTCCAGCTGGAAGCTAGCGCGTGAACAAATCCAACGAGAACCGCCGTTACCGCAGCCTGCTCGGCGCGACCGTGCTGGCAGTGCTGGTGCTCTTCCTGTTGAGTCTGATCAAGGCCGAGGCCCTGCGCGAGCTGTTCGATCCCGGCAAGACGGTACGCCTGGTGCTGCCCGACGAGGGTCTTTTCGGCCTCGCCGGAGGCGCCAAGATCGAGGTGCTCGGCACACCGTCCGGCAAGATCCTGAAGATCGTCATCGACCCGGACCAGAAGATCCATGCGCTGGCGCGCCTGAATGGCTCGATGGCGCCCTTCGTGCGCCGAGATTCGCAGGCGGTCATCCGCAAGACAT